>NZ_JAUNVZ010000005.1 GCF_030540545.1 Rothia sp. (in: high G+C Gram-positive bacteria) | reverse complement strand
GGCCGCGATTGCTGCGGCGGTGTATTTTAGGTAGGTTTTCATTTCATCCTTTGGTGATCGTTATCAGCGGCTATCCCATGATTATCGGCTCTATGATTCTCTCACATACCCGCTGAATCATGCCCCCATTTCCGTCACCGTTTCCGACCGATTGTATTTCTAGCGTTGGATATTGCCGTGAAGAAGAGTAAGAATCCACACATACGACCTGCTGAGTGCGGAGGAGCGGTTGAAATTTTTCCTATAGAGAGGTGGGAGTGAATGCTTTAGCGCGTCCATCTCCACTTCTTTAGTATTACGAGCTCCTGGGAGATACTTTCCCGGATTCGCTTGCATCTCAGCCTTTCCGGGTCGTCAGAGGCTCATCCCATGTGGGTGTTTTAGCCGTAGCCTTGCCGGATTGCTGACCGTAGCCTTGCCGGATTGGATAGTAGGGGCTAGATTGAGATTGTTCAGGCAGATAACCGTGATCTGAGCAGATTGAATTTAAAAAACTGGGAATAAATCGAGTCACAGCACGTTGTAGAGTGCGTAGACGATAACCATTCGATAAGAAAAAGGATTAGTACCTATGCGTATTGATATTTGGTCTGATGTTGTGTGCCCTTTCTGCTACCTGGGCAAGCGTAATCTTGAGCTGGCTTTGGCGCAGTTTGAGCACCGCGATGAGGTTGAGGTTGTGTGGCATAGCTTTGAGCTGGATACGACTGCTCATGAGGATCCCGAGATGTCTCTGGCTCAGAAGGTTGCTTCCAAGTATGGCATGACCTTGGAGCAGGCTGAGGAGAGCCAGCGTGATATTGCGCGTCGTTCGGCTGAGGTTGGTCTGGAGTTTAATTGGGAGATTGCTAAGTATGGCAATACCTTCAACGCTCATCGTTTGATTCATTTGGCGACGAGCCAGGGTTTGGCTTCTGAGGCTCAGGAGGCTTTTAAGAAGGCGTATTTCACTCAGGGTCGTTCGGTTGAGCATCTTGATTCTTTGCGTGAGATTGCTTCTGAGATTGGTCTGGCGAGCGCTGATGTTGAGCGTGTGCTCTCTAGCGATGAGTTCGCGGAGGCCGTGCGTGCTGATGAGCGTACTGCGCGTGAGCTGGGTATTAATGGTGTGCCGTTCTACCTGTTGGAGTATAAGTGGGCTATTAATGGTGCGCAGCCGGTGTCGTCGATTTTGGCGGCATTGAATCAGGTGTGGGATGAGTTGCATCCGGCGCAGCGTTTTATGAAGCCTGTGGTGATTCCGCCGCTGCCGGGCACTGAGGATGCTGCGGCGTGCGGCCCGGAGGGTTGCGAGCCCGCCGCATCCTAAAATGATGTCGCACTAACTATATAAGGGAGCCCCCGGTACCGCCGTGTAGGTGCCGGGGTTTTCTTGTGCCCGTGTTCGGTGTCCTTGGGTGTTTCTTTTTGGGGATTTAGGGGAGGGGATACAATACCTATATGT
The DNA here is from genome assembly GCF_030540545.1 of Rothia sp. (in: high G+C Gram-positive bacteria). Lineage (GTDB taxonomy): Bacteria > Actinomycetota > Actinomycetes > Actinomycetales > Micrococcaceae > Rothia. The sequence goes on along the minus strand of NZ_JAUNVZ010000005.1, from coordinate 199,182 downwards.
CTATTGATGAGTCGCGCGCGAACCGCTATGTCACGTTGGCGGGTACTGAACCCTATGAGAATTTATTGGAGATTAAGCGTAGCGAGTTTATTGGGCATGTGAAGCGGGTGAGTTCTCAGGAGGAGGCTCGCGCGTATATTGAGTCTTTGCGTAAGACGTATCATGATGCGCGTCATGTGTGTTCGGCTTTTATTGTGGGTGCGGATCGTGATGTGCAGCGTTCTAGTGATGATGGTGAGCCGGCGGGTACTGCGGGTATTCCAATGTTGCAGGCGCTTTTGGCGCGTCAGAGTCGTGAGGACGGCACCACGGATTTGAGCGATATTGTGGCTGTTGTGGTGCGCTATTTTGGTGGTATTAAGTTGGGTGCGGGCGGTTTGGTGCGTGCTTATACGGATGCTGTGGTGCAGACTCTGGATGCTGCGTCTTTTGTTTCTCGCGAGCGTTTACGTGTGGGTGTGATTGGAGTATCTCACGCTCAGGCGGGTCGTTTGGAAAATGATATTCGTACCGCCGGTTTGCAGGTTTTGGGTACAGAATATGCGGATCAGGCCCTTATTTCGGTGGGTGTTTTTGACCGCCCGGAAAGCCTGAGAGAAGCGGAAGAAACAATTATTTCTATTACCTCCGGTACGGGCTCTATTGTTTGGGGCGGTACCGAATGGGTGGATATTCCATTAGCGGGTCACTGACACTCTGTCGACTGTTATTTGACACATGCTGAATTTAAATCACCAACATCCCCATGTGACCTTACTAGCACTTTAAATATCTGCGCCTCTCATACGCGCCCGGATGCCCGGCACCTAACCGGTATGCGGGGCAATAATCTACGTCTGGACGTTGATTAAAAGAGAAGCTGAACAGTGTATCCTCAGTGCATGTCTCAAGCGCCCCTTGAGAGTTTGCTGATGCACACCATGAGGTTTTGAATTTCGAGTGTGTCACGCGTATTTTGCCCGGTCAGCGCGTGCGATAATTGAACTATCTCGCTACGGCAGCGCGGTATCCACTCAAATACAAAACTCTATATAAGGACATTGATTCTCATGTTGCGCGATCTTGCACCCGCAATGCCGGGTGTCCCCTCGGCATCCACTTCTGGCGCCTTCGACCTGACGGCACCTACCCCGGAGCTACCCTCCTTCAATCAGCCCCTACGTGTTGAGCATGCTGGTGGCACTATTGTTCCCGTCCCCGTCTCTGCTCGCGGTGCTGATGCTCTGCTGGTTCAGCTCTCTTTGCGCCATAGTTCCCAGACTCTGGGCAACCAGTTCGCTCGCTCCACCGAAGAGCTGCCCGCATCCGATGGCTTGAGTGTTCCCGCGAATACTTCTGTGCGCATTGTTGTTCAGCAGTGCTCGGGTTCTATTCTCTATTCCGAGGCGACCGGCGCTAAGCTGCCCGTGCTGCAGCTCTCTGATGAATCGGTCTGCACTATTCAGTCTCGTGCTGAGCGTGTGGCTGAGCTGGATGGCTTTGCGGGCGAGGAGCTCTTTAATGGCACCGGTTACCCGGCGTGGCAGTGGCGTATGGTTACCTCTCGTGATTTGGGTTCTGATCGGGCGTTGGCTCAGCTACGTTTTGCTTTGCGTTCGAGTCTGGGTGTGAAGGATCCTTCCGCTTCCTATACTGTGACTTTTGAGTCCACCTGGGGTACTGTGGTGCACTCTGTGCAGCTTTAGCCTTTGAAGTACCCGGTGTATATACCCTGATACCATTCGGCACTAAATAATCTCAGTTCATTATCATGTTGGGCGGTGCGCTATACTCTCAGCGCACCGCCCGACATTTTAGTATATACACCCTATGTATAACGTTTTGATAACGATTTTTAGGAGAGCTGGACATCACACCCGTCTATTCGATAGGGTGGAAGTACCCCCTAAACCGGGGGATACAGTTGACTGCTTTGCAACTATATTCACCGCAACATATTCACCCCAACCACACCCAAGCTGCAGCTCGGCGCCCACAAAAGTGCCGGGCTGCCTTTATATCTGCCGCTCTACCCGTCCCTGCACGCCCATAACGAAAACCCGCCCGCGCATCCACCCCGAAAACACCTCTCGGGGTACACTTAAATCTATGAGTCACGCACCGCAGATTAACCGAACCGTTGCCCCCTTTGAAGTTATTAGCCCCTACCAGCCTGCGGGCGACCAGCCCAAGGCTATTGCCGAGCTGAGCGAGCGCATCCTCAATGGTGAAAAAGACGTGGTGCTCATGGGTGCCACCGGCACCGGTAAGTCGGCAACCAGCGCCTGGCTGATTGAGCAGCTGCAGCGCCCGACCCTGGTCATGGTGCAGAATAAGACCCTGGCGGCTCAGCTTGCCAATGAGTTGCGTGAGCTGCTGCCTAATAATGCGGTAGAGTATTTCGTTTCCTACTACGACTACTACCAGCCCGAGGCCTATGTGCCGCAGACCGATACCTTTATTGAAAAGGACTCCTCGATTAATGAGGAGGTGGAGCGTCTGCGCCACTCGGCGACGAACTCCCTGCTGACCCGCCGCGATGTGGTGGTGGTTGCGACTGTGTCTTGCATTTACGGTTTGGGCACACCTGAAGAGTATATTGAGCAGATGGTTACGGTGCGCCGCGGTGAGGAGATCGACCGCGATAAAATGTTGCGCCGTTTTGTGAATATGCAATACGCCCGCAATGATGTGGATTTCCACCGCGGTACTTTCCGTGTGCGAGGCGATACCGTGGAGATTATCCCCATGTATGAGGAGCACGCGGTCCGCATTGAATTCTTTGGTGACGAGATCGAGGCGATTTATACCCTGCATCCGCTCACGGGTGAGATTATCCGTGAGGAAGAGGAAATGTATATTTTCCCCGCCAGCCACTATGTTGCAGGTCCTGAGCGTATGGCAAAGGCGATCGAGTCCATTGAGGATGAGCTGCAGCATCGCCTGGAGAACCTGGAGGCTCAGGGTAAGCTGCTGGAGGCGCAGCGCCTGCGTATGCGCACCACCTACGACCTTGAGATGATGCAGCAGATGGGCTTCTGCAATGGCATTGAGAACTACTCGCGCCATATTGACGGCCGCGCGCCCGGTAGCGCCCCGCACTGTCTGCTGGATTATTTCCCGGATGATTTCCTGCTGATTATTGACGAATCCCATGTGACGGTGCCGCAGATTGGCGCCATGTATGAGGGTGACGCCTCCCGCAAGCGCACCCTGGTGGAGCACGGTTTCCGTCTGCCCAGCGCCCTGGATAACCGCCCGCTCAAATGGGAGGAGTTCCTGGATCGTATTGGCCAGACCGTGTATCTTTCGGCGACCCCGGGTAAGTATGAGCTTGCCCAGTCCGACGGTGTGGTGGAGCAGATTATTCGCCCGACCGGTTTGGTGGACCCTGAGATTATTGTTAAGCCCACCAAGGGTCAGATTGATGATCTGCTGGAGGAGATTCGCCTGCGCGTGGAGCGCGATGAGCGCGTGCTGGTCACAACCCTGACTAAGCGCATGGCGGAGGATTTGACTGAGTACCTGTTGCAGCACGGTGTAAAGGTTCAGTACCTGCACTCTGATGTGGATACTCTGCGCCGCGTGGAGTTGCTCAGTGAGCTGCGCATGGGTACTTTTGATGTGCTGGTGGGTATTAACCTGCTGCGTGAGGGTCTGGATTTGCCCGAGGTGTCCCTGGTGGCGATTCTGGATGCTGATAAGGAGGGCTTCCTGCGCTCGACTACTTCGCTGATTCAGACGATTGGTCGTGCGGCGCGTAATGTTTCCGGTCAGGTACATATGTACGCCGATAAGATCACGGATTCTATGCGCGTGGCGATTGATGAGACGAACCGCCGCCGCGAGATTCAGCAGGCGTATAATGCTGAGCATGGTATTGATCCGCAGCCTTTGCGTAAGAAGATTGCCGATATTACTGATGTTTTGGCGCGCGAGGAGGAAGATACTCGCGAGTTGCTTGCTCAGCGTAATGCTGCCCACCGTAAGGCGGGTAAGAAGGGCACGAAGAGCCTGGACGGTTCGCGTTCTGCGGTCTCGAATCCTGAGGCGGAGGCGGTGCTTGCGGCGGCGGCTGCGCGTTCGCGTGAGGACGGCCTGGTGGCTGAACCGGCTCAGGATTTGGAGGAGCTGATTGAGCAGTTGAGTGAGCAGATGCGTTCGGCTGCGGAGAATCTTCAATTTGAGTTGGCGGCTCGTTTGCGTGATGAGCTGGCTGATTTGAAGAAGGAGCTGCGCGCTATGCGTGAGGCTACCTCTTAGGCCCGGCTTATCAGGGGCGGTGCGAGCCCGCTCGACTGAACAATTCTCATTGATATATGTGATGTGCGCGGTATGCATCCCGGTGGGGGTGGGTGCCGCGCGCGTCATATATGCGCAGATTTGCCCTTTTGGAGCCGTGACTTGGGTAAATGTCGTATACTTATCATCGTAAAGTTTTCGCGCTGACTGGGAATAAACGCTCAGCTCGGTGCGTTATACTGTATCAGCACCCACCGGTGCGACTCACTCACCCTGTCTGGATCTCAGGCAGTTTTACTCCGGAGGAATATACATCTGTGAACGATACCCCGCGCGTTAGCCGCCGCTCCCTGGCCAAGGGTGCTGCTTGGGCTGCACCCGCTGTTGTCGTCTCTAGCGCAGTACCCGCGCATGCAGCGTCTCCCAACTGTGAACCCGTTGAGGAACGCCTCTTCACCGAACCCAACGCATGGACCATCACCAGTGAAGGTAAGTTTGTTCGTGCAGCAAGTAACGGCCCGCAGACCATCGGTGCCTCGCAATACTATAGCTCCATGACCAGCGCCTACGGCGCACCCTACGGCCAAGGCAGTGCAAAGATTACCGCGACCGCCGTGTACGTGGCCAACCAGGGGTCCGGTTCGTCCTTCGACTCCCGCTGCGGCAAGGACGGCAATAGCATGTACCAGATGTCGTTCAACGTTTCGGCCGTGAAAAGCCGTGTGAACGGTACCGGCGACCCGGTGCACCCCAAGGTTACCGTCAAGCTTCACGCACCCGACGGCACTGTCTACGACTTCTACTTCAGCTCCCAGCAGGGCAACGGCAAGTACAACTACGTAGAACCCAGCGAAGCCGGCACAAAAATCGGCACGAAATACGTGACCAAACGCTACAACTTTAAGGTGATTCCCGGTATTTACCGTTTTGAGGTGACGATCGATATCGCCTCCTCGGGTGAAACCAATAGCGCCTCGGTGATCAATAAGCACCCCGCTAACGGTATCGGCTTCACCCCGCCCACCTTCACCCCCGTCTGGTGGTAAAACGGCGCGAATAAGCCATACATACAATTCAAGGGCCAGGAAAAGAACACACGTTCTTCCTGGCCCTTGAGCAATGAGCGAATGCTATAGCGGGCGGGTCGGTCGGCAGGATGCGACTCGCGAGTTATGACAAACCCCGCGGCATAAGTACTAACCACGGCCAGCCATCTAGCCGATTGAGAGTAATTGGCTCCGCCGTCCCGCGCAGGAGATGAGGCGCGCACCCAGAGCCCGGGAGCCGATACCCGCGACTCGCGAGTTATAAAAATCCCCGGATATCTTACACATCTATCTGTATATGATGTCCGGGGATTTTTAGTGTCTGAGCTGGAGCGGGATATCGGTCCAAGGGCTCGCAACAGAACCCACAGCCCAACCAAAACTCATAAACTCAATTACTTATCTTCAGCCTCAATATACTCAACCGTATCAAAAGTACCGGTCTCAGCCTCAGGCTCATGCTGTTCATCGTCGTCCTCGTAGTCGAGGTAGTCTTCATCATCGAGCCCCAGCAGCTGGCGACCGTAGTATACGGTGACCATGAGCAGCGCGGCACCGGCTACGGCGACCAGAATACCCAAGAAAGGCATGAAGAAGATCAGAGCGATACCAACGAGCAGCACCAGGGCGCTGACTACCTTGAGCAGGGTGAGTACTCGCTGGCTTTCGTCGGGAATATCGGAGGAGGGCAGCAGCTCTTCGGCTTCCTGCGTGACGGGGGAGTCGTGACGTTCTGCCTCGGTGTGCTCGTGCTTCTCCTGCTTTTCTGCCTTGTCGCCTCCGCCGAACATGCCGGCAATAATGCCGCGCTTGCGCACGGGTGCGGGCTGTTCGTCGCGGTGTTCTTCGGCGACGGTGGGGGAGAATGCGTTGGGCACCTCGTATTCTTCGGCGACCGGCAGCAGTTCGGGCACGTTATTGGGCAGGGTCTGGTACCATTCCTGCGGGATTTCTTCGGCGCGTACTGCCTGTACGGTTAGGGAGAGTTCCAGACGGTTGCCTCGAATAGTGCCCCATGCGCTAGTCAGGCGGTTCTTGGAGAAGGCGTAGCGGATCACGGGTGCGAGCTGCTGGGACATTTGGGTGCTTAGGCGACCCACGAGCTTACGATCGTGCAGCACGTCCACGGAGTCGACTACGGTGCCGTCGGAGAGCTTTGCCTGGTTAGCTTCCAGGGTGAGGATTACTCGACCTTCGCCGCTGGGCGGCAGGATGCTGTGCAGGTATTCGGAGTGGTGCTTTTCGTCGAGCACCTTCATGGAGGCACCCTGGGGCAGTAGGGTTGCCTGGGTGGGTGCGTTGTTTAGGGGGAAGAGGGAGCCGGGGGCGGAGAGTGAGAGTTTGCCGTGGCTTTCAATGTAGCTGCCGTTTTCTCCGCGGCGTGCGGTTGCCGAGAGTTGCAGGTTAGCTACGGGTACGTAACCGGAGGCGACCACACGGGTGATGGCGTTCCAGTAGGCGGCGGAGTCTTCGGGGGACATGCGGCCGATTTTGAATTCGTCAATGTAGACGGCGATACTGCGAGGCTCGTAGGGGTTGTCGGGTTCGGGAACCAGATGTGCCGGTCCGTACCAGATGCGCTCGCGGTCGATTTGGAGTTCTTCAAAGACCTGCAGGGTCTCTGCTTCGTAGTAGTCGTCCGTGATGATGTCGACGCTACCGCGGTCGCCTAGCGCGTAATCAGCCATAGAATAACTCCTTGAGTCCGCCAAAAAAGTCGTCTTTTCTATTCTCTCATGCTTTGGGGTGTGCCGCGAACCAAAACGGCGTGATATTACACTGTGTGACATGAGTCTATAGTGGTGCAGTTTAGCCCGGTCAAACTCAGCTGACCGGGCTAAACATCCGCGATATACGGGGTCTAAACCCTCACATTACGGGGCTTAGAGGGATGCGTTATATACCTGAGCTAGAAGGGCACGACGAGCGTGATCTGCCAGTTCAAGCATCAGGCGGCGCAGTGCGCTCGGTGCCTGCTCGTGCTCATCCAACCAGGTCTGAACGGCGAGAATGACCGGGTGAGATGCAATATCTTCACCCTGTGCCTGCACGCTGGGGAATAGGCCGCGCACCACGCGCGATGCCATACCGATCGAACGCTCAGCCCAGATGCGCTCCAGAGCCTCAAAGTAGGGCTCGGTGTACGCCTCGTGCAGTTCCACACCGCCACGCTGGAAACCGCCCGCGGTGGAGGAAAGCACATCATTGGACAGGTTGGTGTCGTTCATGACCTGCTCAAATGCCTGAGCCTTCGCCTCGGGGGTGGGCAGCGCAGCGGAGGCAAAAGCGAAACCATTAGAGGAAATGGAGGAGGGGCTGTAGGCAGAAGCACGCTGCAGATCGTCCAGGCTCACGTGAGCGCGGGATGCCAAGGAGCCCAGAGCCGCCCAGCCAAGGTTCTGATCGTAGGAGATGCCGGTAGCATCGGCAATATCGCCGGTGGTGTCTTCAAAGGCGCCGCGGGAAATATCCTGGCACAGCTCCATACCCGAATCGGTGTGAGCCGAAACGGAAATCAGGGCGCGCAGCAGAATCAGCTGCTGGTCGCTACCGGGAGCCGCGGTGGACAGCGCCGCGCTAAAGGCGGAGTACAGGGTCTCGTAGAGGTCTTCACGCTGGGAGATTGCCGCGAAATGAGCGGTTGCGTACTGGGCGTTGGAGACCATGGAGCTGAGCAGGGATGCGCTGGGTTCCAGACCCACATTGCGTGCCACAGCATCCACAAAGGTGGTCACGGGCAGGCGAGCATCGCGCACGCTATCCCAGAGGGAACCCCAGATTAGACCGCGCGAGAGAGCAGACTTAACGGTAGAAACGCCGGCAATAGCGGCCTGTAGACCGTCGGCTTCACCCAGGCGAACCTTGGCGTAGGTGTGGTCTTCAGCGTTGAGCAGCAGCAAATCAGCTTCACCCACTAGGCGGCGCTGCTCATCATCCAGCGGCACGGTGTAGGAAGGTACCGGCTCGCTCGGGTATTCCAGGGAAATCAGACCGGTGGAAACCAGCTGATCACCCATGAGCTTGAAGGTCTCCAGCTTGAGCTGGTGCGGGCGGCCCAGGCCCTCAGACAGACCCACGGGCAGTTCCTGAACCAGCTTGAGTTCCTTGAGCTGACCGGCATCATCGTAGATACGCTCGGTACCCAGAGAGGACAGACCGGAGGTCTGCAGCCAGGCGCGCGACCATGCCTGCATATCGCGACCCGAAGCCTCGGAAAGAACCGCCAGGAAATCATCCAGAGTGGTGTTACCCCAGGCGTGGCGCTTGAAATACAGGCGCGCAGCCTCAATAAAGGTGTCAAAACCAACGTAAGCAACCAGCTGCTTGAGAGCGGATGCGCCCTTGGCGTAGGTGATGCCGTCAAAGTTCTGGCTTGCCGCCTCCAGGTGGGGGATGTCGGCAACAATGGGGTGGGTGGTGGGCAGCTGATCCTGCAGGTATGCCCACGCCTTGCGGCGGTTTGCGAAGGTCACCCAGGAATCCTGGAAATCATTGGCTTCAATAGCACCCAGGGAACCCATGAAATCGGCGAAGGATTCCTTCAGCCACAGGTCATCCCACCACTTCATGGTGACCAAATCGCCGAACCACATATGAGCCATTTCGTGGCAGATGGTGTTCGCGCGGCCTTCCAGGTCGCTATCGGTGGCACCAGAGACGAAAATATAGTCTTCGGTGAAGGTCACCAGGCCGGGGTTTTCCATGGCGCCCAGGTTGTACTCGGGCACGAATGCCTGCTCGTACTTGGGGTAGGGGTAGGCGTAATCGAAGAGGTCCTGGAAGAAGTCCAGACCGTTCTTGGTCACGGTGAAAATATTGTCGTAGTCAAAGTGCTGCTTGAGCGAGTGACGGCAGTACGCGACCAGGGGAATGGTACCCGAGTTAACTTTGGCGTGCGGCACGTAGGTATCGGTTGCCACGAAGTATTCACCGGCGAGGATTGCGGTGATATAGGTGGAGATACGCTCGGTGGGGCCGAAGACACGCTTGGTAATGGAGGAGTCGCTCGGGTCGACAATGGTATCTACCAGCACGCCATTGGAGCTGACCACCCAGTCCTTGGGTGCGGTCACGCGGAAGTTAAAGACAGCTTTGAGGTCCGGCTGCTCAAAGTTCGGGAAGACACGGCGGCAATCGGCGGGCTCATACTGGCTGTAGAGGTATACGCGACCATCGCTGGGGTCGAAGTAGCGGTGCAAACCCTCGCCCGAGCGGGAGTAGATGGAGGATCCGTGAATGGTCAGCTCATTGTACGCCTGCAGATTGGGCAGCAGGATGCGCGAGCCCTGAACTACATCAGCAAGGGGTAGCAGGGTGCCGTTGAGCTTCACGCGATCCACCGAGTGGTGAATATAATCGATAAAGGTGGATGCGCCCTCGGTGGCGGAGAAACGAACGGTGGTGACAGTGGGGTAGGAAGTGCGTGCAGAGTCTTTTGCGTGCGTCAGGTCGATGTGCACATCGTAGCTATCGACCGAAATCAGAGCTGATCGTTCAGCTGCTTCTTCGCGGGTTAGGTTCTCGTTGTTCATACTCTTAAGTTTACGCGTGTGCGGGAGTTTTATCCTCTTAAAGGCGGAATATGGTTCTTTGTGACGGATAATGACACGACGGGGTGGATTATGACGGTCTTGGGGTGTCTCCACTGGGTGCTTATAGCACGATTATGTGTCGAGGAACACTCTCATATGGTTTGCACTGGAGGTATGGAACCCGTATAGTAGTACCTGTTGCTTCGAATGAAATACTTCGAAAGTCACCTGCGCGGGTGGCGGAATAGGCAGACGCGCTAGCTTGAGGTGCTAGTCCTCGCATTTAGAGGGTGGGGGTTCAAGTCCCCCTCCGCGCACAGACAACCCCGGTTCTTCATGAACCGGGGTTTTTCGTATTTTCCGGCGTGTTGTATCGAAATCCGGGTGAGCACCCAAACCAATCAGGCACGCACAAGGGAAGCTATACGCAGTAATTTTCGCGATTATATTCAATGGGCTGCTGACCATGTAACCAGCAATAATGAGTTTGAGCGTCTCTTGGCTATGCAGATCATCAATAAATATGATGAGGATCTTGAGATAGAACCTGAAGATAAGAAGATGGTCTATGCTCTCAATCAGAAGCTGCATGAGCTCATCTTGAATCCGGACTCAGATGACCTTGAAGCCCGCGCGGGAATCCGCGCGGGCAATACCTTCACTATTCAATGGAAGGAATCGGCGACTCTACCAGCCGCGCTCGCCCCACTCCTCCAAATGAGGACGTTCCGCACCCAGGGTCGTAGACAGGCCGTGACCGGGCAGGACAATCGCCTCATCATCAAAAGCGCCAAAGAGCTTCTCCAGTACATTGGCAAAAAGCTCACCGAATTGCTCGCGAGACTCGGTCTTACCCACACCACCGGGGAAGAGAGAATCGCCGGTAAAGAGCAGGGTTACCGGAGAACCATCATCCCAGGTGCTCTGCAGGGACAGAACCACAGAACCGGGAGTGTGACCGGGTACCGAAATAGCGCGCAACACCGTATCGGACGCGTAGAAATCGAACTCTTCGCCACCGTGCAGAGCGTGCTCAATAGTGACACCCTGCTGCTCTGCAATAGCCTCAATATCGGCAGCGCCGGCATAGGTAATAGCGCCGGTAAATGCCTCCAAACCGGGCAGGGCGCGAATATGATCCCAGTGACCGTGAGTGGTCACCAGGGCGGTCACGCCCAGGGCACGCTGGCGGATACCCTCAAAATCGGACTCGGATTCAATAATGCGCACGCGACGGTCCGCCTCGTCGGTGAGCTCCAGGTGGGGGCAATCCTGCAGCAGGGCATCCAGGGTAAAGGCGTAGAGCTCTTCAGCATCATCGGCGGCGTCAATGAGCAGCTGCTCACCGGTGGCGCGCATGGTAATGAGATAGACGCTATTGTCCATCTCGGAGACGCTCAGGGCGCGCACCGTGAACTCTGCATTCTCAAAAATGAGGGTGGATTCGGGGTAAGTAGTCATAGGCTTATTTTAGCGCGAATGCTTAGACAGCCAGAGGCGCGCTGTGGAATAATAGAAAATGATTGAACATTGGCTAATAGCATTTACGGCTATAAGGAAGGCACTATGGGCATCTACAATATCAGCCAGAAAGCCGTCACCGGTCTGCTGCGCAGCGTCTTTCGCGCACGTATTACGGGCATTGAAAACTTCCCCATGGACGGTCCGGTCATCGTAGCATCCAACCACCTGGCATTCTTGGACTCCATTATTATTTCCGCTATGATGCCCCGCCGCGTGTCCTTCCTCGCCAAAGCCGAATATGTGAACACCCCCGGCCTGCGCGGCAAGGCTATGAAAGCATTCTTTGAGGCGGTGGATATTATCCCCGTGAACCGCACCGACCGCTCCGAGTCCTTCAAGGCGCTCGAAACCGCCCTGGGCAAGCTGGAAGAAGGCAAGGTCTTCGGTATTTACCCCGAGGGTACCCGTTCCCGCGATGGTCACCTGTACCGCGGTAAGATTGGTGTGGCGTGGCTGGCTCATATGACCGGCGCCCCCGTGGTGCCCATTGGTCTGATCGGCACTGACCGTTTGCAGAAGCCCGGCTCGAATATGGTCTACCCTCACCGTTTCACCATTCGTATTGGTGAGCCCCTGTACTTTGAAAAGACCGGTGAGAAGATGACCGGCAAGCAGCGCCGCCAGACCACCGACGTGATTATGGATCGAATTGCTGAGCTTTCCGGTCAGGCGCGTAAGCATGAATATAATGTTTCGCCCTCAGCGGCGCGAGACGCAGGCTAGGTCTGACCCGCCTATTCGCACGATACACTAGATACCGCAGCTTTTAGCCCTTCTCGGTGAAGTCACTGAGCAAAGAAAAGGGGAGAGAAGCTGCGGTATTGTGCTCTATACGAAGATGCTGCACGATATATGCCGGTTGGGGTACATCCCGGGTCGCATACGGCACCGGCACTAGGCGAATTACCGGTCGCATTCAATCGCTACCTTTAACCGCCACCTTTAGCCAGCGCACAGACCGTCAACACCACACAGGCCGCAAACACCAGGGGAGAGATATGGCAGATCCGCAGAGCTACCGCCCGGCAAACGGTGAAATTCCCACCAACCCCGGAGTGTACCGCTTCCGCGATGAAACCGGGCGCATTATCTACGTGGGTAAAGCCAAGAACCTGCGCAACCGCCTCAATAGCTACTTTGCCGACCCGGCGCGCCTGAGCCCCAAAACCTATGCCATGGTGCACACTGCAGCCAGTGTGGAATGGACCGTGGTTGGTAGTGAGCTGGAGTCCCTGCAGCTGGAATATACCTGGATCAAAGAGTTCAAACCGCGCTTTAATATTGCTTTCCGTGATGATAAGTCATACCCCTATTTGGCGGTGACTATGCGCGATAAATTCCCGCGCGCCCTGGTGATGCGCGGCGAGCGCAAAAAGGGCAACCGCTATTTTGGCCCCTATTCTCAGGCGTGGGCTATTCGTGAGACTCTGGATGCGCTCCTGCGCGTGTTCCCGGTGCGTACCTGCGCCCCCGGTGTTTTTAAGCGTGCGGAGGCCTCGGGTCGCCCCTGCCTGCTGGGGTATATTGATAAGTGTTCAGCACCCTGTGTGGGTCGCATTAGCCCCGCTGATCACCGCGCACTCGCCAATGACTTAGCGCGTTTTATGGGCGGTGGCGCAGAGAAGTTCATTGCCCAGCTGACTCGCGATATGAAGGAAGCCAGCGCCGAGCTGGATTTTGAGCGCGCCGCTATTTTGCGTGATGATATTGCCGCCCTGACCAAAGCTTTTGAACGTAATGCTGTGGTGCTTGGCCATACCGTGGATGCCGATATTTTTGCCGTGCACGATGACGATCTGGAAGCCAGTGTGCAGGTGTTCTTTGTGCGTGCAGGTCGTATTCGCGGCCAACGCGGCTGGGTCATGGAGAAGGTGAATGACAGCACCGGCGAGCAGCTGGTGGAGCAGCTGCTCATGCAGGTGTACGGTGAATTGGTCAGCACCATGGGCACCGATGATCAGGCGTCCCAATACGATATTCCGCCCTCGGTGCTGGTGCCGCAGCTGCCCGAGAATAAGGACCAGCTGCAGCAGTGGCTCAGCGGTGTGCGCGGGGCGAAGGTTGAGATTAGCGTGCCTCAGCGTGGCGATAAGGCAGAGCTGATGAAGACCGTGGAGGAGAACGCCCGCCAGGCGCTGACCCTGCATAAGAGCCGCCGCGCCGGGGATATTACCACCCGATCCGAGTCTCTGGTGCAGCTGCAGGCTGCTCTTGAGCTGCCCGATCCGCTCATGCGCATTGAATGTTACGACATTTCCCATGTGCAGGGCACGAATGTGGTGGCGTCTATGGTGGTCTTTGAAGACGGTCTGCCGGCTAAGAGCGCCTACCGTAAATTCTCCATTACCGGGGATGCGGCGCGCGATGATACCGCCAGCATGTATGACGTAATTACCCGCCGTTTTAAGCGCTATCTTGCCGAGCAAGCCGAGCGCGCTCAGCTGGCTTCCGGTGAGATTAGTGCCGAGGAAGCCTCGGAGCAGAGTGCTAAGTTTGCCTATCCGCCGAATCTGGTGCTGGTGGATGGCGGCCCGCCTCAGGTGGCTGCTGCCCAGGCTGCGCTGAGTGATTTGGGTATTGAAAATATTTATGTGGTCGGTATTGCTAAGCGCCTGGAGGAGCTGTGGCTACCCGAGGACGATTTCCCGGTAATTTTGCCGCGCACCTCCCAGGCGCTGTACCTGGTGCAGCGTATTCGTGATGAGGCGCATCGTTTCGCCATTACCTTCCACCGCTCCAAGCGCGGTAAGGCAATGGTTGAGTCGGCTCTGGATTCTGTGCCCGGGTTGGGTGCGAAGAAACGCCAGGCGCTCATTAGTTATTTCGGGTCGGTGGCGCAGGTGCGTGAGGCGAGCTTTGAACAGCTGCTTGAGGTGCCCGGTGTGGGTCCGTCCTTGGCGGCTTCTATCCGCACGGCTCTACACGGGGAGGAATCGGATAGCCGGGAAGCACCCTCCAACCCGGCGGCAGAAGATAGCGCCAAGGCACAGCAGCAGAGCATCTAGAATCTTCTAACGCGCGCACCGAGGTCGGCGCCTTGAGCGGAGTTATTCTCAGTTCGAGGCGTCGACTCGTCATATTCACCCTATTCCGTGCGGGCGCGCGGGAGTGTCTAGTATGATGGTAGAAGCATAAAGTTATGGATCGAAGGGGAACACTCGTGAGCGCTGATACCCACGCCCAGACCGGTAGCGAACGTCCGCAAATCCTGGTCATTACCGGTATTTCCGGTGCAGGTCGTAGCACCGTCGCCAATGTCCTGGAGGACGAAGGCTGGTATGTGATCGACAATATTCCGCCGCAGATGCTCGGCACTCTCACCCAGCTGGTCACCTCCGAGGGTTCTCGCGTGTCCAAGGTGGCTCTGGGTATTGATGTGCGCGCTCGCGCTCTCTTTGCCGATCTGCCCGCCGCTATTGAGGAGCTACGCAAGTCCAATGTTGACTTCTCCATGCTCTTTCTAGACGCCAAGGACGAAACCATTATTGCCCGCTACGAGGCGCAGCGCCGCCCGCATCCTCTGCAGGGTGAGGGGCGCATTCTGGATGGTATTAATGCTGAGCGCACTCTCTTTGAGGCTCTGCGCACCTCCGCCGACCGCACCATTGATACCACCGGCATGAATGTGCACCAGCTGGCGGCAACCGTACGCGAAATGTACGCCGAGGGTGTCAACGCTAAGAAGCTGAACCTGACTGTCATGAGCTTTGGCTTTAAGTACGGTGCCCCCACCGACGCCCACTATGTGGCGGATATGCGTTTTATTCCCAACCCCCACTGGATTCCCGAGCTGCGCCCGCTGACCGGTCAGGATGCCCCCGTGCGCGACTATGTGCTTTCTCAGGCGGGTACCGAGGAATTCATTAGCAATTACATTGCGGCTCTGCGCCCGGTGCTTGAGGGCTACCGCCGCGAGGGCAAGTATTATGCAACTATCGGTATTGGTTGCACGGGCGGTAAGCACCGCTCCGTGGCGGTTACCGAGGAGATTGCTCGCCGTCTTTCCGCCTACCCGGGTGTGAATGTGAACGTTCAGCATCGCGATAAGGGGCGTGAATAATGGCGGTTGAGCCCGGCCCGGTTACACGCAATATTCACCTGAACACCCGCGCTATTCCGCTCATTAGCCCCGGTTCTAGCCCGGTTAAGGTGACCGCCTTAGGTGGTGGCCACGGCTTGTACGGTTCGCTTTCGGCGCTGCGCCATGTAACCCCGGATGTGACCGCCATTGTCACGGTTGCTGATGACGGAGGATCCTCGGGTCGTTTGCGCGATGAGATGGGTATTCTACCTCCCGGGGATTTGCGTATGGCTCTCTCGGCGCTGTGCGATGACTCGGATTGGGGTCGCACCTGGCGCGATGTTATGCAGCATCGTTTCGCGCCGCCGGAGGGCTACACCGGCGAGTTTCCCCTGGATTACCATGCGATGGGTAATCTGCTGATTGCTTCCCTCTGGCAGCTACTGGATGATCCGGTGGCGGGTCTGGACTGGGTGGGTGCTCTGCTGAATGCCCGCGGTCGCGTGCTGCCCATGGCTCTGGACCCCCTGGTGATTTACGGTACCGTGTTGCGCGAGCGCGGCAATGCTATTGAGCGCGTGCGTGTGAGCGGCCAAGTGAATCTTTCCAAGGAAAAGCGCGTACACGATATCGGTCTGGAGCCGGCAAATGCCCGCCCCTGCCCGCAGGCTCTGGAGGCTATTGAGAACGCCGATTGGGTGGTTCTGGGCCCCGGTTCCTGGCGTACTTCGGTGCTGCCTCATCTGCTGCTGGATGCTCAGCGTGAGGCTCTGAGCACTACCCAAGCGCGTAAGTGCGTGGTTATGAACCTGCTGTTGGACGACAAGGAAACTACGGGGCTGAGCGCGGCGGATCATGTGGAGCTGCTGCATCGCCACGCCCCCGATATGGGTATTGACGCGATTATTGCCGATATGCAGGGCATGGGCGAGCATGAGGAGCTGCAGCGCGCTGCCGATGCTCTGGGTGCTCGCCTGGTGTGGGCTCCTGTGCGTAGTAGTCGCGAGCCCAATGTGCACGATCCGCTTAAGCTTGCCGCTGCCTATAGTGAGGTATTCCGCGGCGAGTAGGGTTTATCTGCTGTATCTTCCGCGCCGGTGCCTGTCTGCTCTGTAAACCTGCAGAATGCGGGCGCTGGCGTGGGGGATAAGCCCCCCCGTTTTTCACACACATACACATTCCACAAAGAGACTCGAACGGCATTTCACCCGTTGATCTAGCGCTCTGGTACAGCGCGTCGATTATGACAGAAAGGACCATTGTGGCACTGACCCCTCATGCCAAAGTCGAGTTGGCGGCCCTGCCTCTGGAAACTCACCAGCAGAAGCGCGCCGAACTGGCGACCATTTTGCGTTTTACTAATGCTCTGCACCTTTTGGGTGGCAAGATTGTGATTGAGTCTGAGGTGGATAGCGAACATGTGGCTCGGCGTATGCGCCATATTATTGCAACGGTTTTTGGGCATTCTTCCGAGCTGACCATTATTAGCGGCGGTCTGCGCCACGGCAGCCGCTATATTGTGCGTGTTTTTGAGGGCGGCGCGACCCTGGCGCGCCAGACCGGTCTGCTGGATGCGCGCGGCCGCCCGGTGCGCGGTCTACCGCCGATTGTGGTCAATGGTTCCAAGGCGGATGCCGCCTCCATTATTCGCGGCGCGTTTTTGGCGCATGGTTCTTTGACCGAGCCGGGCCGTTCGGCTGCCATTGAATTTACTTGCCCCAGTACGGAGGCTGCTCTGGCGCTGGTGGGTGCGGCTCGTCGCTTGAATATGGTGGCGAAGGCTCGTGAGGTGCGCGGTGTGGATCGTGTGACGGTGCGCGATGGCGATACGATTGAGCTGATGCTTTTTACGATGGGTGCCCATAATACCCTGAACGCTTGGCGTCAGAAGCGAACCTATAGGGATGAGCGCGCTACGGCTAATCGTCTGGCGAATTTTGATAATGCGAATCTGCGTCGCAGCACTCAGGCTGCGGTAACTGCCGGGTTGCGTGTGGAGCGTGCCCTGCAGATTTTGGGTGATCAGGCCCCGGAGCATTTGCGTGCGGCGGGTATGTTGCGCGTGCAGTACCGCCAGATGTCCCTGGATGAGTTGGGCCAGATGGCTCAGCCTCCGCTGAGTAAGGATGCGATTGCCGGGCGTATTCGTCGCCTACTGCTGCTGGCGGATCAGCGCGCGGAACAATTGGGTATTCCGGGGACTATGCCCGAGGGGCTTGGGTAGTTTCTGGCTGTATCTGGGCGTGGGATTGATACCGCCTCAAAGAGGTATATAACTAAGAACAGTCTCCTAAATCAAGGGGTGCATGTGGTTAAGCTGCCGGTGAATCCGGTGCTTATGGTGGGTGCGAAAAAACCCACATAAACCAACATGCACCTCTTTAGCGTGTTTAGGCTAGGCTTTCCTTGGATTTCCGGGCTTTTGAATGGTGGGTGGCGTGCGTCGGAAGAGTTATAGTCAATATTGTTTTATGTGGGTTTTCACTCAAAGGGAGTTGAAAATAGCCCGAAAATGCCCCGAAACCCACATAAAACCAATATAAAATGGGCTATTCGTGACCCAAAACACGCAAAAATCTAACATAAAACCACCCACGCACAGGGGTTTTAGGGTAGCATTGATAGCAACACAGGGTGCGCGGCACGTGCAACACAGAGTACGGAACGCCATCAATCGGTTCGCCGCCCACCACACAACGCACTGACAAGGAGAAATTTCAGTGACTGTACGCGTAGCAATCAACGGCTTCGGCCGCATCGGCCGTACCTTCTTCCGCGCAGCTCGCAAGGAAGGCGTTGGCTTCGAGATCGTTGCAATCAACGACCTGACCAACGTTGAGACCCTGGCACACCTGCTCAAGTACGACTCCATCATGGGTCGCCTGGATGCAGAGGTTGAGGTCAAGGACGGCGCACTGGTTGTTGACGGCAAGGAAATCAAGGTTCTGGCTGAGCGCAACCCCGAGGACCTGCCCTGGAAGGACCTGAACGTTGACGTCGTTCTGGAGTCCACCGGTTTCTTTACCGACGGTACCAAGGCTAAGGCTCACCTGGAAGCAGGCGCGAAGAAGGTTATCCTCTCCGCACCCGGCAAGAACATTGACGGCACCTTCGTGATGGGCGTGAACGACGACAAGTACGATCCCGCAAACCACCACATCGTTTCCAACGCATCCTGCACCACCAACTGCCTGGCTCCCATGGCAAAGGTTCTGAACGATGCATTCGGTATCGAAAAGGGTCTGATGACCACCATCCACGCATACACCGCGGATCAGCGCCTGCAGGATGCACCCCACTCCGACCTGCGCCGTGCACGTGCAGCAGCAGTGAACATGGTTCCGACCTCCACCGGTGCAGCAGCAGCTGTTGGCCTGGTTCTGCCCGAGCTGAAGGGCAAGCTGGACGGTTTCGCAGTGCGCGTTCCCACCATCACCGGCTCCATCACCGACCTGACCTTCACTGCTTCCCGCGAGGTTACCGTTGAGGAAGTCAACGCAGCAATGAAGGCAGCAGCTGAGGGCCCCATGAAGGGCATCATCCACTACTCCACCGACCCGATCGTCTCCAAGGACATCGAGGGCGAGTCCATCTCCACCGTCTTCGACGCACCGCTGACCAAGGTTATCGGTGACCAGGTGAAGGTTATCGCTTGGTACGACAACGAGTACGGTTACGTATCCCGCCTGGTGATGTTCACCAACAAGGTTGTGGCATCCCTCTAAGCCCTAATGCTTAGCTAGCATAACCCCGGCGCCTGTCCCTTTTCGGGCGGGTTGCCGGGGTTTGCTCTACCCGCACCCCTCTCCGGCTGCCGCGCGCAGCGGGCAGAGACGCAGGCTCGAAAAAGCCCGTTAGAAAAGGCTCGAAAAAGCCCGAAATATTTAGCCCGCCACCCCTGTCAAACGGGGCATTCGCGGGTATCATAGAAGTATTCTCAAATTATTACACCTATGGAGGTAAACCCCATGGCTAAGGCACTTGCAGAGCTGCTGGAAGAAGGCGTCGCAGGACGCTACGTGCTGGTTCGTTCCGATCTGAACGTACCCCTGAAGGACGGCGTGGTCACCGATGACGGTCGTGTACGCGCATCCCTGCCCGTGATTGATAAGCTTGCCAAGGCGGGCGCACGCGTAATCGTGACCGCTCACCTGGGTCGCCCCAAGGGTCAGGTAGACCCGCAGTACTCCATCGCACCGGCAGCAGCACGCCTGGCTGAGCTGGCTGAGGTTCCCGTACTGGTCTCTGAGGACCTGGTCGGCGAGGACGCCAAGGCAAAGGCAGCAGCCCTGAAGGACGGCGAAGTACTGGTTCTGGAAAACGTCCGCTACGATGCACGCGAAACCTCCAAAGATGAGGCAGAGCGCGGCGCATTCGCCGACGAGCTGGTTGCACTGACCGGTGAGAACGGCGCCTACGTTAACGACGCATTCGGTGCGGTACACCGCAAGCACGCATCCGTCTACGATGTGGCAAAGCGCCTGCCCTCCTACCTGGGCGATCTGGTGAAGAAGGAAGTAGACGTACTGGCAAAGACCATTAACGACCCCGAGCGTCCCTTCGTGGTCGTCATGGGTGGCGCAAAGGTCTCCGATAAGCTGGCAGTGATCGACAACCTGATCGGCAAGGCAGACACCATCCTGATCGGCGGCGGCATGGGCTACACCTTCGCCTACGCACGCGGCTACGAGGTGGGTCAGTCCCTGCTGGAAAAGGACCAGGTCGAGAACGTACTGCGCTACCTGAAGGAAGCACCCGAAAAGGGCACCGAGATTGTCACCGCAGTGGACGTTATCTGGGCTGATGACTTCAGCAATGACGCCAACTGGGAGGTCCGCCCCATCGAGGATATGACCGGCGGCAAGCTGGGCGCAGAGGCTGAGGGTCTGGACATTGGTCCCGAGACCCGCAAGATCTTCGCTGAGAAGATCAAGGGCGCAAAGACCGTATTCTGGAACGGCCCGGTGGGCGTATTCGAGATCCCGGCATTTGCTGAGGGCACCAAGTCCGTGGCTGAGGCTATTGTTGCTTCCGACGCCTTCTCCATTATTGGTGGCGGCGACTCCGCAGCAGCAGTGCGCACCCTGGGCTTCGAGGATGAGCAGTTCGGCCACATCTCCACCGGTGGCGGCGCATCCCTGGAGTACATTGAGGGCAAGACCCTGCCCGGCCTGGAGGCACTGGGCGCCTAAGCCCCTATAACTCTTGTCTAAGAGGTTAGATAAACCCGCGCCGCTCGCACCACTTCGTGCGGGCGGCGCGGGTTTATCTATTTCTTTATCCCGGGTTTTCTATCCTGTGTTCTTCTATCCGAGGGGTGCGCAGGATAGCTGTGGTGGATATATCCGCATATTATCGCCCCGGACGGTGTAAAAACCGCCCCAAAACCACTAAAATAGAGAGTGGAAATATTCCCGAAACATACCCTCATCGAGGGGTTAGGAGCGAACAATGTCGCGTAAGCCGCTGATTGCCGGTAACTGGAAGATGAACCTGAACCACACCGAGGCTGTGACCCTGGTGCAGAAGCTCGCCTGGACCCTGGACGACGCTAACTTTGACTTCAAGGCAACCGAAGTTGCTGTCTTCCCTCCCTTCACTGACATCCGCTCTGTGCAGACCCTGATCGAGGGCGACAAGCTGGACATCGCATACGGCGGTCAGGACCTGTCCGTACACGACTCCGGCGCATACACCGGCGAAATCTCCGGCGCATTCCTGCAGAAGCTGGGCGCTAAGTACGTGCTGGTTGGCCACTCCGAGCGTCGCGAATACCACGGCGAGAGCAACGAAGTCTGCGCAGCTAAGGTGCAGGCAGCCTACAAGTACGAGCTGACCCCCGTGCTGTGCGTGGGCGAGGCGCTGGAAATTCGCGAGGCAGGCACCCACGTTGAGTTCACCCTCGAGCAGCTGCGCGGTTCCATCGAGGGCCTGAGCGCTGAGCAGGCTGAGACCCTGGTCATCGCATACGAGCCGGTCTGGGCTATTGGTACCGGTAAGGTTGCAACCGCTGAGGACGCACAGGAAATGTCCGCAGCTATCCGCGCCGAGATCGCTAAGCTGTACTCCGCAGATATTGCTGAGAAGGTACGCGTGCTCTACGGTGGTTCTGTCAAGTCCTCCTCCGCTCCCTCCATTATGGCTAAGGACGATGTGGACGGCGTGCTGGTTGGCGGTGCATCCCTGATTGCTGACGAGTTCGCAGCTATCGCTCGTTTTGACGCCTAATATAGTCTAGGCTGTGTGCTTGCATACATAAATAGTGGGGGAGTATAGTTAAAACTATCGGGAGCAGTTTTCTCCAATGGCTGCAATCCCGAGCAAGAGATTCATCTCATCCTCCTTTCCTGATTCGACCCGTCGCATAGAAGCGGCGGGTCGAATTAGGTTAAAGTCGGGAAGTGCGAACTACGCGGGTGCGTGGTGAGTTGAGAGTGTAAAGGAGCGGGGGAGTAAGGCTCGAGCTAAACGAGCTGTGTTGCTTGAAGTGTGGCTGCTTGAACTTTGTCTGGACAAACGCGACTGACTGAATATACTTGCCCAAATATAGCTGCCCAAATGTAGCCGTCCGAATGTGCCTGCCTGAACTTAGCTGAGCGCAAAGCCACTTTTAGTCTTCAGTTCGCCTGGGTAGACTAAAACCATGAGCTTCTTGATTAACCTGGCACTTCTGGCACTCATAGGCATCGTCTTCTACACCTGGTGGCGCGCCCGCAAAGTCAACCGACCCATGCTCGGAACCCCCGGCGGCAACGATGAATTCGGCCCCATGGAAAAGGGCGCCGACAGCCCCGCCGCACAGGCACAGCAGGCCCAAGCACAAGCCATGGAGCAGGCGTTCGAAGCACGTAAAGACACGGTGCTGGATCTCATCTTTAGCCGCACCTCCAGCCCGGAAATCCCCGCGCAGCTCAAGCTCCGCGACTGGATCGATATGGGCTTCTATGTAGAAGGCGGCGCCTATTGGGCGGGTGCTCAGCAGTACACCTACTACCTGATTGAGCGCGGCTATGTGCGTGCCTTTGACACCGAGGGTGATGAGCTGACCGCCGAGCGTGTGCTGCGCGACCGCCCCGATACTTTCCAGCTGACTCCGAGCGAATATCAGCGCCGCTACCATGAGCGTCAGCGCGGCGCCTCGAACTAGGGTAGTTTAGAGCGTAATCTGAGCGCGTTACATAGCCAGGTTCGCCTTAATGCGGTAAAGTAGTAGGGTTAGTGTCAATCGAGCAAGGAGCCATCCGTGGATACTCTTATGAACGTGCTGCTGGGTATTATTGTGATCACCAGCGTTATCGCGATTCTGCTGGTTCTGCTGAACCGTAGCCAGGGTGGCGGTCTGTCCGATATGTTTGGTGGCGGTATGACCACCTCGCTGAACTCCTCCGGTATGGCGTCGAAGAACCTTGTGCGCCTGACCGTGACCGTGATTATTATTTGGGCACTGGCGATCATTGCCTACGGCCTGTGCCTGCGATTCAACGGCCAATTCGTGCTATAGAATCACAACCTGAACTTGTGAAACCCCGGTACAAACGTGCCGGGGTTTTCTCATACCGACGTAGCTTAAACTGTCCACGCGGGGTAATACAGTGGCGCTATCACGCAATCACCGGTATGAGATTACCGATGAGCAGACACAAACCACTGAATATTTACCACCGATAGAGGAGAGAAATGATACAGCGAGAAGCACAGATGCTCAGCCCTGAAGCGTTGGCAGCATGGAACGCCTATAAGGTTCCGGTAATACTGGCAGAATGGAAGCTGAGCGAAGAAGAACAGAAAGCCTTCGACGCGCTCTACGAGCAGCGTACCCTGGAACTTATGCGAGAGACTGTGTTACCTATTGCCCGTAAACACAATCTGCGTGTGGACTGGGACGGTAGCCTGGCGCAGCGTATCCATATTGATGGGCTGGTACGCATTAATATTATCTAGATGTGCGGATTGTCTGCGGCTATATGCTGTAGAGTGACGGGCTGTGAGCGTAGAAAATGCTTAATGAATCATGCAATACATGACTCAATAGACACTATCGACGCTCACAGCCTATAGAAAACCGTCAGCATATTCTGGGTACGTACATAGCGCGCTGAGTCCTAGTGCTCGGAGCAGAAACTAGTGCGCCAAACGATGCGACATGCGGTGCGCATCCATAAACGCAGCCACCGAAGGGTACACCAGCTGAGTACGCGCATCCACCAGAAGCAGAGGAACATCCTCATCAAGCATATGCGCCTCATCCTCTAAGGAACAGAGCAAACGCTGCACAGACCACGCCACAAAATCCGCGGCGCACAGACGCTCATCCTCATCCGTATGACAGTGCATAAAACGCGGCATTAAACACTGCGGGCACTGCTCATAACGCTCCGTAAGTACCCGAATATCACGGGCACTTGCGCTCTCATTCTGCTCATCAAACTCCATGCTCTCAAGCAGCGGAGCAACATGAGCGCAAAAGGCACCCAGCGTATCCAAACACTCATCTCGCGGGGGCTCATAATCCCCAAAAGACTTACCCTCAGCCACGCGCAAAGAATGCTCCACCGGGTCCTCCAGCCACACCACCACAGGGCAGAGTAGAGCATACTTTGCGGTGAGATGATGCATGCGCTGCATCATGCTCTTCTTCAGCTTCGCCTGATCCGTACCCGCACGCTGAGCATAAGGACAGGCGTGCATAACATGCTCAGGGTAGGTGTTCTTATTGCGGTTCTCAGGCACCGCCTTAAGATTGAGCGAATGAACAGCCTGGTTCAGACTATGCGCACGCTGACCCTCAGCCAGCACAGCCGCCATAACATACATAAAAGGCTGAGGCGCATCCGCATTAAAATTTACCGCGCTTTCATCCACAAAAACCTGCTGCATTTCTGCAGAAGCCAGACGGGGGAAAGAGTTCACCTCAATGGGGATGAACGCATCCGGCACGGGGCGGGTAAAACGCCCGTGCCAATCGGGCGGGAAGTACTCACGCTGCTTGCGCGTGGCACCGGAGATATAGGTAGACATAGCACACTCCTAGCGATATAGCCGGGTGGCAGCACCCGACACTGGGCATATATATTCAGCATACACCACATAGCAATAGTCGTGCGGTGTAATTCACAATATTACATATAAAAGAAGAGGCTTTGCCGGGTCTGACGAGTATTACCTCGTGCGGGAATTCACGTACTTTCCGCTTATGACACAACCCCGCACCATCTAATACCTCAGATGAGGGTATTAGACAGTGCGGGGCTTGGCGTTTGATGTGCGGGCTCTCTGCGCTCGCATCCCAACGCGCAAACGCAGGTACAGGCCTATGCCAAAGACTCAGTCGTTGCGAAAATCAGAGTCTCAATATCTCCTCGTGCACCTGCCGCCGGAGTCTCCAGAATCACCGAAGCATCAATAGCCTCGGAGTCCAGCTCAGCACCGGCAAGCAGGCGAGTCGTTGCGTCCTGCTTATCAGCGCCGGTGATCAGGAAGAAGATTCGGCGCGAATTATTCACAATCGGCAGGGTCACCGAGACACGCTCAGCCGGGGGCTTAGGCGAGTCGGTAATCATGCAGGTGACCGCCATGCCACCGTCCACCGGGTCTTCGGGCAGACCGGTACCGAGCAGCACCTGACGGCGACCGGGGAACAGGGAGGCAATATGACCGTCAGGGCCCATGCCCAGCAGGGTCACGTC
Source organism: Rothia sp. (in: high G+C Gram-positive bacteria) (assembly GCF_030540545.1). Taxonomy (GTDB): domain Bacteria; phylum Actinomycetota; class Actinomycetes; order Actinomycetales; family Micrococcaceae; genus Rothia. Next base: position 174,152 of record NZ_JAUNVZ010000005.1, on the reverse strand, counting down.
GAAGTAGGGTGCGGGCCATTCGGCGGGGCCGTCGCCTCCGCAACCACCGGAACCGCAGCCACATCCGCCACCGCCGCAGCCGCCAGCTTCAGCCTCGGTCTCGGGAGCACCGCCACCGCAGCCTCCGCCGCCGCAACCGCAACCGCCGGCTGCAGGAGCAAGAGGCTCAATATCAGCGGCAGTGACATCCTTCAGCTTATCGGCACGACCGTGACCACCAGCCAGAGGCAGCTCGGAGACACCCTCGGGGATCTGCACGCGACGCTCGGGTGCTTCACCGGCAAAGTTACGCATCTCGTAGGCGTAGTGCTCGGCGGCATCGGCAACGGAGGGGAAATGATCCGCCGGGCCCATACGGTGCACATTGGAGACGGGCATGCCGTAGTCCAGCAGGTGCACCAGCAGAGCCTCAATCGCCTGGCCGTCGTTGCGCTCTTCGCTGCGCTCGGGCACGAAACGCTCATCGGAGAACCAGAAGTGCACACGCGACCAGTCAATCGAGGGCACACGCTCAGAGGCACCCCACGCTGCCAGAGTTGCTACACCCATGGTGCCGCCGGTCAGGGACACATGCGCAATTTCACGCTTCTGAAGTGCCTCTTCAATGGCGTCGAGAATATGGGTGACGGCATCTACCGCGAGGGATTCGCGGCTTTCGTGCGCAACCAGTACAGGCTTAATATCGCCAATATTGGAGATTTTAGGCATCGTAGACCTCCGGGAAGGAGTTAGGATCCAAGCCGGCTTCGGGTTCGCAGGTGTCGGTCACGAACTTCACGTGAGGCAACGCCTGCTTGAGCACATCGCCGTAGGTGTCGTCTGCATCCAGGCGGCGCAGCTCTTCGGAGATGCAATCCGCCAGGGAGCGCACGGGTAGCGCGATCTGCTGTTCGGGGCCGTAGGGGGTCTGGATGACCGCCAGGCTCTTGCCGGGGCGGAACATGATCAGCTTGCCGTCTTCACGCTCAATGGCGACGCGGTACAGGCCGCGTTCGTCGGCGCCGTCGGTTGCCAGGTGGGTTTCCACGCCGAGCTTCCAGCCGAGCCATGCGCCCAGCAGCACCACGGAGGGAGACTTATCCGAACCCCACACCGTAACACGAGTCACGGGGGAGTAGGGGACCTGCTCCAACAGAGCCGCCAACTGAGTACGCCACAGGGTCAGGCGAGTCCACGCCAAATCGGTATCACCCTGACGGTACATACCCGACAGCTTCTCCAAAACAGCCATCGGATCATAGGCGCGCGCCGAATCAGTAATACGGCGCTGAGCAATACGACCAATAGAATCCTCGGAGGGATTGGCGGGCACAGAATGCGGCCACCACACCACAATGGGCGAATCCGGCAGCAGCAGACCCGAAATCAGCGCCTCGGTGGGGGTCGAAGCCGAACCCCAGCCACGCAGAATAATCAGCTCAGAGGCACCCGCCTCGCCACCAACGTGAATCTCAGCATCCAGCTGGTCGGGGTCGAGCGGATCATGCGAAATATGCACAATAATACGGCTCGGGTGCTCATGAGAGGCACGAATCGCCGCGCGAATAGCCTCGCGGGAGTGACCCTTTTCAGCCAGTACGACCAGGGTCAGCACACGACCGGAGGAAAGGCTACCATTGCGCGCCAGCAGGTTCGACAATTCCTTAGAAATCGCCGAAACATTGGTCTCGGTCAGATGAGAAATCACGGGCGCCTCCAGGCACGATCATCACGCTCAAGCATTTCATGCGCCGAGCGCGGGCCCCACGAACCGGATTCGTAAGGCTCAGGCTTAATGGTGTTCTCTTCCCAGTACTCTTCGAAGGGATCCAGGATCTTCCAGGAAAGCTCAACTTCCTCATGGCGCGGGAAGAGTGGCGGCTCGCCCAGCAGAACATCCAGAATCAGACGCTCATAGGCTTCGGGGGATTCCTCGGTGAAGGAATGACCGTAACCGAAGTCCATATTCACATCGCGGATTTCCATCTGGGTGCCGGGAACCTTCGCTGCGAAACGAATAGTCATACCCTCATCGGGCTGCACGCGAATCACAATGGCGTTCTGGTGTGCGGTATCGCCCTCATCGCGACCGAAAAGACGATCCGAAGACTTCTTAAAGACCACCGCAATCTCCGTCACGCGGCGACCCAGGCGCTTACCGGCGCGCAGGTAGAAGGGCACACCATCCCAGCGGCGGTTGTCAATAAAGAGCTTCAGGGCTGCGAAGGTCTCGGTGCGAGAATCAGCCGGGATATCCTTTTCATCAAAGAACCCGTTCACATGCTCGCCACCCTGGTAACCGGCGGCGTACTGACCCAGAGCGAAAGACTCCTGCAGGTTCTTAATGCGCACAGCCTCCAGAACCTTCGCCTTTTCTTCACGCAGGTGCTTGGAGTCCAGGCTGAGCGGCTCTTCCATGGCGGTCAGTGCCAGCAGCTGCAGCAGGTGATTCTGAATCACATCGCGTGCCGCGCCCACACCGTCATAGTAGCCGGCGCGGGAACCAATGCCGATATCCTCAGCCATGGTGATCTGCACGTGGTCCACATAATTAGCGTTCCACAGCGGCTCGAACATCTGGTTGGAGAAACGCATCGCCAGGATATTCTGAACGGTTTCCTTACCCAGGTAGTGGTCAATGCGGAAGACAGCATCCGAGGGGAAGACCTTCTCCACAATGGAGTTCAGCTCGCGAGCGGACTCCAGGTTATGACCGAAAGGCTTCTCAATGACCACGCGGCGCCAACCCAGGTGCGCATCCTCATTGCGGGAAGCAAGGTTGTGCTCGGCAAGCTTAGAGAGCACCTGCTCAAAAGCCTTCGGGGGGATAGAGAGGTAGAATGCGTGGTTATGCTGGGCGCCACGCTCGTCCAGTTCAGCCAGGGTTGCCTTGAGCTGGTCGTAGGCGGCATCGTCATCAAAGGCGCCGACCACAAAACGCATGCCCTGAGCGAACTGGCTCCACACTTCCTCATTAAAGGGGGTGCGGGCGTGTGCCTGAACGGACTCACGCACATAGGCGCGGAAATCGTCGTCGCTCCATTCGCGACGACCGAAACCCACCAGGCCGAAGCTGGGCGGGAGCAGACCGCGGTTCATCAAATCGTACACTGCCGGAAGCAGCTTTTTCTTAGCAAGATCGCCCGTCACGCCGAAAAACACCAGGGCGCTAGGGCCCGCGATGCGGTTCAAGCGACGATCGCGCGAATCCCGGAGCGGATTCGCTTCGTGATCATTAGTCAATGTGTATCCTTTGGTTACCCTACAGCGGAGTGCAATGTGTTTACCCATTGTACCGTTTTCACCGGTACGGGCGATAGCCACCGCCCGGCGGGTGCGCACAGTGTGAGCTAAGCAAAAGGTCAGTTCAACCCATGCTTGAAGAGAGTCTCAACTATGTGCGCACCCGCCGGGTTAGCGACTGATTGAATCAATTAGCGGGAGCTCTCCAGCACGGAACGAACAGAGTCCAGCAGCTCCTCCCAGGAGGCGTCGAACTTCGCCAAACCCTCGGTTTCCAGCTTCTCAACCACCTCGGTGTAGGACACACCGGCACGCTCCACGGCGTCCAGAATCTCATTGGACTCGGCGAAAGTGGAGGTAATGGTATCGCCGGTGACCACACCGTGATCAGCCAGGGCATCCAGGGTTGCCTCGGGCATGGTGTTCACGCAGTGGCGGGCAGCCAGACCGGTCACGTACAGAGTGTCGGGCAGCTCGGGGTTCTTCACACCGGTGGATGCCCACAGCGGGCGCTGAACATTCGCGCCGTGCGCTGCCAGGCGCTTCCAACGCTCGGAAGTGAACAGCTCCTCAAAGACCTGGTATGCCAGGCGAGCGTTTGCCAGGCCGGACGCGGAGCGCAGAGCCAGCGCCTCCTCGGTGCCAATCTGCTCCAGGCGAGCATCAATTTCGGTATCCACGCGGGAAACGAAGAAGGACGCCACAGAGTGAATGGTGGACAGGTCCTTACCGGCTGCCAGCGCCTGCTCCAGACCCAGCATGTAGGCGTTAATAACCTCGCGGTAGCGGGTCAGGGAGAAGATCAAGGTCACGTTCACGCTAATACCCTCGGCGAGAGTCTCAGCAATGGGCTGCAGACCCTCAACGGTTGCGGGGATCTTAATCATGACGTTTTCGCGACCCACGCGCTCGTAGAGTTCCTTCGCCATCGTGGCAGTGCCTGCAGCGTCACGCGCCAGGCGGGGGTCCACCTCAATGGACACGGGACCGTCGTAGCCCTTAGATGCTCGGTATACGGGTGCGAAAACATCGCAGGCTGCGCGCACATCGTCGGTGGTTGCCGCGAAAACAGCCTCTTCTGCGGAGGCGCCCGCTGCGGCAAGCTCAGCGAACTGCTGGGCGTAGGCGGTGCCCTTGGTGAGCGCGCCGGCGAAGATGGTGGGGTTGGTGGTCACGCCGACCACGTTCTTGGTGTCGATCAACTCCTGCAGATTGCCGGAGTTCAGACGGTCGCGGGAGAGGTCATCGAGCCAGATGGAGACACCGGCGTCGGAAAGAGCCTGAGTAGATTCAGTCATGATTCATCTTTCAATAAAGGGGAGTGAGGGGAAGAAGTAGTGCGCGGGGCACGCGAGCGCACCCCGCGCACTATATACAACTATTAGGAAGCAGCCTTAATGGACTCCAGGGCGGCATCTACCACAGCCTCGGCGGTAATGCCGAACTCGCGGTACAGGGTTGCTGCACTTGCCGAAGCACCGAAGTGGTCAATGGCAACCGCGCGGCCCGCATCGCCCAGCAGGTCGTACCAGCTCATGGCGCTACCAGCTTCAACAGCCACGCGAGCCTTCACGGAGGCGGGGATTACCGAATCGCGGTAGGTTGCGTCCTGCTCGGCGAACCATTCGCGCGAGGGTACGGATACCACGCGGGCACCCACGCCCTGCTCGCGCAGAGCTTCACGGGCAGCCACAGCGATTTCAACCTCGCTACCGGTTGCCAGTAGCACGACATCCAGGGACAGGCCCTCGGGTGCGTCGGCAAGCACGTAGGCGCCGCGTGCAACACCTTCAGCAGAGGCAAAACGCTCACCCTCGGCTGAGGAATCAATGTCAACGCGCGGCCATACGGGCAGGTTCTGGCGGGAGAGTACCAGGCCGGCGGGCTTATCGGCACGCTCCATAATGGTGCGCCACGCGATAGAAGTCTCATTAGCGTCGGCGGGGCGAACCACATCAAAACCGGGGATTGCACGCAGGGAGGTCAGGTGCTCAATGGGCTGGTGGGTCGGGCCGTCCTCACCCACACCGATCGAGTCGTGGGTCCACACGTACAGTGCCGGGATGCCCATCAGTGCCGAGAGACGAACCGCCGGGCGCTGGTAGTCAGAGAACACGAAGAAAGTACCCGAGAATGCGCGAGTGGGCGAAGAGAGCACAATGCCGTTAACAATCGCAGCGGCTGCCTGCTCGCGGATACCGAAGTGCAGCACGCGACCGTAAGGATCAGCGGACCAGTCCTCGGTGGTACGAGAGGCAGGATTAAAGGACTTAGCACCCTTAATAGTGGTCAGATTCGAACCGGCAAGGTCAGCAGAACCGCCCCACAGCTCCGGGAAAGTGCCCGCAATAGCATTAATAACCTGACCCGAAGCGGCACGAGTAGCAATAGAAGTACCCGGCTCAAAGACAGGGAAGGACTCCTGGTAGCCCTCCGGCAACTCACCGGCAATCAGACGAGCGTAGAGAGCGGCCTGCTCGGGGTTCGCAGCAGCCCAAGCAGCGAATTTCTCATCCCAGGCGGTGTGCTCAGCAGCACCGCGCGCAGCCAGCTGACGGGTGTGCTCGAGAATATCCGCCTCCACAATAAAGGAAGATTCGGGGTCGAAGTTCAGCAGCTTCTTAGTCGCAGCGATCTCTTCAGCACCCAGCTTGGAGCCGTGCACAGCGCCGGTGTTCTGCTTGGTGGGTGCGGGGTAACCAATAATGGTGCGCAGTTCAATAAAGGAGGGCTTGTCCTTGACAGCCTTGGCGCGCTCGATTGCCTCGTAGAGCTCGGCGACATCTTCAACATACTCACCGGTCTTGGTCCAATCCACGGACTGAACATCCCAACCGTAGGAGCGGTAACGCGCCGGAATATCCTCGGTGAAGGCAACATCGGTGTCTTCTTCAATGGAGATATGGTTACGGTCCCAAATAACAATCAGGTTACCCAGCTCCTGGTGACCTGCCAGGGCGCTCGCCTCGGCGGTCACGCCTTCCTGCACGTCACCTTCAGAAGCGATCACGTACACGTGATGGTCGAAGGGGGAGGTGCCCTCGGGCGCGGTCGGGTCGAACATGCCACGCATGTAGCGCTGAGCGTAGGCGAAACCAACGGCAGACGCCAGGCCCTGACCCAGCGGGCCGGTGGTGATTTCAACACCCTTGGTGTGCTTGTATTCGGGGTGGCCGGGGGTGAGGGCACCCCAGGTACGCAGGGACTTCAGATCATCAAGTTCCAGACCGTAGCCGCCCAGGAAGAGCTGCGAGTAGAGGGTCAGGGAGGTGTGGCCGGGGGAGAGGATGAAACGGTCGCGACCCTCCCAACGGTCATCGTTGGGGTCTTGCTTCATGACCTTCTGGAAGAGCAGGTACGCTACCGGTGCCAGGCTCATGGCGGTGCCGGGGTGGCCGGAGCCGACCTTTTCCACGGCGTCCGCTGCCAGCAGGCGTGCCGTATCTACCGCGCGCTGGTCCTTGTCAGTCCACTCAAAATTAGCCACGTGAAATCCTTCTTTCAAGCTATTGTGCCTGTGGTTTATACAGGTATAACGTGGCGACTCTCGCGTCTATTCCGCGGGGGAGCGCCACCGTTATGCCGGCTTCCTTTTAAGCATAGGTTGTTTGGACTATGAACGCCTAGTTCTAGGGCGAAGTTTTTGCAGAGAGAATACAGAGAGAACATGCTGTGATGGCACAGTATGGTGAGCCTGGCTTATGAGGTGGTGCGCGTCGCTGTGTCGGTAGCTTGGGGCATGTGTGGCGGGGTTTATGGCGGTGTATCTGCCATCGTGACCTGACACAGGATTTATGAATATTGACTGTGATAGTATAGTGACTTAGGTAACTTCCGAATCTTTACCCCGACCACGAAAGGCGTCTCATGTCTTCGGTCAATGAGTCGCTTATAAGCGTCTCTGAGCATGATTATATTTTCCATCCCGCTGCTGTGATTGATCCGAGCGGTGCGCGCTGGGAGTACTATTATGCAGACCCTGAGAGTGATAGTGAACAGGCTCGGAGCTCTGTGCCGGTGAGCGTTATTGACCCCGTCGGATACACCTATACCCTGGAGTATTCGGCAGGTGGCGAGATTGCCTCTGTGACCGGTAGCGACGGTTGGTCTGTGAGTATGGAACACGATAGCTGGGGTAATATTTCCCGTATTATCGACGCGGCTCAGCGTGTGTGGCAGTACTCCTATAATCCGCTCTCTCAGGTTGAGAAGATTACCGATCCTTCGGGCGCGTACAAGAGTTTCGAGTACTCCCCGGACGGCACTCTGCGTAGCGTGATTAATGAGGAAGGGGAGCAGACCGACCTGCACTATTCGGTGTGGAATCGTGGCGCCTACACTACGCAAGGTAACTCTCGAAGTGTTGAGATTGTCGACGCGGCACGCCGTGTAACTAAGCAGCGCTTCGAGGAACTTAAGACTGCGTTCGGTGAGCTGTCTACGCCCAAATGGTCTGAGGTAAGCGAAGAAGAGATTATCTACAATTCTGCCGGTTACCCGGTAGAGTACCGAGACGCCAATAATGGCATAACCCGCTATGAATGGGACGCTGCAGGCCGCCTGGTACAGATAATCTCGCCCGCTCATCGCATGAGCACTGTTGAATACGATAGCTGCGGCCGTCCCGTGGTACTGCGTACCCGCACCGCTGCACCCTACGGATTGGAAGAGCTCACCGATTCTAATAGCCGCACGGTACGGTGCACCTATGATCTGGCGGGGCAGCTGGTGGCTCGTGAAAGCTCCGATGGGCTCAGCGAGAGCTTTGACTATGATCTGTGCGGTCGTCTGGTTCGCGCTCGTGTGGGTGAGCACGAGAGCCTGTACACCTATGATGAGTGCTCGCGTCTCATTGAAAGTTTCGATTCTTTGACCGGTACCTGTCGTTATATCTATAATGCGGCGGGTCGGTTGGTGCGCACTATTGACGCCCTGAACCAGGAGACTACTTATAGTTATGATTCTGCCGGGTACCTGGTTCAGCAGATTGATACCCGCGGAAATGTCACCGATTTTAGCCGTGATTTCGCCGGTCGTATTACCGCTGTGAGCGGTGGTGCAGCCGATATTCACTGCACCTACGATAAGACCGGTCGTATTGTGGAGCGTACTGATGGAGTGCGCAATGAATCGACCGCGTATAACGGTCAGAGCGTTGAATCGAGGGTGAATAATACGCTGAGCGCTGTCTTTGAGCGTAATGCCCTGGGTGCTGTGATTTCGGCACAGAGTGCATCGGATAGTTCAGGCAGTCTTGAACCCCGCGAAGAGTACCGTTATGACTGCTTGGGGCTGTTGATGGAAAACTATCAGCCTGAGCTGCGCCCTGTCGATACTTTAGGGGAGAGCGTTAGCTACCCCTATGATTTCGATGGCTACCGCACGAGCACTCATAGCTATTTCGGCTCTCAAACCTACCGCTACGATGGTCTGGGTGCTCTCATTGACCAGGCGCAGGCGGTGCAGTCAGTCCAGAACTCTACCCAAGAAATTGCGCCTGAGGGCTCTCGTATTGAGCGTGTCTACTATGAGATGAACGGTCGCTCCGTAATGAGTGGCGCCCGCGCGCATGATGGCTCTATTGAGTACCTCTACGATGCTGCCGGTCAGCTGCTGAGTGCTACCGCCGGTTCTGCGCGTGCCGTGTGGGTCTACTCTAACGGTGTACTCCACGCGGAGCGTATGGAACAGCGTATTGGCGGCACCTGGCGCTCCGCTATGGTGCGCGAGTATACCTATAATGACCGTGCCCAGCTGGTGGCTAGTGTGCAGCGCACGCTGGATCCGGTAACCGGCTATAGGGTAGATAATTCTGCTGTGCGCTGGGAGTACACCTATAGCGCAGCTGGTGAGCGTTTGAGTGAAACTATGAGTGGTGACGATGGTGCCCGTGTACGTCGTGAATTCACGTGGAATAATCGGGGTCTTTTGGGGTCTGTGCTAACGGTACGCGGTGTGGATTCTTTCCGCTCTGTTCTCGGTGCTGTACCTGCCTGCGCTCAGCGTTTTAGCTTTGAGTATTCTGCGCGCGGTGTGCTGCGTTCTATTCGTGATTCCGCGGGTCGGCAGGTTCAGTTGACCTGGGATTATTCTGCTGCTGTACCCGCGTTGTTGGGCGCTCGCGTTATGAGCGTAGCAGGTGAGCGTGCGGTGTCTGCTGACTCGGCTGCTACCGGCATGGTGTTGGGCTCTTATGGTTTGGATCCCTGGTCTGCTCAGATGGTGGGTCAGGAGTTGATCCCCGGCGTTGGTTTTGACGGTGAGGGTTCTATTCTGTGCGCCGGTTTGCGTCTGCTGGGTGTGCGCTGGGCTGATGGTGCTTCGCGTAAATTCTTGAGTGCTGATCCGTGGTTCTCTCCGGTGGGTGCCGCCTGGGGTGCTGATTCGTACGCGTTGCTGGGTAATAACCCGGTGGAGTGTGTTGACCCGTGCGGTTATCGTCCGCTCTCTCGTGACGCTATGTTGGATAGCAGTATTGAGGGTTGGATGAACCGCAATAGTGACACTATTTCGGCTATGGCTAAGCTGGGCGCTTTTCTGCTTATTGTTGCCACTTTCCCTTTTAGTGCTCCGGCAAGTCTTGCGGGGTATGCTGGAATGACTGTTGCTTTTGCCGGTGTGGGCGCTTTGAATGGCCTGAGCAATGGTATTGACTCTCATAAGGGATATGACGGTCGTGTGGATTGGTCGGCTGCTGCTGGTGATTCGTGGACTGGTGCTCAGGTTGGTGCCTTGGAGGGTGCTGCGTGGATGCTTGGTATGCGTGCTTTGTCTTTGGGTGGGCGTTGGTTGGCTCGTACCCCGTTGGGTGTTCGTGCCTCTAATGCTTTGTCCAATGGTGCTAGCCGGGTGATGGAAGGTATGAAGCGTTCTGCTCAGGCTGCTACTGCGTCTGTGTTGTCGTTGGAGTTGACGTTTAGGTCTATTCCTCGTTTGCCGAGGGTTCCTGGTGTGACTGCTCGTGCGGTCAGTGCTGCGCCTCGTGCGGTTGATAGTGTGATGCCGTGGGTTAGTGCGGCTGTGCGTGCTGGTGGTGTTCGTTTGGCTCCTGCTGCGCGGGCTGTTAGGGGTGCTGGTGGTTTGGTTCGTCCTGTGTTGATTCATGGTGTGCGTGGTGCTGCTGCTGGTGCTGCTGTTAATGCTGTGGCATATCCGGTGATTTTTGTGTTGAATCCTGATTCGGGTAAGCAGTGGGATTGGGAGGGGTATAAGGCGAGTACTGTGACTGCTGCTGTGGGTAATGGTTTGGGTGGTTTTGCTTCTCCTGTTGCTGGGTCGTTGTCTGCGCGATTTAGTGGACGTTGGGCTGCTGGGGTTGAGAAAGGTACTGCTGTTGTGTGGGGTATTGGATCTGGGTATGCGGGTATATATGCTGGGAATGCGTATTTTGGTCGTTCTGTTTCGTATGGTGATGTTGTGTATTACGGTGTTGCTAATGGTTTGATTGCTTATGCTTTTCCTGCTCCGCATGTGGGTTCTTTGAGTAGTTTTTCTCAGATGGGTCGTCCTGTTGGTTGGGGTGGTTATCCGAAGAGTTATAGTGTGGGTTTTGTGTCTGATGGGTCTTTGGTGTTGTATCCGTATGTGACTGCAGGATGGGCTGGCCTATCAGATTATGGTAAGACTGTGTTCGTGGATGCATACATTAATAATGTCAATCTGGACATTGAACCCTTGAAGGAAAAATTTTAGTATGAGTGGTCTATTAGTTCCTACGAAGAAGCTTCCCTTTATGTTCTATTATGGACTACTTATATTCTTATTTATGGCTTCTTTGTCCACATTCATAACGGTAAGTAATGGAATATATAAGAGGGATATACTCTTTTCGGGAAGTGTATTTCTTGAAATTCTCTATTATATATCTATCGCAGTATCTTCATCCTTATCTTTAGCATATATTTATCTGTTGAGAAATATCTCTCAGAAGTTTATGGTTTGCGCTGCGATTCCAACGGGCTTAATTATTGGTATTGCTTTCCGCTTTCCTGATATGTGGGGATATGGTATTGGATGTACAGCTAATTTTTGGATGATTTTTGGGATCTTGCCTATGGCTTGGATTCATCCAAAGGCTTATGAAGAGTATCCTGAGCGGTATCGTGGCGGATCTGAAGAATAATGTTGCATATAGATCCTTCTGTTGTGGATCGGGTTTCTCCGTGGGCGGCTGCTGCTGATCGTGCTCGTGCTGTTGGTTCGGGTGCTGTGGCTGTGGCTCGTCCTGTGGTGGTGCAGGGTGTTCGTGGTGCTGCTGCTGGTGCTGTGGTGAATGTTCCTGCGTATTTGGTGTCGTATGCGTTGACTCCTGAGGAGGTTCGTGTGTGGGATTGGAATGCGTTTGTTGGTAGTGAGGTGACTGCTGCTGTGGGTAATGGTTTGGGTGGTTATGGTTCTGGTGTTGCTCGGTTTGTGACGCGTCGGGGTGAGCCTGGGGTGTTGCGTTGGCGTGTGGCCAATGGTGTGGTTGAGTATTCGTGGGCTGTTGGGGCTGGGTATGCTGGTTTGTTTGCTGGGGCTGGGGTGTCTGGTTCTGGTGTGTCGTGGGGTACTGTGGTGTATTATGGTGGGTTTAATATAGCTAATAACTATATTGCGTCGAAGTTGAATTTTAGGTCTCCGTATGTGCAGAAGGTTCCGGGTTTGCGGAGGGTTTCTCCTGTGTATTTGGAGCCTCTTGCAACAGCTGGTTTGGCTGGTGGATCTGACATAGTTAAGACCTATGCTGACTTCAATATATATCCACTGGTTATTAGTTATCTTCATACTAATTTTTCGACGGGGGATCTTTAAGATGAAATGCAATAGTGTAGAGACTCTTAGGAAAACACCACACGTAAAATTTTACTTATCTATAATTTTATTTCTTGCTATAAATTCTATAACATATCTAGGATTGGTTCTGTTTATACTAAGAAATGATTATGGAAACTTGGGTGATTATGGTCTTGCGGTATATGTATTTGCTGGGATATCTATTCCGACTTCTGCATTTAGAACTTTAAAAGCATTCCAGCTTGTGTCTACTATTGGCATGAAGCTTTTAGGCATATTCCTTCCTTATTTTATTGCATTTATATTTATTGTTACTGGGGTGCGTGCAGTCCCGATTATTGCAATAATATTTAGTGTATTTGGGTGGGGTTGGATCCCTATGAGTTGGTATAACTTCCGTGAGAAGCGTTGGGAAGAGAAGTAGCTATGAATTTCTGGGCTGTTGGGGCTGGTGTGTCTGGTTCTGGTGTGTCGTGGGGTATTACGTTCTCCTCTTTTGCAATGGCTTATGTAATAGGGCGCATGGGACGATGCCCTGGGAGTAGCGTTTCTGGGTTCACTTACGTTGAATTTCCTGCCGTGTCTAAAAAGGATCATCCCATGCGGGATATAGCGCCCGTATCCACACAGGCAATCTTCCTTGTCTAGGTATATCCCATGCGGAGTTTAGCTGGTTGTGCATGTTGCAATCAGGCATAGGCTGCGGTTCGTTCTCGAGGAGCGCAGGGCTTGGGTGCAATGACCGCAGCCTAGCCGGATTGCTTGATGGGGCTTCATCCCATGCGGAATATAGCACCAGTGTCCACACGGACAGTCTTCGCCCTGGGAGCAGCGTTTCCGGGTTCACTTACGTTTCAGCCCTATTGCTTGATGGAGCATCATCCCACGCGGGAAGGCAGACATTTGAATCTTAAAACTAAACGGCTCGGTACTAATGTACCGAGCCGTTCGTATGTCACGAATAGGGTCTAATCAGACCACTTGAAAAGCCTAGACGCCGCAAAGCCAATCACCAGCGCCCACACAATCAGCAGCACATGCTGCCACGGGCTAAAGGAAGACTCGAAGAAATCCGCTCGAAGCGCCTCGCCCAGCGCCCCGGAAGGCAGTGCTGTCACAATAGTCTGCCAGGGCTGAGCGTAGGCCCACACAGGCACCAGCACTCCACCAATAGCAGCCAGGATCGCCCACGTAATATTCACAATCGCAAGGGTCGCCTCCGCACGAACCGTACCGGCAATCAGCAGACCCAAGGCGGTAAACGCCGCACCACCAACCCACATGGACGTCAGTGCACGCTGCAACTGGTAAGGTTCAGCCTGCCAACCAAGCCCGAAACTCACCGCACACACCAGGGCAAACTGAATACAAATCACAGCCGCCACAGCAATCAGCTTGCCCAGAATCAGGCCGTTACGCCCCAGCGGGGTAGTAGACAGGAACCTGAGCACCCCGTACCTGCGGTCAAAACCGGTAGCAATACCCTGACCCGACAGCGCCGTAGAAATCACGCACAGAGTCAAAACACCCGGCACCGCCAACTGAATACGGCTAGTGCCCAGCTGAGCGGCGTAATCATCCAAGAAAGTGGTGAATCTTAGCCCGAAGAGCGCCATTACGGGGAAAGCAATATTGAGCATGAGCTGCTCGCCATTACGCAGCATGGCTTTCGTCTCGTAGACGCCCTGGGAGAGTACGCGCACCAGCCCTGCGGAGGCGCGCAGCTCGGCAGTGGGGGAGGTGCCGCTTTCGCTGGTGTCAGCGCTTTCCGAACGTACCGTTTCCGGGCTGTCCGTTTCTGAGTTGCCCGTTCCCGAAGTTCCTGCTTCCGAAGTGCTCGTTTCAGAACCCTTAGCGACACTAGCAGTCACGGTCTTCTCGCTAGTCTGGGCACTCTCAGCGCTATCGGAAATACCGACCGCACCAGCCGCACGCCAGGGAATCAATTCTTCATCCACTACAGGGGCTTTCTGTTCGCTCATCGAATCTCCTCCCCGGAAATCTCCAGGAATACATCTTCCAAACTCTTCGCGGTCAGCTCCACATGCACGGGCATCAGGTTGCGCTGCGCCAGGGCACGGTGGAACTCCACCATATGCCGGCCGGTGATCACGCCGGTCACCTCGTATTCACCCGGCAGCAGGGGAGCGGACTCATCATAGGGTTCGCTCACGCTCAGGCTCAGACCCGCACTCAAATCATCCGGGAAAAGCTCGCTCAGCTTAGGGCAGTGCTCGCGCAGGCTAAAGCGCAGGCGCATACTACCGTCGCCGGTCAGCAGCTCCTGAATCGGTCCCTCAGAGGCAATCGTGCCGTCCTCCATAATGTAGACGTAATCGGCGAGCTTCTGGGCGTCATCGAGCAGGTGAGTGGTGAGCACAATCGCGGTTCCGGCGGCGCGCTGCTCACGAATAATATCGAAAACCACATTGCGCGATTGCGGGTCAAGACCGGCGGAAGGCTCATCCAAAAAGAGCACATCGGGTTTACCGATCAGCGCCGCAGCAAAAGCAACGCGCTGCTTCTGACCGCCCGAGAGGCGACGAATATTCGTACCGTTAAACGCCTCAATGCCCAGGCGCTCAACCAGCATGTCCACATCCATGGGGTCGCGGTACATGCTCGCCACGTGGCGCAGCAGCGGGATGGGTTTCATGGCGTTGGGCAGACCGCCGTCCTGCAGCATAATGCCCACGCGGGCGCGCAGCTCGGGGGTGGCGTGTACAGGGTTTTCACCCAGTAATTCCACACTGCCACGGGTGGGCCATGTCATGCCCTGCGCGCAGGAAAGAGTGGTGGTTTTACCGGCACCATTGGCGCCCAGCAGTACGACCACCTCGCCGGGGTAGACGTCCAGGTTCACGGAGTTGACCGCGCGGTAAAAATCCATGGGGGTGATGCGCTCGGGGTGCTTTTCCCTAAAGGAGCGCGAGGCGCGGAAATCCTTCACGAGTTTGCGGATGCGCACTGCCGGTTCGCTGGATCCGTGGGCGTGTGTGCGTGTGCTGGCGCGGCTATAGGCTGTGCGCGTGCGGTTTGCGGGCGCGGGGCTATGAGTTTCGGGTAGTTGGTGTGACACACCCCTATCTTAAGCCCTGAGCGAGGGGAGGAAAGCTAGGGGTGCTTAATAAAGACGGGGTTTGTGTGTTATTTCGCGTTAAAAACTGTGATTATTACGCTGGGAGCGGTCATACATGGCGGGATAAACGTGCCGCCCGACACTTCCGCAAAAGCTAAGAGTGTCTCTATTCACCTATCTATACTGCCCGATCGGCTACCCCAAACCGCACTCAAACCCACTCCAAACCACCCAAAAATACGCGACATATCGCGGAACTAAGGCGCTGAGCACCCCGCTGCGAAGCCCTTAAATGCCACGCTGAGGGTGCCTTGCACGAAAGTTAAAGACTCTTTGCTCACAAGTAGGAACACCTTACTAGTACCCCCACCAGAATTAGGACATACTTTAGTT
This sequence comes from Rothia sp. (in: high G+C Gram-positive bacteria), assembly GCF_030540545.1. Lineage (GTDB taxonomy): Bacteria > Actinomycetota > Actinomycetes > Actinomycetales > Micrococcaceae > Rothia. The sequence continues at coordinate 158,683 of NZ_JAUNVZ010000005.1, read as the reverse complement.
GTGTATTCCGTGAACAAGACCGTAAAAAGCGCCTCCAAGGCGCCCGTGTCGAAGTCCGGCGCACGCACAGCGGAAACCGAAGAACGCACCCGAGACCGAGTGCTCCGCGGCGTTCTCAACCACGGCCCCGTCTCAGCAGCCAACCTCGGTGAACTGCTGAACCTGACCCCCGCAGCAGTGCGTCGCCACCTCGACGCGCTGGAAAAGGCGCACATGATCGAAGTCGCCTCCCTCAAACACCTCTCGGCAGGCGCAGGCCGACCCGCACGCCGCTACGTCATCGCACCCGAAGGGCACGAACGCCTAGGCAATGACTACCTAGACATTGCCCGCGACGCCCTGAAAATGCTGCGAGACACCGTAGGGGAGCAGGCACTCGAAGCCTTCGCCTCCGCACGAGCTGCCGAAATGGAGGCGCGCTACCGCCCGGTAGTAGAAGCCGCCGGTGACAGCGTCGAAGCCCGAGCCCAAGCCCTGGCAGAAGCCATGAGCCGCGACGGGTTTGTAGCCACCGCCAACCGCACGGCACCGCCCGCAGGTCGCCCCGTGCCGGCAGGAACGAACTTCCTGGCAAGCATTCAGCTCTGCCAGGGTCACTGCCCCGTACGAGACCTCGCCGAAGACTTCACGGTCTTCTGCGACCAGGAAACCGGGATTATTTCCGACCTGCTCGGCGTTGACGTACGTAGGCTCTCGACCATGGCAGGCGGCGCACATGTGTGCACCACCCACGTGCCGCTGGTACGAGATAAAGAACGACCCGACACTGACGCCTCCTAGCCTGCGCACCTCGCAAACGCTAGCGCAACAATAGTGCCGGGCACCATAGACTTCCCGGAGACAATCCGGAAGAATAAAGAATTATTCACCATCGAAGAAAGGCCGTAATGACCGAGAAAGTTGAGCTCGAAGCCAACGACACCGTCATTTCAGAGATCCTGGAGATGAACCCCGAACTCGAGGGCATCGGCAACTACGAGTACGGTTGGGCCGACTCTGACGAAGCCGGTCAGGCTGCAAAGCGCGGCCTGGACGAAGCCGTCGTGCGCGATATCTCCGCCAAGAAGAACGAACCCCAGTGGATGCTGGACATGCGCCTGAAGGCGCTGAAGTTCTTCGAGCGCAAGCCCATGCCCACCTGGGGTGCGGACCTGTCTGAAATCGACTTCGACAACATCAAGTACTTCGTGCGCTCCACCGAAAAGCAGGCGGAAAGCTGGGAAGAACTGCCCGAAGATATCCGCACCACCTATGAGCGCCTGGGTATCCCCGAAGCAGAGCGTAACGCACTGGTTGCAGGTGTTGCAGCACAGTACGAGTCCGAGGTTGTGTACCACCAGATCCGCGAAGATCTGGAAGCACAGGGCGTGATCTTCGTCGACACTGACACCGGTCTGCGCGAATACCCCGAACTCTTCAAGGAATACTTCGGCTCCATCATCCCCATCGGCGATAACAAGTTCTCCGCACTGAACACCGCCGTATGGTCCGGTGGCTCCTTCGTGTACGTGCCCCCGGGAGTACACGTGGAAATCCCGCTGCAGGCGTACTTCCGCATTAACACCGAGAATATGGGTCAGTTCGAACGCACCCTGATCATCGCGGACGAAGGCTCCTACGTACACTACATTGAGGGCTGCACCGCCCCCGTGTACCGCTCCGACTCGTTGCACTCGGCAGTGGTGGAAATCGTGGTGAAGAAGAACGCACGCGTACGCTACACCACCATCCAGAACTGGTCCAATAACGTGTACAACCTGGTGACCAAGCGCGCCGTCGCACACGAAGGCGCAACCATGGAATGGGTCGACGGTAACATCGGCTCCAAGGTCACCCAGAAGTACCCGGCAGTGTACATGGTCGGCGAGCACGCCAAGGGCGAGACCCTCTCCATCGCATTCGCAGGTGAAGGTCAGCACCAGGACACCGGCTCCAAGATGGTTCACATCGCGCCGAACACCTCCTCGACCATCGTCTCCAAGTCCGTGGCACGAAACGGCGGCCGTAGCGCCTACCGCGGCCTGGTGCAGGTGCGCGAAGGCGCAAAGCACTCCAAGTCCTCGGTGGTTTGTGACGCCCTGCTGGTGGACACCATCTCCCGCTCCGACACCTACCCCTACGTGGATGTCCGCGAAGATGACGTGACCATGGGCCACGAAGCAACCGTTTCCCGCGTCTCCGAAGAGCAGCTGTTCTACCTGATGCAGCGTGGCCTGGCAGAAGACGAAGCAATGGCAATGATCGTCCGCGGCTTCGTTGAGCCCATCGCCCGCGAGCTGCCCATGGAATACGCACTCGAACTTAACCGCCTGATTGAACTCCAGATGGAAGGATCTGTGGGCTAATGTCGAACACTGAAGAAACCCTGGGCTACCACAGCCCCATCATCCCCGGCATGGACCAGGAAGGCGAGAAGCTCGCCACCGAGTTCGCCCACGATGACACCATTCTGCGTGCCACCGAGGCAAACCACCAGGGCTCCAACCCGAACAATGTTCAGAAGATCCTGGAAGCCTCCCGAGCAGAGCGCAAGACCTCCTACAAGGTAGAGGACTTCCCCGCACTGACCGGCCGCGAAGAAGACTGGCGCTTCACCCCCCTCAAGCGCCTGGGTGGACTGCACCTGGACGCCCTGAATGGCGAAGCACCCGCAGTGCAGGTCGAAGCCCCCGAGGCTGTGGTTGTTGAAACCGTCGACCGCGAGGATGCACGCATCGGCACCGCCGGCATCCCCGAAGACCGCGTCGCAGCAAACGCATGGTCCTCCTTCAAGCAGGCAACCATCGTGACCATCCCCGCAGAGGCAGAACTGACCGAGCACGTGAACATCAGCATTCACGGCAACGGTGGCGACCCCTCCGCACAGCACATCGTTGTTGAAGCAAAGCCCTTCTCCAAGGCGCAGGTTGTTATCCGCCACACCGGCACCGCAACCGTTGCACAGAACATCGAATTCGTGGTCGCAGACTCCGCACAGCTGAACGTGATCACCGTGCAGCAGTGGGATGACACCGCAATCCACGCCTCCGCACAGTACGCAAAGCTCGGCCGCGACTCGCGCTTCAAGCACATCTGCGTCTCCCTGGGCGGCGACATGGTACGCGTGACCCCCTCCACCAAGTTCACCGGCCCCGGCGGCGAAACCGAAATGTACGGCCTGTACTTCGTAGACGCCGGCCAGCACATCGAATCCCGCCTGTTCGTGGACCACTCCGTGCCCAATTGCAAGTCCCGCGTAACCTACAAGGGCGCGCTGCAGGGCAAGGGTGCACACTCCGTATGGGTCGGCGACGTGCTGATCGGTAAGGAAGCAGAAGGCACCGACACCTACGAGCTGAACCGCAACCTGCTGCTGGAAGTTGGCCCCCGCGCCGACTCCGTGCCCAACCTGGAAATCGAGACCGGCCGCATTGAAGGCGCAGGTCACGCATCCACCACCGGCCAGCTGGACGCAGAACACCTGTGGTACCTGCAGGCACGCGGCATTCCCGAAGCAGAAGCACGCCGCCTGGTCGTGCGCGGCTTCCTGAACGAAATCATTCAGCAGATTCGCGTACCCGAACTGGAAGAGCAGCTCACCGAAGCCCTCGAGGCAGAGCTGGCGATCAGCAACAACTAAGCTTTTAGGAGAAACAATGTCTACCCTTGAAATCAAGGACCTGCACGTCTCGGTCATCCTCGACGACGAAAACACCAAGCCCATCCTTAAGGGCGTGAACCTGACCATTAACTCCGGTGAGATCCACGCAATCATGGGCCCCAACGGCTCCGGTAAGTCCACCCTGGCATCCACCATCGCAGGCCACCCCAAGTACCAGATCGACTCCGGTCAGATCCTGCTCGACGGTGAAGACATCACCGAAATGAGCGTGGACGAGCGCGCACGCGCAGGCCTGTTCCTGGCAATGCAGTACCCCGTGGAAATCCCCGGCGTGACCATGTCCAACTTCCTGCGCTCGGCAAAGACCGCAGTGGACGGCAAGGCACCGAACCTGCGCACCTGGACCAAGGACGTCAAGGCAGCTATGAGCCAGCTGGAAATCGACCCCGCCTTCATCTCCCGTAACGTGAACGAAGGCTTCTCCGGCGGTGAGAAGAAGCGCCACGAGATCCTGCAGCTCGAACTGCTCAAGCCCAAGTTCGGTATTCTCGACGAGACCGACTCCGGCCTGGACGTTGACGCACTGAAGATCGTCTCCGAAGGCGTGAACCGCGCACACGAGCAGAACGACATGGGCGTTATGCTGATCACCCACTACACCCGCATTCTGCGCTACATCAAGCCCGAATTCGTGCACGTGTTCGTTGACGGCAAGATGGTAGACCAGGGTGGCCCCGAGCTGGCTGACCGCCTGGAAGAAGAAGGCTACGTAGCATACACCGGCAAGAAGTAAACTTTCCGGCAACACACTGAATCCCCGACCCGAAGCTCACAGGTAGCGGGTCGGGGAAACGGACAACAAAGAAGGTGAACAAGTGACTGATGTTGCTTCCCGCCCCTCCCAGGAGCAGATTGAAGACGCCCTGGCAGAGGTAATCGACCCCGAACTGGGTGTGAACATCGTTGACCTGGGCCTGCTCTACGGCATGCGCTGGGACGACGACGGTGTACTCATCCTCGATCTGACCCTGACCACCGCAGCCTGCCCCCTGCAGGAAGTTATCGAAGAGCAGGTGCAGGAAAACCTTAGCCCGCTGGTTGATGAATGGCGCGTGAACTGGGTTTGGATGCCGCCGTGGGGTCCGGAGCGTATCACCGACGACGGTCGCGATATGATGCGAGCCCTGGGCTTCAATATCTAATACCACTGGGTTAGATAGCTCAACACTCAGCCGGTACTCGAATATTTCGGGTACCGGCTGAGTGCTTTTAATATACTGGGTTTATAGCCCGTGTTGTAGGGGCCGGGCTGTACAGGCAGGGCTGTGATAGCGCGGTTCAGCGCGGGCTGCACGAGCCGGAAGGCGCGAGGCGGGGCTTAGTGTGCTGTCTAAGTGGGAGCCTGTCAAAACTACGCCGGGATACGGATCTTCTCCAGCAGGCTCTCATGCGTGGGCGCCGCCTCATTCAGGTAGGCGAGCGCGTACTCGTACTTAGCTAGCAGAGCCTCGCGGGTTTCCTCATTCAGGTGAGCCAGGCGCTCCGGGTCGGTATTATCGGCAATATCCGCACGCTTAACCCACACGGCAAGCTCATTGGAGGCAACACGCTGCAGATAGGATTCGTAGTTCTCGCCCTCGCGGCGGGTGAGCGCATCAATCGCATCAATCATGGGTGCGGCGAATAGGCGAGCCAGATAGGGTAGGGTGACCGGGGTGTCTTCGACCGTATCGTGTAGCAGCGCCACAATGTAGAGCATGGGTAGCTTATCGGTCAGGTGCGGGTATTCGCGGGTAAGAGACCGCAGGCGGAATGCCACGCGGCGCACATGCGTAATGTACGGGCGGCCAATCTTATCAACCTGCCCGGCGTGTGCTTGTTCCGCGATGCTATCGGCAAGGCGGATCATTTCCTTATCGTAGTGGGTCAACGACATCGTTTCCTCCTGTTCCACGGTGAATATTTACCCCAGTCTACGCCTTAACCCCCTTGTCAGACAAGAGTGTGACAGACCCTTTCTCCGTTTGGGCGCAATTTGTTGCTTTGGGCGCAGGAAATTTGCGCCCGTTGTTACTTTTTGCGCCCAAAACGATACACCCCAAAACTGGAGGAAGTGGGTAGGGGGCGGTTAAGGATCACGGGTCAAGCTGGTTGAGGCGGTCAAGGCCGCGGGCAGTGAGCGCGTCCCCGGTTGCGTGAGCATAGGTCACCGTCTGAACCACCAGGGGACCATCATCCTCCAGCGCGCCATGCCAAGGCATAACGTCAATATTACGTCCCTGGCATGGAGAAATATGTTAGGGTAAAACTACAGACCAAAGGAGAAGACAATGTCACCACGATACATTGAGATGACACCCCGTTTGGAAGAGCTTGCGCAGCGTGCAGAACGCCAGGGTATTGACGTGAACGATCCGGGTCTCATGGAAAGCTTCGCTGAAGCGATGGAACGCTATATCTGGGAGCAGAACATTCTGCGTATCTCGGCGCGAGTTAAAGCTGGCGAAGAAGAAACCTATACCCTGGACGAGATGAAAGCCATGATCGATGACATGGACGATTAAATTCACCTCTTCGTTCGCCAAAGAACTAAAACGTTTAGATAAGCCAACACGGCTCAGGATTCTTAAATATTTTGACGACTTACAAACTATAGAAGATCCGCGAGTCCGAGGTAAGGGTTTAACGGGGAACCTGAGCGGTTACTGGCGGTATCGTATTGGAGATTACCGTGTAGTTGTTGAGCTGATAGATAATCAACTGGTTATCCTGGCTATCGACCTGGGGCATCGACGAGAGATATATAAGCGGTACTAAGTACACGTTTTATGACGTGAGCACAGTTCTTTGTTGGAGCGCGAATTTTTAGCGCTCAAACAAAGAAACTGCGCTCACACTGTAGGTGGGTGGTACTAGAGGCGGTCAAGGCCGCGGGCAGTGAGAGCATCCCCGGTCGCGTGAGCATAAGCCACCGTCTGAACCACCAGCGGGATCAGCAAACGCCAGCGCGAACGGCGAGACATGCCACGCGCATCCGCCGCTCGGGATAGAGACGACCAAATAGTTAGCACCTGCGGCACCGAACGAATCAGCAGAGCAATAGCCAGACCAACACGCTGCGGCGACACGCCCACCAGGCGTAGAGGTGCGCAGGCACGTACCGCACCATCCAGCAGCACCGGCAGGGGAGTTGACGTGAGCACAGCGCGCGACAGCATAAACGCCGACAGCATCGTACACAGCACATCAACACCCGTGGCCACGCCACCCCAGAGCACATAGTAGGCAACCAGAAGCAGCAGAATCCAGCGCAGAGAATAGAGGATGCGCCCCATATCGCGCGCGGTCACACCCGATAGGCTTGCCAGAATAATCGAGAGAACAGCCAGACCCAGCGCCCACTGCCAACCGGTCAGAGCAAAAGCCACACCCAGCCCCACGAAGATCAGCATTTTGAGCCACAGGGGAGTGCGATGCCCAAGAGTGGCGCCCTCACGATAGGAGCCCAGAAGTAAGGATGCACCATCTGCCGGCAGGGAAGCGGCACGCGGGCGCGCATTGGGTTCACCGGCAGGGGTAGCGGGAGAAGCAGTTACTGAGCCGGGTCGCTGATTTGCCTCACCCGTGGGCATGGTGGGCATAGAAGAATATACGGGTTCCATGACTAATGTTCCGTATTCTGCGTAAAATTCTGCCCAAAATTAGGGGTAGAAACATCAGGCGCAGACTCACCCGGAAAAGAGCTCGCGCAATAGTGCTCATAAAGATCCACCATATCGGGCGCAGCACCCCGAGCAATGATACGACCGGAGTGAATAATAATCGCCTGCTGGCAGGAGCGCGCCAAATCCATATCGTGGGTGCTAATCACCAGTTGCTGAGGCAGAGACTCCAACAGAGAAATCAATCGGGAGCGATTGCGCGCATCCAGTAGAGTGGTTGGCTCATCCAGCAGCAGCACGCTCGGCTCAACCGCCAATACGCTAGCAAAAGCAACCAGCTGGCGCTCGCCTCCGGAGAGGGAATATACGCTCTGGTGAGCCTTATGTTCCAGACCATATTCGCGCAATATACGTAGTGCACGCTCGCGGCGCTCAGCGCGGGAGAGCACGCGACCATCCGGTAGCACCAGGCGGCGCAGGCTCATTTCAATATCTTCCACGGGGGTGGGCATGAGCAGCTGCGCGGCGGGGTCGGAGAAAATCATTCCGGCGTATTTCTTCAGCGCATCAGTGCTAGTCAGGGCATTATGATCGTGCACCATAATAGTGCCGTAATCGGGAAAAGTGAGCGCATTAAAGAGACCTAAAAAGGTGGATTTTCCGCTGCCATTAAGCCCCAGAATCGCAGTGGATTGGGCGCTCATATCCACGCTAATATCGCTGAGAATCGGGGGTGCCTGGCGGTTGCCTTCGGGGTATACCCAGACATTGCGCGCGCTGATAAGCCCGGCGCGAGTAGCTGCGCCGCTATGAATAGTACCGCCCGCCGAGCCGCTCACGCTAGGCACGCTAAATTCTGCGGGTGCATTAAAGCCCCCGGGCTCACCGGTTGCGCGGCGTATGGTCATGGTTCCTCCTTAGGCTTCTATCTTAAAAGGAAAACGGCGCCGGTCACCACCGGCACCGTTTTCGCGGGTTCTCATCAATAAACGTTAGAGTCGCGCCAGCGCAGGGAATGCGCGGTGCACCGAGAGCGCCACCAGCACCGCCAGAGTAGACTTGACCAAATCCCAGGGGACAAAGGCAATGGCAACAACCCACGCCTTTTCAAAGGGCATGTGTGCATTGACCATTAGGCCAATAATGCCGCAGGTGGTCAGTAGCGCAAAACCGATCAGGTTCGCACCCAGGCGCGCGCCGAAAATCGCGGCGGTGTTGCTTAGCTTGCGGGTGAATAGGTAGCCCAGGCTGCCGGCAACAAAAGCAAAGGGCAGGAAGCCCAGCAGGTAGCCCGCGCTGGGGGAAGCAAAGGCAGCCATACCTCCGCCTCCATTGGCGAAGATGGGCAGACCCGCGAAACCAGCTAGCAGGTAGAGGGCTACGGATGCGCTGGCTCGCACGCCGCCAAGCACCTGTGCGGTGATGTAGATGGCGAGGGTTTGGAAGGTGAAGGGTACCGCGCCGCTGACGGCAATGGAGGGCAGGATCGACAGTGCGCCGATGAAGGCGGCGAAGACTGCGATGAGCGCCAGGTCGCGGCCGGCGTTGCCGCGGGGGCGTTCATTGAGCTGAGATGCGCTCAATTGATAAAGATTATTAGTCATGTGAGCATGATAAATCACAGATAGTGAGATATGCAAGGTTACACGCCGTTCAATATTTTCTATTAACGAGTACTCGTAATATTTGACGTACTACGTTAGATAGCATAGATAGAGGGGAATATACGGTAGTCAATAAATATATACACTGTTTAGATACTAGATGCAGCAGCAGTATATAGGTCAACCGATGCGCGAGTGAACGGACAGGGTGAATGGACAGAGTGAACGGATAGAAAAAGACGCAATACACTCCGGTGTGGAAAGGAATATACCGTCCGCACATAACGGCAGTGCTGGGCCGGGGCAGCGGGTCAACAGCGCCAGGCGCAGGTATCACAAGCACATAGGGTAAAGAACCCCCTGTGATAGATAGCAAAGCTAAGCCACTTGGGTGTTAGAGCCCTAGCACTTAAAATAGAAAATTGGTGCCTTCTGCTGTAGAGACCACACGGGCTTGAACCATTCCCCGGGGCGTATTCTTCCCGGCGCACGGCACCGTACTAATCGCCTCAACACAGGACAGGACTCCCATGATTGCCGTTTCTAACCTTGAACTCCGCGCGGGCGCTCGCCTGCTCATGGAAGAGGTCACCTTCCGCATTGATAAGGGCGATAAGATCGGTCTGGTCGGCCGCAATGGCGCCGGTAAAACCACTATGACCAAGGTGCTCGCCGGCCTGACCCTGCCCGCGGACGGCCAGGTGACCCGCAGCGGCACCATCGGCTACCTGCCTCAGGACCCGAAGGTTGACGATATGAGCCAGCTGGCGCGCGACCGTATTCTCTCCGCGCGCGGTCTGGATGGCGTGGCGCGTAAAATGCGCCAGGCGCAGGTGGATATGGCGAGCGAAGACCCGGCGGTGAGCGCTAAGGGTATGCGCCGCTACGACCGCCTGGAGGCTGAATTCATTGCCGGTGGCGGCTACGCTGCCGAGTCAGAGGCGGCGGTCATTACCTCTAATTTGGACCTGCCCGAGCGTGTGCTTTCTCAGCCCCTGTCTACCCTCTCGGGTGGCCAGCGCCGCCGCGTGGAGCTGGCGCGCATCCTCTTCTCCAATGCCGACACCATGCTGCTGGACGAGCCCACCAACCACCTGGACGCCGACTCGATTCTGTGGCTGCGCGAATTTTTGAAGAATTTCTCCGGCGGTCTGCTGGTCATTAGCCACGACGTTGAGCTCATGGAACTGGTCGTCAACCGCGTGTTCTACCTGGACGCCAACCGCTGCGTGATCGACCAGTACAATATGGGCTGGAAAAACTACCTGCTGCAGCGCGAGCAGGACGAGCACCGCCGCAAGCGTGAGCGCGCCAATGCTCAGAAGAAGGCGAGCGCCCTGCTGGAGCAGGCGAATAAGATGCGCGCTAAGGCGACCAAGGCTGCCGCGGCTCAGCAGATGATTAAGCGCGCCGAAAAGCTCATGCGCGGTCTGGAAGAGGAGCGTCAGGCGGATAAGGTTGCGGCGATTCGCTTCCCGGATCCGGCACCCTGCGGCAAGACCCCGCTTTCTGGCGAGGGTCTGTCGAAGTCCTATGGTTCCCTGGAGATTTTCACCGATGTGGACCTGGCGATTGACCGCGGTTCGCGCGTGGTGGTGCTGGGTCTGAACGGTGCCGGTAAGACCACGTTGCTGCGTATGCTTGCCGGTACCACTCAGCCCGATACGGGTGAGGTGGTGTATGGTCACGGTGCGAAGATTGGTTATTTTGCGCAGGAGCACGAGATTCTGGACGGCGAGCGCACTGTCTTTGAGAATATGAAGTCTGCTGCCCCGGATTTGGACGATACGCGCGTGCGCACCATTCTGGGCTCCTTCTTGTTCTCGGGTGATGATGTGGATAAGCCTGCTGGTGTGCTTTCCGGTGGTGAAAAGACCCGTTTGTCCCTGGCGACCCTGGTGGCGTCGAGTGCGAATGTGCTGCTGCTGGATGAGCCGACCAATAACTTGGACCCTGCCTCGCGTGAGGAGATTCTGAATGCGTTGAAGGCGTATCAGGGTGCGATTGTTATGGTGTCTCACGATGAGGGTGCTGTGGAGGCGCTGGATCCGGAGCGTGTGCTGCTGCTGCCGGATGCGGTGGAGGATCTCTGGTCGAAGGATTATCAGGATTTGATTTCGCTTGCCTAGTACACGGTGTAGTACGTCGGTGCAGTGCTCTGCATAGTTTTGCGTGCTGGGTGCTGATAAAAGCTATGTGAACTGCCCGCCCATATGTTTGTGCATATGGACGGGCAGTTTTTCTATGCTCTTGCGTCCCATGGTGTGGTGTACGGGGTGCTTGCACCGACTGTTTTGAGAGCTGCGGGAGTCCGAAAAGACCCTGCGTTTACCCAAAAAATGTGATGCGAGTCGTGGGTTTGTGTGGTTTTATGAGGGTTTGAGTGCCCTGTGAGTGTGGCTTTTGAGGGCGCTCGATCGGGTTCTGCATTCGTGACGAAATATGACGCCCTGAAGCATGTGTGTTTTGTGGGTTTTAAGGGGCTGTTTTGTGGCTTTTCCTGTTGGTTTTCGGGTGTAAATGTGGGTTTACGTGGGGTGGACTGTGTGAATACCGACAAAGTGGGATTTTAAGTAGAAAACCAATATCTAGCCCGCGTAGACTATAAGTGTTCCCGGGAAATGGATGACCTAGGAACACCAAAGAATTATTCATTGCAAAGGATGTTTACCCTTCCTCGAGTGAACACCCTGGCGGCGAGCGGAAACTCGCTCGCTGTACAGACAAGGAGCATGCCAATGCACAACACTGAATACGAAAAGTACCCCACCTCCGGTGAAGAGAACGTCGAGGTTGACGTCTTCTGGCCCATCCAGGACGCTTAATCACTTCACCACCCACACGGGTACATAAGGATTATAAGGAAACCCTCCCGGGATACCGAGAGGGTTTCCTTTTGCCTATATTCACTCTATTAGCGCATTGACGCGCGAAATAGCTATACGTGGAATGAGCCAATCACAGCACTGGGCGCAGCCCACATGCCCAGCACACCACCGGCAACCCACACAATATAGCAGGTGAGTACCAGGGTCAGAGCCTTCTCTCGCGCACTACCCGCATCGCCCAGAATCGGCAGAGCCATATAACCACTCTTTTTCCATAGGAGCGAGGGCACCACGGGTTTAATCGTGATGGGGTAGAAGGGGTTCACTCCGCGCGTGGTCAGCGCATCACCAATGAGGTGAATGGTCGCGCCGGCTGCAATAGCCCAGGGGAGCAGGCTGAGCGAATCGGTGGTATAGGCTGCCCAGCCCAGGGCGAGAGCTCCCAGCCATCCGCCCGGAGCACCCAGCACATGCAGCGCCAGACCGCCGGAAAACATAGCCAGTAGCAGCGACGCCCAGGGGATTCCCTGATAGCTGAGCATACTCGCGAAATAGGCGAGGGCCCAAAAAACCACCAGTCCCAGAATGGAGTGCGTGCCCTTGCGGTGGCCGCCGCTTATAGCACCCACAAATCGCGCTATCCAACGCGAAAAGGGTGGAATGGTATTGGCAATGGAGCCATTATGGTGGTCAATATCGGGTAGCATACCGGCGCCCGCGCATGCCAGGGTGGTGACCACCAGAGTGGGTGTGTCGGGCACGTGCACGATCCCGGTTTCTACCAGTGCCAGCCAGCCCGCGGCTGCACTGACAGTGTGGCTATAACCCATCATGGGCGGCTCCTTCTCTGCCGGGACGTGTCCGACGGATAGCACTCGGTGCGTTCGAAACTATTCGAAGATTTTCGATATATTTTCGAGTATATCAGAAAAACGTTCGAGAGTTCTGCTATATTTAACCTAAAGCTATTCGAAGACACTAGCCCGACAATTGCATCCGGGTGCTGTGGGACAAGGAACCGTCATCTCACACGCACCCAAGCGAGCTTTTAGACCCTCTTTATAGCCTCGATAGAGTAATTTGGTGATTATCCGGGGTACGGGTTCGCGTATTGGGGTGCACTATGGGAAAATGATAGGTAACTATGCCCATAGACCTACGACGCCTGAAAGGATGACGTTCGTGGCACCCATGTCGAAAAATCCGCCCGTTGCGGCGGCAACCGACCCCGCGATTATCCGCAACTTCTGCATTATCGCGCATATTGACCACGGCAAGTCCACCCTTGCCGACCGCATGCTCCAAGCCACCGGCGTGGTTGCTGCGCGCGATATGAAGGCGCAGTACCTGGACCGTATGGACATTGAGCGCGAGCGCGGCATCACCATTAAGTCGCAGGCTGTGCGCATGCCCTGGGATGTTGACGGCACCTCCTACGCGCTGAATATGATTGACACCCCCGGTCACGTGGACTTCACCTATGAGGTGTCCCGCTCCCTGGCAGCATGTGAAGGCGCACTGCTGCTGGTGGACGCCGCACAGGGGATTGAGGCTCAGACCCTGGCAAACCTATACCTTGCCATGGAAAATGACCTGACCATTATCCCGGTGCTGAACAAGATTGACCTGCCCGCCGCAATGCCCGATAAGTATGCGGAAGAACTGGCGAACCTGATCGGTTGCGAGCCTGAAGATGTGCTGCGCGTATCCGGTAAGACCGGCGAGGGCGTGGAGGAGCTGCTGGACCGTATTGTTGAGCAGATTCCCGCACCCGAGGGCAACGCAGACGCCCCGGCACGCGCCATGATTTTCGACTCGGTGTACGACTCCTACCGCGGTGTGGTCACCTATGTGCGTGTGGTGGACGGCAAGCTGGAACCGCGCCAGAAGATTAAGATGATGTCTACCGGCGCCGAGCACGACCTGCTGGAAATCGGTGTGATTTCCCCCGAGCCGGTGCCTTCTAAGGGCCTGGGCGTGGGCGAAGTGGGCTACCTGATTACCGGCGTGAAGGATGTGCGCCAGTCCCGTGTGGGTGATACCGTCACCAGCGCACACCGCCCCGCAGAAGAGTCCCTGGGCGGCTACGAGGACCCCAAGCCCATGGTGTTCTCGGGTCTGTTCCCCATTGACGGCTCCGATTACCCGGCGCTGCGCGACGCCCTGGATAAGCTCAAGCTTAACGACGCCGCACTGATTTACGAGCCGGAAACCTCCGCCGCTTTGGGCTTCGGTTTCCGCTGTGGTTTCCTGGGTCTGCTGCACCTGGAAATCGTGCGTGAGCGCCTGGAACGCGAGTTCAACCTCGACCTGATTTCCACCGCCCCGAACGTTATTTACGATGTGGTGGACGAGACCGGCACCGCACGCCGCGTGACCAACCCGAGCGAATTCCCCGAGGGTAAGGTCGCTGTTATTCGCGAGCCGATGGTTGCCTGCACCATTATTGCGCCCAGCGATTACATTGGCGCGATTATGGAGCTGTGCCAGTCTCGCCGCGGCCAGATGAACGGCATGGACTACCTCTCCGAGGAGCGCGTGGAAATGCGCTACCGCCTGCCCCTGGCTGAGATTGTGTTCGACTTCTTCGATCAGCTCAAGTCCCGTACTCGCGGTTACGCTTCCCTGGATTGGAAGTTCGACGGTGAGGAAGAAGCTGACCTGGTCAAGGTTGATATTCTGCTGCAGGGCGAGAAGGTGGATGCGTTCTCGGCGATTACTCACCGCGATAAGGCGTACTCTTATGGCGTGATGATGACCGGCAAGCTGCGTGAGCTGATCCCTCGCCAGCAGTTTGAGGTGCCGATCCAGGCTGCTATCGGTTCTCGTATTATTGCGCGTGAGAATATCCGCGCTATGCGTAAGGACGTGCTCTCCAAGTGTTACGGTGGCGATATTTCGCGTAAGCGTAAGCTGCTGGAGAAGCAGAAGGAAGGTAAGAAGCGCATGAAGATGGTCGGTCGCGTGGAGGTTCCTCAGGAAGCGTTCATTGCGGCTCTGTCTTCGGGCGAGGAGAAGGAAAAGAAGAAGTAGCCTTCGCCTGCCTGTGCTGTGGGGGTCCCCGTTTCGGGGGCCCTCCTGCTGTTTAAAATGTGCCGTTTAAAGCTCGTGCCGTGTAGGGGTGGTTGGTGTGTTTGGGGTGGATGGGTGCTTCGGTTGGGCATGTGGACTTGTGTCACGTTAGAATCGTTAGTATGAGCACTGAAGAGTACACCTGGAAGCAGCTGCTGAACCTGCTGGTTCGCGGTAATGAGCTGGATAGCGCGCAGATTACCTGGGCGATGGATCAGATTATGACGGGCGCGACGGAGGAACCGATTATCGCCTCGTTTTTGACCGCTCTGCATACGCGCGGCGAGTCCCCGGCGGAGCTGGCGGCGTTGGCTGCCGGTATGCTCGCGAAGGCTCAGCCTGTTGATATTGACCCGAATGCGGTTGATATTGTGGGCACCGGTGGAGACCAGCAGAATACCGTGAATATTTCGACTATGGCTGCGCTGGTGATTGCCGGTGCGGGCATGACTGTGGTTAAGCACGGTAATCGCGCCTCGACCTCGAAGTCTGGTTCGGCGGATGTCCTGGAGGCTTTGGGTATTCGCCTGGATATGCCGGTGGAGCGTGTGGCGCAGTGCGCTCGCGAGACGGGTATTACGTTCCTGTTTGCTCAGGTGTTCCACCCGTCTATGCGTTTTGTGGGTCCGGTGCGCCGCCTGCTGGGCATTCCCACGGCGTTTAATTATTTGGGTCCGATGACGAACCCGGCGCGTGTGCACCATTCGGCGATTGGTGTGGCGAATGAGCGTATGGCTCCGAAGATCGCGCAGGTTTTTGCTGACCGTGGCGATCATGCCCTGGTGTTCCGCGGCGATGACGGTCTGGATGAGCTGGCGATTAATGGCACCTCTCGTGTGTGGGAGGCTGTGGATGGCAGTTTGACCGAGTATGTGTTTGATCCTGCGGATTATGGTGTGCCGTATGCGCCGTTGGAGGCTTTGCGTGGCGGCGATGCGGAGCATAATGCTGGCGTGTTCCGCGCGATTCTTTCCGGTGCGGGTGCTGGCGGTTCGGCTGAGGATGCTGCGTTTGCGCCGATTCGTGAGGCTGTGCTGATTAATGCTGCTGCGGCTCTGGTGGCGTCTCGCCCGGTTGCCGGCGAGGAGTTCAGCGTGCGTTTTGAGCGTGCCTTGGCGGATGCGCACACCAGCATTGATAGCGGCGCTGCTGCTGATGTTCTGCAGAAGTGGATTGACTTCTCGAACGCTGAGTAGATTTTAGGCGGTCTAGCACCGAATGCACGAAGCCCCGCGGGTATTCACACCCGCGGGGCTTTGTGTATGTTGAGTGTGTTTTAGTATGCGATTTTATGCTAGGATCGATCGCGCTAGAGTGGGCGTATTGGTTTAGTTATATATGCGGATAGTTTTAGCATATTACCTTAGCTTATACGGGCTAGTGACACCAATCGAGTGTATTTGAGTAAATTGTGAGTAGGGGAGTTGTGGCTATTTTTCGTGTGGAGATTACGGAAATATTGAGTCGGGTTATTGAGGTTGAAGCTGATTCACCCGATGCTGCTCGTGAGCAGGCTTGCACAGCCTATTCTGCTGAGGATATTGTCCTTGATTCTTCCGACTACAACGATACTACGTTTAGCATTGTGGAAGATTAAGGCAGTATAAAAAGGCGGTGGTTACGGGGTGCCATATTCTGCAGAACAGGTCTTCCCTATAAGTCCCAATAAAATTCCTTAATATATTTTAGGTACATATAAGGGGTTGCCTTGTGATGTAAACCTTCAATCTGAGGAAGTAGCTTATTCCACAATTCCTTCATGTGAGCCCAGGTCTTTACTCGTTTGAGCTTACGCTGATACTTATTTATCGGTATTGAGAGTAATTCATCTATAGCTTTACTGCAGGTTCATGGTTCAGCTATATCCAGAGTAGAATGGGTGTACCGATAGATGCGGTGTGTGATACACGCCGGCAACCCAACCACGAAGGGACGAGCATGTCCACCACCTCCCGCAGCAGCAGTGCGCCCGCACCCGCACAGCAGCACGTATACCAGTGCGCGCACCGCCTCGAAACCGACCCGGCGAGCGCATCCGCAGGCGCTGCATTCACCGCCCCCACCATCCCAAACGCACCCCTCACGCTCACCCGCCGCCGAGCACTCAGCGCAAGCCTGGCAACCCTCGGCGGTGCAGCACTGACCCTGGCGCTCGCATCCTGCGGCACCGACAGCACCAAACCCCTCGCGGAACGAGACAGCTACACCGGCCCCATCGACCTGAGCGTCATCAGCTACGAACGTCCCGGCAACTACGAACCCGCCACTGCCGAGCGTCCCGCCCGTAACGCACCCAAACCCCAGTCGCCCGCAGCCCTGAGCAACCAGAGCATGGAAGGCAGCTACCGCGCGCTCGCCTACTTCGTCGCCGCCGTCAACTACGGCATGCTCAGCGGCACCGTGGAACCCCTGCAAGAGATCACGCTCAAAGACTGGGCGCCCGGCTCCGACGCCTTCGAAAAAGACATCGAAACCATCGGTGAGGACACCTGGGCGGTCGGATTCGACTACACTCTGAGCATCACCGCTGACAAACCCGAAAAACTCGCCGACGACCAATACCGTTGGCCCATCAACCAGACCACGCACCTAGAAGGCAGAATGCGCGCCGGCGTATACACGAAATCTGCCGATGCTGCGGCAGGGGATAACGCGAACGGTTCCGCTTCTGGCGGCGCGAATGCTTCCGCTAGTGCGGCACGTGCCGGAAGTTCCGCACCTGCCGGGAATACAGCAAGTGCCCGAAACTCGACAGGTGCTAAGACCGCTAGCGCGAGCGCCCGCGCAAACACGGGTGCCACTGCATCTGTCTCGAGCGCGCCCTTTACTGAACCCACCCCGGAACCCCAAACCGCCCTGATGGTCTACACGAACGGCTCCTGGAAACTCAAAAGCATTAGCTAGCCTCTAACTCGCGGCCTAGGGACGGCATCTGACCCTGTATGCTTCAGACGCTAACCATGTGGATGAAGCTTCAGTCAGGGAATATCCGCTATTTTGAACGGAAAGTTGTGTGGGTTGCCGGGAGCGTTTTGGGTGTTTTCTGGGCCTGTTCCTTGATGTACCGCGGCTAATGGGGTGGTTCGGGAAATCAAAGGGAATGTTACAGCCGGACGTAACAATTGGTAAACTAGGTAGTAATTGGTAATGAAGCGTAGCAATGTCACGCCAGCACCCCAAAGCAAGTAAAGTAGGATTTGTGAGTACTAATTCCCATCTGCGCCTGTTCACCAGCGAATCGGTGACCGAAGGCCACCCCGACAAGATTTGTGACCAGATTTCCGACGCGATCCTCGACGGCATTATCGCCCAGGATCCCCAGGCAAACGTCGCCGTAGAGACCATGGTAACCACCGGTCAGGTGCACGTTGCCGGCGAGGTAACCACCTCCAGCTACGTAGAAATCCCCGCGCTGGTACGCGAGACCATTCTCGGCATCGGCTACGACTCCTCCACTCGCGGCTTCGACGGCGAGTTCTGCGGCGTGTCCGTCTCCATCGGTGAGCAGTCTCCCGATATTAACTCCGGCGTGTACGAATCCCTCGAGACCCGCCAGGGTATCGCGCAGGATGAGTTCGACCGCCAGGGTGCAGGCGACCAGGGTATCATGTTCGGCTACGCATCCAATGAAACCAACGTGCTCATGCCCGCACCCATCTGGCTGGCACACCGCCTCTCCGAGCGCCTGACCAATGTGCGTAAGGACGGCACCCTGACCGAACTGCGCCCCGACGGTAAGACCCAGGTGACCCTCGGCTACGACGGCGACAAGCCCGTCTCCGTGGACACCGTGGTTGTCTCCACCCAGCACACCGCACAGTACGACCTGGCGGACCTGGCAGCAGACGTGAAGAAGCACGTGATTAGCCCCGTGCTGGACGGCCTGGACCTGGACACCTCCAACACCAAGTTCATTATTAACCCCGCCGGCCGTTTCGTGCAGGGTGGCCCCGTGGGCGATGCCGGTCTGACCGGTCGCAAGATCATTGTGGACACCTACGGTGGTATGGCTCGTCACGGCGGTGGCGCGTTCTCCGGTAAGGACCCCTCGAAGGTGGACCGCTCCGCAGCCTACGCAATGCGCTGGGTTGCAAAGAACGTGGTCGCAGCCGGCCTGGCAGACCGTGTAGAGGTTCAGGTCGCCTACGCAATCGGTCAGGCAGCACCCGTGGGCCTGTACGTTGAAACCTTCGGCACCGAGCACGTTGACCCGGTCAAGATTGAGCAGGCAATTCGCGAGGTCTTCGACCTGCGCCCGCTGGCAATCATCACCGACCTGGACCTGCGCCGCCCGATCTACAAGAAGACCGCAGCTCACGGCCACTTCGGCCGCACTGAGCCGGAATTCACCTGGGAGCGCCTGGACCGTGTCGAGGCTCTGAAGTCCGCGGTGTCCGCTTCCTAAATGACTCAGGTGTCGAGCAACCCGCCCGAACACATTCAGCAGGAATCCCTGCAACAGCCCGATCTGTTGCAGGGATTTCCTGCCCTTGAGGCTACCCTCACGCAGCCGCCCCTTGCTTCCTCCCATGCACACACAGGGGTGGATGGTGCGGATGTGCCGGACCCAAACGCTCTACTTGCAGCGACCGGTGTGCCCAACCCCGTAGCACGAATCTGTGTTGATACCACCGTGCCGCATTTGGATCGCCCCTTCGATTACGCTGTGCCGCCTGAGCTCAGTGAACAGGCGGTCATTGGTGCACGCGTGCGTGTTGCCTTTGGTCCGCAGCGAGTCACCGGCTACATTCTCGAGCGCGTGGAGCGCACCGACTACGCCAAGCCCCTGGCGCCCATCCTCTCTGTGCTTTCTGCATTCCCCGCGGTAGCGCCCGAAACCTTTGAGCTGGCAGAGGATGTTGCCGCTCGTTTTGCTTCGACGCGTGCAAATGTTCTGCGCCTGGCGCTCACCCCGCGTATTGCCGGAGTGGAGAAAAAATACGCTGCCGCATTCCCTAGCTATAGTGAGTATTGTGGTCTGACAAGGGAAAACACCAACTCTGATTTAGAAAATGAGTCAACTAAGAACGTGGTTGAAAAAACCAATCAAGCTGAATCAGGTGCTGAAAATGACCCGGAAAATCAATCGCTAGTATCGAGTGGTTCTCATAGTGAATCACTGGGTGAATCGGGGTCTACTGCACGTACCGAGAGCAGCTTGGCAGGCTCTGAAGCTACCTCCCTCGCAATCGGCGATACGACTGAAGGTAGTGCTGAGCACACTCTCGGTACCGGAGCAGCCACTGAACCCGCCACCGAAACCTCCGAAACCGCCTCAGAAACGGAACCTGCACTCAATTGCACCGACGAAGCAATCCGCTCCTACCTGCTGGGCGGATTCGCGCCCTTCACCCTCAACCCGGCAGTAGCAGTCCCCGATACGAGCGCCTACACACCCTATATCAACGGCAGTGAATTCCTCGAAGATATTGCCGCCGGGCACGCCGCCCGCGCCGTGATGAGCGTGCTGCCCTCAACCCCCGACACCAGCTGGGCGGATCTACTCGCCATTGCCCTGGCACAAGCTGCCGCGCACGGCAGGGGAGCTATCGCCGTAGTACCCGACTCCAAATCCCTCGATACGCTCGAAGAAGCCCTGCGCGAGCGTGTGAGCGAGAACGACTACACGCGCATCTCCTCCGACCAGAAACCCTATAGCCGTTACCACGGCTACCTCAAAGCCCGTCTGGGACTGGTGCCCATCGTTATAGGCACGCGCGCCGCCGCCTACGCACCCGTCGCCAACCTCGGGTTTATCGCCTGCTGGGACGACGGCGACAGTAACCTGATCGAACGCCGCGCACCCTATTGCCACGTGCGCGATGTACTGCTGCTACGCGCTCAAAAAGCCAAAGCTGCCGCGCTCTTCGCCGGCTACTTTATGAGCATTGAAACCGCGCGCCTGGTCAACACCGGCTGGGCAAGCTATGTGCACGCCGACCGTGCCACCGTGCGCGCATTCACCCCGCAGGTGCTCTCCACGGGCGACGACTACCAGCTGGCACGCGACCCCCTGGCGCGCATCGCCCGCATACCGCAGCTTGCCTTTATCCAGGCTCGCAAAGCGCTCGCCGCCGGCCCCGTGCTGGTGCAGGTTGCCCGCGGAGGCTACCTGCCTACCCTGCGATGCCAGCGCTGTTTCATGCCCGCCCGATGCACCGAATGCCGCGGCCCGCTCGAAATTGTCGCAGGATCCTCCCTGCCCAGTTGTACCTGGTGTGGCCATTTGGCGAGCACCTGGTCCTGCGCCGAATGTGGCAACCGCACCTGGCGCGCCGGAACCATCGGTGCCACGCGAACAGCCGAGGAGCTCGGTCGAGCCTTCCCAAATGTGCCCGTGATTTCCTCCTCGGGCGACCACGTGCGCGCCCATATTGGTTCCGAACCGGCACTGGTCATTGCCACGCCGGGGGCTGAGCCGCGCGTGCCCGGCGGATACGCTGCCGCCCTGCTGCTGGACGCCGACTCTATGCTGCGATTCGACTCTTTACGAGCACCCGAAGCTGCCCTGCGACGCTGGATGAATGCTGCCGCGCTGGTACGTAGCGCCTCTGTCGGAGGTGTGGTGGTGACAACCGCCAGCTACTCGCCCGTGGAGCAGGCGCTGGTGCGCTGGGACCCGGGCTGGTTTGCGCGCTACGAGCTGGAGGAACGCTTCGAGGTGGGACTACCCCCGGCGGTGCGCAGCGCCGCAATTACCGGCGCCCGTGAGGATGTGCAGGCATTTATTGATGCGTGTTCCTTGCCCGAGACGGTGCGTATTTCCGGGCCGATTCCGGTTAGTGCGCACGGGCTCAACGAGCTGGACTATGAGGAAGACCCGCAGGTTGTGGCGGGGGATTGGCGTGTACTGCTTTTCTTTGGCTACCCGGTGGCGGCGCAGGTGACTGCGGAGTTGCGTGCGGTGCGTGCGGCTCATTCGGCGATGCGTTCGCGCGGGCATGTGCAGGTGCTCTGCGACGGGTTGGATATTATTTAGCGCTCTTTTGTGAGTATTTTCGGTCGAGTAGGTGTCGGTATCACCTGCCCTGTCCGCATCGCGAATACTTATTGCCGTCGCGAGGGGTGTCTTCCCTCGCGACGAAAAATACTATTCGCGACGCGGAGGGGTTTGGTGTGTCATCCCTTGAGTATCGCTTGCCCTGTCCCATGCGCCTTGATCTGCCGAAAATGTAATAACTAAAGCGTGTAAAACACTATCAAAATACATCAAATACATATAATAAGAGTATGGACCTACCCAACCTGTTAGAAAACGCCCTCACAATGTACACCTCCACTCGTGCACGCACGTACCGTGGCGGTGTGCATGAGCCTATCCGTGGCACTGGCAATGTTGCCGCTACTTCGGGTGAGTCAAGCGGTATTGAGCTCAGTGATGGCTCACTCTATCCGGGGCACGCACCCGCGCTCATCTGGCGTGATGTGCACTGGGTGGACCGCCGACCCGTGCTTGAATTAGAGCCGGTCATTATTAAATTCGGTGCTTCCGGGGTATCTGAATCTAGCGAATCTGACACAGTCAATACCGATTCGCAGCAGTCTAGCCAGAACCCTCATAGATACCCCGAAGAAATGATGCTAAGCGGTCAGCGCCTGCGTATTCCGCTAACGCCCGGGGCTTTTCTGGGTGCTCGCGTGCTGCGCGATAGCAGCGGTGAGCCCTATACATTCTGTGGTGGATTCACGATCGCTTTAGATAGTGAGCAGAACAGTGCTGTGGCGCATGACGGGATGAACAATAGTCAAGCTCAGAGTACAGGTGCCCACACGCCCGCGCAGCATGTCAATGATCACCTCTATCTAGTCGCCGAAAGCGCCACCGCCGCAGCGCACGAGCAGGAACGCGCGGCACATCGAGCCGCACACGGGGTGCGCATCCAGCGCGTGCCATGCCCCGAGAATACACGCATCACCCGCGGTAAACAGTGCGAGAGGTGCGCCGCGCGCGATGAATTTACCGCCATTCACGGGGTGCATCGCGGGGCGACTCTGAGCGCCGGAATGCGCGCCTACGCCGCCCAGGAACACAGTCTATATGTGGCGACTTTCCCGGACGGCAGTTCCAAGGTGGGCACCGTGAGCGCGCGATCGAACCCGCGCCGACTGGATGAGCAGGCGGTCGCCACCGCAACCCTGATTGCTCATGCGAGTAACGGCGCCGATATTCGACGCGCCGAGGACGCGGTTAGTGAGAATACCGAGCTGGTGCAGGTCAAACAGCTGGCGTCGAAGTATCGCGCCTGGCTCAACCCGCTACCGGGCGTTTCGCTGCGCGCAGCCCATGAGCAGGCGGTTATTGCCGCTCGTGAAGCACTGCTAAATTCCGGGCTCATGGGTGCTGTCGGTCAGTCTCACTCCTATGCGGTGGAACCCTTGGAGCAGCCCTGGATCCCTTCGCCCGCCATGACTCGCCCCTATGCATCGTTGCGAGCGCAATCACCCGAGCCGCTGGGGGAGTTTCCCTCACTGCTGGAGTCGGAGGGGTTCGGCTTTTTCTGCACCGGTGCCACGGGTAAATTCCTGAGCGTGCACACCGGAGATGCCGATGCGGCGCTACTTGCCAATGCCGGAGTGCTCGCGAATAAATTGCTGGTGCTTGAAGATTCACTCAGTAGGGTGGAAACCCAGGCGGCACTCTTTTAGACGGTTCTATGGGATGCCCGAAACAGTGACTCCTATCACTGGTATCTTCTAAGTCGCCATTAAGTAACCCTGTCAGGTTGTCTAACTGGCGCGCGTGCCTGGCAAGCACGTAATATTTTCGTAAATAGCTATATCGTATTGATATATAAATAATCCTTTATGTATGGTGAGGTTATGGACAAGAGTTCGCCGCAGGCAAACCCGGAACAGGTCATCCAGGTCGACGAAAGCAAAGACTGGGCCCAAGAATTTGGCCCCTCCGTCGAAATTTTCACCGCCCTGGCGCATCCGCTCCGCCTGGCGCTCGCATACCACCTCATGGATCGCGAGCACAGCGTCAGCGAATTGCACACCTGCCTGGGAGTCTCGCAGCCGCTCGCCTCGCATCACCTGCGCATCCTATTAGACGCCAATGTGGTCGAGCGCGAAACGCACGGGCGAGTGAATGTCTACCGTCTCAAAGACCACCATATTAGCCACATCATCGCTGATGTCTATACTCATACAAAGGAGCACTAAATGAGCACCCACGTACACTCCGAGGCACACGCCCACACCCACGGCCCCTCCTGCGGCCACCCCGCAATCATTCACCTGGACCACGTGGACTACCTGCACGACGGCCACGCACACCGCGAGCACGACGGTCACTACGACGAGTGCACCACCTGCTCCTGCGGTGATTGCAACGACCTGTGCGTAAACTGCGTATGCGAGTCCTGCACCTGCCCCACCTGCAACCACGCCGTATGCCAGTGCGAGCACTGCAGCGACTCCTGCGCTAACTGCGCATGCGACACCTGCACCTGCGCAACCTGCCAGCACGCAGCCTAAATTTCACGCCCCTGATACGGTGCCTCTTATAGGGTGTCGATCCTGGATAAATTTCTTTCATAGCGTCGGTTGATCTACAGCTATGAGGGTATCAGTTCGCTCTTTTTGGAATCATGCCGATATTGTGGGGGAATCTGATGTCCGCAGGGGACAGGCAGTACACAAGCGGAGGGTATCGCTCTACACCGAGTGATACCCTCCGCTTTTCTGCGCCTTACCCCCGCTCCGGGCGGCGCCCCACAGTACTAAGAGACTAAAGAGGTGTTTTTATGGTGCCCTATCCTTAGCTGACAGAGTGAGGCATGCTACCTAGTATGGAAAGAAAGATATGTGCACACAGCGCCACGAAGCGCGCGCCCGCACATTCCTAGCTATATCCGACCCCGCCCCATCAATCGGGTGAGCGAAAACCCTCCGGAATAGCTCGGTATATCGAGACAATACCCCAGGACATTATCAAGGAAGACCATGAACCTCACCCACACTCGGCACCATCAGCATCAATCCCCGGTCACCAATGCCGCCGCCGCACTGCACAGCCCCTATGAACACACCATGGAGCGTCTGTTCGCCGAAACCCGCGCAGGCGCCATGGAAAACACCCGCAGCGCCCTCGACCGCCTAGCCCTTTCACACGACGCCTCCCACTACCAGCTAGTCCCCGCCGGAATCCTGCGCCCCGCCAGCACCGAAGCGGTTGCCGATATTTTCCGTGCCGCCTCCGCCCTGAATCTACCGCTCACTTTCCGCTCCGGAGGCACCTCCCTCTCCGGCCAGGCAAGCACCGACGCCCTGCTCGTTGATACCCGCAAGCATTTCCGCTCTATCGAGGTGCTCGATGAGGGCCGCCGCGTGCGCGTGGGCCCCGGTGCCACCGTCATGGCGGTCAATAATCGGCTGGCAGCCTACGGGCGTAAACTCGGCCCCGACCCAGCCAGCTGGTCAGCATGCACCATTGGTGGTGTGGTTGCCAATAACTCATCCGGCATGTCCTCGGGCACCGAATACAACACCTACAACACCCTGGAATCTATGGTGTTTATTCTGCCCAGCGGTACCGTCATCGACACCGCCGACCCCAATGCTGATAGCCGCCTCAAAACCCTGGAACCTGAGATTCACGAGGGTCTTGTGCGCCTGCGCCGCCGGGTGCTGGACAACCCCGAGTCCATGGCAATAATCGCCCAACAATACTCCATGAAGAACACCATGGGTTACGGTTTGAACTCTCTGGTGGATTACGAGAAACCCGTGGATATTCTGGCGCACCTGATGATTGGCTCCGAAGGAACCCTGGGCTTTGTTGCCTCGGCAATCTATCGCACCCTGCCCATTTTCAAAGCCGTCTCTACCGGCCTGCTGGTCTTCGATAACCTCATTGACGCGACCCGCTCCGTACCCGAACTGGTTGCCCATAAACTGGCAACCGTTGAACTGCTGGATGCCACCAGTATCTCCGTTGCCCAGCGTACCGGTCAGGCGGCCCAGGCGCTCGCCGCCATTGACGTGCGTGACCACGCCGCGCTGCTCGTCGAATTCCAAGGAAACACCCAGGAAGAATTAGCGGAACTTGCCCACGAAGCAGCGCCCATGTTTGCATCCCTGCCGGTGGTTTCTCCTGTGGAAATGACCTCGCAGCTTGCCGAACGTAACGCCCTGTGGCAGGCGCGCCGCGGCCTGTACACCACGGTCGCCGGTAACCGCCCCACCGGCACCAACGCCCTCCTTGAAGACGTCGTGGTACCCGTGGATGTTCTGGGTGAAACCTGCCAAGAACTCACCTCCCTGTTCAATGCGCACGGCTATAAGGATTCGGTGATTTTCGGTCATGCCAAGGACGGAAATATTCACTTTATGCTCAATGAGCAATTCACCGACCCCAAGCAGCTGGTGCGATACCGCGAATTCACCGAGGATATGGTGCAGCTGATTCTTGGTGCTCAGGGCTCCCTGAAAGCTGAGCACGGTACCGGTCGTATTATGGCGCCTTTTGTCCGCCGCCAATTCGGTGACGAACTCTACTCGGTGATGGAAGAGATTAAGCGCCTCATTGATCCGGTAAACTTCCTGAACCCCGGCGTGCTCATTGCAGATCAGAGCGACTACGCCCAGGATCTAAAGGTTGCCGCGCCCGTTGAGGAAGAGATTAACTCCTGCGTGGAATGTGGCTATTGCGAGCCCGTCTGCCCCTCTAAAGACCTCACTCTGACTCCGCGCCAGCGCATTGTGCTGCGCCGAGAAATCAATGCCGCGCGCCTGGCAGGCAATACCGAGCTTGCCGAGCAGCTGGAACGCGAATACGAGTACTACGGCATCGACACCTGCGCGGTGGATAGCATGTGCGCCACTCGCTGTCCGCTGGGTATCGACACGGGTAATTTCGTGCGCACGCTCCGCGCTCAGAACCAGGATGCGCTGGGTTCTCGTGCCTGGTCTCTCGCAGCAAAGCACTGGTCGCTCATGGATCGCGGTGCCGGTGTGGCGCTCAGCGTTGCCAAGCATCTACCCGCTGGCGCGGTGAAAAGTGCTGCCGAGGTGGCTCGCGTTTTCTTCGGTGAAGACCTGGTACCCACCTATAAGCGTGAGCTTTCTGCAGGAGGCGTACCCCGTCGCCCTCACGCAGATTCCGACCCGGAGATTGTCTTCTTCCCGGCGTGCGTTAACGCCATGTTCGGGGGAGTAGACGATTCCGGTACGTCCGATAATATGAATGCCACCCGTGCCTTTATGACCCTGTGCGATCGCGCCGGAATTGGGTACGTGATTCCCGAGGGCATTTCCTCGCTCTGCTGTGGAACCCCCTGGAAATCTAAGGGATACACCGAGGGTTATAGCGCGATGAGTGATAAGACCCTCGCGGCCCTATGGGAAGCCAGCGATCACGGCCGACTGCCTATTGTCTGCGATGCCTCCTCATGTACTGAAGGATTGCAGGTCATGCAGGCTAAGGTTGCTCATGCGCTCGCTGAACAGCTCGGTCGCGATGCCGCCGGAATTGCGCGCGGTGATTCTGAGCCTGATTACGCCTCTTTGGTGATTATCGATGCTGTCTCTTTTGCTGCGGATAATCTATTGGAGTGTTTGGAAGTTACGGCACCGATTGAGTCTCTGGCTGTACACCCGACCTGTTCTATGGTGCACCTGGGAATTCAGGGTGATTTTGAAAAGCTTGCCGCCGCTGTCAGCGATGAGCTCTATGTCCCCGCCGGGTGGGGTTGCTGCGGTTATGCTGGTGATCGCGGCCTGCTACACCCCGAGTTGACGGCGAGCGCTACCCGTGCGGAAGCCGCTGAGATTAGTGCTGCTGAGCAGGCACGCTCCGGTCGTTATCGTGCGTATGCGTCGAGTAACCGCACCTGCGAGCAGGGTATGAGTGAAGCAACCAGTCGTAGCTATCAGAATATTCTGCAGATTCTGGAGCGCGCTACACGCTAGGTACCCTCTCTCTATTTACCCGAAGGTTTGACCAGATTGGGCTGTACCGTGCAACTCTGAGGAAAAATTTGTGTTGGACACGTGCAGATTATTTTCCGTGGATTTTTCTGTGTAGATTAGACTCATTGAGGTATTTATACTGGTCAGAGCATTATGCGGGTCTTGGGAAACAGGTTAGAAGGCAGAATATGGGCGGGAGTGTCAAAGAAAAAACCGAAATGTTACGTAACATTTCGGTCAGTACTTTGAACTTTCGCGTATATGCGCTTTAATAGTTACATGCGGTTGACAGAACGTTCTTACGTTCTAAAACTCCTGACGGCAACCGCATACGGAAAGAGCCTCCGGGGGAATCCTTCTTGGTTCCCCCGGAAGTGCTTAATACAGTAACCCGCAGGTTGAGGTGCAAGTCCCTGCGGGTTACTTCCGTTTAACGCTCCTATGTCTACACCCCCACACCAACCCCTACTTCTTCTCACATTTTCCCCTTCGCGCGGCGGCGTAAGGGCGAACAGACGTATACTAGAAAGTGCCCGTGCACCCGTATAGTGCGGGTAGAGATCGTGCCGCCGGCACACCTGGCCCTGGTATCGCCGGGAACCGTGCGAGCACCCAACCCAAAGGAGACATATGTCTGCCGCTGACAATTCAGCAAAAAACATTACCGTTGCAGGCGAAACGCAGCAGGTCACCGCTGCAACCGCCGCAGAGCTCTTCGCGCACGACCCGCAGATCGTGGTCGCACGCGTGAACGGCACCCTGGTCGACCTCTCCCACGCCCTCGAAGATGGCGATAGCGTAGAGCCGGTCTACATTCACGAACCCGACGGACTGAACGTGCTGCGCCACTCCGCAGCTCACGTCATGGCACAGGCAGTGCAGCAGTACCGTGAAGACGCCAAGCTGGGCATCGGCCCCTACATCACCGACGGCTTCTACTTCGACTTCGATGTGAACGAACCCTTCACCCCGGAAGATCTGAAGAAGATCGAAAAGTCGATGATCAAGATCATTAAGTCCGGTCAGCAGTTCCGCCGCCGCGTGGTTACCCACGAAGAGGCAGTGGCCGAAATGGCAAACGAGCCCTACAAGCTGGAGTTGCTCTCTCTGAGCCAGGGCCCCGGCTCCGGTGCAGATGCAGCCGAGGGCGCCTCCGTCGAGGTTGGCGAGGGTGAAATCACCATCTACGACAACGTCAACCCCAAGACCGGCGAGATCGTCTGGAAGGATCTGTGCCGCGGTCCGCACCTGCCCCACACTAAGCTGATTGGCAACGGCTACGCACTCATGCGTGCCGGCGGCGCGTACTGGCGCGGTTCCGAGAAGAACCCCATGCTGCAGCGTATTTACGGCACCGCATGGCCCACCAAGGAAGAGCTGGTCGCCTACAAGGACCGCATTGCCGAGGCTGAGCGTCGCGATCACCGCCGCCTGGGTAAGGAACTGGATCTGTTCTCCTTCCCGAAGACCATTGGCCCCGGTCTGCCCGTGATTCACCCCAAGGGTGGCGTGCTCAAGCGCGAAATGGAAGACTATGTGCGCGCTCGCCACATTCAGGAAGGCTTCCAGTATGTGGGTACCCCGCATATCTCCAAGGAAGACCTGTTCTACACCTCCGGTCACCTGCCCTACTATGCGGACGGCATGTTCCCCTCCATGGAGCTGGACAACGGTAACTACCGTCTGAAGGCAATGAACTGCCCCATGCACAACGAGATTTACCGTTCGCGTGGCCGTTCTTACCGTGAGCTGCCGCTGCGTTTCTTCGAGTTCGGTACCGTGTACCGCGACGAGAAGTCTGGCGTGCTGCAGGGTCTGACCCGCGTGCGCATGATCAGCCAGGATGACTCCCACTCGTACGTAACCAAGGAGCAGGCGCCGGACGAGGTGCGCCACCTGCTGAAGTTCATGCTCTCCCTGCTGGAGGACTTCGGTCTGACCGACTTCTACCTGGAGCTGTCCACTCGCGACACCGAGGGTGAAAAGAAGGATAAGTTCATCGGCACCGATGAGCAGTGGGAAGAAGCCACCGCAATCCTGGAGCAGGTCGCGAAGGAAACCGGTCTGGAACTGGTACCCGACCCGGGTGGAGCCGCATTCTACGGCCCGAAGATCTCGGTTCAGGCTAAGGATGCGATCGGCCGTACCTGGCAGATGTCCACCGTTCAGTACGACTTCAACCAGCCTTCGCGTTTCGGCCTGGAGTACCAGGCAGCGGATGGCACCATTCAGGAACCGGTGATGATCCACTCGGCTAAGTTTGGTTCCATTGAACGTTTCATGGGCGTGCTGACCGAGCACTACGCGGGTGCGTTCCCGGCGTGGCTGGCCCCGGTTCAGGTGATTGGTGTGCCTGTTGCTGAGGCGTTCAATGACTACATGGGTGAGATTGCCGCTAAGCTGCGTGAGCACGGCGTGCGCGTTGAGGTTGATTACGGTTCGGATCGTTTCACGAAGAAGATTCGTACCGCCTCGACCGAGAAGGTGCCGTTCATTCTGATTGCCGGCGGTGAGGACGCAGAGAATAATGCTGTATCCTTCCGTTTCCGTGGCAATAAGCAGGAGAACGGCGTGCCCGTGGATGAGGCAGTAGCGCGTATTGTGGAGCATATCCGCAACCGTGTGAATGCTGACCCGGCACCCTCCGCTGAGGCTGCTGAGTAATTTTATCCGGTAGTTTTCTCTACCTGTTGTGGCCTGTGAGCCCCCGTGCCCGCCCTCGTGGCGGGTGCGGGGGTTTGCTGTATCTGCCGAGGCTTTTGAAGGAGGCGGCGGGTATGCTGCGGCGGGGGCATTGCGGACGGGGTGCACAGTGCGCGGGTAGGTTGCCCGTACTGGGGTGCGGCGGGTGCGCGCGAGTACAATGGGGGTACGGTATGGTTTACGTCGAGGAGGAGAGTATGCCCGATACGTCCAGTGCCCGCCGGGGTTTTCGTTTGCCTGGGGGTTTTCGTTTGCGTCGGGGCGATGAGAATCTGAGACTGTGGGAAGAGAAGCTCAACACCCCGCTTTTTGTTGCGTCGCTGATGTATCTGGTGGTGTATGCTGTACCGATTTTGAGTTCTTCGCTGCTGCCCCAGGTGGAGCTTCTTTTTCTTTTCACGCAGGTGCTGCTGTGGCTGGTGTTTGCGGTGGATTATGCGGTGCGCCTGTATTTGAGCCCGCAGCGTTTTTATTTCGTGACCCATAATCTGCCGAATTTGGCGGTGGTGTTGCTGCCGGCGTGGAGGATTGTGGGCCTGTTGGCAATGATCAATATTACGGCGACCAGGCAGTATAAGCGCCTCTCTGAGTTTGTGATGCGCATGCTGGGGTACACGATTATTTTTATTATTGTGGCTGCCTTGGGCGTGTATGCGGTGGAGGATGGTGCCCCGGGTGCGTTGATTACGGACGTGTGGGTGGCGTATTGGTGGGTGATGTGCACCCTGGCGACGGTTGGGTACGGGGATGTATACCCGGTGACGATTGCGGGGCGTATTCTTGCGGCCCTGGTGATGGTGTACGGGGTGGGCATGTTCGGTATGGTCATCGGTACGATTTCCACCTGGATTATTGAGAAGATTAGCGGTATTACGGAGGAGGATCACGCCGCCACGAAGTCGGATGTGGCGGAGATTGAACGTGAGGTGACGGAGCTGAAGCAGATTATTATGCGTCAGGATTTTTTGATTCAGCAGCTGGCGGCGGCGCATTTGGAGAGCGTATCGCAGGGTGATGATATAGCCCAGGGTGATGATATGGAGCAGTATAGCCGGGCGGATGGCGCGGCGGGGGAGTAACGCCTTGAGCCTCGCTCGCAATGACGGCGAACCTGCGGGAGGGAGCACATCGGCGCTATAGTAGGAGTGTTATCACTCAACGACAGATGAAAAGAGCAATGATGTTTACTTCTTCGGCTTCTATGAAGGTTTTTATTTCCGCTGCCCTGGTGGCGACCCTGGGTTTGAGCGCCTGCGCATCGCAGTCTTCCTCAAGTCAGTCCTCGTCGAGCCAGTCGGCCTCCACTGAGTCTGCGTCGGCTGGCGCATCCTCTACTAATGCTGCCGAGGCACCTGCGGCGGATAAACCCAAGGCGCAGAATGAAGAGAGCGTAGTGGTGCTGGACGGTGAATGGGTTCAGTCTAATCGTTCTGATGATCAGAACTATATGACCGCCACGATTGAAGACAACACCATGACGATCACCTACCACCTGGGTGATGATACGACCGCGACGTTCTGGACCGGCACGGTGGCCAGCGGCAGCGGTAATTTCTCGTGGGAGTCAGAGAGTATCGCCACCGAGGAGCAGCAGGCGGAGCTGCTCCGTTCGCTGGATAAGACCAAGCATTTTACCTATGAGGACGGTACGATTTCGTTCCCGATGACCATGATGGGGGTAACGCGCACGATTAAGCTGGTGCGCGCCTAGGTTCTCCTATGGTGGTGTTCGCCCGGCGCGGGTACTAGATGATGCGCCGGGCGGGCGATACACTAGAAGTATGAGCGAACATGTACCCGTCACAGATGACTTTGAACTCCCGGCAGCTCCCGACTCTTTCGGTCGCCTGTGGACCCCGCACCGCACCGCCTATGTGAGCGGCGGTCAGAAGGACCATACGGAAGAAACCTGCCCTTTCTGCACCGCGCCCACTCGCAGCGACGAGGATTCGCTGATTGTCTACCGTGGTGAGCACGCCTTTGTGGTGCTCAACCTCTACCCCTATAATCCGGGTCATCTGCTGGTGTGCCCCTATCGTCATATCCCGCTCTATGATGAGGCGACCCCCGAAGAAACCATTGAGATCGCGCAGCTGACCCAGCGGGCAATGCGCGTGCTGCGTGCTGTGGCGCGTACCGACGGGTTCAATATTGGTATGAATCAGGGTAAGGTGGGCGGCGCCGGAATTGCCGATCATCTGCACCAGCATGTGCTGCCGCGCTGGAGCGGGGATACGAATTTCCTGCCGATTATTGCTCAGACCAAGACCATGTCCCGCACTCTGGATGATATGCGCCGTGAGATTGCGCGCGGCTTTGAAGAGATTGACTAATCTGGGCTAAAGCGCTGCTGGGAGATATAGGGAGAGTTGATTCGAGATTTATCTAAAGAGCCACCTAGGGAGCTTTCGAAAACGGTAGCTCAAGTGGCACCGAAATAAGTCGGGTATCTCGCATAGACCGTATCTTTCACATCAAAGAGCCCGGTGCGTGGGGAAGAGTGTTCGTTCTATCCCCACACACCGGGCATTCGTTTATTCTACCGCACAAAGCTATGTTTAAACTGTGAAGAACGAATATATGCATGAAAAAAGGTCAATAATCTACCTGATTAGGTAGATTATTGACCTTCAACTATACGTTTAAAGTATAGATATACGTTACTGGGGGGTTACTTAACTTCAAAGCCCTGCAGGGTAGCAGCCCACGCACGACGAGCCTCAAGAGCCTCGGTGGCCTTGGCAATCTTCTTGGCGTCACCGCTAGCCTGTGCAGCAGCCAGATCAGCCTCAAGAGCCGCCAGGGACTGCTCAATCTGAGCCAGCAGGGAGTTCGCACGAGCGGTCTTTGCCGGGTCGGTGCGCTTCCACTTAGCCTGCTCGGCGCCGTCAATCTCAGCCTGAATCTTCGCCAGTTCAGAGTTGACGCGACGCACATCGTTACGGGGCACCATGCCGGCTGCGTCCCAACGATCCTGAATCTTCGCAAAAGCAGCCTTGGCGGCCTTGGGATCCTCAACCGGCAGCAGAGCACGAGCCTCAACCAGGAGAGCTTCCTTCACAGCCAGGTTCGCAGCGTACTTTTCATCCAGCTCGGCCTCAGCAGCGGCACGAGCGTCAAAGAAGACATCCTGAGCGGCACGGAAACGAGTCCAGAGTGCATCATCACTCTGGCGAGAACCACGCGGAATCTCACGCCAGGAGCGCATCAGAGCCGCGTATTCACGACCGGTCTCAGCCCACTCGGTGGAGTGCTGAATCTGCTCGGCGCGCGCAATAATCTCTTCCTTAGCGCGCTTGACGCGATCATTGTGCTCATCCATTTTGCTGAAATGCGCGCGACGATTACGCTCAAAAGCGGTACGAGCCGCACGGAAACGAACCCACAGCTCATCCTCCAGAGCCTTGGGCACGTGCACGGTGCGCTGAGCCTGCTTCCACGCGTTGAACAGCTCACCCATGCGAGAGAAGGAATTACGCCAATTAATCTGATCCTCGGGGGTAGCGACAATCTTCTCCGCCTCGAGTACGATCTCTTCACGCAGCTTCAGGCCGCGCTCACGCTCAGCCTCGCGGCGCTCACGCTGAGCCACGCCCAGGGAAGAAATCTTCTCGTGAATGGTGGTCAGGCGCTGCTGCAGGGAGGCGTAATCACCCACCATATTGCGCACAGCCACCATAGACGCCAGGGATTCCAGGTTCTTCTGCAGCTCGGCAGCCGGGGCGTTATTGGCAACGCGCGACTCCAGCAGAGTCACCTGCGCCTGAACATTTTCAAACTTGCGGGCAAAGTATGCCAGAGCCTCGTCAGCAGAAGCATTCGGCAGCTGGCCCACAGCGAATTCCTCGCCATCTACCAGTACAAAAACGTGGCCGTCGTCGGATACGCGACCGAACTTGCGTGCCTGCTCGAGGTTTACTGGCATGTCGTCGGATTTAGTAGTCACCGCTATAACTCATTTCAATCGGGTGCGGGTAGATTGACACCGCACAGGGCAAAACCGCGCCCGGTCCTAAACCGGCGCAGTCCGTTACATAAGGATACCCGTAAAACAGGATTTAGGGTACGTGTGCGGGGGCGTTAGTAGATGAGGGGAGTAGTGTAAGGAGGCAGGGGCGGTGCTAGGGCAGGCAGAGGGCAGGGCGCCCCCCCCGCTGAGTGCCACCCCGGTGCCTGTACCCGTGAGCCCCGCATCCGCTGGCACATATATACCGTGATACGTGACCGTTCGACTAGCACCGCACTGCCGCCGCGCGGTATCCTTAAAGGGAATATGCGCACGCACACCCGCGTGTCGCTCCATCGCGCCCGGCAGCCCACAGGCACCACGGCGCCCAATCCAAGGAGAACCATGGCTCGAAAGGCATCGCTATCCGGCTTCCCGGAATACCTCCCGGCAGAACGACTGGTTGAAAACCATGTGCTGGATACCCTGCGCACCACCTTCGAGCTGCACGGCTTCTCGCCCATTGAAACCCGCTCCGTAGAAACCATCGACCAGCTGCTGCGCAAGGGCGAAATCGATAAGGAAGTCTACGCAATCTCCCGCCTGCAGGAAGAAGAAAGCTCCAAGAAGGAAAAGCTCGCCCTGCACTTCGATCTGACCGTGCCCTTCGCGCGCTACGTGGTCGAAAACGCCGGCTACCTCTCCTTCCCCTTTAGCCGCTACCAGATTCAGAAGGTCTGGCGAGGTGAGCGCCCCCAGGAAGGCCGCGCCCGCGAATTCACCCAGGCAGATATTGACGTAGTGGGCGACGGCGACCTGCCCTTCCGCTACGACGTCACCCTGGCACTGGTGGTAGTCGATGCACTCTCCAAGCTGCCCATCCCCGCCTTCAAACTGCGCGTCAACAACCGCAAGCTCGCCGAAGGCTTCTACCTGGGCCTGGGCCTGACCGACACCGCAGGCGTGCTGCGCGAAATCGACAAGCTCGAAAAGATTGGCGCCGAGGCAGTAGCCACCAACCTGCGCGAGAACCTGGGCGCCACCGATAACCAGGCAGCAGCAGCGCTCGCCCTGGCACAGATTGTCACCGAGGATGTATCCTTCGCTGACCGCGTGCGTGAACTGGCAGCCCAGTACGGCGCCGAGCACGAACTGCTCGAACAGGGTCTGGCTGAACTGACCGAGGTTATTGCAGAGGCATCCAAGCGCGCACCCGGCAATGTGGTCGCTGACCTGTCCATCGCCCGCGGCCTGGACTACTACACCGGCACCGTCTACGAAACCGTGCTGGTCGGTCACGAAAAGCTCGGCTCGATCTGCTCCGGCGGCCGCTACGAAAAGCTCGCCTCCAATGGCAAGAAGACCTACCCGGGCGTTGGCCTGTCCATCGGTGTGACCCGCGTGGTGGCGCGTATCCTCTCCCAGCAGTTCGCGACCGCCTCCCGCGCGGTACCCTCGGCAGTGTACATTGCACTGACCAACGACGAAGGCTGGTCGGCAGCAAACGATGTCGCCGACGCCCTGCGCGCTCGCGGTATTGCCTGCGAGGTTTCCGCTACCGCCGCGAAGTTCGGCAAGCAGATCAAGTACGCCGAAAAGCGCGGTATTCCCTTCGTGTGGTTCATCTCCGAGAAGGACGGCGCGCTAACCCACGAGGTAAAGGATATCCGCTCGGGCGAGCAGGTTCCGGCAGACCCGCAGACCTGGGAGCCGCCGGCTGAGGATCTGCACGTGCGCATTATCCCCGCCGA
This sequence comes from Rothia sp. (in: high G+C Gram-positive bacteria), assembly GCF_030540545.1. Taxonomy (GTDB): domain Bacteria; phylum Actinomycetota; class Actinomycetes; order Actinomycetales; family Micrococcaceae; genus Rothia. The sequence continues at coordinate 122,601 of NZ_JAUNVZ010000005.1, read as the reverse complement.
GGATTTGGCATAATATAGTTTTCCTTTGACGTTCCCCGGTGCGCTGTCTGTGATGGTGCACCGGGTGGGAACGGGCAAAGGGCGGTTTCTCGATACTTGTAGTGCGCGTGGTTTATACAACGTGTACAGGGTAATACGAGAAACACATCAGGCGGGTGCGCAGTGTACCCGCAAGGACACCGTAGAGCACGGCTACTGTCTATAGTCGAGCCCTACGCAATGAAAGGAATGAAGTGCTCCGCACCCATACCAACGGCGAATTGACCGCCGCAAACATCTCCGAAACCGTGACCCTGACCGGTTGGGTGGCACGCCGCCGCGACCACGGTGGCGTCGCATTCGTCGACCTGCGCGACCGCGCGGGCGTCACCCAGTGCGTCTTCCACAACGAGGCAGACTTCGAACACCTGCGCAACGAATACGTGCTGCGCGTAACCGGTGTTGTGCGCAAGCGCCCCGAGGGCAACGAAAACCCGAACCTCGCCACCGGCGAAATCGAGGTTGAGGTCAGCGATGTTGAGGTGCTGAACACCGCCGCGCCCCTGCCCTTCCAGATCGACGAACACGTAGAAGTCGGCGAAGAAGCACGCCTGCGCTACCGCTACCTGGATTTGCGCCGTCCCGAGCCGGCACGCATTATGCGCCTGCGCTCCGACGCAAACCGCGCAGCACGCGAACTGCTCGCAGCAGACGACTTCATCGAGGTTGAAACCCCCACCCTGACCCGCTCCACCCCCGAAGGTGCACGCGACTTCCTGGTGCCCGCACGCCTGGCACCCGGCTCCTGGTACGCACTGCCGCAGTCCCCGCAGCTCTTCAAGCAGCTGCTGCAGGTCGGCGGTATCGAAAAGTACTACCAGATTGCACGCTGCTACCGCGACGAAGACTTCCGCGCCGACCGCCAGCCCGAGTTCACTCAGCTGGACATTGAGGCATCCTTCGTGGACCAGGAAGACATTATCGACCTGGGCGAGCGCATTGTTGAGGCAGTGTGGAACCTGATTGACGTGCAGGTGCCCCGCCCGATCCAGCGCATGACCTACAAGGACGCCATGGAGAAGTACGGTTCGGACAAGCCCGACCTGCGCTTCGGCCTGGAACTGACCGAACTGACCGAATACTTCGCCAACACCCCCTTCCGCGTGTTCAAGGCACCCTATGTTGGTGCAGTGGTCATGCCCGGCGGCGCCTCGCAGGCACGCCGCACCCTGGACGCATGGCAGGAATGGGCAAAGCAGCGCGGCGCTAAGGGCCTGGCGTATGTGCTCATTCAGGAAGACGGCGAGCTGACCGGCCCCGTGGCGAAGAACCTCTCCGAGGAAGAGCGCGCAGGTCTGGCTGAGGCAACTGGCGCGAAGCCCGGCGACTGCATCTTCTTCGCAGCAGGCGAGCCGAAGGCAGCACGCGCACTGCTCGGTGCTGCCCGCGTGGAAATCGGTCACCGCACCGGCCTGATTAAGGACGGCGAGTGGGCATTCGTGTGGATCGTGGACGCACCGCTGTTTGAATCCGCAGCAGACGCCACCGAATCCGGTGATGTGGCACTGGGCAACTCCGCATGGACCGCCGTGCACCACGCATTCACCTCGCCCAAGCCGGAGTTCATGGATACTTTTGACACGAACCCGGGTGAGGCCCTGGCGTACGCATACGATATCGTCTGCAACGGCAACGAAATTGGTGGCGGTTCTATCCGTATTCACCGCCGCGACGTGCAGGAACGCGTATTCGCCGTCATGGGTATTGGTGAGGAAGAAGCGCAGGAGAAGTTCGGCTTCTTGCTGGATGCATTCCAGTACGGTGCACCGCCCATGGGTGGTATCGCGTTCGGTTGGGACCGTATTGTGTCCCTGCTGGCGGGCGTGGACTCGATCCGTGAAGTGATTGCGTTCCCCAAGACCGGCAACGGTTTTGACCCGCTGACCGCAGCACCGGCGCCGATTACCCCGCAGCAGCGTAAGGAAGCCGGCGTGGACTTCAAGCCCAAGAAGAAGGGCGAAGACGACTAGTTCGTTTTTCTGTTGTATAGGCTTGTAATCGTGTAGGATTGCTAGTTTTGAGGCTAGTAGTCTTGCTGGCTGAATGATGAGTTGACGGCCTGGTTCGTTAGCTGAATATTTAGTCGATGCGCTTACTTATTGGCTAGCGGAGAAACTCCCTCACTGTACGGTGGGGGAGTTTCTGTTTGTATGCTGTTTCGCAGTATTGCCGCCACACACAACTGTGTCATCAGACAGGTTATGCACAATCAGACACCTTATATACGCACATAACCTGTCTGATTGCATATAAGGTGTCTGAATAGGGGTAGATTTATGGATGGGTGCGCTGAGTGCTAAGGAACGTAAAGAGTGCGCTGATGAGTTGAATGAGGCTGCGCGCTTGGCGATTAGTCAGCCGGGCAGTTTGTCTTTGATGTATGCACTAGCCGGGTGGCGCGAGACGGCGTATGCACACGCTCTACTGTGCGCCTGAGCGGTGATGAGAATGCACTGGCTGAGCCTATTCTTGTGGAGCGGCCTTAGCCAGCACGATGTGTCTATACATAGACAGGTTATGCGTAAACAGGCACCTTATGTGCATAACCTGTCTGAATGCACATAAGGTGCCTGACTTAGAAAATATACCTTCCTGAAATTAAGAAATTACTAAGCCGTTAGGTCAACCTTAATTTTATGTTCCTTGTTCTTCTTGCAGGTGGCAGATATTTCCCATGACCCTGGAAGTAAAGGATTCTTCCTATTATATTTTTGCTTAAATTTCATATCTCCACCGCATTTTGAGCAATTGGCTGAAACTTCTCCAGCTGCTAGAAATTTCCCATCTTCTCGACCTTTGAAGGCATTTTTCCCAGCTTTCCATATAATGTTTTGCTTGAGAAGCAGTTTTTCATGCCTGCAGGCAGTGTATTTGCGGTAGGCTGGGTGGATAAATAATATCCAGAGAGAAAAGAATATAAATAAAATTATTGTTGCTATAATAATGGTGGATGCTAACTGTCCATTAAGCGATTTTCCCGATCCCTTCTGGGTTGATGCAAAAATGTATTTAAATATATCTGGCGATTCAGAGACAGCATAAACCTCCGAAGTGATGAAACTTGCAATGATTGCTACTGCCTTTAGTATAAGAGTTGCCAGTAATCCTTGCTTGCTTTTTTGCCCCTGTTTCCATCTTCCTTGAAGTAATATCCTAAATTAGGTTCTTTTGTGCGATAATTATTAGTTATATTATTAATTGTATTACCGTGCCCAATATTTGATCCCCTAAATGAAATGTTGTTACTTTTCTTTCCGTTACTGTTGTGAGATCCTATATTTATATTACTCATGGATTTTCCTGCCGTACATATTATTTCCTTTTTACTGACCTCCACCTTGGAGGGGTGTATGAAAGGATTCTCTCTCTCTCTCTCTCTTCAAAGTCAAGTATTTGGCGTGCCCGGCGTGTCGCGAGGTAGGGAAGATGGGAGTGGAGATTGGGGTGCTAGAAAAGAGAACGGGGTGAGTCAGTAGGTGCTGGTTTACTGAGAGAAGTCTATTAAGGCGCATAGGACGATGCCTCTGGGGTGGCGTTTCTGCGGGCGCTTGCGTGAGCTTCTTACCTGGCCTAAAGAGGCTCATCCCATACGTCTATAACCGAGTCTGCAAGACGGAATGCCGTCCCAAACGGAAGAAACACCTCTGTCCGGGGTGTTATAGGCGCATCATCCCATGCGGGGTGGGGTATCTGTGTGGAGAGGTAGAGTCTTGCGATAGGATTAGGGGAAGAAAAACCTGAACCTATAGGGGAGAAATGCGCGTTATTCTGCAGCGAGTGAGCCACGCATCCGTGAGCGTTAACGGCGAAACCATCGGCGCCATCGACCGCACCGGGTACCTTGCCCTGGTCGGCATCACCCACGACGACAGCCTCGCACAAGTGGTCAAATGCGCCGAAAAAACCGCCAATCTGCGGCTCTTCGACGGCGAAAAATCAGCCCTCGACATTAACGCGCCCGTGCTCGCCGTCAGCCAATTCACCCTCTACGGCAACCCCCAAAAAGGCCGCCGTCCCTCCTGGAGCGCAGCAGCACCCGGCGCGCACTCCGAACCGCTCTTCAACGCCTACGTCGAAGAGCTCAAAAAACTCGGCCTGCACGTAGAAACCGGCCAATTCGGCGCCGATATGCAGGTGGAACTCGTCAATGACGGCCCCGTAACTCTCATCCTCGACACCGATACGCTCTAAACACTCAGGATGTGATAGGGAGAGCGTGGCGGGGTAAAAAGACCCCGCTACATACCCCATGCATTCAACATTTGGACGCAGTAACGTGCGTTTGGGCGGTACCCGGTACCGTCCAAACGCACGTTACTGCGTCCAAACTCAGTACCCAAGCTTGTTCCCGCATCGGCTCTTTCCTGTTGAAGTGCGAACCACCCGATACACTGGATGTATGGCCGAATCCCTCTTTGATATGACCGATGATAGCGAACGCGTGCAGCTAGCCCACGCGCCCGCAAGCACCGCCGCCCGCACCCAAGCACCCCTGGCGGTGCGCATGCGGCCACGCCATATCGACGACGTCCTCGGCCAAAACCACCTGCTCACCCCCGGCTCCCCGCTACGTGTGCTCGCAGGAGCCGAAGATTCCGGCCCGGCAGGCCCCGCCAGCGTGATCCTCTACGGCCCGCCCGGCACCGGCAAAACCACCCTGGCGCACGTGATCGCCCGTGCTCCCGGCCGTAAATTCGTGGAGCTCTCCGCCATTACTGCCGGAGTTAAAGACGTGCGTGCCGTCATGGACCAGGCATTACTCGACAAAGACATGTACGGCACGACTACCGTGCTCTTCCTGGACGAGATACACCGCTTCACCAAAGCTCAGCAGGATGCGCTCCTGCCCGGCGTGGAAAACCGCTGGGTGATTCTCGTGGCAGCAACCACCGAAAACCCGTCCTTTAGCGTGATTGCGCCCCTGCTCTCTCGCTCCCTGCTGCTGCGCGTACATTCCCTGGAGCAGACCGATATTGAGCAGCTGATCGACCGCGCCCTGGCGGATGAGCGCGGTTTTGCTGCCCGTGCCGTGATTACCGATGAGGCGCGCGAACATCTTGCCGCCGTGAGCGGGGGAGATGCGCGTCGTTCCCTAACCGCTCTGGAGGCTGCCGCAGCCATTGCCTTTAGCGAAGCTGCACGTAGTGATTCGAGTAATAGCGCCGATTCTGAAAATAACGACAGTTCGAGCGAGGGGGGCATTGAGACCGCCGCGGAAGAAAAACCCGTCACCATTACTCTCGCGCACGCCACCGAGGCGGTAGACCGTGCCGCCGTGCGCTACGACCGCAATGGCGACCAGCACTACGACGTGGTCAGCGCCTTCATTAAATCCATGCGCGGATCCGATGCAGACGCCGCCGTGCACTACCTGGCGCGCATGCTCGAAGGGGGAGAAGACCCCCGGTTCGTGGCGCGGCGCATTATGATTCTTGCCGCCGAAGACATAGGTCTGGCAGACCCGCAAGCGCTGCAAGTGGCCACCGCTGCCGCGCAATCCGTGGCGCTAGTCGGCATGCCCGAGGCTCGCATTATCCTCTCACAGGCGGTGATTTATTGCGCCCTGGCCCCCAAATCCAATGCTGCCTATATGGCAATCAATGCCGCAATCAGCGATGTGCGAGCCGGTAAATTCGGCCAGGTTCCGGTGCACCTGCGCGACGCTCACTATGCGGGTGCCTCCGCCATGGGGCACGGTGCGGGCTATATTTACGCCCATGATGCGCCCGGTCATGTTGCCGCCCAGCAGTACCTGCCCGACACCCTGCTCGGCACCGAATATTACACGCCCGGCAGCCACGGTTTCGAAGCGACCCTGAGCCAGCGCAAGGAACGTATTGGGCGTATTCTGCGCGGGGAATCCTAGGGTGCTGGGACTCCCCGCGCGCGAGGTGCCCCTGACCGGGCATGATGGTGCCGAATATGGTAATCTTGAACTAAGCATGAACCTTTAAATCCGTCCCGTGAGGCGGGGAAGGAGAAACGCTGTGAACGGGATGAGTGTATCCACAGCCAACGCGGCAGCCGAGCGAGGCTCCGCACCCCAGAACACCGCAGGTGCTCAGCGCACCCCGGCGACTGGCACTCATGCGCCCGCAGCTTCTCCGGCAAATCAGGGTCATGCTTTTGCTGTACAGGGCCGAATTATCCTCAACGCTGACGAAATCCGACGAGCCCTCACCCGCATTACCTACGAAATCCTGGAAGCCAATAAAGGCTCCGAAAACCTGATGATTATTGGCATTCGCTCCCGTGGCCTACCCCTGGCACAGCGCATTGCCGAGCGAATCGCTCACATCCACCCCGAATTTGATGTTCCCAGCAGCCTGGGTGCCCTGGATATTACCGCCTACCGCGACGATCTGACCGAGGAAGAAATGCAACGCCGAACCCCCGGCGAGACCCTCATCCCCGGCAGCCTGGACGGTAAAAACGTGGTGCTGGTTGACGATGTACTCTACTCCGGTCGCACCGTGCGCGCCGCCCTGGATGCGCTCAACGCCCACGGCCGCCCCGCCACCGTGCGCCTGGCGGTTCTGGTCGATCGCGGGCACCGCCAACTGCCCATTCGCGCCGACCATGTGGGTAAGAATATCCCCACCAGCGCCAGCGAAAATGTGCGCGTGTACCTGGAGGAAATCGACGGGCAGCACAGCCCGCCCGGCACGGCGCCCGGCGCGACCGGATACTCCGGTACAGACCCCGGCACCTTAGAGAACTCACAACACACCGCAGCTTTACCCACCGATAGGGTAGAAATCATCCAGCAGGGAGGAAACCCCGAATGAAGCATCTGCTCGACACTCGCGAACTCACGCGAGAAGAAGCCATCGACATCCTGGACATCGCCGACTACATGGCGCAGGTCAAGGCAGAGAACAAGAAGCTCTCCCTGCTCAAGGACAAACTGGTCGTCAACCTCTTCTTCGAGGACTCCACCCGCACCCGCCTCTCCTTCGAAAGCGCCGAAAAGCGCCTGGGCGCGGACATTATGAACTTCGCCGCTAAGGGTTCCTCAGTCTCCAAGGGTGAATCCCTCAAGGACACCGCGCAGACCCTCGCCGAATACAATGCGGACGCTTTCGTGATCCGCCACAGCGCGGACGGCGCACCCTACCGCCTGGCAACCGCCGGCTGGACCAATATCCCCGTACTCAACGCGGGCGACGGCACCCACGCGCACCCCACCCAGGCTTTGCTGGACGCCATGAGTCTGCGCAAGTTCAAGGCTGCGCGCGACGGCGTGGACTCCCGTGGCACCGATCTGGCGGGTCTGCGAGTGCTGATTGTGGGCGATATTCTGCACTCTCGCGTGGCACGCTCGAACCTGTGGCTGCTGCGCACCCTGGGCGCGCAGGTTGCCTTTGTGGCGCCCCCGACCCTGCTGCCCCTGGACACTCACGCCTGGGATGCTGAAATCTTCCATGACTTTGACGAAGCAATCGCCACCGCGCCCGACGCCGTCATGATGCTGCGCATTCAGAAGGAACGCATGAACGCCGCATACTTCCCCTCGGCTGAGGAATACACCGAACTCTGGGGTCTGACCAAGGACCGTTTCGAGGCCCTGGAAGAGATGGGCAAGCCCTTCGCGATCCTGCATCCGGGTCCCATGAACCGCGGCCTGGAGCTGTGCAGCGAAGCAGCTGATGCGAACGAATCCTGGGTTCTGCGCCAGGTCAGCAATGGTGTGGCGGTACGCATGGCGGTACTCTACCAGCTGCTCTGCGATGGCACCGCAGCCAAGCTCTACGCCGAGAATCCCGGCAACCTGGAGCTGTAACAGCCCATCCTAGACTTCCCGGCTGAACACCGGACACACACTTAACCACCGTGACACGAGAGGACACACACCGTGAGCACCTACCTGATTAAGAACGCGAACCTGCTCGGTGAGCGCGTAGCCGACATCCTAATCCAGGACGGCAAGATCGCAGCCATTGGCGAGAACCTGAACGCAGAGGGCGCGCAGATTATCGACGCAACCGGCCAGATTGCACTGCCCGGCCTGGTGGACATCCATACCCACCTGCGTCAGCCCGGCTACGAAGCCAGCGAAACCGTCGAAACCGGCACTCGCGCCGCAGCACTGGGCGGCTACACCGCTGTGTTCGCCATGGCAAACTCCAACCCCGTCGCCGACACCGCTGCCGTAGTGGAGCAGGTTGATCGCCTGGGCAAGGAGTCCGCATGGTGCCGCGTGCAGCCCATCGGCGCCGTGACCGTGGGTCTGAAGGGTGAGCGCCTCTCCGATATTGGTTCCATGGCAACCAGCACCGCCAATGTGCGCGTGTTCTCCGATGACGGCATGTGCGTGTACGACCCCGCCGTGATGCGCCGCGCCCTGGAATACGTCAAGACCTTTGACGGTGTGATTGCTCAGCACGCGCAGGAGCCTCGCCTGACCGAGGGCGCTCAGATGAACGAGGGCGAGGTGTCCGCTGACCTGGGCCTGCCCGGCTGGCCTGCAGTCGCTGAGGAAGCTATCATTGCCCGCGACGTGCTGCTGGCTAAGCACCTGAACTCCCGCCTGCACATCTGCCACCTGTCCACCAAGGGTGCTGTGGAGGTTGTGCGTTGGGCTAAGAGCCAAGGTGTGAACGTGACCGCCGAGGTCACCCCGCACCACCTGATCCTGACCGATGAGAAGGCACGCACCTACGACCCGGTCTTCAAGGTCAACCCGCCCCTGCGCACCGAAGAAGACGTGCTGGCACTGCGCGCAGCAGTCGCCGAGGGTGTTATTGACGTGATTGGTACCGACCACGCACCGCACCCGGCTGAGTCCAAGGAATGCGAGTGGGCGTGCGCTGCTAACGGCATGACCGGTCTGGAGCAGGCGCTGTCCATTATCCAGATGACCCTGGTCGATGAAGGCCATATCACCTGGGCTGATGTTGCGCGCATTATGAGCGAGAACCCCGCCAAGATCGGTAACCTCTCCCATGAGCAGGGTCGCCCCCTGGCTGAGGGCGAGCCGGCAAATATTGTGCTGGTTGACCCGGCTGCACGCCGCCTGATCAAGCCCGAGGAGCAGGCAACCAAGGGCAAGAACAACCCCTACAAGGGCATGGAAGTGCCCGGTGCGGTGCGTGCGACCTTCTACGAGGGCCACCCGACCGTGCTGAACGGCGAACTGAACACCCCTCGCCGATAGGAGAGTAGGAGAAGTATGGAAAAATTTCTCCCCGGTACTCTTATTTGCCTGTGCCTGCTGCTGCTGGTCTTTTTGGGTATGTACTCCGGTTGGCGTTCTCGTCTCAAGCGCCAGGGTAAGGTCTTCGGTTCGCTAAAGGATGTGCCCGAGCGCTACGAGAATATGGTTGCCACTCACGCCTTTGAAGGTGAGTATGTGAGCACCACCCTGTACGGCGATTGGCTTAACCGCGTGGGTTTTGACCGTCTGGGCTTCAAGTCTAAGTCCACTTTGCTGGTGTACAGCGACGGTATTATTTTCACTCGCGATGGCGCTAAGGACCTGTGGATCCCGGCGAAGAAGCTTGCCGTGATTACTACCGATCAGGGTATGGCTGGCAAGGTTGTGGAGCGTGACGGTCTGGTTGTGATTGGCTGGACTTTGGACGGTCAGCGTGTGCAGACCGGTTTCCGCACCCGCTATGCAGACGAGAAGAAGCAGGCTCTTGAGGCTCTGCGTGAGATTGCTCCCGAGCAGGCGAGTGATCAGCTGCAGTACTGGCCGGCTGATATGATGCCCGCTGCCTAGAGCATTGCCTGTGCGTTACCCTTGATAGGGCGCGAATTAGATTTTATATAGTTGTGAATAACAAGTGAAGGAAAAGAGCATGACTGAGAAGAACGGTGCCCTGCGTACCGACCGTGCGCTTCTGGTGCTGGAAGACGGCACTATCTACCGTGGCTACGGCTATGGCGCAACCGGCGCCTCCCTGGGTGAGGCTGTGTTCTCCACCGGTATGACCGGTTACCAGGAGACCCTGACCGACCCCTCCTACGCAGGTCAGATCGTGGTTCAGACCGCGCCGCATATTGGCAACACCGGTGTGAACCGTGAAGACGCCGAGTCCCGCAAGATTTGGGTAGCCGGTTATGTCGTGCGTGACGCTGCGCGCGTTGCCTCCAACTGGCGTTCCGAGCGTAGCCTGGACGAGGAACTGATTGAGCAGGGCATTATCGGCATTCAGGGTATTGATACCCGCGCGCTGACCCGCAAGCTGCGTTCCTCCGGTTCCATGCGTGCCGGCGTGTTCTCGGGCGAGGCGGCTCAGCGCCCCGAATCCGAGCTGCTGGAAGAGGTTCGTTCCTCCGAGCAGATGGCTGGCCGTAAGCTGGCCGACTCGGTCTCCACCCCCGAGGCGTACGTGGTTGAGCCGCACGAGCACGGCTGGTTCGCTGCTCCCGTGGCTACCATTGTGGCTCTGGATCTGGGTATTAAGGCGATGAGCCCGCAGCGTTTTGCTGAGCGCGGTGTGCGCGTGCACGTGCTGCCCGCTAACGCTACCCTCGAGGATATTAACGCGGTTAAGCCCGACGGCGTGTTCTTCTCCAACGGCCCCGGTGACCCGGCAACTGCGGATCAGCAGGTTGAGCTGCTGCGCGGCGTGCTGCGCCAGGGCACCCCCTACTTCGGTATTTGCTTCGGTAACCAGCTGCTGGGCCGCGCCCTGGGCTTTGGCACCTACAAGCTGCCCTTCGGTCACCGCGGTATTAACCAGCCGGTCATGGACCGCACCACCGGCAAGGTGGAAATCACCGCTCAGAACCACGGTTTCGCTGTGGATGCGCCCCTGGATCAGGTGGTGACCGTACCTCAGGCTGAGTTTGGTCGCGCCGAGGTGTCCCATGTGGGTCTGAACGATAATGTGGTGGAGGGCCTGCGCTGCCTGGATATCCCCGCATTCTCGGTGCAGTACCACCCCGAGGCTGCTGCCGGTCCGCACGACTCGGCGTACCTCTTCGACCGTTTTATTGACCTGATGACCGCATCTAAGACTGCAAAGGAAGCCTAAGAATGCCTAAGCGTAATGATCTCAACAGTGTGCTGGTGATTGGCTCCGGTCCGATTGTTATCGGTCAGGCAGCTGAGTTTGACTACTCCGGCACCCAGGCGCTGCGCGTGCTCAAGGAAGAAGGCGTACGCGTTATTCTGGTGAACTCCAACCCGGCAACCATTATGACCGACCCGGAATTCGCCGACGCAACTTACATTGAACCCATCACCCCCGAGGTGATTGAGAAGATTATCGCCAAGGAAAAGCCGGATGCAATCCTGCCGACCCTGGGCGGCCAGACCGCACTGAACGCCGCGATCTCCCTGGATGAGCGCGGCGTGCTCGAAAAGTACAATGTTGAGCTGATCGGTGCAAATATTGAGGCTATTAACCTCGGTGAGGACCGCGAGGCATTCAAGGGCGTGGTGGAGCGCGCCGGCGGCGAATCCGCACGCTCGGTGATTGTCCACTCCATGCCCGAGGCTCTGGAAGCCGCTAAGGAACTGGGCTACCCGATGGTGGTCCGCCCTTCCTTCACCATGGGTGGTCTGGGTTCCGGTATGGCGTACAACGAGGAAGACCTCTACCGTATTGCCGGCGCGGGTATTCAGTACTCGCCCACCAGCGAGGTGCTCCTGGAGGAGTCCATCCTCGGCTGGAAGGAATACGAGCTGGAGATGATGCGCGATAAGAACGACAACGTGGTTGTCGTTTGCTCCATCGAGAACTTCGATCCCGTGGGCGTGCACACCGGCGACTCCATTACCGTCGCCCCCGCACTGACCCTGACCGACCGCGAGTTCCAGAAGCTGCGCGATATCGCAATCAACGTGATTCGCGAGGTCGGCGTGGATACCGGTGGCTGCAATATTCAGTTCGCTATCGACCCGAAGACCGGCCGTGTGATCGTCATTGAGATGAACCCGCGCGTGTCCCGCTCCTCGGCGCTTGCGTCGAAGGCAACCGGCTTCCCCATTGCTAAGATCGCAACCAAGCTCTCCCTGGGCTACACCCTGGACGAGATCCCCAACGATATTACCCAGAAGACCCCGGCGTCCTTCGAGCCGACCCTGGACTATGTTGTGGTGAAGGTTCCGCGCTTTGCGTTCGAGAAGTTCCCGGCTGCTGACCCGACCCTGACCACCACCATGAAGAGCGTGGGCGAGGCTATGGCACTGGGCCGTAACTTCACCGAGGCTCTGCAGAAGGCAATGCGTTCCCTGGAGCAGAAGGGCGCCTCCTTCTCCTTCGAGCCGCTGGAGCTGTCCGAGGCTGAACTGGCTGCCCTGATTGAGCAGACCAAGGTTCCCACCACCCAGCGCATCTACCAGGTGCAGCAGGCTCTGCTGGCGGGCGCTACCGTTGAGCAGATGTACGAGGCAACCGCTATTGACCCCTGGTTCCTGGACCAGCTGGTGCTGCTGAACGAGGTCGCTTCCGTGGTGCGTGCACACCGCGACCACCTGGATCCGGAGACCCTGCAGTTGGCTAAGCGCCACGGCTTCTCCGACGCTCAGATCGCTGAGATTATTGGCTCCACCGAGGCTGTTGTGCGCGGCGTGCGCCACGCCCTGGGTATCCGCCCGGTCTTTAAGACCGTGGATACCTGCGCGGCTGAGTTCGAGGCGTTCACCCCGTACCACTACTCCAGCTACGATCAGGAAGACGAAGTCGCTCACCACGACAAGCCCTCCATTATGATTCTGGGCTCGGGCCCGAACCGTATCGGTCAGGGTATTGAGTTCGACTACTCCTGTGTGCACGCATCCATGGTGCTGCGCGAGCTCGGCTACGAGACCGTTATGGTCAACTGCAACCCCGAGACCGTCTCCACCGACTACGATGTCTCCACCCGCCTGTACTTCGAGCCGCTGACTCTGGAAGATGTGCTCGAGATTGTGGAGTCGGAGCGCCGCACCGGCGGTCTGCTGGGTGTCTTCGTGCAGCTGGGCGGTCAGACCCCGCTCAAGCTCGCTCGTGAGCTCAAGGCTGCTGGCGTGCCGATTCTGGGCACCACCCCCGAGGCTATTGACCTGGCTGAGGACCGCGGCGAGTTCTCCCGCGTGCTGGAAGAAGCCGGTCTGATTTCCCCCAAGAACGGCACCGCCTTCACCTTCGAGGGTGCTAAGCGCATTGCTGACGAGATCGGTTACCCCGTGCTGGTTCGCCCCTCCTACGTGCTGGGCGGCCGCGGCATGGAGATTGTCTACGACGAGGCTAACCTGGCTCGCTACCTGGAGAACGCAACCGAGGTTTCCCCCTCCCAGCCGGCTCTGATTGATAAGTTCCTGGAAGACGCGATTGAGATCGACGTTGACGCTCTCTTTGACGGTGAGGAACTGTACCTGGGCGGCGTCATGGAGCACATTGAGGAAGCCGGTATTCACTCCGGTGACTCCTCCTGCACCCTGCCCCCGATCACCCTGGGCCCGGATGTTCTGGAGAAGGTCAAGGTCGCTACCGAGCAGATCGCTCGCGGCACCGGTGTGCGCGGTCTGATCAACATTCAGTTCGCGTACGTCTCTGAGAACCTGTACGTGATCGAGGCTAACCCCCGCGCATCCCGCACCGTGCCCTTCGTGTCCAAGGCAACCGGCGTGCAGCTGGCTAAGGCTGCTGTGCTGATTGGTCTGGGTAAGAGCATTGCCGATCTGAAGGCTGAGGGCTACCTGCCCGAGTCCATGGATGGCGCATCCCTGCCCACCGATACCGCTATTGCTGTCAAGGCTGCGGTTCTGCCCTTTAGCCGTTTCCGCACCCCCGAGGGCGTTGTGGTTGACTCTCTGCTCAGCCCCGAAATGCGCTCCACCGGTGAGGTCATGGGTCTGGATAAGCACTTCGACACCGCTTTTGCTAAGGCTCAGGCTGGCGCGGGCTCCCCGCTGCCGACCGAGGGTAAGGTCTTCATCTCCGTGGCTAACCACGATAAGCGCAATGTGAGCATCTACGCTAAGATGCTCGAGCAGCTGGGCTTTGAGATTATCTCCACCGGCGGTACCGCTCAGGTGCTGCGCCGTAACGGTGTGAACTCCGTGGTGGTTGCCCCCAAGCACGCCGAGGCACAGGACGGTAAGTCCATTGTGGATATGGTGCGCGAGGGTGAGATCGCCCTGCTTCTGAACACCCCCGCTGGCGGTGCGGCTCGTAGCGATGGTTACGAGATTCGCGCAACCGCAACCAGTGTCGGCTGCCCGGTGATGACCACCATCTCCGAGTTCGCTGCGGCTGTTCAGGCTATTGGCGCTCTGCGTGAGCACAGCTGGGATATTATGAGCCTGCAGGAGCACGAGGTGCAGCTGCGCGAGGCCGCTAAGGCAGGCAACTAATGGCTAGCTTTGGCGATCAGCTCTTTGAGGCTATGGCTGAGCGTGGTCCGCTGTGCGTGGGCATTGACCCGCACCCGAACCTGCTGGCCGCATGGGGTCTGGAGGATAATGCGCAGGGTCTGCGTGCCTTCACCACCGCGGTTTTTGAGGCATGCGCACCTTACGCTGCAGCCCTTAAGCCCCAGGTTGCTCTCTTTGAGCGTCACGGTTCTGCCGGTCTTGCGGTGCTTGAGGAGCTCTTTGAGCGCGCGGCTCGCGAGAAGGTCCTGATTATTGCTGACGCTAAGCGCGGCGATATTGGTTCGACCATGAAGGCCTATGCCGACGCATGGCTGGGGGAGAAGAGCCCCCTGGCTACCGATTCGGTGACCCTGAGCCCCTATCTGGGTTTTGAGTCTCTGCGCCCGGCGCTGGATTTGGCGGCTGAGCAGGATCGCGGCGTGTTTGTACTGGCGCTGACCTCCAACCCGGAGGGTCAGAGCGTGCAGCATGTGGGTGCTTCTGAGTCGCAGGGCGCGGTAGCTAAGCAGATTATTGCCGCCGCTGCCGCTGAGAACGCAGCGCACGCCTCCGAATGGACCCGCATGGGTTCGATTGGTCTGGTGGTTGGCGCGACCGTGGGTGAGGCTCTGAAGAAGCTCGATATTGATTTGAGCTCTTTCAACGGCCCGATTCTTTCCCCCGGTTACGGTGCTCAGGGTGCGACTGCCGCTGACCTGTACGCCGTCTTTGCCGGTGTGGAGGATAAGGTTCTGGTCAATTCCAGCCGTGGTGTGTTGGCTGCCGGCCCGGATCAGCAGGCTCTGGCGGATGCCGCCCGTGCCGCTCGCGATGATTTGATGGCAGCTCGCGGCTAATAACCCTATGTGTTGGGGGAGAAGCCCTGACTATTAATCTGCACTGCAGATAGTGCCCGGTAATGGGTGTAGCTAACGGCGGTGTCCACTGTGTGAAATCTTCGGGTTTCGCTGCGGTGGGCACCGCCGTTGCACTGTATATTTCTTGCGTGAACCATGCAGATTTTCTTCAATAGCTATCGAAATGTTCCTTCAAGTTCATCTTGAAGATACTTTTATGCATATGATGAATCTTGCTCACAAGGCTAAAGGCATGTGAGCACTTGCACGCGTAACACTGCACTATATTGCCTAATCCAGGGCATTCGTGTGCTAGTTTTGTTACAACACCATAAATCTCACTCTAACTAATGATTTCGAATAGGAGCACCGCATGCCGCTCTCGCCCCTGACTGAACAGGCGCGCGCCGTCGCGCGAGAAAAAGCTGTCGCAGCCCGAACCCACCGCCAAGACATTAAGCAGAAGCTCTCCGACCGCACCCTGAGCGTACGCGAAGTACTCGATATGGTCGACTCCGACCCCGTACTGGCAAAAATGCCCGTGGATCAGATGCTCCGCGCCCTGCCCGGTATCGGTGCCGTACGCGCCCAGAGCATTATGAGCGATCTGGATATTGCACCCTCCCGCCGCCTGGGTGGCTTGGGCGTGCACCAGCGTCGTAAAATGGTTGAGTTCTTTAACCGCAATGCGCGCCTGCTAAACCGCGCGCGCCGTAACCGCCCTCAATCCTAAGGATTCCTTATGAGCACCCCCACCTTGACCGTTCTTGCCGGCCCGACCGCTGTGGGCAAGGGTACCGTCTGCCAGTACCTGCGCGAAAACTACCCGCAGATTTGGTTCTCGGTCTCGGCAACCACGCGCGATCCGCGCCCGGGCGAGGAAGAGGGCGTGCACTACTACTTCGTATCCATGGAAGAGTTCGACTCCATGATCGAGCAGGGCGATATGCTCGAATACGCGGTGGTGCACGGCAAGAATAAGTACGGCACCATCCGCTCCAAGGTGCAGCAGGCACTGGACGCCGGCCGCCCCGTGATCCTGGAGATTGACCTGCAGGGCGCTCGCCAGATTCGCGAAACCATGCCGGATGCGCGTCTGGTATTCCTGGCGCCTCCGAGCTGGGATGAGCTGGTTGCTCGCCTGGTGGGCCGCGGCACCGAAAGTGAAGAGGAGCAGGCTCGCCGCCTGGAAACCGCGAAAGTTGAGCTGGCTGCCGAGGGTGAGTTCGACGTGACCGTGGTGAACGATACGGTTGAGCGTGCCGCGCGTGAAATTGCGCGTCTTGTGGGCGCTGAGCAGGAGTAATATCCTTCGCTTAGCCGGTCTATACTGCCGTGGGTAGATGAATTTTTGGCTTAAACACGGTAATATAGTTTTTTAGTCTTGACTGTACCTGCCTTTGGCGTACCGAGCGTGCGCCACGCGGGGCAGTATTTCAAAGAGTACGCAACATAATTGGAGTTTCTGTGGCAAACGAAAGCAAGCACGAAGACTACAACTTCGTCGACGGTGTAGCGCCGGAAGGTATTGTCAGCCCCAGCGCCGACGCGCTGATCGAGAAGGCTGAGTCGAAGTACGGTCTGGTGATTTTCGGTGCTCGCCGTGCCCGCCAGATTAACGCTTACTACGAGACTCTGCAGGAGAGCAACAACTCTACCTTCGACGCTCCTCTGGTTGACGCCGACCCCACCGAGAAGCCCCTCTCCGTGGCAATGCGCGAAATCATTGATGGCCAGGTGTCCGCTACTCACATTCCTGATGGTCGTTTCAACGAAAACGGTCTGCTGGTTGCCGAAGAGCCGACCCTGACCGAGATCAGCCTGGATGACCCCTACGCCGGCGCTATTGAGGAAGAGTACATTCCCGCCGAGCAGGTTGTCGAGATTGAAGAAATCGACTTTGAGGATGTTGCTGAGTAAGCACCCCTAAACCATTGCGGACCGTCTCGGTTCGCCCCAGCATTGCCGCGCCTCACCACGGGTGCGGCTTTGCTGTATCCGGATTCTGCGCTCACGAAGCGTACAGGAGGGTAAGAGGAAACTATGCGTATTATTATCGGCATCGGTGGCGGTGTCGCCGCCTATAAGGCAACCGGTCTGATTCGTCTTTTCGCCAAGGCGGGGCACGAGACGGTGGCGATTCCCACCGCCTCGGCTCTGGAGTTCGTGGGTGCGCCCACCCTGGAGGCGCTGAGCGGCAACCCGGTGACCGCCGATGTATTCGACCGTGTCCCCGAGGTGAACCATGTGCGTCAGGCTGAGCTCGCCGACGGCGTGGTGATTGCCCCCGCGACCGCTGATCTGCTGGCTCGTTTGGCGGCCGGTCGTTGCGATGATCTGCTGACCACCACGGTGCTGACCACGCACGCGCCGGTGGTGCTGGCTCCGGCTATGCACACTCAGATGTGGGAGCACCCGGCAACTCAGGCGAATGTTGCAACCCTGCGTGCGCGCGGCGTGCACGTGATTGAGCCGGCTATTGGTCGTCTGACCGGTAAGGATTCCGGCGCCGGTCGCATGCCCGAGCCGGAGCAGATTTTTGCGGCTGCGAGCGCTATTTTTAATGCTCTGCCCAAGGGCGATACCCACCCGGTGTACGATGAGCGCTATAGCCTGCCCACCGAACCGGTGTATGCGGTTAGTGAGGATGAACGCGCGGCTCAGGCTGCGAGCGCAACTATTGGTACTGCGGGCGTGAGCCTTGGAGGCACCTCTGCCGGTGCATCCTCGGCTGGTGAGTCTGTTGCGCACGCGCCCGAAAATGCCATAGGGGAGAGCCTGCCTCTTGCCGGTCGCCGCGTGGTCATTACCGCCGGTGGCACGCGCGAAATGCTCGACCCGGTGCGTTTTTTGGGAAATCGTTCCACCGGTAAGCAGGGTGTGGCTCTGGCTGCAGCGGCGCGTGAGCTGGGTGCGCAGGTTCATCTGATTGGTGCGAATCTTGAGGTGCCCGCCCCCGAGGGTGTGCAGCTGACCCGCGTGGTTTCTGCCCGCGAGCTGCGCGATACGGTGCTGTGTTCTGCGATGGATGCCGATGTGCTGATTATGAGCGCGGCGGTGGCTGATTTCCGCCCGGCTGAGTACACCGATTTTAAGATTAAGAAGACCGATAACCCGGATGAGGACCCGGTGATTCATCTGGTGCGTAATCCGGATATTTTGCGTGAGGTGGTTCAGCGTCGCGAGGACGGTGAGCAGGCTCCTGGCGTGATTGTTGGTTTTGCTGCCGAGACCGGTAGTGAGGATACCTCGCCGCTGGAGTTTGGTCGTGCGAAGCTGGCGCGTAAGGGCTGTGATTTCTTGGCGGTGAACACTGTGGGTGTTTCTCAGGGCTTCGGTACCGATGAGAATACGATTACTTTGCTCTCCCTGGCTTCTGATAAGGCGCCGGTCTTTACCGGTTCTAAGCGCGAGGTATCCGAAGAGATGCTGCGCGCGATTGCTCCGACCCTCGCACCCCTTTCTTAACCGAACGGCGACGTGTTCCTTCCTTTGGACAAAACACATCGCCGTTCGTGGATACGGGTGCCGGTGTTGCAGGCGCGGTGTGGCTTGCGGGGGGGGGGTAGCTTTTTGTTATGGTGATTTTTAGTAACCGATAATAGCTCCACAAGCAGATTCATCTGTAATGCATACCAGGATGTATGCGTTACGGAGTGCTTGACCTTCCGAAAAGAGGAATACTGTGCCTCGTACCTCTCAGTTTTTAATGCCCGCGCTGTGTGGTGTGTTGCTTCTTGCTGGATGCGCTAGCGATACACCCGCACCCCGTAGCGAAAGTAAGAGTACTCCCAGCACCTCGGCGTCTAGCTCTGACCTTGGGTTTTTCCTGACCCCAGAGGAAAGCTCATCATCCAGTCCTTCTAGTCAGAGTAGGAGCGCTCATGCTTCTGCTTCCCCCACACATTATGTTGACCCGTCTAGTATGACTGTTACCCCGTTACCGGCAGGATGGCGTACCTCTGGCGTGTCGAGTGTGGATTCTTCGGGGCGTGCTAAATGCGTAGATATAACTGTTCCTGCAGATAAAGTATCTAGTGACCAGGCTCCGGTTCCTAGTGATATGGCTTGGGATACGACTGCCAATAGTGCGCTTACCTTTCCGCTGAGCCGTTCTCAAGGTCCGATGTACCGCCCGAAATTTGCAGGACAATGCTATGCCCACACTCCTATAGGTGCAGTATTTGCGGCTATGAATTATATGGGTTCTCTGGCAGATGGTCGTGTGTCGCGTTCAGAAGTTGCAAATTTGTTGGTCAAGAGTGAATCTCATGCCAATCTATTTGTACCTCCTACTGGTACGAGTGATTTAAGACTTCGCTTCATTGGTTATACCGTTGAGTCATATTTAACGGATGAGGCTAAAGTGCTTATCTACGCTTATGCTCAAGAACCTGGTGCTCGAGATAATTTACTGGCCTTTGAACTATCTGTGGTGTGGGAAGACGGAGATTGGAAGGCCAAAACTCCTGCTGCACAACGCCGTAGCGCCAAAGATAAGCCTCAGTACTACTTGAAGTGGAAGAGTTCCTAGGCTGGGTTTAGAGCGGTAGTAGAATCGACTGCTATGTATACTCTCTGAACGGCGACGTAAGAATGTGCCCGCCATTGGACAAAACACGTCGCCGTTCCTCGTGAAATGGTAGAGTGAGACTATGAGTACACCGCAGATTGTCGTGCAGAGCCTCATTCCTCATCAGGAACAGGCTCTGGATGTGCTACGCGCCTACGGGGTACAGCAGGCGTACCTTTTTGGTAGTGCGGCACGCGGTGAGCTTACCGAGAGTAGTGATATTGATCTGCTGATTACTATGCCGACAGGTCGGGGGCTCTCTGCTTTTCGTCGTGTGGCTCTTAAACTTGAGCTGGAGCGCGTGATTGGTCGCCCGGTTGATGTGCTGGATCATCTGAACCCTGTTTTTGAGCCCTATATCCGCGCCGATATGGTGGAGCTGCCACTATGAATAAATCACCGAACCCGCACGGTCTTTTAGCTATCACTGCTCTTGAACGTGTTTTGATGTACGCCCCAGATACCTACGAAGAATTTGAATCTTCACTATTGGTTCAGGACGCTATTGCTATGAGACTTCAGGAAGCAGGAGAGAACCTCTCAAAGGTTAGACGAAATTTCCCCGAGTTCTTCACTGCACATGCAACCCAGGACTGGGTGGAACTGATTGGCGTCAGAAACATTATTAGCCATGGATATGATGGGCTAGACTCGCATTCAATATGGCTTGCTATACAGGAAGATGTTCCCCGGACTCTGGACGGGCTGAGACAAGTTTTCCATACAGAATAATTCTCGAACGGCGACATGTTTCGCATGAGGTAGGGTGCATTTTGCCTAGGAGGCGGTGCCTAAGGCAGCGCATCATCGGGCTTTTCTATGGCATACTGGGTGTATTCACCGTGGATGTGCACGTCACCGAGTGCCGAGTCTAGTAGTCAAGGATGCACCTATGAGCCAGTATCCTCAGCAGCCTTCGGGCGTACCGTACTTTCAGCCGCCCGCCATGTATCCTCAACCGCCGTACCAGCAGGGACTGCCCGCACCTATCCCGGGCGGGGTGCGTGCCCTGGCGGTAACTCATCTGCTGTGCGTGGCGGTGCTGGCGATTGAGACGCTGGGTTCGGCTCTGTATTACGGGCTGTTTAACCCGTGGCTGGTTCTTTCGGTGGTGATTTCACGCCTGGTGTGGTACAGCATCCTATGCAATCTGGCGGTGCGTGCTTTCCGTAAGGTTTCTAGCGGTGACTACTCCGGGTATAGAAGCACACGTCATATTATGGCCCTCTGGGTGGTCTTCATCTTCCTTTTTGCGTTGTTACGCTCCGCCTTCTTGAACATGCAGGGTGTGCTAGTACTCAATATGTATAACCCGTTGGGTGGACTTTTGGTTTTTATGTATTTCTTCACCGGATTCAACCCTTTTAAGCCTTTTATGCACGGGAACTCAGATGAAGATAATGTGGCGCTATCGCAGACCATATTCTCGGTGTTCCCCTCCGGGTGGATTGTTCTGGGCTTGCTGATCCTGCTGATAATTATGTGGTGCCTGATGCGCTCGGCGCAGGTGCGCGACTACTACCGGTCGAGGGCGCCCTTCCCCGGTTTTTACGGCTTCTACCGTTAGCGCCGGTCGCGCGCACGCACGCCAGTGGCACACAAAATGTGAGAGACGCCCACAACAGCACACGAAAATCGGCGGCCCGCGCGCACTAGCGTACACTAGAAAGAGCGCCAGCGAACGCAGCGTACCCGGCACAGTGGAAAGAAAACTATGGAACAGCGAATCTACGGTATTGAAAGCGAATACGGGCTGAACTTCATCCCCGACTCCTACGGGCGTCTCAGCATTGAAGAAGCCGCCCAAGCACTCTTCAAACCCGTACTGGACCAGTGGCGCTCCACCAATGTCTTCCTGCCCAACGGCGGCCGCCTCTACCTGGATGTGGGATCGCACCCCGAATACGCCACCGCCGAATGCGGCAGCATTACCGAACTCATCGCCCAGGAACGCGCTGGTGAGCTGCTCTTTGCCCGCCTGGCACGCCAAGCACAGCAGCGCCTCGCCTCCGAGGGAACCAGCGGCCAGCTGTACCTGTTCAAAAATAATGTGGACTCCGCCGGCAACTCCTACGGCAGCCACGAAAACTACCTGATCAGCCGCAAACTCGAATTCAACGCCCTGATTGCTCAGCTGGTGCCTTTCCTAGTCACCCGCCAGATCCTGGTCGGTGCGGGCAAAACCCACCCTCAGGGCGGCCCGGTTATGACCGCCGGCAAGGTTGAGGGCACCGGAACTACCGGCGTACCCAGCTACTCCTTTAGCCAGCGCGCCGACCATATTTGGGAGGCGGCAAGCACCTCCACCTCACGATCGCGCCCGCTGATTAACACTCGCGATGAGCCGCACGCCGACGCCTCCCGCTTCCGCCGTATGCACGTCATTAATGGTGACTCGAATATGGCGGAGCCGACCATTCTGCTCAAGATTGCCTCCACCGATGTGGTGCTGCGCATGCTTGAGGATCACTTCCCGCTCACCAGCCTGGATTTGGCGTCTGTTCCGAATGCTCTGCGCGCCATTAGCCATGATCTTTCGGGCCGGGCGACCTTCCAGACCACCGACGGCACGCACTACACCGCCCTGAGCGTGCAGCGCCACTACCTGGATGCTGCCCGCCAGTACGTGCAGCAGCACGGCGCGCACCACGAGCACGTGGATTACGCCCTGGATTTGTGGCAGCGCACCCTAGACGCTATTGAAAGCGGCGACTATAGCAGCATTGACACCGAAATCGACTGGGCGATTAAGAAGAAGCTACTGGATAGCTATATTGCCCGCGCCCGCGCCAAGGGCGAAGCAGCCGATTACTCCAGCCCGCGCATTCGTCAGCTGGATCTTGCCTACCACGATATCGACCCGCAGCGCAGCATCTACTACGCCCTGGTGCGTCGCGGAGCCATTAAAACCATTCTGCCTGCAGACGCAGCGGAGGCAGCAACCGAGCAGCCCCCGGCAACTCGCGCGGCTCTGCGCTCGCGTTTTATTCGCGCGGCTCTTGCGGCGGGGGAGCAGTTCACCGTGGACTGGGTGCATCTGAAGCTGAACCTGTACCCGCAGCACCCGGTGGTGTGCAAGGACCCCTTCCAGACTGAAAGCGCCGAGGTGGATCAGCTGATTTCCATGCTCCAGGGTAAGGAACCGGCACCCGCCACCCCTCCGCTGATCTAGCGCCTGTCTAATGCCTTGTGGGCGTCATAGTAGCGCGCATATAGGATTCACACAGCTTGATTAGGTAGCATAGTACTAACTCACCTGTACGCCCTGCTGAGGGCACTGACCGAAAGGCCAACACTGTGGCAAAGAAACTTATGACTCTTACCGCCGGCGCAAGCGTGCTGGCTCTAACCCTGAGCGCATGCGGCACCTCCAACCCGCTGGACCATGTAAAGGTCACCACTCACGGCACCACCGCAGCCCCTGAGGCTGAATACAAGGCACCCTTCGCAGTCGCCAGCGAAAAGGTTCGCGTGATTGAAGAGGGCGCGGGCGAGCAGATTAAGGACGGCGACTTCCTGATCGTTCAGGTGAGCGTATTCGACGCCTCCAAGGAGAATACCCTCAAGGACTCCACCTACACCGGCTCCCAGGGCCCGATTATTGTGCCCATTAATGATCGTCTCAAGCAGCTGGCACCGGAAATTTACAATACTTTCACCAAGCTGAAGGTCGGCGGCACTTTCGCGCACGCCACCAACCAGGACCAGCAGGCAGCCGCTAAGGGTGTCACCAATGCGACCCTGGCGCCGGGTACCGCCACCGACTTTGAGGTGTACACCGTGACCAAGAAGCTGCCCGGCTATGTTGAGGGCTCCCAGGCACCGGCGGAGGCACCCTTCCCCGCCTTCACCCTGGATAACGGCAACGCTTCGCTGAAGTTCGAGGATAACCGTGGCGACGCCCCGACCGAGCTGAAGACCAAGGTGCTCATTGAGGGTAATGGTGCTACCGTGAAGGAAACCGACACCCTGTACGTGCGTTATATTGGTGCCCAGTGGTCTGACGGCCAGGTCTTTGACGGCAACTACAACACCCAGCCGATTTCTTTCTCCCTGCAGGGCGTTATTAAGGGTTGGACTCAGGGTCTTGCCGGTCAGAAGGTCGGCTCCCGTGTTGAGCTGGTCATCCCGGGCGATCTAGCGTACGGTAACGAGGCTGTTCAGGGCCGCCCCTCCGGCACCCTGGTGTTCGTGGTCGATATTCTGGATGCAGCCCCCCAGTCCGAGGCTCAGGCTAAGCTGATCGAGCAGCAGAAGGTACAGGCAAGCGCAGCTGCCAGCGCCAGTGCCTCCGCTACGGCAACTCCGGCTGCTAGCACCAACCCGGCGGCAGCTACTGCGACCGCCACCGTGAGCGCATCCTAAGCTACACTAGTACTAATGCGCCCATGAGGGTGCCCCGTCATACCGCCCGTAGGGGCGTGAAAAGGAGAACATAATGTCTTTTGGTCAGCGTAATCTGGACCGCGAGAAGCCCGAAATCGATTTCCCCGAGGGTGAGGCTCCCACCGAGCTGATTATTACCGACCTGATTGAGGGTTCCGGTGCCGAGGTTGTTCCCGGCTCCCAGGTGCTCACTCACTATGTGGGTGTTGCATTCTCCACCGGTGAAGAGTTCGACGCTTCCTGGAACCGCGGCGAGCCCCTGCCCTTCCGCGTGGGCGTTGGCCAGGTTATCCGCGGCTGGGATGAGGGTCTGCTGGGTATGAAGGTCGGCGGTCGCCGTCGCCTGGAGATCCCCTCGGAGATGGCGTACGGTGAGCGTGGCGCCGGTGGCGTGATTAAGCCCGGCGAGTCCCTGATTTTCGTGGTGGACCTGCTGGACGTTCGCTAAGTCCTTGACCGCTCTAAGAGCGTAGCACTCGTGAGGCGACTCGAGCCTTTCCCCGCGCGCACTGTGTTTTTGTAGGCATGGTGCGCTAAGGTAAGGACCGGGTCGCCTTTGCTATATCCGAAAATGCTCTGAAATATCCGCTATCGGCGCCGTGCAATATCGTAAGCACCACCACACGCCGGGTATGATTAACCTATGTCTCTAAGCACCGCGCAGTTGCTGCACCTCTACCAGACGCTGGCAGCCAAAGCAGAAGCCAAGCACCACGGCATTACCCGTGCCGAATTCCTGACCCTGCTGGATGTTGCCGACCCCTCCGCACTGAGCGAGGGCGAAGAAAAAGACTTCTCCCGCGCCAAAAAGACTCTGCGCGACGCCGGTCTGAGCCTGGGCCACCGCACTGTTGAAGGCACGGACTACTACTACCTGGACCCGCGACCGAACACCCTGAAAACCTGGGATATGGGCGCCGAAGAGTACCGCCTGGTCGCGGCTCTGTGCGCCGCCTGGTACGGCACCGAACTGGACGATAGCGCTCGCCGCATTCTGCGTAAGCTCTCGGTGCAGGTGCCCGGTTTCGCCACCCTGGCTAAACAGCACACGATCACCGAGCCGCTGCAGCGCCTGCATTTTACGGACGATAAGTTCCTGGAGGAAACCTTCACCGCCTTGGCGCGCCATAGCGAGCTGGATATCCGCTACCGCAATGGTAAGGGCGATAATAAGCAGGCAATGAACCTGTGGATTTGGGGCATTGCCTACCGCCTGGGTAACTACTATGTGACCGCGGTGCGCCCGGATAAGATTGAGCCCGGCCAGGATCCCAAGGCCTTTGTGTACCGTTTGCCACGCTGGTCCTGGGTGAGCATTGGACGCGCCTACCGCGCCACCAAAGCGCCCCTGGATTTCTCCGTGGCACAGCATTTGGATGAGCATTTGCACGGCCACGAGTCCACGATTTGGGTGCACCATCGCACCGGCCATACTCCCTTTGAGGTGGCCAGTTACGGCGTGATGGAAAGCGCAGTGCAGGCTATCTGCTCGGATTGGGTGATTTTGCCTCCGGCTGCCTGCTCGAACCCCACGGAGTTTCAGCAGGGCGCCTATGATGCGCAGAAGAACCTCCTGAAAAGTCTGCAGGCTCAGCAGGCGGCAGCCCCCGTGGCGCCCGCCCTGGGCAAGAGGGATGTGCGTGACCGTTCGGATAATATTGACGAACTCACCGACACCCTGCTGGGACTCTATGCCCTCAATAGCATGTCTGTTGAGGCTGAAGGCACCGCCCAGGCAAATGAGGATATTCCGCTCAAAAAGATTGCCACGCGTTTTGGTGTTGAGAACCAGGATAAAATGCGCAAGCAGCTCAAAAAGGTACTCGGAAATGTGGATGATTACTATAGCATCCAGCTGCCCGATAGTGCCTACTACCTGGGACGTCACGAGCAGGCACCCGCAAGCCCCCTGGAAGATACCGGTCAGAGCCACGTGAGCCTGAAGGATCTTTCGGGCACCAAGGTGTACCTGTACCCGAATAGCGATTACTCTAAGAGCCACACCATTTTTGACGGTGTGAACCTGAGCCGTGTTGAGATCGCCATGATGCTCTTTTCCCTCTCTGCGGCGCGCCTGCTCTGGGCGGGGGATGAACGCGTGGAGCGCATCGCACAAGCACTGCGGCAATCCTACCCGGCACTGTGCGAGCAGATGGAGGGCGGCTTGAGCTTCTACCCGGATCTGAGCCTGCTGCAGCCCTCTATTGACGCCGTGCGTGCCGGTGGTGCCTGGGATATTACCTACGGTGAGAATGACCATCGCGTGATCGAACCCTACGCCCTGGTTTTTGAGAATAACCAGTTCTATGTGCACGCCTACTACCCGGACGCGCCGGGGGAGAACCACTGGCGTAATTTCCGCCTGTCCAATGTGCACTGGAATGAGCGTATTGGTGAAGGTAGTGTGCACGAGCACCCCAATGGTGACACCCCGGCGGTGTGGGGTCGCAGCCAGGCGCTGGACCCGGAGAACCCCTCCATTACGGTGCATGTGGACGATGACCTCCTAGAAACCGAGCCCTTTAATGCTCTCATTGAGCGTTTGAAGAAACAGAGCCTGGAGTCGGCACGCACACCCGGTGCGATTAGTTCCGCACCCAAGACCTTCTACCGTGTTCACTACTACGGTGGTCACGATCAGATTGAGCGCGATGCGAGCGCCGCTGCCGGGGTGGATAGCCCTTGGTTTAGCCGTATGCTGCGCCTGCTGGTGGAGCAGGAGGGCGCGGTTCAGCTGCTGGGCCCGCAGGCTATGCGCGCAGGCTACGAGCAGCGCCTGGAGGATTTAGCGCAGCAGCTGCGCGATGAAGTGTAGGGGGCGCAACTTCCGCCCGTCGTACCAAGCCGCCGTCCGCATGTATACCGCGGGCGGCGGCTTGGCTGTACCCGCGCCTCCTTCATTCATGACGCGCTCGCCTGCGTCCTGCGCCCGCAGCCGTATCCTCTTAGCTCATAGCTAAAGAGTGTTCAAACTTCGGTTGGAAGGGTGATTTTAGTGGATTCTGCACGTAATATCTTTTCAAAACCTATATACTGGTTGTATGCCTTGGTGGTTTTGGGTTTTGTTATGGGGCGCTCTGATTGTGAGCGCCGTGGCGTTCCTGGCGGTCATTATCCTGCCAGCGCTCAAACGTGGCTTGACTCTGCTTGATGAGGCGTTCACTCTCGTTGAAAATGTGGAGGACGCTGTTGAGCGTGCCAATGAAAGCACAAAGCGCCGTGTTCGACGTGAACCGCAGCTGGGTGTCTTCACTCCGGTGCCCGAGGCGTACAATAACTACGAACAAGGTAAACAGACACGCAGGTCTGAGCGAATCAAGCGACGGGTCTCCCGACGAGATCGACTCGGTCAACCTCAGAATGTTGGAGACCTGCTCTAAACTGCACAGAAAGGTGTTTCACTCATGGGTAACGTTTTCTCTCACCCGGCAACCATTATTGTCGTTATCATCCTGATTATCCTGCTCTTCGGCGCTCCGAAGCTGCCGGGTATGGCTCGCAGCCTGGGTCAGTCCATGCGTATCTTCAAGTCCGAGGTCGAGGGCATGAAGAACGATGCCAAGAAGGACAAGGAAGAGAACGAGCAGAAGACCGAAACCGTAACCGCTGAGGTTGTCGACAACGGTAAGAGCGAGAAGTAAGACTTCCTAATTCCCGGCCCGCGCATCACTTCCGGAGTATTTTCTGGGTGAGGCGCGGGTCGGGTTGTCCTACAGTAGGGCGTGAGCCTTCAAGTTAGTGAGGATTTAATGGCTAAACCGGATCAAGAGGTCCGCATTCGTAAGCTCAACCCCGAAGCACGTATGGAGCTCAAGGAGCACCTGCGCGAGTTCCGTGACCGTCTAATTAAGTCGGCAATTGCTACCGTGATTACCACGATTATTGCCGCCGTGTGGTTGTACAATCCGTTTATTCAGGCGATTACCGAACCGATTCACGCGATGGCTCGCGAGCAGGGTCGTGAGGCGACACTGAACTACTCCTCGGTTATCTCGCCTTTTGACCAGCTGATGCGCGTGGGTCTGTATATGGGTCTGGCATTGGCGGCTCCGGTGTGGATGTATCAGGCGCTGCGTTTTGTGCTGCCGGCTCTGCACGCTAAGGAGAAGAAGTACCTATTTGGTTTCCTCTCCGGCGGTATTTTCGCTTTTGCCTGCGGTGTGTTCATTTCCTGGTGGACTTTGCCGGGCGTGGTGCATGCGTTCTCGACTTTTGCACCTCAGGGTACTGCAAGCTTTATTCAGGCGGAGACCTATATTCCCTTTGTCGTGAAGTTCATGTTCACTTTCTCCATGTCCTTCGTGATTCCGGTGATTCTGGTCGGTATTAATATGATGGGTCTGATTCGCGGTAAGACGATCCTGAAGTCCTGGCGTATTGTGGTGGTTTTGGTTGCGTTGATCGCGGCGATGACCGCCCCGGGCACCGACATTATGATGATGTTCTACCTGATGGCGCCGCTGCTGATTTTCTTCTTCCTGGCGATTGCTATCTGCCTGGTGAATGATAAGGCGCGTGACCGCCGCGATGCCAAGCTTGCGGCTGGTTTGTCCGAGACGGAGCTGAATACCGCAACCAGCGCTGAGGACCTTGCAACCATGGGTTATGTGGCTGAGGAAAAGAACTAAATAGCTTTGTAGCTCAACGGCATGAAGGGTGTCTGTGTTAGATGAGGAATCTAGCGCAGGCACCCTTTTGGTTTGCCCGGCTGAGTGTTCGGGTGGCTGGGTTATGTAGCGGCGGGGCTATTGGGTAGACACGCCATCAGACAGGTTATGCGCATTCAGACACTGTATTTACGTGCATAACCTGTCTGAGGACACATAAGGTGTCTGCTCGCGGACAGCTCCTGATGATGGGACGTGTCTGATTGCAGACAGCACCCGATGGAAAACAGGGGAGTGTCGCACACAGAAAAATTTGCATGAACCTGACATAATTAAAACGCACCTCACCCCGCCCCGACCCACAGCCTGCGGCACGGAAAAAGGGCGAACAGCACCAACCGAAGAAAACCCACCGGAGGTGCACCGGCATTCACCCGCCAAACAACCATACTCAACCACCAGCGAAAGAACACCATGCACCGCTGCACCATCATTGTCGACACCCAAAACATCGCCAAACGCACCAAAGACCTGCTCGGCTTTAAAAAGAACCTCTCCGCCGCAGGAATCCGCACCTTCTTTGAAACCCTCGGCTACGACATCGACGCGCTCTACATGGCAGCCGCTACCAAACCCAAAGGCGATATCGCCCGCGTAGAAAAAAGCCTGAAACACAATAACGACCGCGCCGCCAAATGGGAAGCAGAAGGCGCCACCATCCTGCCCGGCTACCTCGCAGCCCGCAATGAGCGCACCCCCACGGGCGAGATCGAAGTGAGCATTGAAGAGAAACAAATCGACGTGCTCTGCGCCCTCGCCATTATCCAGGCAGCCCTGGATCACGCCAACGACCCGCACCACGTAATCTTTATCCTCAGCAACGACTCCGACCTACAACCGGCAATGGACATGGCGGCGAGCCTGGGCGCTCGTATTATTCACGCTCGCACCGCCGAATACCGCGCCCTGGACACCTCAACGGCCCATAGCTGGATGGCGCTCACCTGCGAAGACCTCGCCACCATCTCCCACGCCCTGCCCGAGAAGAGCTATAGCGGCATGCGTGCCAATATTGCCGAGATTCTGAGCAATCCGAGCACCGCTCAGACCTATAATTTTGGGCGTACCAGCAATAACGGCAGCTATATGTTCAAATCCCTCGCCGGGCTGGATGTGCGCGGAAACGCCACCGACATCGCCCGCCAAGATAGCTACACCTATAGCCTGTACCCGCGCAGCCTGTGGGTCAAGCCCCGCTACTTCCCGGCGCTGAGCGTAGCCGACACTCCCGGTCTTGAGGCGCGCACCCGCACCTCGCTCTACACCGGCACTGTGGAGTATTGGCGCAATAACTACACCATCGGTGTGATCCTGGAGGGCACCGGCGAGGAACTGTCCGTACCCGTACCCACCGGCGAATCCCTGCTCGTGGGCGATCGGGTTATGCTCGCAGCCACCGGGCCCCGTACCGATACGGACTGGTGCTATCTGGGGCCGCTCGGCACCGTCCGGACCGCAAGCGACACCGTGCTGCTGGCGCAGGTTACCCACATGGACGAACGCTATATCTACCTGGAGGCAGACTTCCGCCCCTCCGGCGGTGCCGTAGAGTACTTCCGCATCCCCCTGCGCGGCAGCGGGAACCTTAGCTGCGAGCCCGGGGCGTGGATGCGCATTATGCGCACCGGCCTGTTCCAGGACGGTTACGAGTTCAGCTATGCGCTCAGCAGTGACCTGCACCGCGACTAAAAAAGCCCGTACAGCGTAAAATGGAGGAATGAACGAAAAAAATACGACACAGGACAGTACCAATGATGAGCAGTACCTGAGCCCGGCAGAACGATACGCCGCCGCCAAAGCCGCAGCAGCACACGCAAAAACTCGACTTGCCTCCTTCGAAAAGAACCCCGGGTTCGCCCTGGATGACTTCCAGCGTCAAGCCTGCACCAGCGTAGAAAACCAGCGCTCGGTGCTCGTTGCCGCACCCACCGGCGCCGGCAAAACCGTCGTCGGCGAATTCGGTATCTACCTGGCTCTAGCCACCGGCAAAAAAGCCTTCTACACCACGCCCATTAAGGCACTGAGCAACCAGAAATACCACGACTTTGTGCGCGCCTACGGCGAAGAATCCGTCGGCCTGCTCACTGGCGATACCAGCATTAACACCGAAGCACCCGTGGTTGTTATGACCACCGAGGTGCTGCGCAATATGCTCTACGCCGCCTCACCCACCCTGGAAAACCTGGGCTATGTGGTCATGGATGAGGTGCACTACCTCGCCGACCGTTTCCGCGGCGCCGTATGGGAAGAAGCCATTATTCACCTGCCCGAGCACGTGACCGTCATATCCCTATCGGCAACCGTATCCAATGTGGAAGAATTCGGCGCCTGGCTCGATACCGTGCGCGGCGGCACCGACGTGATCCTCTCCGAAACCCGACCCGTACCCCTATGGCAGCATATGATGGTCGGCTCGCGCATTGTGGACCTCTTCGTACCCCTGGAAGGCATCCGAGAGGACACCGAGAGCGATAATAGCGTGGCGCTCTCCAAAAAGCAGGCGCGTAAAGCCGGGGAAGCCTCGGTACGCACCGGTCGCGACGCCAAACGAGCAGCACGCGGCAAAGACCCCAAAAAACGCGGCCCCAAGGGCGTCTCGGCAACCTTTAGCCGCGGCGAATCCTACGCTGATAAAATCATTAACGCTCCCGAAGGGCTGCGATTCAACCCGCTACTTAAGCAGCTGAAGCCCGGATTCCGCCGCTATAACGGTGGCGAGCGCTATAGCTCCAAACGCGAAAAGTTCTCCCGCGGTCGCGGAGGCGGCGGATACGCGGCACGCCACGGCATCCAGCACGATAGTCGGGCTGAGACCGTGCAGGATATTCTGCGCCCGCACCGCATTAGCCGCCCCGAGATGGTGCGCTCGCTGGATAAGGCGGCGCTACTGCCGGCTATTTGCTTTATTTTCTCCCGTGCCGCCTGTGATGATGCGGTCGCCCAATGCGTGGACGCCGATATTGTGCTCACCACCGATGCTCAGGCGCAGACCATTCGCGCCTATATTGCCGAGGCTACCGCACACCTGGACACCCGCGATCTAAATGCCCTGGGCTACTATGAGTGGCGTGAGGGCCTGGAGCGCGGTATTGCCGCCCACCATGCCGGCCTGCTGCCCCTGTTCAAAGAAGTGGTGGAGGCTCTCTTCGCCCAAGGTTTGGTGAAGATTGTTTTTGCTACCGAGACCCTGGCGTTGGGTATTAATATGCCCGCGCGTACCGTGATCTTGGAGAAGCTCACCAAGTTCAACGGTGAGGGTCATGTGGATATCACCCCGGGTGAGTACACTCAGCTGACCGGTCGCGCCGGCCGCCGCGGTATTGATATTGAGGGCCATGCGGTGGTCATGTGGCGCCCGGGCATGATCCCCGAGCAGGTGGCTGCCTTGGCGTCCACTCGCACCTACCCGCTGAATTCTTCCTTCCGCCCCACCTACAATATGAGCGCGAATCTGATTGCCTCCTATGGTGCTGAGCGTACCCGTAAGATTCTGGAGTCCTCTTTTGCGCAGTTCCAGGCGGATAAGTCCGTGGTGGGTGTTGCTTCCCGCGTGCGTAAAAACGAGAAGGCAATGGAGGGCTACCGCGAGTCTTTCGCCTGCCATCTGGGCGATTTTGGTGAGTATTTTAGCCTGCGCCGCCGCGTGAACCAGCTGGAGAAAAAGGCTGCGCAGTCCAATCAGAGTCATGCGCGTACTCAGGCTCATCAGAGTCTGCAGGAGCTGGCGCCCGGCGATATTATTTTCATTCCGCACGGTCGTTCCAGCGGTTACGCTGTGGTGCTCACCCGCGCCGAGTCCAATGTGGATCCGCGCGTGAGTATTATTACCGAGGACGGTCATTTGCGCACCGCCTCCACGCGTGATTTTGAGGGGCAGATTGACCCGGTCTCGCATATTAAAATCCCGCGCAAGGCGACCTTTAAGACCCCGAAGGATCGTCGTGATACCGCCTCGCGTATGCGTCAGGCGCTCATTGACGGCAAATCCCCGCGCCATATGGGTCACCGTGCCGCGCCGAGCAAGAATAACTCCCTGCTGATGCAGCTGGAACAGGCTCAGGCGGAACTGCGAGCGCACCCCTGCCACGGCTGCTCCGAGCGTGAGGCACACGCCCGCTGGGCTGAACGCTGGTACTCCCTGAACCAGGAGACCGATGCTCTGCGCCGTCAGATTGCGCGCCGCACTAATACCATTGCGCAGGTCTTTAACCGCATTGCGCAGCTGCTGCAATCCTACGGCTACGTCAAGGAAGAAGAGGGTCAGCTGCGCCTGACCGCCTCGGGTCAGAGTCTGCGCCGTATCTACGGTGAGAAGGACCTGCTGACCTCCCTGGCGCTGGGTGACGGTCTGCTGGAGGGACTCACAGCCCCGGCGGTGGCGGCAGTGGTAGCTGCCCTGGTGTATCAGGGTCGTCGTGACGGTGTGGAGCACCTGGCTCACTACCCGGAACCGGCGGTACGTGAACGCCTGGGGGCGCTCTCCCGCCTGCTAGCTGATCTCAACGCCGCAGAAAGCGAACACCGCCTGGATCAGACTCCGCCCATGGATTTGGGGCTGGTGAACCCGATCTACACCTGGGCTGCCGGGGCTCACCTGGCAAAAACCTTAGAAGATAGCGATTTGGCTGCCGGTGACTTTGTACGCTGGGCTAAGCAGGTAGTGGATACCCTGGATCAGATTACCCATATTGGGCAGGTGGACCCGGGCGTGCGAGCCGTCTGCCAGGAAGCTATTGAGGCGGTTCGTAGGGGAGTTGTGGCGCTGGATATTTAGCGCTCGCCCCCTGTACCACGAGCTGGCAGTATAGGTTCGGGCCGGTAGGTGAAATTACCTACCGGCCCGATGTTTTAACAGGTTTTTAGGTGGTGCTTTTTATCAACGCTTTTTATCAACACTCCACGCTACGGGGCATGTAGCGGCACCTAAAAGCCACAGCATGCGTACCCTAAACCCAATCAGGCTCAAGCGCACGGTAGAATGGACACACAAGCTGGCAGCGACTGCCCACTGACCGACTACGCTCGAGCTAAGGAGAAGCATTGAGTATCCGCATTTTCACCGACGGTAGCGTATACACGCCCATCGACCCCTACGCCACCGCCCTACTCACCGATAACGGTGTAACCGCCTGGGCAGGCTCGGATGCAGGCGCCGCCTCCATCGCCGATGACCGCATGGAGCGCATCAGCCTGGACGGCAAACTCATTACCCCCACTTTCTCCCGCGCTTATGCACCGGTGGGCGCCGATTCCGGGCAGCTATCCACCTATTTCATGCGTTACGCCGCCAACGGCTACTACACCCATGTGCTCGGCACCAGCGCACAGCAGCTGCCCGAGGTAATAACCGGCATTAATGAGAGCGAAACCGCAGTGGATGCGCGTATCCTACTGCACCTGGACAGCGTGGAAAGCGTAAGTGCCGAGTCCATTACCGAAGCTCTGGATGCAGCCCATGCGATCATCAGCGCACCCGGGTCTCGCCTGCACACTGAAACCGGCTACACCGCCCGCCTTGTCGGCGTGCACCTGCACAGCGCGCAGATCGCCTCCATTGCTCCCGAGAGCTTCACCGCCCTGGTCACTGTCCTGGCAGAAGCCTACCTGGTACTCTCCCTGGACGCCACCTCCTTCAACCCTGCCCTTGCGCTCGCCGATACGGCACGAGAGGCAGAACGATTCCTGACCATCCGCCTGGATATGGTTCAGGACAGCCATGAGCACCCCATCACCGACGAACAGCTGCAGCACGCAGCCGACCGACGCTACCACCTGGGACTAAACACCACCGGCACCCAAGAGATGGTCAAAGCCAATGCGAAGCTCATGCGCCGCGCCAATAGCATCGGTGTCTCCGTAGCGTTAGGCTCGGATACAACCCTGAACACCCCTAACGGATGGGAGCTGGCGCGTTACTTCGTCACCGCACCCGAGGGAGTCTCAGCACGCAGCGCTTTTGCCGCCCTGACCCGAGGCACCTACCGCTCCATCGCCGAAGATAACCCCTTCACCGGCACCCTGACCGTGGACACCCCGGCAACTATCGCCCTGTGGAATATTACCGAGCTCATGGTTCAGGCACCGGATTCGCGCGTTGCCTCCTGGAGTACCGACCCGCGCGCTCGCATTCCGCTACTGCCCGTGCTGGAAGAGGATGTGCCCCTGCCGGTGCTGGATCGTATCTACGTGGACTAGGCTCAAGCCTGTGCGCTAGCACCGCTTTGTGAATGCCCCGCCGGGCGCGTAATGGTTTTATACGTGCTCGACGGGGCTTTGCTGTACCTGCGTGCTGTATCTGCCTGTGGCTACCTCATAGGGTAGGGAGCATATCAACACCGTCACGCCTGAGAGGGGAGTAACAGCAGCGCTAAACCTCAGCTTTAAATACACCTGAAAATGCGCCTTCGGGAGCGCACAATGGCTCAATAGAGCGCGAAGGCACGGTATACTATAAAGAATCTAGACACTATTGGAAAGAGCGACCCCGAGGGAGCCCCTAATGCGAGTACTAACCATCATCCCCACCTACAACGAAAAGGAAAACCTCCCCATCGTTGTCGGTCGACTGCGCGCAGCAGCACCCGATGTTGACATTCTCGTAGTGGACGACTCCAGCCCTGACGGCACCGGCCAGATCGCAGACGATATGGCAGCCATCGACCCTCAGATCCACGTTATGCACCGCACCGTCAAGAACGGCCTGGGCGGCGCATACCTGGCAGGCTTCGACTGGGGTATTGAAGCAGGCTACGACGTGCTGATTGAAATGGACGCCGACTGCTCCCACCAGCCCGAGCAGCTGCCCTCCCTGGTAGAGGCAATCCGCAACGGCGCCGATCTGGCTATTGGTTCCCGCTACGTGCCCGGCGGCAAGATTGAAAACTGGCCCCTGCACCGCGAAATCCTCTCCCGCGGCTCCAACCTGTACACCCGCCTGGTACTGGGCACCAAGATTAAGGACATCACCGCAGGTTTCCGCGCCTACACCCGCGATGCACTGCAGCGCCTGAACCTGGACGGCATTGACTCCAAGGGCTACGTATTCCAGGTGGATTTGGCGTGGCGCTCCGAGCAGGCAAAGCTGAAGATTGTGGAGGTGCCCATTACCTTCGTTGAGCGCGAGATTGGCGCTTCGAAGATGACCGGCAATATCATTAAGGACTCCATGGTCAAGGTCACCACCTGGGGCCTGCAGGCTCGCGCAGCTCAGATTAAGAAGCTGCTGGGCAAGTAAACCCCTCGATACCATATCAGCAAAAGCCTCCGGGTACCCACAACGGGACACCCGGAGGCTTTTATATACCCATCTATCACCGGCTGGATAAAGGGCAGAGGATATACTGAACATATGAACAGCACTGACTACACCGAAGTACACGGCATCACCATACCCACCGGGCTCTACATCAACGGCGAACACACACCCGCACACGCCGGCAACACCTTCGCCATCACCAACCCCGCCACCGGTCACACCCTCGCACACCTGGCAGACGCCAAAAGCACCGACGCGCTCGCAGCCCTCACCTCCGCACACAACGCCCAAGAAACCTGGGCACACACCACCACCCGCCACCGCGCAGAAATCCTACGCGAAGCATACACCCGCACCCAAGCCCACGCTGAAGAACTAGCAACACTCATCACCCTAGAAATGGGTAAAAACCTCACCGAAGCACACGCCGAAGTACGCTACGGCGCCGAATACCTACGCTGGTTCAGCGAAGAAGCACCCCGCCACTACGGCAACACCCTGCCCACCCCCGAAGGCACACACCTCATCACCACCATCCACAAACCCGTAGGCCCCAGCCTGCTACTGACCCCCTGGAACTTCCCCCTGGCAATGGCAACCCGCAAACTCGCCCCCGCCATCGCCGCCGGATGCACCAGCATCCTCAAACCCGCAGAACACACACCCCTAACCCTGCAATACTTCACCCACCTCATCGCAGACCTACTGCCGGCAGGCGTGCTCAACACCCTACCCACCAGCACCCCGGCAGACATCTCCGAACCACTACTTGCCGATGCGCGCCTGCGCAAAATCTCCTTCACCGGCTCCACCCGCGTGGGAAAACAGCTCGCAGCAGCAGCCACCAAACACCTACAGCGCACCAGCCTAGAACTTGGAGGCAACGCCCCCTTCATCATCTTCGAGGACGCCAACCTGGATGCAGCCCTCACCGGAGCCACCGCAGCCAAACTACGCAATATCGGCCAAGCATGCACCGCAGCCAACCGCTTCATCGTACACGAATCCCTACTCGAAGAATTCTCCACCCGCCTAGCAGAACTCTTTAGAACCCAGCGCCTAGGTAATGGCCTAAACCCCAACACCGATCTAGGACCGCTCATTACCCCCACCGCACGCGAGCGCATCCACACCCTAGTCACCGACGCCATCTCACAGGGCGCGCAACTACTTGCCGGAGGATACATCCCCACCAACCCCGAACTAGCAGAAGGCGCCTACTACCCGGCAACCGTACTAAGCAACGTCACGCCCGACATGGATATTGCACGCACCGAAATCTTCGGACCCGTAGCACCTATCCTCAGCTTCGCAACCGAGAACCAAGCCTACGCGCTCGCTAACGATACAGAATACGGACTCGCCAGCTACGTCTATACAGCAGATACCGCCCGCGCCCTACGCGCCGCAGGGCACCTACACTACGGCATGGCGGGACTAAATATGGGCGTCATCTCCAACGCAGCTGCCCCCTTCGGAGGCATCAAATCCTCAGGACTGGGACGAGAAGGCGGCGCCGAAGGCATCGAAGAATACACCGAAACCCAGTACATCACCCTACCCAACCCCCACGTGGCAACCCCCTAAAACCCCAACGGGGCACAGCCAACAACGAGAGGGGTATGCAAGGCGCAATAGTGGCGCTCGCATACCCCTCTCGGGCTTTATCCCCGGTACACAACCTATAAACACATAGGGCACGAAAAGCCCCGTAACCGAACACGATTACGGGGCTTTAATCACCGGGGTAAAAACACCCCTCACAATCCTAAACGCCGATTACTCAGCAGACTCCACAGCATAATGGCTACGGTAGTACTCAAGACGCTCCTGCAGAATCTGCTCCAGCTCCTCAACACTACGACGCTCCATCAACATATCCCAATGGGTACGAGGAGCCTTATCCTCCTCAGGAGCCGCCTGAGAATCACCATTCACCAGGTACGCTTCCTTACCGCTCTTAGCAGTCCACACCGGCGGAATCTCAGCCTCAGCCGCAAAAGTCACAAACACACGGTCACCATCAGCAGTACGATACTCCACACGCTGACGAGCTGCCGGCTGCACATTCGACTCAGTCTCCATAGACTGCGAACCCAAACGCATACCACGCAAACTACGATCGCTCATAACTTCCTCCAAACCTCGAACTAAACCACCGCGCCAAACGCCACGGCACCTGCACCCACACACGCAGGCACAAATATCAAACAACCATTATAGCACCCGCCCCCGCACGCAACAGCGCACGGGGGCAAGCAAGCTCAGGGCATAACCCTATAACACCGGATACATCCGGGCAACTAACCCTGAACACCATAACCGGGAACAGGCGGCGGAGTCGGAGCAGACACCGACTTAAACTCAGTCGACGCCGAAATAACCTCACCGGTCACCTGATCATCAACCACCACACCGGGCTCAACAGACTCAGCCACCTTAGCCGAATCACCTGCAGAGACGGACGCAGAGGCGCTCGCCGCCTCTACACCGGAGACAGCAGATTCTGCGGCATCCTCAGGAACCGCGGCAGCTGCAGGCGGCGCAAAAGCAGGCAGGGGAGAAGAGGGCAAATCACCAAAAGCATTACCCAAACCACGCAAAGCATCGCCCAACTCGGTCGGAATAAACCACAGCTTATTCGCATCACCCTCAGCCAACTTCGGCAAAGTCTGCAAGTACTGATAGGTCAGCAGCTGCTGGCTCGGGTTCGAACGATGAATAGCCTCAAACACGGTCTTGACCGCAACAGCCTCAGCATCCGCACGCAGCACCTGCGCACGCGCCTCACCCTCAGCAGCCAAAATCTGAGCCTGCTTAGCAGCCTCCGCACGCAAAATCGCAGCACGAGACTCGCCCTCAGCCGTCAGAATATCCGACTGCTTCTGACCCTCAGCATGCAAAATAGCCGCACGACGATCGCGCTCAGCGCGCATCTGCTTCTCCATGGAATCCTGAATAGAAATAGGAGGCTGAATCTCCTTAATGTCCACACGAGAAATACGCAGACCCCAACGGCCGGTCGTCGCATCCAGCACGCCGCGCAACTGAGCATTAATCTGATCACGACTGGTTAGAGTCTGCTCAAGATTCAAACTACCCACCACATTACGCAGGGTCGCGCTAGTCAGCTCATCCACCGCACGAATATAGTTCGTAATCTCATAGGTCGCAGCCTTCGGATCAGTCACCTGAAAATACACCACGGTATCAATACCAACCACCAGGTTATCCTCAGTAATCACCGACTGCGAGGGGAACGACACAACCTGCTCACGCAAATCAATCGTGGGCAGCAGACGGTCAATAAAAGGAATCACCAGGTGCAAACCCGGGTTCAGAGTCGAATGATAACGACCCAGGCGCTCCACAATACCGGCACGAGCCTGCGGAATAATACGCACCGCACGCGCCAGAGTCACCACCACAAAAATAATGAGTGCAAGACCCAAAATACTCAACGTAGGCATACAAGCCTCCTATCTATCGGACAAAAATCGAACACATCTTTGGGTCATTCGATAGCGCACGCCGGAAAGAAAACACACACCCGACAACCCAACACAATGGGGGAGTTACACCGCCTGAACGGGCACCACAGGAACAACCACAGCCGTCGCACCCTCAATCGCAATAATCTGCACGCGCTCGCCGGCAGCAATCGCACCGGTCACACCGTGATTCTGTGCATTCGGTGCCAGGCGCGCGGTCCAGGGCTCACCTTCCAGACGAACCAAACCGGGCTGGGTGGAGCTTACGGGCTCGAGCACCTCAACCTGCTGACCGACCAGGGCATGCACATTGGTCGCAGAATCCGGGGTTGAACGGTTCAAGCGAGCCAGCAGACGCGGACGCAACAGGGTTACTAACAGAATGCTCAGTACGCAAAAGAGTACGCACTGACCGATCAGACTCTGATTAATGGGGGTTGATGCGCTGGTTAGTGCCGCCGCCAGACCCAGCATGAGAAACACCAGATCCAGTGAGAGCACCTCAATGAGTGCAAGAATGATTCCGGCAACCAGCCAGGCTGCCCAGGGTGTGGCAAGTAGCCATTCCATATGTCCTCCTAAAGTTCGGGGGAACTCTTGAGCATACGTGGCGGAAGAGCCCGCCGTATCGCGGTATCTCAAGAATCTGAGGCGACATGACCTCATCTCCAGTATCTCATGGGAGTGTTCAATACTGCAGGCTTTTCGTTATTAATCTCGCGTCATGGTAGGCGGTGGTTGCTCTGGGTGGGCACGAATCGGGTATTGAGCTGAATGCGGTGGCTCTGTCTGGGGTTTGGGGCGGTTATGAGGTGATATATCTGAGAATCTGCACGTCAAAGTGTTAGCGTGTACGGGGTTTATCCGATAACCTACCTAAAACGCCGATAATATACATTATGTAAAGTAATCATATTTTTGGCTACCCTACTGAGTTAGCTACCGCGACATGGAGCCTGAGCTCCTTATGTACAGTAATCATATTTTTCCCTACCCGCCGTAGGTGTAACCCTGCTTGCGGGCGCCAACCCGCTTAGCCCAGCCCTGGCTTACAATAGCTACTGGTATCTCCGTTTCCTGTCTTGCGCAGATGCCCCAAACCAGTCGCCACCGTTTTCCAAGGAGCCGCTTTGAGCAATCAGCCCATTGACCCCTATGCCTGGGGCGCTCAGGATCTTAATGCATCCGCACGTTCGCATCGCCCGGCTCCCGCACCCACAGTTGAACTCAAACGCGGCATGCTGCTTGAAGATCCCGCCTCCGGGTGGGTCGGCGAAGTTGTTTCCGCGGAGCGTATTGGTGGCGTCCTTTATTTCACTCTGGAAGACGCCAAGCTGCGCCGTAAGAAATTCCCCCTGGGTCCTGGCTATTTGCTGGAGGGTCAGCCTGTGGAAATCATTGCCCCGGCGCCCCGAAAGGCTGCTAAGCAGGTCTCTCGCTCCGGTTCCTATGCGGTAACCAACTCCCCTGCCCGTGTGGCGCGCGCCTCACGAATTTGGGTTGAGGGTCTGCACGATGCGGAACTCGTGGAGAAAATCTGGGGTCACGACCTGCGCGTTGAGGGCGTTGCTGTGGAACCCCTACACGGCATTGATGATTTGGCGGGTGCCCTGCGCGCCTTTGAACCCACCGATAATGCCCGTATTGGCGTGCTGGTGGATCATCTGGTGCCTGGAACTAAGGAAGAACGCATTGTGCGCGAAGCCCTGGCGAGCCTGGGGCCTGCGGCGCGCCATGTGAAGGTGGTTGGTCACCCCTTTATTGATATTTGGCAGGCGATTAAGCCCGAAAAGCTGGGGCTCAAGGCGTGGCCTCAGGTGCCTCGCGGTGAAGATTTCAAGAAGGGTACTCTGGCGCGGCTACAGCAGCCCCATGAGACTCAGGAAGATATTGCGCGCGCCTGGCAGCTGATTCTATCGCGCGTGGATTCCTATAAGGATTTGCAGCCGAGCCTGCTGGGGCCGGTGGAGTCTCTGATTGATTTTGTGACCGGCATGGTGGATGAATAGGCACTGATTTAAGGGGAGTTACTCCCCCGCTATTTGCGCTAGTCAGAGCCTCAAATGTGGCGTGCAGCGCAGTGAAAACGGTTCTGGTCGCAGCTGCCGCGCGGTACAATAGAAATGCTGCGTGCATGCGCGTGGCGACTCACTCACCCCTATTCATTTCGAGACATTCAGGATTGTCGTGACTACCAACCCCGTAGCTGAACAGACTCAGGCAGCGCCTCAGCCCGTGAAGCCCGCCAAGCGCATTTCGGTGATTCAAGACCGCAATTCCGCTACTTTTGCACACTTTAGCGGCATTATGGGCGTTGTCCCGCCCGCCCTGGTGTACTACCTCAAGCGTAAGAACGCACCCTTTACCGAGCAGGAATCTCTGGAGGCAGTGAACTTCACCCTGATTCCGAGCATTGCGATTGCGGTGTGCATTGTGCTGAGCATTATCCTGCCGGGTTCGGCGAGTGGTTTGATGCTGGCTGCCGCGCTCGTGTGGCTCTTTATGGCGATCGGTGCTATGCGCGCCGGTGTGCATGTCAATAGTGGTAACCCCTATCGTTACCGTTTTGTGGTGCGCCTATTCCGCTAAACCACTGAGGTTTTGAGGGTTGCTTGCTGATGTGTAGTGACCTGAGCGGCGCAAAGACACGAAGCCCGTCACGTAGGTGGCGGGCTTTTCTTGTGCCCGCCATTGGATAAAACACGTCACCGCTCGGATTAGTAGAGTGGTGTTAAATGACTGTGGACCCCCAATTACTTGGAGGTCCACAACCATATTCACTCAACTTCAGCAAAGACGAAAACATGCTGTCGACATAGAAACGTCTTGCCGGTTACTACTATACCGGCTGCCGGGTGCATATGTCTACTTTAGGTAGAGACTTATCAATCCATCAAGAGGCAGTTGAGGGTTTATGTTGGCTTGGATTCTCGAGACCAACCCTCGTAATCAACGTGCAGAGTTTGATTTTACACCCGTATAATGTGACATATTTAACAAAATTAACTATGGGGTATATACATAGTGTTACGAAAAACGCTATGACCAGGTGTAATACTATCACGTTCACCCGACACTTGAGGGTATAACAGTCCGAAAAATGGACTAAAATCCGCGTGGGTTCTTGAGACCGAGCGAGCCCAAACCCACACACTCCCCCACCTCGTTGCGCGGCGAGCAACACTCTCGTACTGCTCGCCGCGAGCGCCCGAGTGCAGCCTTTACAGGGTGCATCCCGTGGGAGGCGAGGACAATGGATCTAGCGGTCTAGAGGTCCGGGAGTAGCTCGCGCGTCACGGCGTCCCCCAGCAGTCGGCCCTTGAGCGTTAGGCGCACGGTGGAGTCGGCGAGCGCCTCACCCGCCGGATTGAGCACGTCTGCCTCAATGAGTCCCTGGGATACGAGCCAGCGCAGGGAGACGTCTAGGGCGGGCGCCTCGTGTACCTGTAGCAGGGTGTGTACGGGCAGACCTTCTTTGACGCGGATCATGAGCATGATTTCTTCGAAAATGCGCGTGGTGCTGTCTAGGGTTTCGCGTGCTGCGGCTGGGGATTGTCCGGCGCGTACCCGATTGGTGTAGGGTACGGGGTGCTTGAGGTTCCACCAGCGGGTGCCGTTGATGTGGGAGTGTGCGCCCGGTCCGATGCCCCACCAGTCTTGGTTGCGCCAGTAGGCGAGGTTGTGGGTGCTGCGGGTGTGTTCGTCGCGGCTATAGTTGGAGACTTCGTACCAGTGGTATCCGGCTGCGGTGAGTTTGTTTTCGGCTGCCAGGTACATGTCTGCCATGAGGTCGTTGTCGGGCATGGTGTATTCGCCACGGCGGATTTGTGCGGCGAGTTTGGTGCCTTCTTCGACAATCAGTGAGTATGCGCTGATGTGGTCGGGCTGGTAGCTGATGGCGGCGTCCAGGCTGTTTTCCCATTGCTGCAGGGTTTCGCCGGGGGTGCCGTAGATCAGGTCTACGGATGCTTGTAGGCCTGCGTTGTGTGCCCAGGTGATGACTTTGGGGACGTTGGCGGGTTCGTGGGTGCGGTCGAGGACTTTGAGTACTGCCGGTTCGACGGATTGCATGCCGAAGGAGACGCGGGTGAATCCGCCCTGTGCGAGGGTGTATAGGTCTTGTTCGGTGACGGAGTCGGGGTTGGCTTCGGTGGTGATTTCGGCGCCTTCGTGGATGCCGAAGATATCGCGTGCTGCCTGCAGGATGGCGACGAGGTCGCGGGCGGGTAGTTTGGTGGGGGTGCCTCCGCCGAAGAAGATGCTGTGCAGTTTGCGCGGTGCTACTCCGGAGGTCTGGAGGGTTTTGGCGGCGAAGATGATTTCTGCGATGGCGTCTTGGGCGTAGGTGGTGATGCCGATATTGTTGCCGAAGTCTTCGGTGGCGTAGGTGTTGAAGTCGCAGTAGCCGCAGCGGATGGTGCAGAAAGGTATGTGAATGTATAGGCTGAAGTCGCGTTCTGCGGTGCCGT
The DNA here is from genome assembly GCF_030540545.1 of Rothia sp. (in: high G+C Gram-positive bacteria). Taxonomy (GTDB): domain Bacteria; phylum Actinomycetota; class Actinomycetes; order Actinomycetales; family Micrococcaceae; genus Rothia. Next base: position 78,571 of record NZ_JAUNVZ010000005.1, on the reverse strand, counting down.
GCGCGCTGTGTGCGGGGATGATGCCGTCTAGGGGTGCGGTGTCGCCGGTGGGTTGTTTGGGCATGGTGTTTCTCCCCTGTGGGTGTGGACGGTGGTGCTGTGCGAGCGCCTGTAACCGGTCTATTATACCGGGTGTGTTTGGTGACTGGTGGATAGGTCGTTTGAGCGATCATGTGTCGGGTGTGTGTTGAGTATTTTATGGGGTAAACACCGGGCATTTGACCACCGCTCGTACAGTGGAAAACTCAAAAGGAGTATAGTAAAGTCCCGCACACGCACACCGAGCACGCAAGGCGCAGGATTCCGAATAAATGGAGAATCCCCACGCACTCTACAGTGTGTGGGGACTCTTCTATGCGGTTTAGCGGTTAAGCTGAGCCCTGTCGGCGCTAAGAGGCTGCACCTTCAGGCTGCGTGCCGGGGCGACAGTCTCAAAATGAACCGTCGACACCCACGCCTCCAAAGTACACACATCAGAACCATCAGCACGCACACCCTCAACAAAAGCAATAGAGAAAACACCATTCTCCTCGCTAAAAACCCAACGCAACTGAGTACAGCTACGATCACTAGGCTGAACCTCAAACGTCAGCTCATGCTCACCAGTCACACGATACGTATACTCAAGCACACGCTCCTGAGTTCCAGCACTATGCCGAGCATCATTACCCTCACGACGGGCAGCCGTGCCTGAGGATTCTTGTGCGGTCGATGCAGCCCTCGCGCTGAGGGATGCGGATGCATTCCCTGCCCCGGTGCTCGGAGTGGATTCTGAAGAGCATGCACTGAAGGTTGCAAGCGCTACGGGAATGAGTAGGGCGCAGCAGGTACGGCGTGAGATGGTGTGTTCTGCGCTGGTGGGCATGGCGGTCTCCTTCGACATAGTAATGCTATGATTCGCCGCGAGAACGCTATATGGCGGTATTCTTCGGCGAATACATGGTACTTATACTAACCTTAGCGCGCAGGGCGGGTGCGTGTCTACATCCCTCTATACCATGATGCCGCGGGTGCAAGCGCACTGTATATGTGCCTGCACCCGCGGCAGGGTACGTGTAGCCTCGTGAATCCCACGCCCGGACGGGACGCGAGTACCGCCCGGGCCCTCTTTAGGCACCGGGTGAGGTATCGCGCAGGGGTTAGTTATCGTTTATGGGTACAGCGGAAGGGTCAATTGCCTCAATGGTCAGATTCTTGGCGGGCTGAACAGTGGAGACCGTGTAGGTGCGTCCGCCGCGGATTGCGTTTGCGCAGAAGTCGGGTGCACCGGAGCGTTCTCCTGCAATCAGCGCCACGCGCACAACGCCTTTGGATTCTTCCTGTACGTGACGGATACTCACGCACTGCCCGGGTTTCTCCACAACGGTGAACACGATTTGGTTCGGGGCGGATACTTGGGCGTCTTCCCAAGCGATAACGTGTTCGTTTTTGATTTTCTGGCTGCTGGTATCTTCCGCGCAGGAGGTCAGGGTGAGTGAGGAGATGCCTGCGAGCGCGAGGGCTGCGGCGCGGCGGAGCTGTGATGCGTTCATAGTGTTTTCTTGGTGCGTGAGTGGGTCAAGGGCTGTGTTGAGTGTATGATTCCAGGGTATCACGCCCGATACGGTTGAGGTGTTCTCATATTCCTCTCGAAGGTTTCTGCATGTGTGCCCTATGTGCGTACCGGTAGGGGTGTTTTTCCGCGTGCTGATAGACCTACTGGGAACGTAAAACCGCGGTGCCACTGCCTCCTGCACAGGAGAGAGCACCGCGGTTTGAGAGTGTTTAGGCTATAGGGTGATCTTTAGTTGAAGGAGTCACCGCAAGCGCAGGAGCCCTGAGCGTTCGGGTTGTCAATGGAGAAACCCTGCTTCTCAATGGTGTCCTCGAAGTCGATGGATGCGCCATCCAGGTAGGGTGCGCTCATGCGGTCCACGATAACCTCAACGCCGTCGCCGAAGTTGCGCACTGCGTCGCCATCCAGGGTACGCTCGTCGAAGTAGAGCTGGTAGATCAGGCCGGAGCAGCCGCCGGGCTGCACAGCAATGCGCAGGCGCAGGTCGGTGCGACCCTCCTGCTCGAGTAGGGTGCGAACCTTGGTCTGTGCAACTTCGGTCAGTTCAACGCCGTGGGTGGGCAGTTCGACAGTTTCAGTCATGATAGTTGTCCTTTCGTTCCCCCGCATGAAAATCCTGTATGGTTCATACGAGTTTTATGGTCTAGGCTTAACGTTACGCCCATTGCGCCCGGCTATCAACCCAGGGCGACCGTAGTGTCGTACACGTTCGCCCTGGGCGTGCGATGCGCTCACTGCCCCTAGGGGCAGTGCTGCGGGCATACTCTTATGCTGTAGAACAGATATTGCGCTCGGGTTATTCCCGCACACACACTGTTCTTCATTGCTATGTGTCGGTTACTTTACTTACTCAGCTCGGAGAGAACCAGAGCCTCCGCCACAATACCGTGCAGCAAATCTGGTACATATAGCGACTCATTAGCGCTATGAGCGCGAGTATCCGGATCCTCAATACCGGTCACCAGAATCTGAGCCTGCGGGAACACCTGCTTCAGGGTTGCAATGAACGGAATGGAACCGCCCATACCCGCCTTAACCGGCTGCACACCCCAGGCACGCTCAAAAGCAGCCAACGCCAGGCGAGCGCCGTAGGAGTCCACATCAATATCAAAAGGCTGACCCGAATCCTGCGGGCTGTAGGTAATCTGCGCATTCAGCGGCGCGTGCTGCTGCAGATGCGCCTCAATGGCCTGATGAGCTACCTGAGGGTCGGTGCCCGGCGCCAGACGCACACTAATAATCGCGCGTGAAACCGCCGCCAAAGTATTAGAAGAATGAGCCACCGAGGGAATATCCCAACCGATGACCGAAACAGCCGGCTGGGTCCACAGGCGGGAGGCAATGGAGCCGGTACCCGCCAGGCTCATCTGCTCCAGGGCGCCGGAGTCTGCGCGGAAATCAGCCTCGGCGTATTCAATCTGCTGATCATCGCGACGACTCAAACCCTCAATAGCTACCGAACCCTGAGCATCATGCAGGGTAGCGATCAGGCGCGCCAGGACGGTGTGCGCATCCAACAGCGGGCCGCCAAAGACACCCGAATGCAGGGCGTGAGAGCCCACGCGCGCCTCAATCACGCCGGAAGCCACACCGCGCAGGGAGGTGGTTAGTGCGGGCACACCGGCACGCCAATTCGAAGAATCCGCCACCACAATATAGTCAGCGTCCAGCTGCTGGCGGTAGGTGTTCACAAAGGACTCAAAGGAGGGGGAACCTGCTTCTTCCTCACCCTCAATAAAGAGCTTAATGCCGAGCTTAAAATCATCGCCCAGCACAGTCGAAACAGCCTCCAGGGCGGCAAGGTGCAGCAGCACGCCCGCCTTATCATCGGCAGCGCCGCGACCGTAGAGACGATCGCCCTTACGCACGGTCTCAAAGGGCGGGGTGTCCCACAGGGACTCATCCCCTGCGGGCTGCACATCATGGTGTGCATAGAGCAAAATGGTCGGGTAACCTGCCGCAGCCGGGCGGGACGCAAGAACCGCGGGCATGCCGGTCTTGACGGTGCCGTCTTCAGCAGTGTACTCGGCAGTGTACAGGGCAGCATTCTCAAAACCTGCGGCGAGCGCCAACTCACGCACCTTCTCGGCGCTGCGCTGCACCTGGCTCAAATCGTGGCTTTCCCAGGCAACCGAAGGAATGGCGACCAATTCGCTCAGTCGCTGCAGGGTCTGGTCAAAACGCTGCTCAATTGCCTCTTTGAGGGCATCAGCGTGGCTAAATTCAAAGGTAGTCATGTCTCTATCATAGTCCCGTCGCGTACTTTTATGCGCTTGTGCACACTCTGATCGGACGCTTATGAAACGGCTCGGGCTCTGCAGGGCGTGATATCTGTTTGAAATACGGTACACAATACCGGTTGACGCCCATGATTGGGTATGATGGGAGGTATGTTTGGCAAAAAGAAAGAAGCAGTAGAGCCCGAAACCACCGCGGAGGTGATTGAGGTTGAGGTAGAAGAGCCCACCAACCCCAAATTCACCCCTAAGAAGGGCAAGCCCACCCCTAAGCGTGACGCTCAGGTTGCCGCACGTAAGCAGCCTCTGGTAAACGCTGACCGTAAGGTGGCAAAGGAGCGTGAGCGTGAAGAGCTGCGTGAGGCGCGCGCCCGCCAGAACGAGGCAATGCGCACCGGTGATGAGCGCTACCTGCCTGCCGTGGATAAGGGTAAGGACCGCCGCTATATCCGCGACTACATTGATGCGCGCCGCAACCTGGGCGATTACATGCTCTACGCCCTGATGGTTGTGTTCCTGGTCAGCTTCCTGATTCCGGTGCTGGCTCCGGGACTATACGGTTTCATGGTGTACGCAATGTACGGCCTGATCGGTCTGTGGCTGATTGACTACTTCATCATGTGGCGCAAGCTCAAGAAGAAGCTGATTGATAAATTCGGTGGCTCCGGTCGCGGTAATGGCATGTACGCCTTTAACCGTGTGATGGTTCCTCGTCGTTTCCGCCGCCCCGACCCGCAGGTTGAGTACGGTCAGTACCCGAAGTAAATCACTGTATCTTTCATATGCACTAATCCCCCGCTCTCTACGGAGGCGGGGGATTTTTGAGTGTTTGAATGATTTTCGAGAAGAATTATCGGCGCAGCTTCGCCAGACCGCGGTTAATACGAGCAACCCAGAACGGACCCTCATATAAGAACGCAGTGTAACCCTGCACCAAATCAGCGCCCGCATCCAAACGCTCCTGCACATCGCGAGCATCGGTCACGCCACCCACAGAGATAATCGCTAGCTCGTCCCCAATCTCCTTCTTCAGCAGGGACAGAACCTCCAGCGAGCGCGGCTTCAAAGGCGCACCGGACAGACCACCGGCACCAATATTCTTCACCTTAGACATATCCGAGCGCAGACCCAGACCCTCACGTGCAATGGTGGTATTGGTAGCAATCACGCCGTCTAGCTTCAGTTCCTTCGCCAGGCGAGCCACCTCAATCACGTCTTCATCCGCCAGATCCGGTGCGATCTTCACGGTCAGCGGCACGTGACGGTTCGGCACGACCTTATCCGCCTCGGCGCGCACGGCAGCCAGCAGCGGGCGCAGCGCCTCAATGGACTGCAAGGAACGCAAACCCGGGGTGTTCGGGGAGCTCACGTTCACGGTCAGGTAGTCCGCCTGGGGCGCCAGGGTGCGAGTAGAAATCAGGTAGTCGTCAATAGCGTTTTCCAGCTCAACGACCTTGGTCTTGCCAATATTCACACCAATGACCGGGCGGGAGGAAGCAGGGTATTCCGCCTCCAGATCGGCGCGGGCAGCAGCCACACGCGGACCGGCAGCGGCGGCACCGTCATTATTGAAACCCATACGGTTAATCACGGCGCGATCCTCCACCAGGCGGAAGAGGCGCGGCTGCGGGTTGCCCGGCTGAGCTTGACCGGTAATGGTACCAATCTCAACATGGCCAAAGCCCAGAGCCGCCAGAGCAGCAATGCCCTTACCGCCCTTATCGAAACCAGCCGCCAGACCAAAAGGCGAGGGGAAATCAATGCCCATGACGCGGGTGCGCAGGGAAGCGTCCGGCTGCAGGTAGGAGCGCAGAGCGCGAGAAATACCCAGGGACTTCAGAGTCTGAACACCCCAGAAGCCAATGTGGTGAGCCTTCTCGGGGTCCATCTTTTCAAAAACCAGCTTGAAAATCGTGGGGTAAATACGCATGGGCGCTCCTCAAAATATGTGGGTTATAGGTCTATATTAAGCGTTATCTGCCGGGTCTAGGGCGTCGGCGGGGTTCTGCGGGTCGGTATTGACCGCATCCACCGCGCCACCGTAGCGGCGGTCTCGGCTGGCGTACTCCAGCACCGCACGCCAGAGGGTTCGACGGTCAACATCGGGCCAGAGTACATCCATAAACACGAACTCGGCGTACGCACTCTGCCAGAGCAGGAAGTTCGAAATGCGCTGCTCGCCCGAAGAGCGCAGGAAAAGGTCAACATCGGGCATATCCGGCTCGTCCAGGTACTTGGCGAAGGTCTTCTCATCCACCTTGGAGGGCTTCAGACGCCCGGCGGCAACATCCTCAGCCAGTGCTGCGGCGGCGTCTGCGATTTCGGCGCGGCCACCGTAGTTCACGCACATGGTCAGGGTGCATACGGTGTTATTAATGGTTTCGCGCTCGCACTTTTCGAGCATCTCAATCACGCTCTTCCACAGCTTGGGTCGACGACCCGCCCAGCGGATACGCACACCCCACGATTTGAGAGTTTCCAGCTGGCGCGCGAGCACCTCGGTGGAATAGCGCATAATAAAGGCGACTTCACTGGGCGAGCGCTTCCAGTTCTCGGTGGAGAAGGCATAGGCGCTCACATAGGGAATGCCCATTTCAATGGCGCCGGCAACAACGTCCAGCAGTGCCGCCTCGCCCGCGCGGTGGCCCTCGGTGCGCGGCAATCCGCGTTCATTGGCCCAGCGGCCGTTGCCGTCCATAACCACAGCCACGTGCTGAGGGATGAACTTGCGGGGAATCGCCGGGGCGGTAGCTCCCGAAGGATGCGCATAGGGTTTGACGGGCACGATAAACCTTTCACGGGGATATATCCGAGGATAGAGTTCCCTACCATTCTACCGCCTTGAGCGGGGCGTGTGGCTATGCGCAGGCTGTGCAGCGGGTGAAAATTATGCCCCTAGGCTTCGCTTTCCAAAGTCAACGCGGTTTTTAGCGGTGCTTCCAAGAGATTCTGGGTGGTGGTTAGCACCAAATCCAGCAGCTTAGCGCACTCGGCGGGTACGGCAGGATCAACCGCAGCCCAATCCCCTCGCAATAACGCCAGCAGCAGGCACAGACGAGAAGCGGGCAAACGAACCAGGGGCACCTCCACTCCAGCGGCGTGATCGGCACAGAGCAAACCAAACTCACCGTACACACCCGCCGTGTGGAAAGCACCGCGCGAGTCATCCAGCAGGTTCCTACCGCACACGGTGCAACTCTCAGAAACCATCTGCCAACCCGCCAGAGCCAGGGCGCGCATCATATAGCTGGCAAGGATCCGTTGAGGCACATGCTCCCCGCGCGCCAGTGCCGCCATCGCCCCGTGCAGCAGGCCAAAATGCGGATGCGTATCCTCCAGGGGGCTGTCGGTGCACAGCTTCTCCGCCAGCTCCGCCATAAGCGCCGCGCAGCCAAAACGCGCATAATCGGCAACAATCGCGCTGGAATAAGGGTGCACCGTAACCGCCTGAGTGACCGTGTACAGGGATCCGCGGCCGGTGTTTAGCGCCAGCGAGGAATGCATAAAAGGCTCCAGGCGAGCGCCGAACTTCGAATTGGGTTTGCGCACGCCCTTAGCCACGGCGTGGATCATGCCGTGTTCGCGGGTGAGCATAATAATGATGCGGTCGGTCTCTTTGAGGTTTTGGGTGCGCAGAATCAGGGCGTCGTCGTTGAATGCGGGAGCCACGGTTCATCCTTTCTCTGGGTACCCGTCATGCGTGCGGTAAAAGCGCGCCGTCAGTGAGATAATCAGCAGACGCAAAAGCGCCCGGGTACAATACCCGAGCGCCCTAAGCGTCAAAGATTAGTCGACGTACTCAATATCGTCGTCGTCTTCCTCGTCATCCTCGGGGAAGAACTCTTCATCCTCATCGTCTTCATCTTCAATGAAAACATCCAGAGGGGTCACCTCATGGTAGGTGTCGAAGAGAGCATCCTCGTACGCTTCAAAAGCGTTGGCAATAGCAACATACGCCTCATCCACGGCGGGGTCCTGCTCACCGCGGCGATTCTCCACAGCGGTCAGATGCGCGCTCAAAGCGTCCAGCAGGCGAGTTAGTTCAATACGAGGTTCAGTCATATCTCAATTGTACCGCACCGGGTGCCGGGCGCGCAGAGATTTAGGCGTCCGCAGGCTTAGAACCCGTGAGGCGATACGCCTTATACACGCCAGCCACATTATGAATCACGTTCAATACATACTCCAGCATGAAACGATCCGCCAGCTCCAGGGTGAAACGATCCACCGCAATACGATCCTCGGAAGTGTACACGCGAGCATCCAGGATATTCACGCCAGCCTCAGAAATCACGCGAATCAGGTCATTGAGCAGGCCCTTACGATCCAGACCTTCAACCTGCACCTGCACGCGGTACGTCGTATCCGACGAGGGCGCCCAGGCAACTTCAGTCATGCGCGGCTCCTCATCAGCATGGCGCATATTCGGGCAATCCTTACGGTGTACACTAATACCCGAACCACGAGTCACAATGCCCACAATCTCATCCGGCGGCACCGGAGTGCAGCAGCGCGCAATACGAGTCAGCACGCCCTCAGCACCGGGCACAATAATGCCGTTATCGCTCTCCGGGCGGCGAGTCTGCTTCAGTAGAGCCTCATCAAAGGTACTAATATCCTCGCTCGACTGCGGAGAGGTGTCGCCACGGTAAATCTCCACCATGGCATCCACAACATCGCGCGCAGCCAGCTCAGAATCACCAATCGCACGATACAGAGCAGCCACATCATTCTTATGGAAATGCTGAGCGGTCTGCAACATCAAATCAGCGCTCATCATCTTCTGCAGAGGCAGCTCATTATGGCGCATACTCTTAGTCAAAGCATCACGGCCGCGATCCAGCGCCTCTAGGCGACGCTCCTTCGCAAAATGCTGACGAATCTTCGTACGAGCACGCGAAGAACGCACAAACTTCAACCAGTCCTCACTGGGCGAAGCATCCTCATTCTTCGTAGTCATAATCTCAACCGTGGCACCGGTCGGCAGCACAGTATGCAACGGCACCAAACGGCCATTAACCTTAGCGCCCACCGTGCGATTACCCACCTGCGTATGAATCGCATAGGCAAAATCAACCGGGGTGGAACCGGCAGGCAGAGCAATAGCCTGACCGGTCGGGGTCAGCACCACAATCTCATCAGTATCCAGAGTGTCAGCCAGAGACTCATAGAACTTCTCAGACTCAGGATTAGAATTCGAAATCTCAGCAATAGCCTGCAGAATACCCACATTCATGGCGGCGGTCTGAGTACCCGGCTCACGCTTAACCTCAGCAACCTTCTCACCGCGAGAAGCCGCCTTATAACGCCAATGCGCCGCCACACCGTACTCAGCCTCTTCATGCATCTTAAAGGTGCGGATCTGAATCTCCAGCGGCAAACCACCAGGACCCGCAGCCGTCAAATGCAGCGACTGGTAATGGTTATTCTTCGGGTTCTTAATATAATCCTTAAAACGACCCGGAACCATCGGCCACAGGGAGAGCACATGGCCAAGAACCGTATAACAATCGTTCTCTTCCTCAACCATAATGCGCACCGCAAGGATATCGTTAATCTCCTCGAAACTGCGGCCCTTAGTCTTCATCTTCTGATGAATCGAATAATAATGCTTCGGGCGGCCCGTCACGCTCGCCTCAATACCCATCTGAGTCAGACGCTCAATAATCGTGCTCTTCGCCTGCTCCAGGTACTGCTCAAGCATAGGAGTGCGCTCGCCGACCATGCGCACCATCTCGGCGTAAATCTCCGGGCTCATGGCAGCAAAAGACAGGTCCTCAAGCTCCCACTTAATCGTGTTCAAACCCAGACGATGCGCCAAAGGAGCGTAAATCTTCAGCGTCTCCTCAGCCTTCTTCGCAGCACTCTTCGCCGGAACAAAACGCCAGGTACGCGCATTATGCAAACGGTCAGCCAGCTTAATGAGCAGCACACGAATATCCTTGCTCATGGACAGCACCAGCTTACGAACCGTCTCAATCGAGGCGTTCTCGCCGTAGGTCATCTTATCCAGCTTAGTCACGCCATCGACCAGATAGGCGACCTCTTCGCCGAAATCCTCAGTGAGCTGCTCCAGAGTGTACTCGGTATCCTCCACCGTATCGTGCAGCAGACCGGCAGCCAGAGTCGGGCCCGTCGCACCCATCTCGGCAAGAATAGTCGTCACAGCCACCGGGTGAGTAATATACGGGTCACCACTCTTACGTTTCTGACCCACATGGTAACGATCCGCCACCTCAAAGGCACGCTGCAGCACCGTAACATCCTCATTCGGATGGTACTTACGCACCGCGCGAATCACCGGCGCCAGCAGAGGCGAAAAACGCACACCCTGCTCAGAATACCCGGCACCAGTACGACCAAAAACCAGACGATCAGGAACACGCTGACCCGCAGCCATCACACGATGCGAACCGCGCACCGGCTTAGACTCCTGCGAAGAATTAGGCATAGAACCATCAGGAATCACATGCGAACCGCTCATAGCACACTCCTTGAAACACTGATTATGCAACGCCGCCATGGCGTTACCGGAATGATTTATATCCTACGCTCTGTGAAGCACAACGCAAAATTTAACACTCCGCCGTGTGAATATTGAGTCGATGGTATAGATTCTGGATGCGTATGCGACGGTTGGGTAGAAATACCCGCATGGGATGCAGTTCTAACGAACCGCTTGTGACACTTTGTGACGGTCTGTGAGCGGTCAAAGTGTCTATTGAGCCATGCATTACATGACTCAATAGACACTATCTACACTCACAGTATGTCAACACCAGAAATTTAAACCTGAATACACTAAAGGGTGAGTAGTGTTTACACTACTCACCCTTTAGACAGAATCGAGTCAGATACTAACCGGTGACATTGACCAGGTTAATCTCCACACGAGGCGCACGCTTCGGCTTAGACTCAGCCGGTGCATCCTCATCATCCTCAGAATCGCTATCAGAGTCAGAAGAGTCAGAGCCCTTCTGTGCACGAGCTGCCTCAACACGAGCAGCCTGCTCAACAATGGGCTTCTCCCCCAGTCGCAAAGCGCCATACAACGGAGCCGAAACGAACAGGGTACCGAACATGCCGACCAGAATACCCACGAACAGCGACAGAGACAGATCCTGCAGAGTACCGGCGCCCAGAATAAACGCACCGATGAACAGGATCGAACCGACCGGCAGCACACCCACGATTGCGGTGTTAATGGAGCGAACCAGGGTCTGGTTGACCGCCAGGTTCGTTTCCTCTTCGAAGGTGTAATCCTCACGCTCAAACACGGTTTCAGTGTTCTCGCGGATCTTATCGAAGACCACCACGGAGTCATAGAGCGAGTAGCTCAGAATAGTCAAGAAGCCGATGATCGCACTCGGGGTAATCTCGAAACCAAAAGCTGCGTACAGACCCACGGTCACGACCACGGTGAAGAGCAGACCGGCGATAGCGGCAATCGACATCTTCCAAGTGCGGAAGTACAGTGCCATACCGATCAGCGCGAAAATCACGAAGGCGACCAGACCCCAGAGCGCCTGGTTGGTGACATCCGCACCCCAGGTCGGGCCCACGAAGGAGGAGGTCACATCGTCGCTGGTCACGCCGTAGCCGTCCTGCAGCGCCTGCTTAATCTTCAGGGTCTCGTCATCGCTGAGGGTGCTCATCTGTGCGCGCATAGTGCCGGGGGCAATATTGGTTACGCGCACATCGGTGGCGTTCGGGGCGTTATCGTGAATGATCTTGGTGCCGGTGGCAATATCGGTGTGTTCGGTCTTAGAGACCACGAACTCCGAACCGCCACGGAAATCAATACCCAGGTTAAAGCCGGGGCCGAGCACGGGAATCAGCACGCTAATTGCCATGAGCAGCGCGGCAAGACCGAGCCACAGACGGCGCTTACCCAGGAAGGGGTAGGAACGCTTGCCGGAGTGCAGGTCGTTACCAAAACGTGCGAATACATTGGGCTTGACGGTGGTTTCAGCCATGTTACGCCTCCTTCGCTACAGTGTCGGATGCACCCTGCTCTGCGGCTTCTGCCTCGGCGGCTGCTTTACGCTCGGCTGCCTTGCGCTCTGCCAGGGTCTGCTCCTTCTCCTCAGGCTTGCGGGTACGACCCGCGCCACGGTAGAAGGGCACAGCCCCCAGGGATTCGGGAGACAGACCGGAGTGGCGGCGACCCTCACCGAAGTAGCGGGTGTTTGCCAGCAGGGTCAGCACCGGGTGGGTGAATAGGTACACGACCACCAGGTCGGCAATTGCGGTCAGACCCAGGGTGAAGGCGAAGCCCTTCACCGAGCCCACGGAGACCACGTAGAGCACCACTGCGGCGAGCAGGTTCACTGCCTTGGACGCCAGGATGGTGCGCGATGCACGCTTCCAACCGTGGTTGACCGCTGAGGGGATGGTGCGTCCGGCGCGAATCTCGTCACGGATTCGTTCAAAATACACGATGAACGAGTCGGCGGTCGCACCGATCGCCACAATCAGACCGGCAACGCCCGCCAGGGACAGGCGGTAGTTCATTGCCCAGCCCAGCAGCACGATTGCCTCATAGGAGATAATGCCCGCAACCACCAGCGATGCCATGGTGACAAAGCCGAGCAGTCGGTACTGGAACAGGGAGTATACGAACACCAGCAGCAGACCGATCAGGCCGGTCAGCAGACCCACGCGCAGCTGCTCGCCACCCAGGGTTGCCGAAATTTGCTGCTCGGATTGGATGGTGAAGCTAATGGGCAATGCACCGTACTTAAGCTGGTCTGCCAGCTGCTTAGCTTCCTGCTCGGTGAAGTTACCGGTGATCTGCGGCTTGCCGTCGGCGATTACTGCCTGGGATACCGGGGAGGAGAGCACCTTGCCGTCGAGCATAATTGCAAAGCGTGCGCGAGGATCAGAGGGGTTGGTGCCTCGGATCTCGTTCAGACGAGCAGTCACGTCACGGAAGGTGTCGCGTGCCTCGGAATTAAATTCAATATTCACAGCCCAGCGACCGGTGGTCACACCATTACCGGTGGTTTCCTGAGAATAGCTGGCGTTAGAAATCGAGGAGCCATTCAGCTCAACCGGACCCAGAATGTACTTCTCGGTGCCGTCCTTGGAACATGCCACCACAGCCTTGGAAGGATCTTGAGCAGCCTCTTCATTGGAGACAGCGGTGCAGTCCTTAGCTTCGTATTCGCGCCAAAGTTCCGCGGTGATCCAGTTGGTGTCCGAACCATTGGTCGGTTCGGCGGTGGGCTTGGGCAGCTTATCATCTGCCAGGCGCGCATCCTCAGTCACAGCCGCCGGGGCGCCGGAGGTCAGCACCGCACGGAAAGTCATATTTGCCGACGCCTGAATCAGGGAGCGAGTCTCGGAGCTAATGGTGCCCGGAACCGAAACAACCACATTGCTGCCGGAGCCGAAAGAGGTGGTCACCTCAGCCTCGGACACGCCGGCACCGTCAACACGCTGACGGATAATCGCAACGGCCTGTTCCAGCTGCTCCTGAGAAACCGAGGAATCGGTGGAGCCATTGACCTTGGGCGCCAGAATCATCTGGGTACCACCGGAAAGGTCCAATGCTAGTTTTGCTGCCCACGAGCCGCCGGCAAAGGTGGAACCAAAAATGCCACCCGCCAGAATAACCATGAGCAGGATCATCGAGACAAACGCGCGGCGCGCGCTGGCAAGCGGTGAACGCTGAGCCATTCTTGTCCTTTCTACCCGTTAGCCGCAGCACCGGCACTCTTCACCGTCCGATGGAGAGAGCCTGCGCTGCGGCATGCACATTATTTAGTTCTGCTTCGGCTCGGTTGCCGAAGTTTCAGCGGTCTCTGCCGGCTGGTCGGAATCCTCAGAAACCTGCTCGGTCTCTTCGGCCTCGGCTGCTGCCTGCTCGCTACCGGCAATGGTGGAGATAGCGCTCAGGTGGTAGGTCACGACAACACCTTCGGAAACTTCCAGGTCGATGGTGCCCTCTTCACGGTCAATATCAACCACGGTACCGAACAGGCCGCCGGTAGTCATGACGCGGTTGCCGGGTGCCAGGTTAGCGCGCATCTGCTGCTGCTGGTTGAAGCGCTTCTTCTGGGTGCGGATCTGGAAAAACATCATCAGACCCAGCAGCGCGAACATAATAAGCAGTACGGCTGAATTCATCACATCTCTTTTCGTTCATGTGCTTTCTACCCTATGGTTGGCGCGGGTGCGCGAGGGTAGAGTGCAGGTAATGTTACCTATCCATCCTACGTGAGGAGGGGGCTAATCCCCTACCGAATACGCTCAATGCACAAAAATTTCTCAGGTACGCCTTAGTTTTTGCGTGTTTTTCGGGACGGAGAGGTTATGTGAACACTTTATGACGTGGGTTTTAAGTATTAAATGTGATATTGGATATAGCCGTGCCCCGGTACAGTGCCTCCCCTGTTATCGGAAAGCACTGCACCGGGGCACGCCTATATGAAATTTTGGATGAACCCTAGAGGGAAATTTCCGGAGGCTCAAGCCCCAGATGTTCCCATGCCGCCGGTAGCGCCACACGACCGCGAGGAGTACGACCAATCAGACCCTCACGCACCAGGTACGGTTCGGCAACGGTTTCCACAGTCTCGGTCTCTTCACCCACAGCAATAGCCAGAGTGGACAGACCCACCGGGCCACCACCAAACTTGTGAATCAGAGCCTCCAGCACGGCACGGTCCAGACGATCCAAACCGCGGGAGTCCACCTCATACATATCCAGAGCGGTTGCTGCATCATAAGCGTTGACATAGTCCACGCCGTTCACCAGAGCCCAGTCGCGCACGCGGCGCAGCAGGCGGTTAGCAATACGCGGGGTGCCGCGAGAACGACCGGCAATCTCGGTAAAGCCCTCGGAGGTAATCTTCATATCCAGCAGACCGGCGCTACGGCGCAGCACCAGCTCCAGCTCAGGAACCGAATAAAACTCCAGGTGACCGGTAAAACCGAAACGGTCACGCAGGGGGCCGGGCAGCAGACCCGCGCGGGTGGTTGCACCCACCAGGGTAAATTGAGGCAGTTCCAGCGGAATAGAGGTCGCACCGGCGCCCTTACCCACCACAATATCCACGCGGAAATCTTCCATTGCCATATAGAGCATTTCCTCAGCGGGACGGCTCATACGGTGGATTTCATCCAAGAAGAGCACCTCGCCGGGGGTCAGGGAAGACAGGATTGCTGCCAGGTCGCCGGAATGCTGAATAGCCGGGCCGGAGGTAATACGCAGGGGCGCCTCCATCTCGGCGGCAATAATCATTGCCAGGGTGGTTTTACCCAGACCGGGAGGGCCCGAGAGCAGCACGTGGTCGGCGCTACGGCCGCGCATTTTCGACGCCTCCAGCACCAGGGAGAGCTGCTTGCGCACGCGGGACTGACCCACAAAATCATCCAGGGATTTGGGGCGCAGGGCCGCCTCAATCATCTTCTCTTCGGGCTCTTCTTCCATGGCGACCAGGCGCTGAGCCGGGGCGGGGTTCACCGCCGAAGTATAGGGATCTTCGCTCATAGGCTTTCCTTAGTGTCGACCAATCGTATTCTGAGTACCCAGGGAGGCAAGTACACCGCGCAGAGCCACCGCCACGGCAGCGGATTCGGACTCCGGGTGGTGCTTGACATAGTTGTCAATGGCGGCGGTTGCGTCCTTCTCACTCCAGCCCAGGGAGACCAGAGCATCCAGCACCTGAGGCTTCCACACCACACCCTGAGCCAGGGGCAGCTCATCGCTCTGACCATCCGCCAGGATCAGCTTACCGGCAAGCTCAAGCACCAGGCGACGCGCACCCTTAGGACCAATACCGGGCACCTTGGTAAAGGCCTTATCGTCACCGGTGGCAACCGCACGCTCAACATCGCTAGCGGTGTGAACATTCAGCACAGCCATAGCAATACGCGGACCAATACCCGAAACAGAAATCAACATTTCAAACACGGCACGCTCGGCGGGCTCGGCGAAACCGTACAGGGTCATGGACTCTTCGCGCACGATCATTGCGGTCAAAATGGTGGTTTCCTGGCCGGTGCGCAGAGTTGCAATAGTGCGCGGGGTGGCGTGTACCAGCATGCCGAAACCATTGACATCAATAATCAGGTGATCGAGCCCCAATTGGCTGATTCTACCGGTCAGGGAGGCAATCATGCGCGGTCCTTTCGTGAAGTACTTAGACCCAGTATATTAGAACATCTTTACAAAAATCAAACATATTCGGCGTGTTGCGTCGAAAATAATCGAAAATCTCTGCTAAGTTTGGGGTATCAGCAATCGATCGGGTCAGGGCAGATACCGGCTATCCAACTATTTCACAGCAGAAAGGAGAGATTATCGATAGCACAATACTCCCCTAGCGAGAGCGCTATCCAGAGGTTGATATGGCGAGGTGACTCTAGCGACGGGCGCGAGCCTCCGCCTCCATCCAAAGCTTCTGTGCCGGGGTCAAATTCGACGCGCGGGAGGCAACCGGGCGCGAACCCTGGTGCGTCTGAGTCTGCGCCGCCATATTCACACCCGAACCAATGCCACCGCCACGCCAGCCGTGACAGATAGCAATGGCGAGCGCATCGGCAGCATCGGCAGGCTTAGGCATACGCTCCAAACCAAGAATACGCGTGACCATACGACCCACCGACGCCTTATCCGCACGACCCGAACCGGTGACCGCCGCCTTCACCTCCGAGGGCGTATGAAAGAAAACCGGCACACCGGCAGAAGCCGCCGCAGCAATCACCGCACCCGAAGCATGGGAGGTACCAATAACCGTATTAACCTGCTCCTGAGCAAAAACACGCTCAATCGCCAGGGCATCGGGGCGGTACACGCGCAGCCACTGCTGGGTTGCATTAAAAATCTTGAGAATACGCTGGTCCAGGGACTCGGCAGGCAGGGTTCCGGCAATACCCACATTGACAAAGTGCGCCTTGCGGTTTGCGGTCATATCCACCATGGACATACCGCAGCGCGTAAGACCCGGGTCCACACCCATAATGCGGGTGGAGCCGGGAATGCGCTCCTGTGCGGTGAGCGGGTGATGTTCGGTCATATACCCTACCAATCCTAAAGGCTGAAGAGAGGTGAACAGCTGCGAATCAACGAATACTAACGAGGAG
Organism: Rothia sp. (in: high G+C Gram-positive bacteria); assembly: GCF_030540545.1. Lineage (GTDB taxonomy): Bacteria > Actinomycetota > Actinomycetes > Actinomycetales > Micrococcaceae > Rothia. Next base: position 61,687 of record NZ_JAUNVZ010000005.1, on the reverse strand, counting down.
TGAATACACTATGCCCTATACGCGCTGTCTTATATGCGCCGTATACACAGAGTGCCCCGGTACAGGTGAAAGCCTTAAAAGACTCAACCCGTACCGCATACTAGAGTACACGGTACGGGTTGAAGATAAGAGCCGCACGGGCAGATATAGCCACTAGCTTAGTGCAGAGTGAGCAAAACGCCCGGTCAGAGGCTTAATTACTCAGCTTCCAGCTGTGCTGTGCTTATTTACTCAGCTTCCAGCTGTGCCATAACCTCAGCGGGTACGTTTGCGTTGGAGTAGACGTTCTGCACGTCGTCCAGCTCTTCAATAGCGTCTGCCAGCTTCAGGAACTTCTTAGCACCCTCTGCGTCCAGGTCAACCTGCATGGTCGGGCGGAAGACCGGATCGTCGTTGTTGTACTCCAGCTCAGCCTCGTCCAGAGCCTTACGGATCTCGGGCAGGTCGGTTGCTGCGGATACAACGGTGAAGATATCGCCCTCGTCGATAACTTCTTCAGCACCGGCGTCCAGAACAGCCATCAGCACGTCGTCTTCGGTCAGACCGTCGGTCTTGGTCACCTCGGCAACGCCCTTGCGCTCGAAGAGGAATGCCACGGAGCCCTGGTCAGCCATGGTGCCGCCGTTGCGGGTCACAGCCAGGCGCACGTCGGATGCTGCGCGGTTACGGTTATCGGTCAGACACTCAATGTACAGTGCGGTACCCTGCGGGCCGCGTGCTTCGTACATGATCTCGGTGTAGTCAATGGTCTCACCGGTTAGGCCTGCGCCACGCTTGATTGCGCGGTCAATGTTATCGTTGGGAACCGAGTTCTTCTTCGCCTTGGAAACAGCCAGATCCAGTGCGGGGTTACCTGCGATATCGGCACCGCCCATACGAGCTGCAACTTCAATAGCCTTAATGAACTTAGCGAACGCCTTTGCGCGCTTCGCGTCGATGGCAGCCTTCTTGTGCTTAGTGGTTGCCCATTTAGAGTGACCCGACATGCGGTATCCTCCCTGCTCGTTCCTCACGCCAACGGCACGCGGGTGACCGCACAGCCGGGGCGTCTTTACACATACTCATCTATTATAGCGCGGGTCTTTGGGGCACAGCTATATAGGCTCAGGAAACGGGGCGTTACTCCCCCGGCGCGCCGCCCGGAATGCACACTATACACACAATCCTCCGAAAAGAATACGCAATAGTAAAAGCCCGGGTCTCATCTGCTATACCAAATATGTATAACAGATGAAACCCGGGCTTTTCACTCAACTATGTAGCTAAACTACTTAGCCAATGTCCTCAGGGTTCAGACCGTTCTGTTCCAGAGCGATCTCGTGAGCGCGGGCGGCGTGGGAGGCGAGGTTCTTCGCGTCACGCACCGCACGGCGTGCCTTCTTATCGGTCACTTCGCGCTCACCCACATTCATGGGAATCCACGCATTCATATCCTCTTCGGAGAAGTCAGTCTTGGAGGCGCGGCGCTTGGGAGCCAGGCGCACGGCACCGTCTGCCAGGCGGCGGGCAACCACCAGGAACGCGGTGTGCGCAACCATACGGTGGTCGGGGCGAACCGCCAGGCCCTCAACATGCCAGCCGCGCACCATGGTTTCGTCAGCCTCCGGCTCGGTGAAACGGCCGTCCAGGCGCAGACCCTCCACCAGGCGGGACATCTGGGTGACGGTGGCAACGTAGCAAATCAGCACGCCGCCGGGTGCCAGTGCCTCGGCAACTGCGTCCAGGCATTCCCAGGGGGCGAGCATATCGAGCACCACGCGGTCCACGGAACCGGGCTCTTCAACCTGCGGCAGGGTGTCCTGCAGGTCGCCAATGCTCAGCTTCCACGCCGGGTGGGAGCCACCGAAGAAGGTTTCAATATTGCCGCGTGCCACATCGGCGAATTCTTCGCGGCGCTCAAAGGAGTGCACGCAACCGTAGTCGCCCACCGCACGCAGCAGCGCAATGGAGAGCGCGCCGGAACCGACGCCTGCCTCGACCACGCGGGCGCCGGGGAAAATATCAGCCTTAACAACGATCTGTGCAGCATCCTTAGGGTAAACCACAGCGGCGCCGCGCGGCATGGACAGCACAAAATCCTTATACAGTGGGCGCAGAGTCTGGTAGAGCACGCCGTGGGTGTTGGCAACCACGGTGCCTTCGGGCGCACCGATAATATCGTCGTGCTTCAAAAAGCCCTGGTGGGAGTGGTATTCTGCGCCCTCAACCAGGGTGATGGTGGTGATGCGGCCGCGCTCGTCGGTAATCTGCACGCGTTCGCCGGGGCGGAAGGGGCCGCGGCGGTTAATGGCGCCGGTGGGGGTGGTCATGAGGTGCTCCTTGCATAGGGTTCGCTTGGGGTACCGACCGTAGCCGGTGCTGTGCGTGGATAATATCCAAAAATTACTAAGACATTATACGGCACCATGCCGCCTCGCGAATAGCTATCGCCGTCGCGAGTGGTGACACCACTCGCGACGGCGATAAGTATTCGCGACGTGAAATAAGAGTTTACAAACTAATACCAAAACGTGCCGAGAGAACATCAGTAATCAGGGCGCCGCCACCAATACGCTCACCCTCGCCGGCCTCTGCACGCTCAGCGGCAGTCAGAGCGTCTTCAGCCCAGAGCTGCAGCTCATCCAAGGCTGCGGGGGCGTCCAGGTCATGAGCCAGCAGGGCGCGGGTACGGTCCAGTGCCTGCAGAGCGGCGGAATCATCGCTACCGTCAGCTACAGCCACGGCGCGGCGGAATACATCCAGACGCTCAATAGCGCGCTCCAGCAGCTCATCGGTCCAGAACCAGTCGGAGCGGTAGTGCTGGCTCATAATCGCCAGGCGAATCGCCGCGGGATCAACACCGGCGGCGCGCAGCTTGGAGACCAGCACCAGGTTGCCGCGGGACTTGCTCATCTTGTGGCCGTCCAAACCGACCATGCCGGTGTGCGCATAGTGGCGCGCGTGCGGGCGGTTCGCCACAGCCCAGGAATGACCGGAACCCAAATCGTGGTGCGGGAAGGTCAAATCGCTACCGCCTGCCTGCACGGTCAGGGCGCCGTCGACAAAGTGGCGGGCAATCATGGTGCATTCAATATGCCAGCCGGGGCGGCCGGGCCCCAGGGAGCCTGCCTGCCAGGATGGTTCGCCCTCGCGAGCGGCACGCCAGAGCAACGGGTCCAGGGCGTCACGCTTGCCGGCGCGCTCGGGGTCACCGCCTCGTTCAGCGAAAATTTCGAGCATTTCTTCACGGCTCATGTGGGAGACCTGACCGGGCTCCCAGGAGTAGCCGGCCTCGTTGGCGGGCAGTGCGCGCACGGCGGCAAGGTCCAGGTAGATATCACCGTCGGGGTGCACCACGCCCTGCTCGTCAGTGTAGCCGTGTACACGGTACGCCAGGCCGCGTGCCAGCAGGTCTTCAACGATCGGGAAGAGCCACTGGATGGATTCGACCACACCCACATAGTGCGCGGGCGGCAGCACCTGCAGGGCGGACATATCGGTGCGGAAAAGTTCGGTTTGGTCTTCGGCGAGCCACTGCCAGTCAACGTTGGTGGCGGTTGCGCGCTCGAGCAGCGGGTCGTCCACGTCGGTCACGTTTTGTACGTAGGTGACGGTCACGCCGGCGTCACGCCAGGCGCGGTTGAGCAGGTCGAATGCTACGTAGGTGGAGGCGTGACCCATGTGGGTTGCGTCGTAGGGGGTGATGCCGCAAACGTACAGGCTTGCCGCCTGGGATTCTTCGATGGGAACAATAGTTCCTGCGGCGGTGTCGTGGATACGCGGCAAGGGTGCCTTGCCGGGCAGGGTGGGGACGGCGGGTACTTCCCAGGCGCGCATTGGACGGTCCTCTCGAAGAAAATAGTGACTGTATAAGAATACCCGCTCCCCTTGTGCTCGGAGGCAGGTATACGCTCAGGGGTGTAAAAGTGTGACCTAAGTGTCGGTGTTTTTTAGAGGCTCTCTGAGAGAAGCTCCGCAGCGGGCGGGCGGGTACAACTGTTAAAAGAAATGTGCCCGCCCGGGAGTATTCCCGAACGGGCACAGATGAGTGAGTTGAACCGGTGTCTTAGAAGCTGCCGGTTGCGTTGAGCACGCCGGTACCCAGGCCGATAAAGATCAGCGCACCCAGGGCGATACGGTACCACACGAACACGCTGTAGGACTTGGTGGTCACGTACTTGAGGAACCAGCCGATCATGGCGTAACCAACCACGAACGCAATAATGGTTGCCAGGATCGTGGAGGGCAGTCCGTAGTAGCCGCCCGCCTCCGCGCCGGTAATGACCTTGGCGGTCTTGTACAGGCCGGAGATGAACACGGCAGGCAGTGCCAGCAGGAAGGAGTAGCGGGCGGCTGCCTCGCGAGTGTAGCCCATGAACATACCGGCGGTGATGGTGCCGCCGGAGCGGGACACACCGGGGATCAGCGCCAGCGCCTGAGCAATGCCGTAGAGCACGCCGTGACGTACGGTCAGGTCTTCAAGCTTGCGCTGCTCCTTGCCCACGCGGTCGGCGATACCGAGTAGCACGCCGAAGACGATGAGCATGGTTGCGACCACCCACAGGGAGCGGAAGGTCGAGTCAATGTACTTTTCCAGCAGCAGGCCCAGGATGCAGATAGGCAGGGAGCCGATGATCACGTACCAGCCCATGCGTGCGTCCGGGTCGTTGCGCGGTACACGGCCGGTCAGGGAACCGAACCATGCTTTAACGATGCGTACGATGTCTTTCCAGAAGAAGATCAGGACGGCGGTTTCGGTGCCCAGCTGGGTGATAGCGGTGAATGCCGCACCCGGGTCGTGCTTTTCGGGCAGTAGCTGACCGACGATATTCAGGTGTGCCGATGATGAGATCGGCAGAAATTCTGTCAGGCCCTGTACCAGGCCCAAGATGATTGCTTGTATCCATTCCACGCCTTCTAGGATACCGCACCACTCCCCCGCATGTTTAGGTGACTTTTCCGTGTTTGGGCGAACTTATATCGCGCCCAAACGAGGAAAACTCGCCCAAAACCTATGGTGTGGGGTGATGAACAGGGGCGCGGTGACGAAAACCTCCCCGATAGCTGCCTTGCCTATGCTACGGTAGGGATGTCCTAATAATTCTGCCCACGTATCCCAAGTGCGCAGATATACCTATGGAGGTAGATAATGGCTGGTTCACAGTCGATTGAGCCCTACATTGCCGAGTTGGGCAATGGTTGGCTTCGCGAGGCGGGTCTCGATTATAAGCTCGAGCAGGACACTCTCAATACTGAGATTGATAATGCTCTATCCGCATATTCCTCGAAGTCTGGCGGGGGGGGGTGGCAACCGTCCCGATGCTAAGCTTCTCATCGACTACCTCGGTAAGACCTACCCTGTACTTATTGAATACAAGGGTCATAATGGCAAGCTTGTAAAGCTCGACAAAGACGGCAAGGTAGATAACAGCAAGCAGGCTAATATTGTTGGCTACGCAGTGAACGGTGCAGTTCACTATGCAGATGCTCTGCTGCATTACACCCATTACACCGATATTATCGCTATCGGCATGACCGGTTTCCGCAAGGCGGATGGCAGTATCCAGCATGAAATCGGCGTGTACCTTGTATCAAAGGACGCGCTGGGCGCTCCCCAGAAGGTTGGTGACTACACTGACTTCTCCTTCCTCGCACCGAAACACCGTACTTCCTTCATCGAGAAGGTTGAAAATCTTAAGCTCTCCCCCGAAGAACTGGAGCGTATTCGCGAGCTGCGTGAACAGCAGATTGATGATGCTCTGGTTAAGCTCAACAACCATATCTATAAGTCTGAGCAGGGTCTGAATGAGCAGGATCGTGTCAATCTTGTCGCTGCGAGCATTATGGCGACCTTGGGCGAAGACCCCCTTCCAAAAGATGATCTGAAGGGTAAGACGGGTAGCAATACCGATGGTCATGTTATTTCTCGCAAGGTGAATGACTATCTAAAGGAACGTCAGATTCCTGAAGAGAAGCGTGAGAGTATTATGCGTATGCTTGATAATACTCTGCTGAACCAGAGGCTCAGTATCGTAGAAGATGATGAAACCCCTATTAAGCGTATCTTCACCCGTATTGTTGAAGACCTCGGATATTATTATAAGATCGGTTTGACCACCGATTTTACCGGAAAGCTGTTCAACGAGATGTACTCCTGGATGGGCTTTACCCAGGATAAGCTGAATGATGTGGTCTTGACTCCTTCGTATGTAGCAAAGCTTCTGGTCAAGCTGGCACGTGTGAATAAGGATTCCTATGTTTGGGACTTCGCGACCGGTTCCGGTGGTTTGCTGGTAGCTGCAATGAATGAGATGCTTGAAGACGCTCGTACCCGCATTAGCTCTCCTAAGGAACTTCAGGCGAAGGAAGAACAGATTAAGGGTAGCCAACTCATGGGTATTGAGCATCTGCAGAGCGTCTATATGCTCGCTATCCTGAATATGATTCTCATGGGTGACGGTTCCTCGAATATTCTGCATGATGACTCGCTGAAGTTCGATGGTAAGTACGCCTACGGTCCTGCTCTAAAGACCGTCTTCCCCGCAAATGCTTTTGTGCTGAACCCTCCCTATTCCGCAGAGGGTAACGGCATGGTCTTTGTAGAGAGGGCACTGGACTACATGGAACGCGGTTGGGCGGCTATTATTATTCAGAGCTCTGCCGGTTCGGGCAAAGCAAAGGATATTAACCGGAGTATTCTTGAAAATAATACTCTGGTCGCAAGTATCAAAATGCCGGATGATCTTTTCCTCGGTAAGTCTTCTGTAAACACTCGTATCTACGTGTTTGAGGTTGGTATTCCGCACCAGGAGTCTTACCCGGTGAAGTTCATTGATTTCTCCAATGATGGCTATACTCGCGGTAACCGCAAGAAGGCAAAGAAGAGCGTTAACCTACGTGATACCGGCAATGCAAAGGAACGCTACGCGGAACTGGTACGCCTTGTACAGCACGGTCAGTCCCAGCTAAACATCTTTACTACCAATGAGTATTATGAGGGTACTATTGACCCCACCAGCGGTGAAGACTGGAACCAGAGCGCACCGATCGATATTACCCCTACCCTGGAAGACTTTAAGAATACTATTAGCGAGTACCTCTCTTGGGAGGTCTCGAAGATTCTTAAGGGCACTGTGGGAGATGATAGCCTGGGAAAATAGATGCCCGCTTGGAGAAGCTTTTGGCTTCTGCCAAGTGGGAGGAGTTTGAGATTGGATCACTATTCGAGTTCCAAACCTCAGCTAAGCGTTTCGATGCGAACAAGGTAAATATTCTTACTTCGGGCACTAAGCCGTATGTTGTTCGAACCTCACAGAATAATGGAGTCCGCGGTTATCTGGATGAAGACGATGAGTATCTTAACCCGGGTAATACTTTCTCCTTTGGTCAAGACACCGCCACTATTTTCTATCAGGCAGACCCGTACTTTACCGGAGACAAGATTAAGGTACTTATCCCTCGTTTTAAGGGATTGACGGCAGATAACGCACAATTCTTCAAGATTTCTCTCACGAAAGCATTTTCCGGTTTTTCATGGGGCAGTTCACGTTACACAGTATCTACACTTGAAGTAGTTCCAGTGCTACTTCCTGCCAATAACGGAGAGCTAGACTTTGAGTTTATGGAGAAGTTTGTGGCGGAGCTAGAGGCGCAGCGTCTAGCGGAGCTAGAGGCATATCTTGAAGCTGCTGGATTGAAGGACTACACCCTCACCCCGGAAGAAGAGGAAGCTCTGCAGGAGCTCAACACTACTAAGTGGGGAGAGTTTAATCTGCTAGATCTTTTCGGTCCTTCCACCCGTGGCAAGCGTTTGAAATCTGCGGATCGTGTAGACGGCACCCTTCCTTTCGTTACTGCAGGTGAGAAGGATACTGGTGTGTCCGCACATATCTCAAACGATGTTGAGGTATTCGAACCCCACACTGTCACGATCGACATGTTTGGCTCCGCTAAGTATCGTCCTTATGAGTATGGCGGCGATGACCATGTTGCAATCGTACATACGGAATCGATTCCGCCTATGGCTGCTATATTCATAGCTTCTGCTTGTCACAAGGCAGCACATACGGGCGAGTTTAACTATGGCAGGAATTTCTACGCTAAAGATGCAGATGCTCTTTGGATTAAACTTCCTGTCAAAAATGAAATTCCGAACTACGGATACATGGAGACCCTTGTATCTGCAGTTCAGAAGCTTGTGATTAAAGATGTAGTTGAGTATGCAGATCGTAAGATTTCTGCAACTCACCAAGTCATAAGCTAAGACCGCTACTGAGTGTGGGTGGGGATAGAGTGAGGCTCTATCCCCACCCACACACTCCCCTCTCCCCAACAAACATAAGGAAACTATGAATAAGGTATATAAAAATCGTTGGTCCTACCTCCTGTTGAAACCTATAGATAAATTCATTACTATTAATGGATTTATCTTTTTTGCAGTTTTCATAGCATCTATTATATCATTTCCATTTCAAAACAATTTATACTCGGAAAATTACCGAGGCACCCCAGAATATATTAACAGGAAAGGAGCATGGATATTTATCCACCGTTGTTATGAATTGCTAAATTATATTATGGTTTTCAAAATTAACTGGGGCGCAATCCCAGTTATCATGGCAATCATTGGCGGTGCATACTGGGCAACCCGCAAAGATTATGATTCTTTATCTAAATACTCAAAAATTGAACTAGAAAAATCTGATGCCTTAAATTTCTTTACTAAATGGGCAACATATATAACATCCTGCTATCTTTATATATATTCTATCTATATGATAACTAACTGGAGATATGTATATAGAGAATCGAATTCATCCGACACCGTATCAGCGAGCGCCATAAAGTATATAGAGCAAGGTTGGTATATGCCCCCTGAAGATATCAGCCTTTTTATCACAATACTCATTATTTCATATACGCTTTTCATCTTTGCTCGACTTGGTTGGGATAATCCATATATTACGAAAGAGAAAATAAGACTAGCAGAAATAAAATTAGATAAATACAAGAGGAATCTTGGGCGATATAAAACAAATAACGATTATATTATTACTTTCGTAATAAATTACACCCTTAGGCCAATTATTATATTTACATTTACGTGGCAGATATTACTATATATACGACTTGTGATCCAAGTGCTTCGTGGTACATCTAGTATAGAAAATATATTTGACTTTCGCTCGTTTCAATCAGGAATTTACCTGGTAAGTTTCTTATTGTTTATAATGACATGCCTGATGTTCTTACTGAGATTCTTCTATTGTTATATAATGGGGTTCATACTAATTAGAGAATCTACCCCTCTAATTCGAGATATCTTTAACATACTATCCATAGCTTTCGAAAGTGTATTAATATTATTATTAAATAAGATTATGCTCGAGATCCTTAATATCAAAGATTCACTATTTAATGGTTGGGCTGTTTTATCTACCACTCTATATATCCTAATAATCATCCATACCGCGCTCCACCCATTTCCATTCAAAATCTTTAGATGGAGCATCAAAAATATTTCGTCAGGGATAAATCCTGAAAAATTTAAATATGCTTTATTAGGTGAAAAGGTTGAAAATCTGACCAATTTTTGTGAAGATGCCAAAACAAAATATAAGGAGCAGAAGACTAGTGATGGAACTGAATCACTTCAATCAAAATTAAAGATTTCCCGCTCCGTTCATTCATACAGAATAAAAGGAAAATAAGAAAAATAGATACGGTGGGCTGAGTATTAGTACTCAGCCCACCACCTTTTAAGAATGAAAACCGGCCCTTGGCTCCCTCCCGAAGGAGGACGGCGGAACCAGTTGTAATATATATAAGTCTACACTGTTATGTTGGGGTATTCAATCCCCTACATGTGATGCTGTGGACTTTGCAAGTCACACGGCACCCGGACTGGCATCCTGAAAAAATTAATTCCACCCTCACCATTTTTTGCACAGTCCTCGAGGAATTAATTTTTCAAGGTTCTCCGCGTTCCCAACAGACACGGGAGCGGCGGGGTGACTGTACAAGTCACCCCGCTACCCTTGTATTTAATGAAACAGATCCGTGTATACCGTGGGAGGTATGCACGGATCTGAGTAAATGAGGACCGGCCCTGGCTACCTTTAACAGGTCGGCGGTGCCGGTCATGTTGCATACAAGTCTACACTGCTAAGTTGGTGGCGTTCAACCCTCCATAGGTGTTAAACGCATGGGACGAGCCCCAGGGAGTTGCCTTCCCGAGGGCACTTGCGCGAGCTTCTTACCTGATCTAAAGAGCATCATCCCATGCGGAATCTTATACGTCGGGCGTTAACGGGCATGCAGATGTTATAGACGTGTAGCGCTCAGGGACGGGAGCGCTTGAGGATTGTGATGCCGGTGTCTTCCACCAGGACGAAATACTCGCCATCATAGCTAAAACCGCAGACGTAATACCCCAGATGCGCATACATCAGCTGCTCTGCAGGTTCAGAAAAAGCCTGCCTCAACCTCGCCAGCGCACCCTTCGGCCGCGGCGGCGTATAGAACACAACATAGCGGTTAAAACGGAAGTCATAGTTAGGATCCGGAAGAGCCTCAACCCTCACCCTATCCCCCGCCTCCGTAGACAAAGGTAAGGCGCCACCATACTGGCCCGCCAAAGAAATAAACTCATCCGGCAGCAAAGTACAGACAGCCGTTAAACTATCCTCGTCATACTCACATTCGCAAGGACGCACCTGCCCCGTCGCACAATCAACCAGCGTGACCTTCTGAGAAGAAATCACCAGCAGCTGATGAGGCTGCGAGCGCGAGAACCCAATCCACTCCAGACCGCCCACACCAAAAGAAGTGCTCAGCTCCCAGCCAGGGGGCGCCTCTAAATCCTGATGTGCAGAAGGCATGGGGCTCCTTAAAAGTGGGGTGTTCTTTTGATATATCTATCTTATACAGCGCATGGGGTGATGCTCTGAATGTGTCAGAGTAAGGCGAATACAAAACGCATGGGACGAGCCCCAGGGAGTAACGTTCCCAAGGTCGCTTGCGCGAGCTTCTTACCTGAGCTGAAGAGGCTCATCCCATGCGGAATCATATACACCGAACGGCCAAGAGGCGCCTCTCATGCGGGTGTTGTATCGGCATCGGTAGTGTTAAACAAAGCAATCCGGCATATGCTGGGGATTTCTATCAGGCCTGTGCCAAGCATCGGCCGGATAGAAATCCGCAGCATAGCCGGATTGCAGTCGACTACACAGAGTAATATTTAGCGCAGGGCGCGGTTGACCGCAGAGACCATAGCCTTCAGCGAGGCACGAGTGGTCGAATCGTCAATACCAATACCCCAGAGCACACGGTTACCCAGAGCGATCTCGATATAACATGCCGCCTGAGCCGCAGCATTCGAAGACATGGTGTGCTCGGAGTAATCCAGCACGCGCAGGTCCACACCATCCGCCTCGAAAATATTGCGCATAGCGTCCACAGGACCGGTACCGGTACCCACGCTCAGTACACTCTGACCGTTCACATTCATGCGTACGCGCAGGCGAGTCGCGCCGGTATCGGCAGACTCGGTCGCAATGGACTCAATGCGGTAGCGGCCCCAACGATCCCCCGCCTCATTGGTCGGCAGGTATTCATCAGAGAAAATGTTCCAAATAGCGCTCGGGCTCAGCTCACCACCGGATGCATCCGTGCGCTCCTGAACCAGCTGCGAGAACTCCTGCTGGGCACGGCGCGGCAAATCCAAACCGTAATCGCGCTTGAGCAGGTACGCCACGCCGCCCTTACCGGACTGCGAATTCACGCGAATAATCGCCTCGTAGGTGCGGCCGACATCCTTCGGGTCGATCGGCAGGTACGGAACCTCCCAATAGACCTCGTCAATGCTCTTACCCTCCGCAGCGGCGGTACGTTCCAGAGCCTCCAGACCCTTCTTAATAGCGTCCTGATGCGAACCGGAGAACGCGGTGTACACCAGATCGCCGCCGTAGGGGCTGCGCTCGGGCACGGACATCTGGTTGCAATACTCAACCGTGGAGCGAATCTCATCAATACGCGAGAAGTCAATCTGCGGGTCAATGCCCTGAGTGTACAGGTTCAAGCCCAGGGTCACCAGGTCAACGTTACCGGTGCGCTCGCCGTTACCGAACAGGCAGCCCTCAATACGGTCAGCGCCCGCCAGGTAGCCCAACTCAGCCGCCGCAACACCGGTGCCGCGGTCATTATGCGGGTGAATGGACAGCACCACATGCTCGCGATGGTTCAGGTGACGATCCATCCACTCAACGGCGTCCGCGTAAACATTCGGGGTTGCCATTTCCACGGTTGCGGGCAGGTTAATCACAATCTCGCGACCGTCAGTGCCGATCTCGAGCTCATCCATGACCGCATTGCAAATACGCGCGGCGAACTCAAGCTCGGTACCGGTGAACGACTCGGGCGAGTACTCGTACATAACCTTAGTGTCGCTGGTCATCTGCTCTTCGTACTTGCGGCAGAAACGAGCACCCTGCAGCGCAATATCAATCACGCCCTCTTCATCCAGGTTGAAGACCACGCGGCGCTGCAGCACGGAGGTGGAGTTATAGAAGTGCACAATGGCGCGCGGTGCGCCGTCAATCGCCTCAAAGGTGCGGGCAATCAGGTGCTCACGCGCCTGCACCAGCACCTGAATGGTCACATCATCGGGGATGTGGTTGCCCTCAATCAGGGTGCGCACAAAGTCAAAATCGGTCTGGGATGCCGAGGGGAAACCCACCTCGATCTCCTTATAGCCCATGCCGACCAGCAGCTTGAACATGGTCAGCTTACGCTCGGAATCCATGGGGTTCACCAGCGCCTGGTTACCATCGCGCAGGTCAACGGCGCACCAGCGCGGCGCCTTGGTGGCGACCTTCGTGGGCCAGGTGCGGTCGGGCAGGTCAATAGACAGGATGTCATGGAAGGGGCGGTATTTGTGGACCGGCATGCCGCTGGGCTGCTGTTTGTTCTCCAAGACTTCCTCCTCGGGAGTATCGTATGTGTAGGTTCGGTGATGCGCCCGTGGCAGGATCTACTGCTCGATTCTCCGGGCGCATAATTCCATTGTAGATGTGCACGCTGGAAGGTTGCGGAGGCGCAGGCTCGCTTTCCATGATGTGGACGTTATCCGGAATGTGGACTTAAAAAGCACCGGGTGCTCACACGGTTATCCCGTAACGGAAACGTGAGCACCCGGTGCTTATATTCAATGATTGATAGGGGCTACTCCCCCGGCGCTAGAGCGATACTAGCCGAAGATCGAAGCGTGCTGACACTTGACCTGATCAGCGGTCTGACCCGAAGCGCTACCGGCGATTTCCGCCTCCTGCTTAGGCAGAGCCTCACCCTCGGTAAAGTCAGTACCCACGGTCACGGCAACACCGGCAATACCCTGCAGCGGCAGAACATTGGTAATGTTCATCTTCGCCGCAATATCGCGGGCTTCCGCTTCGTAACCATCAGCGTAGAAGACCGTGGACTTGGCAATGAGCTCCACGCCGTTCATGGGCGTTACGTTCTCATAGCCGGCATTGGACACCACGCTAGAAATAGCCTGCGCGCGACCGCTCACGCCAGAAGCGTTGGTCACGGTCACCGCCACGCTCTTATCCAGAGTTACCGCGGGAGCGGCGGGGGCAGCAGCAGCCTCTTCAGCGGGGTCGACCTTCAGGGATTTATCGTCCTGCAGGCGCTTGAACACGGCGTCCGCATCCTTGGTTACCTGCAGACGGTTAGCGTCCTGAACCCAGGGCTCGGTCGGCACGGTCGCAAACACAACATTCTTCAGGTCTACACCCGAGAGGGTCGAACCCACGCTCACCAGGGTGGAAACGTTCGCCAGATCCTTATCCACGGTGGTGTTCTCAGTCACCGCGTTCGCAATATTAATCAACTTGCCGGGGTTGCTTAGAGTACCCTCAGCCTTAACCTTGCGCAGCAGAGACGCCAAGAAGCTCTGCTGAGCCTGAATACGACCAATATCCGAGCCGTCACCAAAACCGTGACGCGAGCGCAGGAACGCCAGCGCCTGCTCACCCTGCACCGAGGAGGTACCGGCGGGAATATCCAGACCCGAGGAGGGGTCGTCAATCGCTTCGTCCACGCAGACTTCCACGCCGCCGACCACATTGGAGAGTGCCTTTACAGCGTTAAAGTCGACCAGCATAAAGTGGTCAATCTGCACGCCAGTCAGCTTGGAGACCGTTGCCACGGTGCAGCCGGGGCCGCCGTGGGAGAGGGACTCGTTGATCATGTTCTCTTCTTCGGGGTAGTCCACGCCGTCGTCACCGTGACATTTGGGAATGGTCACGATCAGATCTCGCGGGATGGAGAGAACATTTACGTTTTTCTTGTCTTTGCTGATTTGCAGCAGCATCATCACGTCGGAGCGTGCTGCGGAGGCGCGGTCGTTTTCATCACCGTAGTCGCCGTTGGCGCCCTGGCGGGTGTCCGAACCGATAATCAGGATATCCAGCGCACCGGATTCAATACCGTTGTAGTCGCTGCTATTGAGCGTGCCGGTGTGCAGGTTGGATTGCCAGCGCATGGTGATTGCGTAACCAAAGCCGAGCACGATGACCATGCACAGTGCCATGCACATGGCGATCCATTTATTGCGTGCTGATTTGACCACGCGGTTGCGCATATGGCGGCCGCTACTTCGCATCTGAGGTTCCGTCATCCTCATAAGCCTTTCAGTCGAGAAATATACATCTAAGCTAGCAGTTTATAGGGTTATACTGCTAGTTTTATCCACACTATGACATTATCCCGGTATAGTCCCACGCCCCGCATAGCGGAAACATAGAAACCTATACCGGGATAGTCAATGCACCGGTACCGGGCTCTCCGAGAGAAACCCTCTAGACCCTAGAAGCCCAGGCGGTTCAGCGCGCGCGGGTCAGACTGCCATTCCTTAGCAATCTTCACGTGAATATCCAGGAAGATACGCTCACCCAGCAGCGCCTCCATCTGGGCGCGGGCGCGCATACCAATCTTGCGCAGATTCTGACCGCCCTTACCGATCACAATCGCCTTCTGAGACTCACGCTCAACGTACAGGCTCACGTGAACATCCAGCAGCGGCTTATCCTTGGGGCGACCGGCGCGGTAGTTCATTTCATCCACAGTCACCGCAATGGAGTGAGGCAGTTCGTCACGAGCGCCCTCCAGAGCCGCCTCGCGCACCAGCTCAGCGATCAGGGTTTCTTCCGGCTCGTCGGTCAGCTCACCCTCGGGGTACAGCGGCGGGGAAAGCGGAATGTACTGGGAGAGCAGGTCGGCGACCGCCTCCACCTGGAAGAACTGCACGGCAGAGACGGGAATGATCGCTGCCCAGCCGCCCTTGCCGTCATTGGGCATGGGCTCGTCAATATCGTGACCGGACTCGCGCTGAGCCGCAGGTCCCGTACCCTTAGCAAATGCAACGGGCTTTTCGTTCTTGACCTTCTTACCGGCGGCGCGCTGCTTAGCACGGTGCTCGGCACGCTTGGCGCGGGCTGCACGCTCGGCGCTCATGACCTCTTCACCCAGGGCGGCAACAGCCAGCAGCTGCTCGGAGAGCTGCTCAGCATTGACCTTATCCGCCTTGGTCACAATAGCAACCACGGGCTTATTGCTAGATGCCACCAGCTGGGATGCAATATAACGGTCACCGGGGCCAATCTTCTCGTCCGCAGGGATGCAGAAACCGAGCACATCCACCTGGGAGAGGGTACCCGCCACTAAATCGTTCAGACGCTCGCCCAGCAGGGTGCGGGGGCGGTGAATACCGGGGGTGTCCACCAGGATTAGCTGGTAGTCATCCTTGTGCACAATGCCGCGGATGGTGTGACGGGTGGTCTGGGGTCGGTTGGAGGTAATAGCCACCTTCTGACCCACCAGGGCGTTGGTCAGCGTGGACTTACCGGCGTTGGGACGGCCGACCAGGGAGGCGAAACCCGAACGGAAATCCGGCGGGAACACCGGCAGCGGAGTGCTGAAATCAATTTCCATAATATATTCCTTAACTCGTGAAAACGTGAGCTGCACCTAGGCGCTAGGCTCAGTCTCCTGTGAAAATTCTTCGATAGTCTGTGTATTCGGGGTGCTCTCCCCCGGGCTGAGATGGGCGCTACGATCCACGCTGGCAATAATGGTCTGCACGCGGTGGCGACGGCCGCCCGCACCGGTAGCGCGCAGGTGAATACCCTCCACGCTGACCTCGGAGCCGACAATGGGCACACGGTTTAGGTGCTTAGCCATCAGGCCGCCCACGGTATCGACATCTTCATCCTCAAGGTCAATACCGAAAATCTCGCCCAATTCTTCAATACCCAGTCGCGCCGAAACCCTAAAGCTGCCGTCTTCTAGCAGTTCGTATTCGGGGCGTTCCTGATCGTACTCATCGGCAATATCGCCCACAAGTTCCTCGATCAGATCTTCCAGGGTGATCATGCCGGCGGTTCCACCATACTCATCGACCACAATTGCCACGTGGCTGGCTTCGCGCTGCATTTGGCGCAGCAGCTCCATGACGGGGCGGGATTCCGGTTCGAAACGTGCCGGGCGCATGAGCTGCTCAATGGGAGTATCCGGGCGAGCATTCGAAGTCACCAGGGCGCGCATGGTGTCTTTCAGATACAGCACACCCAAAATATCATCCGAGGATTCACCAATCACGGGCATGCGGGAGAAACCCGAGCGCAGGAAGATCTGCAGTGCCTCTTCGCAGCCGGTGCCTGCCTCCACCGAAAGAATATCGGTGCGCGGAACCATCACGGAACGAATGCGCGTATCGTCCATTTCGAATACGGACTGTACGATCTGCGCTTCGTCGTCTTCAATGGTTTCTGCCGCTTCGGCGCGCTCCAGGAATTCGCGCAGCTCATCTTCCTCAAAGACACCGGCGGCGCGCTCCACCTCGCGATTGGGCGCCAGGCGGGATGTTAGGGCATCCAGGGCACCGGTCACGGGCGAAAGAACCGCAGCATTGAGAGAAATCGGGCGGGCAAAGAGCGCAATCATGGTCGCGGCACGATTACGACCGGCAGAGCGAGCCAGTACATGCAGCAGCGGGTAACCCACCAGCGCCAGCAGCACCAGGGTCAGGGCGAGCGCCAGCGGATGCGAAACCCAGCTTTCAAAAGCCAGCAGGGTTGTCGCGGTTGCGGCACCGGCAGCCAGCACGCGCGCCAGGCGCAGGGGGTGCGTATAGCGTTCGCTCTGACCCTGCACGGCGTGCTCAAGCACACGCTCAGCCACGGTCCCCGGGTGCTTGGCGGCAATCTCTTCCGCCTCGGCGTGAGGCAGGTAGGTAAACGCTGTCTCGGCAATCGCAATCATCACCGCAAAAGCGCAGCACAGCAGAGCAATGGCCAGCAGTAGAAAACCAGTCACGCGCGCGCCCTAGTGCTTGGTCTCAACCGGTGCCGGGCGACCCAAAAACGCCTCGAGGATCGAGCGCTGAATGCCGAACATTTCAGCCTCTTCCTCGGGGGTGTGGTGGTCGTAGCCCAGGCAGTGCAAAATACCGTGCACGGTCAGCAGGCAGAACTCGTCCATGGTCGAGTGGCCAGCCGCCGCGCCCTGGCGTGCAGCCACGGGCGGGCAGAGCACAATATCACCCAAGAAGCCCTCGGTCAGATTGTCCTCGGTACCCGGGCTCAGCTCATCCATGGGGAAGCTCATGACATCGGTCGGGCCGGGCAGGTCCATCCATTCAATGTGGATTCGTTCCATTTCCTCTTCGTTGACCACGGAAATGGACAGCTCGGTTTCCTGGGAGAGGTACATGCGGTCAAAGGCGAAAGCGACCAGGCGCTCGAGTACCTCAACGTCTAGCTCGGCAAAGGACGCCGCAACAAAGGCGTCTTCCTGCTCGCCGGCGCCGGTTGCCGGGTCTTCTACCTCAAGTTCAATCTGTGCCACGGGGGCTCCTTAGCTGGTTGATGTGGGCGAATATGGGCTGTAGGCATGTGTGCGCGGTTTAGGCGCCGGTTTCCTTGGTGGAATTTTCCGTGCCGGAGGCGCGCTGCACAAAGCCTGCCGCTGCCTGTTCCTTGCTTACTTCGTCCTCGCCATTGATACCGGCGCGGTCGAGCAGGCGCAGGGCTGCTGCCTCAATGGTTTCGCGCTTGACCTTGCGGTTACGCTTGCGTTCCATGGCCTTCTGGTCCTCGCCCCAGCGGTCGTATGCGGAGACAATATTGGAAACCAGGGAGTGGCGCACCACGTCGGTGGATTCGAGAATACTAAAGTGGATATCTTCCACGCCCTCGAGAATATTACGCACCTGCTTCAGACCCGATGCCTGACCGCCGGGCAAATCCACCTGGGTCACGTCACCGGTAATGACCATTTTCGAGCCGAAGCCCAGGCGGGTCAGGAACATTTTCATCTGTTCGGCGGTGGTATTCTGCGCCTCGTCAAGAATAATGAAGGCGTCATTGAGGGTGCGACCGCGCATATACGCCAGGGGTGCGACCTCAATAGTGCCGGCTTCCATCAGTTTGGGGATGGTTTCGGGCTCGAGCATATCGTGCAGGGCATCGTAGAGCGGGCGCAGGTAGGGGTCGATCTTATCGTTCAGGGTGCCGGGTAGGAAACCCAGGCGTTCACCCGCCTCCACCGCAGGACGCGTCAAGATGATACGAGACACTTCGCGTGATTGCAGTGCCTGAACCGCCTTTGCCATTGCCAAATAGGTTTTACCCGTACCGGCAGGACCAATACCGAAAATAACGGTATTGTCGTCAATGGCGTCCACATATTTCTTTTGGTTAACGGTCTTGGGGCGAATAGTCTTACCGCGCGTCGACAAAATACTGGTGGACAGCGCCGTGGAGGCAGCCAGCTCATCGCCCAGCATGCCCATCAGGCGGTGAATGAGCTGGGTGGTGATCTGCGTATCGTGGCTGGCGAGCACGCGCAGCTCCTGCAATAGTTTCGCGGCGGTGGTCACCGATTCGCTCGGGCCGGTTACCAGCAGGTCAAGGTCCTTAGGGATAATCTGCAGACCCTCAAAATAGTCCTCAATAATGCTCACATGAGCATCCGACGGGCCGAGCACCGCGATCAT
Source organism: Rothia sp. (in: high G+C Gram-positive bacteria) (assembly GCF_030540545.1). Taxonomy (GTDB): domain Bacteria; phylum Actinomycetota; class Actinomycetes; order Actinomycetales; family Micrococcaceae; genus Rothia. Next base: position 42,651 of record NZ_JAUNVZ010000005.1, on the reverse strand, counting down.
TTCAGCTGCGCTCTTGAAGCTGACGGTGCGTGCCGTGGCAAGCGGTCGTGAGGTAGACATAAAAGCTCCTAGGCTAGTAGGTGAGCGGTTTCCGCCCTAACGCTCAACCCATTGAACGTTACGATTCTGCGAGGCAAACGGGCACTACACCGGGTGCGCGAGGTTGGGAAAAACCCGCAGAATATAGGGAAACCGTAGCACCATTATACCGCCCGGCAGCACCCAACCGAATATCTATGAGCATAAAAGTATGGTTCTTATGCTCTAGACACAATAGGTACTATGGGCGCGGGCGGAGCATAACGAGGCGCGGGGCACGCAGGGCGTGGAACGGTGCTTTTAGAAACGCCCCGTGACGGTGTTCAGCACGCACAGAGCCGCCGAGCCCGCGGTGGAGGCGCGCAGCACCTCCGTACCCAGCAGCGCCAAGCGTGCACCCGCCTGGGTAAAGAGCTCTACTTCGCGCGGGGCAATACCGCCCTCGGGTCCGACAATCACATAGATTTCTGCGGGTAGGTTCTCACTGGAAACTAGAGCCGAAAGTTGGGTGGAGAGGCGCTCGGTGGCATTTTCATGCAGAATAAAAACAGCGGCTTCCGGGATAGCAGAATCGGACTGTTCAGAACCCTCAGCCGGAGCGGTGACCTGCGCAATAAACTCCGCCAACTCCACCGAAGAATGCAAATCGTACACGGTAGGAATCAGCGCGCGACGGGACTGCTTAGCCGCAGCATAGACCGTGTTTTCCCACTTGGCGTGAGCCTTCGCGGCGCGGTCGCCCTTCCAACGCACAATGGAACGGTCCGCACTCCAGGGCACCACGCCCGCCACACCCAACTCGGTAGCGGTCTCAATACCCAGCAAATCGCGACCGTCCTTTGCCAGAGCCTGCACCAGGTAGGTTGCCGGGGCGGGCACCTCGATACCCAGAGTTTCAACGCGAACCGCCACGCCATCGGGCAGGATCGCATCCACCGTGCCGTGAGCGTAGGCGCCGGAACCATCACCCAGAGAAATCTCCTCGCCCAGCTCCATGCGCTTGACCAGGGCGTGCTTACCCTCGGCGCCGCGCAGCTCAAAAACGGAGCCTGCGGCTAGCGCCTGCATCTGCTCGGCAGAAATATAAAACATGGGGGCGGTCATGACTACCTCATTTATTCTGAAATGTATCGGACGGGCTAAGTGCTAGCACGAATAAAACACGAGTCACATAGAGCCCGAATATGCCCGCAGGGCGTGTACTCCCCCATTCTACGGGAAAAATACACGCCCTGCGGCTATATCACTCAAGCTCTAAGCTCAGCTATTTACTGGAAAGAATCCTTCAAACGCGAGAAGAAACCCTGCTTCTGCTTAACATGCTTAACCTCGGTCAGAGTCTCACCGCGCAGCGACGCCAGCTGACGCAGCAGATCCTTCTGCTCCTTGGACAGATCGGTCGGGGTAACCACCTGCACGCGCACCAGCAGATCGCCGCGGCGCTCCTCATGCAGCACACTCGCGCCCAGACCCTTCAGAGTCAGCACATCGCCCGCCTGCGTACCGGCAGGAATCACCAGCTGCTGCGGGCCGTCAAAAGTCTCCAGGGTAATCTCGGTACCCAGAGCCGCAGCGGGCATGGAAATCTCCACGCGAGTGGTCAGATTATCGCCCTCACGCTCAAAGTGATCATCGTGCTTAATGTGCAGGTCAATCAGCAGGTCACCATTCGGACCGCCGTGAATACCCGCCTCGCCGCCGCCGCGAATACGCATACGCGCACCGTCGTGCACACCGGCAGGAATATCGAAGGTCTGCTCACGCTCGCTACGCACACGACCGGCACCCTGGCACTCGGGGCAGGGAGTCTCAATGCGCACGCCCTCGCCACGGCAATCCGGGCAGGGAACCTGCTGCACAATATTACCCAGGATGGAGCGCACCTGACGCTGAACCACGCCGTGACCGGCACAGGTGGAGCAGGTCACCGGCTCGGTGCCGGGAGCCGCACCCGAGCCCTCACAGGACTGACAGGTGGTTGCGGTACGCACATGTACGGTCTTGGTGGTACCGAAAACAGCGTCCTTGAGGCTAATGGAGACATTAATCAGCTCGTCATTACCCTGGCGCTCGCGGGTGGTCTGGCCGCCGAAACCACCACCAAAGCCGCCGCCGGTGAACATATTAATAATGTCCTCAAAGCCGCCGAAACCACCGGAGAAGCCACCTGCGCCGCCGGGGTAACCGCCCGCACGGCCCTGCTCATCGCCGGTCATGTCATAAATGCGACGCTTTTCGTTATCCGAGAGCACCTCGTAGGCCAGGGTCACGCGCTTGAACTCTTCAGCTGCCTCTTCACTCGGGTTAATATCCGGGTGCAGCTGGCGAGCCTTCTTGCGGTAAGCCTTCTTAATTTCCTCACCGCTGGCGTCTTTGGAGACACCCAGAGTTTCATAATGAGTAGCCACAAATTTCCTTTGGGTTAGCAATAAATCTAGGAAAAAATTTTAGCCCCAAACGCGCGCACCTGCGAGTTTGGGGCTACTATGTTCGCTAGCTGGGGAAGAGGCGGAGCCGCTGTACCGCCCGCGCCGAGATTTATCAACGGCGAGGCGGCACCTGAAGGCGGCGCCCGCCCTCACACAGCCGGCGTGGGAGCCTACTGACCGCCCTTCTGCACGAAACCGGTCACGAAGTCCTCGGCGTTTTCAGCCAGCAGACCGTCAATTTCGTCCAGCAGGTCGTCAACATCGGTCACGTCCTGAGCGGCAATGGTATTGCTAAAGGTCAGTTCCTGCTCAGCCGGTGCCTGCGCCTGTTCAAAGGATGTCTGCTGCTGAATGCGTTCCTGTGCCATAATTTTCTCTCTTTCGGGGTCTATATAAGTCTATGTACTAGTGTAGGGTGTGAGTTGCTGCTTGAGCTCTCGTGCGGAATCTTTAGACGCCGCACTCTACTTCTCATGCAAAGTCTAGCGCTGGTTACCTCGCAGCGCCTGCAGCAGCTGATCGGAATGATGCACTCGCGCCAGTAGGGGCTCCACCTGCTCGCGGGTGTAGGCGGCGGGCTCGTCCATGACCAGGCGGGTCAGCTCGCGCGAGTAGCGGCCGCGCGCCGAAACCGAATCCCAGTTAATGCCGATGATTTCGTGGCCGAAACGGTGCATGAGGGTACCGCGCAGATAAGCGCGAGTATCGGCGGGCGGCTCAATAATTGCCTGCTCAATCTGTGCAGAATTGAACATGGTTCGCATGCGTCCGCGAGCCACCAGGCGATGGTACAGACCGCGCTCGGGATCAATATCGGCATACTGCAAATCCAGGGCAGCAAGCTTGGGGGAATCGGCGGGTACACCCTTAGCCATATAGCCGCGCACCAGGGAGTACTTAGCCACCCAGTCCAGACGATCCGCCAGAGAGAGCGGGTCGGTTTCCAGGGCGGTGAGAACTTCATCCCACAAGTCCAGCACCTGGCGGGTCTGCTGATCCAAACCGGCGGGATTACTCTCTTCATGGGCACGGCAGGCGTCCAGGAAAATACGCTGAACCTGCAGGGCGGTCACACTCTCACCCAGGTTCAAATCCGCGTCAGCATAGGCAAGAGGCAGCTGCACGCTCAGGCTCAGATCGTGGCTGACCTGCTGGAAAGCATAGACCGGATCAGAGAGCTGAATAAAGGGCGCCTTGGAAGACTCAACCAGATTCAGTACCAGGGCGGCGGTACCAAACTTGAGGAAATTCGAGTAGTGCGAGAGGTTCGCATCCGCCGGAATCACGTGCAGACGACGGTACTTGGCGGGGTTTGCGTGGGGCTCATCGCGAGTATTAATCAGCGGGCGGCGCAGGGTGGTTTCAAGACCCACCAGGCGCTCAAAGAAGTCCGCGCGGGAGGAAATCTGGAAGCCCGGCTGCTCGCCGTGGCGGCCGATGCCTACGCGTCCGGCACCGATCATAATTGAACGGGTGGCAAAGAACGGCAGGAGTGCCGACACAATATCCTCAAACTCGGTCTCGCGCGAGAGCATATAGTTCTCATGCGCACCGTAGGACTGACCCTTAGAGTCGGTATTGTTCTTGTACAGGCTCACCGGCGGCAGCTCACTATGGGCGGCAATTTCACGGCAGGCGCGGTAGGCAATCACATCACCGGCAGCGTCATAGAGCACGGCCTCCAGGGGCGAGCGGGTCTCGGGCGAGGAGTACTCCGGGTGCGCGTGGTCCACGTATAGGCGCGCACCATTGGGCAGGATCGCGTTCATGGTCATGGCGTCCCAGTCCAGGCGCTCGGGGTAGCCGCCGCGGCCGTGAATGGTTGCAGCCTGGTCAATGCCCGCCTCGCGAAGAACCTCCAGAGCAATATCTTCACTGGTCAGCTCACGACGAGTGTGAGTCATCTGGGAAGCGTGGGCATCCTCAGCGCTCATGGTCTCACCATAAGCATCGGTGAGGGGGCTTTCGGATTCGCTGGACCATACACCCTGGCGCTGCTCACCGCGCGCAACCGTGTCGGCGTATTCTTCCGCTTCGCCGCGCTGTGCCAGCTGAGCCGCGTGGGCTGCGCGCTGCACCTGCTCGCGCAGTGCCTCGCCACTCTTGGAGGCAAGCTGCGCATAGGTATTGACCACCATGGCGGAGAGCACCGTGGGGTTAGTACCCGGCTGGGTGGGGGCAATCACGCCGTATTCGGTTTCGGCGCCCATAATGCGGGACACGCCGTACACCTGCGGGTTATCAGTCACGATTTTCTCCTTGATCCATGGCTGGTGCGCATTGATTTCTATGTATTTAACGCGCATGTGACACGTATATATTCCACTCTACTCCGCACGATTGGCCAAGACCAGGGCTGGCATGGGAACAAATATAGAAACTATTGCGCGAAATAGCTGCTGCGAGCATATTTACCGGGGTTTTAGACGGGCTTTAGAAGGCACCCGCGGGAGGCAACACAGCCACCAGGCGACCGTGTACGCCGGCAACCGCAAGGGCGTCTTCAACATCCGGGGTGGGAGGAAGCTCCACCTGATCCTCAAACTCGGCACGGACCGCCTCGAGCAGGTGAGCTGTGGAGATACCCGTAGCCACGCGCCCGGTAGCGCCGGTGTTTTCGGCAGCGGTGAGCGCCTGCAGTTGCTCCTTAATTGCCTGTTTCTTGGCACGGTCCACAATATTGCGAATCACCGCGCCGGAGACGAAATCTCCGCGGTAGAGCAGGTGTTCGCTCAGCTGCGTCTGGGTGCCTTCGTAGCCGGGTGCGCCGAATCCGCTCGCTACCTTTGCCAGGGCATAGGCGTTACGCGGGCTGCGTTCATAGAGTGCGGTAACCGCCGAGGCGATCATGGCGTCAATGGCGGGCTGTACTCCCCCGTGAGCCGTGACTTCTTCCGGGCTATAGGGCAGCGTGTTGTTCAGATACAGGCGGAAGATTTCGGCAGCTCCCGCGGCGTCCGGGCGGTTAATGCGGATTTTCAGGTCCAGTCGTCCGGGGCGCATTACGGCGGCATCAATCAAATCTTCGCGGTTAGTGGCTCCAATAACAATCACATTATGCAGGGATTCCACGCCGTCAATTTCAGCCAGCAGCTGCGGCACAATAGTCGTCTCAATATCCGAGGAGCGACCCGTACCACGCGTACGGAATAGAGACTCCATTTCATCAAAGAAAACCACAACGGGGTGACCGGCACGCGCCTTATCGCGGGCTGCGGAGAAAATATCGCGAATCTGACGTTCGGTCTCACCCACGAATTTATCCAGCAGCTCCGGGCCCTTAATATTCAGGAAGTAGCCGCGAGTGCCCGCACCCGGATTGGAGGCTGCCGCGCGCTGAGCCAGGGAGTGAGCAACCGCCTTGGCAATCAGGGTTTTACCGTTGCCGGGAGGGCCGTAGAGCAGAATGCCCTTGGGCGGTGCCAGGTGGTACTCTTCGAAGATTTCGGGGTGCAGGTAGGGCAGCTCGACCGCATCGCGAATCTGTTCAATCTGGGCACCCAGGCCGCCGATCTGGGAGAAGGTAATATCGGGTACTTCTTCGAGCACGAGTTCCTGGCTGCGCGCTGCGGGCACGCGGAAGGTAATCATGCGGGAACGGGAGTCCAGGGTGACCGCATCACCCGTACGCAGGGTGGCGGGGTCAATGGATCCGGCGGCGCGCACAATCTGACTGGAGCCATTGGGCAGGTCAATCAGTACTCGGGTGAGCGGTGCGCCGGTGCTATCAGCACCCTGTTCTTCGAGAACTTCGCGCACGGTGACCACATCGCCATTGGTTTCGTAGCCCAGGGATACCACGGCTTCCATGGTGTCGGTGAGTAGCACGGTCATGCCGGGCTTGAGCTCGTTCATATCGAGCAGTGCGGAGGCGGGCACGCGCACCAGGCGTCCCGAGGAGAGCACGTCAATGAAGGGTTCGGCTTCGGCGGGGGTTTTACCTTCGGCGAGCTGGTCGTAGGTCATGCGGTTAGTACCGACGGCGAGCACGACAGCGGAGTTGAGCGGGGGTTGTACGTCCTTGGCGAGGGATACGCGCAGGCGCTCAATTTCGGCTTTGGTGCGGGTGAGTGCGTCGACGAGTTTCTGGTTTTTCTGGGTGGCGCTGCGCAGCTGGCGATCCATATTGGTGCGCGTGGTTTCTGCTGCGGCGAGGCGTCGTAGGATCGCTTCGTATTCTTGGGGTGAGGGCGGGGTGGTGGTGATACGTGCCGCCGCGGCGCTATTGGGGTCGTTGGGGTTATCTGCGGTGTTGTCAATGCCGGAGGCGGTGACCGGTGCCGGGCCGGTGTAGCGTGCGGAGTAGTGCGGTGCGGGGCTAGTTTCACTCATACACCCATTTTACCGCTTTACCGCCACTACTCCCCTATGATTCCGCTCTGCACCGCAACACTCTCACCCCATGCGTTTAGGCGAGTTTCCTCGATTGGGCAAACTTATATCTCGCCGAAACGAGGAAACCACGCGCAAAACGATTACATACCGTGAGTCCCTGGGTGTACACTATGGGTGAATTATTCACTCACACACAAAGGTTTAATGATGGCCGATTCCCCTAAGAGCACCACTCAGCCCAGCGTTAAGGACTACGCAGATAAGCTGCTTGCCTCACGCAATATTATTCTTCACGGTGCGCCCGGCACCGGTAAGACCTATTTAGCAAAGCAGATTGCTGCCCATCTGATTACTAATGGCACCACCGATGACTACGCTGATCTAACTCCCGAGCAGCAGGAGCAGTGTGGCTTTGTGCAATTCCATCCCAGCTACGACTACACCGATTTTGTAGAAGGTCTACGCCCTATTAAAACATTCGAGAATTCTATTGGCTTTGAGCTTCACGATGGATTATTTACAAAATTCTGCAAAAATGCACAAAAAAATTTATTAGACAATAATTCAACTCCGGACAACTCTTCCTATATCATCATGGAAGACATTGATCAATACGTTGAAGAATGCCTAGACAAGTGGGTAAATTACTCATTTCTTAAGACCAAGACAGGTAATGCATTTACAATTAAAGAAGTCGAGGGATTAAACGTAATTTTAACTGCACCCAAAAATCCTAAATCAAATAGAATAGTAATAAAGAAAGATCAAATCAAGAAAGCCGCACGACATTACAATACAAAAGATTTCGGCATTTCTTTTCTTGAGAAAGATCTTGGATTTGGACACAATCAACAAAATTCATATATTGTACCAATTGTTGACGCCGTTTATAAAACACTCAATCCTAAAAATATTGATAAAATTCAAAAATTAAAATATAATAAATATATTTTTATTATTGATGAGATTAATCGCGGTGAAATTTCTAAGATTTTTGGCGAACTCTTCTATTCTATTGATCCGGGATACCGCGGCCCAGCCGGTGCTGTGAGTACCCAGTATTCCAATCTCCATAAAGACCCCAGCGAGAAGTTCTATATCCCGGAGAATGTCTATATTATTGGCACCATGAATGATATTGACCGTTCGGTGGATACCTTTGACTTTGCTATGCGTCGCCGCTTCCGCTTTATTAATGTGGATGCTAATGAGCATATTTCTATGCTTGATGCTCTCGATACTCTCGGTTCTAAGGTTAAAGAGCAAGCTATTGCCCGCATGCGAAGCCTGAATTCTGCTATCGATACTATTGATGGATTGAACCAAAATTACCACGTGGGTGCGGCATATTTCCTCAAGCTCAAGGATATTAATAATAATTTCAATATCCTGTGGTCAGATTATCTTGCCCCGCTTCTCCAGGATTATGTCCATGGCCTGTACAGCGAGCAGGAATCTATGAGTCGCCTTGAACAAGCTTATAATCTGCAGGATTAATAATGGCGGATATTCAATATCTTCGCGATAATTCCGCGTATCCCCTAGGCTCTCTGCAGAAATCGCACCCTCAAAGTGTAGATTATTTACTGAATCAGACTCTAGATTCCCTCGAAGAGAAGGGTCTTTTTCTCTTCCCTCCGACTATTCGAGAATCTGAAAACCTTGATCGAGATTCCTATATTCTACGTTCCAGAGGTGGAGATATCTGGACATCAAATCACGTGGGTTTCTTGGGGGTGGGATCTGAGAATCTCAGTATTAGATCCCGCTTCTCGGATTCGCAGGATACAGACTTTTTCTTTCGCTATATGATTGAAAAAGTACTGGATATGCCCGATGTCCTCAACCAGAGTACCACGGCACAGGATAGCACTGCCCGCCTGAATCTCTATATGCTACTCTTTCCGGAGTACCTACAGAGTGCCCTGCGTAAGGGCATCTATAAAGAGTATCGGGTATTTACTCATAATGATATGAATATTCGTGGCTCTCTTGATCTTGCACGGCACATTAAGGAGAACACACCCTTTAGAGGAAAAATAGCCTATTCCACCCGAGAGTTCTCCTACGATAATCCGCTCATGCAGCTTATTCGCCATACTATCGAGTATATGCAGAGCACTTATATGGGGCACCTGATTCTTGGGAAACATCGCGATGATATAGATACAATTATCTCCCACACTCCTAGCTATGTGCAGCGGGATCGTCACGCTATTATTCTGGAGAATCAGAAGAAGCCCCTTCGTCACGCCTACTATCGCGAGTATAGGGAGCTACAGCGACTCTGCCTGTATATTCTGACCCATCAGAATCACTCCCTGGGCTCGGGTAATCGCACCATGCACGGTATTCTTTTTGATTGCGCCTGGCTCTGGGAAGAGTACATTGCTACTTTGATCTCCGAGTATTTCTACCACCCCGAAAATAAGAATAGAATCGGCGAACACTATCTCTTTGATAAATCTCGAGGAAAAATCTACCCCGATTTTATCTCGAAGACCAAAGAACCCCGCTCTGTTGCCGATACTAAGTACAAACCTCAGGGCAATATTAGCGGTCGTGACTATCAGCAGCTACTTGCCTATATGTTCCGTTTTAATGCGTCACAGGGGTACTATATTTACCCCGAGCAAGATACTACCCAAAAGGCAAAACAGCTAAACCTTATGCAGGGTACATCCTATGAAGGGAATCTTGAGTCTCGAAACGATGTGTGGGTTAAGAAACTCCCCTTCTATATCCCGCAGGGGTCAAGCAAGTACATAGAGTTCAGCGCCGCTATGGAGCAGAACGCGAAGACATTCCTATCTTCTCTCGGTCTCACTGCTTAACCCGGTTTGGGCAAACTTTGATCTCGCCCAAAAGCATTAAAGGTTGAGGGACATGGCGATGTGGTCAATGCCGGCTTCGGGGTAGACGTCACCGCGTTGGGTGAAACCAGCGGAAGCGTAGAGAGTATCCGCCAGGTACAGCTGCGCGCTAATCACAATCTGAGGTGCATTCGTATGCTCACGAATCCAGTCCACACACGCTGCCACCAGAGCGCCACCCAGACCCTGACCGCGTGCCGAGGCATCCACCGCCACGCGACCAATACTCCACGCCCACGCATCAGCCCATGGGTGAGCATGCTCCCCATCAGCCGCCGCGGGAAACACACGAGCATACGCATCCACAGCACCAGACTCAGCCACATGGAACACATGAATAGCGCTAAAGTCCAGCTCATCCGGCTCCTGCTCCGTAATCTGCTGACCCACCGTAAACACACGCGACCGCAAAATATGGATCCGCTGCAACTGCTCCAGGCTCAGCTGATCAAAGGGCAAAACCTCAAAAACGGGTGACATACTCATACACCCATTCTAGCCTCTCACAGAGTTACTCCCCTATAGGCTTCACCCCATGAGACACTCTCACTACAAAATGTGGGCGACTTTTCCTCGTCTGGGCGATATAAAAAGCGCCCGAACGAGGAAAAGTCGCCCAAACCAGTAGGTACACAAGGGTTAGGCTACCCGAATGACATTCACTCTTCACCCGAATAACCTAACCCTGTCACAGAGCTAAAGCCTATACACTTATCAGTACTTCAAGCACCCTAGCGCGGTCGTGAAGACGCCGACGCGCGCGCCTTCTCCACCAGAGAATCATCAATGGCAGCCGGCTCAAAAGAACCGTACTTACGCTCAGCAGCCTTAGCAATCAGGTAGTCAGCAATCGCCGGGTTCTTCGGCAGCAGCGAACCGTGCAGGTAAGTACCAATCACATTGTGCACGCGAGCACCCTCGTACTCATCACTCTGATTATTACCCTCGCCCTTAGACACGCGCGCAAAAGGCTTGCAGCCCTCACCCAGATAGGTCAGACCCGAGTGGTTCTCGAAACCAATCACGGTGCCGAACTCTTCAGAGTCCTCCACAATATTGCCAATCAGGCGCTCCTCGCCGCCGACAGTGTGCGCATCAAAAATGCTAATGCCGCGCAGCACCTCGCCCTCGCGAGTGCGGAACTCCTTACCGAAGAGCTGGTACAGGCCGCAAATAACCAGCATGGGCGCGCCGTCCTCAGCCAGCTGGTTCAGGGTCCCAGCATTGGCGTGCAAATCGTCCTGAATCACCGACTGACCGGAATCCTGACCGCCACCGCCAAGCACAATATCAACATCGGCGGGGAAAGACTGACCGGGGTTGTGATCCAGAATCTCAACCTCAAAACCGTGCTTATAGGCACGACGAGCCAGAGCCAAAGTATTACCCCAGTCGCCGTAAATATTCATATCCTGCGGGTAGAGCTGCAGAATACGCAGACTCTTGCCATTATTATGCGTTACGGCAGGAGAGCCCGGAATCACATGGGACATTAGGACACCTTCTCAACATCGGTAATCTTCGACAATTCTTCACGCAATGCCAACATTGCAGTATAGGTGCAGAAAATACGCAGCGGACGACCCGGATTATCAGTAATAAACTGCTTGAGCGCCGCCGCAAGATTCTCATTCACATCCTGCACATCAATCGCGTCGTGCTCCAGGCGCAGAGCCATATCCCAGGCGCGCACACCCGAAATCATCTGCACACCCGGTTCGCGCAGCACATCAAAATCAACATCCCACAGCCAGGACACATCGCGACCGTCAGCGTACTGGTCATTAATGGTGATCATGGTGGCGTAATCATCGGCGTTTGCGCTTGCCAGGGAGAGGCGGAAACCGCTCGGGTTCTTCACCAGCAGCAGCTGCAGAGGCTGACCGTTCACGCTCAGAGTCTCACCGCGACCAAACGCCGGGGTGATACGCTCCAGCTCAGAGACCAGCTTCTCTTCGTTCAGATCCTCGCCCAGCACGGCGCGAGTCAAAGCCATAGCCGCCGCGGCATTGAAAATATTGTAAATACCGTAAAGGTTAATGGTGCCCTGCACGCTACGACCCGCCAGGTCAAAGGTCGCGGTGGAGCCAGAGAAGGCAGTCAGCGTAACATCGGCAGCCGGCAGGTTCTCCTGCTTGCGGGTGCCGCCGCGCAGCTCATCATCGCTGGGGAAATATGAGCGCAGGCTCTGATCCAAACCGTAGTAGTCAATATCCACGCCGGGCTGCACAACCTCCGCCAGGGAGCGGATGCGCGGATCCTCGCGGTTAAGCACCACGGTACCGGTGGTAGCCTCGGCAACATGGGAGAGCATACGGCGGGTAGTATCAATCTCGCCGAAACGGTCCAGCTGATCACGCAACACGTTCAGCAGCAGGGAGTAGTTGGGCTTGACCGCCTTAACGAAGTGCACGGCGTGCGCCTCGTCCAGTTCCAACACAGCAATATCGGCGTCCAGGCGACCGCGCAGGTCCATTTCACCCAGCAGCGCCGCAGCCACACCGCGCACAAAGTTCGAGCCGGTGCGGTTGGTGAAGACCTTCAGACCCTGAGCTTCAAGCAGCTGCACCGCCATTTTGGTGGTGGTGGTTTTGCCGTTGGTTCCGGAGACCACAACCACGCCGTAGGGCAGCTTAGCGAGCTCCTCGGCGACAAAGCGCGGGTGGAGTTTTTCCATAACAAGGCCGGGGAATGCAGAGCCGCCGCCGCGCAGTGAAGATGCGTAGCGCACGCCCTGACCCAGCAAACGAATGAGCGGTCGAGACATGACACTATTATATCGTTTACCCTTCCCACCCCTATAGTTTCTCCCTATGCTTTCGCCGAAGGCAGGTGTTGATGGATGGAGGGGTGAGGTTTTTCAAGGCGGCATACGTGGGTACGTCAAGCGCATGGGACGATGCCCTGAGAGTTACGTTCCTGGGTTCGCCTGCGTTCCAGCCCTGCCGGGTCTAAAGAGCATCATCCCATGCATTTATCGGTACGTGCATCCCATACGGAAGAGAATAAAAAAGAACCGGTCATGCATCCTCACATGACCGGTTCTTTGACACCCAAAGGTATCTATCACTCACTCAAACACAAGCAAATTTAGATTCTCACATCTGCTGTTCACTTGCTAATACAAGTCTATCGCATCAGAAGAGGGCATTTTGGTTCAGAAATCGAGTCATTTACGCTTGGCGGCACACTGTAATCGTATCGTTAGATTTCTAGGCGCTTAAAGGGGTGAATTTAAGTACCAATCCAGATTTTAACACCCATAACTATGGTGTATTTCACAGGTGTTTCTCTATGTGTCCAACACCCTTTGAAAGCCTCATATGACCTCAGAGAAGCATGGAAAATAGCCTAAATTTCCGCGGAAAATCAAGGAAGTAGGGGTATATGCACAGTGCTCAACTCAAGCGATCCATGATGGCCTTTCTCTTCTGCAGGGCGACCAAACGACTCAGAAACGCTCTCAGAGCCCAATCGGAGTGGTATTTTTTGGGCTCCGAATCTAACGAAAATAACGCTTTTCTAACGATTTCCGTTAGATTTCGAGAGAAAACCGTGCCATCAGACCCAAAAACACCCGCGAGAGGTTGCATTCTACGCACGAACACTCGAGGTGCCCGCTGCAGAAATAGCTCACACTCCCCTGTTCTATCGCACTAAAACACCTAGTCAGAGCCTTAAAAGAGCCCTGCTGCCGCATGCTATCAAGCGCACACGCCCTTGAGGAGCCCCGAGCGCAGGATTTTTAAGAATTAAGCAGTGGTACGCACCTGAGAGTGAGTCATTTTAAGCCCCCATGACCCCTTTAAGGGCCCAAAACGCTAGAAACTCTCCGTCACAGTGGCTTCTTATCCGGCTCTATCGACGTCCACCCCTCAGCCGCAGCCAGAATAGAGAAAGCCGGGGCGCGCATCCTCGAGATCCATACTAGAACCCGAAAATACGCACCCCGGCGTTTCAACGCTTAGCGAAACAGAGACTAGCTCAAACCAACCATGGTGCCATTCTCATCGAAACCAATACGCTCAGCCGCGGGGCTCTTGCTCAAACCGGGCATGGTGCGCATGGTGCCGCAAATCGCGTACACATAGCCAGCGCCGGCAGCCAGGCGCACCTCGCGTACCGGCAAAGTCCAACCGGTCGGAGCACCCTTCAGGGATGCATCCGAAGAAATCGACAGGTGAGTCTTCGCAATCACCACAGGCAGATGGCCGTAGCCCAGCTCAGCAAAACGCTTGAGCTGCTTAGCCGCTGCCGGGGCAATGGTAATACCGTCCGCACCGTACACCTTGGTGGCGACCTTCTCCAGCTTGGTCTCCAGGGAGTCCTCCAGCTCGTAGGTGTAGCGCAGCTCGGAAACATCATCGCATGCCTCAACCACAGCCTGAGCCAACTCAACGGTACCCTTACCGCCCTCAGCCACACCGCGATGAATAGCCACGCGAGCGCCAGCCTCCTGAGCAATACGGCGAATGGTGTCGTGCTCGGACTCAAAGTCGCTCGGGAAAGCATTAATAGCCACCACAGGCTGCACACCGAAATCGCGCACAATCTGAATGTGCTTAATCAGGTTCGCTGCACCCGCCTCGACATCGCTGGGGCTCTCCTGCAGCATGCCCTCGGGCAGGGGCTTACCCGGAACGATCTTGTACAGGCCGGAGTGGGACTTCAGGGAGCGCACGGTCACGACCAGCACAGCAGCGTGGGGCTTCAGACCCGAGACGCGGCACTTGACGTTGAAGAAACGCTCAGCGCCCATATCGGCGCCAAAACCAGCCTCGGTAATGACATAGTCGGAGTACTGCAGACCAACGTAGTCAGCCACAACCGAGGAGTTACCGGTGGCGATATTGCCGAAGGGGCCGGCGTGAATCAGAGCGGGAGTGTGCTCCAGGGTCTGCAGCAGGTTCGGGTTAATGGCGTCGGCAAGAATGACCGCCATGGCGCCGTCAGCCTTCAAATCGGCTGCGGTGACTGCCTCGCCGTCATAGTTCAGGCCAATCACGATCTTTGCCAGGCGCTCGCGCAAATCCTCAAAGCTGGTTGCCAGGGAGAGAATCACCATGATTTCGGAGGCGCTGGTGATATCGAAACCGGTTTCGCGCACCACGCCGTCCATGCGCTCGCCCAGACCAATCACAATATTGCGCAGGGAGCGGTCGTTAATGTCGATCACGCGGCGCCACTCAATAGCGCGCGGGTCAATGCGCAGCTCATTGCCGTGGTGCAGGTGGTTATCGATCATTGCCGCCAGCAGGTTGTGCGCTGCGGTGACGGCGTGGAAGTCGCCGGTCAGGTGCAGGTTCAGCTTCTCCATGGGCACAATCTGGGAGTAGCCGCCACCGGCAGCGCCACCCTTAATGCCGAAAGTCGGGCCCATAGCGGGCTGGCGCAGTGCCAGGGTTGCCTTCTTGCCAATCTGAGCGAAGCCCTGAGCCAAGGAGACGGAGGTTGCGGTCTTGCCCTCGCCCAGCGGGGTGGGGGTCACGGCGGTGACCACAATGTACTTGGAGCCGCGCTTGGCAGCGGTTTCGGCGTTGGTGTTTTCGTCCAGCAGCACCTTAGCGACGTACTTGCCGTAGGGCTCGAGGCGCTCCTGGTCAATACCGTTCTGCGCGGCAATCTGCGCGATCGGTTCCAGGGTTGCTGCCTGGGCGATTTCCAAATCGGAGGGGAAAGGCTTGGTCATCATTGTCCTTTTCAGGTTGTGCCGATAATTCCTCTCTCAGTCTATCCTGTGACTATGGGTTAGCTCACGCATTACACGCCCTTTGGGAATATTTTACGGTTTTTGAGAAAACTCTTGTCTTTTCAGGTGCTACTGGTTTAGCGCCGGTTTCTGGGCTGGAATCTATACCGGGAACTGTGCTCTGAACTCTGCCCTGATGTACATCCAGCCTATGCCGGAGAGCAAAAGAATCACAAAGAATCACGCGGGCGGTATATGCTGTACCGCCCGCGTGATTTGTATTCTATAGGGGTTATAGGGGCTTACTCCCCCATAGGTTCTTGACTCTGGTGCCCTACTAGAAGGTAACCTCTTAGAAGGTCAACATGACCTTGGTAGCCACACGCTCATCCATTGCCTTATAACCCTCGGCAGCCTGCTCAATGGGCAGAACCTTATCGAAGACCTTACCCGGCGCAATCTCACCGGCGTAAATCAGCTCAATGAGCTTAGGCAGGTAGCGGCGTACCGGAGCCGGGCCACCCTCCAAACGAACCTGCTTGCCAAAGAGCGCACCCAAATCAACGCTCACACCGTGAGGCACACCCACCGAACCAATACGACCCGCCGGGCGCACGCAACCGAGCGCCTGGTCGAAGGACTGCTGAGTGCCCACTGCCTCGGCAACACCGTCCGCGCCCTTGCCATCGGTCAGCTCGAGCACCTTAGCGATGCCCTCTTCGCCGCGCTCAGCCACAATATGGGTTGCACCAAACTCGCGAGCCAGCGCCTGACGCTCCGGGTTACGAGACATAACAATAATCTTCTCCGCGCCCAGCTGCTTAGCGCCGATCACGGCACCCAGACCAACCGCGCCGTCACCGACGACCACAATGGACTTACCCGGTGCTGCGCCCGCAGCGTCAGCTGCGTACCAGCCGGTACCGAGCACATCCGAGGCAGCCAGCAGATGAGGCAGCTGCTCTTCGGTGGGCTGTGCGGGGGTCTTGACCAGGGTGCCGTCAGCCCAAGCAATACGCGCGTATTCCGCCTGGGTGCCGGTCTCATTGCCCGCGCCCACGAAGGTTGCGCGCTCGCAACGGGAGGGGTAGCCGGAGCGGCAGGTTTCGCATTCGCCGCAGGAAATGCAGAAGGAACCGACCACAAAATCACCGGGCTGTACGCTCTTAACATCGGAGCCGATTTCTACAACCTCGCCGATATACTCGTGGCCCATACCCGAGTGGTGCTGCACCGGCTGCAGGCCGCGGTAGGGCCACAGGTCAGAGCCGCAAATGCAGGTGGCGGCAAGCTTAATGATCGCGTCGGTGCTTTCTTTGATCTCCGGGCGGGCGACCTCTTCAACGGTGACTTCGCCGGGAGCGTTCATAAATACAGCGCGCATGTCTGTCCTTTCATCTGTGCTATCTCTCTTAGCTTAGGGGGTGGATGCGCGCCCGGCTAGGCTTTTCAGCTGAAAGTATAAACATTTCTTGATATACCGGTTCTCAGGCGCGGCTTATCGCTTTAGATATTCCGGGTACAGCACAGCCCCGGCACTCCCTGCGGAGTACCGGGGCATATATGCTTAGCCTAGAGTCACTGGCTTAGAAATACTGGCTTAGAAATCCCAGTCCTCATCCTCGGTGTTCACAGCCTTACCAATCACATAGGAAGAGCCGGAACCGGAGAAGAAGTCGTGGTTCTCATCGGAGTTCGGGGACAGAGCCGAAAGGATCGCCGGGGACACATTAGTCACGCTCGCCGGGAACATCGCCTCATAGCCCAGGTTCATCAGAGCCTTATTTGCGTTGTAGTGCAAGAACTTCTTCACGTCCTCGCTCAAACCAACACCGTCATAGAGGGAGTGAGTGTACGCAACTTCGTTCTCGTAGAGTTCGTACAGCAGGTTGAAGGTGTAATCCTTCAGCTCCGCCTGACGCTCCGGGGTCTCCTTCTCCAGGGCGCGCTGGAACTTGTAACCAATGTAGTAGCCGTGCACAGCCTCATCGCGAATAATCAGGCGAATCAGGTCAGCGGTGTTCGTCAGCTTCGCACGCGAAGACCAGTACATGGGCAGGTAGAAGCCCGAATAGAACAGGAAGGACTCCAGCAGGGTGGAGGCAACCTTCTTCTTCAGCGGGTCATCACCGGTGTAGTAGGACAGAACGATCTGCGCCTTCTTCTGCAGGTACTCGTTCTCAGCGGACCAGCGGAACACCTCGTCAATTTCCTTGGTGGAGGCAAGGGTCGAGAAGATCGAGGAGTACGACTTTGCGTGCACAGACTCCATGAACGCAATATTGGTGTACACAGCCTCTTCGTGCGCGGTCACGGCGTCCGGCAGCAGGGAGACAGCACCCACGGTACCCTGAATGGTGTCCAGCAGGGTCAGACCGGTGAAGACGCGCATGGTCAGCTGCTTCTCTTCCTCGGTCAGGGTCTTCCAGGAGGGCACATCATTGCTCAGCGGCACCTTCTCAGGCAGCCAGAAGTTAGCGGTCAGACGCTCCCAAACCTCAAGGTCCTTTTCGTCTTCAATACGGTTCCAGTTGATAGCCTCAACGTGGTTGACGAGCTTTACTTTTTCACTCATTGCCTAGTCCTTAGTGTGTGCACGCCCGAGGTGAGAAACGGGCGCCAAAGCAGCCGCGCGAAACACGCGACGATAATCCTTATCCATCATAGAGCATGATGCGCAAACGCCGGGCACGGGGTGGGGTTCCACGCCCGCACCCGGCGAACACATTAGCGTAAGATTACATGCTTAGAGCATGCAGGAGACGCAACCTTCGACCTCGGTGCCCTCAAGAGCCATCTGACGCAAACGAATGTAGTAGATGGTCTTAATACCCTTACGCCATGCGTAAATCTGGGCACGGTTAATATCGCGAGTGGTCGCAGTATCGTGGAAGAACAGAGTCAGCGACAGACCCTGATCCACGTGCTGAGTAGCCACGGCGTAGGTGTCGATAATCTTCTCGTAACCGATCTCGTAAGAGTCCTGGTAGTACTCCAGGTTATCGTTATCCATGAAGGGTGCCGGGTAGTATACGCGACCCAGCTTACCTTCCTTGCGGATCTCGATCTTGGAAGCGATCGGGTGAATCGAGGAGGTCGAACCGTTGATGTACGAGATGGAACCGGTCGGAGGCACAGCCTGCAGGTTCTGGTTGTACATACCGTACTGCGCAACATCTGCAGCCAGCTGAATCCAATCCTCACGGGTGGGGATGTGGTGCTTAGCGAACATTTCACGCACGCGCTCGGTCTCCGGAGCCCACTCCTTCTCGATGTACTTAGCGAAGAACTCGCCGGATGCGTACTTGGAGTTTTCGAAGTTCACGAAGCGCTCGCCGCGTTCCTTAGCCAGCAGCATGGAGGCGCGAATCGCGTGGTAGGTCACGGTGTAGAAGTAGATATTGGTAAAGTCCAGTGCCTCTTCAGAACCGTAGTACACGTGCTCGCGAGCCAGGTAACCGTGCAGGTTCATCTGACCCAGACCCACAGCGTGGCTCATGGAGTTACCGCGCTCAATGGAGGGCACGGAGCGAATATCGGACTGATCCGACACGGAGGTCAGGGAGCGGATCGCGGTTTCCACGGTCTTGCCCAGGTCCTCGCCGTCCATGGTCAGCGCAATGTTGAGCGAACCGAGGTTGCAGGAAATATCCTTACCGACCTCTTCGTAGTTAATATCCGCGTGGTACTTGGAGGGCTGGGAAACCTGCAGAATCTCCGAGCAGAGGTTAGACATAATGATCTTGCCCTCGATCGGGTTCGCGCGGTTCACGGTGTCCTCAAACATCACGTAGGGGTAACCGGACTCGAACTGAACCTCAGCGATGGTCTGGAAGAACTCACGCGCGTTGATCTTGGTCTTGCGGATGCGGGCATCGTCAACCATCTCGTAGTACTTCTCGGAAACGTTAATATCCGAGAAGGGTACGCCGTAGACACGCTCAACATCGTAGGGCGAGAAGAGGTACATATCCTCGTTCTTCTTCGCCAGCTCGAAGGTGATATCGGGGATCACAACACCCAGGGAGAGGGTCTTAATGCGGACCTTCTCATCAGCGTTTTCTCGCTTGGTGTCCAGGAAGGCGTAAATATCGGGGTGGTGTGCGTGCAGGTACACGGCACCGGCACCCTGACGAGCACCCAGCTGGTTTGCGTAGGAGAAGGAGTCTTCCAGCAGCTTCATCACGGGGATAACGCCCGAAGACTGGTTTTCAATCTTCTTAATGGGCGCGCCCGCCTCGCGCAGGTTGGTCAGGGCAAATGCCACGCCACCGCCGCGCTTGGACAGCTGCAGTGCGGAGTTAATGGAGCGGCCAATGGACTCCATATTGTCTTCAATGCGCAGCAGGAAGCAGGAGACCAGCTCGCCGCGCTGCTTCTTGCCCGCGTTCAGGAAGGTGGGGGTTGCCGGCTGGAAACGACCGGAAATGATCTCGTCCACAATGGACTCAGCCAGTTCCTCATTGCCCTCTGCCAGCAGCAGAGCCACCATGCACACGCGGTCCTCGAAGCGCTCCAGGAAACGCTGACCGTCGAAGGTCTTCAGTGCGTAGGAGGTGTAGAACTTGAAGGCGCCCAGGAAGGTCGGGAAGCGGAACTTCACGGCGTAGGCACGCTTGAACAGGGACTTCACGAAGGAGAAGGAGTACTTCTCGAAAAGCTCAGACTCGTAGTACTGGTTCTCGATCAGGTACTCAATCTTCTCTTCCAGATCGTGGAAGAACACGGTGTTGTTGTTTACGTGCTGCAGGAAGTACTGGCGCGCAGCCTCACGGTCCGCGTCAAACTGAATCTTGCCGTTCTCATCGTACAGGTTCAGCAGTGCGTTCAGCTCGTGGTAGCTCAGCCCCTGAAACTTTTCGGGCAGCTTCTTGGCGCTAGCACCCAGGGTTTCTAGCGCTGAAGGGAGTTTTGCGTCCAAAATTCTTCCAATCCTTCGTTTACTTTTTCAACATCTGCGGGGGTGCCCATCAACTCGAATTTGAAGAGCACCGGGACATCGCACTTGCGGGAGACGATGTCGGCGGCAATTCCAAAGAGCGGACCGAAGTTCGTATTGCCCGCCCCGATCACTCCGCGCAGCTGAGCGCGGTTTTCGGGGTTATTTAGGAACTTCACGACCTGCGGAGGCACATTGCCCGCGCCGTCCGGCTTGCCGTAGGTGGGCACAATCAGCACGAAAGGCTCGGTGACCGTCGGGGATTCCTCTTTGGTGTGCAGGGGCAGGCGCACTAGGCGTGCGCGCAGCTTCTGCACGAATTTGTGAGTGTTGCCCGAAATGGAGGAGAAATATACCACCAGGGGCGAGTCATCGCTGACGGTCGCTCGGCTCACGGTCGCGTCGCGTGCGTCCAGGATAATCTGGCGAATCTGCGCGTTTTCGTCCGTGGCGGATGTGGTACCGGGTGCGGTGCTCACGTTTACTCCTTGTGTTCTCTCTTTCCGGGCTCTACCGGGTTACGCTGCGAGGGCGTTAATCTTATCGGGCTGGAAACCGCTCCAGTGCTCGTCACCGGCGACAACAACCGGTGCCTGCATGTAGCCCAGGGACTGAACCATTTCCAGTGCCTGTGCATCCTGGGTGACGTCAACCGTGGTGTATTCGATACCCTTAGCGTCCAGCGCGCGGTAAGTCATATTGCACTGTACGCACTGCGGCTTGGTGTACACCGTAACTGCCATCGTAGTTTCTCCTCGTAATGCCTGTAGGGGCGTTTTCGCGCCCGGTAGGGCGTATTGTGAATGATCCTTGTGCGGCGAAAAGCGTCTAGTGCGCTTCCGCCTTACTAATACTACATCTAGTGGTGGCGATTTTTCTAACCACTAGATGATGTGGTGAAACAGGCATGCGAGTCGAACAAAACCCACATAGACCCACTCTGTTAAGGGCACTCACGCATTTAATCCACAGCCCAGATAGGCGGAATTCCGGCGAAGGGGCGGGCTTAATCCACAGGTGGGTTCCACTGTTTGACAAATAGGCTTGATGCTTAACTCCCCCGCCCGTGTTCGCTACTGGTTGCAGAGCTTGCACTGTGAGATTTAAATCAGTTCGAAAAGCACCGCGGAGCTTGATTTTAAGAGCGGGAGTGTACTCGCCCGGAATGGCGCGGGAGGCGGCAGACATTTCAGAGGTCGCCACCGCATCAAACGGAAAAATTTCTACCCGGCGGGAGGTGCAGGGCACATTTAAGCCCCGTTCGATTCAGATGCACGAAAAATTTACCGTCCTGCGTATCGCGGGAGTGTCGCGCCCTTAATGTGGTTAACCGGCCGCCAATCCCCAAAACCCACATTAAGATGCTCTCACTAGGGATAATACCCTGTGGTCTCCACAGGCTGCGATCCGCCTTCCCAGCGCTTTAGAGGCAGTCAACCGGCAGAGGCTGAGTGGACTAAATAGCCGCAGATACAGGCGCAGATACAGCAAAGCCGGGTGCGCATCCTTAACATGCAGATGCACACCCGGCTTCCCTATATATACGACAGAGCCCCCGCTAGTAGTCCAGCAGACCACGCTCACGCAAGGCACGGCTGAGCGTATCGCCATCATTAGCCTCAACCCACCACTCGGAGCCGGTCAGCTGCTTAGCGCGCTTATCGCCCCAGCGGCGCGTAGGATCAGAAAGCACGCTCTCACCCACCGTCAGATTACGAATAACCACAGCCGCCGTGTTCTGCGGGTAGCGCAAAGCAAAACCGTTATAAATCTCCGGGTCGTGCTGACCGTCATCACCAATCATAATCCAGCGCATCTGCGGGAACTCAGCAGCCAAGCGCTTGAGCGACTCCACCTTATGCTTGCGACCCGAACGGAACCAACGATCCGGAGTCGGACCCCAATCAGTCAGCAGGAAAGTACCGCGCGGATAACCATTACGGGTCAAAAAACGGCGCAGAGTCGGGGTAATATTCCAGGCGCCCGTCGACAGGTACATAAAGGGCGCCTGCGGGTGCGCGCGCTGAATACGATCCATGAGCACCGACATGCCCGGGGTGGGGATACGCGCATGCTCATTGAGTACAAAAGAGTTCCAAGCGGCAAGTAGCGGGCGAGGCAGCATGGTCACCATGACCGTGTCATCCACATCGCAAATCACGCCAATGCGCTGCTCCTGCGGCACCACGTACACGCTGGTGGCAACCGCACGGCCGCCGGGCACATACATGACCACTTCGTGCATGCCGGCGGGCAGGTCAATATCGAGTTTGACGTCCAGCACGCCGCCGGCATCAGTGTAGTATTCGTAGGTTTTACCGGCGATCACAATGGTGACCGGAGCGGCGGACATTGCCACGGAGGTAAAGGCACGCCAGCCGCGCATGGGGTTCGCGGTGTCTTGGGTGCCTTCGACCACCTGCAGCAGGCTTTCGAGCACATCGTTTTTATACAGGGCGCGACCAATAATGCGCACCCAGCCGGGATTATCGTCGGTAGCAACCGAACCGTAGCCTTCAGAGGGCACAATAATCGGTTCGGCGTCGCGCGCCTCGGCACGGCGAATACGCCAGCGGTGAATAGCTGAGCCCACGCGGTAGCCGAGGTTGACCGCCTCGTCGGCTACTTCGGTGACCGCCGTGCGGATGTCCTGCGCGCCTAAAGTTTCCATACCTTCTATCTTCCCATAGTTTCGCCCGAATGTGGCGGTTTTTAAGGCTGGGGGCGCTCAAACTCACGCGAAAAAATGGGTACTGTCTATCTGCGGGGTGTTTTGCTCACATCTACCCGATTATCGTGACGTCATATAACGGTTACAAGGGTTCGAACCAGTATGATGGAAAGGTCCCATCCGTGCACCGAGAAGGACTTTCCTATGACCAACCCCCTGACCCCTCAGGATCTGAGCCGACGCACCCTGCTAATCGGCTCCCTGCCGCTACTTCTTGCCGCCTGCTCATCGAGTAATGCCAATACCGCAGAAAGTAGCGCCAGTGCGAGCGTGACGGGAAGTGCCAGCGCCTCGGCGAGCGCGAGTGTTGCCCCCTCGGCAAGCGCCACCCCGAGCAAAATTCCGGTCAGCCGCAACCCCATTACTAAGCGCACCCCCTGGCCCGGCACCATTCACTACACTCTGCCCGGTGAGGGTAACTATGTTGCATGGACCGTGGATGACGGTGCCAGCCCCGAGTGCGTGCGCGCCTATTGTGAGTTCGCCAAGCGCACCGGCACGCGCCTGACCTTCTTTATTAATGCCTCCTACACCTCTTTTAAGCAGAATATTGATCTGCTCAAACCGCTGGTGGACTCCGGTCAGATTCAGATTGCGAACCACACCTATAACCACCCGGATCTACTGACCCTGGACAAGGCCGGAGTGATGAAGGAACTAACCCAGAATGAAGAGGCCATTAAGGAGCTCTTCGGTGTGTCCTCCAAACCTTATTTCCGCCCGCCCTTTGGCCGCTATAGTGCTGATGTGCTCAAGTGGGCCGGGTACGCAGGTTTTACACGCCCGGTGCTGTGGAACGGTACCCTGGGCGATGAATACCGCACCTCCCCGCGTGTGATTGATATGCGCTCGAACCAGTACCTGCGCGCGCAGGCGATTGCTCTGGGCCACCTGAACTACACCACGATTATTCCCCTGCTGGATGATCTGAAGGCGCTACTGGATGAGCGAGGCCTGGTGACCGTAACCCTCAATGACTACTATGAGGCGGCGAAGGAAGAAGAATATAAGAAGGCGGAGGAGCCCCCGGCACCCTCGCCCAGCCCGAGCGAGTCGGCAAAGCCTTCCGCTTCGGCAAGTGCTTCTGCGAGCGCACCGGCTCCTGCGGCGAGTACTCCCGCAGCCAACGGTCTGAACCCCGGTGGTGCTGTTGCCCCGACCGCCGGTGTTGTTCCTGCCCCGGTTGTTACCACTGCTACCACTGTTCGACGATAAGTTTAAGATCGCCCGAAGAATATAGCATCAATGCCCCGGTTACCTAGGTAGCCGGGGCATTACTATCTGGTCTTTTAGCGCAGGCTTTTCAGCAAGCGCCTAGGCGTTCCTTCAGCTTCGCATTATCAGCACGCAGCCCCTGAATAAGCTTCCAAGCGCGCTCGGGGCTGAACTCTTCACCGTTCTCTTCCCAGGGTGCCTTGGTTTCTTCTTCCTGCACTTCGCTCAAGACCTGCTTCTTATCCTCAGCAGTAGTGCTGGTGGGGGTAGTTTCGTCTTTTACACTCATGTGTTCCTCCGACCTTTTCGGGTACACAAAAGCACCCTCACCCCGAAAACCCGGGGCAGGGTGCTTTCTCTTACGTAACAATATTCAGTTATCTAAGCTTATCCAGCATAGCGGTCATTGCCCAGAACACGAGGAGGGCGACCGTATACTTTATCCAGCCATACATAGGACTCGTTACTCTCAACAGGAGGGATCTCCCACTCCTTATAGACAGCCGCAACATCAGGACGCTTATTAATCTCCCGAATACTATCGGTCATTGTGCGTTCTTCTTCGTCTTCCCAATCAAGACGAACAGATACAGCAAAATCAACAAACGCCTCTGCATCCAACGGAATAGACGGATTCTTAGCCAAAATTGGCAAATCACAAGTCAGAAGCTCATACGGACCTTCATCATCAAGAATCAAGCCAGGGTACTCAGTATCCGTAATGCTATCTACCAGCTGATTAATATAGTTCATACCATGGTCGCCCTCAAGGTCACTCACGATATACATTCTGCCACCCCTCTCCTTTCATCTTGATTAAAGGAACCCTAGCATATGCTCCATCTCTCTCCAGATTACCATACACCCCTCTACCCTGCTCAGGATACGCTGAGTGAAACTGCCACTCACCCCGCTCTGACTTCTGCAGCCTACCCTTGATAAGCACATCGTCCACCAGCTTCAAATATTCCATAAAGCCGTTTACCTCACGCACAAAATCTGGGTTATTGAACGTCTCTTGTACTGCGTCTAAAGCTTTTGTACGGCTCCAGGTCTCAGGAAATTCACTCTTGTTTTCATTCCCCCGCCCTGATTTGTGGCCACCTGCTTTTCGGTTTTCTTCCCCGTCCCAGATATGACGTTTGTTCCCCTCAGACAACACAAACCCAGGCACATCAGCAGCAGAGACACGCCCGGTAAACCGACACATGATATTATTGTCTATGTGGAAAAGATTATTATTGGTAAGCGAGAGGCGGCACGCTTCCTCGGCATGACCCGCCAGGCATTCTATCATCGTGGAGAGATGCCTCCGGCTGACTTCGAATCCATAGAGGGTAAACAGGCATGGCTGCCCGCCACCCTAGAAGAATGGAATAAGGGCTTTAGCCGCGGTCGCCCCAAGGGATCTAAGAATATTAAGAAGACCCTCGAAGTGGAACCCACCACCAAAGCAGAACCCAACGAAGACCTTTTATAATCTCCAAACGCTTCACTATATCCTAAGCACCTCAAGCTTCTCCCCCAATACACCCGTACCGAAAGGATTACACTATGCGCCACACGGCACTCGTGTTCATTGCCCTAGCTTTTGCCCTGCTCGTCACCCGTTTTGCGACCGGGTTGGAATGGCTAACCACCGTCAGCATGCTCTTTAGCACCTGCGCAGCGGTACTGTTGTTCCTGCACAGCCGCGCTCAAAAGAAGTCTCCGAGCGCCTAAATCCTGCACCGCACCGTCAATGTAGCCTCATGGTGGACACATTATTTTAATGTCTCTTACTGAAATTCTTGCCATTATCCCCGCGTGGGTAGATGCAGTAGCCGGCATTGTAAGCGCATGGTATGCATACAAGGCAAGGAAAAAGTAAAGAAGGCATGGTCGTCCTGGATAGGCTTATTACCCAGGGCGACCCGCCCTCACTCTCTAGTATAGGAGAATAACCGTGCAACGTCAGATAGGGCTCGTGCTTTGCTTCATCTCTATCCTGTGTCTTGCAATCGGGCTCTTTATGCCTCACCCGCTTTCTATATACCTTCTGAGCTCTGCTGCACTCCTGGGTGCAGCGAGCTCACTATTTAGCTGGATGAGCACCCGCCCCAAGGCATAAAAAGTAGTGCCCCCGAGCGTGTCATTACGACATGCCCAGGGGCACTACTCTTGTGCATCTACTCAAAGGGGAAATCCCTAACCTCAGAGACGCTAGACGGCTCCCTCGGAGCATCAGGCGGCGACTGCGGGCACACCGTACTCGGTAGCGGCTTCAGCACGCCAAGCACGCATCTGGTTCTCATGCTCCACAGCGCTCAAACGAGCTTCTGCACTCTCTGCACGCTCAACGAGCTTGTCCCAACCAGCCACACGCTCCTTGAGCTGAGCATAGTCGGAGTACTTCGCGCGCTCACGCGCCAAACGAGCATTGAGTACCTTATTGAGCTGCGCCTGGCTGGGTAATAGGCTCAAAGCCGTTAGTGGGCTCAGTGGGCGTTTCTACGCCTTCCTGGACGCTTTCAACCGCAGCGCTCTCAGTGCTGTTGCTGTTCTCTTCACTCATACAAACCTCCAAAGGGGGGTACACCAAAACCCCACCAGCACATACACTCGTGGGGTTTCGTCAATGGATAAACACCGGGCATTTCACCACCGCCCGTACAGTGGAAAACTCACAAAAAAGGGGTACGGCAAAGCCCTGCACACGCACACCGTGCACAGGGCTTCTGTCTCTATACATCTAACGCTCTAGGAGGTCTAGATGCTCTTGGTAATCGAAGTCTTCAGTAGCGAACTGACGAATCAACTTCGCTTCCTCATCATCGAAATACTCAAAATCTAGTACTTCTGACACCTCAGCAGGCATATGTATCCCTTGCTCTGCTAGTGACCAAACAGGAGCAACCATAGCCTCTTCCCATTCGTCACCTTCCAAATACCGCAGAGCAGTCTTACGAGCTCCTTCAGAAATAGGCAAATCAAGCAAATAATATGAAAGGATATGTGCCTTTTCTTCTATATCCATCATTACCTCTTAATCGGGAACATCGATACAACTTCCAATTTACCAGATTCTTCCGATGCCCGCGATTGACGCATTCCAACACGTACCTTCCCGTACCAAGGCACTAATGCGTCGCATGAGTATTGGTGTTTGCTTTCTTCTATTACTTCTTCGCTATTTTTCACAGCGTACAGAAGAATCTCTGCAATCTCATCAGGAGACAAGCCAGTAAATTGCGTGTGCCCTGTCCCGTTATCACCATGGCGCTTTAGAATATGCAACCACTTCTTAGAACGCAACGGAGCCAACTCAGACGGCCACAAAGCCCGCACATGCTCAGGAATACTGAAAGTCTCAGGCTCCAAATTCAAATCCTTCTTCATCTGAGACGCAATCTCCGCATCCGACGGCGAATATGCCACCTTACCCTGCTTACGAGCAATCACAGCATCACGCGCCGCCTCATACTGCGCATACAACGCCGCAGGATCATACTCTGCAATCTTCGGAGTTTTCTTACCCCACGCCGGCACAATCTGACAATCACAATCACCATGCCACTGCCGAGCAGCACCAGCCGACTGTGCGTCCAAATACACCCAACCACGCGAAGCCCAACCGAGTACCCACATGAGCATATGAAAATCCCCCGTCGTTTAGAGATACGACGGGGGATTTCCTCACTTAATTGTAAAGCCGGTAACCGGCGCTACATTAGAAAGCCTTGTTAACCAGTGCAGCCAGACCGGACTTCTTGTTAGCAGCGGTCTTCTTGTGCAGAACACCCTTGGTAACAGCCTTGTCGAACTTACGGTTAGCCAAACGCAGTGCCTCAACAGCTGCTTCCTGCTCCTGAGCCTCAACAGCCTTCTTGACCTTACGTACGTAGGTCTTCAGCTCGGACTTGACTGCGTTGTTACGCAGGCGAGCCTTCTCGTTGGTGAGGATGCGCTTCTTCTGGGACTTAATGTTAGCCACAATTAAACTTTCTGTTTGTCTTTATTGGTCGGTGAGGGCGACGCTGGACGATCATCGACTGAGCGGCGTGGGGATGCCTATGGCAACCGTCCAGCAGTGCCTGATGACCATCAGACACTCAACCACAAATTCTAGCAGAAACTAGCCGTGCAGTCGAGTATATGCGCGCTCAATCACGCGGAAGGTTTCCTGCGGCATAATCGAACCCTCACGGCGCATCTGAGACGGGATTACACGAATCACACGGTTGAGCTTCACCTCGGAGGCGCGACCCTGCGGATCCCACGGGCCGGAACCAATATCCAGGTAGTTGCTATCGGCGTGGTCGCGGTTATTGTGGTCCTTGCTGGTCATCATAAGCGCCAGCAGGTACTCACCGTCACGACCGACCAGAATCACCGGGCGGTCCTTACCCTGAGAGTGGTCCTCCTCGAAGGGCACCCAGGTCCAGACAACCTCGCCCGGGTCGGCGTCGCCGTCCATGCTCGGGGAGTATTCGAAATCGATCGAGCCGCGGTAATCCCCCGGGTAGCCGCTGCTATCTGCACTGCTAGAGGAGGCGCTTGCTGCGGGCTTCGGGGCTGCCGGCTTGGGTGCGCTACTCTTTGCGCGGGGCTGGTTACTCTGCTGATCCTTGCGGGATTCTTCCTGCTGGAACTGCTCGGAGTGCTGGGAGTTCGCGCCGGCATTATCCAGCGCTTCCTCTGCTGCCTTCTGTAGGAAGGGTAGCAGGGCAATGAAAAACTTTTTAAGAGCTTCAAACATGAGAATAATTGTACCTTTGCCCGGATAGTGCTTGTGAGCCGGTTAGTCGCGACCGGGCACAGCAATAGCCAGCACGGCACGCTCCAGGGCGTACACCGGGTCGGCACCTTCACCCTTAAGCTGGGCGTCCGCATCGGCAAGATTAGAAATAATAGCCGCCAACTGCTCGGCACTAAAACGACGCCCCTCACGCTTAGCCTGATCCACCTGCCAGGGCGCCATACCGGTCGAAGATGCCAGCTCAGCACCCGAACCACGTACACCGTACACGCGCGCAATATTACGGATACGCATAGCCAGCGCACCCAACAGCGGAATCGGCTCGGTGCCGGTTGCCAGGGAGTGGCGCAGCAGGCGCAGAGCCTGTGCCGCCTGACCGGCAATAGCGGCATCGGCAACACGGAAAGCATTCACCTCGGTGCGGCCGCCATAGTAGCGGTTCACGCCCTCTTCGGTAATCTCACCGGGAATATCCGCCATAAGCTGCGCGCAAGCACTGGCAAGCTCAGCAGTGTCGGCGGTCGCCACCGCCAGCAGCTGCACCGCGCCCTGAGTAATGCGACGGTCCGCGGCGTGAAATTCCTGCACAATGAACTCGGTTTTTTCACGATCGTTTTTGAGTGCCTTGCAGGAAATCAGGGTAAAGCGTGAGCGCACCAGGTCAATCAGTTTCTTACCGCGGTTACCGCCGGAGTGCTGAATAATGACCATAATATCCGACTCGGGTGCGGCGGCGTAGCTGAGCATATCTTCCAGGAAATCATCGCTCATACTCCCGGCGTTATCCACGCTAATGATTTTTGCCGACCCGAATAGTGAGGGGCTGGCGTTCATCAGCAGCTCACCGCGCGTATAGGAGGCGGCGTTAAGCTGCACATAGTCGTAGTCGCCAAAATGCTGCCCGAAGAGCTGGCGCAGGCGCGTGCGGGCGCGGGATGCGAAGTACTCTTCCGGGCCGTAGAGCATGACAATGGGGCCGGGGTTGACCGTGCGCCAGGCGGTGTCAATGCCCGCATTTTTAGCGCGGTAGGATGAGTTTCGCTGTGCCATGCTCGTACCTTTCTTTTAGTGCCTTTTAATCATACGGGACTCTTGCGGGCTTGGGGTGCGTGAGGGTGCTCTTCGATACTGTCATTATCAGGGAGGAGGCGCTGCGGTTCTCTATGCTCCCGGGCATAGTACATGCGCCTAAAGAGGCACCACTCCCCCACCCAGATCGCCGCCGAAACCAGTACCACCGCGCACGCAACCAGCGCGATAGATCCGGGTGAAGACTCCAGAACCAGAGGATTACCCGGAGCGCGAGCGCAGGCGGTTGCCACTGCCTCCAGAGCACGGGCGGGCAGGGCGCCAAGGTGCAGGAACATATCGCTGAGGAACCCAAGCCCGGTAGCCCACGCAAGCAGCGCCAGCAAACCGGCACACAGAGTCAGTGCAGCCAGGGGCTGAGCGAGCAGATTCGCCGGAATGGTGTACAGCGGAATATTGCCCGATAGACCGGTAAGAATGGGGGCGCACCACAGCCCGGCGCAGGTGCAGGCGGCAATCATCTGAGCTAGGGTGAGCGGTAGCGCCGCCTGAAGTAATCGGGTCAGCGGCGGAGCCACAATCATCAGCGAGGCGGTAGCACAGACAGAAAGCCCGAAGCCTATATTGAGTGCCAGGCTCGGCTGGTAGTACAGACACACCATAATACCGGTGCTCAGGATCGCCAGGGCATGCCTGCCGGTGCCGCGCAGCATGGCGAGCGCACCCAGCAGACCCATAGCGACGGCGCGAATCACCGAACCTTCAGCGCCAAGTAGAACAGTGTATAGCCCAACCCCGACAACACCGGCACCGATCAGAGCTGCGCGCGGCAGTCGTACTCTCAGCCCGGCTCTATAGGCGAGCATAAACACCAGGGCAATATTGGCACCCGATACGGCGGTCAGATGGCTGAGCCCGCTGAGTTTATAACTATCACGGGTGCTGCGCAGCATAGTGGAGTCATCCCCGTAGGCGGTGCCCAGAATCAGCGCGGTTTCATCGGATCCGACCAGGGGCGCGGCGTGGGATCGCAGCTGGTTTTTCAGCCGTGATACCGCCGATTCTTGGGTATTTGCTTGCCCGGGTGCCGGGTAGATGGTTGCAGAGCTAAGACTAAAAGAACCGCCGCGCGATTGCACGATGCCCAGGGCAATAATGCGCATACCGGTCACCACACTGACTGAGGAGGCGGTGGCTCGGCGTGATCCTCCCGCCAGCTTTTGGGCTGTATTCTGTCCTGCGCCCTGAGGCGTGGTAGAGGCGCCCTGTTCCGAGCGTCTAAAGAGAGAAATCTGCTCATTAAGGGGCGCTTTTTTATCCCGATATTGAACACTATCCAGATGAATAAAAAGCTGCTCGGTGCGGGAATCCACGGCACGTATTTCTTCAACCGTGCCGCCCATACGCGCAGAAACTCCCTCCAGCTGGCGCAGCGCCAGGCGACTATCATCCACCCCGCGGGCAACCATACTGAGCCCCTGTACCAGGCATAGCAGAGCAATCAGGGAGAGGATTACAATCGCCTGGGCGAGCATGCGGGCGGGCAGGGATTGAAAATCGTATCTATGCATCGGGGTGCGGCTGGCGGGCATATATCCGCTATGCACCGCATACTCGCGCTCTATTATGTTTGTGGTTCGTAGTTTCCGCGCGTTGTGTGTGCCGCAGGTGACCCAATAGAGCCCGGCCGCACAGAGCAGCAGAGCGGTGGATAGCCAGAGAGTCAGCGGGCGGAAAATATCCACCACGGGTATCTGAAGCACAGCAATTGTGAATCCCCACAGGCACAGCACCGGCAGCACCAGACGAATATCCCAGCTAAAAAGCCCCAGCACGGTACGGCGATGTTCCGGGGCGCGATACTCATACACCCGAGCAGTCCACTCGAGCAGGGCGTTCTTGACCGCAAGCGCGCGCCGGAGAACCACAGTGAAAAAGTCACCAGGTGTGCATTCGACACCTTGCGTTTGAGCTTCCCCGTGGATACACGATGCTCGACGTGTGTACCTTTCTCGGCGAGTGCGTGAATTATGAGGGTAGTTCATCGCTCCCCCTAGACCGTAACCAGCGGGCGTAGCAGATTCATGGTCGCAGGCCCTATGCCGGGCACCGAGTCTAGCTCCTCCACGCTGGAGAAACCGCCGTGCTCGGTGCGCCAATCAATAATGCGCTGAGCCAGCGCGGGCCCGACTTTGGGTAGGGTTTGCAGCTCTTCCAGGGTGGCGGTATTGAGGTTTACTTTGCCATTCTGAATTCCCGATGAGCCCTGAGAGCCGGAGCCGCCCTTAGCCTGGGATTGAGCACCTTTCTGCGATGTAGGCCCCTGGGCCCCGCCCTGAGCAGAACCATTCTGCGCACCAGTTTGAGTGGCAGGAATAGCCTCCCCCTGAGCGGGAATATATAATTGCATACCGTCGCTCAAAGGAGCGGCAAGATTAACCCTGTTCAGGTCTGCCTCCTCGCGGGCGCCACCGGCAGCAATGAGCGCATCCTGAGCGCGCGCATCGGCAGGCAGAGAATACACCCCGGGAGCCTGCACCGCCCCGGCAACATGCACGCGTATACTCGCAGTTTTAGAGGCGGAGGCACTGGCGCTCGCCCCGCCGCTGGCTTCAGTGCCCGCTTCTGTACTGGTGCGCGCTCCCGGTACGGGCATGGTTTGGGCGGGTTCGGCGTGCGGGGATCCCAGCACCGCCCAGAGCAGAATCAGCCCGCCCAGCAGACAGAGCGCCATTACGGCACGCGGGTTAATGCGCCAGCGCAGTGAGCGCAGACCCCTGCCGACGGGTCGGTCCTCCCAGAATTCGGGAATGTGTTTGCGGCGCAAAGTGCCGGGTTTCTCCCCTGCCCTATAGGGTTCATTCCTATACACGCCGTCTCTATATGAACCGGGTCGCGAGCGCGCCTCGGTCTCTTCCACTTCCTCAAGAGCGACATCGAAGTCTTCCTCAGAATCCAGGGCGGCAGAGCGAATATCTTTCAACCTGCGGGCGCGCAACTGCTGTGCCAGCACCTGCCCCATATCCTCACGCAGAATCTGAGTATCCGGCTGGGTATCCAGCTGTGACTCGGGCTCTGAAGCGCTATCTATTTCAGGCTCATCCAGCGCGGGATCTATCATGCCATCCGGGTACGCTTGGCTCTGTGTATCCGCTGATTCATGGATTGAATCACCGGTGCCTATAGCGTGCAGGGGTACCGTGGGATCATTATCGTAAGCCTCGTAACCGTAGCCGCTGGAATGCTCACGCAGGCTCTCCGGGCTCTGAGAGTGCAAACTTTCGGGTACCGCGCTCTCGAGACTCGGTTCATCGGGCAGATACTCCGGAGGGTGCTCATAAAGTTCAGAGTTCAGGCCATTTAATACTGTGTTATCGGGTAGTTCTTTCATGGCTTTAGGGTAGGCTCATTAGCCAACGCCCCGCAGGCATTAAATACAAAACTGTGGATAAGTGCGGTGAAAACTATCAAACCGCCACATATCCACAGTTTTGCCCGACTGCACCCCGACAATATCACCCGCTAAGGGTTGATAACACCGGGCTGCACACGCCACTATTTCGTCATATTCCGGCTACTAACCGCAATATGACAGCGCCCCCTCAGCGGCTAATACACCACCACAGCCAGGGCGCCCAGCCCCGCGTGAGCACTGAGCACCGGAGGCAGAGCCGAAAACATCGCCTCGCGAGCAATAGCACCCAGCGCTTCCTGCAGCTCATAAGCCTCACGCTCGGTAGCACTATGGTGAATAGCCACCACCCGGCCATGGGGCACCAGCGTATCCAGCAGCTCCGGGGCAAAAGAGCCCAGGCTCGCATGATCGGCGCTCGCCTGGCGGCTCAACTCCACCAGACGCTCCTTAGCGCGCGCAGTCGTGCGCGGACGATCCACATAGGTCAGTGTGCCCTCCTCGGTAACCGTCCCAATGGGGCGAATGCGGAACATCTGCCCAACCATCGCCAACGCCGGGGAGACACGCCCACCGCGACGCAGCGCATCCAGGGTAGGAATCATAAAGTAAATTGTCGTCTGCTCAACCATAGCGCGAGCGCAATCCACCAGCTGCTCGGGAGTATATTTTTCCTGGGCCGCCAGCTCGTGCAGAGCCAACACAATATGTCCGTAGGCGCCCGCCACCGTGCGGGAATCCACCACGCTCACCGGCACGCTCACCAGGCGGGCTGCGGCGCGCGCCGACTCCACCGTGCCCGACAGAGCACCGGAGAGGTGAATAGAAATAATGTGCTCATATCCTTCGTCCGCCAGCTGCGTATAAACCTGCGCGAAGGAGCCGGGCGCGGGGCTGGAGGTGCCCACCGTATGACCCATGACATGGGCAATGGTAATATCGCGGTCGATCTCATCGGCGCTCAGACCCAGCAGTTCACGGTCGCCGCTGCCGTCATTAATGCGGACGGGCATGGGCACAATGGCGAACCCGCCCTGTTCTTCCGCCGCCTGTGCGTAATCGGGGGCGATAGCTGCGGCGCTATCGGTGACAATGGCTATGCGCATATTATTCCTTCCGTCCCCTTTAGTCTATCGGATGTGATGCTCATAAGTGTGCCGCGCGACAATAACATAGAGGTGGCGCTCGTTTCCAGTTTCGCTGCTATAACACTAAGCCCAATACACCGACGACCCCGCTGTACTCTCATACAACGGGGTCGTCGGTCAATATATTAGAGCGGTATTCAATTACCTATCGACATGAAACCGATTAGATAACGAAGTTCACCAGCTTGGGCGCACGCACAATCACCTTACGGATCTCAGCGTCGCCCAGGGCACGCTGCACATCTGCATTGGAGCGAGCAGCTGCCTCCAGGTCGGCGTCGCTAATATCCTTAGCGACCTCCAGGCGAGCCTTGACCTTGCCCTTAACCTGCACAATGGCGGTGACGGTGTCATCCACCAGCAGAGCGGCGTCTGCCTCGGGGAAGCCCGCTGCGAGCACCGGCTGGTCGTAGCCCAGGGTGTGCCACATATCCTCAGCGGTGTAGGGTGCGTACAGGGAGAGCAGGATTGCGATGGTCTCTGCTGCCTGGCGCACAGCCGGGTCGTTTGCGCCCGCGCCGGAGTCAATGGCCTTGCGGGTTGCGTTGACCAGCTCCATGGTCTTTGCGACGACCACGTTGAACTTGCCGTTATCCAGCAGCTGCTTGACCTCGTGTACGGTGCGTGCCACGAGCTTCTGCATCTCCAGATCGCCTGCGGTTGCGTCTGCGCCGGGTTCACTGGTGATGTCCTGAGCAACACGCCATGCGCGTGCCAGGAACTTCTGCGCACCCGCGGGGGAAACGTCAGCCCAGTCAACGTCATCTTCGGGCGGACCTGCGAAAATCATGGTGGTTCGAATCGCATCCACACCGTACTCGTCCAGCTGCTCACCCAGGTTCACGCCATTACCCAGAGACTTAGACATTGCCTTGCCGCCGTTGAGCACCTGACCCTGGTTCATCAGAGCCTTGAAAGGCTCATCGTGCTGAATCAGACCCAAATCACGCACAACCTTGGTGAAGAAACGAGCGTAGAGCAGGTGCAGAATTGCGTGCTCAACACCGCCGACGTACATGTCCACGGCGCCCCATTCCTTCATAGCCTCCGGGTCGAAAGGACCCTCGGTGTAGTTGGGGGAAACATAGCGCAGGAAGTACCAGGAAGAATCCACGAAGGTGTCCATGGTGTCCGAGTCGCGGCGTGCCTGCTTGCCACAATTCGGGCAGGGCACGATCGCCCAATCATCGGCTGCAGCCAGAGGCGACTGACCCTTAGGAGCCAGCTGCTCACCGCGCAGATTATCGGGCAGCAGCACCGGCAGCTGCTCCTCGGGAACCAGCACCTCGCCACAATCCTCACAGTGGATCACGGGAATGGGGGTGCCCCAGAAACGCTGGCGGGAAAGCAGCCAGTCACGCAGACGGTAAATGACCTTGCCTTCGCCGGTGCCGGCAGCCTCGACCATTTCAATGGCCTTCTTCATAGCTTCTGCCTTGGGCAGGCCGGTCAGCTCGCCGGAGTTAATCAGGGTGCCGTCGCCCGCAGCGGCGATACCGGTCTCGATCGGGTCCTCGGCGCCCTCAACATCGAGCACCTGAACGATGGGCAGATCGAACTTCTTCGCGAAATCCATATCGCGCTGATCGTGCGCGGGCACAGCCATAATCGCGCCGGTGCCGTAATCGGAGAGCACGTAGTCGGATGCCCACACCGGGATCTGCTTGCCGGTCAGCGGGTTAATGGCGTAACGGCCGGTGAACACGCCGGACTTCTCACGATCAGAGGACTGGCGGTCGATATCGGAGAGCGCCTTAATCTCTTCGCGGTAGTCAGCCAGAGCCTGAGCCTGCTCCTCGGTGACAATCTCTGCCGCCAGGGCAGCGTCCGCAGCGACCACAATAAAGGTTGCGCCGAAGAGAGTGTCGGGGCGGGTGGTGAACACGGTAAAGGAGCGTGCGTCCTGGGTATCGGTTGCGGTGATTTCGAAGCGCACCTCGGCACCCTCGGAACGACCGATCCAGTTGCGCTGCATGAGCAGCACGCGCTCGGGCCAGGAGCCTTCCAACTGCTCCATATCGTCCAGCAGCTGCTGCGCATAATCAGTAATCTTGAAGTACCACTGGTTCAGGGACTTCTTGGTTACGGTGGTGCCACAGCGCTCGCAGGCACCGTTGACAACCTGCTCATTCGCCAGCACGGTCTGGTCCTTGGGGCACCAGTTCACGGGCGAGTCCTTGCGGTACGCCAGGCCCTTCTTGTAGAACTGCTCAAAGAGCCACTGGGTCCACTTGTAGTACTCCAGGTCGGAGGTGTGCAGGCGGCGGGACCAGTCGGCAGCGATACCGTAGCGCTTGAAGGACTGCGCCTGGGTCTCGATGTTCTTGTAGGTCCACTCCTTGGGGTGGGTGTCGTTCTTAATCGCAGCGTTTTCTGCGGGCAGACCGAAGGAGTCCCAGCCGATGGGGTGCAGCACATCGTAGCCGCTCTGCTTGAAGTAGCGTGCGTTCATATCGCCGATTGCGAATGCCTCGGCGTGACCCATGTGCAGGTCACCCGAGGGGTAGGGGAACATGTCCAGCACGTAGCGGCGGCCCTTGGGTGCGTTGCCGGTGGGCTCGAAGATTTTGGTTTCTTCCCAGTAGGGTGCCCATTTGGCTTCCATGGCGCGGAAGTCGTACACCTTCTCGTTGTTTTCCTCAGTGGACACTGCGGTTTCCTTCGGTTTGCTTAGACTGTGCGGTCTGGGGAACGGGTAGAGTTCACCCAGTGTGTAACCTATCCAGTGTACCGTGTTTGCACGGGCAATACATAAAGAGGAGTGCATACTTCTTGAGGCACGGACTCGAGATGCGCGTCGCGGTCGGGCGCGTAATTCTCAGCGTAAATACAGCTGAGCGGGGTACTCTAGAGGGTGTATATTTCGCGCGACCCGCGGCAATAGTGTGTTGCCCGGTCTTGCGCAGCGCGGGCGTTTATTTTCATGGGCCCCGTATGTATATGTATCCGGCGCATCCGGCGAAAGGTTGTATCATGGCGTCTATTCTTGAGGCAGTCCCCCAGCGAGTGAATCCCGGGCATGCCCACGAGGGTTCTTTTGCGGCTGTGCAGACCGCCTATTGGCATTATGGTGCCGGTGAATCCTTGCCGGTTTTTCCTGAGAAGTGTTTCGAGTCTCAGGGGCTTTCGAGCGATTCTCCCGCCATTGTTTTAGTGCACGGTTTCCGTGGGGATCACCACGGTTTGGAGCTTATTGCTCATTACCTGCTACAGGAAATTCCGGGCGCCCATATTATGATTCCCGATGTTCCCGGTTTTGGTGCCAGCGACACCCTGCCGGGTAATGTCACTATTGACGCCTACACCAGCTGGCTGCATGAATTTATTGCGCAGGTGAGTAAATACCGGAATTCTCAGGTTCTGGTGGTTGGTCACTCTTTTGGTTCCATTGTGTGCTCGGCCTACGCCGCACGTTTTAGCACCTCTCTGGCAGCGCTGAGCCTGATTAATCCCATTAGCGAACCGGCCCTGAAGGGTAAGCAGCGCGTAGGTTCCCTGCTGGCTTCGGGCTACTATGCTCTGGGTGCCGCCCTGCCGGAGGAGCTAGGCTATCCCCTGCTGCGCTCCCAGGCGGTTACTCGCCTGACTTCCGAGTTTATGATGCGCACCAAGGATCGTGAGCTGCGCCGCTTTATTAACGGCCAGCACGCCTCCTATTTCGGCTCTTTTAGCTCTCGTCGCGCGGTCCTGCAGGCCTATAAGGTCTCCATTGAGCGCACCGCCGCGGAGTTCGCCCCCGAGGTGAGCGTGCCGACCCAGATGCTGGTGGCTGCCAAGGATGATTTGGGTACTGTTGGGACTGCGAGCGCTATGTATGCTGCCCTGGGTTCCCACTCTGCGGGTCATGTTACTCGCATGGATATTATTCCCGAGGTGGGTCACCTGATTCACTATGAAACCCCGCGCTATGCAGCCTATTTGCTGCGCTCTTTTATGGATCAGTTGAGCTTTGTGCAGAAGAGTCGAGGATAGTATGAAACTTTTTATTGATGCCCGCTATACGCGTATTGGTTTTCACGATGGTATTAGTCGCTATACCGCCTCTCTGATTGCAGAGTTAGCACGGTTGATAGACGAGTCACATCCTGCTGTACGCGATATTGAACTCACCCAAATTATTAGCGATGAGCGTCAGCTGGATATGCTGCCGAATGTACCGCATGTGAAGATTTCCTCTCCCACCGGCCCGTTAGAACCTACCGCCGCACTGCAGCTGAATAAGTTCTCCCCGGATGTGGTGTTCTCACCCATGCAGACCATCGGATCGGCGGGTCGCAGGTTCAAACTGATTCTGACCCTGCACGATCTGATTTACTATGCGCACCCGACCCCGCCGGGCTTTTTGCCCGCGCCCGTGCGTTGTGGTTGGCGTCTATTCCACACCTCCTACACCCCGCAGCGTCTGCTGCTCAATCGCGCCGACGCGGTGGTGACCGTTTCCGAAACCACCGCGCGCCTCATGCGTGAGCACCGCCTGACCCGCAAGCCCCTGCATGTGGTGCCCAATGCGCCTCAGCCGGGCAGTATTGTCTCTGCCGATACGGCTCTGGAGCGAGATGCGGCGCGCCAGGCGGCGTGGGATGCCGGGGCTCCGCGCGACCTGGTGTATATGGGTTCTTTCATGCCCTATAAGAATGTGGAGACTCTGCTACACGCTATGCGTTCCCTACCCGGATACCGCTTGCATTTGCTGTCGAAAATGCCGGATGCGCGCTATGCGGAGCTCGAGTCTGCCGGTCTGCTGGGTGAGAATATTGTGGTGCACAATGGCACTAGCGATGAGGAATACGCTTCTCTGCTGGAGGGTGCTCATGCGCTGGTGACTGCTTCCCGTGCTGAGGGCTACGGTCTGCCGGTGGTTGAGGGTCAGGCTGCGGGCACCCCGGTGGTGCTCAGCGATATTGAAATTTTCCGTGAGATTGCCCCGCATGCCTCTTTTGCGCCGGTTTCCGGTACTGCCGAGCAGGATGCACCCGCCTGGGTTCGGGCTATTCTCGCCCTGGAGGATCCCGCCGAGCGCTGCACTCATTTTCTGCAGGGTTTGGGGGATGCCTCCCACTACTCCTGGCATGACTCGGCTCTCAAGCTTGTGAGCATTGTGAAGGGTCTGTAATTGAGTATTTCTTTAGGAAAAACTAAAGCTTTAGGGGAAAAGCGGGCGGATACTTTCGAGACGCACGGTTCTCGTATGGGTCGGTCTAATTCTAAAGGAAGGCCCGCTACCTTTTATGCGGCTCTCCTAGGTTCTCTGCTGCTCTTTATCGCCTCGGCATGGGGTAGCTATCTATTCACTGGACCGATTTTTATTGATTACCTGGTCTACTATGCCGGTGGCGCTGCGGTTAATCCCTTCATTGATTATCCGCATGCCCTCTATGACACGGATATGATGAGCACCCTGAGCCTCAACCTGGGCTACGGCTATGTGTTCAACCAAAATGGGGATTGGCTCTATTTCACCTATCCTCCCTTTGCGGCTCTTCTCTTTTCGCCGGCGGCTCTTTTTAATCATGATTTAGCGCGCTATGTTTTTATTGGTGTGTACTATGCGCTCAGTATTTACTGCGCTTGGGTAACTTCAAAGGCGCTCGCGCAGCTCTCCCGACGCTACGCACCCGTGCACGCTCAGGTGGGTCCCATTGTGGCTCTGCTGATTGCTGCACTAATGATGTGGAGTAATGCCTGGGCTCACGGTGCTTTCTACGCCCAGATTAACCCCTATATTCTGGCGCTCGTGCTCTATGATCTAACCCGCCCGGCATCCAAGATACCGCGCGGCGTGTTCATTGGTATTGCCGCCGGCATTAAGCTCACTCCCCTGGCGGTACTGCTGCTCTGGTTGATTCGCCGGGATTGGCGATCCATTGTTACGGCGATTGCTTCTTTTGTGGGAACTATTGCCTTGGGCTTTATTCTTCTGCCCAGTGAAAGCGTTATTTTCTGGACCTCGGCACTCTGGGATTCATCCCGCGTGGGATTTACGGATATTTTGAATAATATTTCCCTCAAGGGTTTTGTGGCTCATACCTATACGCCCGCCCCCGTGCAATCTGCGCTCTGGCCGCTATTGGTACTGGTGTGCATTGCGGTGATGTCATATCTGCTCTATCAGCTGGATAAACACTATCCGGGAAAGAATGCAGCCCAGGCGCTGATTGTCTCGGCGCTACCGGTATATATTTCTCCGATTTCTTGGGACCATCACGCCATTATGGCTCTGCCTGTTTTTATGATTTCGTGTGTGGGTGCCTTGTGGATCTACCGTTCTTCGAGGATACGCGGCATACTAGCATTCGCGCTGGTGCTACCCGCGATTATATGGGCAATGGATAGTTACGGTGTTATTGCTCAGGATCTGATTCGTTGGGCTGACTCTGTAGGTATCTACACCCTGGCGGATCGTTCCGACGACTACCTCTGGCATTTGAGCAATGAGAGCCCGGTGGGTCTTGCAATGTATATACCTTCCCTGCTGCTCATGGGCTTCTGGATGCTCTGGGCGCGAGAACTAGCGAGTCAACCGATTAATGAAAGCGCAGAATCGGTTGAGCTGGGCAAACCGGGTGAATTGAGCCGAAAGGCGCAGGCTTAAGCTGACCTCTCGCGCTAGCGGTTGAATATAAACCGACTGAATATAAAACGCCGCGTGTATCATCCCGTATAACGGGAGACACACGCGGCGTTTTGCTATATATCTAATGCCTTAGATTTAGAAACCCAGGGAATTTAGCGAC
This sequence comes from Rothia sp. (in: high G+C Gram-positive bacteria), assembly GCF_030540545.1. GTDB lineage: Bacteria > Actinomycetota > Actinomycetes > Actinomycetales > Micrococcaceae > Rothia. The sequence goes on along the minus strand of NZ_JAUNVZ010000005.1, from coordinate 1,340 downwards.
GCACGAATAGCCTCAGCCGAAGCGTGCAGCTGAGCCAGTTCAGCCTCATTCATGGGAACCTCAAGTACACGAGAAATGCCCGAACGGTTCACAATGGTCGGCAGGGACAGAGCCACATCCTTCAGGCCGTACAGGCTGCCGTCCATAATCGTGGAGACAGGCAGAACCGCATTCTGCCCCTGCAGGAACGCCTCGGCAATACGGGATGCCGAGACACCAATCGCGTAGTTGGTCGACCCCTTACCCTCAATCACCTTGTATGCGGCGCGCATAGCCTCATGAGCCAGCTCAGCGCGAACCTGCTCGGTAAAGAGCAGCTTGCCGTCCTGTTCCCACTCGGTCAGCGGAACCATACCAATATTCGCAGCCGACCACACCGGGAACTCAGAATCGCCGTGCTCGCCCACCACATTCGCGTGCACGCTCTTCATCGAAACACCCGCCTTGCGCGCAATCAACCAGCGCAAACGCGAAGAATCCAGCACGGTACCTGAAGAAAGCACGCGGTTGCTGGGCAGACCGGTGATCTTCTGAGCGACCACGGTCAGCACATCGCAGGGGTTGGTGACCAGCATGTAAATTGCGTTCGGGGAGACCGACATGAGGTTCGGCAGCAGCTTCTCCAGGATGCGCACATTCGCACCCGCCAGAGCCAGACGAGGCTGACCCGGCTCCTGACGCGCACCGGCGGTAATAATGATCATGTCGCAATCGCGCAGCAGCTCAATATCGTCGCCGCCGACCACATTCGCTTCGGAGGCAAACATGGTGCCGTGGGCAATATCCAGGGCCTCCGCTTCGGCGCGCTTACCGTCAATATCGTAGAGGACGATCTCGTTAGCGGTGCCGCGCAGGGTCGCTGCGTATGCGGTTGCGGAGCCGACGCCGCCTGCGCCGATAATGCCGAGCTTGGTGGGGGTGTTTGCGTTGCTCATGGTCGTTTCCCTATCTTGGTCGGGTTATTGGGTTGTATTCACACGGTGCGTAGTGTGCGGATAGTAAATGCAATCTGCTCACATGCTTGTGATGCGAGTAGCTACTATTTCTATCCGGTCTGTCTAACACTTACCGCTCTTTCAGCATACTCCTTCAGATAGATAGGGTACAAGAGGAATTTTGTGGTTTTCTGTGGTTTTTATATAAATACATCCTGACCTTATCTTTGTTTTAGGAACACAACGTCACACAAAACCACACACTCAACCTACCTCACAAGCTATCACCACCCCAGTCTCAAGCTATCACTGCCCAAGTCTACAGTCATAACATTGAACCTAATCCCCTACCCCTATCCCCAATCCGGCAAGGCTGCGGCTGGCTATCCGGCAAGGCTGCGGCTG
>NZ_JAUNVZ010000009.1 GCF_030540545.1 Rothia sp. (in: high G+C Gram-positive bacteria) | reverse complement strand
CCTGGTCGTCTGAGGTTCATCTTATGTGGGGTTTTGGCCGTAGCCTTGCCGGATTCGGGAATAAATGTAGTGGATATAGACGCGTATTAAAGCGCGTACTGGATATAACACATAAGACAGATATATAGCGGATTTCACAGTCCTTATCATGGGGCGAAGACTCACTACGGGGATAACACAGTCTTTCCTCGTGGAAAAGAGCCTTGCCCATAGGTGTCGGAAACTGTGAAGGGCGAGAATAAAGATAAGCTGATCATTGTGCCTCGCCCATAGGTGTCGGGAAGCTAAGCGGGCTGTTAAAATAATCCGCCTGCGATTCACGTCTTGCCCATAGATACCGGGAAGCTATCGCTATATGAAGAGCATGCGAGGTTTAGGGTTTATGCGTCTTGGGGTTTTGGACGTTGGGTCGAATACTGTTCATCTTTTGCTCATTGATGGCCATCCGGGCGCACGCCCTGAGCCGTACGCTTCTCATAAGACTCAGCTGCAGCTGGTGCAGTACCTAGATGAGCAGGGCAATATTCGCGACACCGGTCGTGACGCTCTGACTGAGTTTGTGGCTTCTGCTCGTGATTTCGCGGTGGAGCATGGCATTGAGGAGATGTTGGCGGATGGCTCCTCGACTCCTTTGGATCCGAAGAGCTTTCGCGCCTCGGGCGTGTAAGTGCCGGCGCGTATAGCGTGTTTATGATGCGGTACTCGTTTGTTGCTGTGGCGGCAGACGGGCACCGTTTTTCTGTGTTCTGTTTTCTATACTCTGTGATTCGGGCTGCGCTGGTGTGCGGGGTAAAGAGAGGGGAATGTATATTAGGTGGTTACACGCCTCGTAATATATGTGTTTTATAGCATATGAATGGTAGAGTGAGGGTACCGATAAATATATATTGTGATTCAAGGAGCATTCTATGTCTTCTGCACTTCATTCTTCCGATACCGCCAACTCAGCTTCCCGGAATGAGGATACTAACCACGCATCCCGCGCCTCCGGTAGTGTTTTGCCGCAGCGTTCGGGTACCCAAAATTCCGCTGCCCGGAAAAATCTACACGCTTCAGATAGCACTGCGCATCCTCATGGAAGCGCCGTGAGCGCTGAAATACTTCAGGAACAGAGCGAACCCACACCCGCCAAGCGAAAGAACCCCGTACTACGTATTGTGCTGGGTCTGCTGGCCTTTGCTATCTCTTATTTTGTGGTGCGGGGTGCGGTTACTGCTGCCTTCCCCACTGCACCGTCTGAGGGGGATATGCGGGGTAGTTTTAGCGCCGTAGTGAGCGCTAATGGCTCCGAAGTCATGATGAATCTGGAGCTCAATACCGGCGGTCAGTGCACTGTGAGCGTGCATAGCGCCGGGGTTTCTTCACCGGCAAATATCTGTACCTGGTCCATGACCGATAAGCGTATTAGCGTCACTATTAAGGGCGATTCGGGTTCCCAGGACCTGGGCGAATTGAATGTGGAATCAAAGGATCGTCTGGTTTCTCGCGACGCCCAGACGAGCGAAGAAATTATCTTTAAGCGCCGCTAGTATTTCACTAGTGAACCGCGTGCACTAACCCCCGCTCACTCTTCAGTTTCTCTGCATAGAAGAGTGAGCGGGGGTTTAGTACTAATATTGTCGACTTCGCTTTCAGGTGAGCAGATGCGCCACCAAAGAATTCACAGCGTTTATACATTTTAGGTTGCTACTGTGAATATACGGTCTTTTCTATACTCTTCCGGGGCTTCGAGATTAACCATTTAAACCCTCATAGAGTCGCGCCCCGAGCATGAGACCGTGCTAAATCGTCAGGGAATTACACTACCCTGTGACCTGACAGATTGTTTATCCACACACAGGAGATACACCATGATTGAACAGGCACCGCGCGAACCCAGCATCGGTTCGGCACCTCAGGTAGCAAGCGCACCGGCTCGCTTGGATCGTTCGGCAACTATTGACCTGGTCAAGCGTGAAACCTCCGCACCTCTGCAGACCACCCTCGATCACGAGGCCGATAGCCTGGCTATTGCCCTGAACGAGACCGATTTGAACTCACCCACCCTCATGGACACTCTGGAGAACACTATCTCCGTATACGGTGCGGATACTTTTAGAGGAGTGGATCGCGTGACCCAGCGCCTGCTGGATTTGCAGGAGTACGAGCTGCGCCCCGATTCGCCGCAGTCCAAGGCCTCTAAGAACCTTGCGGAGCTGCGCGCCCTGATTAACTCCCTGGACTATAGCGCAATTGACGGCACCCCGGGCAAGAAGGGAGTCATGAAGCGCCTCTTCGGCTCCCAGAAGTCCAAGGTGGATAAGTTCTTCTACCAGTACGCCTCGGTCAATAAGAATATTGAGGGTATTCAGAAGAGCCTGAATAAGTCCACCGACGCCCTGGTGCTGCAGCAGAGCGAGCTGGCTAAGCTGCGCGAGGGCCTGAAAGATGGCATGGCTGAGTTGAACGAGAAGATCGCCGTATTGCAGCAATTCTCCGCTATGGTTCGCCAGGCAGCGGACGACACCGAAGCTGAGGGTGACCCCGACACCGCTCGCATTTACCGCGAGAAGGTACTCTACGTAACCGAGCAGCGCATTAGCGATTTGCTGACCAAGCTGGAGATTGCCGGTCAGGCGTATTTGACCAGCGAGATTGTCTCCAGCAATGGCAAAGAGCTGATTCGTGGTATTCGCCGCGCCGAAGACACCACCCTGTGGGCGTACAAGATGACCGCCTATATTGCCCGCTCTTTGGGCATGCAGGAGGCGGTCCTGCGCCAGCTGGGCGCGCTGAAGGAAACCACGGAAAACGCTATTATGCGCAATGCCGAGATGCTCTCTTCCCAGGCGACCCGCATTCAGCAGATGGCATCCCAGCCCGCCATTGACCCCTCCGTGCTGGCGACCGCTCACGGCAAGGTGCTATCGGCACTGGATGAGGTATCGAACTTCCGCCAGGGTGCTATTGATGCCTTTGCCGCCTCGAATCAGATGCTGCGCGAAATGAGCGAGGACTCCATGCGCCGCATTGAAAACCGTGCTTCGGAGCGCGCATAGTGGCCTTATTTTCCCGCCGTTCCACCTCCCGGGAATCTGCTGCAGCTGCCGCTGAAATTCAGCAGATTCGACAAGTGCAGCAGGAACATGCGGACTATGAACAGCATGCTACCGCCCGGGCATTGGAGGAACTGCAAAGCTCCGTGGAGACTCTGAGTCTTTTTGCCCAGTCGGTGCCTCCTCACCTGTTGGTTCCGGGGTTTGAATGCGCGGAGCTTTTCCGCCGCATGTTGCTGGAGTCCGAGCGCGGTCTGCACAAGGAGCTGCCCTATTCGGCTCTGTATACTTTCCACACGGCGCTGAGCGAGTATCTGCCCACCACCTATCGCGCTTATGCCGCTTTGGCTACCTCTGGCGCGCAGGCGGATCATCAGGAGCAGGCTCTGCTGCAGAGTGTGACCAGTCTGCGTGATCGCTTTGCTCAGGCGTTGGAGGAGGTGCGCGAGTCGGCGCGTTTTGGTCGTGAGCTGCACCTGGAAACGCATATTGATTTTATGCACGCGAGGATGTCTATATGATCGAGCTAAAACTTGGTGAAAACCTGAATTTAAATGCCGAAGCACCCGGGCTTAGCCATGTGCTGATCGGTATTCAGATGCGTACTTCAGAACCCATGCTGCAGGATTATCTGGAAAGCGGCGTGGTGCTCACGCGTGGTGGTGCCCTGGTGCGAGATGAGGATTTTGTCTTTGAACACCAGGTGGTGGATTCTTCCGCCTCGGTATACCGCCGCGAGTATATGGAGCAGGATACCGTGCAATATATGGTCTCCCTGAACGATGTTCCTGAGGATATTGATTCCCTGGAGATCCTGATTTTTGTTAATGGTACCGATGCAATTCGCCTGAACCGTTTGGATTCCCTGAGGGTGCGTCTGCTCAATCCTGTTGACGGCCGTACCCTGCTCACCACGCCCCTGCTGCAGACCGGCCGCAGTGCCGTGCTGCGCTGTTTACAGCTATATCGTCACCGTGGGGATTGGAAGATTCGCGCGGTGCAGGATGAATGGGACTCTCTACAGGCTATGATGAAGGGCTTTGGGCGATGAGTAATCATCCGGCTTTTGTTTTTCTCAAGGCCTACCGACCGGAGGGTTATGAGCGCCGCGCGGCTCAGGCCGATGTCTCGGGTTCTTCCGCGGTGCAGCCGCAGACTACCCAGAATGTACCTTCTGTTTTGGCGGATGGTTCGGCTCCCGTACGTAAGGTGGAGTGGGACCCTCCCGCCAAACAGAGCACGCCGGTTCAGAAGAGCACAGCCCAGGAGCCCGAGCATCCGCCCGTGCGCAAGGTAGAGTGGAGGCCGCCCGCCTCCGCCCGTCAGGGAGCTGCGGTGAAAGCGCCGAATCTAGCGCGTGCCGCCACCTCGATATCCGCCTCCGCCACTACTTCCGCCCCCGCAGCTGCACCGGCTACGGCACAGGCTCCGGTACGCACTGCACAGAATTTTGCTATTCCTTTTGACCCGCCGGCGAAAATTTCCCCTACAAAGTCAGAAGCGGTAGATACTCTACAGTCATCCCCGCCGGGGGCACTACTGTACAGGCTCACCAGTCTGCAGAGCGCACTGGGTGGGATAGAAATCATCGGTGAAAATATCTTCACCGCTGCAAGTTTTTGGAATGAACCCCTGGGTGCCGCCCGACCCCTGGACTTTACAGTCCGGGCAGACAGCCCCAGCGTGAACCCGGCTCGCACCGAGCTGAGCATTCCACCGCGATCTTTAGCGAATCTTCGTTCGCTGCGGATTAGCGGTCATCATCTAAGGCTCAGCAATAGGGCCCTAAATCTGGTCACTGAACCGGTGAAGGATCTGCTGATTCTTAGCGATCAACATCAGACCGCCTGCACGGTGGTCGTCATCCACTAAGGAGATAACACAATGGCTGCTATTAAGCTCTCGAAGGGCACCCCCATTAACCTGAGCAAGGAAGCACCCGGTCTGAAGAACCTGACCATCGGTCTGGGCTGGGATCTCTCCATTGCCGGTGGTGGCTACGACCTGGATGCATCGGTTATGCTCACCGATGAGAACGATAAGATTCTGGGCGATGACTCCCTGATCTTCTACAACAACATGATTAGCGCTGACGGTGCCGTGACCCACACCGGCGATAACCGCACCGGTGAGGGCGACGGCGACGACGAGACCATTATTGTGAACCTGGACAAGGTCGATCCTCGCGTACACCGCCTGCACATTCTCGCCTCCATTCACGAGGGCCAGACCACCGGCAAGAACTTCGGACTTGTGCGCAACGCATATGTGCGTATCGTTAATGACGACACGAACGAAGAAATCGCGCGCTACGACCTCTCCGAGGATAGCGCTGCCGCTCCTTCCGTACTGTTCGCGCAGGTCTACCGCCACAATGGCGAATGGCGCTTCAAGGCAGTTGAGGAGCCCTTCAGCGGTGGTCTGCCGCATATTCTGACCTCTTACGGCTTCACCGTCTAAGAGATACATTCCTTATCTAGGAGAACACACAGCTTTATGGAACTTCTGAAATTCTTCAGGGTTGACTTTATTATTACCGCCATTGCGCTGGTTATCGCTTTCCTCTACGGTGGCGTGCCCGGTGCCGTGTCGGCAGCAATCCTCATTGTTCTGGAGATCGTTTTCTCCTTCGACAATGCGGGTGTTAACGCTAAATACCTGGCAAAAATGAGCCACGCCTGGCGCCGTATCTTCCTAACGGTCGGCGTGCTGGTCGCAGTCTTCGGCATGCGATTGGTCTTCCCCTTCTTGATTGTGTGCCTGGCGGGTAACGTCGGCCCGGTCGAGGCGTGGAATTTGGCAATGGCTCAGGGCGACCCGCACACCCCGGGCACCTACGGCTTTATTCTCAATTCGGCGCACGCGACCATTGCCTCCTTCGGCGGCATGTTCCTGCTGATGCTTTTCCTCTCCTTCCTCTTTGAATCGGAGAAGGAAAGCCACTGGCTGCGCTGGATTGAAAAGCCCCTGGCAAAGGCGGGTCACTTTGACTCCATGCCGGTGCTGGTTGCCGGTGCGATGCTGATTGTGGCGTCCCAGTGGTTTGGCGCTGAGCACCACAAGGAGTACGAGATTCTACTCTCGGGCTTCTTGGGTATGCTGACCTTCCTGGCAACTAACGGTCTGGCGACCTTTATGGAGGACCGTCAGGAGCAGCGTGAGGAGTCGCTTGCCGAGGTGGCTATGCTGACCGGCAAGGCAGCGTTCTCCATGTTCCTCTTCCTTGAGGTGCTGGATGCATCCTTTAGTTTCGATGGCGTGCTGGGCGCGTTCGCGGTGACCAGCGACCCGATTATTATCGCTCTGGGTTTGGGCGTGGGTGCACTCTTCGTGCGATCCATGACCATTTACCTGGTCGAGAAGGGCACCCTGCAGGAGCTGCGATACCTGGACCACGGCGCTCACTGGGCGATTGGTGTGCTGGCGATTATGCTGCTGCTGACCCTGAAGTTCGAAATTCCGGACGCTGTGATTGGTCTTTCCGGCATTGTCTTTATCGGCGCTTCCATTTGGTCTTCGCGCCGAGCTAATGAGGCAGAGGCTCGCGAAGCCGCGCAGAGCGTTGAAGCGAGCGAAAAGGGTAGCTACACCGTCTAGGTGTACTCGCTACTATGCTGAGCATAACGCGGGTCGGTCACCGTGCTGGCCCGCGTTATGTGTACCCTCAAACCCCTAAATTTCCCCGAAAATTCACCGAAAGTAGGAAAAACTCATGGCTATTAACCTCTCCAAGGGTCAGAAGATTAACCTGGCAAAGAGCGATGGCAACGCGCTGAGCGCTATTCGTCTGGGTCTGGGCTGGGATCCGATTAAGACCCGCGGTTTCTTTGGTTTCACCAAGGAAAAGGCAGTGGATCTGGATGCCTCGGTCATCTTCTACTCGGGTAACCAGGCTGTTGATATTGTCTTCTACGGTAAGCTGAACGACCCTGCAAATTCGGTCTTCCACCACGGCGATAACCTGACCGGTCAGGGTGATGGCGACGACGAGATTATTGATGTGAACTTGGCGGCTGTTCCGGCTCAGGTGACCTCTCTGGCGCTGGTGATTACCTCGTACTCTCAGGATCGTTTCGACAATATTGAAAACGCCTTTGTGCGTGTTGAGGATGTTTCTACCCGTAGCGAGATTGCTCGTTTTATCGTTTCGGATAAGGGCTCTCACACCGGTCTGCTGGTGGCTGTGCTCTCTCGCGGTCCGCAGGGTTGGGAGTTCAAAGCTTCGGGTGCGCCTCTGTTGGGTGCGGCTCGTACCCCGCGCGATGTGATTCAGTCCGTGGCAACTATGCTCTAATACAGGGTTTCTATAACTCAATACTGACGGTGTCAGGCTAAGCCCTGCATGTCGCGAATACTTATCGCCGTCGCGAGTGTTGTCAACACTCGCGACGGCGATAAGTATTCGCGAGGAGGGAGGGGACAGAAGAGCTTTGTAATATTTGCGTTATATATTCCAAAGTATTGTGTTCCGTGCCATACTGAAACCATGAGTAATGAAGCACATCACCCCGAAACAATTCTCACCGCCGAAGAATGCTGGAAACTGACCCGCGCCGCACGCTACGCCCGCCTGGGTACCCTGAGCGACGGCGGAGAGATTCACATTAACCCCGTCAATATCCTGGTGCACAATGAGAAGATCTACTTCCGCACCGCGCTGGGAGCTAAGTACACCAATCTGCTGCTGCACGAACAGGTGACTATCGCCTTTGACCGCATTGACGAAAATATCGCCTACTCGGTCAATATCTTCGGCGTGGCTCGCCCGGTTACCGGCAACACGATCCGCCGTGAAATCGACGAAATCGGCCTGCACACCTGGGTGGATACACCCAAGCTGGAACTGGTCGAAATCACCCCGGTATCCCTAACCGGTCGTCGTTTTAAGCTCAGCTAGCACCTGGATATACCGGGCTATACCCGCCCGAGGGTAACTCATAGAAGCTCTCGGGCGGGTAGCCTCTGCCCTAAAAGGTGCCAGGCGTTACAATAAGAGAAATAGCTCAAAAGCTGATAACCACTAGGAAAGGGACAAGGATGACCACCCCCCACATTGCCTTTTTGGGCACCGGTTCCATGAACGGCTCCATTGCTGCCGGCCTGATTGCCAGCGGCTACCCTGGCGAGGCAATCCGCGCCACCGTGCGCAGCGAGTCCTCTATGAATAGCCTGCGCGAAAAGCTCGGCCACGGTGCGGGCGATGCCGTGATTATTGGCTGCGAGCTCAAGCCCGAGGGCAACCTGGAAGCTGTTGAGGGCGCCTCCGTGGTACTGCTGGGTGTTAAGCCCTACGGCATTGTGGAGCTGGCACGCGAGATTTCCCCCGCGCTGGCACCGGACGCCCTGGTCATTTCCGTGGCTGCAGGCGTGACCCTTGAGACCCTGCAGGCTGCTCTGCCCGCCAACCAGCCGGTGATTCGATGCATGCCCAATACCCCCTCGAGCGTGGGTCGCGGCGTGCTGGCTATTTCCGTCTCCGAGTCTGTGACCGAGGAACAGCTGGAACTGGCGAAGAAGGTTCTGGGCGCTGTGGGCCTGGTAGTTGTGGTTCGCGAGGAGCAGATGGACGCGGTGACCGCAGTTTCTGGCTCCGGCCCGGCATATGCCTTCCTGCTGGCTGAGACCATGGCAGCTGCCGGTGTAAAGCTCGGCCTGGATGAAGAGACCGCTCGCACCCTGGCATCGGCTACTGTTGCCGGTGCGGGTGCCCTGCTGGACACCAACCCGGATGCCGCCGCTCTGCGTAAGGCTGTGACCAGCCCGAACGGTACCACCGAGCGCGCGATTAATACCTATATTGATAAGGGCCTATTCCAGCTGACCGAAGACGCTATGCGCGCCTGCGCTGAGCGTTCGGCTGAAATGAGTCGTATGTACACCGCTGACTAATAGCTGGTAGTCAAAACTAATGCCCCGTATCGTACATGATACGGGGCATTAGTTGTAGGCTTTAGGGCTAGGGACGAGCCGCGAAACGCTCAATCAGATCCACATGGCCCGAGACAATCAAAATATCGCGGGAGTGAATCACGGTCTCGGCATCGGCGTAGGTGAAATCTTCACCCGGGGACTTAATACCTACCACCGAAATACCGTACTTGGAACGAATGTCAGATTCCGCCAGGGTAAAACCGTGAGTCTCGCGCGGCGGGTGCATTTTCGCAATCGCGAAGTCATCGTCAAACTCAATATAGTCCAGCAGACGACCGGATACCAGGTGCGCGGCGCGACGGCCCGCATCCGCCTCGGGGTAGACCACGTGGTGGGCGCCAATGCGCTCCAGAATCTTACCGTGCGAAGGGGTAATAGCCTTGGCCCAAATACGCTCCACGCCCAGGTCCACCAGGTTGGCGGTAATCAGCACGGATGCCTCCAGGGAGGTACCCACACCCACGACCGCCGAACCGAAGTCCCCGGCACCCAGCTGGCGCAGGGTATCAATATCGCGGGCATCGGCGGCAACCACATGGGTGAGAATACCCGACCATTTTTGAACCAGCTCGGGGTCCTTTTCAATGGCGAGCACCTCTTTATTCAGGGAGCGCAGCTGGGCGGCGGTGGCAGCACCGAAACGACCCAGACCAATCACGAGCACGGGTGCATTATGAGTATTAGCCAATGATGGGCCTTTCTTCAGGGAAACGATAGAGTCGGCGGCGAGAACGCAACGCCAGGCCGGTTGCGGCGGTAATCGTGCCAATACGCCCAATGAACATCAAGGCGGTCAGCACATAAATACCGGCGGGAGGCAGCTCCGCGGATAGACCGTCGGATAGCCCGCAGGTGGCGTAGGCTGAAATGGTTTCAAAGAATACGCGGGACATGGGCTGCTCGCTAATAATCAGCAGAGCACCGGCACCTATAATAATCACGCCAAAGCTCATAGCCATCACGGAGATGGCAATGCGCAGGGTCGCTTCGGGAATAGTGCGGTTGAATGCCACCACGAATTGGTCGCCTCGAGCCTCGGCGGCAATAGCCAGCAGAATCACGGCGAAGGTGGTGACCTTAATACCGCCAGCGGTGGATGCCGAACCGCCACCAATAAACATCAGAATATCGGTAATCAGGCTGGTCACGGGCTTAATATCGTTCATATCCACCAGGTTGAAACCACCCGAGCGGGTCATAACCGAGGCAAAGAAAGAGTTCAGGATTTTATCCCCGGTGGAGTGATCCCCAATGGTATGCGGATTATTCCATTCGGCAGCACCCCAGGCAATGGCGCCCAGCACGAGCAGAGCGGTCGTAGCAACCAGAGTAATCTTAGCGGTCAGCGACCAGCGCGAGGGCTTGAGCGGGTTCTGCTGCATGGAGAGAATCACCGGGAAACCCATAGACCCCATGAAGACTGCCAGGCAGATAGGAATCAGCAGCAGCGGGTCGTGGCCGTAGGGCACAATACCGTCCGAATGCGGAGTGAAACCGGCATTATTAAAAGCGGAAACGGAGTAGAAAATACCGTGCCAAATACTGGTCAGCGGATCTTCACCCAAAAAGAGGAAACGCGGGGTGAGCACCAGAGCAATAGCACCCTCAATACTAATAGAGGAGAACGCCACCACACGCAGCACGCTACCGACCTCGCCCAGACGACCAATATTGAGCTCCCCCTGGGTCATGAGCTTGGTACGCAAACCCATTTTGCGACCCACCGCAAGAGCCAGCAGGGAGGTCATGGTCAGAGTACCCAGACCGCCAATCTGACAGGCGAGCAGAATAACTCCCTGACCGAAAGGCGACCACTGAGCCGCCGTGGAGACCGTGGTGAGACCCGTAACGGTCACCGCGCTGGTTGCGGTAAAGAAAGCATGGTGGAACTCCACCATCTGCCCATTGCGCGAGGAAAAAGGCAGGGAGAGCAGCAAAGTAAAGATAATAATGACCAGGGCAAAGACTGCAATAGCCGTGCGGGACGGGGAGGAGAAAACCCTGTGGTCGATTTCTTCCCACAGACGCGTATAACGGCGGGGGTTGAGGATGCCGGTGCGCATCACCTGCTCGCCCAAGTGCGTATCGCTGCGAGACATATCCGCGGCAATGGTTCGTAGCGCCTGATAACTGGGGGCATTATTGCGCGTGGAATAGGGCGACTTGCGGGAGGACTCAAAACGAGCCAGTCGACTATCCAAATCGCTGCGGGTTAGGGTAGTACGCTCTTGGGGTTCTTTATCTCTTGCTGCGCGCTTGGATTTCTTGGCGCTCTTTTTGCTCAGGGTAAAGCGAGAGCGGGGCGCGCTCGCTGTATCGGGTAGATCTGTACTCGGCAGGGTGCGAGAGTGCAGGGAAGAGTAGCGGAAAAGGTCGCGGTGTTCGCGTTCACGCTCGCGCTCAATGCTGCGCTTGCGGCGGGTTGCCTGAAGCTTGCGCTTGGTTTTACCCAGACCCATCTCTACCCTCCTTCAGAGCTCTCGATAGTGCTTTTAGTCTGTATATAGTGTATCGCTGTTTGCTCTCGCGCTCGCTGTTGCGTGCCCGTGCTCTGGGCTTAATGAGAGCGTGCTAGCGATGCGGGGTGCTGAGAGGCTACTGGTAGGGTAGAGACAGAAAAGTATACTATTGCTTATATGGCTATATAGATGTATTCGTATATATAAATACAATCCTGAAGGGTTGTTTTAAGGCTGTATTTCGCGAAAATTTTGGATATATACGAGTGTTGCTATGAAATGCAGAGAGCTATATGACATAATCGCAATATGCAAGCAGATGTTTTTTCAGTAATTGCGGACCCCACTCGTCGCCGCATTATGCACCTATTGGCAGAGCAGACCCACACCGTGGGTGCCCTGGTTGAAAAGCTGGACGTTAGCCAGCCGACTATTTCCAAGCATCTGAAAATCCTGCGCGAATTCGACTACGTATCCGTTGACATTGAAGGTCAGCGTCGACTCTACTCCCTGGATCTTAAAGCTTTTGAAGAGCTCAACGAATGGATCGCTGAGCTCACCCACCTGGTGCTGACCGCACGCCAGCACCCCGAGGTTGCTCTGCCCGGTGGTGTGAGCGTACCCGCTGTAGCTCCCGCGCAGAATATTCGTGTGGTTAACTCCCGTGCGACTGAAGCTGCCGAGCAGGCTCCCGCTGCTTCCATCCAGCAGGATTCCTCCGAAGAAGATACCGTATTGCACGATTCCTTCGCCGTACCGGCAGCACCGACTGTGGCAACTGTGGGCGCCTCCGCACCCCAGGCAGCACAGGGTGAAGAGACCTACGGCGTGGGTATAGACAAGGCAAGCGCCAAGGCAGAAGATGAATCTGAAGATGACGCTCTGCTGGCTGAAAGCACCCCGCTGCGCCCGTTCACCCCCGGCTCCTACGGTATTGATAGTGCCGCTTCTGCATCGGCAGAAGAGAAGAGCTCCGCATCCAGCCTGCCTGCTCCCGTAGCGGCTGTTCCTGCACCGGTTGCCGCTGTGCCCGCAGCTGAGGATAAGAGCGACGAGAGCGCGGCTGCAGAAGCTCCCGCATCTCAGAGCGTGCCTGCCTATGTCACTTCCCCCAAGACCGCAGCTGTTGCGGATAATGCCGTGGTGACCACTCAGAGCGTATCGGCGTCGGCAACTTCCCTGCCCGAGGCAGCTATTGCGACCGTGGCGGTTGAGCCCTCAACTGAACCGCAGTCCACCGTTGAGCAAGATCAGGAAGAGACCAAGACCGAAGAGGTCGTCACCGAAAGCCCCGAGCAGAGCGCATACCGCCCGTACACCTCCGCGTACACTCAGCCCGCTCAGACTGAGGAGCAGCGCGGTAGCGGTAACCTCTTCTCTCGCCTCTTCGGCGGCCGTCGCTAGATTTTTCCAACGGTGTGCAGGCATGCACTCCCGCCTGCGCCCTGCTGTTCATGTTTTAGCGGCGTATACACTCGCACTCACTCACACCCGATGACTTTTTCGAAAGACGATATTTGTGGCTATTCATCGTAAAATCCTGCGCTGGGTTGAAGACGAACTGAGCGAAGGAACCATCCGCCTGGGTCAGGACCTGCCCGATGACGCGCATATTGCGCGCGCCATTGGCGTGGGTCGCACCCGTACCCGCGAGGCGCTGAAAGTCCTGGAAGATATGGAGCTGCTGCAGCTCTACTCCGGTCGCGGCAAAGAGATTATCCCGCATCTGCACGAGGAGCCGGCGGTTGCTGCCGCGGCGCCCCTGAGCTTGCATATGGCGGCGTCTTTGAACCCCACGCGCGATATTGTGCAGTCTCGTATTCTGCTTGAAAGCTGGGCTATTAGTCAGATCGACCCGGAAGAAGCGGATTTTAGCGAGCTGGACGAAGCCCTGGACGATATGTATGACACCCAGGGTATTAGCGAGTTCCTGGATGCCATGCTGACCGTGCACCACCGTCTGACCCGCCTGGGCGGTAATGAGCTGATTTCGGGTCTGCTGGCTGCTATTCGCCAGCCCACCCGTGAGGCTCTGTTCGAGGTGGTCGGTCGCGTGCCCCTGTGGAGTAGCACCCGTGATCGTCTGTGCGCTGAGCACCGCGCTATTGCCGAGGCTGTGCGTCACGGTGATGTCTCCACCGCGCGCCGTTTGATTTCCGAGCAGCTGCAGGATCTGTACGCCGAGGCTCAGATTGATTTGGATGCTGATGCTCTGGATATTGACCAGCTGCCCGGTGTTGAGGAAGAAGAGCTCTTTGAGCCTCTTATGGATGAGGAATTGGAGGAACTGCCCGATATTCCTCCGGCGGCTCCCGAGATTTCGTTGAGTTTCGGTTCCTCTCGCCCGGCTGTATCTGAGAGTGTCGAGGCTGAGGGTGCGGCACCTGAATCTATTGGTGTTGAAGAGCTGACTGAGAGTGAGATTCCTGCTGCAGTTCAGAGCGAGTCTGTGCCCGCAACGCTTGACTTGGCTGCATCTGCCGATTCTCTTGATTCTTCTGAGTCTGTAGAGCCTGCCAGCGTGCCCGATACCGAGGAGCCTGAGAGCACAATAGAGAATAATGATTCTCTAAAGGTTGTTTCTGCCCCGGAATCGTACGGTATTCACGGTGTGAATACTCCTGCTTCTACCGGTCTGTCGGGAGTATCCCAGCAGGCTCCTGCGCCGGCTGTACCGAGTGCGCCGGTTGTACCTGCCGCACCCGTTTCTGCACCCATTCAGCAGGTTCCTGCGCCGGCTGTATCTGCACAGCAGACTCCGCAGCCCGCTAATACTTTGTCTGCCGTTGAGCAGCCTGTGGTGCGTGAGCGTGAGGATGTGCTGCGCGCTAGCACCTCGGGCGTGGGTAATAGCGCCCGCCGCCGTAGCGGTCAGATTAGCTCCCCGGTGCGCGCGACCATTATTACTCCGATTAACCGCACCGGTGGCGGCGCGACTTTGCGTGCTCCGCAGCCTTCTGCCCGTTCGGGTCGTATTGTGGATGCTCCGAGCAGCCGTCTGGGCGCCGCGGTGGATACTGGCGACCGCCTAGTGGCTGTGCGTGCCGAGGATCGTGTGCAGGCTCCTGCCCGCCCCTCAACCCTGCCTTCTGCAGCTCAGGCACCCGCTGCTGAGCAGCCTGCGGTAGATACCCTGCGCGCTCCTGTACAGAGCCCTGAGACACCGGCGCCTGCGCCTGTAGCACCTGAGAGCCAGGAGAGTGTCGCCCCGGCAGCGGAGGAGAGCGTGAGCCTGCGTTCGCGTCTTTCGCGCTTCTTGGGCGTGACGGATTATCAGCCGGGCAGCGGTCAGAACTCTGATGAGGCGCCGAAATCTTAGGGTTGTGGAGATAATCCTCGCAAATTTTGGGTTTTCTGCGCTCTGGAATGGAGTTTTAGACCCGTTTGCTTGTACTCTAGATAGGTAGCGTTTCAAAGCGCTTGGGTACAGCTGTGCCCAGATTGCTTCTGAGCGTTTATACCGGTATAAACACCCCGGGTAGCTAACCGTGGCTTTTGCCCGGCCGGGACTAGTAAAGTGAGGAAATCCTATGGGTTCCGTTATTAAGAAGCGCCGCAAGCGTATGTCCAAGAAGAAGCACCGCAAGCTGCTTCGTAAGACTCGCCACCAGCGCCGCAACAAGAAGTAAATAGACTTCGCTAAGATCCCCGCATCCTTTTCGATGCGGGGTTTTTGGTACCCGGGTAACGGCGCCCGGGTGCGGTTCTGCCAGACTAGGATGGTGTATCTTTGCCGGCTGCACGGCGGACCGTATACGGCGAGTCTGCGGGCGCCTGCCGCGGGCTTTTGCCGGTACACTAGGTGTATGTCTAAGTCTGTTACAGTTCATTTGATGCGTCACGGCGAGGTGCATAACCCCGAGCGTATTGTGTATGGTCGTCTGCCGAATTATCACCTCTCTGATAAGGGTCAGCAGATGGTGCGTTTGAGCGCCCAGGGGTTTGAACGCCGCGCACAGTCGGGTGCCAATATTGTGCACCTGGTGTGCTCGCCGTTGACTCGTACTCGTGAGTCGGCTGCCCCGATTGAGGAGCTGCTGGGTTTGACGGCTGTACCTGATGAGCGTGTGATTGAGGCTGATAACTATTTTGAGGGTTTGCATGTGAACGCGAAGGAGCTGCTGAGCAACCCGAAGCATTGGCTGAAGCTCTATAACCCTATGCGTCCGTCCTGGGGTGAGTCGTATACGGATCAGATTGATCGTATGGCGAAGGCTATTAAGGATGCTGCTCGCACCGCCTATGAGAAGGGTGGCGAGGGCGCGGAAGCGATTATTGTTTCGCACCAGTTGCCGATTTGGATTACTCGTCTGGGGCTTGAGGGTCGCATGTTGCAGCATGATCCGCGTAAGCGCCAGTGCAATTTGGCGTCTATTACCTCGCTGACTTTTGATGATCTGGATAGCGATGCGCCCCCGCGTGTGAGCGGCTATGCCGAGCCTGCCGCACCCCTGTACGGCGGCGTTATCCAGCTGCCGGGTAGCTAAAACTAGAACTACATATAAGCGTGGTGGAGGGACGCAAGGCTTTGTATCCCTCCACCACGCCTTTACTTTTAATCTATAAAGATGACCTTGCCAGGAGGCTAGGCAGTGGACAGCTAATGCGAGGAATTTTGAGAGGTATCCGGAGACGTGCAATTCTGCGGAGAATCAGCTGCTAAGCCTCGGGTATATATAACGCCATAGGCTGTACCATGTTTCTTATTGTATTTTGTAATATACATCTTACCTAGGGGTGAATATAATGCAATTTTAAATTTCTGTTTTTTAATGAATCCATGGAATCCGGAAGGAAATTTTGGAGTTTCATAAAACTCCTTCGTCCAAGAGTATGACCAAAGGTCTCTTAGGCGATCAGTTATTTTGTCTGGAGTGTTTAGATCTTCAAGACCCTTTGCGTCTATATATCCGTCTTCAATTGACTTGACGATAATATAAGCGTCAATGAACTTTCGGTCGACGAGGAATAGATTAGGGTATACTATAAAAAAGAGTACGCCGATTGTGTATATATATAGTATTGATATTACCGATAGTGTGATGCCATCAAGGATTTGCTGTTCTTTGAAGTATGTGTACACTGCTACGTATAATGCTAGTATAAAGAATATGAAGATTGCTATAAATATAAAAATTATTACAATTGATAAGATGATTGTGAGCGCGGAATATGGTGTTGAAATAGAGCTGGAGCTGGCTTTTTTGTCGAGGGCTACACGGCGAAGGTCTAGCTTTAAAAGAAGTTTGGTTATTGCTGGGTCAAACTGCTTCTCAAAAACACGCCTCTCCCACGATAGTGGATACTCGTAATAATCTTTGTCTACCTGATTGAGAATTTCAATATCTTTATATTCCTTGAATCGCTGAAGGTATATATCACTATTTTTCATTGACTTTTCTATTTTGTTTATTTTCAGGTCCTCATACATATCAAAAAAGCCATTTTTTTAGTAATTGGATAATCAGTGGAGCGAACGGGGCAACAAGGAGATAACCGCCCCCGATTGTTTCCCAGGTGCTTTTGATAAAATTAAATAAATTTAGCATAACTTCCTAGTGTTGATCAATTTTATTCTTTTAATTAAGTTTAATATTTATGATATTTTTGCATAATATTTGATGCAAGACTCTAGAATTGATTTATGGTGAAGTTGGATTCTCAGGATTGTCTTCTGAAGATTCTTGATTTTCCTCATTGGTAGGGGTTTTAGAATCATTGGATGAGGATTTAGAAGTAGACGATTGAGAGTCAGATACAGAAGAGTCGCGCTTGCGCTTTGCCTGCTGCTCGAGCCAGCGCAGGTACTCCTCATCATCGTCCGGGGCGGCACCGCGCGCAGGAAGCTCCGGCTCACGTCTGAGCACATCACTTGGCTTCGGTACACTCTGACCCTTCGGACGACCAGCAATAAACCACGCCGCAGAACCCACCACATTAAACAGTACAATCAGCGAAATCCACGCGCCCTTCGGCAAATTACGTATACGCTCAGCATCCGACCGCGCAGCATCAATCAACGCATACACAGCAAAACCAATCGCCAACAGAGGCGGCAAAATCATCACAAGCGCACGAATCATACCCCCAGTATGACACACACCATGCACCACAGACCTGAGCAACGCGCACCGTCCCTCCAGAGCACACAGTCCCTCCACACCAGACAGATAAGCACAGAGATATGAGTACAGAAAAGCCCGGCGCCTCCACACAGAAGACACCGGGCACAGCCCCACCAGGGACTCAATCCTAATAACCGGTAAACACCGGAGAGATCACCGCAGCAAACAAATCAAAACGACCCAGCCACACCGCCACAGCAATAATCAGCGAATACGCCAGAGTCACAATACCCGCCTGCTTCAATACGGGAATCAGCTCACGACCCGTACCGTACCACACCGTCACACAGGAATGAACGGTCGGCCCAATCAGCACAAACACCAGAGCAAACCACACATTGCTCGGCAGTAGAAGCAAAGTCAGTGCCAGAGCCACAGCCATCTCCGCAATGTAGACCAGGCGCGCATTACGCTCACCCAAACGCACCGCTAACGTCAGCTTACCCGCCTCAATATCCGTGGGAATATCACGCACATTATTAGCCATCAGCAGCGCACAGGACATTAAACCAATAGCAATAGCACTCACCCAACCCAGCAGGCTCAGCGTATTCGCCTGAGTGTACTGGGTGCCCAAAGTCGCCACCAAACCAAAATACACAAAGACAAACACATCGCCCAGGCCCATATAACCATAGGGTCGCTTACCGCCCGTATAACCCCAGGCAGCAAACACGCTCGAAGCGCCAATTAGAATAAACCACCACTGATTCGCCAGGGCAATCAGAACCAAACCAGCCAGCATAGCCGCACCAAAACAGCCAAACGCCGCGTACTTCACGCTACGCGGGGACGCCACACCCGAACCCACCAGGCGCAACGGGCCCACACGATTCTCATCGGTACCCTTAATGCCGTCCGAATAATCATTGGCGTAATTAACACCCACCTGCAAGAAAAACGCCACCGCCGCAGCCAGCAGCGCATAGAGCGGCTTAAAAGCGTGCAGCTCATAGGCAGCAGCAGAACCCGCAATCACGGGAGCCACCGCCAAGGGCAGGGTGCGCAAACGAGCGCCTTCAATCCATTGGCCTAGAGTTGCCACGGCGTCCTTTCAACAGGGGAGTGAGATCAGAGTTTTAAGTCTATACCTAAAGCGCAGGGATACCTATTGCGCCCTATAACGCTCGGTGAGGATTCCAATCAGCGCTGCGCGATCCGGCTTACCCGTAGAGGTCACCGGGAAATCCTCTAAGGCGACAAGTAGTTTCGGTCGTGCGTGCGCGCCCAATTGCTCCGTGCACAACTGAGATAAATGCTGTTCTAGGGGCTCCGCAGTAGAAGAAGCGCCGGATGCTCCAACCTTGGTGTAGGCGGCCACCACGGCGCTACCCCAGCGGGCATCGGGCACACCCGCCACAAACGCCTCGCGCACCTGCGGAGCCCCTTCAAGAGCCTGCCGCACCGCGGAGGCTGAAATCTTAATCCCGCCGGAAATAATCACATCGTCACTGCGACCGAGCACGCTCAGTCCGTGAGTAGATAGAGCGCCGTAATCATCCGTTCGATACCAGCGCGTACCCTGCGAATCCACGAAGAAATGCTCAGCGGTGCGCTGCTCATCGCCCACATAGCCGCTGGCAATATGATCCCCACCCAGATAAATACGACCGGCACCCTCGGGGGCAGAATCCTCCGGAACACAGCGCAGCTGCACACCCGGCAGCGCTTCTAAGTCATTCGGGTAGCGAGCATAGAGACAACCACCGGCACTCTCAGCACTACCGTAGGTGGTCACCACCGGCAGGCTCAACTCAGAAGCCTGAGCCAGCAGAGCAGCACTCGCAGGGGCACCACCGAGCAAAATACCCGTAAAAGAGCCCAGCGCAGCGTGAATCTCAGAGCCCAGAGTCGGGTCGCTATCGGCAGCCTCCAGCAGCTTATGCAGCTGAGTGGGCACCAAAGATATAAAGGTGCGGGAAGAGCTCAGAGCATGGGCAGCCGAGAGAAAAACAGTGGGGCTAAAACTGACGTTTTGAGTCACCGAATCAGCAATCACCGGGGAAGTACCCGCCAGCACCGAACGAGCCAGCACCTGAGCCCCCGCCACATAGTGCGCCGGAAGAGCCAACAACCACTGAGCCGCTCCCGAAACGCTCGCAGAGACCCCCGAAATACCCGCAAAATAGCCTTCGGTAGCACTAGCGCTCGCCGCCAAAGCACCGGCGCTCAGCAGAGTCTGCTTCGGTGTGCCGGTAGAACCCGAGGTGCCCACCACCAGCGCCGGATAATCCCTATCAGCACTATTCAGAGAGCGCTCAAAAGCAGCCAGCATAGCCGGAATATCGGCGGGTCGATCAGCATAAACACGGACCGTATCAGGGCGCAGAGAATCAACCCCCGGGGCGCGCACAGGGCGCAACCCCGAGGGTAGACTCATCAGCTGTTCACTCATCACAGCGCTATCAACCGCAAAGGGTTTAGAAATAGTAGGGGTATGCCGACCAGTCCGGGTCACGCTTCTGCAAGAACGCATCGCGACCCTCAACAGCCTCATCGGTCATATACGCCATGCGAGTCGCCTCACCGGCAAACACCTGCTGACCGAGCATACCGTCATCGGGCAGGTTGAAAGCGTACTTGAGCATACGAATAGCCTGCGGGGACTGGCGCGCAATATGAGCCGCGTATTCCAGACCCTTCTCTTCCAGCTGCTCATGGGGCACAACATCGTTCACGGCGCCCATTTCGTACATGCGCTGAGCATCGTACTCCTTGGCGAGGAAGAAAATCTCGCGCGCGAACTTCTGACCCACCTGGCGAGCTAGCAGAGCCGAACCATAACCGGCGTCAAAAGAACCCACGGTCGCATCGGTCTGCTTGAACTTACCGTACTCCTCGGAGGCAATGGTCAGATCCGCCACCACGTGCAGGGAGTGACCGCCACCGGCAGCCCAACCGGACACCAGAGCAATAACCACCTTGGGCATGGTGCGCATCAGGCGCTGCACTTCCAGAATGTGCAGGCGGCCCGCGCGTGCCGGGTCAATGGACTCTGCGGTCTCACCCTCGGCGTAGCGGTAGCCATCGCGGCCGCGAATACGCTGGTCGCCGCCGGAGCAGAACGCCCAGCCACCGTCCTTGGGGGAGGGGCCGTTGCCGGTCAGCAGCACGGTGCCCACATCGCTGGTCATGCGCGCGTGGTCCATGGCGCGGTAGAGCTCATCCACGGTGCCGGGGCGGAATGCATTGCGCACCTCGGGGCGGTTAAACGCGATACGCACGCAGGGCAAATCGCGCACAATGTCGCCGTTTTCATTGCGCTCAACCTGGCGGTGGTAGGTGATATCGGTGAAGTCCTCGAAACCTTCCACCACGCGCCAGTGCTGGGGGTTGAAGATATCCGAGACTTTTTCGGGCAGATTAGCAGTAGTCATAGTTCTATTCTAGACCAGGGCTCTTCGGGCTCCCGGCGCGGATAGGGGAGGAAAAGATAGAAAACCCCGCCCCGCGCATTGAGCGATGCGCGGGGCGGGGTGCTCACTATCTTTTCACGCAGTGTATCTCAACAGATAAAAGATACGGTGCGTATTCTTCCTGTACTGCCTACTTAGCAGCCGCGGGCTCGGAAGCCTGGATATCATCCAGAGTCTTACCGGTGCGTGCCAGTTCAACAGCCAGGGAAAATTCTTCATCAATCTCAGCATTGGGCTTATAGGTTGCCAGGGAAACAATCACAGCAACAGCAAACGCCGAGAAGAACGCCGGAACCATCTCGTACATAGCCGAGTGCAGCTCCTTAGACTGACCCCAGAAGAACGCCACCAGGGCACCCACCACCATGGAGGAGAGCGCACCCTGCAGGGTCAGCTTGCGCCAGTACAGGGAGAGAATCACAGTCGGGCCGAACGCCGAACCGAAACCAGCCCAGGCGAACGCCACCAGCTGCAGAATGGAGCTATCGGGGTTCCACGCCAGGATTGCGGCAACAATTGCCACCAGAGCCACACCGGCACGACCCAGCCACAGGGACTGGTTGGCGGTCAGCTTGCGGGAGGAGAACACGCCGTAGAGGTCCTCAATCAGAGCCGAGGAGCACACAACCAGCTGAGAAGAAAGAGTGGACATAATTGCCGCGAGCACAGCCGCCAGAATCATACCTGCAATAAAGGGGTGGAAGAGAAGCTGGGAGAGATCCAGGAAGACGGACTCAGCGCTCTTAGCGTCGGTCAGGGAAACCTCCGGGTGCTTAGCGAAGTAGGCAATACCCACAAAGGCGGTGGAGATTGCGCCGATCACGGTCAGCAGCATCCAGGAGATGCCGATGCGGCGGCCGCTGGTTGCATCCTTGGGGGTGCGCATTGCCATAAAGCGGACAATAATATGCGGCTGACCGAAGTAGCCCAGACCCCAGGCGGCGGCGGAAATAATGCCTACAATGCCGCCGGATGCTGCAAAGAGGTTAATAGCGTTGGGGTTGGCGTGAGCGATGGACTCGGTCACGCTACCCATATCGCCCAGGTTGATCAGTGCTACCACGGGCACAGCCAGCAGAGCGGTCACCATCAAAATACCCTGCACCATATCGGTGTAGGAGGCACCCATAAAGCCACCGAAGAGGGTGTAGAACACGGTAATACCGGCAACCAGCAGCATGCCGGTGTGGAAATCCTGGTTGAAGGAAGACTCGAAGAACTTACCGCCCGCAACCATGCCGGAGGAGACGTAGAAGGTGAAGAAGATCAGAATGATCAGACCCGAGAAGATACGCAGCAGCTTGCGCTTATCGCGCAGGCGGTTGCTCAGGAACACGGGCACGGTCACGGCGTTACCGGAGACCTCGGTGTAGCTACGCAGACGCGGGGCGATGAACTTCCAGTTGCACCATGCGCCAATGGTCAGGCCGATAGCAATCCAGGACTCGGACAGACCCGTAATGTAGACGGCGCCAGGCAGACCCATTAGCAGCCAACCGGACATATCGGCGGCGCCCGCCGAGAGAGCGGCGACAGTGGGGGAGAGCTGACGGCCACCGAGCACGTAGTCGTCCAGGCTGGTGTTCTTGCTATTGGCCCACAGACCGATAGCGATCATGGCGACGAAGTATATCGCCAGGGCTATAACTTGCCAGGTAGTTGCGTCCATTTTTATTCCTTCCGGGGTGCGATGATCGTTCATCGTGTGTGTGACCGGTGTGGTTGGTTTTAATTATTCAAAAACCCATGACTTTATGAGTAATCTGTATAACATTCTAGACTGGCGGGGTGGAAAAGCAAAAACTGTGCGCCCGAGTATCCACTATATGAACCATGACACATGTGGCTCAGTTTAGTTACTCGTATCTCAGATATATATAGCAGTCCATGCGCTATAGTCCTTAAAATACGTGAAAAACCCGCCCTCCGCACGTATCAGAATGCGGAGGGCGGGCTTAGTATTTCCCCTGGTCACGGGGCTGTATGCGGGTCTGCGGAATCGCTCAGATCGTCGAGCCGGAACTATAAATATGCATAGTCTGTATAGTCTGAACCGGAGCAGTCAGAAACCCCTTAGAAGGTGTCCTTAGAGAGAATCCATAAAATCACCCAGCTGATCGGTCACCACCCAGGGGTGCTGAGCAATAGAATCTGGGCTGAAGAAAGGCAGCATATCGGCAACCGACTCAATACCGCGCGCTCGCAGATCTGCCGGAATATCCAGAGGAATAGAATCGGCAATCCAACCCAGCAACTGAGCGGTGGAGGCGCCCGCCTGGCGCAGCTGCTCCAGGGTCACCGCGCCATCGCGCTTAGCCAGACGCTTACCCTCAGAGTTCAGTGCCAGGGGCACATGGGCGTAGCTCACCGGCTCAAAATTCAGCAGGCTCGCCAGATACGCCTGACGGGGAGCTGAGGGCAGCAAATCATCGCCGCGTACCACCTGATCCACACCCTGGGCGTGATCATCGACCACTGAGACCAGGTTGTAGGCGTAGGTGCCGTCATTGCGCAGGAGGACAAAATCATCCACATCCCCGGTGTAATCGCCGGCAAAATCATCATGCACGGTATAGCTGCTGCGATCGGCGCGCAAACGATACGCCGGGGGACGCACCGCCCGCTTCTCTTCTCTCTGCTCCTGGGTTAGATCCCTGCAGGTACCCGGGTAAGCGCCGGGCGCGCCGTGCGGGGCGCTGGATGCCTCCTGAATCTCACGGCGAGTACAAAAACACTCATACACCAGACCCTGCTGCTTTAGATACTCAAAAGCCGAAGCATAAGCCTCAATGCGCGTGCTCTGATAGAGCGCCGGTTCATCCCAATCAATACCCAAGGACGCCAAATCATCTAGCTGGCGCTGCGCCGCGCCCTCACGCACACGGTCCAGATCCTCCACACGCATATGAAAAGCGCGAGAGGTAGAGCGCGCCATCAGCCACGCCAGCACCGCGGTGCGCAGATTGCCCAGGTGCAAATCCCCGGAAGGAGAAGGAGCGTAACGACCGGCACTCGCGCCATAGGAGGAGCTGCTCGTCTCAGCATAGAGCGGGCGAGCATAGAGGGGAAGAGAAGAAGTACTCATAGTTCTATGCTACCGCCAGGGTGCGCTCGTGGGTTGAATGCCGCAGCGCGCGCCTAAGATACCCGGAGTCTCTAGAACGTGCCGGAATCTGCCAGAATCTCTCAAGAAAACGTTGAAATATATATAAATGTTTTCTAACAATTGAATAAAAAATCGCGACGAGATAGCCAGAGCGCCCCGCCGTGGAGTAGGGTTATATATTATGGCTCGTACAATCGAACTTGCAGATGGCGTCTACCGTATTGCCACCGACAACTACCGACTCAACACCGGTCTGATTCTCGGTCTGGAAAAAGCGCTGGTCATCGACACCGGTGCCGGTCCGCGCCAAGCAACAGAAATTTATGATGAGGTACGCCGCATTACGCGCCTGCCTCTAATCGTGGTGAATACCCACGCGCACTTTGAGCGTTTCATGGGCAATGATGTCTTCCACGCAATGGGTGCCGAGGAAATCTGGGCTCACCCGCGCACCGCGCGCGCAATCGAAAAATACGGTGAAGCGCAGCGCCTCTACGTAGAAACCCTCGAACCGGAAATGGCACACCACTCCGGCCCCGGCACCGATATTGTCGTACCCGATCGCCTGATCGCCAGCGACAATATTGAGGGAGTCACCTTCACCCCCATTGACCTGGGTTCGCGCACCGCAACCCTCATGTACTTCGGTGCCGCTCACACTGACGGCGACGTGCTCATTGGCGTGGAGGACGTGCTCTTTACCGGCTCCGTGGTAGAAGAAGGCGTAGACCCCGCCTTTAGTGACGCCTACCCCGAACGCTGGGTAGAGACTCTGCGCGCGGTAACTGAACTGCAGCGCTACCGTATTTATGTGCCCGGCAATGGTGAACCCGTGGACCGCGATTATGTGGTGCGCATGGCCGACACCATTGAGCAGGCAGTGACCTCGATTCGTTCCTCTGCACTGGATGCCAATGCAGAGGCAACCACTGCGGCAATGTTCAAGCTCAGCTTCTCTCCCGGTGCCACCCGTATTCTGCTGGATCGTCTGACCAAGCTGGATGCGCTCGCCACCGAGAGCACCGAAGATGACGCCCAGATTAACCCGGTAACCAGTGGCTTTACCGGCCCGATTACCCTGGGCCAGCCCGGTTCCTAATCGCTAGTCTCTAGCTATAGATACAGGTCAGGGCTATATTTCACCTATTGATATTGGGAAATATAGCCCTGACCTTTTGCTATCTATGTTTGTGGCTGCTTCTTAGTTCTCTTCCTCATCGGAGCGGTACACGCTCAGATCAAAGGGAGTGTGAATATGCACCTCAATACCCGCCTGCGGATTTTCGGGGCTCGCACCAAAACCGGCAACCATAGCCTTCAAATCACGATTCTCAGCCGCCGCCAGGGTAAAGAAACGATCCACCGCGGAGGTGAACTGCGGGTTCTTCGCCATATCCCCGTGCTCCAGGGTAGTGAAAATACCGCCGCCCGCATCATCAAAAACATGCACGCGAACATCCGGCAGTAATTCGGTCACCGGCAGATTTAGGGATGCAATATCATGCTGGAAGGTCAAATCACCGCAGAGCAGAGTCACCGGTTCCGCCTGGCCTGCAACGGGTTCTTCCGCCACGCCGGTGGGGTAGTAACCCGCCAAAGAAATACCGATAGCGGTCGCCAGGGTACCGTCAATACCGGCAAGACCGCGATTAGCGTACACCGGGTAGGGCGCAGAATCCTCAGAAACAGGAGCCGCGAAATCCAAATCGCGAATCAGATTCGAGGAACCCACCACCAGGGCGCGACCCTCCTGAGCCGATTGACCCCAGATCCAGCGCGCCAGGGAACGACCCGCGGTACGATCGCGGTAATTATCCGGCTGTACATACTCTTCACCAAATCGACCCGAGCGATAGGCAGCTAAGGAACGCTCAAAGAGCTCCTGGGCACGCTCAGACTCCTGCTCCCAACGAGCAGTCCAGCCCTCGGTACGCTCAGCACCCATGGCGAAATCATAGAGCTTCGCCGGAGCGGAAATCTCAATTTCGCTACGCGCGCCGCTCTCATACCAGCTTGCCGGAGTGGGAGCGTAGATAGCCACCTGTACCGACTCTCGAGCCAGCAGCTCGGTCACCGGGCGAGTGAGCGTGGGATGACCAAAAAGCACCACGCGCTCAATCTCGCCCCCCAATTCGGAGGCAATAATCTGCGGGTAGTGAGCAATAGAATGAACACCATCGCGCACATTCGAAGAAGGCTCAGCCAGCAGGGGCAGACCGGTCATAGAGGCAAACTCCGCGGCAAAAGCGGGAGCCTGATCGGCAGCAAGAATGACGGTGCGCGGTTGAGATTCGCTAGGTTCCTGAGATTCATTCTGCATCTGATGCATACCCATAAACATCAGCTCACCGGGGCTATAGTGCACATCGTTCAGCTGCGACTCCAGAGCCTGAGCCTCGGCACCAAAATCAATGGACTCCGCCAGCTTAGAAGCCCACAGGGGCAGAATCTGCGCCTCACGCTCAGAAGGAGTCAGCGGCGCGGGCAGGCAAATATTAATATGTGCCGGGCCCACCACAATATCATCAGCCAACCAATCGCTATTACGACCGGTCAGAGCCGACAGGCAGGCGCTAAAATCCTCCGTCTGCTGACCCTCTTCATCCTCCGGATAATTCACCAAATCGGCGCTAGCACGCACAAAGGAAGAGAACATACCCGGCTGCACGGTGGTCTGATTAGCGCCCGTACCGCGCAAAGATGCCGGACGATCGGCGGTCATAATGGCCAGCGGAACACCCGTGTGGTACGCCTCCATCACGGCGGGAACATACTCACCCGCCGCGGTGCCCGAGGTACATATCAAGCCGACAGGAGAGCCGGTCGCCTTGGCAATACCCAGAGCTGTAAAGCCAGCGGTTCGCTCATCCACGCGCACATGAGCCACCACAACACCGGCATCGGCTGCGGCGGCAAGAGCGTAGGCGAGGGGAGCGCTGCGGGAACCGGGGGAGAGCACCACATGGCGCATACCGGCACGAATCAGCGAATCGAGAACCGAAATGGCGGTCAGCATCGGGGAATTAGTCACCTACCTAGTGTAGCGTTTCTAGGCGTGGCTCTTGAGCGAGTGTGCCCAAAGTTTAGGCAGAGTGTGCCTGAATTGACGCCTGTAGCAGTGCATAACAGCGTTCAATACGTGCACGCCACCAGGATGCGCGTTCCGGGACGCTCGCCAGCTGCTGCAGGCGCGTACTATCGGGCTGAACCGTGCGAACCTCCATGCGACCGCTGAGCGAACGATAGGGCTGCGCGGCGCAATCTTCACTTAGCAGCGAGACCGTATCTAAGCCGCAACCATAAGGCAGGGAATCCAGCGAAGCTGCCAGGGACACACCCGTAGCAATACCCACCGAAGACTCCAGCGCCGAAGAAATGACCGCTGGCAGCCCCGCACGCTCAATTACCTCGCGGGCACGGCGCACACCGCCCAGAGGAGCCGCCTTGAGCACCAATACATCGGCAGCACCCTCACGAGCCACACGCAGGGGGTCATTGGCTTTACGCACCGACTCATCGGCAGCAATACGCACACTCAACCCCCGGTCATCGCGCCAGGCGCGCAGAGCCGCCAGTTCTGCGATAGTAGCAACCGGCTGCTCACAATAGAGCAGGTCGAACTCTTCAAAAGCGCCCAAAGCCTGCTGAGCCTGATCCATACTCCAGCCCATATTCGCGTCTACCTTCAGTTTCGCCTCGGGCAGCAGCTCACGCACCCGGCGCAGACGAGCAATATCCTCTTCAAGGTTCTGACCCCGCTCGGCAACCTTGACTTTCAACTCCCCAATCTGACCCTCATAGCGCTCCAACACGCTAGCTACCTGCTCGGGAGATACCGCGGGCAGAGTTGCATTAACCGCAATCTCGGCGCGGCGTGCGGGAACAGCTGGCAGATAGGCAGCCTCCAGCGCGCTGGCAAACCAGAAGAGCGCCTCCGGATCCTCATATTCCACAAAGGGCGCGAACTCACCCCAGCCGTGAGTGCCGTGAATCAGAGCCGATTCGCGCTGCTGTACTCCGCGAAAACGCACCGCCATGGGCAGGGTCATATAGTGCGCACTCGCCAGAACTTCATCGAGACTGGGTAGGGTAGTGCCGGTGGTGATAAAACCCCAACCGGCGGGAAAAGAATCGGCGATTGTCATGGTGTGTACTCCTTGAGAAAGCTCGGGGCAGGGAAGGCGGAATATGGGCGGCTGCGGGTGCGTTAATACAGGTCAGAGGGCTACTCATAGCTCTGCAGATCAGGCGCAGGCGTAGAATTCTCAAGAAACTCACAGCTTCAGAGCCCAAAAACCTGTCCTTTTCATAGCTTAACCTGACATAGTGGAATGTGTAATCGGCTAAAGGGACTCAAGCTGCTCCTTTTGGCGCGTGCCCTGCACCTCACAGACGGCGGGCACACCACCACCAACCACGGTCAAAGGAGGGAAACAATGAGCCAGAACCCCCGGTCACCTCAGGGAGAAGAAACCATTGCTTTTCCCTCTGCCATCGAAACCATTGTTCTTGACCAAACATCACCGGCAGTGAACTCACCCACCACAGACAGCACCGTAGAAGAAATAACCGCCGTGTACGATCCGGCAGCGCGCTCGCGTGCCTCCCGTGCTTCTCATAGGCACAACTCTGAGGAACGCAGCTCTGGCGCGCACAGCGATGAAACCCGTATTATGCCCGCCTCCTCGGCTCAGTCGGCGAGGCAAAGCTCCACGGAGGATGCAACCCGCCTGATGCCCGCCTCCGCACAGGAAGCTGCGGAAGAAGACATCATTACGGGCTATCAGAGTCAGCCGGTACGTCCGGTTCGACCCACCGCAGCCCCCGCACCCGCGGCAGCCTATTACGCCGCCGCCCAGCAGACTCAGCGCATGCAACCCTATAGTCAGTACAGCGGTCCGCTGGTCAGTCATGGAATTCCGGTGAATTCTGGCTCCCAGATGCCCTATCGTGTGCCCCTGGACGGTGCGAATCAGAGCCAGAGCGCCGAGCATGAGCAGAGCCTGCGCTATAGCCCGAGCGTGAGCATTATTTTCAAATATGTGTGCGCCCTGATTTTCTTTGCCGTCTGCACGTGGGCGTCCCTGCACTATTTTGTGATGACCGCCAGTGGCCAGGCTTTTGATGAGCGTAGCTTTATTGAATTCCAGGCTCAGTTCACCGAGTATCAGGCGTCCTCTTTGAAGGCTCTGGATGCTCTACCGGCAGCGGTGGGTGTTATTGCGGTCATTGCCCTGGCAATGGTGTTGATTTTCAAGCATCGTTTCTTGCCCGCCCTGGTGGGTATTGGAGCTGCGGCCATGGCGTGCGCGAGTACTTTTGTGCTCAAGCATTATCTGATTACCAAGCCCGATTTCGGTATTCAGGATGCGCTGAATAATTCTTCCCCCAGCGGCCACACCACCTTTGCCGCGGCAGCCGGTACCGCCCTGCTGGTGGCAGCGCCTCGAGCATGGCGCCCCACGGTGGCGTTCTTTGCCTCCATTGCGACCTTCGCGGTGGGTGTATCCACCATTATTAATGGTTGGCACCGCCCGGGCGATATTATCAGCGCTATTTTGGTCACTGCCTTTTGGACGGTTTTTGCCTTTGGCCTGCTGCGCTATATCCGCCCCGAGGACTTCAGTGTGCCCTCATCGGCGGGCATTGTGATTGTGCCGCTGCTATCTATTGCGACCCTCTTTATGAGCTTCTGTGCGCTGGTCATGTTCCTGATTACGCAGGTTTCGCCTATGCCCGGTGGTGCTTTTGCTGCCGGTACCTGCATGATCCTGGCAATCAATACGGGTGCTACTGCGATTTGTATTGGTTTGCTGCGGCCGCGCAATAGGCCGCGTTCGGTCTACACTCGCGTGTGGTCCTACTAGATTTCCTGTCCTGAGGGCAGGGCGTGAGCGGGTTCTCGAGTCCGTTGAGTGAGAAATAACCCGGTGTAACCGGCAGTGTTGAATACGTGGTGTACGCGCCGCTCTATCCTGAAAATCAGAAGGCAGGATGGAGCGGGGCGTATATTTTTATGCCCGCGCGCTTGATCTATACCTGTGTGAGGGGCTGGTTTATGAGGTGCAGGCTCGGTGCTATTGCGCTCGGGCGCCAGGGCACATAAAATAAGTATTAATAATGCAAATTTTAGTGTTCCGGGGCTAAACACCCCGAAACACGCCCCGATTCTAAGGAGAAATCATGGCAGGAACCAATGAAGGTACCGTACTCGTCTTCCCCCAGCTGCAGGGCTACCTGACCCCCTTTGAGGACAAGCCCCAGGCAAAGAAGCTGCTGGACGGCGACGGTGCCAATATCACCATTATGGAGCTGGCAGCCGGTCAGTCCTGGCACGAGCACTACAGTGTACACCCCATTATTGTTCAGGCTCTCAAGGGTGCCATTGATTTCCGCGTGAAGGATCAGGATATTCTGCTGGTTCCCGGTAAGCCCATTCACGTGACCGCTAAGCTGCTGCACTCTTTGACCGCGCGTGAAGACTCCACCCTGATGGTTACCATGCTCACCGGTGAGTCCCACCCGCAGCCCAAGATCTCCATTGAAGAGGACGTTACCGTTCTCTAAGACCCGGCACTCCCGGCGAGATATATAACCTTTAAACACACACGGTGCCCGCCTGCCCATGAAGGGGAAGCGGGCACCGTGTGGTTCCTGAATAGAATTTATGCTGCGTGGGTGGGATCCAGCACGCGAGAGAGGAAGAGCTGAGTACGCTCCTGAGTGGGCGAACCAATCACCTGCTCCGCCGGTCCCGCTTCAACCACTACACCGTCAGCCATAAAGACCACGGTATCGGCAACCTCGCGAGCAAAGCCCATCTCGTGGGTTACCACAATCATGGTCATACCCTCATCGGCAAGCTCACGCATAATCGCCAGCACCTCGCCCACCATCTCCGGGTCCAGCGCGCTGGTCGGCTCATCAAAGAGCATTAGCTGCGGGTTCATCGACAGAGCGCGAGCAATAGCCACACGCTGCTGCTGACCGCCCGAAAGCTGAGCCGGGAAACGATCAGCCTTATCGCCCAGACCGACCTTCTCAAGCTGGGCGCGAGCAACCTGCTCCGCCTCCTCCTTGGAGCGCTTGAGCACCTTAATCTGAGCAATCGTGCAATTTTCCAGCACCGAAAGATGCGGGAAGAGATTGAACTGCTGGAATACCATGCCCATACGCTGGCGCAGGGCATCAATATCAATATCCGGGTCGGTCACCTCGGTATCACCCACCGTGATCGTGCCCGCGTTTGGCTCCTCCAGCAGGTTCACGCAACGCAGCAGGGTCGACTTGCCGCTACCGGACGGGCCGATCAGGCAGACCACCTCGCCAGGAGCCACCTGCATATCAATGCCCTTGAGCACCTCAACCTTGCCGTAGGATTTGTGCAGTCCGGAAATAGTCACGGACGCGGGGTTCTGTACGCTTTCAGTCATGATCCGATCCTTTACTTACGCGAACTTGCCTTGGTTTTCATTTCAAAATACTTAGCCACCTGACCCAGGGGGATAGTGATCAGCAGGTAGCACAGACCAGCCACCACCAGGGGAGTTAGACCCGCGCCCGAAGCGGTCAGACCCTCACGACCGAACTTTGCCAGCTCGTACTGCGCGGTGGTCACACCCAGCAGGTACACCAGGGATGAGTCCTTGGTCAACAGAATAACTTCATTGGTCAGCGGAGGCAGCACCATGCGGAACGCCTGGGGTACAATAATGGAGAACATAGCGCGAGCGTGGCTCATACCCAAAGAACGCGCTGCCTCGTACTGACCCGCGGGCACACCCTCAAGACCGGCACGCAGCACCTCGCTCACATAAGCAGCAGAGACCATACCCAGGGATAGGGTCACCGGAATCAGGTTATCCACAAAACGAATCTTAAACGCCAGGGGAATACCGTAACCAAAGGCGAAGAAGACCAGCAGAGCCGGAATACCGCGGAAAATCTCAACATAGAGAGTGGAAATCCAACGGTAGGGAGCCACCTTAGAAATACGCATAAGAGCCAGCAGCAGGCCGCCGCTTAGACCCACGCTAAAGCCCAACACGGTGTAGAGCAGGGTGTTCTTCAGCGCCACGGTAATAATTTCCGGGAATTGCTGAGCAGCAACATCCAGGTTGAATACGCGGGTGCTCAGGGTCTTCCAATCCGCCATAGCAATAGCGGCAAGCAGTGCGATTACCAGGATGGCGTACTGGGCGTAGCGCCAGAGCGCCTGCTTTTTACGCGGGGACATTTTCTTTTTCACGGGGGCTAGCTGCGGGGTACTCATTCTTCTGGTCGTTTCGTAATCGATGTGTCGGTAAGGTGCAGGTAGTGATGCACTACGTAAACGGGCACCCCTCGCATAAACGCCGTCGGGGTGCCGCTTATCTATTCTAAACGCCGGTCTTAATCCACTTGGACTGAATCTCGGCAAGCTTACCGCTATTCTTCAGCTTCTCCAGGGAGGCATTGACCTTAGAGAGCAGGTTCGGCTTGGACTTGGAGACCGCACCGGCAATCTGTTCGGCATTGTCCTTGGACTGGTAGGCAACCTTAAAGCTGGAGTCATTGGCAATAGCCTCGGAAATGACCGAGAGGTTAGCCGATACAGCCTGAATCTGACCGGTCTTCAGCGCTGCAAACATTAGCTCGGTATCCTCGTACTGGGTGACCTCGGCACCTGCATTCTTGGCGTATTCCTCGCCATTGGTTGCCTGCTGAGCGCCGACCTTCTTACCCTTGAGATCTTCAACGGACTTAATGGTGGAGGACTTGGGTACCAGAATTGCCTGGTTATCTTCAAAGTACACGGTGGTAAAGGACATGGCGGAGGACCGGGCCTCGGTGACACCAATACCCGCCAGGGCAATATCGCACTGACCGGCATCCAGACCGGATCCGGAATCCAGCGCCTCAAAGCTAATGGAGGTCAGCTCTGCCTTGTCCAGACCCAGATCCTTGGCGATAGCGTTGGCAATATCGGCATCCATACCGATAACCTTGCCGTTTTCTTCGTATTCAAAGGGCTTATAGGGGGTGTTGGTACAGACGCTGAGCACTCCGTTCTTGACGGTGTTCACGCTATCTGCGGAGTCTTCGGTCTCGGTGGACACGCAGCCCGCCAGAGCCAGGGGTAGTACGGCGCAGAGCGCTGCGGTCTTCATGGGTAGGGACTTCCAAGCGGTCTTTGTGGAGTTTTTCATGATTTTATCCTTATGTATGTGTCGCTCTTGCAAGGAAAAGGGTGAGCGGTGAACCCCGTGTATGTATAAATTATGCATCTACATGTTTAAAAATGCAATCCGTCGGGTGGATATGCATATAAATAGGGTCAGTATCACACGCCGCGGGGTCAATGGGCAGAATTAAATACCCCTACTAAGCCATGACTAGAATGCAAAGCACGCCACAACATGACACAATGAACGAGTGAGTAATGCAGAGCAGGCACCCCAGAATAGCGCAGGCACCTCCCGCGCCACCTTAGATAAGAAAACCGGCGACATCGCCGCAATGTTCGACACCGTCGCAGAACGCTACGATCTGATGAACGGCATCCTCTCCCTCGGTCAGCACATCTACTGGCGCCACCAGGCAGTGGCAGCCGTAGACGCCAAGCCCGGCATGAAGGTCCTGGATGTTGCAGCCGGTACCGGCACCTCCTCCGAACCCTTCGCCGACGCGGGCGTAGAGGTTATCGCAGCAGACCTTTCCGAAGGCATGCTCGCCGTGGGGCGCAAGCGCCGCCCCGATATTAGCTTCGTGCAGGCAGATGTCACCGCCCTGCCCTTTGCGGACAATGAATTCGACGCCGTGACCATGTCCTACGGCCTGCGCAATGTCGCCGACTACCCCAAAGCACTGAGCGAACTCTACCGAGTCACCAAGCCCGGCGGTCGCGTGGTCGTGCTGGAATTCTCCACCCCCACCAACCCCCTCTTTGCCACCGTGTACAAGGAATATCTGATGAAGGCAATCCCCCCGGTAGCTCGCAAGATCGCCTCCAACCCGGAATCCTATGAGTACCTCGCCGAGTCTATTATGACCTGGCCGAACCAGCAGGAGCTGGCCGAACACTTCAAGGCAGCCGGATTTAAAAATGTGCAGTACCGCAATCTAACCGGCGGTATTGTGGCAATCCACCGAGGCTTTAAAGCGTAGGCTCTCAGCGCCCCGCACCCGAAACCTGAGGATGCGGGGCGCTATGCCGTGTATTGCGCCCCATCGCGCGGACAATGCACGCCCCTGCCCGGGCTCTACGATCTGCCCCGAGTACTAGCCGTTAGTTTATGCATAGACTGTATAAAAAGCCCCGAATGCACTAGACTATAAGGGCACCCTAAATTTTAGATTCAGGGATGCGGATCCTAGCGGCACAGCGCGAGAGCGAATCTAAAAAATTCGCAGCACACTAATACCAACCGATACCTCTACCGACCTAAAGGATAGACCGTGAGCGAAACCAACGCACCCGAAGCACAGGACTTTTTGGGCGAGCTGGACTTCAAACTGCCCGCAGGATTCGAACTCATTGCCGCCGACCCGAAGCTCGGACCGCAAATCCTTAGCGCCCTGGCGCGCATTGAAGAGCGCCTGGCAGAAGCCATTGCTCAGACCGACCATCTTGCCGACGTCGCCTCCCGCCACCTGCTGCTGGCAGGCGGCAAGCGCGTGCGCCCCCTGCTGACTCTGCTCGCAGCAGCAGTAGACGGCGAGATCAACGACGACGTCATCGAAGCAGCTGTCATTGTGGAACTAACCCACCTGGCAACCCTCTACCATGACGATGTGATGGATGATGCTCCCAAGCGTCGCGGCGTAGACACCGCGCAGATGATCTGGGGTAATTCCGTCGCCATTTTGACCGGCGACCTGATCTTCTCCCGCGCCTCCCTGCTGGTTTCGGCACTGGGCACCCGCCCCATGCGCATTCAGGCACAGACCTTCGAACGTCTGGTGCTCGGCCAGCTCTATGAAACCACGGGCCCGCGCGAAGGCCAGAACATTCTCGACCACTATATTGCGGTACTCGAGGGCAAGACTGGCTCCCTGATTGCAGCCAGCGGTGAATACGGCTCCCTGCTCTCGGGCGCCAGCGAAGAAGTTATCCAGAAGGTCGCAGCTTATGGAGAGCTGGTCGGTGTGGCATTCCAGCTCGCCGATGACGTCATCGACGTGACCAGCGAAGGCGCCAAGTCCGGCAAGACCCAGGGTACCGATTTGCGCGAAGGCGTACCCACCCTGCCCACCATTTTGCTGGACCGCATGGTCGCAGAAGGCGATGAAAGCGCTATTGCCGTGCGCGCCAAGCTCGACGCGGACCTTTCCAGCGATGAGGCACTGGCAGAAGCCGTTGCCGCCCTGGGCTCCCATGAGGTTATCGACCGCGCTTGGCAGATCACCTACGACTGGGTGGATAAGGCCATCGAGGCCATTGCCGACCTGCCCGAATCCACCGCCAAGGCTGCGCTGATCTCTTTCGCGCACGCTGTGGTTCACCGCGAAGGCTAAGCGAAAGCTGCCCCTGAGCCCCATAGATATACGCCCCGGGAAGATATATCTTCACCGGGGCGTTATAGCTCATAGAGCTAACGCTTAAACACTAAGCAGAAAGATACAATCACCTAAAAGTGAGGTCATCATGGGAGAGCATCCCACCGGTGCGAAAGCACCCAGCAAGCGCGAAGGTTTCTCTTCGCGTAAGGTCTTCCTCTTTGCCGCTGTAGGCTCCGCCGTGGGTCTGGGCAATATTTGGCGATTCCCTTATATTGCCTACCAAAACGGCGGCGGCGCATTCATGATTCCCTATATCGTGGCGCTGCTGACCGCGGGTCTGACCTTCCTCTATTTCGACTACGCGATCGGCCACCGCGGCCGCGCCTCTTCACCCCTGTCCTACCGCCGCCTGAACCGCGGCACCGAGTTCATCGGTTGGTGGCATATGGGCATGGCATCCGTGATTGCTATCTATTACGCCGTGATTCTGGCGTGGGCAATGCGCTACCTCATCTTCTCCTTTAGTAATGCCTGGGGAGATGACGCGAAGGGATTCTTTAATAATGACTTCCTGCAGGTCGCGGCGGAACCGGGCGTGTCCTTTGACTTTAACCTGGGTATTTTGGTGCCTCTGGCAGTCCTGTGGATTGCTCTGATTGCGGTCATGTGCTTGGGCGTGCAGAATGGCGTGGGTAAAGCCAATATTATCTTCATGCCCCTGCTGATTATTATGTTCCTGATCCTGGTGGTCTACTCTCTGACTCTGCCGGGCGCATTCAACGGTGTGAACGCCCTCTTTACCCCCGATTGGTCGCGCCTATGGGACGGTAAGGTCTGGGTAGCCGCCTACGGCCAGATTTTCTACTCCCTGTCCATTGGCTTTGGCATTATGGTCACCTACGCCTCCTATATGAAGCGTAAGAGCGATCTGACCGGCTCGGGCGCCGTGGTGGGCTTTGCAAACTCCGGTTTTGAGATTCTTGCCGGTATTGGTGTCTTCGCGGCTCTGGGCTTTATGGCTCAGTCCAGTGGCGTGGAGGTCAAGGAAGTGGTCTCCAACGGTATCGGTCTGGCGTTCGTTGCCTACCCGACTATTATTAGCCAGGCGGGTGCTGCCGGCGCCCTGATTGGTGTGCTCTTCTTCGGCTCTCTGCTCTTTGCGGGCTTTACCTCCCTGATCTCTATCCTGGAGGTTGTGGTTGCCGGCGTGCAGGATAAGTTCAACCTGGGTCGTATTGCCTCCACCGTGGTTGTTTTGGTGCCCCTGGGCGTCCTTTCCCTGCTCTTGATGCCCACCTCCACCGGCCTGTACGTGTTGGATATCCTGGATAAATTTGTCAATATCTTCGGTATTCTGCTTGGAGGCGTGGTCGCTATTCTGGTAGTCACCTTTATTGTGGGTGCTCTGCCGACCTTGGCGGCGCATTTGAGCCGTTACTCCTCGATTAAAGTTCGCTGGACCTGGATGATCATGATCGGTTTGGTCACCCCCGCCGTGCTGATTGTCAGCCTATTGGATAGCCTCTTCAACCCGGAAGACGGCCTGGCCCACCATGTTTACGGTGACTACCCCCAATGGCTGGTGGGTATTTTCGGTTGGGGTATGAGCGCCGGTATTTTGATCCTGGCGATTATTATCTCCCTGCTGCCCTGGTCCAAGAACTCCCGCGCGGCTGAAGAGCCCCCGGCGCCTCCCGTGGTCTTCTGGCGAGTGCGTAAGAACCATGTGGATTCCACCGTGCGTCGTGCCTCCAAGGCATCGGATCATCTTGCGGCTGCTAAGGCGCAGGAAGCGACTGCTATTGCAGCTGAGCCCCTGGTGCAGGTGAGCGCTCCGGCCGCTGAACCGGCTGCTGCATCCGTTGAACCTGTTGCTGAGCCCGCGGCGGAGGACGTCGTTATCCCCTGGAAGAAGGAGAACTAGAATGAGCCTTGAAGCAATCATTATGTGCGCCATTGCCATCCTGATTATTTGGGGTGGTTTGGGTCTGGCACTGTGGAATCTGAGCCGTCACCCCGAACTGGAAGATGACGACAACGAGAGTTAGAGCGAATTCCTCACAAAGAAATAGGGGATAAGCACCCCGGGTTTCTACAGCTCAATATTTAGAGCCGGGCGGGTACCGCTAGAAGGTACCCGCCCGGCTCTTGTATGCTCTTCTAACGCTCTGTGATAGAGCCTGTCAATGTCTAACATTCTTCCTGTTAGCACGCGCATATTGGACAGCATATGACCGAATAATGGACAGCCATTGCTCGCGCTGACTAAGCTCACCACAATAAAAGGGAGGGCAGTACCTGCATACTGCCCTCTTAACGTGTGTCGACTGTCCGCGGCACACTCCCTATCGCGAAAGGTCAGCATTATGGCAAAAACCCCCGAGGCATCCCGCCCGGTCGCCAAAGCAGCCAGCAAACGCGAAGGCTTCTCCTCCCGAAAGGTCTTCCTCCTGGCAGCAATCGGCTCCGCTGTGGGTCTGGGTAATATTTGGCGCTTCCCCTACGTCACCTACGAAAACGGCGGCGGCGCATTCATCCTGCCCTACATCGTGGCCCTGCTGACCGCGGGCCTGCCCATCCTCTTCTTCGATTACGCGATCGGTCACCGCGGCCGCGCCTCCTCGCCCCTGTCCTTCCGCCGCCTGAACCGCGGCACCGAGTTCATCGGCTGGTGGCATGTGGGTATTAACGCGGTTATTGCGGTCTACTACGCCGCCATTATCGCTTGGTCGTTGCGCTACACTATTTTCTCCTTCAACCAGGCGTGGGGCGATAACCCCAAGGCATTCTTCTACGGTGAATTCCTGCACCTGGGCACCCCGCAGCTTTCCTTTGATTTTGTGCCCGGCATTTTGATCCCCATGGCCATTGTCTGGGGCGTGCTGCTGGTTGTGATGGCACTGGGCGTGCAGAAGGGTGTTGGCGCCGCCAACATTATCTTTATGCCCCTGCTGGTCATTATGTTCCTGGGTCTGGTGATTTTCTCCTTGACCCTGCCGGGCGCAATGAACGGCGTGAACGCCCTCTTTACCCCGGATTGGTCGGCACTGGGTAATGGTTCGGTGTGGGTTGCCGCCTACGGCCAGATCTTCTTCTCCCTCTCGGTGGGCTTTGGCATTATGGTCACCTATGCCTCCTACCTGAAGCCCAAGACCGATCTGACCGGCTCGGGCGCCGTGGTGGGCTTTGCAAACTCCGGCTTTGAGCTGCTGGCGGGTATTGGCGTGTTCGCAGCCCTGGGCTTTATGGCTCAGGCAGCCGGTACCAGCATTGACCAGGTGGTCACCGGCGGTATCGGTCTGGCATTTATCGCCTTCCCGACCATTATTAGCCAGGCGGGCGCAGCGGGCGCACTGATCGGTGTGCTCTTCTTCGGCTCCCTGCTCTTTGCCGGCTTTACCTCCCTGATCTCCATTCTGGAGGTGCTGATCGCCTGCGTGCAGGATAAGTTCGCTCTCTCTCGCGTGCCGGCAACCATTGCCGTGACCGTGCCCCTGGCGATTGTCTCCCTGCTGTTCATGCCCACCATTTCAGGTCTGTACGTGCTGGATATTCTGGATAACTTTGTCAATATCTTCGGTATTCTCGCGGTGGCTCTGGTCGGTATTGTGGCTGTTGCTTACCTCGTACGTGCACTGCCCGTGCTCTCTGCCCATATTAACCGTTACTCCTCGATTAAGATGGGTAAGACCTGGTTTGTTCTGCTGGCTATTGTGACCCCGCTGGTGCTCGGCTACAACCTCTTTATCTCCACCTTTGGTGATAAGGGTGTGGCGGTGACTCCCTATGGGGGCTACCCGGCTGAGATGCTGAATGTCTTTGGCTGGGGCATGGTCATTGCCCTGCCGATTATTGCGGTGATTATCTCCCTGATGCCCTGGTCCAAGGATTCCCGTGCGGCTGAGCAGCCGCCGGCACCTCCCATTCACGGTGGCAAGGAAGACCATCATCACCTGGACGCAAGCGTAAAGGGGAACTAGCATGAGCCTTGAAGCAATCATTATGTGTGCCATTGCCATCCTGATTATTTGGGGTGGTTTGGGTCTGGCACTGTGGAATCTGAGCCGTCACCCTGAATTGGAAGAAGACGACTAAAACATATCGCTCCGGGGCTTACGCACCCGGGTAGATAAAGGAAGACCCCCGATTGCATATCGGGGGTCTTCGCTGTATACCCTCACTGGGTTGCGTTTGCTGGCTAGCTGGCGTCCTTGGGAACCTTCACAATAGCAATAGCGCCGGTCTCCGGGTCGTTCAGGGCAGAAGGCTTGGAGGAGCGGGCTGCACGCACACCGTCCACACTAAAAATAATCAGTGAGAACCAAATCAGAGACAGACCCACCCACTTGTCCACACCGATCGGGTCGTGCAGTACAAAAATCGCTAACAAAAACTGGATGGTCGGGCCCAAATACTGCACCATACCCATAATGGTCAGCGGCAGCAGTTGCGCGGTCTTGGCAAAAACAATCAGCGGCACAGCGGTCACCACACCGGTGGACGCCAGAAGCCAGAAATGCCCGGCACCCTGGCTAAAGAGCGTCAGCTGGTTGTTTGCGGCAAAGAAAAGCATGAACCCCACCGCCACCGGCGCCAGCAGCAGAGTCTCCAGGGAGAGCGAGACCACCGGCGGCACAGAATCAGCCACCATACTCTTGAGCATCGAATAAATACCAAAGGTAAAAGCCAGCGTCAGACCCGCCCAGGGCACTTGTCCAAACATGAAACTCATCAGCAGCACCGCCACGGTAGAAATACCCACCGCCACCCACTGTGCCGGGCGCAAACGCTCCTTCAAAAACACCACACCCAGGGTGACCGAGACCAGCGGGTTAATAAAATACCCCAGGGAGGCATCAATAGTGTGCCCGGTGGTTGAAGCCACCACATACACAAACCAGTTCACACCAATCACCGCGGAGGCACCTGCCAGCAACAGCAGAGAACGCTTATCTTTAAGCACCCGCCAGAAAGGCGCGGTGAGTTTGAGTAGGGGCAGCAGCGCCGCACAGAAAATCAGTGAAAAGAGCACACGGGATGAGACGATTTCAAGGGCCGAGGCCGGCGCCATGAGCACGAAATAGAGCGGGAGCATACCCCAAATACCGTAGGTGATCAGGGAATAGAGCAAACCCTGACGGATCGATTCGGGGGTATATTTAGCCGGTGCGTTTGAGGTGTCACCGGGCGCGGTGGTAGCGGGCATGTAGGCTCTTTCTAGACGCGTGTGACGGGTGTTTTGATGCGTACCTTTCCCATACACGGCACCATAAACGATGGCGCCTTATATGCCGGGGCGGATGCGCACATGTGTTAGTTCTTATTCTACCTTTTCGCTCTCTGAACCCAGGCTCTTCTCTATCTCCCGCGCGCCAGATTCACGGGGTGAGAGATATACGGGTAGCGCAACGGGGCGCCGGGATGCACATCCCAACGCCCCGCGGGCACCGATTCTCTCGAAGAAAAGCGGTGCAGACCTGTATATTTTAGAGGCCAAAGAAGCGAGAGAAGAAGCCCTTCTTCTTGCCCTCTGCGGGCTTGGGCTGAGTCTGCTGTGCCTGAGAGGGCTGTGCAGCAGCAGCAGCCGGCTGAACCGGGGCTGCGGGCTCGTGAACCTCGTCAGCGACCTCTACGGTCTCTTCAGCGGTCTCCTCAACGGGCTCAGCCACGTACTCGTCAGCAGTCTCAAGCTGCTCGGTCTCAACCTCAACAGTTTCAACCTCTGCAACCTCAACGGTCTCCACAGGCTCAACGCCCTCGGGCAACTCGGAAATCTCCTCAACCTCAACATAGGAGTCGGGCAGGGTCTCCACGGTTACGCGACCGGGCTGAACATCCTCGCGCGGATCCTGATCGAAGGGAGCAGCAGTATCCGAATGTACATTCTCGGTGCTGGTCACGCCGGCAATAGCAGCAGCCTCTTCCTCAGCACGAGCAGCAGCTGCAGCGGCACGCTCAGCCTCTTCTGCAGCGGCAGCACGCTCAGCGGCGCGAGCAGCGGCATCCGCCTCACGCTGAGCATTCTGCTGTTCAGCCTCAGCCGCAGCGGCACGCTCAATCACCAGACGAGCAGCAGCCAGTTCAGCGCGGTGGCTAATAGCAGCCTGCGCAGCAGCAGCCAGGCCAGCAGCATCAGTCTGCGGCTCAGCCTGCTCAATGCCGCTAATACGACCCTCATCAAACCACAGGCGCAAAGCACCATCGGAGAAGGTCAGTACAGCGGTAGCCTCGGTATCCCAGGCAATGTGGAAACCGCGCTGCTTAGCATAAGAATCAACAGCCA
Organism: Rothia sp. (in: high G+C Gram-positive bacteria); assembly: GCF_030540545.1. Taxonomy (GTDB): domain Bacteria; phylum Actinomycetota; class Actinomycetes; order Actinomycetales; family Micrococcaceae; genus Rothia. Next base: position 16,200 of record NZ_JAUNVZ010000009.1, on the reverse strand, counting down.
GGTGCTGGTTCACAATCTCTTCAGACTGCAGGGTACGAGCAATTACACGACCCACCTGCTGCATGGTCGGCTCGGGCAGCACCAGCTGCTCACCCTCAACCAGGCTCCAGGCGCGCACGCCAGCACCGGCGGGCAGCGGATAGTGAGCGTACAGGCCGGTCAGAGTCTTCGCAGCCAGAGTCAAACGACGACCCAGACCCTCAGAAATCGGCAGCTCGTCAGTGGTCAGCTCTACCAGAGAACGCTCCGCGCCACCGGCACGGGTCTGCAGAGCAGCAGAAACCACAGCATCCGGGAAATAGCCCAGCTGCTGCCAGGACCAAATCCAGGTACCGCGGTTCTCAGACTCGGTACCCAACAGGTACGGAGCCAGCTTAATCGGAGGGGTCGAAGAAAAATCAAGGGACTGGGCGGTGAAATCAACATCCCAGTCAGAAGTGCCTACCAGCTCAGCCAGTCGAGCCTGGTACTCGGTCGAAATAAAAATCGATGCGTCGATGAGGTCCTGCAAAGAATTCGTCATATATACAGCTTAGCAAGGCGGGGGCAGAGATGAAGACACAGAAGACATAAAAGAGCGAAACTCTCCCCAAAAACTTGAGCTTCTGAGCGGTGTACATCTTTAGCCCAGCGCCGAACAGGGTATATTTAAGAGCTTGGGCGCATAGACCCCGATACAATAAAAGCGCACACTCACCGATAGCGGGCGACTATACCCGTACCCGCACCACCCAACCGTCAGATCCCAAGGAGGCACCTTTACGTATGAGCAGCACCGAGCTGAGCCGTACCGAACGCATTCAGAATGCCCTGAACAATATCGGTAGCTGGCTGCTGGACGTCTCAACCGTAGAACCCGGCTGGGATGAACTGATCCTCGACATTAAGCCCCTCGCCGACCAGATCTTCGTGCGCGTGCGCGAAATCCGCGAAGGCGAAGAATACATCGGCACCGCCGGCCCGCTCAACGCAAGCTCCAAGGTGCTACCCGATATTCAGCAGCTGCAGCGCGCCGCCTACCACGGTAGCCGAGGCACCTGGTTTACCGCCTCCGTGGTAGTTGCCGCCAATAACTGGCCCGAACCGCAATTTAGCGTGGGCGCCTCCTATAACCGCGAAGAAGAGCCCGAAAGCTGGAAGAACGAGGGCAGCTATAGCGCCCCCGATATTCGCGCGCACCTAAAATCCTTCCCTCGCGCGGCCGAATATGTGCCCCTCTGGGCTAAAGAACGTATGGAGCACCGTCGTCGCCTGGCGCACCTGGACGAGCCTGATCTGGAGGCACCCAACCCCTATCTGACCGCCGCCCTTGCAGCCTTTGCCAAGGACACCCGCGAACAGACCCTTATTAATGTGGTTCGAACCATGCTCGGCGGCGATGTGCTGGTGGATGCCTCCGGCTCCCTAATCATCCCCGAAGGTCACCTGGATATCGGCCCGCACTCCCGCATGGTCTACCAGGTAATCCGCGTGGACGAAGATAACCAGGCACTGTGTGTCTTCTCTTCGCCTAAGTACGTGGGTCAGGGCTATAGTCGCGATGAAAACCACGAAGAGCTAATTCTGCGCGAACCGGCAATGAAGGTCTTCATGGAATTCTTAGAAAAGCCCGAACTGAGCATGATTGTGGTGGATCCGGGCACCGAGCACGAATGCTATATTGAGCGCGCCCAGGTGCAGTGGGTTGTCACCTCTCCCCGCAATGACGGCGCGAAAATGGCGCTCGCAGCGGGCGATATGCAGCGTCTGCTCGGCTCCCTGGTATCCCCGGCGTCCATGCTGCTGCTGGGTGTTGACCCGGCGGATGAAACCGGCAGTAACTTTGTGTTCGCCCCCGATGAGAAGGGCAATCCCAAGAGCTTGCTGGTCTTTACCTCAGCTATTGAAATCGCTGCGGTGGACCCGCACCTTGAGGTGCGCAGTGCTCACGCCCTGGAGGTGCTGCGCTACGCCAAGAGTATTGGTGTTGATAGTGTGCAGGTGAATATGTTCAACCCCAGTACCGTGCTGAGCATTAGCCAGATTGAAGAGCTGCTGGATATTATGCAGGAGCAGGGTATTGCCTACGGTGGCGGTATCTAATATATGACCTTAAAAGCCTTCGGGGCGTTCGGTACTATACTGAACGCCCCGAAGGCTTCTGCCATGGAGTTATCCTTGTGTTTGGGGCAGTACCCAATAGTTGGCTTTAATCTGCGCCACATCTATTTTGGGTGCACAAAAGCGCGTAGATGGGGAGGAAATGAAAGCCTAACGGGGCAGAGATAAAGAGACTCCCGCTAGGTTCTCGCTGCGCTTTAGCTCTCTACAGCTGCGAGCATCTGCTCTTTCTGGTTAGCTGCACTCAGGCTTTCGGTTTCGCTCTGGCATTCTTCGCAAATGCCTTGGTAGAGCACATCCGCGCTGAAAATCAGCATGCCGTGGAAATCGCTGGGGGTCAGGCAGGGTGCAGCACCCACCGCGCAATCCACATCCTGTACCTTGGAGCAGCGAATGCAATAGGCGTGGTGGTGGTTATCGCCCGTGCGGGTCTCATAGAGTGCCGGGCTTGCCGGGGGCTCGAAACGGCGTAGCATATCAATATCGGTTAGATCCGTAAGGACCACATAGACCGATTGGACGGTCATAGCGGGAATCTCTTCAAGTACGGCGCGGTGAATTTCTTCCGCCGGGGCATGAGGATGCGCCTGTACCGCGCGCAATACTGCCAGGCGCTGCTTGGTGACGCGGCGGCCCTTATCGCGCAGGGTTTTTGCCCAGATTTCTTCCAGCAATTCCGGGCTGGGTACATTCATGGTGTTCAGTCCGGTGTGGGTGCAGCTTGCCGCTGCATTGGGTGCAGTCTCATTCTGGGTCATACATACAACTATAGCGGTTAATCTGAGAAACTCATAATTTTATTTTGAGCAAGTCAGAATAACACACTATTCCCTCTTCTGGCGTCGAAGAAAAGAGCAGGAACTCGCCGTGAAAAAGACACAAGAACTCGGACACTAGATATATCCCACAGCAGAACGAGTACACTGGAAACATGGCCTGAAACACCCCGGATAACAGCGCCACGGCAAGATAGAACCGATAGAAAACGAGGAATAATGGACTTCTATAGCTGGGATAATATCGTGCAGCTTATTATCCTCACCCTTCTATTCGCGGTGCCCGTCACCGTGCCGATCCTGCACGGGCACTACCGCAGCGAAAATAGAGGCTACAGCCCCGACGCGCGCATTATTGCCACCATTTTATGGCTCACCGCCGCAGGACTACTCTTCGCCCTCATTACGGTACATATCTTCCCCGCAGGCTACGGCAGCATTATTCATAGCGTGCCCGCTCCCGCACTTCCCTAAACTTCTTCTCTGGCAGCAGCGCGGAGGCTGATACTACAGCTTCCAGAGAAGAGGTGCGAGCTAAATATCCGCCAAAAACGTCCGTGATATACCCTAGAGTAAAGGCGTACACGCCACTGACCCACGGGAGGATACCATGCATAACCACCACAATGGACTCAAAACAGCGCTGCTGCTCGGCTCCATGGTCGGCCTGCTGCTGCTCATCGGCGGCAGCTTGAGTGTAGCCACCGGCTCGCGCATCTTTATTATTATCTTCGGTCTCATCAGCCTGGGCTCCGTCGCATACTCCTATTGGAATTCCGACAAACTCGCCCTGCGTTCTATGAACGCCTATCCTGTCAGCCGCGAAGAAGTACCCGTACTCTACGACATTGTTCAGGAACTCTCCTCGCGCGCAGGCAAGCCCATGCCGCGCCTATATGTCGCGCCCACCGACACCCCCAATGCTTTTGCCACCGGCCGCAACCCCGATAATGCCGCCGTATGCTGCACCGAAGGTATTCTGCAACTGCTGGACGAACGCGAAATGCGCGGCGTGCTCGGTCATGAACTCATGCACGTATATAACCGTGATATTCTTACCTCCTCCGTGGCGGCAGGTATCGCCTCCATTATTGGCACCGTTGCCCAATTCGCTAGCTTTGGTTCTTTCAGCAACTCCCGCGAGAACCGTGGAGGCGGCTTCGGTACGCTTATTATTGCGCTACTCGCGCCCATGATTACCGGCATGATGCAAATGGCCATTAGCCGAACCCGCGAATACGATGCCGACCACGACGGCGCGCAGCTCACCAATGACCCGCTCGCGCTCGCCAGCGCGCTGTACAAGCTCGAGCACGGCATCTCCCGTTACCCCATGGATCCGGATAATCCGCGCGTGCAGACCACCGCCGCCATGATGATTGCTAACCCCTTTGGCTCTCTGGCGAATCTGGGTTCTACTCACCCGCCCACTCAGGCACGTATTGCTCGCCTGGAAGAACAGGCGCGAGCTATGGGGCAGTTCTAAGACAGCGCAGTTCTAAAAATGCCGGAGGGCGTGTATTCACAGTACACGCCCTCCGGCATTTCGCTACTTAGAGTAGAAAGCTCACAGTTTAGCGGTAGTTTACGAACTGCAGATCCACCTCAAGATCGGCACCCTTGAGCATTGCAATGACCTCCTGCAGATCATCACGAGACTTCGAAGAGACGCGCAGCTCATCGCCTTGAATATTCGCCTTGACGCCCTTAGGGCCTTCCTCGCGAATCATCTTAGAGATCTTCTTCGCCTGGTCCTGAGCAATACCCTCCTTAATGGAGCACTCAATGCGGGTTTCCTTGCCCGATGCGTAAGGGTCACCGGCATCCAGGGACTTCAGGGAAATACCGCGCTTAACCAGCTTGGACTGGAATACATCCAGAACCGCCAGGGCACGCTCGGGGGCGTTTGCCTTAATCAGAATCTTCTCGCCGGAGTAGTCGATCTCCGCGCCAACGCCGCGGAAATCATAGCGCTGAGAAATTTCCTTCTGAGCCTGATGCAGAGCGTTCGAAACCTCCTGCTTGTCCACCTTGGACACAATATCGAACGACGACTCGCTAGCCATAACACTTCCTAACTTTCGACAATAACGGCGCGCACAGCGCCCACTACTACAAGCCTACCCGAGAAGACACAAAACTTCACAGAGAACATTCAGGTAATAAAAGGACTTATACAGGAAATACACACAAAAATCAGTCATGATAGAACTATGACTACGATGTACGGCCACTACGATGGCACTTTAGAGAACACGGTCGTTGAAGATCGCCAACGCGAAGCAGAAACCCTGCTCTTCCTCGACCTGGAAACCAGCCTGGGGGAAGAACCCCGAGACATCCCCGAGAGCGAAAAGCTCCATGAGGATACCGAAGCCCCTAGCATGAGCGAACTCGATGGCATGGGTACTACCCTCACCGACCCTGCCCTGATCGCTCGATTCAACGGAGTACGCACAGACCTCGAACGCGAAATCCGCGGCGATATGTGCACCATTGAGCAGGCGCAGCGATACCTTGAACATCTTGAGATTTCGCTGCTGATGGAGCAGGATAGCTAAACGCTTCACCGGCTTCTTATCCCATGACCGACTCATTTGAATAGAAAGATAACCACATTGCTAGTTGATGTGATTGATGCAGAAATGCTGCCGGGTCTGAGTTCTAACTCAGACCCGGCTTTTCTATGTGGGTGTCTTTCCGCTGCCTGAGGGATGGCGAGGCTATAGACCTGCATGGAATGATGCTCTTCAGATACGGGAGGGTAGGGAGGTAGGCGAAGTCGGGAATGCAAGCCGCAAGGAGAAGAAACGAGCGTCTGTGCGTACCGGGACCTAGCCCCAAGAAGTCTATATGGTGTAATAGGTCACAAATTGCATATATGGCTTGCATGAGTGGATCAATAGGGGTATAGTTGTCTTGTTCGCTTGTGCGAAACACTCCAATCAATGATTGGTAGCTTGGCAGATTACCCGAGCGGCCAAAGGGGGCTGACTGTAAATCAGCTGGTTATGCCTACGGGGGTTCGAATCCCTCATCTGCCACCAAGAAACCCGCCCATTGGGCGGGTTTTTTCGTGCCTTAAAACTTTCCCACTGCCGATATCGACACTATTGTCGTGAGTCAAGACCGGAACCGAATAAGTCCTATTTATGACGCTCGGAGCGCCCAAAATGTAACATACCTTATAGAAACGCTCATCTGTCAGTGAAAAATTAGGGCGTACGCCTGCTTGGGTGTACCGTTATCTGCATGGCTACTATTGAAATCAATCAGCAGAACCTCACCCCCACCGTTGAGGAAAACGACATTGTCTTCCTGGACTTCTGGGCAGATTGGTGCGGTCCCTGCAAGCAGTTCGCCCCCGTATACGAGGCTGCTTCCGAAAAGCACGGTGATATTGTCTTCGGTAAGGTTGACACTGAGGATCAGGGTCAGCTGGCTCAGGCTGCTGGTATCACCTCCATCCCGACCATTATGGGCTTCCGCGGCGGTATCCTGGTGTACTCTCAGGCTGGTGCTCTGAACGAGTCTCAGTTTGAGCAGGTTATTGGTTCTATCCGCGAGCTGGACATGGACAAGGTCCGTGCAGAGGTTGCTGCAGCTGAGGCTAAGGGCGAGTAATCGTTTCTTGCTCCGCTGAGCATAAGGGCGTCCCCTTTGAAAGGGGATGCCCTTATCTGCTGTTGAGGACTAATGACGATGGTGGTCTTCGATGGTGATTTTCGCTCCGCGGCGCGGAGCCCCCAGATGTGCTGCTCGGATCAGGCGCACGAGGCGTTGCCTGCTGCCTACATAGGGTGCGAGGAGAGCGAGGATGCCGGCGTCATCGGTGCGTTCTCCGCTCAGCGCCCAACCGACGTGGTGCGCCAGATGGTAGTCGCCCACGCTGAGGGCATCGGGGTGCCCACAGAATCGCTGGAGTGTTTCGGCGATGGTCCAGGGACCTACACCGGGGATGGTGGCGAGCGCCTGCGCTGTGGCGCTAACACTTTCTTCTGCGGCTATACGTTCCAGGGCGTCGGCTCGGGCAGCGAGGATCCCGATAGTGCGGTAGCGCGAAGAATCGACGTTCCAAGCGTGCCATTGCCAACTGGGGATTGCGCCCCAGCTTCTATTGGCGGGGAAAACGAGTAGGGGCGGTTGGGCGCTATCTGCCGATAGTGGAGCGGGTTCACCATGGGTTTCGGCTATTGCGCGCAGCGTGGCGAAAGCTTCTTTTTGGGTAACTCGCTGCTCGAGCACGGCGGTGTATGCGTGGCGCATGAGCTGTCCGCTGGCTCCCAGACGCAGCCCGGGGTGAGAGCGAGCTGCTTCGTGGAGGGCACGGGGCGCTTGCGCCCAGGCACGGGAATCTAACAGGGACGTCCAAGAGTCGGCTTGGCCGCACCAGGCGGGCATGGCTTCTGCTAGTTTTGTGAGGGCCATGAGAATGGGCACCTGTTCTGCCGCTGCTGCGGGGCTAAGATTGACCCAGAGATCTACCCGAATGGGGGACAGTAGCGAGGGGGTACTACGCTCAAAGTGCAGGGTGACCGCCAGCTCACTGGAAGCATCGGAACTCATGGGGAGCCGGGCGGTACACCAGATATTTTCTACTCCGCCCTGTTGGCTAAAGTGCATGGTACGGTCAGCGGGACCTCGCCGGATGGGCATGAGCGTTTCGGTCAGGGATACCGGCAATAGGGGAGTGAACTCCACACGCAACCCCGTGCGCAGGCGACCGCTTGCCAGAGTGTGCGCGGGGTGTGCCGCTAGGGTGCACTCTACGCCGGGGGTTGGGGGAGGATAAGCCATAGGTACATTTTATAAGGTGCCCTTGGAAACTATGAGCGAGAATTGCTGCCACGGTTGAGCTGCAGCGTGTCATAGTGGCGTTGGCTGCTCGTCAAATACTGCTAGATAGTGCACTATAGGATACCCTAATAGGAGCCCCTCTACGGGGCGCAGTACAGCCCGTATCCGTCACCAGGGAGAGATTCAAGGATGGCAGCAGCCTTAGACCGTAGCACGAGAAAGAGCCCGGAACGCCCCGCATCCGCCAAAAATGCCTCGGTAAAGCCGGGTGTGTGGGGTGCCCTTCGAGCCTATGTGAGTGCGCACTTTAGCTCCCTGTCTTTTATGCAGATTGTGCCTGCCCTGGTGCTATCGGTGGCGATTTTTGCCCTGTACAACTACTATTCGGCGCTGCAATTGCGCCATTGGATTACGCCCTCCTGGGATTTGGCGATTTTCACCCAGATGGCGCAATCCTACTCTCATTTTGAGATGCCTATTGTGCCGGTTAAGGGTCCCGGTTTTAACCTCTGGGGCGATCATTTTCACCCGATTTTGATGCTCCTTGGCCCGGTGTACGCGATCTTCCCCTCGCCCATGACCCTGCTGGTGGCGCAGAACTTTATGGTGGCATCCGCCGTGTATATTACGGTACGCGTAGCTCAGCGAGCTATTGAGCTGGGCTCGGCAGCCCGCGTGCGTGCCGGCGGTGAGGCTGAGAAGAGCTGGACGGGTACCCTGACCGGTCTGCTGCTGGGTGCAAGTCTGGGGCTAAGCTACGGTGTGCAGCAGGCGGTTGCCGCTCAATTCCACGAGGTTGCTTTCGCCCTGCCCTTCTTGGCGCTATCCCTGGGCTATTTGATGCTGGCGGGACGCGTGAGTGATAGTTGGCGCACTCGCTATATTGTGCGCGCCTGCTGGTGGGCATCCCCCCTGGTCTTCGTCAAAGAAGATATGGGTATCACCGTGGCGGCTATTGGCCTGGTTGCTTTGATTCGTACCGGCTGGCTGCGCGATGCGTTCGATATGCTTTTCCCCTCCGCAGCGCGCGTGACGAAGGCACCGCGCTGGACTGAGCGCCTGCGCTCTATCTACAATTCTTGGGCTGATTCTCGTGGCCCCGCCGAGGCTGTACTGCTGATGATCTGGGGTGTGCTCTGGTCGCTGCTCTCGGTTTCGGTTATCCTGCCGATGTTCAATACTCATGGCACTTTTGATTATGCCGATAAGGTGGATACTTCCCGCGTGCTGGGCGACCCCTTCGGCTCTTTCCTGGCTCTCTTTAGCCCTCAGGTGAAGGCTTGGACCCTGTGGCTTTTGCTGCTGACCGGTGTCTTCCTGTGGTTGCGCTCTTGCCTGGCTCTGGTGTTGGCGCCGACCCTGCTTTGGCGACTGCTCTCCAATATGGAGTCCTATTGGGTGAGCACCTGGCACTACTCTCTGGTGCTCATGCCCATGCTCTTTATGGCTCTGCTGGATGCTCTGCTGAGCTTCCGCTACGGTAGCGTGCCGGCTGTTTCTAGCGAGACTGAGAAGCTCGAAACGGAAGCAGATAGCGACAAGAGCGAAGCCTCTAACCCGCTTCTTCGTGCCGGTCGTACCATCAAGGACGCGCTGCACTCTATCCCCGTATGGACTGTGCCTGTCATTGCGCTGATCATTGCGGTGGCTCCTCTGATGGGCGCTAACTCCGATCAGCCCCTGGCGTCCCTATCCAAGAGCAGCTTTACCACCACCCAGGTCAGCCTCACCGAGCGCTATAAGCAGCAGGCTCTGGAGGCTGTGCCCAGCAATGTGAGCGTTGCCAGCGATCTGTCCCTGCTGACCCAGCTGATTCCGGGCCGCACCGTGTACTGGATTGGCCACAAGGGCGAACCGGCACCCGAGTATGTGGTCATTGACCGCGCCTCGGGCACCTGGGGCGGCAACCCGCCGAAGAATATTACCCAGTACGCAGCGGACACCTACCAGCACAGCTATGAGCTGGTGGGCAGCTTCGGCACTATTGATGTGGTGCATAAAATTGACTAGCTACGCGCTCTAGAATGCACTCTTGAAGCCCGGTGAACCCTGTCATAACGGCTCACCGGGCTTCTATGTTTAAGCTCACCGGCAGGGCAGAAGGCTTTTAAGGTACACTTATAGAGACGGGAATCCCCCGATTATAGGTCTTGTGCGCCCTTCAGCCGGTCGAATCGGTTGAGTAGAAAATTTTGAGATAGGGCGCCGTACTCACAGTGTCGCTCTCCAGGCGTTCAGTTACGCCCCATATCCCGCGCTCATCAGCGGGTCAAGACTAGCATTAGCATGCAGACGGTACGCGAACACCACCTCCATATGTGGTAGCGAGAAATTCAAGACCGCACACCCACCCCCGATAGACACACCAGACAGCGGTGCTGTGCCCACGCGCGCCCAATGCGCTCGCACAGGCCTAAAGAACGGTGGGGTGGGACGGGTCAGAAGGGGAAAACCCGCACACAGGCACGAATTCACGTGTCTGAGGCACCCCGAAACGAGGAAAAATGACTGAAAATACTGCACCGGTAGAAACCGTAGACGCAGAAAACACTGTAGAGGTAGAAACTCAGGCTGAGACTACCGCTGAAGAAACCCTGGAGAGCGCACAGCAGGCTCAGACCACCGAGGCTAACACCCAGGCAGAAGCAGCTGAAGAAGAAGGCGTAAAGTTCACCGATCTGGGCCTGGATGCACGTGTGCTGGCAGCCTTGGAAGAGGTTGGCTACGAGAAGCCCTCGCCCATTCAGGAACAGACCATTCCGCTGCTGCTGGAAGGCCGCGATGTGCTGGGTATGGCACAGACCGGTACCGGTAAGACCGCAGCATTCGCACTGCCGGCTCTGTCTCGCATGGCTGAGCTGAGCGATATTTACGGCCCCAGCCGCGACACCCAGGTGCTGGTTCTGGCACCGACCCGCGAGCTGGCTCTGCAGGTTGCCGAGGCATTCTCCTCCTACGCAACCGCAATGGATGACTTCACCGTGCTGCCCGTATACGGTGGCTCCCCCTACGGCCCGCAGCTGGCGGGTCTGCGCCGTGGTGCGCAGGTTGTCGTAGGCACCCCCGGTCGTGTGATCGACCACCTGGAACGCGGCTCCCTGGATTTGTCCAACCTGCAGTACGTGGTGCTGGATGAAGCTGACGAAATGCTGCGCATGGGCTTCGCCGAAGAGGTCGAAAAGATCCTGGCTCAGACCCCCGAAGACAAGCAGGTTGCTCTCTTCTCCGCAACCATGCCCAAGGGTATTCGCGCTATTGCCGATAACTACCTGAAGAACCCCGCAGAGGTTCGCATTAAGGCTAAGGTTGCCACCAACGCCAATATCCGCCAGCGTTATATGCAGGTTATGCACTCCCACAAGCTGGATGCCATGACCCGCGTGCTCGAGGTGGAAGAGTACGACGGCATTATTGTCTTCGTGCGCACCAAGAAGGAAACCGAAGAGGTCGCCGATAAGCTCAAGGCACGCGGTTTCGCAGCCGCAGCTATTAACGGTGATATTCCCCAGCAGCTGCGCGAACGCACCGTGGACGCCCTGCGCGATGGCCGCATCGATATTCTGGTGGCAACCGACGTTGCAGCCCGCGGTCTGGACGTTGAGCGTATCTCCCTGGTGGTCAACTTCGATATTCCTCACGACACCGAGTCCTATGTGCACCGTATCGGCCGCACCGGTCGTGCGGGTCGTGACGGCGAGGCAATCCTGTTCGTCACCCCGCGTGAGAAGTACATGCTGCGCCAGATTGAGAAGGCTACCCGCCAGAAGGTGGAGCCCATGCACATGCCCACCGCGCAGGATGTTAATGAGAACCGTAAGGCTCGTTTCGCTCAGCAGATCACCGACACCATTGAGTCCGAGGATCTGAGCTTCTTCCGCTCCATTATTGAAGCCTACGAGAACGAGCACGACACCACCCCCGAGGATATTGCGGCAGCGCTGGCAATTATTGCTCAGCAGGGTCGCTCCTTCTTCCTGGATGAGTCCGACGATATTGCGCACAAGTCTAAGCCCTTCGCTGAGGGCGACGACCGTCCCCGCAAGGGTGAGCGCGGCGCAAAGCGTTCCTACAATGACGAGAACATGGTCAACTACAAGCTGAACGTTGGCCGTTCTTCCCGCGTGACCGCAGGCGCTATTGTGGGCGCCCTGGCAAACGAGGGTGGCATTAAGGGTTCGGATGTCGGCTCGATCGATATCCGTCAGCACTTCACCATTGTGGGTCTGCCCAAGGACCTGCCGCGCGACTTCTTCGATCGTCTGCGCGATACCAAGGTTGCCGGTGAGTTCATTAATATCCGCAAGGATAACGGCCCCAAGGGCGGCGGCCGCGGTGGTTTCCGCGGTGACCGTGATGGCGGTTTCAAGCGTGATCGTGACTTTGGTGGTCGCGGTGGCCGTGACCGTGATTTTGGCGGTCGTTCCGAGCGCGGTGAACGTGGCGGTCGTGATGGCGGTTTCAAGCGTGATCGTGACTTCGGCGGCCGCGGTGGGCGTGACCGCGACTTCGGTTCTCGTTCTGAGCGCGGTGGCCGCGATGGTTTCAAGCGTGACCGTGATTTTGGTTCTCGTTCTGAGCGCGGCGGTCGTTCCGGCTTCAAGAAGAAGAACTACTAAACGTTAGGTGCTCTAGATTCTCTCTAGGCTCGTACGTCCCTATAGCCCGTCTCTATCCCTGGTGAAGGGGTGGAGACGGGCTATCGCTGTATTGGCAGCAGGGTGGGGACTGAGGGGGAGGGACAGGGAAGCTGCCCGGAGCAGATTAAAAACATGAATGTGATGCAGAATATACTCTTTCGACTTGTGTAGCACTCAGAAACTCCGGTATAGTATTACCTGTTGCCCCGATAGCTCAGTGGTAGAGCGCCATCTTGGTAAGATGGAGGTCCCGGGATCGATTCCCGGTCGGGGCTCTTACATTACTTGAGAGTCTCAAGAAATGTATGGCGGTGTAGCTCAGCTGGTTAGAGCGCACGACTCATAATCGTGAGGTCGACGGATCGAGCCCGTCCACCGCTACGCCCCGATAGCTCAGTGGTAGAGCGCCATCTTGGTAAGATGGAGGTCCCGGGATCGATTCCCGGTCGGGGCTCATTCAAAGCCTGTCTCACGCGAGACAGGCTTTTTCTGTATCCTGAAATATTTCAGTCTGATGAACGTTGACATATATGGATATCACGCAGGGGAGTAGTTCCCGGGATCGGGCACTATAGTGGTCTATATCTCTGTAAAAATACCCGGTGCACTGACCAATACGCAGCTAAAACATAAGCTCAGGCACTACACTAGAAAAGGCTCGAATACTTGAAGTGTCAAATAGTCGCATGCAGATCATACCGAGTCGCACTCACCTTCAGCACCGATAACAACAGAGCGAATAGATAGGGAGAAGACCGTGGGAATATTCAATATTAAATCCATTCGAGAAAAATACTCCACCGATAGCCAGAGTGCACCCGAAGCACCCTGGAACGAAGCGGAAGAGAACTCCCAGAACCCTGCACATAATCAGGACAGTGCACCCAAAACCTTCTCCTTCTCCCCAAACGTCGCCCGCAAATACCCCGTCAACGCCAACGGCAAGTACGAAGCCTACTTCGTATGCACCGGCAATATCGCGCGCAGCACCTCCTCCCAAATGCTAGCCAACGCCTTGAGCGAAGAATACGGACTGGATAACTGGGAATTCAAAAGCGCAGGCACCTCCGCGCTCGTCGGGCTGCCCATGTACCACCGCATCGCCAAAGTCTGGGAAGCCAAAGGCTACGATACTCACGGCTACCGCGCCCAGCAGCTGACCGAAGAAATGATTGAGAATGCAACCCTGCTGCTGGTCGCCGATAAAGACCACGCAGAATGGATTATGCGCGAATGGCCCCAGTACCACGCCAAAGTGCACCTGCTCAAGCAAGTAGCGCGCCTGGCAGAAAGCAGCGGCAAGCGCGCAGAGCCTCTCTCGACTATCTACTCTGATACCGAGGCGCCCCTGCCCGAAGATAATATCTCCGATCCCTTCCGCCAGGGAGACGAAGCCTGTCAGAAGGCAGCCGGGGAAATTGAGGAGGCGCTACGTGCCTTCCTGCCCTGGCTCGCCAAAGCACAGAGTTAGGTCCTTTCCCGCTCTGATAAGCCCATAGCTCAAACGCAGTATTCTTGAGAGTCGAGAATACTGCGTTTGAGCTTTAACCCCGTAGCGCAACTACCCTGCGCGCTTCGAGCTGATCGCACACTGCCCAGCGGCACCAAAACTGAACACATATCAGAAACACGCGAGTAAAAAGAGTAGACTAGAAAGTATGAGTATTAACCCCGAAATCATCGGTCGAGTCTACCCTCCCCAGGGCACCTACACCGTCGGCCGCGAAAAAATCCGTGAATTCGCACGCGCCGTCTTCGCCACCAACCCCCTCCACCACGACGTAGACGCAGCACAAGCAGCCGGCTACAGCGATATTATCGCACCGCCCACCTTCGCCATTATCCTCGCCCAGGCAGCAGACGCAGCCCTGATTAGCGACGACAGTGCAGGCATTGACTTCTCCCGCGTAGTCCATGCAGACCAGCGCTTCACCCACCACCGCCCCATCGTAGCCGGCGACGAACTGCAAACCACCGTACACGTAGACAATGTGCGCGTTATGGGTGCAGGCGCCATGCTCACCACCCGCGAAGAAATCACCGACCTGGACGGTAACCCCGTAACCACCTGCATCTCTTCCCTGCTCGTACGCGCCGAAGGAGACGAGAACTAATGAAGCCCGTATTCGAAAACCTCACCAAAGGTGACACCATCGGAGAGCGCCGCATTGAACTCTCCCGCGCAGACCTTGTACGCTACGCGGGCGCATCCGGCGACTTCAACCCCATCCACTGGAACGAACGCTTCGCACGCTCAGTAGAACTGCCCGGTGTCATCGCACACGGCATGCTCACCATGGGCGCCGCAGTGCAGCTCGCCACCGACTGGGTAGGCGACGCAGGCGCCATTATCGACTACCAGACCCGCTTCACTAAGCCCGTGCCTGTAGCCGACGCGCCCGATGGCAACAACCCCAACGAAAGCACCAACGCCCTGAATATCAGCGGTAAAATCGGAGCCCTAGACGAAGAAGCACGCACCGCACGCGTGGACCTGACCGTCAGTGCAGCCGACGAAAACGGTGCAGAGCAAAAAGTACTGCTCAAAACCCAGGTGCTCGTACAGTTCTAAGCCTTACCGGGTATAGAGCTCCCAGCAACTGCGCGCAAAGCATACCGCCGATAGGCTCAGGCCGCCATCGGCGGTATGCTTATATACATGACAATGCTCAGCGAACTTACCACCGCCCAGGTCGGCGGCCCCGCCACCGACTACGTACGCGCAACCAGCGAAGCCGACATCATCGAAACCATCCAGCGCGCCGACAGCACCGGCACCCCGCTACTGGTCATCGGCGGCGGCTCCAATATGCTCGTCTCCGATCAAGGATTCGACGGCATCGTGCTGCACATTGCCAGTAACGGCGTAGACGCACTACCCATCCCCAGCTGCGGCGGCGCCAACGTGCGCGTGCAAGCAGGCACCAACTGGGATGAATTCGTACAAACCAGCATTGAAAACTCCTGGGTAGGTCCGGCAGCACTCTCCGGAATCCCCGGCACCGTTGGCGCCACCCCCGTACAAAACGTCGGCGCCTATGGCGTGGAAGTCAAAGAATTCATCGCCTCCGTACGCACCTACGACCGCGAAACCGGACGCCAAAAAACCTTCGCCAACGCCGACCTGAAATTCGGCTACCGCGACTCCATCCTCAAGCGCACCATGACCAACGGCTCCCCCCGCTACGTGGTGCTTACCGTCGACTTCCAATTCGAACTCGGTGAACTCTCCTCCCCCATCCGCTACGCAGAACTCGCACGCCAGCTCGGCGTAGAACCCGGCGACCGTGTAGACTCCGCACTCGTGCGAGAAAAAGTCCTCGAGTTGCGCGCCTCCAAGGGCATGGTGCTCAACCCCGAAGACCGCGACACCTACTCCACCGGTTCCTTCTTCACCAACCCCATCGTGCCGCTCAGCGCGCTGGATAAACTACCTGAGGATGCACCCCGATTCCCCGTGACCAAGCCCGGTGGGCTCTTTGGGCGCGGTGAAGAAGACCCCGAGCACGTCAAGCTCTCAGCAGCATGGCTGATCCAGCACGCAGGCTTTGACAAGGGCTTCGGGCTTGAGGGTGAATCTGTTCAGATTGCGGGCGGACGCGCGTCCCTGTCCACCAAGCACACTCTTGCCATTACCAACCGCTCAGGGGCCAGCGCAGAAGATATCTTCGCCATTGCGCGCGCCGTACGAGCGGGAGTGAAGGACGCCTTCGGTATTGAGCTCGAACCCGAACCGGTAGTCGTCAACGCTAGGATCTAATCCTAAGTACTGAATAAAAGACTGGGGTGTGTTTGATAGTTCTTATCTATCAGACACACCCTATCTTTATCTCCTCCCAATCCGGCAAGGCTGCGGTCGGCTATCCGGCTAGGCTGTGGCCGGCAACCCG
>NZ_JAUNVZ010000012.1 GCF_030540545.1 Rothia sp. (in: high G+C Gram-positive bacteria) | reverse complement strand
CTTGACGGGCGGATCGACAGCCAGCCTGCCTCCCAGTCCAGTGTGAACCCGGGCTTGACCGGTGGCTGGCAGTGGGTTTCTGATGATGCCGCATCTGGCTCAGACACCATTAAAGACCTGCAGCGGTGGCTGGGCGTGAACGCTGACGGTCTGATCGGCCCCAACACGATCAGCGCCTTGCAGTCTTACCTTGGCCAGACGGCAGACGGGGTATTTGATGCGCCTTCACCGGCTATTGTTGCGCTGCAGCGTAAGCTCCTCAGCAGCAACTACCCCTAAACTGAGTACTATGTGAACGCGCGGCGCCCCCGGCGGGATACTTGAGGCTATACGTAGCCCGCAGGTTCCCTTCCGGGGGGCGTTGAGCATATACTAGGGGCCTCTGCACGTGGGTTAGTGCAGAGGCCCCTAGTATTTATGCGGGTTTTACCCGGCTCCCTAGTGCTTAATCGGCTCGCGGGAGATCACAACCTACACCGCGTTATGCTCGGCGGCGTTTGCGAACAGATCGTATGCTTCCTCGAACTGGTCGAAGGTGAAGTAGTGGGTTGCCATTGCCTTTGCGTTCAGGCGGCCCGAACGCACCATATTCAGCAGGTTGCCCACGGTGTTGCAGTTCACCAGACCCATATTGATGTTCACGTTGGAGATCCACATGGTGTTAATCGGCAGCTCCACCGGCTTGCCGTGCACACCCGCGTT
The DNA here is from genome assembly GCF_030540545.1 of Rothia sp. (in: high G+C Gram-positive bacteria). Taxonomy (GTDB): domain Bacteria; phylum Actinomycetota; class Actinomycetes; order Actinomycetales; family Micrococcaceae; genus Rothia. The sequence goes on along the minus strand of NZ_JAUNVZ010000012.1, from coordinate 2,186 downwards.
CGCAACGTTGCCGTAGGGGCGAACGATCTTGGTGCAGGTCTCGAAGGTCTGCGGCACGCCCACGGCCTCAATCGCCACATCCACGCCCAAACCATCGGGGGAGAGGGCCTTAATCTTCTCGATAAAGTCCGGATCGGCGGCGTTTACCTTATCGGTTGCGCCCAGTTCCAGAGCCTTGTTCATGCGGTTATCGTCCATATCGACGGTAATCACGCGCCCGGCACCGCACAGGTTCGCCGTCATGATCGCGCCCAGACCCACCGGACCTGCGCCAATAACCGCAACCGTATCGCCGGGTTTGGTGTTGCCGTTGAGAATACCCATCTCGAAACCGGTCGGAAGCGCATCCGTGAGGAAGAGAACATCTTCGTCGGTCAGTCCCTCGGGAACCATGTGAACCGACGTCTCAGCGTAAGGAATGCGCACATACTCAGCCTGGGTGCCGTCAATCATGTACCCGAAAATCCAGCCGACGCCGCCCACGGTCTGGCAGTGCGAAGGCTTATTATCCTTACAATATGAGCACTTGCCGCAGTTCGTGACCGCCGGAATAATGATGCGGTCGCCAACCTTCAAATCAGTGACCGCAGAGCCAACTTCGGTAATCGTGCCGATAGCCTCGTGGCCCAGGATGCGCCCTTCTTCAACCTCGGGAACGTCACCCTTGAGGATGTGCAGGTCGGTGCCGCAGATGGTGGTGGTATCAACGCGAGCAATCACATCAGTGGGTTCAAGGATGGTCGGATCCGGAACTTCCTCCCACGCCCGCTTGCCTGCGCCGTGGTAAACAACTGCCTTCATAATGACTCCTTCGTTGAGTTCTATGGAGGGGGGAGCGGCGGTGATAATGTCATCACCACTCCTATAAACTTATAAATATATGTTTATAAGTTATATGTCTATTAAACACTAAAACACCTCAGCTGCCTAGATGTTACGCAGATTACATTTAAGGTTGTGGTGACTGTAAGAGGCGGTGGCGGTACATTATTAAGCCAGGTTTAAAAGCGAGAAGCGGATTTTTGACCAAGAGGGTGATATTTTCTCACCTTTCCGGCCAAAACCCGCTTCTCGCGTATGCGCACGAGGGGGAGCGATACGGCACGGGTACCGCCCGCCTCATCGCTTAGATACTTGCGGCGTGCCCCACTTTCACGTGGCTGTGGCGGTCACGCTCTGCATCGTGATAATCCGACTTGAAGCCCTTGAGCACCACCTCAATATCGTTTTCCTTCGCATAAACATTGGAGAAGTCCTCAATCAGCTCCAGCACATCACTGGCAATATACGAAGAGTTCTCGGCATTGATCGTGACCTTCGAGCCGGGGCGAATATTCTTCAGCGTCTTCTTAATAGCCGCCTTATTCAGGAACGACACCTCCTCCGCCAAATCCAGCGTAATTTCGTCGGCCTCCGCCAGCTCCTCACGGCTGAGGTAGTAGGCGCGCTTCATATTGCCCTGCAGCACGAAGAAAATGCTGATTGCCAGGCCAATAGCCACACCCTCCAGCAGGTCAAATATGACCACGGCGACCAGCGTGGCCGCGAATGGGATGAACTGGTAAAGACCCTTACGCCAGAAGTGGAGGATGGTTTTCGGATTCGCCAGCTTATAACCCACCACCAGCAGCACGGCGGCGATGGTCGGGTGTGGATTCCCCGGTATTGTTTGCTGGTCAGTATGAGGATCAAGAGTCTGGGTGGGTGTATAACCGGTTTAGGTTTTATGATCCTGCCGGTGGTGTGTATGGTGCCCAGGATCCGTTGGGTGTGGGGCCGAATGTGGGGACTGCGCAGGGGTATGTCGCTAATCCTTTGACATGGGTTGATGCGCTAGGATTGAAAGCGCACCCAATCACTGATGCTATCAGAAACTCCACAGACGATTTGTAACAAAAAGTTGTTGGGGTAATGGACAACGCAGGTGATGGTGCTCGACGTTATGGTGCACTTGCTATGGCTGAAGTCACTGACAGCGCAGGAAACAAAACAATCCTTGCAGCCTCCAATGGTCGTGATGGAGCGATCTTGCGTAATGATATACGTCGGCATCTGCCAGATGATGTTGTTGCAGTGAGAAGCCAAATAACAGAAGGGGTGGTTGGAAGAAACACTCATGCTGAAGAGCCACTAGTTAATTATTGCAAAGCCAATAATTTGTCGATTAATAAGTTGGCTGCACCACG
>NZ_JAUNVZ010000004.1 GCF_030540545.1 Rothia sp. (in: high G+C Gram-positive bacteria) | reverse complement strand
CACAACCTCTCGAGGCGACTCATATAACTATACAGACCCGTAAACCCTGACGCAACCCAAAACAGGGTGTACTGAGTCACAGTTTAGGGTTTCTCTACCCTAAAACCCCCTACTTCCCTGTAAATACGCGGAACTAGGGCTCAAAATTTCTTTATTATTCTCTCTTCTAGACCCCAAAACACTTCAGAGACTGCAAAAACGAGGTGAACATGCCAATGGCGACGCCCTCAAGACGTCGCCATTGGAAGAAACACCTCGTCCTTACGTCAACACACAAGGCTGCCCTTCAGTACATGAAGGCTATACAGTCAGCACAGGAGAGGAAGCAGAGAAGTTCTCCGAAGCATCAATCGCACGCACCGCATAGCGAGCGCCTTCGCGATGATCCACCGCATACTCCGTTCCATCCACCGTGGCAATCACACGATCATTACGCAGCACCTGGTAGCGCACACCCGACTCCCCCACAGAATTCCACCGCAAAACATCGCGCCCATCGGCAGAAGAAATCTGTGCATTACTCGGAGTAGACGGCGGGGTCACATCGCGCGCAGCAAAACGAGCAAAACCAACAGTGCTCTGCTCACCATAAGCACCCAGGGAACGGTTAATATCGCCACCCACCCACAGGTTACCTCGGGAATCCACAAAAGATTCCCACACGCCAAAGCCGTGCTCGCCCTTCAGCACCGGGTTAAATTCACCCACCACACGGCCGCTATCCTTATCGAAAGCTGCAACCAGACGGATATTATGCACCTGATCGCTATCCTTCCAATAGCCGTGGTAGCTGCTGGTACCCTCAAAAATCACGTCACCACAATGGCAGGCACCGTAAATGGTATTACCGGAGAGGTGCAGATCCTGGAAGTCTCCGCCGTACTTGGTAATGGAGGAATAAATACGCTGGTGGTTATCCTTGCGGTAATTAGAAATCAGATGGTCAGCACCTGCGCTCCAGACGGTATTGCCCGCATCCTGCACATCAAATTGGAAGGCGTAAACAATCTTGTCGGTGATCGCCAGCTGCAAGGAGGGATCCCACTCCCAGTTCAGGGAGGATGCGTCCTGACCGCTCAGAGCAGCCAGGCGGAAAGCACGCTGATTATTCAGCTGGGTGAAATAACCCGCCGCATGCACCACGGAATTATCCTCAGCGGCACTAAGCCCATTGACGGTACCGTTGAAAACCGGACGCCAGGAACGATCCACCAAACCGGTGGAAAGCTTAATACGGGCAGCACCTCGAGAATAAGCGTGGCTCTCGCTGCCCTTACCCTTGACATGGGTAAAATTACCGCCAATGTACAGGTAGTCGCCCTGTACCTGCAGGGTCTTGACCTGTGCGGGGGCACTGGTACTGCGGCGCTGAACCTCAATATTCCAGCTATTATCGATCTGCCCGGTGTGTGCATCCAGCACTACGAACTGGTTGACCTTCTGCCCGTTGACCTCGGTAAATTCACCACCGACCGCCAGACGATTACCGGGTAGCGCCTCCAGAGCCTTCACCTGACCGTTAATTTTCGGGGTGAAGGAGCGAACCAGCTCGCCCGAATCCACATTAAAACCTGCCAGGTTTGCCTGGGCAACCTTCTCGCCGCCGGCAGATTCCAGAGAGGCAAAATCACCGCCGGTAAAGACCGTATCACCCACCTGCGTAATAGCCTGAACATAAGTGTTCATTTCGTTAATCTTGCCGGAGTAAGTCTTCTCCGAAGTACGCCACTTCACGGGCATGGAATAGCTATTGGGCAGGGCACGGCGAGCGCTAGCAGCTGAACCATTGGCACCCAGCAGGTTAAAATTCAGATCCTTCTGAGTCAGCTTCGGGCGCAGGTATACCTGGGTAAAAGGCATAGAGTGGCCGACAGTACCCGCCTTCTGGTAGATATAGGAGTCCGCATTTTCATTACCGAAGGTCACCAGGGAACCGAACGCGAAACCAATCTTATAATCCTGCGCGGGATTGGCGAAGAACTTCACGCTCGAGGTGGTCCCGCCGGGTGCCATCTGCGTGGCGTACGCAGAGTAGGCGGTGCGGTTAATGCCGGCGCCGCTAAAGCGAATCTTGCCCCATTTCTGCGCGTAGGTCATCGCCCAGGACCACTGTTCGGTCTGCACGCGTTCTGCGCGGATCTCCTGCCAGGTGCGTCCATTCTTATCATGCGCGCGGCGCAGGCGCATACCGTCGGGTAGATCCTGAGGCTTAATGCCGTTCAGCAGCGCATCCACAGTATTGGAGGGCAGCTGCACGGGCGCAAATGCTGCAGGTCCGGTAGGGTTACGGTAAATATCTTTGGCATTGCCCATACCGTTATAGGAGTCGGTCCAGCCTTCGCGGCCGCGGGCAATCATAACCCAGCCGCCTCCATCGGTTTCCTGGTCGCAATAAAACTGCTGGGGCCCGGACATCTGCGGGGTGTAGAGCCAATAGGTTCCGGAGCGTGCGCTGCGGTTAATCTGTTTAATTTCGTAGCAGCTGGCTGCGGCGCGTTCGCTGCTGGTGCCGTCGTGAGGGTCTTCAGCTGCGCCTGCAGGGGCTGTCACACCCAGGGTGAGGGCGGTGGATAGTGCCAGGAGCGCACCTACTGGTTTTTTGATCAGGGATGCGTTCAGGATATTTTTCCTGAGATTAGTGAACATGTAGTGTCCTTATCGGTGACGTATTCACGCACGGCTGCGCGCGTGAATACCCTGTTCACTACACTCTATACGGAGATGGCACTCTTTCTCCCCGTGTACACATAGTCGTGTACATATCGGGGATGCTTCGGGTGCCCGGATAGGATTCGGAAGTGGTTTTCGCGCCTGTCGCGGTGAATATGTTTACGGTGACTTGCCCATAATATCAGGATTGAATATCAACCTAAGCTTGAATATTGAAGGGTGGTAGGAAATTTAGCTCACACTCTATAATGCGCGAGTCACCACCACCGCACCCCGTCACGTAGAACCGGGGAAAGATAAAGCTCAAGGGGACGGGATACCCCCGCCCCCTTGAGCTATAATTCATGACGCATCCGCAAGCTCAGCCCGCAGGGACGCATCACGCACTATCAAAATTTTAGGCATCAGCCGAGCGACGCTGGGATACCTCGTAGAGAGTAATACCCACAGCCATTGCCGCATTTAGCGACTCCATTGCCGAATCAATCGGAATGGACACAATCTGATCACAATTCTCGGTCACCAGGCGGGACAGACCCTTACCCTCGGAACCAACCACCAGGCACAGAGGCTCAGAAGCCAGCTCCAGCTGCGGCAGATCAATATCGCCGCCGCCATCCAGACCGATGACGAAAATACCCTGTTCCTTCGCCTGCTGGATTACGCGAGTCAGGTTGGTTGCCATAGCAACCGGCACGCGAGCAGCAGCACCGGCGCTGGTCTTCCACGCACCGGCGGTCACAGCAGCCGAACGACGCTCCGGAATAATCACACCGTCACCGCTAAATGCGGAAACGCTACGAATAATTGCGCCCAGGTTACGCGGATCGGTAATGCCATCCAGAGCCACAAAGAGCGGCGGGGTCTTCAGCTTGCCCGCATGCCAGCGTTCCATAGTATCCAGCACCAGGTCGGTTGCATCCGGGTACTTATAGGGCGGAATCTGCATAGCAACACCCTGGTGCACCGAACCATCGGTCAGACGATCCAGCTCGGAGCGCGGAATTTCCAGCATGGGCAAATTCTGCTTATTCGCGATGGTCATAATCTCGCGAATACGATCGTCCACCTCAACACGGCTCATAATGTACAGGTGCTTTGCCGGGATATCGGTGCGCAGAGCCTCCAGCACAGCATTACGACCGGTGACCAACTCATCGGAGACGCGCTTGCCGCCCAGACGGGTCTGGAACTTGCGGTTGGTGCCGGTTGCCGCACGACGCTCAGCCGCGCGCTTCATCTTATATGCCTTGTGGTAGACGCGATCCTCAGCCTTCGGGGTGGGGCCGCGACCCTCCAGAGCCTTACGGCCGTGGCCGCCCGTGCCCTTGGTTGCGCCCTTCTTCTTGTTCGTCGCACCCGGGCGATTACCAGCTTTAGCCATTACATAATCCTTACAGTAGTATCCCCGCCGCAGCGGGATGGTTCGGGCGGTCGCATTTCTCGCCCTCTATTAATACGCACTCTGTGCGCTTGAAAGTTCTAGGACTCAACGCTCCAGGAAGAACCCGAAGCACCGTCCTTGACGCTAATACCGGCAGCAGCCAGGAAATCACGCATACGGTCAGCGGTCGCCCAATCCTTCGCCTCGCGTGCAGCAGCACGCTCCGCCAGAACGGCCTGAATCAAAGAATCCAGAGCCTGATGCTCCACCGAGGAATCAACACCGCCGGTACCAAAAGACATTAGCTGAGCCAGACCCAAAACCTTCACCATCGCGTAGACGGCATTTGCCTGCTCGGCGGCAGATTCACCGGCAGCCGCAGCGGCATTACCGGCACGAGTGTACTCGTGCAGCACAGCCAGGGCGCGAGGAATATTCATATCGTCGTCCATAGCCGCCGCGAAATCCTCGGGAACGCGCGCATCCTCAGAAATAGAATCCAGGTGAGAAGCCAGGAAAGATTCCACGCGCTCAATTGCCACGCGAGCCTCGTCCAAAGAGCTCGGGCGGTAATCCAGCACCGAACGGTAGTGAGCGCTGCCGAGGTAGTAGCGTACCACCAGCGGGCGAGCCTGCTCAAGCATCTGGGAGGGAGAGATCGTATTGCCAATAGACTTAGACATCTTCTCGCCCTCAAACGTGACCATGCCATTGTGCATCCAGAAATTCGCAAAAGAATCTCCGGCAGCGGTGGACTGAGCCAGCTCGTTCTCATGGTGCGGGAAGCGCAAATCCAGACCGCCACCGTGAATATCGAAGTGGCTACCCAGGTACTTACCCGCCATGGCGGAGCATTCCAAATGCCAGCCCGGGCGGCCGCGACCCCAGGGGGATTCCCAGGAGGCGCTTGCCGGCTCATCCGCCTTGGCGCCCTTCCAGAGAGCGAAATCTCGGGGGTCACGCTTACCGCGGGGGTCAGCGTCCGGAGCGTCCTGCATATCGTCAATGCTCTGGCGGGTCAGGGCACCGTAACGTTCCCAGGAGCGCACATCAAAGTAGACATCTCCCGAGTCATCCAGTGCCGGGTAGGCGTGACCGCGGTCGATCAGGCGCTGAATCAGTTCGAACATTTCGGGAATATGACCGGTAGCGCGCGGCTCGTAGGTGGGCGGGTCAATACCCAATGCCGCATAAGCACGCGCAAAAACCTTCTCAAAACGGTATGCGAGCGCCCACCAGGGCTCACGCGGGTACTCGCCGGAAAAATCCGGGGAGAAAGAATCCGCGGACTTCGCCAGAATCTTATCGTCAATATCGGTCACATTGCGTACCGTGGTGACCTTCAGGCCGCGGTAACGCATCCAGCGCGCGAGCTGGTCAAAAACCAGTGCCGAACGAATATGGCCTACATGCGGTTCGCCCTGAACGGTGGCACCGCAATAGTAGATACGAGCCTCGCCGGGATGAACCGGCACAAAGTCACGAATCTCAGAAGTCGCAGAATCATAAAAACGCATAGTCACCCTTATAGTTTACGTGCCCGCCCGGGCAAAAACAGCTTTGGCTTGTATTCTGAGCCTAAAAGCACCCAGAACGTGCGGGATAGGCCTAACCTTCGGTCGGGTAGACCAGGGCGGTGGCAATGGCGGCAATACCTTCACCACGGCCGGTCAGACCCAAGCCGTCGGTGGTGGTTGCAATGACACTGACCGGAGCACCTGCAGCTTGGCTGAGCACGTGATTTGCTTCTTCGCGGCGGGGTGAGAACTTGGGGCGGTTACCGATTAGCTGCACGCTAATATTGCCAATCTCAAAGCCCGCCGCACGCACAATAGCTGCCGCCTCGGAGAGAATACGCACGCCCGAGGCGCCCGCCATATCGGGTCGGTCTACGCCGAAGTTGCTGCCCAAATCTCCCGTGGAGGAGGCGGCAAAGAGAGCGTCTGCGGCGGCGTGGGCTACGACGTCACCATCGGAGTGGCCGGAAAGACCCAGCGCCCCTTCCCAGTACAGGCCCGCCAGGTGTAGGGGCGTGCCTTCTTGGCCGTAGGCGTGGACGTCAACACCGGTACCAATGCGGGGAATAATCACAGCTCTCCTTATATAGAATAGTTATTCTTGAAAATTCTGTAGTTTATTAACGGTCTAGCGCCCTAGATGTACAGCGCGCGGGCAATACGCAAATCCATGGGAGTGGTGACCTTAAAAGCATCCGCATCTCCGGCAACCGTGAGAACCCTATGGCCGGCAGATTCCATAGCCATAGCATCGTCGGTAATCTTTTCAGCCTCGGCAGCCGGCAGGGTACGGCTATGTTCATGAGCAGCCAGCAGGCTCTCCAGTTCAAAGCCCTGGGGGGTCTGCACCGCGCGCATCTCCGAACGAGCCGGAGTACCGGTGACCTCCCCACTGCTATTGACGGTCTTAATGGTGTCAACCACCGGCAGCACCGGAATAACCGCGAGAGCACCAGCTGCCAGCGCCCGAGCCACACGCTCATAGACTGCCGCCGGGGTAAAGGATCGTGCGCAATCGTGAATGAGTACATGATCAATCTGCGCACCGGAATTTTTAAGAGCATCCAGCGCCGCCACGACCGAGGCGGTACGACTATCTCCTCCGGCGGTCACGAGGGCATTAAAAGAGGCGGCGTCTTCAAGAAGCTGGGGGCATACACTCGCGGCGTTTTCCGGGATAGTCACCACCAGATGATCAGCCACAGCAGATTCAGAGGCGCCCTGCAAAGCGCGGTAGAGCAGGGTTCGCTCCCCCACCGTGACCGCTGCCTTGGGGATAGGCTCGCCCAGACGGGTACCGGAACCTGCGCCGAGCACAATAATGGCGGTGCGCTGCGGGTCCAGACTATTGTGCTGATTAGTAGCGTTGAGTCGGGTGCGGGGCTGTTCAAAAGTACTCACCCTTTGAGGGTAGCAAAGATAGACAGAGCCGAGAAAAGCACACCCCGATATACAGCCCCCGACATGCAGAATAAAGGCTTAAAAGCTGTGCCGCCCGCACAATACGCGCGGGCGGCACAGTGTGAAGCGCCTAGGGCTTACTTACCCTGGTTAGCAACAGCGGCAATTGCGTCCTTTGCTGCTTCGGGGTCCAGGTATTCGCCGGGCTTGATGGGCTGGAAGTTCTCGTCCAGCTCGTAGTACAGCGGAATACCGGTGGGGATGTTCAGGCCGGCAATGTCCTCATCGGAGATGTTCTCCAGGTGCTTGACCAGCGAGCGCAGGGAGTTACCGTGCGCTGCGACCAGAACGGTCTTGCCCTCAACCAGATCCGGCTTAATGTCGGATTCCCAGTAGGGCAGCATGCGGCCCAGAACGTCCTTGAGGCATTCGGTGCGCGGTGCATTCTCAACGTTTGCGTAGCGCGGGTCGTTTGCCTGGGAGTAGGGGTCGTTATCGTCCAAGGCGGGCGGCGGAACATCGTAGGAACGACGCCAGGTCATGAACTTTTCGTCACCGTACTCTTCACGGATCTCGGACTTGTTCTTGCCCTGCAGAGCGCCGTAGTGACGCTCGTTCAGACGCCAGGAGCGCTTGACGGGAATCCACAGGCGGTCTGCGGCGTCCAGAGCCAGGTTTGCGGTGTTAATAGCGCGACGCTGCAGGGAGGTGTGCACAACATCGGGCAGGATGTTGCGTTCCTTCAGCAGCTCGCCGCCGCGTGCAGCCTCAGCGCGGCCCTTATCGGTCAGGTTCACGTCAACCCAGCCAGTGAAGAGGTTCTTTTCGTTCCACTCGGACTGGCCGTGACGCAGCAATACTAGTTTGTAAGTCATAGTTCTATTTTTTCACTTCCGACCGTGTTTGTCATGCCCTAGAGCGCATAAACACGGCTGAATTTTCAGCGATGCAAGAAAGCCTCTAGAAATTACGGTTACGCACGCTCGGGTACACGCCCGCCAGGAATACACCGGAAACCGTTGCGGCAATCAGCTGCAGCAGCATGGAGTTCGGGCCCACACCGCTAAGCGATGCCAGCAGACCCAGCACGGACACCACGGCAGCGCCGCCGGTCATAGCCATCCAAAAGCCCTTGGAGCGCTTACCGTAAAAAGTGTAGGTGCTATCGGCAACCGAGGATGCGCGCAGCAGAGCCATAACGCTCAGTACCGCGGCAATAATACCCAGCAGCAGGTTGACCGTCATCATGGCGTATACCAGCAGAGTATATGCGTTCATTATTCTCCTTCAGCCCACCCGCGCGACCGTATCTAGGCAGCGCGGGCGGGAGTCAGCTTTCAGGGTTCTTAGTCACCCAGGATAGCAAGAGCACGCTCAAAATCAGCGTATAGATCGTCCACATTTTCAATACCCACAGCCAGGCGCAGCAGGGATACGGGAATGGATTCGGGCTCGCTACCGTGGCGACGGCGGCGCTCCACCAGGGACTCCACACCGCCCAGGCTGGTTGCCGGGGTCCACAGCTGCAGAGCCTGCACTACTCGCTCGGTCTGCTCTGCATCAGCATCGAGCACAATGCACAGCACCGCGCCGAAGCCGCCCTTGAGCTGCTTCTTCGCCAATTCGTGGCCCTTATCGCTGGGCAGACCCGGGTAGCGTACCTCGCGCACCATCGGGTGCTTTTCAAAACGCTCCGCCAGTTCCTGAGCATTGGCTACGGCGCGTTCCACGCGCAGGGATAGGGTGCGCAGACCGCGCAGACCCAGCCATGCTTCCATGGGGCCGGGGATGGCGCCATTGGTAATGCGGTGGTGGCGCATTGCCTGGTAGAGCTCTTCGTGATTGGTGGCGGTAATACCCAGCAGTACATCGGAGTGGCCGGAGAGGTACTTGGTTGCCGAGTGAACCACCACGTCAGCACCCAGGCTCAGGGGCTGCTGCAGCAAAGGAGTTGCGAAGGTATTATCCACGGCGGTAACAATACCCAGGCGGCGCGCAGCCTGGCACAGTGCCGGCAGGTCGGCTACCTCAAGCATGGGGTTGGTGGGGCTTTCCAGCCACGCCAGTACCTTCGGAGCCGCATAGTTTACGGTTTCGGCGCTTACGCCAGCGCTTGCTGCCGCTTCTTCAAAGGCGCGGATGCAGCTATCGGTATCTTCAATATCCAGGCGAACCACGGTGGCAATACCGCGGCGTTCCAGGTCCTTCGCCATGGTCACCGACGCCATATAAGTGTGCTTGGGGAGCAGGATAATGGAGCCGGCGGGCACCAGATCAATCACGGAAGCAATAGCCGCCATGCCGGAGGGGAAGAGCAGACCGGGCTGGCTGGCGCCTTCGAGCTGAGCGACGATTTCTTCCATGCCGTCCCAGCTGGGGTTGGCAAAACGCGCGTAGACCTTATCGGTGGAAATATCTACGCTACCGGCGCCACGGAAGGTGGAGCTAAAAACAACGGGGGGATTGACGGGCGCGTCGTGCTCATGGGCGGGGCGACCGCCGGAGACAACGAAAGTATCGGGTGCATAATTCTCTGTCATGGTTTAACCGTGGCATAAATGGGGCGCGAGCGCATCTTTGAGGGGCTCTTTGTGATGGCTGCTAAAGCATAGAGAGTAATTTTTCATCATTACGCCTCTCGTACACTGCCGGGCGGTGGAAGACTCACCCTGGATAAAAGGGTACCCTTATAGGGTGAGTGATTCTTTGCGCTATAGCCCCGATTCTTCTGTATCTGTCTCTGCACGCCCCGGCCTTTTTATTGTGGTCGAGGGCGGTGATGGTGCGGGTAAAAGCACCCAGCTAAGCCTGCTGCACCGTGAATTGGAGTCTCGCGGTTATACCGTGATTTCTACTCGTGAACCCGGTGGTACTGAGCTGGGTGAGGCTCTGCGTGCACTGGTGCTGCACGGGGATCATCCGGTGGATGCACGCACCGAGGCGCTGATTTTTGCTGCTTCCCGCGCCGCTCATGTGGCGCAGAAAATTGCCCCGGCGTTGGACTCCGGTTCCATTGTGCTCTGCGATCGCTATATTGCTTCCTCTGCTGCTTATCAGGGTGCCGGGCGAGAGCTGGGCGTGGAAAGCATCGTGGATCTGAGCCGCTGGGCTACCAACGATTTTCAGCCGGATATGACCCTGGTTTTTGAGCTGCCCGATGAAGAACAGGCCCTGCGTCGCGCCGAGCGCGGTACCGTGGATCGTATTGAGGCGGAAAATAGCGAATTTAAGCAGCGTATTGCGGGCTTCTTTAAGGACTATGCTGTATCTGAGGATCCTTCGGTGCACCGTGTGGATGCCTCTGGAAGCATTGAGCAGGTTGCTCAGCGCGTATGGGCGTTGGTTGAGCCTGCACTGAAGCACGCGAGCCTAAGCCATGTCAACAGCGTTGAGGGGGAAAAATAAATTGAGTCTTTGGGATTCTTTGCTGACCTCCCCCGAGGTGATTGAGCGTCTGCGCCGAGAGGCTGCCGCGCCCTCGCCGGCTCATGCCTGGCTTTTCTGCGGTAGTGCAGGCGCCGATCCGGCGCGCGCTGCCTTGGTATTTGCTGCCTCCCTGCTGTGCGAGCAGACTGACCCGAATTCTCGCGGCTGCGGTGTGTGCAAATCCTGTGTCACGGTTCTGAACGGTTCGCACGCCGATGTGACTGATTTCCGTACCGAGGCGCTGAGTATCTCCATTGAGCAGGCGCGTGATTTGGTGGTCAAAGCTCAGGACCGTCCTGCGGTAGGTCGTCATCGCATTATTATTTGCGAGGATGCTCAGCGTATGCCCGAGCGCACCTCCAATGTGCTGCTCAAGGCTATTGAGGAGCCCCCGGCGCATACCATTTGGATTTTGACCGCTCCGGCACCGACCGATGTGCTGATTACCATTCGTTCCCGTTGCCGTACCGTGCTGCTGCCGGTGCCCGGTGTTGAGCGTGTGGCTCAGGCTCTGATCTCTCAGGGCGCCGATGAGCAGACTGCCGCGGCTATTGCGCGCATGACCCTGGGGGATGTCTCCTTAGCTCAGCTGCTACTTTCTTCTCCCGAGGCGCGGGCACGTTTTGAGCGTCTACCGCGCACGGTGCTTTCTCTGCGTTCTGTGGCTCAGGCTATGGATGCTGCCTCGAAACTACTGGATGCTGCTTCCAGCACGGCTGAGCAGATGAGTGCCGCCCGTAATGAGCGCGAGCGCGCCGAGCTGCTGGCGGTTCTGGGTATTGCTGAGGGTGAGCGTGTTCCTGCTCATATGCGTGCGCAGATTAAGCGTCTTGAGGATGATCAGAAGCGCCGCGCTAAGCGTGTGCAGACGGATTCCCTATTGCTAGCGGTCTCTCAGATTCTTTCGGTGCTGCGTGATGTGCTGGCTCTGCAGCTGGGTACCGGCGCTCCCCTGGTGAATGCTCACGCTCTGGAGCAGCTGCAGGCTTGGGCTGATGCGAGTACCCCGGCGGCTAATCTTGAGCGTGTGCATACGGTTGAGACGGCTCTGAAGCGTTTGCGAACCAATGCGCAGCCGCGTCTGGTCTTGGAGGGTCTGCTGACTCGTTTTATTCAGCACTAAGTCTATAGAAAATCACTGAGATAATAGCTCGCGGGGCGTGTATTAAGAACAGTTGTTCTTAATACACGCCCCGCGAGCTTATACCCGCTCAACTAGCAGGCTAATTCCTAAACCCGTGCACCGGCGAGGGAATACGACCGCACCGGGCAATAAACGCTTCGGAGCTGGGGGTGTGTACGGGCATGACGGGCGCGCGACCGAGCAGGCCGCCAAACTCAACCATATCGCCCACGTCCAGACCCACGGCGGGAATCACGCGTACCGCGGTGGTCTTGTGGTTCATCACGCCAATGGCTGCCTCATCGGCAATCATGGCTGCCAGGGTTGGCGCGGAGGTATCGCCCGGTACCGCCACCATATCCAGACCCACCGAGCAGATCGCGGTCATTGCCTCGAGCTTATCGAGGGTAATATGGCCGGCTGCTGCGGATTCAATCATGCCAATATCCTCGGAGATCGGGATAAAGGAGCCGGAGAGACCGCCCACATTGGAGCATGCCATCAGGCCACCCTTTTTCACGGCGTCGTTCAGCAACGCCAGCGCCGCCACGGTGCCGTGAGTGCCCACGGTTTCCAGACCCATTTCTTCCAGAATATGTGCCACGGAATCACCAATTTCGGCGGTGGGTGCCAGGGAGAGGTCAATAATATTGAAGGGCACACCGAGGCGCTCTGCAGCGAGGGAGCCGACCAGCTGACCCACGCGGGTAATTTTAAACGCTGCCTTTTTAATGGCTTCGGCGCATTCATCGAAGGAAGCGCCGCGCACTGCCTGCAGGGCGCGATGCACCACGCCGGGGCCGGAGACGCCCACGGAAATGGTCACGTCGCCTTCTTGCACGCCGTGGAAGGCACCCGCCATAAAGGGGTTATCGCTGGCTGCATTGGCGAAAACCACCAGCTTGGCGCAGCCAAAGCCGTGAGTTTCAGCGGTGGCGTCGGCGGTGGCACGAATGACCTCGCCCATGGTTTTTACGGCGGACATATTAATACCGGCGCGGGAGGAGCCGATATTGACCGAGGAGCAGACCACATCGGTTTCAGCCAAGGCGCGCGGAATGCTGAGCATGAGCGCCTCATCGGCGGGGGTTATGCCCTTATCCACCAGGGCGGAGTAGCCGCCCACGAAGTTCACGCCTACTTCTTTAGCGGCGCGGTCCAGGGCGCGTGCGAAGTCTACCGGGTCGGCGCCTTCGCTGGCTGCCAGCACCAGGGAGATGGGGGTGACGGCAATACGCTTGTTAACGATCGGGATGCCCAGTTCCGCTTCAATATTTTCGCAGACGGGTACCAGCTGCGCGGCGGAGCGGGTGATTTTGTCATAAATATTCTGGCAGGCGATAGCCGGGTCGGGGTGGGCGCAGTCGAGCAGGGAGATGCCCATGGTGACGGTTCGGATATCGAGTTTTTCGTGCTCAATCATGTGAATGGTTTCGAGCACGTGATTATCGAGAGTGTGCATTCTTATTCCTTCAAGCTATAGGTACGCTAAGAGCTGCGGGCTCTTTAGATGGCGTGCATTGCCTTAAAAATGGCTTCGGACTGAATGCGGATTTCCACCTTCTGGCTGTGCTCGACCGGCACAAAGGCTTCTTGCAAATCGATCAGGTTCAGCTGGGTTTCATCAAAGCTGCAGTGCATAATCATGGTGAAATATTCACCCATGAGGGTCTGGGATACATCGCGAATATTGACTTTAAATTCGCTGAGCTTGGTGGCAACGGCGGCGATAATGCCTTCGTGGTCAATGCCGGTGACGGTCATAATAATATCCATGACGGGGCCTCATTCTCTGGGGTCTTAACGGTTCTTTCGTTTGCTCCTGCGGGTGGGTTTGGCGCGTATATCGTGCAGATACGCCAAGCACCCGTAGAGCAATACTATCTAGTATTACTATACGGGTGCTTGAATAATTTATCTAGTTATGTCCAGTATACGGCTTAGAGCACGGGTTGCCCATCTACCGGATACGCGCCTTAGACATAGGCTGCAATATAAAGCTGTGCGGGCTGATCACCAGCTCGCAGGGTCACCGTATCGGCTTCACCGGCGTGCAGCAGGGACTCGGTACCCGCCAGTTCATACTCAGCAGATGCGGTAGCGACCTGCGCCTGACCGCTTACCACCAGTAGGGCGCTCGTGCCAGCAAAGGTGTACTCCAGCTCCTGACCGGCATTCAGGGCAATACGGGTCACGCTCATGCGCTCATCCCACATAGCATATACACCCACCGGGCCTTCCTCGGGCGCCGGGCGAGCAATAATCGGGGCGCTCTGCTTCTCACCGAGCACCTTAATGAGCTCCTCGCTATCAATATGCTTAGAGGTCAAACCCGCGCGCATCACATTATCCGAGGGGTTCATCAGCTCAATGGCGCTACCGGAGACATAGGCGTGTACCTGACCATCCGGGGTAAAGGCGGAATCGCCGGGAGCCAAGTGCAGCAGGTTCATGACAAACGCCACGAGAAGGCCGCGGTCACCCGGGTACTTAGCATGGACATGCTGTACCAGGCGTGCGGCGTCGGCAACCAGCGCATCCTCGCTATCAACTAAAGATGCGGCAGCAGCAACCAGTGCCTCCACGGCGTCATCAGCCTGAGTCTGTTCCATACGAATAATCTCGGTCAGCAGCGCCTTGGGCTCAAGCCCCAGACGCTCAGAGAGCCAATGCGCTTCAAAGAAACGAGCCAGTACGCGCAGCTGCTCGGTTTCACGCACGCCGGTCAGCACCTGCATATCGGTCAGAGCAATCACGGTCTCGGGCTTGGAGTAGCGATCCTTGTAATTACGATTCGGCGCATCCAGGGCAATACCGCGTGCCTGCTCATCCTCAAAACCGGCAATAGCCTGCTCGGGGGTGGGGTGCACCTGAATGGACAGAGGAGCCTCAATCGCCAGGATCTTAAAGAGGAAAGGGAACCAATCGGCGGCGCGCTCAGCCGGCAAGAAACGATCGGGCTGGTCCGCCACCAGGGTGTTCAGCGCCTGAGCCTGCTGGTCCACGGTTGCTACCGAGGGGGCGGCGGGGTGGGCGCCCACCCACAGCTCTGCTTCGGGCTGTTCGGTGGGTACGGATACATTACGCATGCGTCCCAGGATGGTGTGAGAGCCCCAAGCATAGTTCTGAATGGGGTTCTTCAGGGGAAATATTTCGCCCATATTGCTCCTTGACGGTTCGGCCATAGATTGGCTTAGTCTCTAGTTTGTATTTGATAAGTGATAGAAAACCCAATAATTTCCAGTGAATTTACAGGCAATATGTACCCATTATAGGGGCGTGAGCTGGGTGTTTACCCTAAAATAGATGCGTGAC
Source organism: Rothia sp. (in: high G+C Gram-positive bacteria) (assembly GCF_030540545.1). Lineage (GTDB taxonomy): Bacteria > Actinomycetota > Actinomycetes > Actinomycetales > Micrococcaceae > Rothia. The sequence continues at coordinate 206,646 of NZ_JAUNVZ010000004.1, read as the reverse complement.
TACTATTAATTTGAATGATTCTTTCAAGGCGTACGATGTACGCGGTATTGTCGGCGAAACCATTACCGCCGAAACTGTTCGCGCAACCGGCGCAGCATTTGTTGACGTACTGGGCCTGGCTGGCCAGAATGTTCTGGTCGGTGGAGATATGCGCCCCTCCTCCCCCGAGTTCATGGATGCCTTCGCAGAAGGTGCAACCGCTCGCGGCGCAAACGTCATTAAGATCGGTCTGATTTCCACCGACGTGCTCTACTTTGCATGCGGCGTGGAAAACGCAGCGGGTGTTACCTTCACCGCTAGCCACAACCCCGCCGAGTACAACGGCATGAAGATGGCTAAGGCAGGCGCTGTTCCCGTTTCTTCCGAGACCGGCCTGTTCGATATTCGCGACCTGGCTCAGAAGTACCTGGACGAGGGCGTCATCCCCGCCGTTGAGAACCCCGGCACCGTATCCGAGAAGGATATCCTCAAACCCTACGCAGAGTACCTGCGCTCCCTGGTGGATCTGTCTTCCATCCGCCCCCTGAAGGTTGTTGTTGATGCCGGTAACGGCATGGGCGGTATGACCACCCCCGCAGTTCTGGGCGACACCCTGCTGGCAGGCCTGCCCCTGGAAATCGTTCCCCTGTACTTCGAGCTGGACGGCACCTTCCCGAACCACCCCGCTAACCCCCTGGAGCCCGCTAACCTGGTGGATCTGCAGAAGGCAGTGGTGGAGCACGGTGCAGACATTGGTCTGGCATTCGACGGCGACGCTGACCGTTGCTTCGTGATCGACGAAAAGGGCGAGCCCGTTACCCCCTCGGCTATTACCGCACTGGTCGCTGAGCGCGAGATTGCACGCGCCAAGGCAGAGGGTAATGAAGAGCCCGTCATTATTTACAACCTGATCACCTCCAAGGCTGTTCCCGAACTGGTGGAGCGCTTGGGTGGCCGTTCGGTCAAGACCCGCGTGGGCCACTCCTTCATTAAGAAGGTTATGGCTGATGAAAAGGGCGTCTTCGGTGGCGAGCACTCCGCTCACTACTACTTCAAGGACTTCTTCAACGCTGACACCGGCATGCTGGCTGCAATGCATGTGCTGGCAGCTCTGGGTGGTTCCCAGGAGCAGCTCTCGGCTATTGGTGCTAAGTACTCCCCCTACGTTGCCTCCGGTGAGATTAACTCCGAGATTGAGGACAAGGCGGGCGCCGTGGATCGCGTGCGCGCTTTCTACGCGCAAGCTCCCGTGACTGTGGAGGATTCCGACGGTACCACCTTCACCAACGCTGAAGAGGGTTGGTGGGCAAACCTGCGTCCCTCCAACACCGAGCCCTTCCTGCGCCTGAACCTGGAAGCACCCGATCAGGCAACTATGGAACGCGTTCGCGATGAGATCCTGGGCCTGATTCGCCAGTAGTCCACTTCTCTCGCTCAAGCACAGCAAAGACCCCGCCGCGTACTACACGTGGCGGGGTCTTGTGCTTGTGGGAAGTAAACGAGACCGGGCTAATAGCTTTACTCAGCCCGGTATCGCTCTCCTACGCTTACTTAGCGTTATCGTGCAGCATCCACTGATCGGGGCCGAAGATCTCGTAGTTAATATTCTTGCCCTCAAGACCTGCGTCCACCAGTGCCGAGCGCACGCCCTGCATAAAGGGCAGCGGGCCGCACAGGTAAGCATTGGCATTGGCGGGGACATTGAGCTTGGCGACATCCACGAAGCCCTCGTAGGTGCCTTCGCCGTTTTCGATGAAGGTGACCAGTTTGCCGTTCTTCAGCTGGGCAACCAGTGCCTGAAGCTCTTCGCGCAGGGGTACGGTGTCCAGGCGGCGGTCGGCGTGAACCACCACGACCTCGCGCTCGGAGCCGGCGTCTACCAGTTCCTTGACGAAGCTAATCATGGGGGTTACGCCAATACCTGCGGAGAAGAGGTACAGGGGTGCATCGGGGGTACCGAAGCCCTCCAGGGTCAGATCACCGTAGGGGTTGGAGAGCTCAACAATATCGCCCACCTGCAGTTCGTGCAGAATGGGGGTCATTTCGCCCGCCGGGTCCAGCTTAATGCCGATGCGGCGCTGGTTTGCTTCGCTGGGCAGCAGGGTGAACTGGCGTGCCTGACGCAGGCCGTCGCGTGCCGGGACGGTAATGGAGACGTATTGGCCGCTCTTTGCTGCGGTCATGGGAGTTTCATCGGCGGGCTCGAAGGTGTAGACCACAACGTTTTCACCGGTCTCTTCGCGAGCAACGACCTTAAAGGGTGCGCGCATGACGTCATTTGCCTGGGATGCGTACAGGCCCTTTTCAATCTTAATCAGGGCATTACCCATCAGCCAGTACACTTCGGTCCATGCGTCTACGATTTCCTGGGTTGCCAGCTCGCCCAGGTTCGCTGCAATAGCTTCGAAGAGGTACTTGTAGACGGTGGGGTATTCTTCTTCCTTCAGGCCCAGGGAGGCGTGCTTGTGCGCCACGCGGGAGAGCACCTCATCAGGGTAGGAGTCGGGGTGCTCAACAATGTAGGAGGCGAAGACAGCAATGGAGCCTGCCAGTGCCTTGGGCTGGGTGCCTTCCAGCTGGGAGGAGCGGGAGAACATGCCGTCCATCAGATCGGGGCGAGCGGCGAACATGCGCTTGTAGAAGTCGGGGGTGATGTCGTTAATGCGCTCGGCGATAATCGGAAGGGTTGCCTCGATAATGGGGCGGGACTTTTCGGAGAGCATTCTGTCCTACTTTCTTCTGTGTCGGGGTCGTCCCCGAGGGGTGATGCGGGATTGGAGCAACTACAGATTGTCACTAAAATCCTTACTTCATACCTTACCCGTATTCTGAGACTGTGAATAGCATTTTCCGGTGATTTTCGGGTGAAAAGTGAAAATTTTTCCGACTTTTATTTAGGGTCTTTATGACCTAAAACCCCTAGTCAGAGCGTAAAAAGGAAACGGACTACGCCTCTTTACCCTGTGAAGAAGCTACGCTGCACCCGGAATGGAATCCGGGCATAGAAAAATCCCCGTCAGCTTCTTTTCTCTGCTAGCTACCCAATCAAAAGAAGATAGTCCAGTCGAAAGAAGATAACGGGGATTCCCCTGTCCAATAGTCGCCTCTGGCGCCGATTTTAGGAGCTCTGCCTCGCCGGTTCAGCGCTGGCGGTACTCACAAAGGCTTCATCGCCTACCGGGCTTAGAGGCCCCAAACCAATTTCCACCGGTACGGGACCTGCCGGACGAGCGGGGCTTAGGGGCAGATCACTAATAATGACCGTATCTAGGGAGGCGTAGAATGCCTCGCGAGCGCGACCGAGCACATTGCGCAGCTTACAACCGCCATCGAGCGGGCAGTAGCCGTTTTCGTCCTCGCACTCGATCAGGGGAATATCGCCCTCTGCCTTGCGCAGCACCTCACCCACGGTAGCGGTGCGTCCCTTGGAGGAGAGCATGACGCCGCCGGAGCGACCGCGGGTGGAGTCCAGCCAGCCCATATTGACCAAAAAAGCAACGGATTTAGCCACGTGGTTATAGGGGGTATCTACCCCTTCGGCGATTTTCTGGGTGGAGAGTTTCTCCCCTTCGTCCAGTGACGCCAGGAGCATCATGACGCGCAGCGACACATCGGAAAAAGCTGTCAGGCGCACGATATCATCTCCCTTAGTTTCTCGGGACCCGCAATCGAGGGGGTCTAGGTGTATTCTACGCTCGTTGTCTGTCTGTTTATTTCAAGCGTGCGGGTATTTTCCCTGTCTGAGTGTATTTTACGCATTGCGCCCGAGGATACATAGGTTTACCTGCATAAATGATGCATATTTACACCTAGAGGCTTAAATCCCGGCTCTCAGCTCAAAAACACGACCGCTATTACCCCGGGATAAGGGGCAATAGCGGTCGTGTAACTCATAGCCCGCTGGGGGCTAGAGCATTAAATTATGCGAGCTTTTCAGCCAGAGCGTCGCGCTCTGCACGAATCTCTGCCGGCAGCTTATCGCCGAAGCGAGCCAGCCACTCGTCAATGCTGGGCAGCTCTTCCTTCCATTCCTCGGTGGAAACCTTCAGTGCTGCATCCAGCTCCGCCTCGGTAATCTCCAGGCCGGTCAGGTCCAGATCCTCGGGGGTGGGAACGGTGCCCAGGAAGGTCTGCTGACCGCCGCCCTTGCCGTCCAGGCGGTCGAAGATCCACTTGACCACGCGGGAGTTCTCGCCGAAGCCGGGCCATGCGAAGCCGCCCTCGGGGGTGCGACGGAACCAGTTGACGTAGTAGACCTTGGGCATGTTCTCGGTGCCGTGCTTCTTACCCATATCGATCCAGTGCTGGAAGTAATCCGAGGCGTTGTAACCGATGAAGGGCAGCATAGCCATGGGGTCGCGGCGGATCACGCCAACGGCACCCTTAGCTGCAGCGGTGGTCTCGGAGGAGAGGGTAGCTGCACGGAAGACGCCCTGCTCCCAGGTGTCTGCCTCAGCAACCAGGGGCACGGTGGTCTTACGGCGACCGCCCAGAACGATGGCATCCAGCGGCACGCCCTCGGGGTTGTAGTACTCGGGTGCGAGCATATCAACCTGGGCTGCGGGGGTGCAGAAGCGGGAGTTGGGGTGCGCTGCGGGGCGACCGGACTCGGGGGTCCAGTCCTGGCCGGTCCAGTCGATCAGGTGTGCGGGAACCTCGTCGGTCTTACCCTCCCACCAGACGGAACCGTCATCGGTCAGAGCAACGTTGGTGAAGATGGTGTTGCCCTTGGAGATTGCCTTCATAGCGTTGGGGTTGGTGGAGTAACCGGTACCCGGTGCTACGCCGAACAGACCGTACTCGGGGTTAACCACGTGCGGCTTGTCGTTTTCGTCGAATTCAATCCATGCAATGTCGTCACCAATCATTTCAGCCTTCCAGCCGTCAATGGTCGGGTCCATCATTGCGAAGTTGGTCTTACCGCAGGCGGAGGGGAATGCTGCGGAGATGTAGCGGGTCTTGCCCTCGGGGTTGGTGACCTTCAGAACCAGCATGTGCTCTGCCATCCAGCCCTCATCGCGACCGATTGCCGAGGCAATGCGCAGTGCGTAGCACTTCTTGCCCAGCAGCGCGTTGCCGCCGTAGCCGGAGCCGTAGGACCAGATCTCGCGGGTCTCGGGGAACTGCACAATGTACTTTTCGGGGTTGCAGGGCCAGGGCACATCGTCCTGACCGGGCTCCAGAGGAGCACCCACGGAGTGCAGAGCCTTAACGAAGAAGCCGTTGGTCTCGTTGAGCTTCTCGAGTACCTCAGAGCCGATCTTCGCCATAATGCGCATGGAGCACACCACGTATGCGGAGTCGCTGATTTCCACAGCGATCTTGGGGGTGCGTGCCTTCAGGGAGCCCATGACGAAAGGAATAACGTACATGGTGCGGCCGCGCATGGAGCCGGAGAAGAGAGGACGCAGAGTGTCCTTCATTTCCTTCGGGTCGCGCCAGTTATTGGTCGGGCCTGCGCCCTCTTCGGTTTCGGAGCAGATGAAGGTGCGCTCTTCGACGCGAGCAACGTCGTCCGGATCCGAGAAAGCTGCGTAGGAGTTCGGGAACTCGGGGCTGCTCAGGCGGGTGAAGGTGCCTGCATCGACCAGTTCCTGTGCCAGGCGGTCATATTCTTCTTCGCTACCGTCAACCCAGTAGATGCGCTCGGGCTGGGTCAGCTCCGCTACTTCGCGCACCCATTCGAGCAGGCCTGCGTGGGTGGTCGGCGCGTTCTTGAGATCTTCTGCCAGCTGTGCGGACAGAGTACCATTCAAATTGTCAGTCATTGACGTATCCCCTTGTGAGTTATGTCAGTGGATCCGGCACGTCTTGGGCCGTGTGGTGATACATGAAGGAGGGAAAACGTTAAAGTGCGTACAGCTCGGGACCATCCGAAAAATGCACGCACTAGAAGTTTTCACTTCCTCGTGTAGTACAACCATAACCCATAGATGCGAGTATGACGGGCGAAAATGGGCGTTTTAAGATGTCAGATTCTGAAACATATATGCCGATTGCTGATTTTTCGCCCCTGGCACACTTTTTCTTACGAGGCAGACCATGTTCTAGCCGGCAAGCACGATCCTCATAGAGCCGAGCGAGAGATCTTTAGGGAAAATCCGGGGCATCTATGAGTAGTTATATCTAGTTTTGTGCGAGCCCATTACCCCTCTTTGTGCACTCTTGGCACCCTTAAATGGGGCCTTTGGGAGGGAAAACTAGCTTTTTTCAAAGTTTTTTGAAGTTTTTTGAAAATTCTCTGTTCCTTGATTTTCCAGGGCAAAACGGGGCATTTTGGCTGCCCGAAACCCCTAAAAATAGCTATTTGAGACTCAGGTCACGCATTTTCAGCTTGCAGACGGTTCAGAAGGTGCGTATAGTTATATGAGTCGCCGGGACGAAGCGAAAAACTTCGGAACGAACGATATGCGCCTGTAGCTCAACGGATAGAGCATCTGACTACGGATCAGAAGGTTGGGGGTTCGAATCCCTTCGGGCGCACCACTCAAGCGAGGTGAAACATAATGTTTCACCTCGCTTTTTTTAGTATTCTATGCCATGCTGGAAGGTGCATAAACTTTCGTGTGCTCCCGCCTATGACCGAGGCGGCGGCGAAAGTCCATCCGAATACACAAAGGAGTTCCGCGTGGCAACACTGGATATACCCCAGGCTCTGACAGGCCCACTGATTGATATAGCCGACCTGGGCGATCTGACTATCTTCAAACCCACCGAACGCTGCCAGCACTGGGGCGTATACACCGCTGCCCAGGATGAGCTCGCCTGCCCCTGCGCCGGGGTTGATGAGCGTCTGCGTAAGGTTTTCTATCTGGCGAGCGAAATTCTTCAGGCGAATTTCCCCCTGCTCATTGCCAATCAGGTACTTAGCTTTAGTCAGGAAGAAGTAGCCCAGGCCTATGAGCTGGCTCAGGCGCACGCTGCCGGCACTCTGCCTCGTGATGAAGAGCCGGGTCATGAAGGACCGGGTGAAGAAGAGCCGCGCGAAGAGAGCGCAGAAGAAGCCGAAACTACCCAAGAACAGGCACCCAAGCCCGCTATTCCCTCCCCTGCCGCCTTTGCTGCGCGCTTTGCTCCGGCTGCCTCCACGCAAAGTGAGAGCGGCGCAGAAGATACACATGAGCAACAACAGCCTGCAGCTGCAAACGCAACGCCCAAGCCCGCGCCCGGTATGTTCGCCAAGATTAAGAAGAGTGAACTGACCTGGCGTAAGCCCGTGTATCTGCAGGAGGCCGAAGAGCGCGAAGAGGCCGCCGAGAGCGAGCGCATTATTCAGGCTCAGGAGCCCGCCGTTGTTTCCCCGGCTCTACCCACTCCGCTGACCGCTTTGCCCGGTGTTGCTACCCGCACGCAGAGCGATTCGCTGATTATTGCTGAGCCCGAGACGGATGATGCTCCCGTGCGTTATATTGTGCGCCCGGAGCTGCGCCGTATTATGGCGGATATTGATATGAGCCATGAGAAGCTGGTGGAGGTCATTGAAGAGGGCGAGCGCGAGGAGCTGACTCCCTGGTTGAGCCTGTACCGTCACGATGACTACCTGGTGGAGGTTAATACGGTCTCCCACGAGGTGATTTTGATTGTGGATGAGTACGAAGATGAGGAGGAGCTCTAAATGATTTCTAAAAACCTGACTATTCCGGTTGAGCTCTACTCCCGTTTGCGCGAGCTGGTTCATTTGGCTCCCTACCGTTATGAGGAGAAGAACGGCTCGGATTGGAATCTGAGCGCCGAGAATGCGCCCGATGTGCGCGATGAGTCCGGTCGCCTGGCTCCGGATGCTTTTGAGCTTTATTTTGAGCTGCTGCCGCATCTGGCGAAGCTTTTTGTGCAGCAAAATCCCCAGCAGGTTGCTGCCTATAAGAATGCGCCCAAGCCGGCGGCGGTCAAGCCCAGTGCCCAGTTGATTCCTCTGGAGAAGGTTCCTGAGGAGCACGAGAAGCAGGCGCGTGAGATTGAAGAGAAGTTCTATGCGGGTGTGCCCGAGTCTGAGCGTGTGCACCATGTGCTGCCGGGCGTGATGGATCATATGCTGCGCCATGATCTTTCTTATTCCATGATTCTGGATATTTTGCACGCTGAGGATACCGTGATGAGCTCCGAGAGCGCTGCGGAGAACCGGTATGGTCGTGCGGTGACTCTGTACTCCAATGAGCGTATTGGTTATGTGCTGGTCATGAATGCCAATGCGCCGGATTTGCTGTCCATGCGTCCCTGGCGTGCTGATGCTCTGATTCCCTATCATCTGACCGATGAGGCTCTGGCAGATATGGATCGTCTGGGTCTGACTATTGATATGGTGCGCCGTATTCCTCAGGAGGCGCAGGAGCGTTACCCCGTGCCGGGCACTGCCTATACCCTGTACTATTTCCAGGGTTATTCGGTGAAGTATCATCCGGCGGATTCGCGTATTGTCAGTATTTCTGAGGGTCTGCCGGGTGTGCGTAATCCCCTGGCTCAGCCGAAGATGCGCGGTGTGAAGCGTCAGCCGGCGCGTAAGATTCCCAGCGATGTGTCCTCTCTGAAGACTCTGTTGGAGGATCACGGTTTTACGGTGACTGTGGGTGGCAAGCATTACGATGTGCGCCATCCGGTGCTTGATCCTGCCCTGGGTAAGAAGGTAACCACCTCTATTACTCCCTCGGATTCTCAGCGCTGGCATTTGAATACGGCGCGTCAGATTCGTCAGAGTTTCGGTTTGGATTTGCGCTATGCTGACCCGGCGGATTCGCGTGCGGGTATTGTGCGTGATTCCAAGAGCGGTAAGGTGCTGAGCGAATTTTCTCGTGCCGATGCTGAGAAAAATCAATCGACTCAGGCTGATTCCTAGTCTTTCCTCGGCGGTTTCGTCTTTTCTTCAGGCGGGTACATGTAGTTGTGCCCGCCTGTTGGTTTTAGGCGAAGGCGTGAACGGTGAGCTAAATTATGTTCTCTTGGGCTGTAAATATAGTGAACCTCATCTGGATTTGCAGCCCTCGACCTTTACAATAGATAGAGCATCAGGCACGAGATTTATGCACGCAGGAAGGGGCGCAATGAGCATCACTATTAATGTGACGGACGAAGCGGGCGATAACCGCGATATTAGCTGGGAGGATTACCAGACTCTACTGGAGGCAGTTCAGGCTGCCGGCTTCCCCGTTCTTGCAACCTGCGGTGGTAATGCTTCGTGCGCAACCTGCCATGCTTTTATCGATCCGGCACACTATGAGGCTTCAGGTGAGCGCACCGAGGCAGAGTCTGACCTGCTGGATATGGTCGACGATGTGGCGAATGATCATTCTCGTTTGTGCTGCCAGGTAGAGTTCGCACCCGGCATGGACGGCGCCGAGATTCAACTTCAGGCGGCAATGTAATTATGGGTTCTTTGAGTCGTCGTGTTTCTGCGGGTGTAGTTGCAGCGGCTCTGATGCTAGCGGGTTGTTCCTCTGCATCTCAGACCAATAGTTCCGACCAGGCAGGTGCCGGTTCTGCCTCCACGGTAGCTCCCGGCACTGTTTCCTACGCTTCGGGTTCTGCCCACCCCTATAGCTCCTCTTCGGTGGCTCCGGGCGATATTACGGTGGATCCGAACTCTCCCGAGGGTCAGCGTATAGCGCGTGAACGCCGCGAGCGTCAGCAGCGTGCATCCGGGGCCAATGACTCCCAGGATTCTACTGAGACCGAGCAGGTGAGCCACTATGAGAAGGTGCTGCCCGATGGTAGCACCGTACGTACTCGCGGTAATGCTCGCCAGGGCGAAAGCGGTGTGACCGAGGCAGGCTCGGATTCCTCCAGCAGCAAGGAAACCCGCGCTGAAGAGCACCACTCGAGCGAGTCCTCTTCTGAGAGTTCCTCTAAGGATTCTTCCTCGAGCAATAACGGCAGCGGTTCGGATTCTTCCACGGATTCTACCGGTCAGAGCAATGACACTGTCACCCCGGCAACCGTGGTGCAAAAGTGCCTTGCCAATGACGTGGATATTACCGTCTCGAGCCTGCAGGATCTGCCCGAGGGTAATACCATGATTGTGCTGGATATCGTTAATACTTCGGCAGATCCCTGCCGTCTCTCGGGTCCGGCGAAGGTTACCTTCTACGATTTTATGTCCGCTAAGGGCGATCCTACCGGCTGGTCCACTCCGCACGCTCAGTGGAAGAACCCGGGCGGTGTGCTGCTGACTTCGGGCGCGCACACCAGCGTGAAGGTTCTGCAGATCGGCCAGGATTTGGCGACGTGCCCGGCGCACGATATTAGCCACCTGCTGGTGGAGCTCGCAGAGGGTAATCTTTATGCGGTGGAGTACGGTACGGTTGCCTGCCGCGGTGCGCAACCGGTGCTCTACGCGGGTGATTACGGAGCCTAGGCTCTACAGCTCCTGTCCCAGACATAACTAAAGCCCCGGATAGCATTGCTATCCGGGGCTTTAGTCTATGCGTTTATCTCTGTGGTGAGATGTAGCGAGGTAGATGAGTCGCTTTTATTCATCGCTTAGATAGAGCGGGTGACATCCTCAAAGCCAAAGCGGGGTGCACGGTCGTAGACGGGTGCTTCACCGTGGCCAATATTGACCACCATAAAGGACTGCTGCTCGGAGCCGGCGAAGAATTCCTGCTCAATACCGGCGAAATCTGCACCGGTCATGGGGCCGGCGTCCAGGCCCAGGGCGCGGATTGCGGTCATAAAGTAGCCTGCCTGCAGACCGGAGTTGAGGGTGCCTGCGGGAATACGTGCCTCTTCGGCTTCGAACATTGCTGCTGCCTCTGCCATGGGGGGCATGAAGGTCGGGAAGAGCTTGTGCCACTGCTTATCGAAGGAGAGGATTGCGGTCAGGGGTGCCGCTGCGGTCTTCTCGCGGTTGCCTTCCATCATGTGGGAGACCAGGCGCTGGCGTGCCTCTTCGCTCTCAACCCAGGTAATGCGCAGGGGCTGGCTATTGAAGGCGGTGGGGCCCATGTAGGTTAGTTCCTGGATGCGGCGCTTCTGCTCTTCGGTGACCGGTTCTGCGGTGAAGGCGCTGACGGTGCGGGGTTCGTGAAAGAGGCTGGTGATCTGTTCTTCGCTCAGGCGAGTCATTGTATTGTCCTTGTATTTGCAATCTTTTACTTTACTCGTAAAACATTACCCTCTTGGCTTTCCAGAGTCAAGACGCACAACCCGTAATACGAAACACAGCCCCTCACATTTACCCGAACTTCAGAGCACGCTTTAGAGCACCCGCGACCCTTCCTCAAAAGCAAAACGGAAACCACGCTCGCGCGCAGCGGGCAAACCGTGACCCACATTCACCACCAAGAAGGGCTCCTGATCCAGCCCCTCCAAAAACTCAGCCTCAATACCATCCCAAGCCGAGCCGGTCATCGGACCGGCATCCAGACCCACGGCGCGCACCGCAGCAATAAAGAAACCCGCCATCACCGTGGCATTAAGGCGACCGTAGCCCATACGCACACTCTCAGGCTCAAAAATTTTTTCCATATGGGCAGCATGGGGTGCAAAACGCTCAAAATGCTTCTGCCAATTGCGGTCAAAACTCAAAATTGCAATCACCGGAGCCGTTGCCGAATTTTCTCGATTACCCTCATTCAAATAGGGCATCAGGCGCTGACGTGATTCATCAGAGACCAGCCAGCTAATGCGCAGGGGCTGATTATTAAAACCGGTGGGAGCCAAAAAGGTTAGCTCGTGAATTTTCTCAATCTCCTCGGCACTGACAGGAGTCGATTCAAAGGCATAGGCGGTTCGAGCCTTATAGAAAAGAGTGTCGAGAGCTTCCTGAGATAAACGAACGGTCATTCTAAAATCCTTTCTACTGTCCGCACACGACATACCCTCTAAGCATACGCCCGCACCGAACATTTTCGCCCCGGCAACACAGAGAAAAATCAAGAGGCGATAATAGAACTATGAGCAATCCCCTCGCCCCCTTCTCACCAGAAACCGCCGCCTGGTTTAGCGCCGCCTTCGGCTCACCCACCGCCGCACAGGCAGGCGCCTGGGAATCTATTAGCCGCGGGGATAACACCCTCATTATTGCACCCACCGGTAGCGGTAAAACCCTTGCATCCTTCCTCTGGGCGCTGGATAGTCTGCATAAAGAACCCAGCAAGGGCGAGCGCACCCGCGTGCTCTATATTTCTCCCCTGAAGGCTCTGGGCGCCGATGTGGAGCGCAATCTGCGCGCACCCCTGGCGGGTATTGCCCGCTACCGCACCGAGCGCGGCCTGGAGCCCCTGGACATTAGCGTGGGTGTGCGCAGTGGCGACACTCCCGCCCGCGAGCGCCGCAGCCTGATTGCGCATCCGCCGGATATTCTGATTACCACCCCCGAATCCCTATATCTTATGCTCACCAGTAGTGCGCGCAACGCCCTGGCGCATGTGGATACCGTGATTATTGATGAGGTACACGCCCTTGCCGGAGATAAGCGCGGGGCGCATTTGGCGCTCTCCCTAGAGAGGCTAGATCAGCTACTTGAGCGTCCGGCGCAGCGTATTGGTCTATCGGCAACCGTGAACCCGGTCAGCGAAGTGGCGCGTTTTCTGGGAGGCGCTCAGCCGGTCACTATTGTGCAACCGGTTTCTGAGAAGAGCTGGCAGCTGCTGCTGAGCGTACCCGTGCCTGATTTGAGTGCTATTGGCGGCGCCAATGACTACGGTCAGGGGGAGCATTCGCCCTCTGCCGCCAGCACTCCGAGTACGAAGGCGCCCGGTCTTCAGGCTCATGGCGCTCGCGGACAGCGTCCGCAGACTAAACGCCCGGCTTCTGCGCGTCCGAATGTACCCGCCCCCGTTTCTGCAGGCTCTGCCGCCAGCCCCTACGGCTCTATATCTTTGGAGCAGGCACTGGGTATTTTCCCGGGTGAAGAGCAGAACAATATTGAGAACAACACCCGAGAGCTCGAAGGGCTCACGAGCGCCATTGGCCCCGAGGCTTCCAACTCCCAGCTAACCCCTCGCGAAGAGACTGCACAGATTGATACAGTGCAGATTGATACCAGCGGTTATAGAGCCTCCATTTGGCCGCATGTGCAGGAGAGCATCCTACACCGTATTCAGAATAATCGTTCTACGATTGTCTTTGTGAACTCCCGCGGCCTGGCGGAAAAACTCACCGCTGCCCTAAATGAAATGCACGAGCGCAATGAACTGCTTGCCATGCAGGCGCGCGGTGAAAAACTACCCGCCATTGGGCAAGAGAGCCCCATCCCTCCCCTGGCGCGTGCCCACCACGGCTCCGTGGCAAAGGATCAACGCACCCTGATTGAAGAAGCCCTAAAATCCGGTCAGCTGCGCTGCGTGGTGGCGACCAGCTCCCTGGAACTGGGTATTGATATGGGCAGCGTGGACGAGGTTATTCAGGTGGCGACCCCGCCCTCGGTGGCAAGCGCCCTACAGCGCGTGGGACGAGCCGGTCATAATGTGGGCGATATTTCCCGGGGTACTTTCTACCCCAAGCATCGCGGCGATAATCTCACCAGTGCCGTGGTGCTCACCGGCATGCGCGCGGGCATTTTGGAGCCCCTGCGCGTGCCTTCTAATCCTCTGGATGTGCTCGCCCAGCAGACGGTTGCCGCCGCAGCTCTTGCACCCATTGATGTGGATGCCTGGTATGCCACCGTCACCCGCGCTGCTCCCTTCTCTTCCCTGCCGCGCGCCCTTTTTGATGCCGTATTAGAAATGCTTGCCGGCCGCTACCCCAGCGATGAATTTGCCGAGCTACGCCCTCGCCTGATTTGGCATCGCCCCAATGACGAAGAAGAAGGCTCCGGGGCTTTAGAGGCGCGCCCGGGTGCTCAGCGTCTGGCGGTCACCAATGGCGGAACCATTGCCGACCGCGGTCTTTTTCCCGTATTTCTTGCCGGCCCCACCGACGCTAAGACACCCAAGCGCGTGGGTGAACTGGATGAGGAGATGGTCTATGAGTCGCGCACCGGGGATGTGATTGCTCTGGGCGCGAGCGCCTGGCGTATTGAAGAGATTACCCACGATAGTGTGCGTGTCAGCCCCGCCCCGGGTGAGATAGGGCGCCTGCCTTTTTGGCACGGTGAGCGCACCGGGCGCCCCGTGGAGCTCGGTCACCGCATTGGTGAGTTTGTGCAGCGCATTGTGCATGCCCTGGGCGATGAGAGCCAGCTGCAGGCTCTGCGCGCTGAGCTGAGTGCCCTGAGCCTGGATGAGTGGGCGATTGATAATCTTTTTGACTATATTGCCGAGCAGCGCGCCACCACCCAGATTGTGCCTACCGATAAGCGCCTGGTGATTGAGCGTTTTAGGGATGAGCTGGGAGATTGGCGTATTATTCTGCACTCTCCCCTGGGCTACCCGGTGCACGCACCCTGGGCGCTGGCTCTCTCGGCGCGCGTACAGGGGCGTTTTGGTCTGGATGCTTCGGTGCTTGCCAGCGATGACGGTATTGTGATGCGTCTGCCCGCCACCGCCGAAGACCTGCCGGATGAAGATATCTGGCTTTTTGACCCTGCGGATCTGGAATCTACGGTGCGTGAGCATGTGGGCGATTCGGCACTTTTTGCCGCGCGTTTCCGCGAGAGTGCAGCGCGCGCCCTGCTGCTGCCTCGCCGCGATCCCGGTAAGCGCACTCCCCTATGGCAACAGCGTCAGCGAGCGGCTCAGCTGCTGGATGTTGCGCGTAAATTCCCGGATTTTCCGATTCTTTTGGAGGCGGCGCGCGAGTGCCTGCAGGATGTCTACGACCTGCCTCAACTGCTGGCTCTGCATAAGGATATTGCAGCCGGTTCTGTGAGCGTGCACCGTATTGTGACCGATTCTCCCTCACCTTTTGCGCGCACTCTGCTCTTTGAGTATGTTGCCGAGAATCTCTATAACACCGATGCTCCGGCGGCCGAGCGTCGCGCGGCGGCTCTTGCCCTGGACCCCACGCTATTGGCTGAGCTGCTGGGTTCTACCGAGCTGCGTGAGCTGCTGGAGCCTGATGTGCTGGTGGCTATGGAGCAGCAGCTGCAGCGTTTGGGCTCTTCGGCGGCGCGCCTGAAAACCGATTCTTCGGGTCGCTGGATTGTAGAGCCCGTGGTGGAGCTTCTGCGCACCTTAGGTCCGCTCTCTGCCGATGAACTGCTGGATCGTGTGCGTTTAGCGCCCTCTACCCCTTTTAAAGAGAGCGGTGCGGACGCTCTGGAGCCCGTACCGCCTGCTGTGCTGCAGCGCATTCTTCAAGAGTTGCAAGAGAGCCGCCGTATCTTTAGCCTGAGCTCTTTTGCGCAGGTTGTCGAGGGTACGAATAATCAAGAACGACCGCTCTACTACGCCACGGTGGAAGACGCCGCGCGCCTGCGTGACGGCCTGGGTATTGCATTGCCCACCTCCCTGCCCGAGGTTTATATTCAGCAGGTTCCCGCGCCCCTAGAGGACCTTGTCTCCCGCTATGCGCGCACCCACCTACCCTTTAGTTCCGCGCAGCTGGCAGAGCATCTAAGTCGACTCATGCCCATTACCCCGGCAGCTCTGGAACCGATTCTGCGAGAACTGGCTCAGCAGGGTCGTGTGCAATTCGGCGAATTTATGCCCGAGCAGCTGCGTGCAGGTACCGGGGTCGAGTGGGTGGATGTTCAGGTGCTGCGTAGCGCTCGCTTGCGTTCCTTGGCGGCTCTGCGCCGTGAGATTGCGCCGGTACCCGCGAGGGTTTACGGTGCCTTTCTACCCGCCTGGCAGCAGGTGATAACCCGCAGGGTGACTCTGAGCCAGGCGCACGCCCACACCCGCACCTATGGCGCCTATAGGGCTCCTGAACGTGTAGCGCAGCTTTCTGAGCCCGTGGGTGAGCCTCTGCGCGGCATGGATGGGCTGCTCACGGTGGTGGACCAGCTGGCGGGTACCCCCATTCCGGCATCCGCCCTGGAGCAGCTGGTACTGGCGGCTCGTCTTGAGGATTATTCGCCTCAGCTGCTGGATTCGGCTCTGGCTGCCGGTACGGTGCTGCTGACCGGTGCCGGGACCTTAGGTGGCGGCGGGGACGGCTGGGTGTGCCTGCACCTGAGCGAAAGCGCCCAGCTGACGGTACCCGATGCCGCCACGCGCGCTCAGGCGGTGGATGAGCTCAATTATGTGGCTCGTGCCCTGTATCGTGTGCTCTCAACCGGTGGCGCCTTCTTCCCCATGCTGGCTCAGCGTGTATATGAGGATTTACGGGCTGATTCTGCCCCCGGTGAGGTGGTAGAGGCTCCGAGCTCTTCTGAGCTGGCTGAGGCGCTCTGGGAGCTTTTCTGGGCGGGGGCAATTACCAATGACACCTTTGCTCCTTTGCGCGCTCGTCTGCAGGGCGCTCGCACGGCTCATGCGGTGCCCAAGGCGGCGGCGAGCTCTTCGCGCCTGAGCTTTGGGGGTATGGGATCAAGCGGTATGAGTTCTTCGGTGGGTTCGCGTTCCATGCGCGGTGCCTCCCGCCTGCGTTCGGCGCGTTTTGCCTCGGGTGCTGGTGGTTTTTCCTCGCGTTCTTCCCGTCTATCCGGTACTACTCAGGCTCCGGCGGCAGATGTTTCCGGTCGCTGGTCGGTGCTGGATGAGCACTATAGCGCTGAGCCCCTAGAGCCCACGGTGGCGGCATGGGCTCGTGCTGAGCTGTTGCTGGATCGCTACGGTGTGCTCACGCGCGGTTCTGCCGCTCTGGAGCAGGTTCCGGGTGGTTTTGCGGCGCTCTATAGGGTTTATGCCGCTGCGGAAGAGCGTGCCCTGGTGCGTCGAGGCTATTTCATTTCCGGGCTGGGTGGCGCTCAATTCGCTTCCCCCTCTACGGTGGATGCTCTGCGCTTAGTGGGGGATTCCCTACCCGAAGATCCCGCCTCCGAGCGCCAGGTTGAGATGACTGTGAGCGAGAGCGTTTTTGGTTCTTTCCAGGCGGTACTGCTGGCGGCGTGCGATCCGGCTCAGCCCTACGGTGCGGCGCTGGATTGGCCGGCGGTTCTGCCCTTTAGCGCAGGGTCTTTTAAGCATCGTCCGGGTCGTAAGGCCGGCGCCTGCGTGGTGCTGCTAGATGGCGAGCCAACCCTCTATATTGAGCGTGGTTCTAAGACTCTGCTGGCATTTACCCATGACCCGCTACTACTGGAAGCTTCGGCCCCTCTGGTGGCTCAGCTGGTGCGTGCCGGGGCGATGGATACGGTCACGGTGGAGAAGGTCAATGACCTCTCTATCCTCGATAGCCCGGAACCTGTAGAGCCGAATCGGGAGCATCCTGTGATTGCTCTGCGCCGCGCTCTGCAAGCTCAGGGGTTCTATGCTATGCCTAAGGGCCTGCGTCTGCGTAAAGAGTTCTAGCCCGGGAGTTCTAACCCCGCTGCACGAGCAGCGTTAAAGGCAAAAGCCCCGTGCTTCTCATGGCTGAGAAGTACGGGGCTTTTAGCGCAGAATTTTCATGTACATTACCGGAGCCACATCCGGTCTTGGCACGGCTTTGCTTACCGTCTCACCCTTAGAGGGCGGGCGGTGGGCGCACCGTGCGGTACTCGACTGGCGGGTCGTCCCGCCTAGAATCCGCTGGTCATGCTGGTGACGGCGCCAATGCAAATATCAATGGCTTCGTCGGTTCGCATGCTGCGGCGGTTATTATGTTCGCCTTGGGCGACGTACTGGGCGAAGTAATCGACCATGCACATCCACCCGGTGAGAACCACTCGAGTTCGTTCGTTGACGGTCATTCCGCTGGATTCAATCAGCCAGGAAATGAATGCTTCGGGAGTGTTGGGCATATCCGGGTTGTGGCCGGGGGCGCCTGCGACTCGGGCGAAGTATGCCTCGACGGTTTCGCGGATTGCTTCCGCGTCATCGATTCCTTGTTCGCTCAGCGTTGCCAGTACGATGCGTGCCTCTCGACGAGTTACTGCAGCGGCAAGGGATTCCTTACCCGGGAAGTAGTGGTAGAGCAGGGCGCGGGTGATACCCGCATCCTCAGCAATAGCCTTCATGGAAGAGGCAAGTACACCGCGGCTGGCGAAGTGCTTAATTGCGACTTGCAGAATCTGGTCCTCGCGGACGGTCGGGTCAAGACGGAGGTTGGTGCCGGTTTCCTTTGCAGCAGACTGCTCCGCCGTTGCCGGGGTTTCATTCGCTGCATTGCGCTTGTTCAGTTCCATACGCACCTTAGTCTTTTGGTCTGTACATGACCTCTTCTTACTTTTAATTCTACGTTCTGGAAATGATTTTAGCCGGATATAGGGGTGTAGTACCCCCTCAAAATAGGCTGTGTACAATACTTTTTGATTGTTGCTTGAGTTTAAGGATTAATCCTACTATTTGATGCAATTTAGCGTGTTTTAGACACTCATCCAGAGCCCCTAGGAACAGCCAGAGAGCGCGAAGTCTACCTTATATATGCGAACACCGTGATTCGAGAATCTACGATCCTTTTTCACGGGGTGATAATGGAAGTATGGCTCGTCGCGTTTTAAAGAATCAGAAACGCCCTCCCCTGCCTCAGAGGGACGGCATTGACCCCGTAAGTCTCATTCTGCCCGAAAATCCGGGCGAAACGCTCGAAAACTTGGGTTTAGCTCTCAATATCCAAGAGACACTTCTCACAATTTCGAATTATTTGACACTTAGATTTTATCCGGGGCATCCCGAGGTGATTTCAGCCCGTTTTGAACGCCGTGAAGTAGTCTCTGACACGGGGGAAATCCTCAGCGAGTCCACACCCTACCGTCCCGGCGAGAAGATCTGGTACTACCGAGAGCTAGCGGATGAACCCACCCTCTCCGATGATATTCCCATTCTCTACGAAGATGAGCATATACTCGCCGTAGATAAGCCACATTTTTTGCCCACCACTCCGCGCGGATCCTATATTGCCCAAACGGCACTGACCAAGCTGCGGGTGCGCGAGCGCAATCCCCTGCTCATTCCTATTCACCGTCTGGATCGCCCCACCGCGGGCGTACTACTTTTTGCAAAGACTATTCAAGCGCGAGCTCCTTTTCAGACTATGTTCCAGGAACGCCGGGTTTCTAAAAGCTATGTGGCGGTAGCTCCCCTTCTTCCCGATGCGCACGCACTAGCTCAAGCACGCGCTGGCACCCTGCAGGTTGCCAGCCGTATTACCAAGGTGCGCGATGAACTGCAGGTGCGTCAGCTGAGCGCCACCCAATGCCAAGAGAGCGGTGAACAGAGCAATACCCTGAGCCGTATTGAGCTACTGGCTAGCTATAGCCTTCAGAACACTCCGGGCGCCCGGCAGCTACCATCCAAGCCCCCAGGGAGCGAGCGCATTCATCCCGATAGTTTTTACCCCGCGCCCAATACGCAGCTGGGCCTGTACCGCCTGCACCCGCATACCGGCAAAACTCATCAGCTACGTGCCCATATGAATCTGCTGGGCGCTCCCCTACTGGGGGATGTGCTCTACCCGGATATCCTTCCTGCCGCCCCCGATGAGCAGATTCTACCCCTGCAGCTATTGGCGGATACCTTAGATTTTGAGCACCCCATGACGGGGCAGTCTATTCATCTACAATCCCAGCGAAATCTGGCGTTCGCTCCGCTTGGTGAGCGCTAAAAGCGGCTATCCATTGCGAGTGCTGCACGCTGTCGTCATAGTGTCATTTTTAGCCTTATCCTGTCCCGGGGCGTGCAATAATGAGAGTGCCCTTATTCTCAAGCGTGGCGTATGCCCAGAAAGCCATCCATTGTGACTGATTTTTCTTCTGCTGCGGCTGCCGCAGCGCATTCTGTCATGTACCGCTATGTTGCCCCGGTGGCTAAGGTTCCGGGCACTCTCATTGGTGCCACTCAGGAGCCGGATCCTCGCCCTCTATCTCAGCGTATAATGCACTGGAATTATTGGTGGCAGGCCCATTTGATGGATGCCATGGTGGATGCCGGTATGCGCCATGCGCGCGAGGGGGATTCTGAGCAGGCGCATGTATGGTTTAAGCACGCGCAGGCGATGATTGCCGGTATTCGTGCCCGCAATATGGGTAAGGTTGCCACGAGTTTTTATGACGATATGGCGTGGCTTGCTCTGGCGGTGGAGCGCATGGATTCGCTGAGTGTGCAGTTGAAATCTTCTGGTTCTCGTATTGCCCAGGATGCCGGTACTGCGCTCATGTCTCAGCTGCGCGGTGGCGTGGCGTCGGGCTTGGATTTTGCCGGTGGTGGCGTGAGCTGGGCTAAGCAGCATCGTGATTTTGTGAATATGCCGGCGACCGCTCCGAGCGCTCTTGCTTTTGGCCAGGCGGCCGACCACGAGACTGCTTTTGCGCTCTGGCAGTGGGCTAATGAGCACCTGTGGGATAGCGAACGTTCACTCTATATTGATGGTGTACATGCAAAGAACGGCGGTTTAGAGCCTGAGCGTTCTATTCATAGTTATAACCAGGGTACGGGCTTGGCGGGTCTACTCTATCTGGATTCTCTTGATTCTTCGTTTAAAGATCGTTTGGATTTTGATCCCCTGCAGCGCGCTCAGGAGCTGGTGGTCTCTATTGCCCGTTCCTGTTCTACGCCCTATGAGCGTGCCGATGGCACGGTGGTTCGTGTTATTTCTTCTGAGGGTCGCGGCGATCGCGGTCTTTTTGATGCGATTTTGGTACGTCATTTGGCGCAGGCTGCCCTCTATGAGCCTCTGGATGAGGATGTTCGTCAGCTCTGCTCTTTGCTGGTGCGTGATAGTGCGCAGCTACTGTGGGAGGGTCGCCGTGAGTTTGATCCAACTCTGCCAATGAATGAGCCCCATATTGATCCTACGGAGATTCGTAATGAGCGTGTGAGCATTTTTTCTCCGGAGGCTATTCGCCCCGCTTCCGAGGTGCTTAAGCCGGGGGCTCCTGTGGAGCTATCTGCTCAGGTGGGTGCATGGATGATTATTGAGGCTGCTGCACTGCTGGAGAGTGAGGGCAGGTAGAACACTCATAGCTGCAAGGATTGTAGAGTTCTTCTATAAACGGGGTGCTGGGATATATTCCGGCACCCCGTTTTGCATACCTTCTCAAGAATCTTAGACTCTTATCACATATAACACATAAATACCAGCTATACGATAGATTTTGAGATGAATGTCGCTTAAAAAGTGGTTGATTTAAAAAGAGTTCGATTCTAGCCTTGAGGAAGACCACATATATCACGCGTGAATGACCGCAGTGAAAAGATTAGAGTAACTCGGCCGCTTTGTGAAGCACACAAAGTCACTCACATTCCATACCAGGCAATAAAGCCTAGAGCGCTGTACCCATGACCGTTACAGCACCGCTCACGAAAGGTAAAGAGCCATGACTCTTATACGCAAAGCCACCCTCCTGGGCCTGGCAACCATCTCAGAACTCTCCCTCTCACTCCCCGCAGCATCCGCACATGACGTCAAGGGAACCATTGACTGCGCATTCCGCCATGTTTGCGTCTGGGAGCATAAAGAATTTCAAGGAGCCAAACAACAAATCAGCAGCTTCTCACCTTACACCGATTTAGATGGTGCGCTTCATGACCGCGCCTCATCATGGACTAATGCTAATGGTGAGACTACGGAATGCCTAGGAGACTGGCGTAGCAGCTGGTACTCACGTAAGGCAGTAGCTCTATCCTATCTCAAGGCAGGATGGAGCGGTACGAATCTTCAACACGATGTGCATTACGACGGCACCGATTCAAATGACCAGGCTGACTTTGTAGCTCGATGGGATTGGAATGGTTGGAATGGGAAACCCCGTTACTCGCAAGATTAGGCTTATACTCGCGGGCTGTCTCTGCCTCACAGCATGTTCCGTCAACTCACCAGCACAACAGTCTCTGGATTCTAGTTCTAAACCTCGAGCTATTAAAGCAGCTACAGTGGTAGATCACCAGGCAGTGCAAAAGGTTGATGAGCTCACCGACTACCCCGAAGCGCTCAGATTAGCCTGGCAAAAAGGACTAAAAGACTGCATGGCTAAGAAAGGATTCACCCCTCAAGGCGAATATTACATGCCGTACAACGCTACAGTTCGCAGTACTCTACCACCGGGTGAACTCACTATAGAGGAAGCACGACAATATGGATATTCAAACCCTGCTGCCCAAGCACAAAAAGCTAAAGAACAGCAGTCAACAATAACTGAGGAAGAGATTCGAGCGCTCCGAGGATACGGAGAAGAGAATCAGAACAATAGTTGCGAATATATAGTGTCTATCAAAATATTTGGAGATATAGATCTAGCCGATACGCTCTTTACCGCTGACAAGCACCTCTTACCCTATGCGGAAGCAGCAGGTATGTCAGATGAGCTCATTCATATTTATATGGATTGGGCTCAGTGTATGAAAGATAAGTATCAATTGCCGTACAAGGCTCCTGATGAAATCTTTTATACGTATCGCGCTGCTGAAATCCCTGCCAATATACCGGTAGCTGATGCTACCTGCCGTGAGCAGGTGAACTATGAGGATCGAGTTATGGAGTTGCTGAACGCCTATATGACGTCTTTCTTGGAGGATAATCAGGCACTTATTGAGCGTATTACCCAGGCAAAAAAGAATGCCGAAGAAAATGCACCCAAGATCCTCGACGGCACCCTCTAAACACAGATATTGGCGATTATCTAGCCCCCTAGATAACCACCAATATCTTTTAGGACCGAATCCTATGACTGATTAATAATCTTATTAGCACGATCCTTAGCAAATAATTCAATATCTCGAATCTGGAGAATATAGGCTTCATGATCCTTAAGCCACTGACCCACTCGATCATAAAATATATCCTCTGCTTTGCGGACAATATTACTTGACTCCTGACAGGAATAATCTGCCTGAGCCATTGCGCGTTCCTCAGCATGAGGCCTCTGATCCTTGGTGCGATATTGCCCGAACTTCTGAAGGGCAATCTTCGGGGCAAGACCAAATGCAATCACATCGGGATAGCCTGCATCCTTCATGCACTGCGGATACTCTTTATTATCTGAGTACAGAGACACAATCTCATCGATTGCTTTATACTGACGTGCAGAAAAGAGAATATCATTGGCAAAATCTGAATACTTAAGATAATTCTCTACCGAGCCAAATACCTTCTCCGCAGCACGAGCAGTACATGATTTTGAGCTAATAGACGTTTCCACCCCAGAGAGAGAAATATATTTAATCTCATCTGCAGGGTTATAATTTTCTTCCGTCACATCCGAATCGCTGCGCTCTTCAGTGGGAAGCACTGTCTCTTTATATCCAGCCGATACTGAATCCATAGAGTAAAACACAGAGCCAGAGTTTACAATATCAGCACTTCCAAGGGAAAATTTATATCCACCCTTAACATATTTTTTATTTTTCTCCGACATACATTTTTCCATCTCAATATCGATGGCAATTACAATTTCTGGAGGAGAAGATTTATACGAATTTAATATAGAGCGGACATCTTCAGATACAGAAATCTTTTCAGAGGAACCACACCCACTGAAAAGAAAAATAAATATAATTAGTATTATATAAAATTTCTTCATATCAAACCCTTTACAAATTTTTAAATACCTCACATGGGAGGATACATACAGTACCCTCCCATGCGAGAATATTTAAAGTGAATGATTAGCACCGAGAGAAAAAGTCGATGCGATCACTTGCGCCCCAAAGATTAGCCTTATGATCATTGGGGTGAATACGTATTACCTCAATAGAGGTAACCCAAGAAGTCTCATCACGCCCCGACCAACACGTATCAGTCCAGTTATGCACAGACGAGACAACATTATCGGGTACATCAATCCACGATACATACCCAGGTACACGCGTTACCTCAGCGACATAGTCAGCATGAGCATACGCATGGAAATCAGCACCGGCAGGTGCTACGGAAAGCAACAGAACGGACATCATAGCCAGCCCTGCGCTACCAATCTTAGATACAACAGACATTATTCCTGTCCTTATGCGAGTGTGTGTCCTATAGCAGTCATGGGTATAGAACATGAGCATTCGCCCATTACCATCGGTTGGCAACCTTCTGTTCTGCAGAAAGCAGTCGAGCTACTCCATTCTTTTCACAACGACTATCCACCGCCAACCACTATATATGTGGCTTAGCTCAAGTATATAATGCACAAACAACTCATTGCAAGCATATTTACTCCGTTCATCATCCTCTGCCCCCAGCGACCTTCTAGAGACAGAGCAATGCCCGCGTGCATAGAGTGCACGCGGGCATTGTATAGAACACGTCAAAGAATTGCGCTCTACCTACAACCTATGAGAGGTCATCCCTCCGGGATTCAAAAGCGCATCCAAACGAATAAACGCCGAACGCCAGGACTGAGCCACCGACTCGTGTACATTCTGCGGCAGAGGTCCAATCTCCACGCGCACACGAGTACCGGCACCCACACCGCTAGAGGTCAGCACCGTATCATTATCAAAACGGAACCGAGAATAAATGAGCACATCCCCGGGCTGACCGGCAGGATCAGGCAGCTGCTCTGCAAGTTCCAGCTGAGCATTCGGCTCAAACGCCAGAAAACGGCTCTGCATAATGCACGATGCCGAAAGATCCAGCTCATTGACCATCGTCAAACGCTGCATACCGCCCACCCAGGGTTCAACCACCGTGTCGTGCTCGCGAGCATGCCAACCCGCCGGGCCGTACCAGGCGCTGAGCAACTCGGGAACTACAAAAGCCTCAAAAACGCTCTCCACGTCAAAGGCCAGTTCCGCGGTAAAGGTCAGCAGCTCATGCTCTTCTACTCGCGTAATACTCATATTTAATCCTCACTCGGGCAAGACCCGATATTTAGGGCTTCTGACCCGAATAGTAGTTGCCCAAGAACTCATCACGATACTCAAAATAGGTGCCATTGGCAATAGCTTCGCGAGCGTCATCAACCATCTTCACAATAAAACGCTCATTGTGAATAGACGCCAGGGTTGCCGCCAAACGCTCATCCGCCTTGAACAGATGACGCACATAGGCACGAGTATAGTGCTGGCAGGTGTAGCAATCGCACCCCTCATAGAGCGGGCTAAAATCAGCCTTAAAGCGGGCATTGGTCACGTTGTAACGACCGGTCGGCGAATAGATAGCGGCATTACGTGCCACACGCGTGGGAGAAACACAGTCGAAAGTATCCACACCGTTTTCAATACCCACAAAAATATCGTCCGGTTCAGAAATACCCAGCAGGTGGCGAGGCTTAGACTCGGGCAGCTCCTCAGCACACCAGCGCACAATGGTACCCAGGTTTTCCTTCTCCAGAGCGCCGCCAATACCAAAACCGTCAAAAGGCATAGAGCCCAAGTCACGGCATGCCTTACGGCGAAGATCCTCATACTGAGCACCCTGAATCACGCCAAAGAGAGCCTGGTAGGGCTTAGTGGAGCGCTCAACGGTCAGACGCTCATGCTCAGCAATGCAGCGCAGAGCCCACAGGCGGGTACGTTCCAGGGCTTCTTCCTGATAGCCGCGGGAGTTGTACAGGGTGGTTAGCTCATCAAAAGCAAACATGACATCCGCACCGATCTGGTGCTGCACCTGCATGGACACCTCGGGGGTGAAACGGTGAATGGAACCGTCAATATGGGATTTGAAGTTCACACCGTCATCGTCAATATGTGCCAAGCGTTCCTTGCCCTTGGCAACATCATCATCGCCAATAGGGCGGCCATCAGCGCCCTTGGCGTTTGCCACGGTGCCCATATCAATCACCTTTTTAAAGCCGGAACCCAGGCTCATCACCTGGAAACCGCCGGAGTCGGTGAAGGTCGGGCCGTCCCAGTTCATAAAGGCACCCAGGCCGCCAGCTGCGTCGAGAATCTCCGGGCCGGGCTGCAGGTACAGGTGGTATGCATTCGAAAGCAGCGCCTGTGCCCCCAGTTCCTTCATGGATTCGGGCAGAACGGCTTTAACGGTTGCTTTGGTACCCACGGGGGTGAAGGCGGGGGTTGCAATATCGCCGTGCGGGGTGTGAATAATGCCGGTGCGCCCCTTAAACTGACCGCCATTTGCTGCAATGCGCTCTTCGCTAATCTGCGCGGTCTCTGCCAGGCGGCTGGTGATTTCGAAGGAGAATCCTTCATGGGGGAATGCGTTATCCGGGGTGGGGTGGGGTGTAGACACGGTTCACCTTTATCGTGCTGGGATTGGGTCTTCTCCCGCTCATGTCACCTTGCGGGCACTCCTATTTTACCCCTTCGCCCGACAGTGCCAGACACTGGAACGTTTAACGCATTGCATATAGAGCTTAAGTTGTCAATAAAGGCTATACTTATGCCTATAGATTCTCTAGGCGTTCCCGGTACCAGCAACCGGGGAGGAGGGCTCTTATGCGACGGGTATTACTCTATCTGATTGTAATTCTTACCGTTGTGTCCTGTGCCCGGATTGTTCAGCCTAATCGCGATACGTCGGCGCGGGCTTTTCTCGACTACGAGAATGGCGAAATTGTTTATCCTCTGGATTCATACGGTCAAAGTATGGAAGATTTACGCTTTGATATAGCATATAACGCCTATCTCTATGCTGAATGCATGAAACCCCATGGATATACAATGCCGGGTGCCTCAAGTCTGCAGCACATCTCTCATACTGTTCAATTTGATAAAATTTACGGGCTGTGGAATGTAGCAAAAGCGCAAAAAACCGGTCTTGTCGAACGAGATAAACCAACATCCTCACGCATGGAAACCACGGCTGATTTTGAGCGCATTATGGATGAAACCTGCATACCCCAGGTACGCGATCAGCTCAACGCAGAAGAGGACTATAAAGCCTCAGAAAAAGCTCAGAAGCTGACCCAGGAAATTCGCAATCAGGCCTACAATAAGGCAAATTCCCACCCCGAATGGAAACAAGCCCGTTCAGAGTGGTGGGCATGCCTCGAATCCAAAGGTTTGCACCCTCGAAAGGGAGAGCATGAATGGGGAGTCCAGGAAGAGTTCAACTTTGTGTCAGCACCCGAACTGACAGAAGCAGAAATTAAACTTGCTGTGACCATGGCACAGTGCAGCCAGGATACCCGCATGGCTCAGCGCCTCGGCGATTTAGAAGCCTCCTACCAGATGCCCCTTATTCGCCAGCATCAGCACGAGCTCAACGAAGCTAAAGACGCCATTAAAAAGCGTAGCGAGCGCATTAAAAAGATTGTGCTCACCCACCAATAACAGATAGGTGCGGTATACATCGCGTATACCGCACCTATCTGTGCCCCGACAGAATCTACTCCTTGGCACCCGTATCAATGGAAACACTACCGCGGATCTGCGCACCCGGCTTACCCTCAGCAGCACGCTGTTCCGCCGCCGCATGAGCACGCGCACGACGCAAATCACGCGTAAGACGCAAAACCGGAATGGCCTGCGTATCCTGACCGCGGTACTCAGGATTCGGCACCAAATACACAGCCACCACAGCCACAATAGCGCCAATAATCGTCTCCCAAATACGCGCAGTCATCAGCACAGAAGCATCCGTAGGGAAAACCAAATAAATCATGAGCAAAGCAACCGGAGTCACAAAAAAGACACCAATACCGTAATGGCGCTTAATATACAGCTCAGCATAAAACTGAGAAACAACCACCAACACCACCACATGCCAGGGGCTAGGACTCATCGAAACAAAAAATGCACTCACCACAATACCGGCAATCGTGCCGTACACGCGGTGAATACTGCGCAGCACCGTCATACGAGCCGTAATACCCAGCATAATCGCCGCGGCGCTAGTCATCGCCCAATAATTATTCTGCACACCCGACAGCTCACCCCAAGCGCCGGCAGCAAACATAGCTACAGCAAAAATAGCGCCCTGCGCCAGAATCTCAGAGGTACTCAAACCGTGATGGGGGCGAGGCGGAACCGCAGCCTCATTAGTACCCTCACCCACCAGGGTACCCAACCAGCCGGTAAAAAGAGCACAAAACACAGCGAAACCCGTAGCACCCAAAGACAGCCACGGCTCGTGGTTATAGGGCAGGAAAGCCACCGGGGCAATCGCAAAAATATAGAAAAGCGGGCCGGGCGGGAACAAATCCAGGTAGATTGAGATAATTCCGCCCACGCCGCCCACCAGGGCACAAATGGTGACCTTCAGCCAGGAATTCATATCAATAGCGCTCATCCACAGACCCAGGGCAACACAGATAATCTGCAAAATACCTATCTGCAGCTGATGCTTAAAACGCAGAGCGGGCAGCTCGTGGCGCCCATAGATTGCGGTAAAAGCACCAAAAATAGCGAAGAAGGTCAACTGAATCTGACCCAGCGCCACCAGCACAGAGAGCGGGATTGCCAGGCTGAGCGCCACACGCGCGGCGGGAATGTACTCGCGTCGCATGGGTGCGATGGTAAGAAAGGGCGTGAAGTCGATGCGTTGGGGCATAATGCTCTAACCTTTCTGCGAGTGTGCCTGCCGGCACGGTGTATTTATAGGGATTATTGTGCACCCAATGGGTGCACGTGTCTAGGCTCGCTCGCCCAGCGAGCGGGTACCGGTACCGTTATCGCTCATTTATCGCTCATTTATCGCTCATGATGGAGTCTAGGGCGCTTCTGCGCTACCGGCTAATCGGCATACAAAGCCAGCAACTCACGCTGCTCCTTCGTCAAACGCACCAGGCTACCCGCCTGAGCGTCCCAAAAAGCCAGCACGGTAGAAGCGCGCACGCACTCGCGACCATCCTTGGGGCTCACAAAGGAATACGAGAGCGTAATCGAGGCGGCACTGATTTTCTCCAACGCCATACGCACCATCACCGGCTCACCCGTATAGGGCAGCTGTGCCTTATACTTCACGCTATGTTCAGCGATCAGAGCCTGCACGCTGGACCCCATCATTTCAAATAGGGGGATAACAGCCTGGATCTTCTCGTGGTTCGGCTCGCCCGATGCAGGAGGCGGGCCAAAGAGAGCAATACGTGCCTCTTCCATCAGCGCCAGCATAGCCACATTATTGACGTGCCCGTAGGCGTCCATATCGCCCCAGCGTACGGGGATCTTTACCTCAAAAGTACTCATAGCACCACTCTACTCGCGCCCGCTCTGAGAACAAACCCGCCGGGAGTGAGTATCAAATTACATAAAACATGTAGTTTATGGATAGTCATGGGGCAAAATGATACGTCCTGCTAGCTTCAGCGCTAGCAGGACGTATCCAACACACAGACATTTGAACGCATACAAGATCATACGGTTCTCTTCTATTCTAGCGCACGGGTAGACCTTCGCCTCAGAATATGCGAATATTTCGCGAAAATACACAAATATTACGAAATATACGGTCTAAACTCGAGTCATAACCCACATAACCACAGGTAAACCCACAAAAATCCCACATACTCCAATATAAAACCACATAATTTTTCTCTACTATTCCCCACTAAACAGAGAAAACCCGCCGCACGCCCCATACAGGGCATACGGCGGGTGTGAAGAAAACTCCAGAAAAGGATCCTAGTGCTCAGCATCCAAAGCGCGCTGCGCCTCAGCAAAAGCCTCTTCATCCACGCGCAGAGTACTCTTAACCACCGCGAAATACACCACGGTCAGCACCACAAAATACGCCACGCCGGCAATCGCCGCGAACTGGCTAATGGGAGTGCGGAAAAGAGCAACCCACACCGCAAAGAACACCAGAATCGCCACGCCTGCAGTCAGGCGGCCGCCCCATAGATTAAAGGAGGTCGAAGGGCCCTCAACGCGACGGTAAGCAACATAAGCGAAGAGAATCAGCACCCACACAATCAGAGCGCAGACCATAATCAGACCCAGCATCCACATAAATGCAGACTTGGGGTAACCCACGCGCAGAATAATCGCCAGCACAATACCCGGGGTGGAGATCCACAGAGCCGCAGCGGGAACGCCACGAGAATTCACGCGAGCAAAGGCGCGAGGAGCCATACCGTCCACTGCCAGAGAATGCATCAGGCGGGTACCTGCATACAGGTTCGCATTCGCGCTGGACAGAGCAGCCACCAGCACCACAAAGTTCACCACATGGGCAGCACCGCTAATATTGAGCTGCTGGAAGACCAACACAAAGGGAGAGGTCTCCACGCTACCGCCCAGTGTAGTAGCCTGCTGCCAAGGAATCAGCGACATGACAATAAAGAGGGAAATCACGTAGAAGGTCGCCAGGCGAACCATCATTGCCTTGGTGCTCGAACGCACCGAACGCGCCGGGTCCTTTGCCTCCGCGGCAGAAATGGAGAGCATTTCAATACCGCCAAAGGAGAACATGACCACAGCAAGAGCCAGCCACACGCCCTCAAAACCATTGGGCATAAAGCCGCCGTGATTGCTCAAATTACTCATACCCACCGCGGCGTGACCGGGCAGACCGAAGAAAATCAGGCACAGACCCACCAGCATAAAGAGCAGAATCGCAAAGACCTTAATGGAGGAGAGGAAAAACTCCAGCACACCAAAAGACTTCACGCTGGAAAGGTTCAGCACAATAATCGCGGCACCAAAAATAGCAATGGGAACCCACAGGGGCAGAGAGGGGAACCAATAGCTCAAATAACTGGAGACAGCCACCAGCTCAATACCGGCAATCAGCACGGTCGCCGTCCAATAGGCCCAGCGGGTCAAAAAGCCCGCGTAGGGGCCCAGGTAGCGGGTAGCAATCGTGCCAAAGCCACCGCGCACCGGGTAGCGAATCGCCATTTCACCGGTCGCACCGGCAATCACAGCCGCCAGCGCCGAACCGATCGCGTAGGTCAGAATAACCGCCGGGCCCGCCAGAGCGATGGCATCGCCCGAGCCCAGGAAAAGACCGGTGCCCAGCGCCGAGCCGAGCACAATCATATTCATCTGGCCGTGAGAGAGCGAGCGCTTGAGCTCGGTCTGTCCACCAGTATTTTTAGCCATTATGTCCCTTTCAGAGAGGGTGAGATTACACCCTTATACGGGTACACCCTAACATATCTATGCCAGCTCATGCGCCCGGGCGCTGAAGCGAGGTGTGTAGGTGCCCCTCCAGCCCGGTAAAGGCGGGCACTAAACCCCGCTACAGCGCTGGGTACAGCACACGGTACAGCGCGATGTCTAGTTGCCGGGCTCGGCACTGCTCCTGCCCGAGAGCGCCTCCAAATCTGCCGGTTCAAAACCGCCGCGGCGGGATGCCAGCACACGATACGCCAGGCTAATAATCAGCACGAATACAAGACCTACGCTAACCGATGTCAAGGTGGTTTCATCAACCACAAAGAGCGCACTAAAGGTTGCTGCAATGCCGATCAGGCCAATCCACGCGGTGATCCTGCCGCCAAAGATCTGGAAGCCGATGCCCTGCGGGTGAGCTTTTTTCACGCGCAGGTAGGTTATGAGGATCATTGACCAGACCAGCAGCATAGCGAAGGTCACCAGACCCATAAAGAGGCGGAAAATATTATCGAGGCCCAGCAAAGCCATCAGCAGGGCGATCACGGCGCCCAGGGTGGAGACAGCCAAAGCACCAACCGGAACACCCGTTTTGCTTGTCTTGGCGAGCACACGAGGAGCCATAGAATCCTGAGCCAGAGCGTGCAGCTGACGGGTCGCCGCATACAGCGCCGCATTACCGCCGGAAAACGCCGCAATCAGCACCACGAAATTAATAATGCCCGCAGCCGCCGGAATACCCGCCTGGCTAAAGACCATGACAAAGGGAGAAGCGGTCAGATCCTTACCCGCCTCCGCGGCACTACGCCAGGGCATCAGGCACAGAATAATCAGCATGGACAGCACATAGAAAGAGCTCAGACGCCAAATCATTGCCTTCACACTGGAAGAAACCGAACGCGCCGGATCCTTCGCCTCAGCAGCGGAAATGGAAATCAACTCCACGCCGCCAAAGGAGAACATAACCACCGCAAGAGAAAGCCAGAGAGAAGAAATGCCATTGGGCATAAAACCGTTATCGCTGGTCAGGTACTCCAGACCGTGGGGCTGCTGACCGGGCATACCAAAGATCACGAAAATAGCACCCACCACAATAAAGCAGAGCACCGCACCCACCTTAATAGCCGAAAGCACGGTTTCAGTGGAGCCAAAGGAACGCACGCTAATAATATTGAGCATGACAATCATCGTGCCGAACATGAGCGCCCACACCCACAGATCCACCTGCGGGTACCAGTAGCCCATATAGTGGCTGGTGGCGATAATTTCAGCACCGGTCAGGGGCACCGTGGTAATCCAATATGCCCAGCGGCTTAGGTAGCCGGCGTAGGGGCTCAGGTAGCGGGTGGCGATAGTGCCGAAACCGCCGGGCACAGGGTAACGGATCGCCATTTCACCCGCGCAGGCTGCAATAATTGCCGCCACCAGCGAGCCAAAGGCGTAGCTTATAAGTACCGCAGGTCCCGCAATGCCAATAGCTGCGCCCGAGCCGAGGAAAAGACCCGTACCCAGAGCAAGACCGAGGGCAATCATGGTCATCTGGCCGTGGCTGAGGGAGCGTTTAAGTTCGTTCTGGTTAGTTTCTCCCGAAGGAGTATCCGTAGAGGACATGAGTTTCTTTCGTGAATAAATAGTGGTCTACGAGTGAATAGTACGTGCGCGTGGACTCTCATAAGCGAAACGGCGGCACCAAGTGCGTGCCGCCGTTACGCCAAGCAGTCACAAGCTATGAGAAGACTAAGCCTTGGTGTCTTCTTCCTGCTGTGCCAGTGCCTCCAGATCGGCAGCCTTAAAACCGCCATTGCGCTTAGCCACCACGAAATAGGCGACAGTAATCAGCGCGAAGAAGCCCAAACCGAATAGCACGGAGTTCAGGGTGGTATCGTCCACCACGAACATTGCGGCAAAGGTTGCCAACACGCCCGCCAGAGCAATGCAAGCGGTCACGCGGCCACCGAGCACCTGGAAACCATCGGCAACCGGGTGCATCTTCTTAAAGCTCAGATAGGTCAGCAGAATCATGACCCACACAATCAGAATGGACAGGGTCACCAGGCCCATAAAGAGCGCGAAGATATTCTTCAGGCCGCCCAATGCCAGCACAATAGCCACCACAACGCCCACACTGGAGACGGTCAGGGCACCCACGGGCACACCGGTCTTGCTGGTCTTTGCCAGGGCACGAGGCGCCATACCGTCCTGAGCCAGGGCGTGCAGCAGGCGGGTTGCCGCATATAGCGCAGCATTAGCGCCCGAAAGCGCAGCAATAAAGACCACGAAGTTAATAATGCCGGCAGCACCGGGGATACCCACCTGGCTAAAGACCGTCACAAAGGGGGAGGCGGTCAGAGCCTTGCCGGACTCCGCAGCCTGACGCCAAGGCACCAGGCACAGGATGACCAGCATGGAGAGCACATAGAAGCTGGAAAGGCGCACAATCATACCCTTAACGCTGGTGGAAACCGAACGATCCGGGTCCTTCGCCTCGGCAGCGGAGAGGGAAATCATCTCAATACCGCCAAAGGAGAACATCACCACAGCCATGGACACCCAAATGGAGGAGACACCATTGGGCAGGAAACCGCCGTCGTTGGTCAAATACTCCACGCCGTGAGCGCCTTGGCCGGGCAGACCGAAGATCACGAAAATACCGCCGATAACAATAAAGAGCAGCACGGCGCCGACCTTAATAGCGGAAAGAATGGTTTCGGTCGATCCAAAGGAACGCACGCTAATAATATTGAGCATGACAATCATGACGCCGAAAATAACCGCCCAGACCCACAGGTCAACATGGGGGTACCAATAGCCCATGTACTCGCCCACGGCAATCAGCTCGGCGCCCGCCAGGGGCACGGTAGCAGCCCAATATGCCCAGCGACCCAAATAGCCCGCGTAGGGGTTCAGGTAGCGGGTAGAAATAGTACCGAAACCGCCGGGCACGGGGTGACGGATTGCCATTTCGCCCGCGCAGGCAACAATAATTGCGGCGATCAGGGAGCCAATGGCGTAGGAGATAATCACGCCGGGGCCTGCAATGCCGATAGCTGCGCCCGACCCCAGGAAAAGACCGGTGCCCAGCGCCAGACCCATGGCGATCATGGTCATCTGGCCGTGGCTTAGGGAGCGTTTGAGCTCGCTATGCTCAGCTGTCTGCGATGTACTCATCAGGTTACTTTCACTCTGTGCATTGTGTGTTCTTGACGCTTGGACACCCTATGGGGCGCTTGCGTCCTATCGGGTACGATAAAGCGCCGAATGCCCATAGTCATCAAGCAATGCTCTTAACTATCCAGCACTCCGGCGCTCTTATCAAGTTTTATGCGGTGTGCAATATATACCTAAGATAGCCACACTCCCTTAATTTTTAGCCCACGTATTCAGCTTCGTGCTTCTTGAACCAAGCAATGACCGGGTAGCTAATGGGCATGAGCAGAATTTCCACCAGGCACTTGTATACATAGCCCAGCAGTACATAGCTCATAAAGGTTTGAATATCGCTAATGCCCAGCACGGGAGCAGCAATAGTGCAGAAGATCAGGGTGTCCACCAGCTCACCGGCCAGGGTGGAACCAATCATACGGCTCCACAGGTGCTTGCCGCCGGTTGCCTTCTTCATGGCGACCATGACCCAGGCGTTCAGGGTCTGACCGGTCAGATAACCCAGCAGGGAGCCGGCAAAGATCTGCCAGACCGGGCCCAGAACCGTAGCGAATGCCTCCTGATTGGTGTAGAAGTCCGCGGCGGGCAGGTTCAGGGTAATCACAAAGCAGAGCACGGCGAAGGCGGTTGCCACGAAGGAGGCAATAATTGCGCGGCGTGCGCGCTTGAAGCCGTAGACTTCCGAGAGCACATCACCGAGCACATAGGCCAGGGGGTAGAGGAAGAAACCGCCGTCGGTAATGATCACGCCATCGGGCATGATGAAAGGAATGCTAAAGGGCAGCGGGCCAAAGGCGACGCCCTTGGTTGCGGCAATATTGGAGATAATCAGAATCACGCAGGATGCTGCCAGTAGCAGATCGAAGTAGCTGCGACGCTTGCCCCACGGGGTACCCGCGGTGGTTTGAGATTCAGTAGATACAGAGGACATAGTTCACCCTTGATGTGTTTGTTCATGTTCTTGAATCGCCCGTCTGCCACCCGAGCATTATTTAGTGTAGCGCACCGGCAGGGCTCAGCAGCTCTGCCTGCGGCTTCCCGCGGGTGTGGATATATGACATGTACAGTGTTTTAGGGCAGTGACGTGGGAAAATACTTAAATTTTTGGGCTACTTAGGGCACACAGAGTAGTCATTTATTGACATTTTCATGTAAAGTGTCAATATGCCCCGTATTAGTGCTTCTTCCAATGCCGCGCAGCGTGAAAACACCAAGCGCGCAATTCTCGACTCTTTCGGCGCCCTGCTCTACGCGCAGGGCCTGCCGGGACTGACCATGACCGATGTGGCAAAAAATGCCGGCATCGGCCGCACCGCAGTCTATAACTACTTCGCCGATATGGGCGAGCTGCTGGTCGCCTACGCCCTGGATGAGACCGAACGCTTTTTGAAGGAGCTCAACTCCTCCCTGGAGGGTGTCACCAACCCGATCGACCAGTTGGCAATCTATATTCGCCTGCAGATTGAAGACCTTTCCCGCCGCCACCTGCCTCCTGGCCCGGCAATGCGTTCCATGCTCTCCCCCGAGAGCTACGCCAAGCTGGGCAAGCATGTGCGTGAGCTGCAGATGGTACTGGCGGGCATTCTCTCCGAGGCTATTGAGCAGCGCTATATTCCGCGCGCCGATATTCGCGAGCTGGCTATGCTCATTCACGGCTCCCTCTCCTCTAGCGCAGGCCGCACCGAGGACGCACCGGATGAGGAGACTCGCGAGCGCCAGATTTTGAGCACGATTCGTTTTATTCAGATGGGTCTGGGTGCTCGTTTTGATGCCGATGGTGTGTCGGTTCAGCTCTCTGAGGAGCAGGCATCCACCGAATCTTCTCCCACCGCGGTTCAGGTGGCTTAAGCCCTCTGCCGCTGAGGTGATATAGCGGGGCATCATTGTATACCTATAGATAAAGCGCGGGAAGCAGTAATAATCTGCTTCCCGCGCTTTATCTATAGGTGCTTTATCTATATCTCATGGTTCGCCGGGCATCTATGGGCTTGCCGGGCACGCGTTACCTATGTCTTAGAAATCGAGACCTAGGGCGCGGGTTAGGATACGCGCACAGTGGGCTTGGTATGTGTAGCGCTACCCTGGGCAGCAGCCATACCCAGCAATGCCGGGTCGAGAGCATCCAAATCCAGCACGCGCGCATACATCACGGCGCGGCGGTGCAGGGCATTACGCAGCGCGCGGTGTACGCCATCTTCCAGGTAGAGCTCATTGCGCCATTTGACCACGTGCGGGAAAAGATCGCCGTAAAAGGTGGAGTCCTCGGCAAGCAGGGTCTCCAGATCGAGCATTTTTTGGGTGGTGATCATCGAGTCCAGGCGCACCTGCTGCGGCGGGATTTTACCCCAGTCGGCGTGGGTAATGCCGTGCTCGGGGTACGGGCGGGTGGTGCCTACTCGTTTAAAAATCATAGTTCTTTATTCTACCTGGGTGCCCGGTCTTCGGGCGGGAAATACGGTGGGAGTGAGATATAAAAAAGCCCGGTAGCTAGTGCTACCGGGCTTCGCGGCGGAGAATGGGGGATTTGAACCCCCGAGGGCTGTTAACCCAACACGCGTTCCAGGCGTGCGCCATAGGCCGCTAGGCGAATTCTCCTCGTTGCTATAAAAGCGAACGGATAAAACTATACCGGGCTTTTTTGCCCTGCGCAAGCCAAAAGCAATAAAAGTGATAGGGAACACTTATTTAGCCCTGTGAGTGCCGGAAATCTATCCCATCCAAGTCCTCCGTACCCTCTTTTACACCTACTCTCACACCCCATCTCGCTTTTTAGGCGCTCATCGGGTATAGTAGAAGAGCCTCTTACGTGGCGTTATCTTGGAAAACTCCCCCAGGACCGGAAGGTAGCAAGGGTATTCGAGCTATGACGGGTGCGTAAGGGGTTTTTTCATGCCCGAATAACTTTCGAATATCGCCGGGCGCACAGCCCCCTGCGGGTATCTTCTCCCCTAAAATGAGAAGTGAAAGTTTCCCCAGCGCAAAGGATTCCCGTGAGCACCGCACTCTACCGTCGATACCGCCCCGAAACCTTCGCGCAGGTTATCGGCCAGGATCAGGTCACCGAACCGCTCATGACCGCCCTCGCCAATGACCGCGTTAACCACGCCTATCTTTTCTCCGGCCCGCGCGGATGCGGTAAAACCACCTCCGCGCGTATTCTGGCGCGCTGCCTCAACTGCGCCCAGGGCCCGACCCCCACCCCCTGCGGCGAATGCGATTCCTGCCGCGAACTCTCCCGCGACGGCACCGGCTCCCTGGACGTCATTGAAATGGACGCCGCAAGCCACGGCGGTGTGGACCATGCCCGCGATCTGCGCGAGCGAGCAACCCTAGCGCCCGTACGCGACCGCTACAAAATCTTCATTATTGACGAGGCGCATATGGTCACCCGTGAGGGCTTTAATGCGCTGCTGAAGATTGTGGAAGAGCCGCCGGAGCACATTAAATTTATTTTTGCGACCACCGAGCCCAATAAGGTGCTCGGCACGATTCGTTCCCGCACCCACCACTACCCCTTCCGCCTGGTGCCCCCGGAGATCCTGCTGCCCTATTTGCAGCAGCTCTGCGATGAGGAGCAGGTCAGCGTGGAGCCCGGTGTGCTGCAGCTGGTGGTACGTGCCGGCGGTGGTTCGGTGCGTGATTCTCTCTCGATTTTGGATCAGCTGATTTCCGGCGCTTCCACCGAATCCGGCGTGAGCTATGACCGTGCGGTGGCTCTGCTGGGTTATACCCACGCGCAGCTGCTGGATGAGATTGTGAGCGCTATTGGTTCGGCGGATGCTTCCGCGCTCTTTGGCGCGGTGGCGCGTGTGGTGGCAACCGGTCAGGATCCTCGCCGTTTTGTGGAGGATCTGCTGGAGCGTCTGCGCGATTTGCTGGTGGTTCAGGCTGTTCCCGAGGAGGCCGGCAGTATTTTGCAGGGTGTTCCGGCGGATCAGCTGGAGCGCCTGAAAGAACAGGCGAGTGCTCTGAGCGCCGCTTCTCTCAATGCTGCTGCCGAGACGGTGAATACTGCTCTGAACACTATGAGTGGCGCCTCGAACCCGCAGCTTCAGCTGGAACTGCTGGCGGCTCGTTTGCTCCTGCCTGCCGGCGGCGATAGCGCGGCTCTTTCCGCTCGTTTAGATGCCCTGGAGGCGCGTATTGCGCGCGGTCTACCCGCCGCTTCTGCTACTTCTGGCTCGGCTGCTCCAGCACAGAATGCGGCGATTCAGAATGTGCCGGGTCAGGCTACGGCAGCACAGAATACTCGAGCGGCTGCTGCAGCCCAGAGCGCACCCGCCATTCAGGCCCCGGAGCCGCTGAATGCTCCGCCGCTCTCTCAGGCACCGCTTTCTCCGGCGCCTCTGGCACAAGCGCCCCTGGCACAGGCGCATAATGCGCAGGCTGTTGCCACTCCGGCTACTCCCCCGCTGGGAGTTCAGGAAGCACAGCCTACTGCTACCGCGCCCGCTCCGGCACCGCAGGTACCTTCTCAGCCCACTCCGGCTCAGCCCGCGCAGAGCCCTCTGGAACTGGTTCAGTCGTCCTGGGCTCAGGTGCTGGGTCGTATAAGCCAGCAGCACCCGGCTCTCGGTTTCCTGCAGCCGGTACGTATTGATGGTGCGCAGCTTTTTGTGCGCGCTGAACTTCCGGTACTTCAGG
Organism: Rothia sp. (in: high G+C Gram-positive bacteria); assembly: GCF_030540545.1. Lineage (GTDB taxonomy): Bacteria > Actinomycetota > Actinomycetes > Actinomycetales > Micrococcaceae > Rothia. The sequence continues at coordinate 168,076 of NZ_JAUNVZ010000004.1, read as the reverse complement.
CGGTCAAGCCCTTGGCATCCGAGCTATCGTCCCATGTCAGCACGCTTTTGAAGACTCAGATGACGGTGCGTGCGGAGGTTGCTGAGCCCGGTACGGGTCTGCGTGAACCTCTGGTTGCTCTCGGCGCGGCTCAGTCTGCACCGGCACAAGCATCACCCGTTGCCCCCGCTCAGCCGGCTCCTATTGCACAGGGTCCGCGTGGCGGTGAGGAGGCGTGGCAGCGTCACGGCCAGCCCGTGAGCTCCGAGCCCGTTCCTAGCGAGCCTCTGGGCGCGTGGCAGGTAGCGGCAATTCCTCAGGATGCACCCGCTGAACCCGCTGCCCCCGCCCCGGCAGCACCCGCTCAGCCCGCACCCGTGCAGGCTGAACCGGCACCCGTAGCTCCTGAACCCGCCGAAAACCCCGAACCGGCAGAGCCTTCCCCCTACGGTGAGCGTGATTCTTTTGCAGCCTCAACTCCCGTTGACGTAGTTCCTGCTGAATCTACTGAAGCACCCCAGGCTGAGCCCGCTGTGGCACATCAGCCCCCGGTAGCTGAAGCTCACCCCGCCGCGCCCCTTAACCCGGCAGCACCTCTTAACCCGGTCGCGCCTCTGAATCCTGCGGCGCCCCTGGCACCCGGTTCGGCGCCTTCTCAGGTAGCCCCCGCTCAGCCTGAGCCCTCTGCACCCGAGCAGAGTGCTCCGGCACCGGTCGCAGACCCGAGCCCCGCACCGGCTCAGCCCGCAGCCACTCAGGCAGCGAGCGAGGAAGAATATATCTCTGAGGATGATGAGCGCCTGGAAAATACCGCCGTTTTTGGTCTCAAGGCCCTGGAGAAGGTTTTTGGTGCCACGGTGATTGAAGAGCGCCCCCTGAGCCAATAGGCTCATATGCTGCGGTCACAGGTCACACTTTGACCTGCTAGCGAATACCCCCTTAACCTGTCGGTCGAGGGGGTATTCTTGTACATGCCGTTCTTTTGGCGGCACCCCGAGAAGAAAGAGAAACACTGTGTACGAAGGTGCTGTTCAGGCTCTCATTGATGAACTGGGCCGTTTGCCGGGCGTGGGCCCGAAGTCGGCGCAACGTATCGCTTTTTATATGCTCAATGCCGAAGCTGAGGAAATGCAGCGCCTGACCGACGCGATTTCCCGGGTGAAGACCAGCGTGAGTTTCTGCCGTGAGTGTGGCAATGTCTCCGAGACGGATCTATGCGCGATTTGCCGCGATGAGTCCCGCGACCCGAGCGTGATTTGTGTGGTGGAGGAGTCCAAGGATGTGGTGGCAATTGAGCGTACCCGCTCCTTTGCCGGCCGCTACCATGTGCTCGGTGGCGCGATTAATCCCCTGGCGGGTATGGGTCCGGAGCAGCTGCGTATTCGTGAGCTGCTCACTCGCCTATCCGATGAGCGTATTACCGAGCTGATTTTGGCGATGGATCCGAACCTTGAGGGTGAGGCGACCGCGACCTATCTTTCGCGTATGCTGGTGCCCCTGGGTATTCGTCTGTCCCGTCTTGCCTCGGGTCTGCCGGTGGGCGGCGATTTGGAATATGCCGATGAGATTACTCTGGGTCGCGCCCTGGAGGGCCGCCGTATTATTAGCGAGGGCGTGCCGCAGACCAATACCGCCGAGCAGGATTTCCGTGAGCAGGCTCAGCGCGAGCGCGAAGAAGCAGAGCATGCGGCGCAGGCTCCCGCGGAGCCTAAGAAGCGCTGGTCGGGCAGTATGTTTGATGAGCTGGATTCTTCTGTTGCATCTGATAGCGCAGTGTCTGATGGTGCGATTTCTGCCCCCGAGCAGCAATCTTCTCTGGATGCTGCACTGATTGAGCAGGCGCTGGAGGATAGCGCTGCCAGCGGTGCTGGTGACTCGGTCGAAGTAGCTATGGAAACCGCCGCCGACACCGGCGCAGAAACTGGTGCGGAGATTGATAAAGAAGAGCAGATTCCCGTGGAGACCGCCGCGGCGGCGCGTATTGCCGATTATGAGCAGCGTCTGCAGCAGCTGGCTCAGGAGCCACTGCGCACGCCCAAGCCGCATGTGCCTCCTCGCCCGGAATCTAGCTATGTTAACCCCTGGGAGTAGGTCCTTCTCCGCAGCCCAATACGAGCCGCAGGCTAGAGTCTGGAAAGTTACTCCCACCACATTACTCTAAAACACTGTTATCCTAAAAGAGATGACTTCTTTACGCGCTATTCCCGGTAGTATTTGGGCTCTTTCCTGGGCAAGTTTCATTAACCGTTCAACGGGTTTTTTGGGGCTCTTTGCCGCTATTTTCTTCACCTATATTGGGGTTGATCCGACTCTACTGGCTCTCTTTTTGCTGCTGAGCGGTAGTGCGGGTGTGCTGGGCTCTTTGGCAGGTGGTGCCTGGGCGGACCGCTGGGGTGCTAAGCGCATTTTGCTCTTTTCGACCCTGCTGAATATGGCGTTTTTTATTGCCTTGGGTACGGTGAATTATTCCGGGCATATGCTGGTGCTGATTCTGGCGTCGCTCAATAGCTTCGCTTCCCAGCTGTGGGTGGCTCCTGCCTCCGCGATAGTGGCGGCGTCGGCTGAAGACCAGGAGCGCGTGACCCGTTTCGCCTTCTACCGTATTTTTATGAATGTGGGTGCTATTGTTGCCCCGGTTCTGGTGGCTTTTGCAGGTAAAGAGCGTTTTCACGAGCTATTTTTACTGTCAGCTATTGCTTCGGCGGCGGTTCCTTTTCTACTCAGATATGTTCCTAAGAGTGCCTCCTCCCATGAGTCTCATCAGAAATCTGCCGGTGCCCGTCATTCTCTGCCGCTGATTCTGGTCTATCTGGCGCTGATGGTTACCATGCTAATTTATGCTCAGCATCAGAGCGCTATTCCTCTGGTGCTCGATCCTATCGAGTCGGGTATGCAGCTCTACGCTCTGCTGCTGATTATTAATCCGGTGATTATTATTTGTGTGGAGTATCCGCTGAGTTTCTTCTCGAAGAAGCTTGCTCAGCCTCTGGCGTTGAGTCTGGGTATTGCGGTGATGACCGCGGGCGTTATGCTCACCGGTGCCAGCGTGTTGACCTCTTGGACCTGGGCTTGGGCTATTGCCGGTTGGGTGCTCTTTTCTATTGGCGAGTGTCTTTTTGCGCCCACTTCCCATAGCTATGTTGCTGCCCTTGCCGATGATGCTTCTCAGGCTCGCGCGCAGGGTGCTCTCAGTGCCGCTCAGACTATTGGTTCGGCGCTGGGTCCTGCGGTGGGTGCGGCTCTGGTGGTGGGTGTTGGCGCCTGGACTTGGCCTATTTTTGGTGTGCTTGCAGTTGCAGCTTGTGTCTGCGTATGGCTCTCTGCGAGGGTGCGAGTGTAGTTTTTCACGTCCATTACGGGCATTTCAGTTATACTGTGCCCCCTTGAGGGCGATACTATAGATAGTGCGTTGAAAATCATTCAACATGCTACATTCACACCGACCAGGAGTTTTTCCGATGAGCCTGATCGTCCAAAAGTTTGGCGGTTCTTCTGTTGCTGACGCCGAGGGCGTTAAGCGCGTTGCACGCCGTATTGTGGACACGAAGAACGCGGGCAATGATGTGGTGGTTGTTGTGTCCGCTATGGGTGACACCACCGATGAGCTGCTCGATCTTGCTGGCGAGGTTACCAGCACCATTTACCCCGGCCGTGAGCTGGATATGCTGCTGACTGCCGGCGAGCGTATTTCTATGGCTATTTTGGCGATGGCTATTCATGAGCTGGGCGCTAAGGCTCAGTCCTTCACCGGTTCGCAGGCGGGTATGATTACCGACGGTGTGCACGGTGCTGCACGCCTGGTTGAGGTCAACCCGGACCGCATTAAGGAATCCATTACCGAGGGTAATATTGCGATCGTTGCGGGCTTCCAGGGTATTAACCGCGAAACCGGCGATATTACCACTCTGGGTCGTGGCGGTTCCGATACTACCGCTGTGGCACTGGCAGCAGCTCTGAACGCTGATGTCTGCGAGATTTACTCCGATGTTGACGGCGTGTTTACCGCCGATCCGCGCGTGGTCTCCACCGCTCATAAGCTGGATACTGTGACCAGTGAAGAAATGCTGGAACTGGCAGCTAATGGCGCGAAGATTCTGCACCTGCGCAGCGTTGAGTACGCTCGTCGTTTTAATTTGAAGCTTCATGTGCGTTCCTCCTTCTCCGGTTTGGAGGGCACTGTGGTGATTCCTACCAGCTCTGATGAGCTGACCCCCGTGAATATGAAGGAGATTCCTTTGGAACAGCCGCTGATTTCTGGTGTTGCACACGACCGTAGCCAGGCAAAGATTACCGTGGTGGGTGTGCCGGATGTTCCCGGTAGCGCTGCTGCTGTCTTCGGTGCCCTGTCTCAGGCTGATATTAACCTGGATATGATCGTTCAGAACGTTCCCACCGACCGCCCGGGCGTGACCGATATTTCTTTGACTCTGGATCAGGCTCAGGGTCAGCAGGCTCTGGATGCCCTGGAGGCTAAGCGTGAGGAGCTGGGCTTCTCCGAGGTTATTTACAACGAGAAGGTTGGCAAGCTCTCCCTGGTGGGTGCGGGTATGCGTTCGGGTTCGGGCGTGTCCTTCGCATTCTTCGACGCTCTGAGCCGTGCGGGCGTGAACGTTGATATGATTTCCACCTCCGAGATCCGCATTTCGGTTATTACCGATATCGACAAGCTGGACGATGCTGTGCGCGCTGTGCACGCAGCTTTCGGTCTGGATGTTGAGGGCGAGGCTACCGTGTACGGTGGTACCGGCCGCTAATCTTTGCCTCTAGGCTTATGATTTTAGGCGGGGTAGATACGTGAAGTATCTACCCCGCTTTTATAATTTCTGGCGGTCATCTCTGCCGGGCTGAGAGCTTACACCATCTACCAAGACCCCGTGCACTCCACCTAGGCGTGGATACAATAGAAGCATGTCTTTAGTTTTCCTCCCGGCTTCCCGTTGGCGCGCTCAGGCACAGGCTCATGAGCAGGCGGTGGCTCGCTATGTTGATCCGCATCTTGAGCGTCGTGCCGCGGGGCAGGCGCATCCGGTGGAGGATTTCCTTTTTGATTATTACACTCTCAAGCCGGGTCAGTTTAAGCGCTGGCATCCGGGCGCCGGTTTTATTTTGGGGGATGCTCCCGAGTACTTGGAGCGTAAATTTTATCGCGCTGCTACCCTCCAAGAGCTAGAAGCTGCCGGTGTTGATTCTGATACCGCACGCTATCAGGTGGATCATGGCTTAGCTGTAACCGTGGATGTTGAAGATTTTATAGAGCGCCGCTCCACCGCCCTAGATTTCACCCTGCAAATTCTGGGCAATACGGCGTCCCAAAAGGGCTATTTTGGGTGCTTTGGCATGCACGAATGGGCTATGGCCTATAAGTCTGAAGAGAACTCTATTCGCCATTCTCATCTGCCCCTGCGCCTGGGCGCTGAGGGTACGGATAGGGTGGTTGAGTCCAATCGTATTCGTTGCTCTCATTTTGATGCTTTCCGTTTCTTTATGCCCCAGGCGGCACCCCTGAACGAGTTGCAGCCCACTCGCGAGCTGCAGCGAACTATGGAGCAGCCGGCGTGCCTACACGCGAATATGGATGTGTATAAGTGGGCGTATAAGCTGCTGCCTCTGGTGGATTCGCAGCTGCTGCTGGATTCTTTTGAGCTGGCATGGGAGTGCCGTGAGTTGGATATGCGCGCGGCTCCCTATGATATTGCTGATTGGGGTTACGAGCCGATTCCGGTGGAAACTGTCGAGGGCAAGGCGGAGTATGTGCGCTATCAGCGCGCCTTTGCGCAGCGTTCGGTGGATCTGCGCCGCCGCCTCCTATCTCAGGTTAATTTGATACGCGCCGCATAATCAGTACACATGCAGAGACGGTAGCATACGGGATCATGTATGCCACCGCCTCCACATATTACGCTATGTTCCTCGTCCGCTCAGACGATCTCTGTATACCTTGTGAACCGACCACGTAAGTGTTGTGATGGTAAGAGCACAACATAAAGAGTCCCAGTCGCTTATACCCAGAAAAACCTCAGCAGATATGAAGATAGATATAACATCACCCAAAAATTTAAGGTAGATATTCTCTTTTTTCTTCATATACATCAGCTGCAGTTTCCTACACACCTTAACCAAGACGTACGCGCTTGTAAGGAAGTAGACTGCGTTCAACATAGCCGAATCACCCAATCGTAATCTATACGCTGCTCACGGGCACTCTATACCTAGGGAAGCACAATGGCTATCCAGTCTGCAGCACCAGCTGCCACCTCATAGGGCATTCCTTCTTTACGAAGTTCATTGTTTCTCCTCATGTATCGTAGAGTGCCGGCTTGTCTTTGCCGACACCTCTTATTACTTCATATCTAGCAGTCTCGGCTAGATATCTATTACCCATATCGTATGGGTTACTTCAACCCTAACACATAAATGGCACCCAACATGTATGTATTCAAGCGAAAATCATTCCCGTATTTGGAGAGAGTAAATACACTTATCAGGTGATTTCTATGAGAAAACGGGTATATCTGCGTGTTTTCGTTCCCAACAGCTACAGATACCTCACCCCGCCCTTCAAGTGAAAAATTCCACGCGTCCATATGGTGGCAACGGGCACACTGCGCGCGGTGTGTGAGGTAACATTAAAGTGGCTCATACAGAACTCTCGCACCTTTAGGAGTGCCCACACATGGCCCGTATTGTTGTTGACGTTATGCTCAAGCCCGAAATCCTGGATCCCCAGGGTAAGGCAATCGCCCACGAACTTCCGCGCATCGGTTTGAACGATTTCGCAGGCGTTCGCCAGGGTAAGCGTTTTGAACTGACCGTTGAGGGCGAGGTGACCGAGGCTCATCTGGCGGCTGCACGCAAGGCAGCTGAGGAGCTGCTCTCCAACCCCGTCATTGAAGACGTTGTAAACGTATCTGTACTGGAGGACTAAGCAATGGCAGAGTCTCTCGCAGCACACGAGGTGCCTCTGGTTGGCGATTTTAGCGCCCCGGCTGGCCCCGACTTTTCTGATATCCGCGTTGGCGTGGTGACCTTCCCCGGCACCCTGGACGACCGCGATGCGGCTCGTGCGGTTCGCCTGGCTGGCGGTACCGTCGTTGAGCTCTGGCACGACGACTCCAACCTACACAATGTAGACGCTGTGATTATCCCCGGTGGCTTCTCCTACGGTGACTACCTGCGCGCGGGCGCTATTGCCGCTAAGGCGCCGGTTATGACCAGCGTGGTGGCAGCAGCAAATGCATCCGGCACTTCGGGTTCTTCTCCCCTGCCGGTTCTGGGTATTTGCAATGGCTTCCAGATTCTGACCGAGGCACACCTGCTGCCCGGTTCCATGATTAAGAACGATCACCGCAAGTTCATTTGCCGTGACCAGGTTCTGCGCATTGACAATAACACCACTGCTTTCACCAGCGGCTACGAGCTGGGTCAGGAAATTGTGGTGCCCCTGAAGAACCAGGACGGCCAGTACGTGTGCGATCAGCGCACCCTGGACGAGCTGGAGGCAGAGAACCGCGTGGCGTTCCGCTACGTGGGTTACAACCCCAATGGCTCCCGCAATGATATTGCCGGCGTGACCAACGCTCGCGGCAATGTTGTGGGTCTGATGCCTCACCCCGAGCACGCTGTGGAGCCGGGCTTCGGTCCTTCCTCTTCCGGTTTCGGCGATGTTTCCCTGCGCGGTGGCGCTGACGGTCTGGGTGTGTTCACCTCCGTGCTCTCTTCCCTGGTTAACGCCCGCTAGTTTCTATAAGGATTATTGTTATGAGCGAGAAGCAGTTTAATCTCGATACTGTTGAACATGCGGCGCAGACCCCTGAAACCGAGCTGCCCTGGGCTGAACTCGGTCTGAAGGAAAACGAGTTCGAGGATATTAAGAAGATCCTGGGTCGTCGTCCCACCGCTGCGGAGCTGGCAATGTACTCGGTCATGTGGTCCGAGCACTGCTCCTACAAGTCTTCTAAGGTTCATCTGAAGCAGTTCGGTCAGAAGGTGACCGATGAGATGAAGAAGGACCTGATGGTCGGCATTGGCGAGAACGCCGGTGTGACCAATATTGGTGACGGCTGGGCTGTTACCTTCAAGATTGAGTCCCACAACCACCCCTCCTATGTTGAGCCCTACCAGGGTGCAGCTACCGGTGTTGGCGGTATTGTGCGTGACATTATTTCCATGGGTGCACGCCCGATTGCTGTGATGGATCCGCTGCGTTTTGGCGCGATTGATCACCCGGATACCGCTCGCGTAATTGGCGGCGTGGTTGCAGGTATCGGTGGCTACGGTAACTCTCTGGGTCTGCCCAATGTTGGTGGCGAGGTTGAGTTTGATGAGTGCTATCAGGCGAACCCGCTGGTTAACGCCCTGGCTGTGGGCATTATGCGCCACGAGGATATCCGCCTGGCAAACGCTTCGGGCGTGGGCAATAAGGTTGTGCTCTTCGGTGCTCGCACCGGTGGCGACGGCATTGGTGGCGCATCCGTGCTGGCTTCCGAGTCTTTCGATGACACTAAGCCGTCCAAGCGTCCTGCTGTTCAGGTGGGCGACCCCTTCGCTGAGAAGGTTCTGATTGAGTGCTGCCTGGAGCTGTTCAAGGGCTCCGTGGTGGAGGGTATTCAGGACCTGGGTGCTGCGGGTATTTCCTGCGCTACCAGCGAGCTGGCGTCCAATGGTGACGGCGGTATGCATGTGGATCTGACCAAGGTGCTGCTGCGTGATCCTACCCTGACCCCGGGCGAGATTCTCATGTCCGAGTCTCAGGAGCGCATGATGGCTGTTGTGGCTCCCGAGAACGTGGCTCGCTTTGAAGAGATTATGAATAAGTGGGGCGTTGAGTACTCCTTCCTGGGCGAGGTGACCAATACCGGTCGCCTGGTCATTGAGTGGGATGGCGAGGTCATTGTGGATGTTGATCCCAAGACCGTGGCTCACGATGGCCCCACCTATGAGCGCCCCTACGCTCGCCCTCAGTGGCAGGATGAGCTGCAGGCTAACCATTTTAGCGGCAGCGCAGCTGATGATTCCCGCCCGCGCGGTGAGGAACTGGGCGAGGCTATTAAGGCGTTCATGGCGTCCCCGAATATGTGCTCCAAGTCCTGGATTACGAACCAGTACGACCGCTACGTGCAGGGCAATACCGCCCTGTCCATGCCGGATGATTCCGGTGTGGTTCGCGTGGATGAGGACACCAACCTGGGTGTTGCTCTGGCAACCGACGCAAACGCTCGCTTCACCTACCTGGATCCCTATGAGGGTGCTCGCGCATCCCTGGCTGAGGCGTACCGTAACGTTGCGACCGTGGGTGCACGCCCCGTGGCTGTTTCTGACTGCCTGAACTTCGGTTCCCCCGAGGATCCGGATGTTATGTGGCAGTTTGCCGAGGCTGTTCGCGGCCTGGCGGATGGCTGCATGGAGCTGGGTGTTCCGGTGACCGGCGGTAACGTCTCCCTGTACAACCAGACCGGTGGCAAGGCTATTAACCCGACCCCCGTGGTGGCAATGATGGGCGTTATGGACGATGTTACTCGTCGTACCCCCTCCGGTTGGGCTCCCGAGCATGACGGCCAGGCTATTTACCTGCTGGGTACCACCGCTGATGAGCTGGATGGCTCTGAGTGGGCTCGTTTCAAGGGTCACCTGGGCGGTCTGCCTCCGAAGGTTGACCTGGCGACCGAGAAGCAGCTGGGCGATATGCTGGTGAATATGAGCCGCGACGGCATGATTGATGCCGCTCACGATGTTTCCGCCGGTGGTCTGGCGGCTGCTCTGGTGGAGGCCTGCCTGCGTTTCAACACCGGTGCCCGCATTGGTCTGGGCGAGGTTGCTGAGCGTGACGGTCTGGATCTGTTCACCCTGCTCTTCTCTGAGTCCCTGGGTCGCGTGGTTGTTTCCGTTCCGCGCAGCGAAGAGGTTCGCTTCAAGGATATGTGCACTGCTCGCGGTTTCGCTTTTGCACGTATTGGCGTGGTGGATGCTTCCTCCAACGCTCTGGAATTCCAGGATGAGGTGTCGTTGGATCTGGATGAGCTGCGTGCAGCTCACGAGGGTACTCTGGCGTCTTACTTCGGTGAGGTTGCTCAGGGCTAATCTCTTTCAGATAGCTGACCTGTAGAGGTATAGCGGCGGGCGGTGTGTCTAGATGACGCACCGCCCGCCGTTTTTCTATGCTCTTGTGTGCCGTTCTCTACGCTTTATTGTGGTATTTATCTCGGGGTACAGCTTCACTATTTTTGTAATATTTTGGTTATTTAGCTTCTACAGACACGCCTAAGGGGTGACTTTCCTCATAGAAAGTCACCCCTTAAGTCATACTTCTCTTCTATAGTGCGCGCCCTGAAATGGGCTTTGCTCCCACTATCGAGGCTTTAGGCGGCGGTTTCGCGACCCAGTTCGGCAAAGAGTGCGGCGTTCAGGCGGAAGCCTTCGATTGCCTCAGCAACCAGTGCCTGGCGCTGCTCCGCGCTCAGGGGGGCGTTATCGAGCAGTTCGCGGTAGCCATCCTTGAAGATCTTGGGCTTGGGCAGCTCGGGGAAGCGGTACATGCTCAGCGCATCCTTTTCAATGCCGTAGTGACGTGCCACCAGGGCTGCCACTGCCTGACCGCCCGAGAGGTCGCCCAGGTAGCGCAGGTAGTGGTGTGCCAGGTAGCGCTCGGGTGCGTTTTCGGTGGCGAGGATGGCGTCTACATATGCCTGAGTGGAGGGCAGGATCGGGTCGATTTCTTCCTGACCTAGGGCTTTAATATCGGAGCGGATAGCTGCGCCGCGATCCAGGCCTTCAATGGTGAAGGGGCGGGTGATCTCATTGTCTTCGGCGCAGAACTTTGCAGTCAATCCTTCCAGTGCCTCGTAGATGTAGACATACTGGTTGATCAGGCGCAGGTATGCTGCGGTGTTCAGCTTGCCGCCCATGAGGTCTTCCATGAAGGTGGAGTGCTCGGCGTTGTCGTGTACCTGCTTGGTGCCAGCCTTCAGCTGTGCGGAGAAGCGCTCTTCGGCGGGGGCTTCGGGGGCGATAGTCACGGTGTACTCCTTGAAGGTTGAGTGATTCGTGGGTGAATCCTTGAGCAAATATTTTGGTGACAGCCTGTCACCAAGTTGTTAATGACATCATGTCACTAAATTTGAGATTTGGCAACACTTTTTCAAAAAATTTTGATAAGGTTATCCTCAGACCCGTAAACCGTCTACCTATTACAGTACACATTCGTACCGTATTAGGTCTAGACTTAAGAGACCGATACACATCACGAGAATGAGGAGAGGCTATGTCTAGCTCTTTCACCAAGCGCTCCTGCGCCCTGCTGGCCAGCGCAGCGCTGACCTTTAGCGGTGTTGCTCTCGCTCCGGCTATCGCTGTAGATGCACCGGCAGCAGTCAGCACCCAGGCTTCCGACGCTCAGCCCATCACCGACGGTGCGCTGTCCTGGGGCCTGCGCAGTTCCTTCACCAAGTACCTGACCGGCCCCATTGCCGGCGGTAAGATCACCACCACCGGTAATATCCTGTACTCCGGCGGCAAGTTCCTGATGAACAAGGGCAACGGCACCTTCGAAAACGGTCGCTACACCGTGACCCTGGAAGGTTCCTACAAGGTGGAGGGCCACCACGGCGTGCTGGAGACCACCTTCTCCAACACCCGCGTGACCGTTGACTCCGATGGTAACGGCTTCATCATTGTTGATGTTGATTACCGCCCACTTGTGTCTACCTCCAAGCCTGAGCCGATTACTCACGTGAACGATATGAAGCTGGCTAAGGTGTCCGGTGCTTCCGTGGTTAACAATGGCGATAGCTTTGCTATTAAGGTCTCCTCCGATGCGGCTACCCCGAATGTTTCTGTCACCGAGGAATCCTCTCCGGTCTTCGGCGGCTTCTACAAGGCTGGCGACCCCCTGGATGGCTTCGAGTACTCCGGTAAGCTCAGCGCAGCTCCGACTCCCGAGCCCACCGTCCCGGTTGTGCCCACTCCGGAACCGACTGTAGCTCCGACCACCGAGGCGCCGAGCCCCGTACCCACCGTGGCTCCCACTACCGAGGCTCCCAAGCCCACCGTGGCACCGACCACCGAGGCTCCCAAGCCCACTCCGTCGGCTACCACTGCGGCTCCCTCCCCCAGCGCTTCTGCGACCACCCAGGCTCCCGTTGCTACCGGCAACAAGGTCGAGTCCGGTTCCCTGCAGTGGGGTATCCGCGATTCCTACATTAAGTACCTGCACATGCCCATTACCAAGGGCAATGTCTCGGTGGACGGCACCATTGTTGCCGGCTACAACGCAACTGTGGACGCTCCCATTGCGCTGACCGCATCCGGTGGTGCTATTGATGTTGAGTCCAAGACCGGTACCGTGTACTTCTCCAACACCGTCAAGATGTGGGGTCACGAGGATGCCAAGAACCCCGGCACCTTCGAGCTGGACACCACTCTGACCAATATCCGTCTGGTTCTCAAGGGCGGCAAGGGCTACCTGGTGGCTGACGCCAAGTCCAAGATGCTGCACGATGCAACCCTGTACGAGTACAAGGATCTGACCATTGCAACCGTGGATCTGAGCACTCTGTCCATCTCTGCAACCGGTCTGTCCCTGAACGGCGCTACCGTGACCCTGACTGCGGAGGGCGATAAGGCTCTGTTCGCAGGTCAGTACAGCGACAAGGGTGATCTGGTCATGGCTCCCCTGAACCTGGGCCTGAAGCTGAGCGCTACCGCCAAGGAGCAGGTCAAGACCGATGTCAAGGATCAGACTCCTTCCACTCCGGACACCCCGAAGAAGGATGACCAGAAGTCTTCCGATAAGGCTGCTCCTTCCGAGAAGACCGGTAATAACGGTTCGAACTCTTCCACTTCTTCTCAGAGCACCTCGGTGTCCAAGAACCCGGCAACCGCTGTGTGCGTGCCCGTGACCCGCACCCGCGAGGTTTCCACCGGTGCATCCGATGGTAAGGTCACCGCAGCAACCCTGGGTTGGGGCGTTCGTTCTTCCTTCCGTTCCTACATCCGCGGCCTGGCAAAGGGCTCCTGGGAGCTGAACGGTGTAACCTACTCCGATAACGCGTTCAACTGGTCCAATGGCACCGGTACCTACGCAAACGGCAAGGGTTCCATCTCCTTCTCCGGTACCGTTCACTTCACCGGCCACAACGGTGTTCTGGACACCACCCTCTCCAACCCCCGCCTGGAGATTAACGGTTCCACCGGTACCCTGTACCTGACCGTGAAGTCCAATAGCATGGACGGCAAGCCCGTCAATTACGGCGAGGTTGCTTTCGCCACCGTTGACACCTCCGGTGTTCAGCTCTCCAATGGCACCCTGAGCCTGAGCGGCGCTGCGGTGAACATTTCCGAGACCGGTTCCAAGGCTATGGCTGATTTCTACGAGCCCGGTAAGGATATGGATCCGCTGAGCCTGAGCGCTTCGGTGTCTTCCTCCTCGGCTACCAAGACTGTCACCGAGACCGTCTACGAGGGTGAGGGTTGCGATCCTGCAACCGGTAAGAAGCTGGCTTCCACCGGCGCAAACGGTGTAGCAACCGGCGCTGGCGTTGGTCTGGCTGCTCTGGCAGCCGGTGCGGGTATTCTGGTGTACTCGCGTCGCCGCCAGGCCTAAGACGCTATCCTCGCCTTCCGGTCCTCGAGCATAGCGGAGGGCGAGTAGCTCAATAAACGGGGCGCGGCACGGGTTTTTCCCGCTGGCGCGCCCCGTTCTTCTCTTCCTTTAATGCCCCGTGCATCCGGGTGTGTACTCGGCTTGGCGGGTGGGGTTCTAACCCCCTTTCCTCACTTCACAGAGACATATCGCAGAAAGGCCGTAACGTGGCGAATTCTTCCTCTGCTCCCCGTTCTTTTATTAAGAGCGCCCTGGCGCTGCTGACCGCCCTGCTTATGCTGGTTCTGACCGGCTGCGGCGTGGGTACTCAGAATGCAAGCGGTGGCAATGCTGCTACTCAGCAGGTGGTTAATGAGCAGGAGAGCCAGTCCCGTCTGGATTCCCTGATTTCTCAGCTCAAGGGTTCTACGGTGGATAACCCGAAGTCTATTACCGGTCCCTCCACCGCTGAAAATGCCCCCGAGATCCAGCCCATGGTGGATAAGCCCACCCCGAAGTTCCCGGTGACTCTGACCGATCATCAGGGTACCGAGGTGACCATTAAGTCCGCTGATCGTATTCTGGCGCTGGATATGTACGGCACCATTGCTCAGGAAGTAATTGCTCTGGGTTTGGGTGATCGTCTGGTTGGCCGCGTGATTGCTAATACCGAGCCGAGCCTGCAGAAGCTGCCTCTGGTGACCCAGAACGGTCACGATCTCAATGCTGAGGCTGTGCTTTCAACCAACCCCGATCTGGTGCTCTACGATGAGTCCAATGGTCCTCAGGAGATTGTGGAGCAGCTGCGTAGCGCCGGTATTACCGTGGTGGTGCTGGATAAGGAACGCAGCATGCAGAGCATCATTCCTCAGCTGAAGGCTGTTGCCCACACCCTGGGCGTGGATGAGGCTGGCGAGCAGGTTGCTACCCGCGTGGAGCGTGAATTGCAGCAGGCTATGGATGCCATTAAGGAAGTTGCCCCCAAGGATGAAGAGGGCAAGATTAAGATGGTCTTCCTCTATGTTCGCGGTAATGGTGGCGTGTTCTTTATCCTGGGTGACGGCTCGGGTGCTGACGATCTGATTGATGCTCTGCAGGGTGTGGATGTTGCCTCTCGCGGTGGCGCGAAGGAGCTTCTGCCTGCCAATAGCGAGTCCTTGGTGAAGGTGAACCCGGATATGATCCTGACCATGACTAATGGTGTGAAGTCTACCGGTAACCTGGATGGCTTCTTGGCTCGCCCGGGTGTTATGGAAACCAATGCAGGTAAGAACCGCCGCGTGGTGGATATGGCTGACGGCCAGATTCTTTCCTACGGCCCGAATACTCCCGCTGTGCTGCTGCAGCTGGCGCGTGCTATTTACGCAAAGTAGGCGCCGGTGAGTCACTCTGTTTCTTCCGCGCAGCCCGCATCGAATTATGCGGCAATGCGCCGGGCGCGCATTACCGCGACCTTTACGGTGCTGGTTGTTAGCCTGGTGGTTATTACGGTAGTCTCTGCCGGTTTGGGTCAGTACTATATCCCCGTGCATGAGGTCATTGGTTCTATTGGCCGTAAGCTGGGGTGGGCGCCGGCAAACCCGACACTGACTCTGGCGGATAATACCCTGTGGAATATTCGTTTCCCGCGTGTGCTGCTGGGTCTGCTGGTGGGTGCCGCTCTGGGTGTTTCGGGCGCCGTGATGCAATCGGTGTTCGGTAATCCTTTGGCTGAGCCGGGCGTGATTGGTGTGTCCTCGGGCGCTGCTGTGGGTGCTTGTGTTGCCATTGTGCTGGGTTTTCAGTTCTTGGGTATTTTCACTGTTCCGGCTTTTGCTTTTGTGGGCGCGCTGGCGGCCACTGCCCTGGTGTACACTCTCTCTCGTTCTTCGGGTAAGGCGAAGGTCCTGTCTATGATTCTGACCGGTATTGCGGTCACCGCCGTGGCGAATGCTGCTATTGCTTTTTTGATGTTCTTGGCTGATTCGACCAGCCGCGATCAGATTGTGTTTTGGCAGATGGGTTCGCTCAATGGTGCGACCTGGCGCGGTGTTTCCAGCGTGTGGCCGGTGATTCTGCTTAGTTTGGTGGTGTGCTTTGTGCTGGCGTCTAAGCTGGATCTTTTGGCTCTGGGTGAGCGCGCGGCGCAGCATTCGGGTGTGAATGTTGAGCGCCTGCGCCTGATTTCTATTGCGGCGACGGCTTTGTTGACCGGTGCTGCGGTGGCGTATGCGGGCATTATTGCTTTTGTGGGTTTGATTGTTCCGCATGTGCTGCGTTTGCTCTTGGGTCCGTCGAATAAGGCTCTGCTACCGGCGTCGGCTTTGGGTGGTGCGCTGTTGATTGCGGCTTCTGATTTGGCGGCGCGTACTCTGGTGCCTTTTGCTGATTTGCCAATTGGTATTTTTACGGCGCTGGTGGGTGGCCCGACGTTCTTCTTCTTGCTGCGTCGTTCGATGGGTAAGGGTGGTCTCTAATGTCTTCTCCTTTGCTCAGTGCCCGTAATATTTCTTTGGATATTGAGGGTCGTCGTATTCTCAATGACATTTCTTTTGATGTTTTCCCGGGCGAGGTTGTTTCTCTGATTGGCCCAAATGGCGCGGGCAAGTCCACTCTGCTTTCGGTTATTTCCGGCGATGTGAAGCCCGCTTCGGGCAGTGTTGAGTTGGCTGGTTCTCCCCTGTCGAGTTATAAGCCGCTGGCTTTGGCTCGTGAGCGTGCCGTGCTCTTGCAGAAGATGCAGGTTGCGTTTTCCTATACGGTGCGTGAGGTGGTTGCTATGGGTCGCACCCCGTGGCGCGGTACCGGTAGCGCCGAGGAAGATGAGCGTATTATTGCTGAGTCTATGCAGCGCACTGAGGTGACTCATATGGCTGATCGCGATATTACGACTCTTTCCGGTGGTGAGAGCGGGCGAGCGCATCTTTCGCGTGTCTTTGCTCAGCAGACTCCGCTGGTCCTATTGGATGAGCCCACGGCTGCTCTGGATATTACGCATCAGGAGCAGACTTTGGTGACCAGCCGTGCGCTGGCTGCCGAAGGGCGCGGTGTGTTGGCGGTGCTGCATGATTTGGATGTTGCTGCCGCTTATTCTAATCGTATTGTGCTGCTGCGCCGGGGTGAGATTGTGGCGATGGGTACTCCCGAGGAGGTTTGCTCATCTGAGCTGCTGTCTGAGGTGTATCGTCATCCGATTGAGGTGCTAAAGCATCCTGTGACGGGTCGTTTGCTGATTTTGCCTAAGCGTTAGAACCCCGCCCCACAACGAATATTATTGAGCTGCGGGAGCGCCCGGTATATCCGGTCGCTTCCGCAGCTTTTCTACGTGTTTTATGGTGTTTCCTGGGTATTAGCTGGATTATTCTTCTTTTTCGGCGTGTGTGTGCTTGCGACCGGTAAAATGGAAGAATCTTTGTTTTATGCGCGGGTGGGTTTTGTATCCGCGTTTCCACTCATTCTTGAAGGAGAGCACGCCTATGGCGAAGGCTGTTGAGGCCGCCACGGACGGCTATGTCCCTGATTATTCTGAGTTGGCTCATTCCGGTGGTGCTCAGCTTGCTGAGCGTGGTTTGACCGATGCTGAGGTTCAGGAGCGTATTGCTGCCGGTAAGGTAAATACGCAGAATAATAAGTCCTCGCGTACCGTGTGGTCTATTGCCCGCACTCATCTTTTTACGGTGTTTAACCTGGTGTTGGGTTTGTGCGGTGCTGTGGTGGTTTATTATCAGCGTTGGCTGGACATGCTCTTTATGGGTGCTGTGATTGCCAATGTGATTATTGGTCTGGTGCAGGAGCTTCAGGCTAAACGCGAGCTAGATCGTATTACTCTGCTGGATCGTTCGCCGGCAAGTGTGGTGCGTAATGGTGCTCTTGAGCAGGTTCCGATGGAGCAGCTGGTTGAGGGCGATGTTGTGGTGCTCAAGCGCGGCGATCAGGTGCCTGCGGATGCTGTGGTGCTGACCAGCGATTCCCTGGAGATGGATGAGTCTCTGCTCACCGGTGAGAACGACGCTATTGCTAAGCGCCCGGGCGATATGGTGCTTTCGGCATCCAGCGTGCTGGGTGGTACCGGTCGTGTGCTGCTCTCGGCGGTGGGTGCGCATTCTCGTGCGTCGAAGATTTCTAATGAGGCTCGTCAGTTCGCTCCGATTCAGTCGGAACTGCGCGATGCTCTGAACCGCGTGGTTCGTTGGATTACCTGCGCTCTGGCGGTCATTATTCCCATTGTGATGTGGGGTCAGATTCAGGCTGCTGGCGGTTGGGATACCGTGGTTGAGCAGAATCTGTGGGAGCGCGTGAATATTGCGGTGGTTTCTTCGGTGGCTTCGATGATCCCTCAGGGTCTGGCGCTGATGACCACTTTGGCTTTTGCTGCGGCTGCTGTGTCGCTGGGTCGTAAGCATAAGATTTTGGTGCAGGAGCAGCCTGCGGTTGAGGTGCTGGCTCGTGTGGATACCGTGTGTTTTGATAAGACCGGTACTCTGACCGAGGGTGGCGTGATTTTTGATTCGGTGCGTCCTTTGGATACTCCGGTTCAGTCGGTGGCTCCTGAGGATCAGCTTGCCGACTCTGCTGCGTGGAAGTCTGCTTTGCCTGCCGGTTGGGCGGATGCTCTGTCTTGGTTTGGTCATGATGAGAACGCGAACCCTACGGCTGCTGCTCTGACCGGTGGTTTTGAGGCTCTGCCTGCTGAAGAGGCGAGCGGTATTGTGCCGTTCTCTTCGGCTCTTCGTTTTAGTGCGGTGGAGTTCCCCTCTACCGGTGCGTGGTTGCTGGGTGCTCCTGAGGCTCTGCTGGATCAGAAGACCGGTGAGCGTGAGCGTGCGGCACAGCTGGCGGCTTTGGGTCTGCGTACTATGGTTCTGGCTCATGCTCCGGCGATTGTGCGTGATGATGAGGATAAGCCTGTTCAGCAGATTCCTGCGGGTGTGCAGCCGGTGCTGTTCATTATTTTCCGTGAGAATGTGCGTGCGGACGCCCCGGAGATTGTGGAGTACTTTACCCGTCAGGGCGTGACCTTGAAGGTCTTCTCGGGCGATAATCCCTTTACGGTGCGTGCTGCCGCTGAGATTGCGGGTATGGATGTTTCTGCCGGTGCGGTGGATGCTTCTACTCTGCCTCAGGATGGCCCGGAGCTGGCCCAGGCTGCCGCTACCCATAATATTTTTGGTCGTGTTTCTCCCGAGCAGAAGAAGAATATGGTGCTGGCTCTCAAGGAGCAGGGTCATATTGTGGCGATGACCGGTGACGGTATTAATGATGCTCTGGCGCTTAAGCATGCGAACCTGGGTATTGCTATGGGTAATGCTGCTCCGGCGACGAAGGCTGTGTCTCGTTTGGTGCTGACCGATGGTAAGTTCTCTTCTCTGCCTCCGGCTTTGGAGCAGGGCCGTCAGGTGATTACGAATATTGAGATGGTCTCGAATCTGTTCTTGACCAAGACTGGTTTCGCGATCCTTTTGGGTGTAGTGTTCTCCCTGGTGGGTCTGACTTTCCCCTTCTTGCCGCGTCAGTACTCTACGGCTGATTTCTTGATTGTTGGTGCTTCATCCTTTGCGTTGACTCTGCTGCCGAATTCTCGTCGTTATGTTCCGGGCTTTTTGAAGCGTGTGTTGAACTATACGGTACCGAATTCTGTGATTGTGGTGCTCATGCTCTTGACGGTGAACCTTCTGGGTACCTATGTGCTCTCTCCTGCTCCTGAGTTGCGTCAATTGCAGACTGCTAGCTTCATTACTTTGGTGATGATGGGTATGTGGAATTTGGCTGCTGTTGCTCGTCCTTTTAATGGTGCTCGTTTGGCTCTGTATGCGGCGCTGACGGCTGTGTTCTTTGCGGCTCTGCTGGTGCCGGTGCTGGTGGAGTATCACCAGTTCATGGCATTGAGCCCGCAGCTGCTGGGTATTTCTGTGGCTGCTGGTGTTCTGGGTGCGGTGCTGATTGAGATTAATGCTCATCGTAACCGCCGCTGGCAGAAGCGCATG
Source organism: Rothia sp. (in: high G+C Gram-positive bacteria) (assembly GCF_030540545.1). Lineage (GTDB taxonomy): Bacteria > Actinomycetota > Actinomycetes > Actinomycetales > Micrococcaceae > Rothia. Next base: position 148,558 of record NZ_JAUNVZ010000004.1, on the reverse strand, counting down.
TATCCTGAGCTGGAGGTTCCTTCGATGAGCTTTGTCCCGAAGAAGTCTAAGGCTCGCGGCTAAGGACCGGATCCTCTAGAAACTCTAATCGTCAAGGGGCGGGTGCACGTGTTCACGTACACCCGCCCCTTGGCATCGTGCCGTAGTGCTGGGCAGCGTTAAGCCACTGATACCCCGGTGTGTGTACACATCGGGGTATCAGTGGCTACTTATGGAGATTCAGTAGGTTTTGCAGAGGTGCTCCGGGCAAAGGTCAGTGCCGCACCGCAGCTCCCGGTGGATACCCCGAATACAGGTCAGGTAGGGGTATCCACCCTGCTGGAAAGCGGCAGATTACTTCTGCCAGCCCACCATAGTCCAGTAGGAGGCATCGTTATATGCCATCTTGAACAGGGACGGACCGTAGTTTGCCAGTCCCTTCTTGACGACCATGTACGAGGGGCCGTTACCGTAGGGGATATAGATTGCCACGCGCTCATTGTGCAGCTTCTCAGCCTTATTAGCGTTAGCCAGCTGCTCGTCACGGCTCTCCACGGTGGAGATGGAGCGGCAAATCTCATCAACCTCGGGGTCACCAATACCGCGGTAGTAGGTCGAGTCGTAGATGTACAGTGCGGTGTTGGCCGGGTCGGTTGCAATGGTCAAACCGCTGAAGACCGCAGCGTACTGCTTGGTACCGATGATGGAGTTCGAGCTTGCCACCGGCTGCACGTCATTGGTGACCTTAATACCAGCAGCCTTCAACTGACCTTCCAGAGCCTGGAAGACAGCATTGGTGATGGGGTCACTGCCGAAGGTGGTGACAGCAAATTCTGCGGTCTTGCCGTCCTTCTGGTAGTAGTCGCCGGACTTGGTGTAGCCTGCTGCTTCCAGAATCTTCTTTGCTGCATCCGCGCCCTTCTCGGGTACTGCTGCGCTGAAGTTATCGTTGTAGCCGCGCTGGAATGCCATCGCAATATTGGAACCGGGAACCTTCTCGCTCCAACCAACGGGGCTGAAGGAGGGCTTTGCCAGCTGCTCGCGATCCACAGCCGCAAAGACTGCGCGACGCAGCTGCAAATCGGTGATGGATGCAGGGTTCAGTTCCAGCCACTTCACACCGATAGACTGACCGTTACGGATTTCGGTGTTCTTAATATCCTTCACAGCCTGGTAGGTTGCAGCACCGGTGAAGCCCAGAGCGTCAATTTCATCATTCTTGATGGCTGCACGCTGTGCTTCAGCATCCAGCTGACGCCAAATAATCTTATCCAGTGCTGCCTTGTTCTCGCCCCACCAATTCGGGTTGGGCTTGAGGGTCATTACCTTAGCACTGGAGTCCCAGTTATCCAAACGGTAGGGGCCTGCGAAGTACTTATCGTCCATCTTGTTGTTAAAGCCTTCGTTGAAGAGCTGCACATCCTTCAGTGCAGGGTGTACTGCTCGTGCATAGAGGCCGTCTGTGGGGTACCACGGGGTCTTAGAGGTTGCCTTGATGTGGTACTTATCGCCATCTACAGCTTCCAGAGATGCAAGGTTCTGCCATGCCGGATCGTCGTAGAGCTGGTAACCGGCGTCAGATCCACCCTTGTAGATATCCCAGAATGCCTGAACTGCGTCAATATCAATGGGGGTGCCGTCGTTGAACTTCGCCTTCTTATTAATGCGGTAAGTTACGACCTGCACGCCGTCCTTGGTTTCAGCCTTGTAGTCGCTGATAAAGTCAGAGTTCGGCTCGGAGTCACCACGGGGAGTGGTGTTGTAGAAACCAGCGCCCGAAGGGATGTTAATGGCGCTCAAAACCTCAATATTGCTACTGGTGTAGCCGGACTGGGTCAGAGTATTAAAGTTGGGGCCCATAGCGGCGATGGAGAGGCGCAGCTCGCCACCCTGCTTCAGATTGCTGTGGGGCTGTTCGTTAATATTGATGTTCTTGTATGCTTCTTCAGCATTGCTCGCTCCGGAGCCGGAGAGGCTGCTGTTGTCCTTCTTGGAACCACATGCAGCAAGGAGACCAACAGTACCGAGAGCTACAGTACCGGTCAGAATAGTACGGCGATTTACCGAAATAGTCATGATTTTCCTCCATAAGTTAGGATGCACCCTTACGTCAGGGAAGGGAGCGTTGCTAGAACCTACCTGCAATGTAGTGTGCTAGCTCATGGGAAGAGTATATACCACTCGGAGCACTCAGTGTGAACCGGGACGCGCTTATCTATGGTTTTTATAAAATATTTATACATATGGAACTTGTTTCACTACCTGACACCCTCTAGATTCCCATGAATACGGGAAAGTTATCCTTAAAGACACACATCCCACAATGACCACATAGCGGACATTGTGGGATGTGCACCTATCGATATACCGCGGTATATTACGCTTCTACAACCTCAGCCACTTCTTTTTCAGGCTGCTCTTCACTCTCACCCTCACCCATATCGGCAAGCTTGGGCAGGGTACGCAATCCACGCTGACTGATCATCAACACAAAGGCAAGCACCATAAAGCTGGCATAGAACAGGGCGGTGTTTTCAATACCCCAGGCAACGTAGAGGAAACCTGCCAATAAGGTTGCCACAGGAGTCAGGATCATATTAGGAATACCCTGTGCAGAGTGCACGCGACCCACATACTCCACAGGAGTCGAGGCATTAATATAGCTGATAATTGCCGAGTTAAAAGCCGGCAGGGGGATACCCGCAATGAAAAGAACTGCGCTGGTTGCCCAGAAGTTTTGAGCACTGATAACACTTGCGCTGTAGCTAAGGACCATCGTGCCCAGAGCAATAATACCCAGAGTTCCCAGCGTGAAACGTTCAGTCAGCTTACCAACAAAGAAGGATCCGAGCAGGACTCCACCACCGAAGAGGCTGGCAAAGACTCCCAGCTGCCAACCGGGGATTCCTTCTTGGTTGTAGTAGTAGATAAAGCTGAGCGGCATGCCCGTTGCACCAAAGTTAGCAAAGCAGGCAACAAAGGCAATAGCAACCAGAACCTTATCTTTAAAAACATAGCGGAATCCAATTTTCAGATCTTCAAAGAAACTGACGGCTTCTTCTGCGGGTACTTCACTATCCTGACCGAGTGCTGCACGGGCTGCCTGTACATCTTTCCCACCTGGTGCAACGATCCATGCAATCAGATTGATCAAACTATGCGCCCAGGCAAGTAGTCCAATGGAGAGCGCAGCAATGGCACCAGCAATGGGGCCACCGAGCAGGTTCGCTGCGGAGAATCGAGTTTCACCCAAACCGGCAGCGTATCCAAGATCTTCAGTTTTTACCACACGAGCAATAATTGCCTGCTCGCTGGGGTAGTCGAATCGAGAGATGATTGCCGCAGCGCTCAGGATGGCGCCGAGAATCCACAGTGAAGAGATATTACCCGCCACGCAGCCTGCAATGAGTGCCCAGAAGAGCGCCTGACCGGCACAGGAAATGGCGAGGGCTCGGGTGGGCTTAATCCGGTCAACGAGAGTTCCGGCGAAAATATCAACAATCATTGCAAGAATGCTAACGACTGCCAGGAGAATGGAGGCATCTTCGGGGCGTCCAGTCATGAATACAACCATGAGCGGGATTGTTATATAGCTCATGGAGTCTGAGAGCTGGTTTGCTCCGATTGCACATGTGACCTGACGCAGCGGCTTATTATTTTTGAGCATAGTACGTGCATTCATGATGCTCACCTTTCCGTGCCGTAGACGGCACACAATAGATGGAGGTTTTGCAGCATGCACACTAATACGCGAATGAGAGCGTTAGGATCTCGTGGCGCATGAGTATATAGGGCCACCCAGCAGCGCAGCATAAACAGAGAATGTACTCAATTCATAGGCAGCTCAGCAGAAAGCGGCAATACAGCGCAAGGTTAGAGATAACGCTTAAGAGTCCCGCAAAGATATGCGGGTTAGACATAGGAAAGTAGTGTAGAAAGCGCTTCTAGTGTGCACAGATTTCAGAGATGCACAGCAGGTCGCGGGGCTGGATGCGATTGATCGGGGTGTAGATGACGAACACGATGTTCTCCTAACAATCAGAGGCAACGACATGATTGCCTGTGTGGAGCGTATGTCGGTATACGCTATGGACCCTGGAGCGAGTCCATGAGACTATAATAGACACAGGTCACATAGAGTGTCAAGGGTCACGTAATATATAGTCATATTTCCTCGGTGCCGACGATAGGCTACAGAGTTTCAGGCGCTCCCATCCAACGCATCCCCCGCTTAAAAGCCGTGGGGCGCAAGTAGCACTCGCGCCCCACAGTCTTTCACGGATCAGTTAAGAACGGTCCTTTCTATAGAACATATACCCCATAGTTGTCATAGAGGCAGCAAGCAGACCCAGATCCATATCGGCAATACTATGCACTCGCCCCATTGCCCAGGCGATGACGACATAGAACACAAACGAGATAACCCAAACCGCCACTATCCTCATCTTCACCACCCAAAATATTACTTACGACATGCCTTGTTGAAATCGGGAAGATTGCCAATCGCAAAGAATATACCGTTACAGATAAATCCACCAACTCCTCCAGTCAACAGACCAACAGGAATACAGGTCATTTCAGTTGCAGCGAAATAAGCGAATGCTGCTACCCATGCTGCAGGACAGTCAAGACCTTGAGGTAGCACAACTAAGAACTCTTCAGCATCAACAAGCTGAATATCTGCACTCGTTGTTACATATGCAGGAATCAGAAATTTCTTACCTTCAGTTTTCTGCAGGAAGTTAATCACTTGCTGCTTTGACGAGGCTGCAGCAAGAAATCTAAGATTCTCGTCAACTGCATTCTGATTTTCTGCATCACGATATAGATCCATCAGGGCATTGCTAGAACGCAACATTTCCAATTTCTCTGCAAACTCACGAGGATTACGCTGAATATCCTGCTGAATAATCTCCTGGGGATCAAGCACAGAAAAACCTGAAGCACGCAAAGCCTCATGGATACCCACTGAGTCCCCAGAAGTCGAAACATTCGAAGCGTTGGACGGACAAGAACCCGCCAGAAGCATCCAGAAGGCCAACAACAGTGCAGTTACCGCCTTTACAGAGGCGGTACTCATCTTCATGTATCGCATGATTCATCCTTAAATCAATTAGCACCATGGCTAATACTCTACGTAAGGGTCCCTACCAAGCCTCATATTTAGATTAGACCAACATCACGTCCCGTGTCAAGGGTCACGTCATAATGCCTCATATACTCGCCCTTGACCGTAGACCTCCACAGGCACTCAGAACACACTCCCCTACTTAAACACATGGGGCGCGAGTAGCACTCGCGCCCCACAGTACCCTGTAGATTTATCTCTACTTGGTGGTCACCTTAATCACGGTGTGATCAGCATCCGCCACGCCAGGCAGGCCCTGAACCTCCGCAAACTTCACGGTATTGGTCACAATCACCGGAGTGATCAGCGGGTAGCCGGCTGCCTTAATGACCTCGGGGTCAAAGACAATCAGCTCATCGCCGGGGGCAACCATATCGCCCTTCTTGACCTTCACCTCAAAGCCCTCACCGTTCAGGTTCACAGTATCCAGGCCCACGTGAATCAGCAGCTCAACACCGGACTCCAGCTTCAGACCCACAGCGTGGCCCGAAGGCAGAGTAGCGCTCACCTTAGCGGCAGCGGGAGCGAACACGGTATTGCCGCTGGGCTCAATAGCAACGCCCTTACCCAGCTTCTCACCCGCGAAGATCGGGTCGGGAACCTCGGAGAGAGCTACAGCGGTACCCTCCAGAGGAGCGGTCAGCTCGAACACCTCAGCAGCCGTAGGCTCCTCAGCTGCCACAGCGGCAGCAGCAGGCTTAGCCTCAGCTGCCGGCTCAGACGTAGCAGCTTCAGCTGCCTTTTCAGCATGCTTAGATTCAGCAGCAACATCAGCCTTAGGCTTGGACTCGTAACCGAAAAGGATCACACCAAACATTGCGCCAAAGAAGGCAATAGCCAGACCAATAATGTAGAAGAACCAGGGCTGCATTGCCGGAATGGACAGCAGGGAAGTAAATGCGAAGGCGTAAGACTTAACACCCAGTGCCGAAATGGTCATACCGCCAATAATTGCCGGAACCAGAATAATCGGGAAGACACGCTTGTAGCGCAGCACCACACCGTACAGGGAAGGCTCAGAAATACCACCCAGCAGACCGGACATGGAGGCACCAATAGCAGTCTGGCGCAGCTCGCGATCCTTAGTAGCGCGAATAGCCACACCGGTCACCACGCCGAACACAGCGAAGTTGTAGGCACCCATCGGGGACTGAATAAAGTCGAAACCATTAACCTGCAGGTTAGAAATCATGACAGCATTCAGCGGCCAGTGCAGACCCAGCGGCACCATGAACAGGTACAGACCCGCAATCAGACCACCAACAGCCCAGGGAGCAACGGTGTTAATAGCGCCCAGGAAATCAGAGATGGACTGAGCAACCAGAATACCGATCGGGCCCACCACAAAAGCGGTCAGCGGCACCAGGACCATCACAGAGATCATGGGCACGAAGACCATCTGCAGCATGTTCGGGATAACCTTCTTCAGGAAACGCTCAAGCGGTGCCAGCAGAGCGGCAGCCAGCAGCGGCGGGAAAATCTGGCCGGTGTACGAGAATGCGTACAGCGGCAGGTCAAGACCGAAGAAGGGAACATTGAGAATATGGCTATTCTTATCAGCCAGTGCAGCCAGATCGGTGAAAGTACCGGTCATCAGAGCTGCGGGGATAGCGGCACCAACCCACATATTTGCACCCAGGCGCTTAGCAGCGGTAGCACCGAGCATAATGGGCATGAAGTTCAGCACCGACAGGGACGCTGCCTTGAGGATGTACCAGAAAGCGAACTGCTGCATCCACTGCTTGTTCAGCTCGGCTGCGGCTGCTTCATCACTCAGACGGGCACCGTTAATAATGTCGATATTAACGCTCTGACCGGTCAGGTCAACATACTGGCCAAAGAAGCCCAGCTGCTGCAGGAACACGATCAGAGTCAGCACCATGGAGGTACCCAGCAGTGCCCACAGAATCGGGCGGAAGGAGTCGGAGAGTACATCGAAGACGTTGGTCAGCCAGCCGGCCTTCTTGCCATTGGCTGCTACTTCACCTTCGTCAACATTCTTCATGCTGGGCAGGTCGTGGATTTCATTGTAGACAGCTTCCACACGCTCGCCGAGCACAACCTGAGTCTGTCCGGACTGCTCGATTACGGAGAGCACACCGGGCAGCTTCTCAATCTCTTCCTTGTTGACCTTGCCATTGTCGGCGGGGGTCACGCGCAGGCGGGTTGCGCAGTGGGTAAAGTGCGCAATGTTCTCGGGGCCGCCCAGGCCCTCGAGAATCTTCTCGCCAAGTTCACGGTTTTTCACGATTATTCCTTGGATGAATATATGGATAGATAACGATGGGGCAGCGCATCGCATTGCCCGGTCACAAGCCCCGAAAAACGAAAAAGACCCGAGGTGTGCCTAGTAGCCCGTCTCTACGGCTATGCCGTATACCGGTTTTACTCTAAGCTCCTCAGGTCTTGCCTGCTTGACCAGTAACAACCCTGTGTGCTGCTCCGAAATGCCTTGTGCACGGTAAACCGGGCACTGCATTTCATCAGTACCCGGTAACTTTATCGCTTTTAGGCGTGAGGGGCAAGGTGTAGCTAAGCTTTAAGCACAGGCTCACACTAAGCTGGAATATTTTTCAGCACCTGATACTTCTCCCCCGCTGATTGTCTATCCAGGGGCTCGGGGAACCTGTCTAAAACTCCCCCGTATATAGGTCCTTAGATTTCAAATAATCTAGCATGCCGCGGTTTGATTCCAGCCAGTAGATTCTATAGAGCCCGCCCCAAGCAACCAGCATCACCATGCACGCCGCCAGGCAGAAGAGAATAAATTGAGCCAGTGCCCACCAGGGGAAGCTGGGGGCTGCGCGATCGGCAATGGTGCTGAGCATCAGCACATAGGTTGCCGCACCCAGCACGGTGCCCCAACCACTGCGCACCAGCCAGCTGATAATAATAATTGATCCGCGAAAATCCAGGGGAGGTTTAAAATTTTGTCCTCCGGCTCGCGTATCGGTTATTTTAATAACCGCCATCATGAGGATAATCAGCAGAAAAACTATCGCCGTTGACGGCAGAGCTTGCGGCATATGCCCCACCGCCCACGACTGGCGGTTAACGTGCAGACTGGAAGGCATGAGGGCAATCATCGACTCGGTACTGGAGCCATCATAGGCCCAGATATTTTTAATATAAAGATATATAGCACACAGAGGAATAATAGCTAAGGAACGTACAGCATAATCACGCGCTCTAGCGCGGTGATATATCAGGGGCTCTAATCCGCAGCCGCGTATTATGGTGCGCCGTGTACTTTCTTGAGTCCATTCATCGTCGCGGAGATTAATATTTTGAGCATTATCCTCTTTAACAGATTCTATATATTGTGCCCATCGTTGACGAATCATAGTTTCTCCTGAGTGTTACGTCTTTGTCCCTTCAGTATACCAATGTGAGCTACACCTCTGCAAATATATGCATTAGTAAGAAGATATATGACCCAGGAGCCCAAAAGGGGCGGGTTCCCCTTATGGAAACCCACCCCTTTACGCCATTGACAGCGTATCTAGACTAGAGATACGTCTATTACTTCTGCCAACCAACCTTGGTCCAGTCGATGGTCTCAAAGAGGAACGCACCATAGTTCGCCAGGTCCTTCTTGCAGACCACGAAGTTCGGGCCGTTGAACAGGGTACCCATGACGGACACCTCGTCCATGTGCTTCTTCTCAATGTCGTTGCACAGTGCGGCGCGCTTTGCGTCGTCCTTTTCGACCTGCATCTTCTTGATCATCTCGTCAATTTCTGCGTTACCCACGCCGTTATTATCGGTGCTCAGGTAGAACTGTGCGGTTGCAACGGTGGGGTCTGCGGATACGCCGTAGCCGGAGAGAGCCACGTGGTATTCCTTATTTGACATCACCTTGGAGAAGTTCGTGGGTGCCTGGGTGTCCACCTCGCAGTCAATACCCACCGCCTGCATATTCTTCGCGAAGGTCTGCGCGGTTGCGGTGTTCACTGCAGTGTCGCCGAAGACGGTGAAGGAAATCTTCAGGGGGTTGCCGTCCTTGGCGTAGTAGTCGCCGGACTTGGTGTAGCCTGCTGCTTCCAGCACCTTCGCCACGGCGCTCTTTGCGTCGCCATCGGGCTTGGGGTAGTTATCGCGGTAGTTCTTGCTCAGCGGCAGCTGAATCATGGAGCCGGAGAGCTTCTCTTCGTAGGGCATGTTCTGGAAACGGATCTTTGCCAGTGCCTCACGGTCAGTACCCAGGAAGATTGCCTTGCGCACTGCTGCGTCTTCAATCTTCTTGGGGTTGAGCATCAGACCACCAGCGAAGAGGTACTGGCCCTTGCGGGTATCGGTACCATTGGTGCCGTTGAGCTCGGTGTAGCTTGCCGCGCTATTTGCAGCCATGGCGTCCAGCTCGCCGTTCTTGAATGCTGCTCGCGCTGCGCTCAATTCCATGGAGCGGAAGTTAATCTTGGAGAGCATGGGCTTATCTCCCCACCAGTTCTCGTTGGGAACCAGGGAGAGAACCTTAGCGGAGGTATCCCACTTCTCCACCTTGAAGGGGCCTGCTGCCAGCTCGGAGTGGGGTTCGTTCACAAAGCCGTTGTTGAACAGTTCCTTATCCGTCATCTTGGGGTGCATGATCAGGCTGAAGATTTCGGAGACCGGATAGTAGGGGGTGGAGAAGGTGACCTTGACCTTCTTGGTGTCGCCATCTACCGCCTCAACGCTCTCAATCTGAGGGTACATTTCCGGGGTCAGAATCTTGTAGTCGCCCGCAGCAACGCGCTTAATCTGCCAGGTAGCCTTGAATGCTTCAACGTCGAAGTCGGTACCGTCGTTGAACTTAGCCTTGGGGTTCAGGGTGTAGGTGATGACCTGCTTGCCCGCTTCTTCGCTCTCTTCGCATGCCTGAACGAAGTTGGTGTTCAACACGGGGGTGCCGTCGTACTTAGAGATCCATGCGCCCGCGGTGTAGACCGGGGAGAGGGCGGTGCGAATATCTGCAATACCACCGGAGAGGGACCACTGGTTAAAGTCGGAGCCCATAGCGGTCAGCGCCAGATTCAGCTCGCCACCGTTCTTGAGTGCGGAGACGGGCTGCTCGTTAATGTTGAAAACACTCTTCACATCGGTGTTTTCGTCCAGGCTCTGCTTTGCCTCGGTGTTCTTCTTGCCACAGGCTGCCAGCAGACCTGCTGCGCCCAAAGCTGCGGAACCACCCAGTACGGTACGACGGTTAACAATGTAGCTGCTCATGCTACTTCTCCTTGGCTGTACGAGGATACCGCTCTGTACCGCGGTATCTCTCAAACTGTGAAAGATAGTGAGTGTTAGAGGGTATCTCCGCCTGCGGGCGGTCTTTCTCCTAACATGCACGTTTATACACGGCTTTAAGCACCCCCGCACTCTGCGGGGGTGCTTAATCTCAGCATACGGATTAACTCTTTATGGCAACTTTTTCAGTGCCCACGGATATTCCGCACGTTTGACCGGGCGAGCGCAGGAGGCGGGGGCGGCGAGCTCGGGCAAACACTATGCCGTTGCCCCGCTGACCTGCGGCTCATGCACCGGGGTTTACTTCATCCAGCCGATCTTAACCCAGGGAATCTGAGCGTTACGTGCGTAGAGGAAGGAACCGTAGTTCGCCAGCTTTTCCTTGACGATCACGTAGTCCGGGCCGTTGAAGGAGGTACCCAGGGTGCAGACCTCGTCCATATGCTTCTTCTCGATATCATTGCACAGCTGGGCGCGCTTAACGTCGTCCGGCTCGGTGAGCATCTTTTCGATCATGGCATCAATCTCTGCGGTACCCACACCATCGTTTTCCTTGCGGTAGTAGAACTGCTTGGTGCCGATGGTCGGGTCGGAGGACACGCTATAACCGGAGAAGGTAATATCGTAGTCCTTATTACCGACGACCTTGGAGAAGGCGCTATTGGGCTGCTGGTCAATGCCGCATTCAATGCCAATTTCCTTCATATTCTGCACGAATGCCTGAGCCATGCTGTTGTTCACAGCGGTATCGCCGAAGATGGTGATGCTGACCTTGACGTTCTTGCCGTCCTTTGCGTAGTAGTCACCATTCTTGGTGTAGCCTGCGCCTTCCAGGATCTTCTGTGCCTGGGAGACGTCCTTGGTTTCTACCGGGAAGTTGTAGCGGTAGTTCTTGTTGAAGGGCATCATAACCATCGAGCCGGAGACCTTTTCCTTATAGGGTAGGCCCTGGAAGCGAATCTTACCCAGGTTCTCACGGTCGGTACCGACGAAGATTGCCTTGCGCACCTTCTGATCCTCAACACGCTTGGGGTTGATGTTCAAACCGCCCGCAAAGAGGTACTGGCCCCTGCGCACCACGGTGCCCGCGGTGTCCTTGAGCTCGTTGTAGCCCGCGGCGGTGCCGGTAGCCACGGCGTCAATTTCGCCGTTCTTCAGTGCTGCACGAGCTGCCTGGGGTTCCATCTGGCGGAAGATAATCTTATCCAGCACGGGCTTATCGCCCCACCACTTCTCGTTGGGTACCAGGGTCATAACCTTCTCACCGGTGTTCAGGCTTTCCAGCTTGAAGGGACCCGAGCAGTATTCGGGGTGCGGGTTATTCACATAGCCATTGTTGAACAGCTCAGGGTCGCGCATGGACGGGTGCATAATTTCGCTAAAGAGGTTCTGCACGGGGTATGCGGGTTCCTTACAGACGACCTTCACGTGGAAGTTATCGCCGTCAATGGCTTCAATGCTCTCGATCTTGCCGTAGAGCTCGCTGCCCTCAATCTTCCAGGGGCCTTCTTCATCCCGCTTAACTTCCCAGGTGGTGCGCATAGCGTCAATATCCACGGGGGTGCCGTCGTTGAAGACTGCCTGCTTGTTCAGCTTGTAGGTCAGGATTTCCTTGGAGCCTTCAATCTTCTGCTCGAAGGATTCGCAATATGCCTTATTCAGCACTTCCGAGCCGTCCGGGAGGGTCTGCCAGAAGCTGGCGTTACGCATGGGCGACATAACGGTGGAGGTGTACGAGCTATTGCCCGATGCGGACCAGGTATTAAAGTCCGGGCCCAGCGCGGTAATGGACAGAACCAGGGTGCCACCCTGCTTCAGAGCCGAAACGGGCTGCTCGTTAATATCGTAGAGCTCCTTAATATCGGTGCTGGAGTCGGCGATATTCTTCGTCTCTTCGTTGTTCTTCTTGGCGCAACCTACCAGCAGGGCAGCGGCGCCTGCGGTTGCGGTGCCAGCCAGAGCGGTACGGCGAGTAATTGCGTGAGTCATTGCTCCTCCTTGGGGCAGAAAGTCCCATACTTTCTTCTACAGAGTTGATGTGGGTTCCCACTGACACGAGTGAGTTCCATATCACTATTATAGGGGCATTTCTGCAAGAATTTAGGAGTTTCAGCAAATATTTCACCGTAATTGACTATTTTTTACGGAATATGACATTCATGTTATGCATAGATAAACATTAAGGCGAGTCACACTTCCACTCTGCGGACTATCGAATGGTAATCCGCAAAGCGGTCGTATAACTCGCCTCAATATCTCTAGATTAGAAAGCTATCGGCTTACTCCTCCCAGCCAACGTTCTCCCATACCGTGGAAGCGAAGAGGAATGCACCGTAGTTTGCCAGCTTCTGCTTGCAGACCACGAAGTCAGGGCCATTCTGCACAGAGCCCAGGGTGGAGACATCCTCCATGTGCTTCTTCTCAATGTCGTTGCACAGCTGGGCGCGCTTATCGTTATCCTTCTCCAGCAGCATCTTCTTAATCATCTCGTCAATCTCGGCGGTGCCCACACCGTCCTGGTCTTCACGAGAGTAGAAGTACTTGGTTGCAGCGGTGGGATCCTGAGAGACGCCATAACCAGATACAGCAATATCGTAAGACTTCGAAGCAACCACAGTGCTGAATGCACTCAAAGGCTGGTTATCAATACCGCTCTCAATACCGATTTCCTTCATATTCTGAACAAAGGTCTGAGCCTGTGCATTCGAAGCGGGAGTATCGCCGAAGATGGTGATAGTTGCCTTCGCGTTCTTACCATCCTTCTGGTAGTAGTCACCGCTCTTGGTGTAACCAGCATCCTCCAGAATCTTCTGAGCCGCCTTAATACGATCATTATCTGCAGCAGTCGGGAAGTTATCGCGGTAGTTCTTAGAGAAGGGCAGCAAAATCATCGAACCGGGAACCTTCTCCTCGTAGGGCAGACCCTTGAACCAGATATTTGCCAAAGCGGCACGGTTGGTACCAACGAAGATTGCCTTACGCACCTTCTGATCCTCAACACGCTTGGGGTTAATGTTCAGACCACCCGCGTAGAGATGCTGACCCTTACGGGTTTCGGTACCCTTGGTGCCGTTAATCTCCATGTAGGTCGAGGAAGAACTGGTAGCCAGAGCATCAATTTCGCCATTCTTCAGTGCTGCGCGAGATGCTGCGGGATCCATTTCACGGAAGACAATCTTATCCAGACGCGGCTTATTACCCCACCACTTCTCATTGGGAACCAGGGTAAGCACCTTAGCGGAGGTATCCAACTTACCTACCTTGAAGGGTCCTGCGCCCAGCTCATCGTGCAGGTTGTTATTAAAGCCGTTGTTGAAGAGCTCCGGATCCTTCATCTTCGGGTGCAGGAAATAGGTGAAGAGGTCGGTGGAGGGGTATGCAGGCTCAGCCATGGTCACCTTAACCTTGCGCTTATCGCCGCCCACTGCTTCCACGGACTCCACGCGGTCGTAGAAGCCCACAGCAGCAATCTTGTAGTCACCGTCGCTACTCTTCTGAATCTGCCAGGTTGCTTCAAAGGCATCAACGTCAATGGGGGTACCGTCATTAAAGTTAGCCTTGGGGTTCATGGTGTAGGTCAGAATCTGCTTGCCATTCTCCTCGGTTTCGGAGAAGTCCAGGCAAAAGTTCTTATCCAGAACATATTCACCAGCAAAGTTGGTGATCCATACACTAGCGGCGTGAACGGGAGCGATAACATCGAGCACGTAGGAAGAATTACCGTTAGTGCTGCGGACGTTATAGTCCGGACCCAGGCCACCAATGGACAGGTTCAGCTCACCGCCCTGCTTGAGGGTCTTGGGATCCTTTTCATTAATGTTGTACAGGTTCTTGATGTCAGAATCAGCGCCCAACACCTGCTTTTCCTCAGTGGAGGAACTCTTCTTACCGCAGGCAACCAGCATGCCCGCAGCGCCCAATGCTGCGGTGCCGCCCAATACGGTACGACGGTTAAACATCTGAGTGGTCATTTGTATCTCCTTGGGTAGCAGTATCGCTGTCATGGCAATACTCTGCATGTGTGTAACCTCACCGTCCGGGATGCGGTTGATATCACAATACTACCTCATGTCTGTACGGTCAAGTACATAAATATTTCAAAGATTCCCTAAAATCTCGCTATACGGACTCTATACAGTTATGCACTCAGTTATTCAGCTCATAAATGCAGGTCATAAACCTACATCACATATCTATACATACTCTGCATGAGGCACTACTGTCCCATTCTTTCTACCCGCAACACGCCGAGCCCACATTTAGGACACGATAAAGCCCCGCCGCGGATCTTTGAGAATCCACAGCGGGGCTTTGACAGGCCGTAGAGACTAGCCAGCCACAGTGTGAGCGGATGCCGCGCTCACGGTGCTACCGGCAAAAGCCTGCTCAGCTTCCGGGCCATCCGGGAAGAAGCATGCGTAGCCGTGATCCTGACCCTCTACCTCGACAACATCGGGCAGCTCAGCCAAGCACTTCTGCTTCTTATCCTCGGGCAGCAGCTTGAAAATCGGGCAACGGCTAGAGAAGCCACAGCCCTTAGGAGCGTTCACCGGAGTCGGCAGATCGCCCTCAAGCATAATACGGTGACGGTTAGCCTCAACCTCCGGATCGGGAACCGGAATAGCCGAGAGCAGAGCCTTGGTGTAGGGGTGAATCGGGCGGTCGAAGACCTCGTCCACATGACCGATTTCCACAATACGACCCAGGTACATCACAGCAACACGGTCGGATGCGTGGCGAATCACCGCCAGGTCGTGAGCAACCATCAGGTAGCTCAGACCCAGATTAGCGCGCAGCTCCTCGAGCAGGTTAATCACACCAGCCTGCACGGACACGTCCAGTGCAGACACGGGCTCATCCAGAACCACCAGCTTGGGGTTCACAGCCAATGCACGCGCAATACCAATACGCTGACGCTGACCACCCGAGAACTGGTTCGGGAAGCGGTTCACATGGTCGGGCTGCAGACCCACGGTCTTCATCAGCTCAATCACGCGCTTCTTAATATCCTTGGTGGACATACCCTGGTTCTCCAGGGGCTCAGCCAGCACCTCGTACACGGTAAAGCGCGGATCCAGTGCACCGGTCGGATCCTGGAAGACCATCTGCTGGTTCTTACGCAGATCCAAAATCTCCCTAGCAGACTTGTGGTCCTTAGTGGAGACACCGTCAATCAGAATCTCGCCGTCGGTCTTGGGGCTGAACTCCATGATTTCCAGCAGAGTGGTGGTCTTACCACAACCGGACTCACCCACGATGGAGAAGCACTCACCCTCGCGGATATCGAAGGATACGCCGTTCACAGCCTTGACGGTACCCACACGCTTCTTAATCAGCGCGCCCTTAGTCAGCGGGAAGTGCTTCTTGACATTGCGCACCTCCAGCACGGGCTTACGCTCTTCGCGCGGAATATCGTCGAACTTGGAGACAGGGGTCTCGGGGATGACATAGAGGTCCTCTGCGGTCTTGCCCTTGAGCTCCGGAGCAATAGTTGCCGAGGAATAGTGACCCTCGCCAGCACCGGGAACCAGCTGCAGCTCGGGCTCGCCGTGCTCATCCTGGCAGCACTGGCCACCGCTCTTAGCGATGGGGCAGCGCGGGCGGAAGGAGCAGTGCTCAACCGGCTTGATCAGGTTCGGAGGAGTACCCTCAATGGGCACCAGGGAGACCTTATCGGAGCGGTCCACACGAGGAACCGCACCCAGCAGACCAATGGTGTAGGGGTGGCTGGGGTTGTTGTACAGATCCTCAGCCTTTGCCTTTTCCACCGGGCGACCGGCGTACATCACCAGAATGTCATCGGCCATACCGGCAACCACACCCAGGTCGTGGGTAATCATAATGGTTGCTGCGCCGGTCTCTTCCTGAGCCTTTTCCATAACCTCCAGCACCTGCGCCTGGATGGTCACATCCAGTGCAGTGGTGGGCTCATCGGCAATCAGCACGCGCGGGTCGTTCGCAATAGCCATTGCGATCATAATGCGCTGACGCATACCGCCGGAGAACTCGTGAGGGAAGGAACGCAGACGGCTCTCGGGAGAGGGAATGCCGACCATACGCATCAGCTCAATAGAGCGAGCCTTAATGGCCTGCTTGCTCATGCCCTTATTGTGGACCTTGAGCACCTCGGCAATCTGGTCACCAATGGTGTACACGGGGGTCAGCGAGGACAGCGGATCCTGGAACACCATGGAAATGTGCTTACCACGGTACTCACACATCTGCTTATCGCTCAGACCCAGCAGCTCGGTGCCATTGTACTTAATGGAACCGGTAATATCTGCGGTGGTCGGGTGCAGACCCATAATCGCCATCGAGGCAACGGACTTACCCGAACCGGACTCGCCCACAATACCCAGGGTCTTACCCGCGTACAGGTCGAAGTCCACACCGCGCACTGCGTGCACCACACCGTTCTCGGTGTTGAATCGGACGTTGAGGTCCTTAACGCTTAGAACCGGAGAAGTGCTCATTAGTTCTTCGCCTCCTTAGCGCCAGCGGCAGCCAGCTGCTTTTCTTCCTTAGAATCGGACTTCTTGTCCTCGTCCTTCTTCTTGGACTTCTTGATGCTACCGACAGACATGGAGGTCGGGTCGAAGGCATCGCGCAGGCCGTCGTTCATCAGAGCCAGCGGACCCACCAGCAGGAAGAAGAAGAACACCGGGAACCAGAACATATGGGGCAGAGTGTTAATCTGCTCGGATGCTGCCTGGATCATCGAACCCAGGGAGTAGTTGGGGTACTTCACACCGATACCGATGAAGGAGTACGCAACCTCAGAGAGCACCGCACCCATAATGCCGCGGGTGAAGTCCAGAACCAGCAGAGAGCCCAGGTTCGGGACCAGGTGACGCCACACAATCTTGAAGGGGTGAACACCCATGTAGCGTGCAGCCTTGACGTAGTCGCGGGTAATCAGGGACTGTGCCACCGCACGGATCAGACGGGCAGGACCCATCCAGCCGAAGAAAATCAGAACGATCGACAGCAGCATCCACGCGGGCATGGTCTTCTGGATTTCCTTACCGATCTCACCATTAATCAAAATAGCCAGAATCAGCAGGGAGGGAACCATGATCAGGGTCTCCAGAATGAAGAGCATGACCTTATCAACCCAACCACCAAAGTACGCCATCACACAACCGTAGATAGCGGACACCAGGATCGAGACGGTACCCACCAAAATACCGATCAGCAGCGAGACGCGAACCGCCTCAACCATCTGAGCGTACAGGTCGTTACCCGCACTGGTCGTACCGAACCAGTGCTCAGCGCTGGGCTCTTCACCCAGTGCCATAAAGTCAATATCAGTCGGCTTGTAGCTGGTCAGGTACTGACCGAAGAAACCGAAGAGAATCATCAGCAGGAAAACCGCAAGACCGAAGACTGCTGCCTTATTGCGCAGGAATCGGCGAACGATAATCGAGCTCTTGCTAATGACCTTGAAATCGTCTCCCTGAACGACCGGGAGAGCAGTAGTTTCAGTTGCCTGGCTCATGAGATCCTCACTCGGGGGTCAACGACAGTAGTAGCGATATCCGCAATGATGGCGCCGATTGCAAAGAGCACGGAACCATATGCCAGGGTAGCGGTTGCACCGTTTACATCCTGGTGGGTAATAGCTTCAATCGACCACTTACCAATACCGGGCCATGCAAAGACCGACTCCGCGAAGAATGCACCCGCGAAGATGTAGGGAATCTGGTACGCGATGGACTGTGCCACGGGAATGAAGGAGACACGCAGAGCGTGGCGAGTAATCGCCTGGTTACGAGTCAGACCCTTAGCGCGTGCAGTACGCACAAAGTCAGCATTGACGTTGTCCAGCAGGTACTGGCGCTGTGCAATCTGGTAACCCGCCCAACCCAGGATAGTCATACAGAAAGTCGGCACGAAGTAGTGCGCCGCACCGTCAATAAGAGTATCCCAGAAGCCGGTCACACCCGGGGTAGAAATACCGGTCACGTAGAAGATCTTCTCGCCGGCAGCATCGTTAATCTCGATGGCGCCCATCTGAATCACGAAGTACGCAACGGGAGCGGGGATGATGTAGACCAGGTAGGAGTAACCGGTCAGCACGCGGTCAGCAAACTTGTACTGACGAGCTGCCGAGTACACACCCAGCGCCACACCAATAACAATGGTCAGAATAGTTGCTGCGAGCATCAGTCGAGCGGAAACCCAGACGCGGTCACCGAACTCCTGGTTCACGTAGCCACCATCGGGACTACGACCCCAGTCAAACTTAGTCACAACATTAGTCAGCCACTGGACATAGCGGTCCCAGGGGCTCATTTCCGGGTCGAGACCCAGCGCAGCGAAGTTACGGTTCACCTGCTCGGGGGACGGGCGAGGCACCTTCTCCTGCTCGGCAAGCGCCGGCTTGAGGGTAACAACTGCTGCGAAGTAGCCCATCGTGGTGGTAATAAACACCATGACGAGATACGTCAGCGAGCGCTGGAGGACGTACCTAAACATGGGACGGTTCCCCTCCTTGAATGGTCGGTTATCTAAGACTTAACAGTGTGTAGTGGCTCCTGCGATGCATCACGGCGATGCTGTCGTGATTACTGTCACTAGGAGCGGTTCTTTATATCTTATATTTTTAAGGGGCTATCCACCAAACCCACACGCGGGCTCCAAGACCATAAATATGCCCTTTGAACACTATTCTTTGGCGCGGGCAGAGTGGAAGAGGAATTATCATTCACTAAAGATGCGTAACTATGCATTGACTATGCATTGGAGCCCCGGAGGCTATCCACAAGCCATAAAGTCGAAAACACCCCGAGAATCTGCGGATTTCGCCGGGTCTGCAGCTAGTTTATCCACCTCTATCCACAGAAATCCACAGATAACTTAGGGGTGCCTGGCTCTTCTTCAAGGAAGAGTTAAGGGCTAACTTAAGGTGCTCCGGAAAAAATTTTTACCGTTTTAAGACACAGTGACTCTTTTAACCGGTTTTTAACATTCCGTAACACTGGGTGGGCGCTCTGCGGCTTCACTAGGCTATATCTACATATTCTGGTACGCGACCGCGCCCCGTACACAGCGAGCCCCGATACTGTGTATGTATCGGGGCTCGGACTATAACTACTACAAGCTAGATAGCCTTAAGAGACTCAAGCGTTAAAACGATTACGGTACTGGCTGGGAGCAGCACCGGTGCGCAGGGCGCGCAGATTATGAGCGATCAGCTCCTCAGGGTTCACCGGACGACCACCGGCAGCATGCGGAGTAATCACAATATTCTTCGCATCCCACAGGGTAGACTCAGCCGGCAGGGGCTCAACGCTAGCAACATCCAGGGCGGCACCGGCAAGAGAACCCGAGTTCAGAGCCTCAACCAGAGCGTCCTCATCCACGGTGGAGCCGCGACCGACATTCACAAGGTAGGCGCGCGAGGGCAGCAGGGAGAGCTTCTGAGCATTCAGAGCCTGCTTAGTCTCGGGAGAATCCGGCAGGATCATTACCAAAATATCGGTGCTCGGCAGGTACTCATCAAGCTGCTCGGTAGCAATCACCGGGAAGCCATAACGCTCACCGGCGCTACGAGCCACACCGGTCACCTTCGCACCAAAGGCGGAGAAGAGGCGCGCGGTCTCGCGACCAATAGAACCAAAACCCCAAATGAGCACATTGGCATCCAGCAGGGTGGTCACCTGATCGCTCGGATGCAGCTGCTGCGGGCCGCCCAGCTCCCCCGCCCACTCGTGGGCTGCGGTGCGCTGCGCCAGAGTGGGTAGGAAACGCACAAAGTTCAGGGTCAGCGCCAGGGCGTGCTCGGCAACGGTCAGGGAGTGCAGACCCACACCGGAGCAAATAGCAGCCTCGGGACGGAAACCGGCCGCACGCACCGCATCGGGACCCGCCAGCAGAGCCTGCAATAGGCCAACCTTGTGCAAACGCTTGGCCGAATCAGCCAGCTGCTCGGTAGTATTGCCCCAAATCACCACAGCATCTGCGTCGGTATCCTCGTCCGCAATGGGCTGGGTGGGATCGTAGTGGCGTACCGTATCATCCGGCGCCAGATTCAATTGCTCTTCATTGAGCTCAATAGAGGTGGGGAGCAAAATCTTCATAATATCCTCAATTCTTCAGCTGGTTAGGTGCAGCTAATATATTGTCTTTAAGCATAGCAAAGGGGCGGGGTACCGTGCCCCGCCCCTATCATGCCCAGCTAGCAGCTAGCTTCCACGCAGATTACTTCTGCTCATCCTCCAGCTCAACAACCGTCTGAGCCGTACCGTGAATCTGCTCCTTGAGCGGACGATTCGGATCAATCACCGGAATCGCACCCGTAGCCGCAGAACGCACCAGATGATCGGTCGTGCTCGGCTCAGCATCCACCGTGGTAGCCAAAGCATCCTCACGCACAAACACCAGCAGCAGCGCCGACATAACACCCAGCGGCACCAGGTACAGGAAGAGCGGCATCAGCGCATCATTATAGGAGCTGACAATAATGCCGTGAATCGGCTCGGGAAGATTCGCCACCACCGCAGGAGTGAGCGAAGAAGTACCGTGCTCACCGGCAGAAGCGGCAGCCTGCGCCGGCATACGCTCAGTCAAGAACGAGGTCAGGCGCGAGGTGAACAAACCACCCACCAGGGAGGCACCCACCGTCGAACCTACCTGACGGAAAAAGTTATTGGCAGCGGTTGCCGTACCCACCACACGCGCCGGGAACGCATTCTGCACCACCAGAGTCAAGAACTGCATGGACATGCCCAAACCGGCACCCATCACCGCAAGATACAGGCAGAAAACCCAGGTGGGGGTGTCCTGATTAGCGGTAGAGAGCAGCCACAGACCCAAAGTCACCAGCAGAGTACCGGTCACCAGGTACGGCTTATAACGACCGGTCTTCGACACGAGACGACCCGTAATAATCGAAACCACCAGCAGCACACCCATCATGGGAATCAACAGCAAACCTGCCACCGTTGCGCTCACGCCCAGCGACATCTGGAAATAGGTGGGGATGTACTCCACCGAACCCATCATGGCGATACCCAGCGCCAAGGATGCGCCGGTGCTCAGCAGGAAGTTACGTTCCTTGAACAGGTACATGGGCATAATGGGTTCTGCTGCGCGCAGCTCCACGGGGATAAACACCAGGGCGCACAGCAGAGAGAAAATGAACAGGCCAATAATCTCAGCAGAATCCCAGGCGTACTGGTTACCGCCCCAAATCGTAGCCAACACCAGGGCAGAGGTACCCACCATCAGGATAATCGTGCCCAGGTAGTCAACACTCTTCTTAACCTGACCCTTACGGGAAGAGTGCGGCAGCAAGAAAATCACTGCGGCAATCGCCAGGGCAGCCATGGGCAGGTTAATCCAGAACGCCCAACGCCAACCCGGTCCTTCGGTAATCCAACCACCCAGCAGCGGGCCGGCTACCGACGAGAACGCAAACACGCCACCGATAATACCCATATACTTACCGCGGTCACGGGCGGGAATCACATCGGCAATCACGGACTGAGAAAGAATCATCAGACCGCCGCCACCCAGACCCTGCAGCGAGCGGGAAATAATCAGGGTGGTCATATCGTTTGCGAGCGCACCGGTAATGGAACCGGCGGCAAAGGCAAGGATTGCGAAAATTAGGAAGGGCTTGCGGCCAAACTGATCCGACAGCTTACCGTAGGCGGGCATGGTGATGGTGGAGAGCAGAATGAAGCTGGTAATCACCCAACTCATATGCTCCACACCGTGCAGTTCGCCCACAATGGTGGGCAGGGAGGGCGCCAGAACCGTCTGGTTTAGCGCCGACATCAGCATCACAATCACAAGACCCGAGAACATGAGTCGGATCTGGTGTTGTTTCATCTGCTGCGGAGTTTCTTGATGATTTGTCTGTGTGCTCATCATTATCCTTAGCGTTTTGTGTAGGGTTATTTTTAGTAGGTCAAAATCGTGGTGTAGCTATCGGCCAGTGCCCGAATTTGTGTATCGAGCAGGTGCACGTCGTCAATCTGATCACCGAAACGCACCTGGCGCAGAATGGCGCTTGCCAGGTGCAGCATGCTTTCAATCATCTGTTGCTGATCTGCGTTTGGTTCGGGGGCGTGCTCGGCAGGATGCAGGGGGAAAGGTCCGCGGTATCCAGCAGTCGTGAAGCGTTCCCAATCCACCCGGGTCAGGAAGTCACGCAGAAGGTTCTCGGCGTGATGGTTATGCACCTTGACCCTATTCATTAGCTCCGGGTAGCGGTTAATATTCTGGCGGATCTGCTCAATATCTGTGCCGCCGAATCCTGCACGCACAATGGTCAGCAGCAAGTGGGTGAGGCGAACAATCAGGCGGTTATCGCCGCGTTGGGCATCCTGTTCAAGCATCTGATCAGTCAGTTCTAGAGTGGATATACCCAGGATGGCATCTTCTTTGGTGGCGAAGTAGTTGAAGAAGGTTCGGGTGGATACCCCGGCTTGTTCAGCGATTTGTTCAATGGTGGTTTCGCGTAACCCCTTGGTAGCCGCCAGAGTGCTGGCTGCGGCGTGGATTGCCTGCCAGGTGCGTGCGCGGCGGCGTTCGCGTAGGGGTTTAGGTGACAACTGAGTATTTTGCACAGATGCAATTATTGCATTACTGCAAACTTTGCGCAAGTGCACCCAGCAACCGCAGACCCGCACCCGGTGCCACTGAGATGAACACCAAAGCCACCCAATAGGGCAAAAACCCGACCCATAGGGATAATAGACAGGTGGATATTAATATTTTCAGCTTCTTTCAACCTAACCAGTTCAGTTTCCTCCCCGACTGGATGAACACCACCATCTTCGTTCTTGATATCCTCATCCGCTTCACCTCGCTCATCTGGCTACCCTACAACCGCAAGCCCGTGGTGGCGCTCGGCTGGCTTATGGCGATCTTCTTTATCCCCTTCGTAGGCTTTCTCGCCTTCCTCATCTTCGGATCCCGCCACCTACCCCGATACCGCCGAGCACGCCAACA
Source organism: Rothia sp. (in: high G+C Gram-positive bacteria) (assembly GCF_030540545.1). Lineage (GTDB taxonomy): Bacteria > Actinomycetota > Actinomycetes > Actinomycetales > Micrococcaceae > Rothia. The sequence continues at coordinate 125,265 of NZ_JAUNVZ010000004.1, read as the reverse complement.
CGCCATGAACGACATGATTCGCGAAGCATCCGGCGATTCCCCCTACCTGACCACCATCGACGACCTGAGCGAAGCGGCACGCGTAGCAAGCCAGCTGAACTATAAGCTCGGCGCGTTGCCCCTGGTCGGTGGCAATCGCTTTACCCTGCACGAAGATAACCACGCCGCCATGGTTGCCATGGCCGAACGCATTGGCACCGCGCGCCACTATGTGCACTTCGAGTTCTATATCACCGCCTATGATGAGGCGACCAAGGTCCTCTGGGATGCCCTCTTCGCCGCCCACCAGCGTGGCGTGCAGGTGCGCGTGCTCATTGACCATATTGGTAGCCGCAAATACCCCTCCTTCCACAAGCTCTGCTCCATGCTCGACCGTTCGGGCATCCAATGGCGCCTGATGCTGCCCCTGCGCCCCTGGCGCCTGCAATGGCAGCGCCCGGATTTGCGTAACCACCGCAAGGTGCTCGTGGTGGACGGTGAGGTGGCGTTCTCCGGTTCGCAGAACGCCATTCACCGCTCCTACGATATGAAGGCCAATATTGAAAAGGGCCTGGAATGGAAAGACCTCACTTTCTCCTGCACCGGCCCCATTGTTGAAGAGCTCAACGCTATCTTTATTTCCGACTGGTACTCGGAAACTAATGAGCTGCTGCTGGCAGAAATTGAAGCCAATATCCCCTACACCCCCGGTGGCGTACGCGCCCAGGTAGTACCATCCGGTCCCGGTTTTGAAACTGAAAATAACCTGCGCCTGATCAACTACATGATCTATAACGCCGAAGAGCGCATTACCATCTGCTCCCCCTACTTCGTACCCGACGAAACGCTGCTGCAGGCACTGACGAACGCCGCGTTCTCCGGCATTGAAGTGACCGTGATCGTATGTGAAAAAGGCGACCAGTTCCTACCCAATATGGCTCAACGCTCCTACTACGAGACGCTGCTGGCCGCCGGGGTGCGTATCCTGCAATACCCCGGACCGACCGTGTTGCACTCCAAATACATGTACGTTGATAACGAGATGGTGCTCATCGGATCCTCCAATATGGACCCGCGCTCCTTCTCCCTTAACCTTGAAGTGTCCACCTTCATCACCGACAACGCCATGGTGCGCGCCCTCGAAGACGTCACCGCCCGCTACGAGGCAATCTGCACCGAACTACGCTACGACCAGTGGGCAGCACGACCCAACCGCATTAAAATGGTTGAAAACCTGTGCCGACTCTGGTCGAGCCTCCTCTAGACCCCACTACCAAAGGAAAATAGCAATGGCCCTCATCCTTTCGCCCCGCAAACGTGCCCTCAAGCTCCAAGCCATGGACAAGCACGATATGGCGCACTACGTCTCGGCGTACACCTACGGTAACTTCCTGATCCTGGCAGCGCTGACCGGCCTGCACGATATTCACGAAGTGGTCGATGGCAATGCCTGGGTGATTGTGGCCGGCACCGGTCTGTGCACCTACATTGCCCACATTATTGCCGAACTCATGGAATACCGTGTCACCCACGAAGGCAAGCCCACCCGCGACTACATTCGCCATGCGGCAGCCAACGCAAGCCCCATTCTCACCACCACGGCGCTGCCGACCATTATTCTGCTGCTGGCAACCGGCGACCCGCACGATATGATCGACCAGGAAGCCGCCTACGTGGTGCTGGCCATCTGCTACCTGATGATCGTCTGGCGTATCTTCCGCCTGAACTTCTTCATTAACAAGTACAAGAAAATCAAGGTTACCTTCCGCAACTTCTTCAGCACCCTGCGCACCAGCATTCTGCTGACTGTCATGGTGGTTGCTATCGCTTCCCTGAAGGTGGCGCTCACCCACTAGGATGAAACGAAAAAACGGTACCGGGTTCACTCCCGGTACCGTTTTTATTATCCTGTGAGCAAGTGAGCTCTAGGCGCCAGCCTGCATCATCACATAGGTTCCGTATATCATTACCGCAGCATAAAGCACCGTGCAGATCGCCAACACAATCGCATGCTGCTTACGGGCCAAAGATAGATACCCAATAAACTCACGAATAAAAGCGTTAAAGGCGAAATACAGCTTGGTGCGAGCGCCGGCACCCGAACACTTCAACCCCAAAGAACGCGCCAGCAGCAGAGCACGCAACACATGGTACGAGGTCGTAGCAACCACCACGCGCGGCACCGTGCCACCGGTCACCGGGGCGCCATCCATCAAAGCCCAGGAATAGCTCAAATTCTGGCGAGTGTTCAGCGCCCGATCCTCAATAATGATGTCGGCCTCGGGCACACCGCGTTCCATAGCGTAGCGCGCCATCGCCACACCCTCAGCTACTTCTTCATCATCTCCCTGGCCGCCTGTCATCATCAGACGCGAGCCCGGGCTCTTACGATACACCGCAATACCGCGATCCACACGCGCAGCTAGCAGCGGGGTCACCTTATCCCCCATCAGACCGGAGCCGAGCACCACCACATAATCTACCGGCCCACGGGCAGGCACCAGGTTAATAAGAGCCGTGACCGTATACACCACCGCGTACAGGCTAAAGTAGACAATAATGCAGAAAATATAGCCGTACACAATCTGCCACACCGGGCCAATACCCGGAATCTGCACATTAGCGTTGGGCAGAAGGGGCCAAAGCAGCAGCGCCGCACCCAGGGCAAGAGCCAAAGAATTTGTGAGCGAAAAACCCTCACGCAGAATCAGACGTACACCGCTATAAATCGACACAACGGTCAATGCCAGCGGGGTTAGGGCCACCGCAATCACCGGCCCCACCGCAAAAATGAGCACGGGAATCAACCACAGGGCATTCGTCTCATTGGTTGAGGCAATAGCAATTAGCAGCCAACATAAACAGCCGTACCACACCATGGTGAGAGCGCCGGCAAAAAGAGCACGTCGTTCCCAGCACAATACGCCCAGCGTCAGGGCGCTCATCAGCACAAAAATACCCGCAATAAAAGCCATAGGCACTATTGTACGGTTTTGCACCCGTACCCCATTCAGAAGTCTCCGGCGGGTACGGGAATCCGGACGCTAACGCCAGAGCTTATTGCCCATATGAACATGGGAGGGACGAATATACAACCATTCGGGTGCGGGTAGGCGAACAGCCTTCGTGCACCCCGACAGGGCGGTAATAATAGACTCGCAGCGCTGATTAAACTCGGGAATATGGCGCTTTTCCACCACCTGTCCGGGAAAATGACGGTGCATTTTCGACACGGAGTCGCTGCTTTCCTGCAGGCCGTGACCGGTATGCCCCGGTACGTGCTTGACGATCACTCGGCGAGCGCGGATAGCCTCGGTCATGCGCGACATGACCTCAATAACGCGCGCATCCTGCACGCTTTCAGAGACCCATCGTTCAAAGGAACGGCGGTGATGCGCTAGGCGCAGCACAAAGGTGAGCGCACCCAGGGAATCGGTATTAATGACCAGGCGACGGGTACCGTTATAGAACACAAAAAAGGCGTTGAGCATTGCCGAAAGCTCACCGGTCATAATATTCACACCATCATAGTGGTTATGAAAATAAAAGCCGTCTTCGCTCACGCCAGCAATGCCCATGCGGCCGCCGCGCGTGTACTTCTTATTGTGAGTGGAGCGGAAGGAACAGTCGGTAAAGACTTCGTAATCCTGCAGCTGGTCTTCCGGGGCTTCCTGCTGTTCAGCTTCGAGCATTTGGCGTGCGGTTTCTGCCACCAGCTGCTGGTAGGAGGCGAGCTGCTCGCCTGCATCCGTACCGGCTAGGCGTACGTGTACCTCCCCCAAGGAGTGGTTATCGTAGGGGTCGAGCACTCGCTCAATGGCTCGGTATTCCAGGAAGGTTTTGAGGCTCTCGTGCTGACGGAAGAGGGTTTTGAGTTGGCGTCGATCCGCGGCAATGGTCACCAGGTTACGGCGGTATTCTTCCGGGATGCCCTCAAAGGCTTCGAGTACGGCGCGGCCGAGCAGGTTCGCGTGAATATTTTCGCAGGGTTCAAGCATGCAGTGCTTGTGGGTGCTCAGATTCGGGGATTCGGAGATGACCTCTCGGGTACCGTCTTCGCGGGAAATATAGGTCATGGTCGCGCTGGCACTATAGCAGTACCCGTTGGCGCGCTGAGATTCTTCGACGACGGCAATGACGGCTACGCCTTCTGCGGTGTAGCCTGCGGGATATGAGGTGCTATAGTCCGGCGCGCACCAGGTGAGTGTGCACTTTTTGAAGTGTGCCGGTGTAATGCCCATTGCTTGCCCCCTTCATTGCCGCTCCTTGTATCTGTGAAAAGTATTAACCTATATCTTTATAAAACCTTGAGCGGCATTCAAGCAACGCGGTGTGTGTATTTTGCCAATCAGCGAACGGCTACAGGTCATATTTCTACCGGGCGCCCGGCACCGTACGGATACACACCCACTACACTCTGCACGACACGCATACGGGGCGGGTACTATATCAGTACCCGCCCCGTATAGGACTCTAGCTATGAGAGGTGAGGTATGGTTTATGCTCGCTGGGAGAGCTTAATAATGCGCTTTTCCAGCTTGAGCTTTTGGTTATTGAGCTTCCAATAGCCGTAGAGGTTGTGCACGGTTGCCTGACCGACTTCCTGCAAGCTAGGCAGTCCCTGCTCTGCGAGCGCTCGGTCAATTTCCTGCTGGCTTTTCTTCTGCTTTTTGAGGTCTTCGATGACGACCCCGGCACGTGCTGCAGCGCCCGAGGTGAGTTCGTGGGCGCGCAGAGTCTCATTAATCTGTGCCAGTTTTGCTTCGAGTTCTTCAACACTCGTTTTCCAGGTGTACAGCATAGTTTCCCTATCCAGCCGCGCTATCTTCTGCATATGCTGCGGCCTATAGTGTGGGTACTCTTTGAACACTGATTGTATCCAAAAAAATAGGGTTCAAGAGCTAACCCGCTATATTCGTTCAATTCCCAGCCAATACACAAGAACGGTCACAGCATACGGGGCGGGTACTATATCAGTACCCGCCCCTTATGAGAGCTATACGCTAGAGACTATGCCTCGTCAGGCAGCACGCGCACGCCGCCCTTATCGGCGGAGGATGCCAGCAGACCGTAGACCTTCAGCGCCTTCGACACAGCGCGCGGACGCGGCTTGGTCGGGCGCCAGGGCAGCGGACCCTTCGCCTCACGGCGTGCCTGCAAAACCTCATCGGGCACATTGGCGCGCAGAATACGGTTGTGCACGTCAATCTCAATCTCGTCGCCGGTTTCCAGCAGACCGATAGCGCCGCCGGCAGCTGCCTCAGGCGAAATGTGACCGATGGAAATACCGGAGGTACCGCCGGAGAAACGACCGTCAGTAATCAACGCGCATTTCTTACCCAGACCCAGACCCTTCAGGTAGGAGGTCGGGTAAAGCATTTCCTGCATACCCGGGCCGCCCTTGGGGCCCTCGTACTGGATGACGACAATATCGCCTTCCTTCACGTTCTTGGACAGGATTTCGTGCACGGCCTCGTCCTGAGACTCAACCACGTAGGCCTTACCGATGAAGTGGAAGAGTTCCTCATCAATACCCGCGGACTTAATGATCGCGCCGTCCTGGGCGATATTACCGCGCAGAACCGCCAGACCGCCGTCCTTAGTGTAGGCGTGCTCCACGGAGCGGATGCAGCCGTTCTCAGCGTCGGTCTCATGGCTCTCATACTTATTGGCGGTAGAGAATGCCTGGGTGGTGCGCACGCCACCGGGAGCCGCCAAGAACAGGTCCTTCGCCTGCTCGGTAGCGGTACCGGAACGAATATCCCAGTCAGCCAGCCACTGGTCCAGGTTATCGGCGTGTACGGAGTGAACGTTCTTGTGCAGCAGACCGGCGCGGTTGAGCTCGCCGAGCAGGGCGGGGATACCGCCGGCACGGTGCACGTGCTCAATGTGGTACTTGGTGGAGTTCGGGGCGACCTTTGCCAGGCAGGGCACCTGGCGGCTAATACGGTCAATATCGTCCAGGGTGAAGTCCACGCCCGCTTCGTGTGCGATTGCCAGGGTGTGCAGCACGGTGTTGGTGGAGCCGCCCATTGCCACATCCAGTGCCATTGCGTTTTCGAAGGATTCCTTCGTGGCGATAGAGAGCGGCAGTACCGAGTCGTCATCCTGCTCGTAGTAGCGCTTGGCCAGTTCGACAATGCGGGTGCCGGCTTCTTCAAAGAGGCGCTTGCGTGCAATCTGGGTTGCCAGGGTGGTGCCGTTACCGGGCAGTGCCAGGCCGATTGCTTCGTTCAGGCAGTTCATGGAGTTTGCGGTGAACATGCCTGCGCAGGAGCCGCAGGTGGGGCATGCGTTCTTTTCGACCTGTGCCAGTGCTTCGTCGGAGACGGAGTCGTCCACTGCCATGACCATGGCGTCCACCAGGTCCAGGCGGTGCTCAACCACGCCTTCAATGCCGGCACCCGATTCCATGGGGCCGCCGGAGACGAAGATGGTGGGGATGTTCAGGCGCATTGCTGCCAGCAGCATGCCGGGGGTGATCTTATCGCAGTTGGAGATGCAGACCAGGGCGTCGGCGCGGTGCGCGTTGACCATGTATTCTACGGAGTCTGCGATCAGGTCGCGGGAAGGCAGGGAGTAGAGCATGCCGTCGTGACCCATAGCGATTCCGTCGTCAACCGCGATGGTGTTGAATTCCTTGGCAACACCGCCGGCTTCGCGAATGGCGCCGGCGACCAAATCGCCCATATTCTTCAGGTGCACGTGGCCGGGGACGAACTGGGTGTAGGAGTTCGCGATTGCAATAATCGGCTTGCCGAAGTCGTCATCGCCCATGCCGGTGGCGCGCCAAAGTGCGCGTGCGCCCGCCATATTACGGCCGTGGGTTGAAGTGCGAGAACGCAATTCAGGCATTTCAGGTACCTTCCCTAGTGTGTTGTGCGTCGTTTTATTCCGTTATGTCTATACTCCCCGGCGGGATAAGCCGGTATAATATTCTCTTCGGGCTATACGCTGATGCTTTTCACAGAAGCGAATGTGGTGCCGATTTACCGGCAGTTTTCCCCGAAATGCCTCTACGCCTTGTAAGGCTTAAGCATTCCCCTATTATCCCCCTTAAAATGGGTATGTGTGCTTAGGGTGTCCTCTGTTTCCAGGGAGCGAACACCGCACGGCACCGTATCTTGTCATCGACATCCGGAAAGTTTCATGTCTTTTCACTCCCAGGTCATCTACCAGATCTACCCCAAGTCCTTTTATTCTGCCTCTGGCGGCTCTACCGGCGATATTCGCGGCATCATTGAAAAGGTGCCCTATGTGGCATCCCTGGGCGTAGATTGGGTCTGGTTCAACCCGTTCTTTGCCTCCCCGCAGCGCGATAATGGCTACGATATTTCTGATTACTACGCTATTAACCCGGATCTGGGCACCATGGCGGATGTTGAAGAGATGATTACTGCCTTTAATGCTGAAGGCATTAATGTCATGTTCGATATGGTGCTCAACCATGTCTCCACCGAGCATGAGTGGTTTAAGCGCGCTCTGGCGGGTGAGCGTGAGTACTGGGATTATTTCTATATTCGTCCGGCACAGATTTCCGAGGACGGCTCGCAGCTGCCTCCGACCAACTGGGAGTCGAAGTTCGGCGGTAACGCCTGGGTTCGCTTTGGTGATTACACCGATGAGCAGGGCACTCCCCTGTACTATTTGGCGCTCTATGACCGCACCCAGGCGGATGTGAATTGGCATCACGAGCCGGCACGCCGTGCCCTATTCGATGTGGTGAATTTCTGGTACGACAAGGGTGTGCGCGGTTTCCGTTTCGACGTGATTAATGTGATCGGTAAGGACACCGTACTACGCGATGCTCCGGCGGGCGTCATTGATAAGACCCTGTACACCGACACCCCGGTGGTTCATACCTTTATTCAGGATTTGAACCGTTCCTCCTTTGGCCCTCGAGAGGGTACCGTGACTGTGGGTGAAATGTCATCGACCAGTATTGAGAATTGCGTGGGTTATTCTCACCCCGCTCAGGAACAGCTGGATATGGTCTTTAGCTTCCACCACCTGAAGGTGGACTACGATCAGGGTCAAAAGTGGTCCAAGGTTCCCTTCCGCTTCGCTGAGCTTAAGAACATTTTGAATGATTGGGCCCTGGGTATGCAGGCTGGCGGCGGCTGGAATGCGCTCTTCTGGAATAATCACGATCAGCCGCGCGCACTGAACCGTTTTGGTGACCCGCAGCGTTACCGTACCGAGTCGGCGACTATGCTTGCGAGCGTGATTCACCTGCTGCGCGGCACCCCGTATGTGTATATGGGTGAAGAAATCGGTATGATCGACCCGGTCTATGAGGGTATTGAAGATTATGTGGATGTGGAGGCGCATAACGCCTACGATATGCTGCTTCAGCAGGGCGTGAGTGCCGATCGTGCCTTTGAGATTGTGGCTTCTAAGGCTCGCGATAATTCCCGTACCCCCATGCAGTGGACTTCTGATCCGGATGTTGGTTTTGGTACTTCTAAGCCTTGGCTGGCTCCTGCGGTAGCCTCTGATGCGCACACCGGTGCGGGTATTAGCGTGGCGGATGAGGAGCGCCCCGGCAGCATTTTGTCCTACTATCGTCGCCTGATTGCTCTGCGCAAGGAGTACGAGATTATTGCTAAGGGTAGCTATGAGTCCTTTGCACTGGATCATGAGCGTGTCTTTGGCTATGAGCGTGTGCTGGGTGAGCAGCGTTTGCTGGTGCTCAATAATTTCTTTGGTGAAGAGAACACTATTTCTGTACCCAAGGCTTACGCTCTCTCTAAGGTTCTGATCAGCAATTATGAGGATGCCGATGAGCAGCTAGCGGCGGGCGTGGCGCTGACCGCTACCGCTGATGAGTTCGAGCTGCAGCTCAAGCCTTATCAGTCGCTGGCTCTGCTGATTGGTTAGTCTCTAGCCTGATGTAGATAGGAATAAGGGTGTGGGGTGAACTATTTCTGTTCACCCCACACCCTTATTTCTTATGCGACTACGCTTAGCCGCGGGGTATCTTCACACCCGATACCCTGTGTTTATGGTGTATTGTCTTCGCTTGGCTCCTGTGCGGAGCGTACAGCTTAGGCTTCAGGTTCCTTGTGGCGGGAGCCCGCTCGGCGTTCCGGTGCGAGGATTTCCGTGAATTGGTAGTCCACACCGGGTACTGAGGCTAGCGCTTGCTGTAAACGATCAATGCCATCGTGCAAAGATTCTATGGCGTCTTCACCGGCGGAGGATACCACCAGTTCCACACTCTCACTCCCCGCGCCACCGGGGCTACGCACTAAACCGATGGTGAAACCGGCGGCGTAATGGATGCGAGCCACGCCAAGGCGGGGCTCAAAAGGCGCGTCATCATCAAAATACAGGGTTGCTAAATAGTCATCCACAGCCCGAGCCAGCAGCTCAGGATCCGCATCTATAGCCCGTAGCTGCACGCGCACGCTCAAAAGCGTATCGCCATCGTGGCGATAGAAGCGTTCAGAAGGCTGATAACTCATCATACTCTAATTATCTTCCTAAATACTGTATTTGGCTAGCAGATGGGAAGGCAGGTGTTCACTATTGACGAGGTTTAAGATATAGAAGGTATGAAAAAACCGCGCCGTTTGGGCGCGGAGTACATCAAATACCGTGATTAAGAGCACAAAAAATCCATCCCCACTGTAGAAGCCTGGAGGATGGATTTCGTGGCTCCGACCGGCGTCGATCCGGTGACCTTACGATTTTCAGTCGCACGCTCTACCAACTGAGCTACAGAGCCTTGCGTATGTACATCAGATACGCAATAACCGCGAGATGAAAACATCTACGCGGTCAAAGCGACCCCGACGGGACTTGAACCCGCGACCTCCGCCGTGACAGGGCGGCGCGCTAACCAACTGCGCTACGGGGCCTTGTTGGAATCAACAGATATAAACTATACAGCATTGCTCCGCCGATGGCTAGCGAAAATACTGTGTTTTGAGTCTCTATGTCACACTAGCAGTCCAAAGCCTAAGAAATCACTATTCTCCCTGCATCTATCTCCCTGCTTTGTCGCAGAAAAATCCCGGTTTCGGGACACCTTACACTGCGCCCCGACCCCGGGAAGCTTATGGAGATAGTCAGAATACGCATCACACGTGCTTTACACCCACTACGCACGCTTTGAATTACCACACACCTCAGATAATACACGCCCATAACGCAAAAAGCCCGTACATGTGATGCACGGGCACGCTTTTAAGCTTAAAGAAAAAATCCATCCCCACTGTAGAAGCCTGGAGGATGGATTTCGTGGCTCCGACCGGCGTCGATCCGGTGACCTTACGATTTTCAGTCGCACGCTCTACCAACTGAGCTACAGAGCCTTGCGTATGTACATCAGATACGCAATAACCGCGAGATGAAAACATCTACGCGGTCAAAGCGACCCCGACGGGACTTGAACCCGCGACCTCCGCCGTGACAGGGCGGCGCGCTAACCAACTGCGCTACGGGGCCTAGTCAGTAAACTGACAGGCGACAGATTCTAAAGAATCTGTACGTACCCCCAACGGGATTTGAACCCGTGCTACCGCCGTGAAAGGGCGGCGTCCTAGGCCGCTAGACGATGGGGGCCTAGTTAGATTGACTGGCTTTCAGCCGGTCGCTCGAACCTCAACTAGTCTACGACAGAAAAAAAGACGATGCAAACCCAAAATGGGGTTTCGTGCCCATTTTTCGACCTCAAAAACCTCAATAGAGGCACAGGATACACGTATATATACAGGTCAGGACATAATAGAGCCTTCTCAAAGTTTTTTAAAATTTTTTCCTGGCGGTCCCCTCCGGGCCCCGAGAACCCTATAAACAAGGCACCTTTCCGCTATAAGGCCCTAGATTCATATGGGCTAGAGAGGCGAAACTACAGCACTACATAATGGAGTACCATCTTCCCCAGGTGGGGACACTGCGTAACTCACGTAGCCGAGCGGGTGGATATTCCACGCCACCGAGCCTACATGCTCTGTATCGCCGAGTAAGTGATTCATCGGCAGCTCATATGGACACCGTTCTATACGGAAGAAGATACATTGCCAGAGGGTCACCCCCGAGTGCATTGTGTGCCGTCAGGGCGGTTTTAGGATATTTTATGACGGATATCACGCGAGCTGTGCCACATTTTGCGAAAAAGTTTTATAACAATTTGATAAACCTCAAGCGATTGACAAGGGGCTATAAAATTGCCCCCTCGAAAGGCGTCAAATCCGCTTGATTCCGGGGTAAAACCTGCCATAGAGTAGTAGATGTAGGCACTGACCTGCAGGATTCCTTCGGGAGTCCGTGAGTATGAATACCGCACAAATATCACCGAAAATGCGATTTTCAGGTCGCTTCCCCGCCGCACATATCCAACCATTGCGGGGAACGAAGGTAGTGGCGCCGGATGCTCTAACGCAATAGAGCACCTTCCGCACAGATCCGGCACCACGACGATCGGGCTCTATGAGTGAGAGGGTCCGGTGAGCACCTGAAGGATCAGAGAAATTTCCGGCACGCAGGCTCTATCAAGGCCTGTACGGCTCAAACGCCCGCCCCACCAACCAGGGAGCGGGCGTTTATTGCATGTACAGTACACTTCATCGTACATAGACCGTGCCCTTAGAGCTTCTTCAGAGACACTATATATAGGTATGGGTTGGGGGTGGTTGGTATATACCAACCACCCCCAACCCATAGGAGTCTAGAGCAGACTACTCACCGCGGGAGAATACGAACCATCTCGTCGCGATCAACCACCTTCACGCGGGCGCGAGGCTCACCTGCTGCATCCAGAGCAGCAGCACCCAGGGACTTCTCGTGCTCGTCCAGACGATGCCAAACAATTATGACAAATTGTTACAACAATAAATTGACGTACATCACTCTCAAGGGTTACCGTAGTGAATAAATGCAGAATAACCAATTCTTCGACAGGACACCAAAGAGAAATGAAAGATCTACGAAAGATTTTAGTATCAATCCTTATCATAACAGCTTTATTAAATTCAAATACCATAACACTAGATAAATACGACTCTCCTATATATACCGCAATCCAGCGCGGTGAGAATCCTCAAAATATAGGCAAAGAACTATTTATCGCCATTCACTCAGGTGTAGGATCAGAAAAATATGGACTACCACCTCTCCTTAGTAGACATCCATTATCCAGCGAAGAATCTAAAAGCTGGTATACAATCGTTCAAATATTAGATGAATATGGGTATAATTTTCAAAAATTTTTAAGCGATATAACATCTGGAGACCCATATATAGTAGAGTCTACCCTAATAGAAGGTACAAATCTTATTACAGACAAGGACAGCAAATATATTCATTCTGAACCAACGGCCTGTGGGCCTACATTCTGCATTGGTCTTCTCGTTGTAGTGGCTGTTGCTGCTGTCGTATCTACGTTAGCCGCTGGATATAATTACGCTGCCGGAGTTAATGTTGTCGTCAAAGCTCTTGTTTGGACAATTGGAGATAATTATACAACAAATACATTAAAAGAAGATAATATACGTATCATTACGGAATCATTAAGGTATATAAATGAATAAGATTATTTGTAAATTTTCAAGATTTCTATCTATTGCCATGTTTTTTATGATAATATTATCACTCATACCACGCTTAAGTGGATCAATTCCATCAAATTATTTTGATAATAATACTCAAGAAAACATAAATACCATATATCCTCAGGGCTGGTCTTTCTTCACTAAAGACGTAAGAGAAGAAATACCTTATATTTATAAAATAGATGAAGATAGGCTGATTAAACTTTTTCCTGATGCATTTACATTTGAAAATTCCTTTGGAGTTTCGCGATTGCATCGAACTGGAAATCTTGATCTCGCAATTCTGATGAAAAAAATCGATGAGGCAAAAATACAAGGGGAGCCCTGCACTATAAATCATATAGTCGCTTGTTCCTCTAATATTCCAGAATCAAACATTCTAAAATTATCCATCCAGCATGATTCTAACTTATGCGGATACATAATTATTGAGAGACGAACACCTCTCCCTTATGCATATAGGGAATTTAAGGATGACATATTAAGAACAAAAATTTGGAAACTAGAAGTAAGATGCTGAAATCAATAGAAAACAGGGCTTTATTCCTCTGGAGCAATAAATTTTTAATACCCCTAGCTAAATTATTTATTTTTGGATCGGTATTTTTAACTTTAGTTTTTAATGATACTAATACCCTATTCCATGCTCGTATTGATATAAGCGGTCAGCCCCCGCAATGCTATGGAATAAAAAATGCATCAATTTTCTGTAATATTAATCTAGAAATAGCTCGAATTATTTCAATATTTATATTGCTTTGGGCGGTTTCTGGACTGTTCCCTAGATATTCATGTATCCCTACCGCATATATAACGTGGAGTCTGTCAACGTCAATATCCGTTCTCGAGGGAGGAGACCAAGTTGCTTCCAACTTAAGTATACTATTAGTCCCATTATCTATTGCAGACAGAAGAAAGAATATATGGATAGAAGAAGCTAAAATAAATAAAATTGATAAAAATATTGCAAGCATAACATTTATAAATATTTCATTACAAGCTATCATTATATATTTTGATGCATCTATGAGTAAGATTAAACGTCCAGAATGGGCGGACGGTAGTGCAATGTACTACTGGACAAGGGATACAACGTTAGGACAAGGTGGGAGTATTGATATATTATTAAAATATATAACATATTTTCCACTAGGTACCGTAATGCTAACTTGGGGAACAATTCTATTAGAACTCCTTCTCGTCGTGGCTACGGTTGCATCTCAAAAATTTAGGCATTTTATAGCATACGTTGGGATAATTTTTCATTTATGTATACTAGCCTACTTTGGACTATTTACGTTCTCTCTAATTATGATAGGCCTAATCATAACATACCTATTATATGATAAAAGATTTGGAAAATTTCATGCAAAACGGTCACACATTTGATATAGGATGTATCCTTGTGTTCTTTGGGACGCTCTGGGTATTTACAGCCTTCTACACAACGCGTAAAGGGGCAGGTAATTTCTCATTTCTAGGTATAACAACCGTTGAAACAACCAGATCTCCCGGAGCGTGGATGGCTGCCCATTGTGCGGTTAAAAAATATTTCCTAGGTGTTGGGCTATTTATGTTTATCGCAGGATTCTTTCTACTATTTATATCATTCATATACAGAGATGATATTTATTTAGTGATAGGATGGATTCTATTCATATTGAACTTTCCCTTTATGTATTTTATATATCGCAAAGCGATCAAAAATGTTCGGAAATATATAGCTGAGTCCTGAAATATATAGGTATGGGTTGGGGGTGGTTGGTATATACCAACCACCCCCAACCCATAGGAGTCTAGAGCAGACTACTCACCGCAGGAGATACGAACCATCTCGTCGCGATCAACCACCTTCACGCGAGCGCGAGGCTCACCTGCTGCATCCAGGGCAGCAGCACCCAGGGACTTCTCGTGCTCGTCCAGACGATGCCAGCCTTCCCAGGTGGTGTAACGAATACCCTTCGAGTCCAGGTAGGCGCTAAAGCTCTGCGCGTCCGGCTCGGGGGCGGTGTACAGGTTCTCACGATCGCTCAGCAGGTGAGTGATGGTCTCCAGAGCGTCAGACTTGGTGGAGCCAATCAGACCCACCGGGCCGCGCTTAATCCAACCGGTAGCGTACAGGCCGGGAACAGCATTGCCGTCCTCGTCCACCACGCGACCCTCAACATTGGTAATAACGCCCTTCTTGGGGTCGAAACCAATCTCGGGCAGCTCGGAACCGAAGTAGCCAATAGCACGGTAGATAGCCTGCATGGGGTAATCGATGTACTCACCGGTACCCTTAATGCCGCCCTTGCCGTCCAGCTCATTGCGCTCCACGCGCAGACCGGTTACAGCGCCGTCTTCGCCCAGGATCTCCACGGGAGACTGCATAAAGTGCAGGTGCAAGCGGCGGGAAGCATGCTCAGTGCGTTCCTTCTGCTCTTCCAGCCACTTGTTCAGGGTCTTCATCATGACCTTGACCTGGTTGTCATTAGCCATTGCCTCTTC
Organism: Rothia sp. (in: high G+C Gram-positive bacteria); assembly: GCF_030540545.1. Taxonomy (GTDB): domain Bacteria; phylum Actinomycetota; class Actinomycetes; order Actinomycetales; family Micrococcaceae; genus Rothia. The sequence continues at coordinate 110,239 of NZ_JAUNVZ010000004.1, read as the reverse complement.
AGAGGCAGCGTCGAAGACGAAGTCCTCTTCGTAGAGCACAATGTCCACATCGCGGGAGTGCGCCAGTTCGCGCAGCTCCAGGGGGGTGAACTTCATCTGTGCCGGGCCGCGGCGGCCGAAGACGTGCACGTCGGTGACGGGGGAAACCTTCAGACCCTCGTAGACATTCTCGGGGATTTCGGTCACCAGCAGATCTTCTGCGTGCTTGGAGAGCACTCGTGCGACGTCCAGCGCCACGTTACCATTACCCAGCACAGCGATCTGCTCAGCCTTCAGCGGCCAGGTGCGCGGGTAGTCGGGGTGACCGTCGTACCAGGAGACGAAGTCGGAGGCGCCGTAGGAGCCGTCCAGGTCAATGCCGGGGATGGGCAGCTTAGCGTCTTCAATCGCGCCGGTTGCGAAAATAACGGCGTCGTAGTGCTCGCGCAGATCCGCCAGGGACAGGTCCTTGCCGTATTCAACATTGCCGAAGAAGCGGATATCGCCGCGGTCGAGCACCTTGTGCAGGGCGGTAATAATGCCCTTAATACGCGGGTGGTCGGGAGCAACGCCGTAGCGAATCAGGCCGAAGGGTGCCGGGTAGCGATCGAAAATGTCGATAGCGACGGGTACGGCGCCGGTGCGGACCTCTTCGGACTTGGTCAGCAGGTCAGCGGCGTAGATACCTGCGGGGCCCGAGCCGATAACGGCTACGCGCAGGGGACGGGGAGCTTCAGTCACCTATGTTCCTTGATCTCTAGTGCGGGTTGTCCCGCGAAAACGAAAGGTCTATCGGTGCTATTCTACCGGAGTTAGGGCATGTTAACCTGGCGTGGAGGCGTAATTCTGGGCAAATACACGGCTAGAAGCCAACTATTCGACTCTATATACAGCAGCGCCCCGGTGTTTTGCACCGGGGCACTGCTGTATACGTTTTAGAGGCTAGGGTGGCTTAGGCGTCCAGAGCCTGGAATTCAATCACCAGCTGCTCACGCTCACCAAAGCGTACCAGGTGGCGGTCGAGCACATCGGCAACACCGGCTGCCTTGTCAGCATCCTCGGCGCGCACCTCCATCACCAGGGCGCCCTCTCCCACCAGCAGGTCACCATAACCGCGGAATACGCCCTCGCGATTAAAGACCAGGCGGGTGCCGTTATCCAGCTCAACAACGCCGAGCTTGCGACCCATATGAGAGACCAGCTGCTTAATATAGCGTTCGGGACGCTCGGTGGCGACCACGGCGCGCTGGCGCACGGGCAGGGACTCTGCTGCGGGGTAGAGGGAAAGATCCAGGACGGGCGCCTGGTCTGCGTTATGTTCGTTCTGAGACATAGGTATTCGTCTTTCGTGAAGATTGCGGGCGTGGTGGCTCCTAAGAGTAAGTGTACACCACAATAGGCATGTTTTACAGGTACCTGTAGAAAATATTTCATGTCTGACTAACGCGCTCTACATCACAGCCAGCTACCCAGGCTTGAGACGCACCCTCACACTCCCATAAAATAGCCAAGTAACAAAAGCGTCGCAGGCACCGGCCCGTGACGCTTTCTGCACATTACGGGCACACACCCGCATTCACAAACACGAAAGAGTATTTACACTCATGTCTACCCCCACGCAGGACGCCACCAGCAGCCTGGATAAATACTTCCACATCACCAAGCGTGGATCCTCCGTAGCCAACGAAATCCGAGGCGGCATCGCCACCTTCTTCGCCATGAGCTACATTGTGGTCCTCAACCCCCTGATCATTGGCCTGGCACCCGATAGCAGCGGCTCCATCCTGGGCGTACCCCAGGTTGCAGCAGTCACCGCACTGGTCGCAGGTATTATGACCATCATCATGGGCGTCTGGGCCAAGCAGCCCTTCGCCATGGCAGCCGGCCTGGGCGTGAACGCCCTGCTGACCACCACCATTATCAGCACCCCCAACCTGACCTGGCCCGAAATCATGGGTCTGGTCTTCTGGGCTGGTATTCTGATGACCCTGCTGGTGCTCACCGGTTTCCGTACCGCAGTGTTTAACGCTGTTCCCGAATCCCTCAAGACCGCAATCGTGGTGGGTATCGGCTTCTTCATTGCCTTCATCGGCCTGGTCAACGCGGGTATTATCCGCCGCGTACCCGACATTGCAGGCACCACCGTACCCGTGAAGTTCGGCGTGAACGGCCACCTGCTGGGCTGGCCCACCCTGGTCTTCCTCTTCGGTCTGCTGCTGACCATCACCCTGTGGGTGCGCAATGTTCGCGGCGCGATCCTCTACTCCGTACTGGCATCCACCGCACTGGCAATCTTCCTCGAGTCCGCTCTGAAGATCGGCCCCTCCGTCTACACCAACGATGCAGGCGAAAAGGTCGCTAACCCCGTGGGTTGGTCCCTGAACGTGCCCGCATTCGGCTCTAACACCAGCGCCGCGCCGGATATGTCCCTGGTGGGCAAGATGGATCTCTTCGGCGGTTTCACCTCCATTGGTGGCCTGGCTGCAACCCTGCTGATCTTCACCATTCTGGTTTCTGCATTCTTCGACGCAATGGGCACCTCCGTGGGTCTGGCAACCGAGGCGGGCACCATTAAGGACGGCCAGATCGAGAACGTTGACCGCGTGCTGCTGGTTGACGCCCTGGGTTCCGTGGTCGGTGGCGGCAGCTCCTCCTCCTCTTCCCAGATCTTCGTGGAGTCCGCAACCGGTATTGGTGCGGGCGCTCGCACCGGTCTGGCAAATGTTGTCACCGGTGTGCTCTTCCTGCTGGCTATCTTCCTCTCCCCGCTGGTCACCGTGGTTCCCTTCGAGGCTGTGGCTCCGGCTATGGTCTTCGTGGGCTTCCTGATGATGCGCCAGGCTGTGAACATTGAGTGGGATGACTGGGCACTGGGTATTGCTTCCTTCCTGACCATTATCTTCATGCCCCTGGCATACTCCATTGCAGATGGTATTGGCGCAGGCTTCGTGTCCTACGTCTTCATCCGCCTGGTTCAGGGTCGTGCGAAGGAAGTTCACTGGCTGATGTACGTGGTTTCCGCGGCATTCCTGGTCTTCTTCGGTATGGGTCTGATTGACGGTTGGGCACACGCCTAAAGTTAGCGGCTCTATAGCGATATAGAAGGGAGGGGTTCTCACCGATATCGGTGAGAAGCCCTCCCTTTGTTTTATCTCGGGGCTATATCCCGCGTTTATCTTTTCCTCCACGATACGAACAACACGGGCAGAAAAAGATATGTCAGCCCGTACAATAGTGAGGGCTTTGCAAATGCGCGGAGCACAGATTGCGTTTATACACACAGACGAACACACAAGGGCGGGAAACCAATGGTTTCCCGCCCTTTTTCACCCGCTCTAAGCCCTCTGGGCATAGCACTGTATGCAGCAGCTCTTTAGCGGTGTATACCGTCTACGTAATACCACACACCACCGCGGTAGCTAAAGCTTGAACGCTCATGCATGGAGCCTTTAACCCTCTGCTCTTCATCAATACCCGGAATGGAGCGATAATAGGCAATAAATTCAACCGTGCCCGTGCTGCTACCCAACGCCGGGGGTGCATCCACAATATCCAGACGGTACCAGCGTAAATCCTCATCCAGTTCAAAGCCCTGTGCCTCGGGGCGGGTCTCGGGTGCCCAGGTTGCCAGAAGATACTCGGGGTTATTGAGGGCGAAAGCGCTAAAACGCGAGCGCATGAGAGCCTCCGGGGTGGGGGCGCTCAGCGTGCCCTCGGAAGCAAAGCCCGCGTGGTATATGCCGCAGCATTCGCCGTAGGTACGTCCGCTCAGGCAGGGGCAGCGGGAGGATAGATCATAGCTAGTAGTCACGCTGTCATTATATCGGGCAGAGGATTACAAAGGGTGTGGCTTGATATAGAGCGGGGTGTCGACAGATAGCAGCGCATAGACAATACCGCCCACCCCGCGATGTACGGGGTGGGCGGTATTGCAGTGAATAGCAGAGTAGAAATATGTAATTACAAGATTCTCGAGCTGCTTTTGAAGCCCCTATGCGTCTTAGCGCTGAGCCTGGATTTCCTGAGCCTTCTCGTAGGTCAGCTCATTAGCAACCAGCTTCGGAGCCTCGGAGGCGCTACGCACGCCACTGGAGGTGGTCAGCTTGGTCTGGAACTTCAGGGAGAGCATATCGTTCGAGCCGGTCAGCACGCTCAGCTTCTTATCCCCGTTCAGATCCGCCGAGACGGGCTTGGTGTCGATCACGCCATTGCCGTTGAAGTCAATGGCTTCGTGGGCGGGCTGATTCTTGTACGTCAGGCCGTACGCCTGCGGACCGAAGCCCTTGGTTTCATCCAGAGCGTTTTCGTCCAGGTTCTGGAAGGTGTAGTAGGAGTAGGTGAAGCGGCGGGTACCGTCAGCCATGGGCAGGCCGTAGAGCTGGTACTCGTAGTTCATAATGCTGAAGTAGTTCGGCTTGCAGTTCAGGCTATCGCCGCCGCCGTGGCCCAGACCCAGGTTGTGACCCAGTTCGTGGATGAAGGTGCCCACGCGGACATCGCCATTGGCGGTGGGCCACTTGGTCTTGCCCACGGTCACAATGAAGCCCTTACCGTTGCTCCAGCCCAGGCCGGAAGAAGAGGTGCTGCCGTAGTAGTCGCCCCAGATCATGTAGTGGAAGATGTTATCGCGCTTGGAATCGAAGTTGGCGTTCTTGAATTCCTGCCAGACCTTCATATTGTCGTCCAGAGCCTTGTGCTCAATCTGGTTGCCGCCGCCCAGGTTGTACTTGGCGCTTGCGCTGCCGGCGTCCAGGTGAATGTGAATACCGGAGGAGCCGTCGGGGTTGCGCAGGGGCATGGAGTTGAAGGAGTCGACAATGCGGTCCAGTTCGGCGTCGCTTGCCAGCTCACCGGGCATGTAGTCCATTTCCACAAAGACGTCCTTGTGGTAGGGGCTTGCACCCATGGCGCGCAGGTCCAGGTCGATAATGCCGTCGCCATCGGCGTCGTAACCGTTGATTTCAACGGAATTGGGAATGCCGTCCCCGTCGTAGTCGTTCAGGTTGAAGGCGTTGGCGGTCGGTGCTACCGCGAGCGAGCCGAGAATGACGGATGCGCTCAGCAGGGCAGCACGAGTACGGGTAAACCAAGTCATCTTGGTTTCCTTTCGTGAGAATCCATTAAATTGTGTGAGTGTTTGAGTGATGTGAGTGAATACGTTCACGTATTCTGTGAGTGCTGCCCAAGAAATACTGGGGCGTGTGAGTGAGAATACCCCAATTTCTCCCGGTCAGATAAATACCTGAACGCTTTCCATACTACATGAGTTTTCAACCTTAACCTATAGCTAGAAGTGTTATTCTCAGGGTAAATTTACCGGATGAAGTATATATAAACCTCTAGGCGTTGTTTAGAGTTTCTTCACTTCTAAACTATGATGCACACCATAGATATTCACCGACATAAAAGGTAATAATCCTCTAATTTTGAAGATATTACGGCGTACTTCGTGGAACAACTCTAAGCTTTGAACTAAACTTGAAGGTATTCACACAGTGTGATACTTCTTCATGAAGCCCAATGGAATAAGGAGAATCCATATGACTCCCCCAACCAAGTCCGGTATTTCTCGTCGCCGGGTGCTCACCGGGGCAGCATGGTCTGCTCCGGTCGTGGTGGCAAGTGCCGCTGTACCCGCATACGCAGCATCGCGTGAATTGGTCGTTGAATACAACACCTTCAGCCAGGCATTTGACCTGCACCCCGACCAGCCCTTCTCCACCAAGTTTGGTGCAGATAGCGTGACCGTCCCCCTGGAGAATAGCTTCGGCTCCTCCGACAACCCCAAGAGCAATGGCGGAGGTACCTACACCCCCGGCGGCTCCCTGGGTGATAACACCTTCGGCGGCGTCGGCTTCTGGCTGTCCGCTCCCCTGGCCCCCGACGGAACCTACACGGGCACCTCCACCCTGAAGGCTGGCTCGACCTTCTACGTCAGCTACACCATCGTTTTCGCTAAGGAAAGCCAAGTACGCGCACCCGAAACCTGGGGCACCACCGGTGAGGGCGGCATTATCCCGGCTTTCGAAACCCACCCGGGTATGAGCGTCACCGCTAACCCCGCTGTGAAGGCATTCAATGGCGCGGCGTACTCCTACACCTTCCTGAAGCCCACCATTAACACCACCACCTGGGATGGCGATATTAAGATCACCCTGCTGGAGGATTTGAGCGTAAGCTCCACCAACGGCAAGGCAGCCTACAACCAGCTGGTCTTTAGCCAGATTCCGGTTCTGTACTCGACCACCAGCTCCACCTACTCGCTCACCGTTGAGGTTCGCGCAGGTGACACCCCGATCGAGGTAACCCCAGCAAGCGGTTCCGCATACTCGGCAACCAGCACCAACGCTCTGGATCAGGTAGCACTGGCAGCTATTAAGCGCTAATCTCGCGCTGAAAAATCGCACGAGCGTAAATCATTGGGCGGTCAGATACTCTATGCAGTATCTGACCGCCCAATGAGTTATATACTAAGCTCTCTTATTCAGCCGCAGCATCCGAGGCGCTACCGGGGGTATTTTCGGGTGCGCGTCCCTGAGACCAGGCGCCGGTATCCACGGGAGGCGCAAAGAACAGGCACGCCACAACGCCCACTACGGACAGAGCCAGAGGCAGAATCAGCGAATCGCTCATTGCCGCGGAGAAAGGCGCATGGAGGAACTCCGGCAGCACGCCGCTCATACCGCCCTCATGACCCACGGCGGAGGTATCGGCGCTAGCAGCAGCGGCACGCGCGGGAGCGGGCAGAGCCGCAATAGCCTTTGCCACCTGATCGGTGATTGCACTGCTCATAACGGTTGCAATCGCAGCGGAGCACAGCACCGAGGCAATCTGACGGGTCTCGTTGTACACGCCCGAACCCGCACCGGTCACGCGAGGCGCTAGGTTACGGGTGGTATTAACAGCCAGCGGACCCCAAATCAGCGCATTACCCACACCCAGCACGGCAAAGGGCAGCAAGAGCATCACAATGGAGCTCTCGGGCACCATCAGCACACGCAGCCAGGCGTAACCAATGACCAGGCAGAGGAAACCACCGGCAGCGTACCACTTGGGGTCGTGCTTAGCCATCATCTTGCCCACCGCCGGCGAGAGAGCACCGGAAATAACCGCCAGAGGAATAGTCATCAGCGCTGCCTGGGTCGGGGTCATACCGCGCACCTGCTGGAAGTAAATGGTAATGGGGAACGCCATGGTAATCACGGCACCGCCCATTGCAGCAATGGCAATATTACCCACCGAGAAGTTACGATCCTTGAACAGGCTCAGGGGAATCAGCGGCTCGTTCTTATTTATTGCCTGCCAGAGGATAAAGAGGGCGAAGATAATCGCGCCGGTAATAATCAGACCCCACACGCTTACCGAAATACCGGTACCCCAGAGCGAGTCGGTAATGGTGCCCCAGGAGTAGGTCGAGCCCTCCTGAATACCGAAGACCAGCAGGAATAGGCCGGTTGCCGAGAGCGCCACGCCCAGCCAGTCAAAGCTGTGCTGCTTATGGGAGAAGGTCGGCACGAAACGCCATGACAAGAATAGACCCACAACACCCACGGGGATATTAATAAAGAAGATCCACGCCCAGCCGGGGCCATCCACCAGCACACCGCCTAGAATCGGGCCGATCAGGGAGGCAATACCCGCAACGGCGCCCCATACGCTCATTGCTACGCCGCGCTGATTCGGCGGGAACATGAGGGTAATAATGGACATGGTCTGCGGGGTCATCAGGGATGCGCCCAGACCCTGCATTACGCGGGCAGCGATGAGCATTTCAACATTCGGGGACAGACCGCACCACAGGGAGGCGAGGGTAAAGACCGCCATGCCCAGCATGTACATATTCTTCTGACCGAAACGATCACCCAGGCGGCCGGAAATCAGTAGGGGTACCGCGTATGCCAGCAGGTAGGCGCTGGTCACCCAAATAACTGCCGAGAGTGATGCGGAGAGCTGCTCCTGCATATTGGGCAGCGCCACGGTCACCACGGTGGTATCGATCATGATCATAAAGAAGCCGATAACCAGCGACCACATGGCGGGCCAGGGTTTATCCAGGCGAGGGTCTCGCGTGGATTCGGGGGTTGAAGACATGGGGTTCCTTCTTTCCGGGCAGTCTCTGCACGTATGGGTGCACTAGTGCGCGAAGTTTTCGCACAAGCATTTAATCATACGCCTATAGAGCCATAGAGAATACCTAATCTGCATGTCTATTTGAACACCCCATAGTGTGCTCTAGTCCTCAGAGCGAAACTCCTCGCGTGCCCGGCAGTAGCGGGCATACACTAGGACTATAGAGTTTCCCGAGAAATTTAAGGACAACACCATGAATATTACGATTATTGGCGGTCACGGCAAGGTCGCACTGCTGGCCACTCCCCTGCTGATTGAAGCCGGTCACAGCGTGCACTCCATTATCCGCAAAGAAAGCCAGAGCGAAGATATTCGCGCTCTGGGTGGCGCACCGGTGGTTGCCGATATTGAATCCATGAGCGTGGAAGAGATTGCCACCCTGCTTAAGGAGCTGAATACCCAGGTGCTGGTATGGTCTGCGGGTGCTGCGGGTCAGGGCGGTCCCGAGCGTACCTACGCGGTGGATCGCGACGCCGCCATTCGCTCCATGGATGCCGCCGCCGCAGCAGGTATTGAGCGCTATATTATGGTCTCTTATCTGGGCGCAGACCCGAATCACGGCATTGACCCCGATAATGGCTTCTACACCTACGCCGAGGCGAAGGCAGCCGCCGATGAACATCTGCGCGCATCCTCCCTGCGCTACACCATTCTGGGTCCGGGTGCCCTGGTAGATGGCGAAGCCGGGGGTATTGACCTGGATCTGCAGCTTGCAGTGGGTGGACTGGATGAGCTTGTCTCCCGCACCGTTGCCCGGGCAACCGTTGCCGCAGTGCTGGCAGCTGTTATTGACGATGAGAGCACCGTACACAAGGCTCTGCCCTTTATTGACGGCTCCACTCCGATTGCCCAGGCTGTGGCGAGCGCACCGGCTCAGAACCGCCTGCGCCCCTAATTCATTCGATTCGAGCTTGGGTCTCGGCGTTTTACTTCCTGTGGGACCCGCTAAAACAGCCGTTTTAGGGATAGCTAGATAGAGGCCTCGAGTGCTACGGGAAGGTATTAACCTTCCTGTAGTACTTGAGGCCTTTTCTGCCCAGAATTAGCTCATAGAGGCGTAATATATTGCGTTTATCCACAGGAGCCGGTACCTTAGATAGGGATAATTTCCGACTAGATTCGAAAATAATGGGGCATGCACACCCCGATGTAAGGACTTTTTCATATGGCAGATTTGACTCGTCGCTCTATCCTGGCAGCTAGCCCCGTGGCTCTGCTGGGTGTTATGGCAAGCGCAGAAGCGTTTGGCGAGATTCCGGCTGCCGTTGACGTTACCGACGCCTCCAATTCCGCTGTTGCAGCAGCAAACCCGGAGGGTCCGGCACTGCAGGATAGCCCCCACATCGTCAACGACCTGCCGAAGGCAGAGACTACTGTCGCTGCTCAGGAGGTAGCTCCCGCTGCTAGCTCCCAGACTCCGGTTGCTTCTAACGCACCGGCAACCAACAACGCTAAGGCGAACGCAATGATCGCTAAGGCTCGTCAGCTCATTGGTCAGCCCCTGTGGTGCAACCAGCTGGTATCCCAGGCTCTGTACGCAGCCGGTATTTCTTTTGACGGCTTCCCCGTTCAGTTCAAGTCTCTGGGTACCATTATTGATCGTAAGGATGCACAGCCCGGCGACCTGATTATTTGGGATCGTAACGGTTTCTACTGGCCCGCTGGTAGTGCGTACTCCGGCCCGCAGCAGCATATTGCTCTGTACATTGGCAATGGCCGCGCTATTCACGGCGGTTTCATGGAGAATGGCGGTGTTACCGTGAAGGAATACAGCGCCGATCTGAGCACTCCGGGTGCTTCCTCCCCGATTTACCTGCGCGTTAAGTTCTAAGACTTAGCCACTGAGCCGGGTGTGAGCTGCATGCTTGCACCCGGCTTTTTGTATGTGCTGGCACCGACCGGATAACCCCTTGCATAATCTACAGGTACCTGTTAGACTTTTATGAGTATTTTCCGCACCCTTATACTCTCCGTATCACTTCCGGGTGCATATCTCTAGACTTCACAGACTCTCTTAGCCCAAGGACAACTATGACTGAAAACCCCCAGGCATCTGCCGTAGCGACAGATAACGCGCCCGAGAACCAAACCCAAGACCCCCAGAATATTTACCTGCTCAAAGATGCCCCCATTGTTACCGCACTCATGAAGCTCGGCATCCCCATGGCGGCAGGCCTAGCCATTACCAGCATCTACAATGCCGTAAACTCCTACTTCGTGGGTCACTACGGCAGCGTGGAAGAGCTGGCGGCAACCGGCTACGGCGTGCCCATCTTCGGTGTGATTATGGCGATTGCGGGCGTCTTTGGCCTGGGCTCCTCCACTCTCGCCTCCCGACTGCTCGGTGACGGCAAGAATGAATCCATCCCCAAGGTCACCTCCTTTGCTCTGTACTCCGGCCTGATACTCGGCGTGCTGGCAGCCGGTGCCGGTATTCTGGCGGCGGACCCCATTACCCACATTATGGGTGCCACCGACGCCTCCTTTGAGCCCACCAAAACCTTTGTAATCCTCATGTTCCTGGGAGCCCCGGTAGCCATTGGCATGTTCACCCTGGAGCAGCTGGTACGCAGTGAAGGCTTCGCAACCCAGTCCATGAACGGTATTATTATCGGCACCGTGGTCAACTGCATCGCCGACGTCGTGCTGATTGCGTGGCTGGGCTGGGGTATCGCCGGCGCCGGTTGGGCAATGCTATTCGCTAATGCCGCATCCTTTATATACTTCCTACAGTTCTTGATCCGTAAGAGCCCGAACTTCTCGGCAAAGCTGAGCGATTTCACCCTCTCCAAGGCGATTATGATTCCCGTATTCGCTATTGGTGCCGCAGAGCTTTTCCAGAGCCTGAACCTGATTCTCTCCTCCCTGCTGCTCAATAACCTCGCGGCGGGCTATGGTGACGATGCGGTGGCTGCCTTCGGTCTGGCAATGCGCCTGAATATGATTCCCGAAATGCTGTGCATGGGTCTGTGCATGGGCGGTATTCCGCTCTACGCCTACTCCTACGGCGCCCGCAATATGGCACGCGTTAAGTCTGCCCTGAAGACCGCGACCATTATGTCCGTGGTGACCTCCGCCGTGGTGAGCCTGCCCGTGCTGCTTTTCCGCATTCCTCTGCTGGAACTCATGGGTGACCACCGCCTGGTGGCAACCGGTGAGAAGGTGCTGATTGCGCTCATGCTGGCTGCAGTCTTTAACGCAGTGAGCATTGTGTTTGTGGCGTGGTTCCAGGCTTCCGGTCAGGGTCTGCCCGCAACCCTGCTGACCGTGGGCATTATGCTCCTCTTCTTCCCCGCCGTGTGGTTTGGCAACCAGCTCTTTGGTTTTGAGGGTTTGGTGTGGGCGTTCCCGCTCACCCAGGTCTTTGCTTGCCTGCTCGGTGGCGTGCTCTTTATGATGACCGGTGGCGCGAAGGTTGCCCCCGAGGGTGCTAATGACGCTATTGCCGCTGATACCGTGCACTAGTCCCTAGCGCTCGCATCTGCCCCGTCTCTACACTCTAGAGGCGGGGTTTTGTGCACCGCCGGGTAGCTGTGTGTGCGCCGCGCGGGGCTCTTCCAAGCTTTCTTTCAGCTGGAGAGATTATGATAGAGATGCTAAACCCTGTTCAGTACCCTTCTGAACGGGTACACGTCACACTCAGACCGGAAAGGAGAGCCCGTGGCGACCGAACACAACGACGCCAGTGCAATCCTTGAAGCCAGCGGCATGGCAACCTCCAGCCGCAATATCTACTATTTGCGCGACGCCCCCGTTATGCGTGCAATCCTAGCCCTGGGGCTTCCCATGGCTGCCGGTCTTGCCATCACCAGCCTGTATAACGTGGTGAATTCCTATTTTGTGGGTCATTACGGCTCGGTTGCTGACCTTGCCGCGCTCATTATGGGCTACCCGGTGATTGGTACTATTACCGCTATTGCCGGTCTTTTTGGCGTGGGCGGCTCCACTCTACTGGCGCGTATGCTCGGATCGGGCGATACGTCCCGGGCGAAGGCTCTGAGTTCCTTTGTCTGCTACGCTTCCCTGGGCGCGGGGGTGCTCCTGGCAGTGCTTGGCTGTTTAGCCCTGGATCCCCTGCTGCATATGCTGGGCGCTTCTGTCGAGGCTGCGCACGCGGGTGCCCCGTCGGGCTCTACGGAGGTGTATGCAGCCACCAGTGGCTTTGTGCTGGCTCTGCTGCTGGGCGCGCCCCTCTGGTTGCTCATGTTCACCCTGGAGCAGCTGGTGCGCGGCGAGGGCTACGCCAAGCAGTCCATGTACGGGCTCATCTGGGGCGTGCTTGCCAATCTACTTGCCGACTATGTGCTGATTGTGCAGCTGCGCATGGGCGCCACCGGTAGCGCCTGGGCTATTGCGTGCGCGAATGTAGCGGCGATTATCTACTACCTGATTTTTTTGGGTAAGCACAGCCCCTATTTCTCAATCAAGCTCAGTGATTTTTCCTGCGCGGCTCAGATTGTGCGTCCGGTGCTCAGTGTGGGCGCCTCACAGCTGGCGCAGAGCATGTTTATTGTCTTCTCTACCCTGCTGCTGAATCATCTTTCGATTAAATACGGTCAGGCAGCCACGGCATCTTTCGGTGTTTCTATTCGTCTGATTATGGTTCCCCAAACCCTGTGTATGGGTATTGCCATGGGCGCCATTCCGCTCTTTGCCTATAGCTGGGGTGCCGGGAATCGTGCGCGCCTGCGCGCCTGCCTGCGCAGCGCCGTGATTTTTATTTGCGTTGCCGCCTGCGGCTTTATGGTGCCTGCTCTGGTGCTCAGCGACTGGGCTCTCTACCTTGCCGGAGGCAGTGCCCTAGCGGGGACCGCCGATATTGTCTTCACCGCCCTGGTGTGCTCCACGGTGGGTTACGGTCTGGTGGTGCTGTGGATTTCCTATTTCCAGGCATGCGCCAAAAGCCTGGCAGCTCTAGGTGCCACGGCGGCACTGGGTGTGTGCTTTGTGCTCTGCGTGCTTGCCGGGGATGCGCTCTTTGGCTTTGAGGGTCTGGCTCTGTCCTTCCCGGTGGCGCTCAGTTCCGCAGCGGCTATTGGTACTCTGCTTTTTGTGATCAGCGGCGGCACGCGTATTCCTGATACTGACGGCGTTGTGCCGGTTGAGGATGATCAGAAAGCAGATCATACATCATAGATTGCCAGATATATAGCCGAGAAATAATAGTGCCCTGTTGCCCGGAAAACCGGGGAACAGGGCACTATACCTCATAGCCTATATGCACGTGAAAGTTACTTCCACCAGCTATCGGCGGGGGTTACCGGCAGGGCGCGCTTATGGCGGCTGCGCAGATAAATAGCCTCCAGCTTATCGGCTACCGCGGGGTCAATCTCCTTACCCTCCAGGTAGTCATCAATCTGGGTGTAGCTAATGCCCAGCTCGTCCTCATCCTTACGACCCGGGGTGCCATCCAGCAGATCGGCGGTGGGTACCTTAGCCCACAGACGCTCAGAAGCACCCAGAATCTGCAGCAGCAGCTGGTTCTGGCGCTTATTCAAACCCGCCAGGGGCAGCACATCCGCACCGCCATCGCCAAACTTGGTAAAGAAACCGGTAATGGATTCCGCGGCGTGGTCAGTACCCACCACCAGCATGCGGTAGTCGCCACCAATAGCGTACTGGGCAATCATGCGAGCGCGCGCCTTCACATTGCCCTTATTGAAATCGGTCATGCTCTCGCCCAGCGCGCGAGTGTACTCTTCGTCAAAACCCTGAACGGCGTCGGCAATATTGAAGGTGACGGCACGGTCGGGTTGGATAAAGTCCAGTGCCTGCTGAGCGTCTGCTTCATCTGCCTGTACCTTATAGGGCAGGCGCACGGCAATAAATCGGGCATCGTATCCCGTTTCGCGCAGCTGCTCAACCGCCAGCTGGCACAGGCGGCCGGCAAGGGTGGAATCAATACCGCCGCTAATGCCCAGCACCAGGCCGCGGGTGCCGGTGGCGCGGATATAGTCGGCGAGGAACGCCACGCGGGAGGAGATCTCCTGCTGTGCCTGCTCGCCGGTCATGGAGGGCTTAACGCCCATTTCTTGGACAATCTGTGCCTGTAATTCACGCATGGTTTAAGTGTACGCTCTTATGCTCCTTCGGATGCCTATAGCTGTGTATTGCCCCTGAATATGGGAAATAGCCTCTAAAAAGTCAGGACTCCTTTCTAGAATTAAGACAACAACCGATGATCAGAAAGAAATGATTATGTCCTCCTATGGTTTCGATCCGGAAGCAGAAAAGAACCCTTCCGCTCAGTCGACCCCCGCACCCCAGCAGGCGCAGCCTCAGCAGCCACTTCCTCCTCAACCCGAGCAGAGCGCAGGTTTCCAGCCCGCCCCTCCGCAGGGCGGCAACCAGAACCAGCAGTACCCGGGTCCCTACTATAACCAGCAGGGTTACCAGAGCCAGCCGAATCAGCAGGCCTATGCCTCCGAATCATCCATGACCGCTATCCCCGGTTACGCACCCGAGGCAAGCGATGCACGCACTATTGCGATGCTCGGTGCCCTCTCTCCTATGCTGAGCCTTATTGCCACGATTATTATGTTCTTGGTGTACAAGGACAAGCCCGGGTATCAGCGTGCGCACACCGCCCTGGCGCGCATGCTGAACTTTAGCATTACCCTGACTTTCTGGGGTCTGGGTATTGGCGCCGTAAATATTCTGGGCGCACTTCTCGTTGGAGTAAGCCAGGGCTCCGGAGCGGGTGCTGGTATCGGCATTATCCTCATGGCTATTTCCGGTCTGGGCTTGCTTGCTATGGGCATTATGAGTCTAGTGTGTACCATTATCTCCGCGGTGAAGTTCAACTCGGGTGCGAACTACTACTTCCCCCTCAAACCCGTGAAGTTCGTGCCTGAAAGCCCCATCCCCTTTGCGGATATGACCCGTCTGAATGCTCCCGGCGCGGGCCAAGCGCAGCCGACTCAGCAGGCTTAGCTCTTTAGCCTCTACATATAAGAGCGCAGAAACGCGGCGGTTCCCATTGATTCTTCAATGGGAACCGCCGCTTTGACGTATCACCGGTTCTCTAGGGCGAATCTAGAGACTACCTAGAATCTAGGAGATACGATCCGGGAAGGTGTAGCGGTAAATGAATGCCGCCATAGCATCACGGTGAATAGCCTCAGTCGGGTGGAAGGAACCATCCGGGAAGCCGGTGGTAATCTTCCGGGACGCCAGCCACGAGATTTCCTTGTAGAACATGGCATCCTTGGGCACATCGCTAAACTGCGGGGCACCTGCCGCATCAAAGGCCGGGGAACCTGCCATGCGGTAGAAGAACGCCGCCATAGCGTCACGGTTCACCGAATCCTGCGGGCGGAAAGTACCGTCCGGGTAACCGGTGGTAATGCCCTGCGCCTTCATCCACTCAATCTCCTTGTAGAAGGGGTGGCTGGTGGGCACATCGCTAAAGGACGGGGTGCTCGGAGCCGTGAACTGCGGGGAACCAGCCATGCGGTAGAAGAACGCCGCCATCGCGCCGCGCTCCACATTCTGCAGGGGGCGGAAGGTACCGTCAGCGTAACCGGTGGTGATATGGCGATCAGCAAGCCACGAGATTTCCTTATAGAACATGTCGTTCTCAGACACGTCGGTAAAGCGCGGGGTGACCTTGGCATCCGGTGCCTTGACCGCCTGGGTCAGCACCTGAGCCTGCTCACCGCTCTTATTGTGCATGTGCAGCAGCAGAGCCTTCGCGTCGGCATCTACGGAGCTGCGGCGTACCGTCAGTTCGCCCGGTGCGTCAGAGAAGAAACCGGGGGCTGCGCTCTCGGTGCCGGTGAACCAGATACGCGGAGCGAACGGCTTGTACACAATACGGTCGGTGTGGTCGATGTCCTTACCGGGGCTCTGGTAGCTATCGCCCTGAACCATGTAGCTGATCTCGCCAGCCTTTTCAGCGGTCAGACCCAAATCAGCCAACGGCACACCCATCACGAACACATTGGTGTCCATCAGGTTGGTGTCAATATCGCCCCACACATTGTTGATGGGGTACTGCTTGAGCTGAACGTACTTCTCGCCGTCAATCTTGTAGACGGTGGTCAGCGGGTAGTCCAGACCCTTGGCACGGGAGGTATGCAGAGCATAATCGTAGGTGCCGTCATTATTGGTATCAATGTATACATAGAAGTAGATACCGGGGTTCAGGGTTTCACGCTTGCCCCAGGTGGAGATACCGAAGTAGAGGTTACCGGTGTTCGGGTCCTTACCGGCACGCTTGAGCGCCGGGGCATCCGAGGCGGCACCCACATACTGCAGGTCGGCACCCGAGTTCGAGGCAACATAGAGCGAAGAGATCGGCAGCTGATCGCTACTTGCACCCAGTTCGAAGGCACCCAGCAGCGACTTGTAGCCGCCCTGGTTCAGTTCGGTACCGCTGAGCTTAACCGTCGCCTTAGCCTTGCTACCCTCGAAAGGAATAGTGGATTCGCTCTTCATCGCCGAAACGGGCTTGGGGGCAATGTGCACGGGAACGCGCAGAGCCTCCTGGCCGTTTTCGCTAAAGAGCACACGACCCGAAGCGGAGGCAATGTACTGGCGTACCTGCTCGTCAATAATGGTCTTGCCGGTGTTGTAATCCACCGAAGACTGCTTCTTGACCATGGCCGGGTCCTGGCTCTTTTCCAGCTTAGCCGGGTCAATACTGACGGTCACTGCCACCTGCACCTTGCTGTGGGCGGGCACGGTCACCGTGGACGGCAGCGAGTAGCTAACGCCCGGGATTTCGGTGCTTGCCTTGTAGCTGGTGGTGTAGGTGTGAGCCACCGAGTCGTTATTTTCCAGGGTGATTTCACGAGCCACCTGCTGCACACCCGCATCGGGGGTGTATTCAACAGTGCCCAGAGCCAGCGACACATAGTCGGCGCGGGCGCTATTGTACGCCAGAACCTTCGTGTTCACAGCCTTCTGAGCGTTCACCATGCCGGCACCGGTGCGGTCCACAGCGTATTCGTGGCCGTCAGCGTCTGCGGTGGTGGTGGAGGCGCCGTTCATCACGGCAGCCTTAATCTGTGCCGGGGTGTACTCGGGGTGAGCCTGAGCCACCAGGGCAGCAATACCGGCCACATGCGGGCTAGCCATGGAGGTACCGGTCAGCGACACGCCGCGGTTACCCCCACCAACAGCAGCCGAAATAATTTCGGTACCCGGGGCGGCAACGTCGGGCTTAATGAACCCGTCGCTACCGTGCTGGCCGCGAGCCGAAGAGGTGTTGAGCGAGAACGGCACATCTGCCGGAACACGACCGCTACCCAGGTAGTCGGCGCTCAGCTCCAGCTTGAGGGTACCGGCCTCAATATCACCCTTGAGTTCTGCGTAGGAGTCCTTAGACAGGCGCACACCGGGGATGGTGGTGTTACCGGCAATACCCACACCGGGGTTATTGACGTTGGAGGAGAGCACCACGCCCTTAGCACCGGCTGCCTGGGCGTTATCAAAACGCACCTTGGAGCCGCAGGGGTAGTCGCCAGCCTCGTCATGCCAGTCGATGTACACCCACTTGTCCTTGATTTTCGCGGCGTCTTCAGCCGAGAATGCCTGGCAGCCGTAACGGTTTTCCTTGCTTGCCGCCACGACGGTGCCGGTCAGCTGCTCCTTGGTGGCCTTGGTGTAGTCAAAGCTCTTGGAGTAGTCGCCACCGTATTCCTTGCCGTTCTTATCGGCAGGTGCCAGCACCTTCACACGGTCCACAATCGAGGTGGAGCCGTAGGCGTTAGCTACCGAAATGGCACTGGCGGAGTTCGCGGGCGAACCGGAGTCGGAGTAGGTGTCACCTGCACCGTTGTAGCCGTTGGCGTTACCGGCGGCTGCAACGGTCAGAATGCCCTGACGTGCCAGGGTGTCTACCAGATAGGATTCGGGGTCGTCCTTGGGGGCGAATTCGCCACCCAGGGACATGTTAATAATCTGTGCGCGGTCGCTGAAGTCGCCGTCACCGTTGGGGTCGAGCACCTTATCCAGTGCCTGAAGGACCACGCCGGTGGTGCCGTAGCAGCCGAACACGCGGATGCCCACAATTTTCGCCTCGGGTGCGGTGCCGGGGCCGATTTTCATCTGACTGACCTGCTCTGCGGTGAGCTTACTGTAGTCACCGCGGAAGGTGGTGCCGTCGGCATTCACACCGTAACCTGCAGCGGTACCGGCCACGTGGGTGCCGTGGCCGCCCGCACCGTGGCCTTCAGGCTTGCAGTCCAGCGGGTTCGCGTCGGGCTTGGGGGTGCTCTTTTCAGCCACGGAGCCGTCGTAGTCGTCACCCACCAAATCCAGGCCGCCGATCAGCTTGGTGCGGTCGATCAGGCCGGAGTCGGCATCGGGCAGAGACTCGGACTTTTGAGCCTTCAGGTAGGCTTCTTCAGTGCCCGGGCCGCCGAAGTCGGCGTGAGTGTAGTCGATACCGGAGTCGAGCACCGCAATGGTCACGCCCTTACCGGTGTAGCCGGTCTGCTGCTGAGCCCAGGTTTGTACCGTTTTGGTGTCCAGGGCTGCACCGGCGTTTTGGCGGTGCTTGAGCACAATGGGGGTGATGCGTTCAATATCGTTGCGCTTGGCCAGGTTGCGGATGGATTCCGCGTCACCCTGCAGGGCTACACCGCGCATCGCGTTGTGAGTGGTGTAGAGAATCTCGGATCCGGTGTCGCGGGCTGCGGTTTGCGCCTGGGACTGCACCTGAGACTGGATCGCCTGCACCTGTGCTTGAGCACTGACAGGTTCCTGCTTACCCTGCAGCACGCCCTGCGGCTGAGTCTGGGAGTATGCGCCCTTACCCTTGAACTGCACAAAGACCGGGATGTTTCCGGTGGCAGTTTTCATGCTGTCGCTGAGCACTTCGCGGGGCTCGGCGGTGTTGGTTCGCGCACCGGAGTCGTCGTATTGGGGGGTGGTGACCGTTGCGTGCAGCGGAACGGTCGCGCCCATGGCAAGGGTTGCACCCAGTGCCATGGAGAAGCAGCTCTTGGTGAGCAGCTTCGGGTTGAACTTCGCGCTCATGTATTCTCCTTTGGATGGATGATGTGTGTGGTGAGAGGCCCAGCTTTAGACCTGCATCACATGAGTGACATCACTTAAAGGTTTTACCATCTTCAGGGAGAGATTTAAGGCAATTTCATAAAAATTTCAGTATTTGGATATATATTTCACGAGCTGGAACTTGGAGAGACATAGCTCATAAACAGCTACGTATAGCCTGAAATAGCGGTGTTTGGGTGTCCAAAATCGAGGTGACGCGCGCCATTTACCCAGGTCAACCACGAATTACCCTCGGCATTCGCGCACCCAGCGAGAGCAGCAGTCCCACAGTGCACCCACCTCAAGTTCAAGAAAAGGCTTAAGTCATATTTAAGTGCTTCACAGCCAGAACATAGACAGGCACCCTAAACTGGAATCAAGACGAGGCGCTAGAGCAACAGCGCCCACCAACCACCCGTACACCGCGCGGCTACGATAGCCCGAACACACGAAAAGAGAGACTCATGAGCCAGTACCAGCCCGGCGCACCCCTATCCCAGCCCATCCCCGCAGACGCTAAGAATATGGCGGTCGTATCCCACCTCTCCAGCCTAGGCGCCATGCTACTGACTGCGAATACCCTGAGCATTATCGCTCCGCTGATCTTCTGGTTTATCTACAAAGACAAGCCCGGCTACGGTTTTACCCGCGAGTCCACCCGCCGCGCCTTTAACTTCAATTTCAATCTCTGGCTGATTAACTCGGCGTCCATTCTGCTGACCATTATTACCCTGGGTCTTGCCAGCATTTTGGTGCCCGTTGTCCTGCTCATTACCGGCGCCATGATGCTGATCTTCCACATTCTGGGTGCTATTGCCGCCTCCCGCGGTGAAATTTACTCCTACCCCTTGACCTTCTGGGAACTCATTAAGTAACACCCGCCGCCAGCGCCCCGGTTCGAAAGTTTCACACTTTCGCGCCGGGGCGCTAGTGTTGCCCCGTGCTAGCGGGGTATCATGGTTTAAGGTATGTCCACACGCCAGGCGTGCGGGCATAGATACAGACCTAGCGCCCGGAATGAAGCGGGTACAGCAACTACAAGGAGCTTGAAATGTCAGCGATCGTGATCGTAGGCGCCCAGTGGGGCGACGAAGGCAAGGGCAAGGCAACCGACTTGCTCGGCCCCCGCGTAGACTACGTGGTCAAGCCCAATGGCGGCAATAACGCCGGCCACACCGTGGTCGTTAACGGCCAGAAGTTCGAACTGAAGCTGCTACCCGCCGGTATTCTGAGCGAAAACGCAACCCCCGTGATCGGTAACGGCGTGGTCGTCAACCCCGAAGCTCTCTTCGCCGAAATCGACGGCCTGGAAGCACGCGGCGCGGACACCTCCAAGCTGAAGATCTCCGCCAATGCGCACCTGGTAGCCCCCTACCATCAGACCATGGACAAGGTCACCGAGCGCTTTTTGGGCAAGCGCGCCATCGGCACCACCGGCCGCGGCATCGGCCCGACCTATATGGATAAGGTAGGCCGTCTGGGCATTCGCGTGCAGGATGTGCTCGACGAGTCCATTCTGCGCCAGAAGGTTGAGGGTGCCCTGCGCCAGAAGAACGAGCTGCTGGTCAAGGTCTACAACCGCCGCCATGTTGAGGTCGACGAAATCGTCGAGTACTTCATGTCCTACGCTGAGCGTCTGAAGCCCATGATCGTTGAAACCACCCAGCTGCTCAACAACGCCCTGGACGAGGGCAAGACCCTGCTGATGGAGGGCGGCCAGGCAACCTTCCTGGACGTTGACCACGGCACCTACCCCTTCGTCACCTCCTCGAACCCCACCTCCGGTGGCGCCTGCGTGGGCTCCGGCGTGGGCCCGACCCGCATCAGCCGCGTGATCGGCATTCAGAAGGCATACACCACCCGCGTGGGTGCAGGTCCCTTCCCCACCGAACTCTTTGATGAGATGGGCGAATTCCTGCGCACCACCGGTGGCGAATTCGGCGTGAACACCGGTCGCCCCCGTCGCTGCGGCTGGTATGACGCGGTCCTGGCACGCCAGGCTGTGCGCATTAACGGTTTCACCGACCTGTTCATTACCAAGCTGGATGTGCTCACCGGCCTGGAGAAAATCCCGGTCTGCGTGGCCTACGATGTGGACGGTGTACGCCACGACGAGATGCCCATGACTCAGACCGAGTTCCACCACGCCAAGCCCATTTACGAATACTTTGACGGCTGGACCGAGAACATTTCGGACGCCAAGAGCCTGGATGAGCTGCCTGAAAACGCACGCAAGTACGTTGAAAAGCTGGAGGAAATCTCCGGTTGCCGTATTTCCGCTATCGGTGTGGGCCCCGACCGCGACCAGACCATTGTGGTTCGCGATCTGATCGACTAATTTACGCCTGAATACAGGCTCATAATGCCGGGTATTCCTTCGCGAATACCCGGCATTTTTATGCTCACTCTTTGTACGAATAGGAGTCATTCGTGACCTACCTGATTGGCGCCAACTACCCCGCCCAAGGCCCGGCGCATCTGGATATTAGCTTTGAGCAGGCAGCCGACGCCTACCGCGCAGGTTCCTCCTTTGTAGCCATGGGCTACGCCCACCCGGACGCCACCGAGCTCAATAGCCTGCAGGAGCTCTTTGGTCTGCACGATCTGGCGGTGGAGGATGCCTCCCAGGGTCATCAGCGTGCCAAGCTGGAACGCTACGATGACCGCTCCTTCTTTTTGGTCGGCCGACCCGCCGTGTACCTGGACGATAGCGAAGAAGTGAAACTGGGCGAAACCCACGTCTTTATGGGCGAGAAGTACTTTGTGGCACTCACCCGCGATAGTATGCGCACCCAGGGCGAGATGCGCGATAAGCAGCAACTGGCGCTGATTCTTGCCGCACCCGATATGTCCCCGGCGCGCCTGCTGCACCGCATGGTGGACTCCATGGTAGACGGCTACGCGCCCGTGCTGGCAGGCCTGGAGCACGATAATGACCAGATTGAGGATGCGCTCTTTGCCGACGATATTAGTCTAGATCGCGATCTGGCGAAGCGTATTTACGCCTTGCTGACCCAGGTGATTGATTTTCAGCGCGCGGTCAAGCCCCTAGAGCGTATGCTGCCGCGCCTGACCGAATATATTAGCAATGGCACCATGAGCATTACTCCCTTCCCCGGCGCGGGAGCTGAGGATATTGCCACCGAGCGTACCGAGCTGCTGCGCCAATTCCGCGATGTGTACGACCACACCGTGCGCATTAAGGAAGGTCTGGAGGATCTGCGTTCCTCCCTGGAGAATGCTCTGCGCGTGCACGATACCCTGGTCGGTCAGCAGCAGAATGAGGATATGAAGCGTATTTCTGTATGGGCAGCGCTGCTGATGGTGCCGACCATTGTGGGTTCAGTGTACGGCATGAACTTTGATGATATGCCGGAGCTGCACTGGGAGTACGGCTACCCGGCGGCTCTGGGACTCATGCTGATTTCCGTGCTGATTCTGGTGGCTGTGTTTAAGCGTAAGAATTGGTTCTAGGGTAGTATCTGCCCAGAAATTGATAGTGTAGACCCCGGTATCGACAGCGGTACCGGGGTCTAGCTCTACGGGGTGAAGAATTTACCGGGCGAAATGCGCTCCGAATTTTTGTAATTACAGGTTTTTACGCGACCGGAAGTGCCGCATAGATTCCAAACCTTAGGCGGCAAGACCCACCGACTTGCGAGCAATACGCAAAGCATCGCGACGGTGGCGCGTAAGGCGATTACGCAGCTCAACGGGCAAGTCTGCTTCCTTGAGCATATCTTTGGTTAGATCAGTACCAACCATTGCCGCTTCCACCATGGACATCACTGCGTAGAGGTTCGCCCCATTGACTCCTTCGGCGCAGGAGGCACTATTACCCAGCAGGTAAAGGTCTAGATTCATGACCTCGTGAGCCCAGTGCATATGCCAGGTTTTCTTTGCGCCCGGGCGAGTGAACTGGAACCCCATATGGGTCAGCACAATGTTGGAGGCACCGTGTAGGCGACCGAATCGCAGCGCCACACGGTAGTCACCGCTGGCATCCAGAGTGGGGAACTTAATGACCAGGGCATTCTGAGCGGCAGCCTCCATATCGCGCATATTCACCGCTGCGGGGCGAAAAATACGCTCGCTGGTGCGGGAAAGCGGCGCACGCAAGAAGGTCTCGGCGTACAGCTTAGGATCGCTGAGGGTCTTCTGCACGCAGAGACGTACCCGTTCAACGTCGAAGCGCTCCATATCGACCATGCGGCCGGTGCTAAAAATCAGGTTCAGATCACCGTTGACCTGTTCGTCAGCAAAATACTTTTCCATTGCTAGTCCTTCCTTTAGGATGTGGTTGATTTCTGTATCCGCGTTCCGGGGTGGTGCCCCTCGCGATGTGTGACTACAGCCTATAGAAGGGAACAGACAGTTTAAGAAAATTTTTCTTTCACTTCTTTGGACGGGCTCAAAATAATGCCCTGACAAGCACAAAGACCCCCGATACACTCTCAGCGAGAGTAACGGAGGCCTTGAGCTTAAGGTCCTACGAGGCGCCTAGAAGCCGCGACTCATGCGCTGAGAATGCGCCGGAGCCCACAGCCCCAGAGCATTAAACACCGGCTGCTCCAGCTGGAAACCGTGACGCTCATAAAAGGCAATCGCGTGCTTATTTTCTGCAATCACCCAGGCATAGGCGACCTCTTCGGGGTAGATTGCCGATTCAAAAAGGGCGGTGCCCAGACCGGTGCCGTGGGTGCGTGCCAGAGTGTAGAGATTGCTCAGCTTGCGAGCGCCCGCGGGCGGGTCATCAATGCCTTCTTTATGTTCCCAATCGGCAACATGGCAGTGGGATAGCACGAGCCCAACCGGTTTATCCCAGTCCACCTGCCCACCCACGGCGCAGGAGAGGGACACGCTGGGTTCCCAGGAGGGGTTCTCATAGGCGAGGAAGGCGCGCGCATCGACTCGCGCGAAGTCTTCGGCGGCGCGGGCGATCATTTCTTCGCGGTTAACGCGGTGCTTGGCTCCATAACCGGGGGCAATGAGCGGATCGTAAGTTTCGCTCATGCACTCTAAGAGTAGGTCAATGTATTTCGGTGCGTCTCCCGACACCAGAGGCTCAATAATATAGCGTCCTTCGCAGATAAAACCCATGGTTTAAGTCTACGCTCCCTTGCCGATGCGTATCTTGCTATCTTGCGACTCTTCGTGCTTATTTCGGCTAACAAGATAGCCCATTATTGCTACAAAGCCCCTGTGTGTTTATCTCATTGAGATACGAGACACAGGGGCTTTGGGGATTTATAAGCTAACGGGTTTTACGCAGCAACCACAGCATATACAAACCGCCCACAGCACCGGTCGCCAAACCCACCGGGAACTGGAAAGGCTGCAGTGCATGAGAAGCAATGAAATCAGCCAGCATGAGCAAAATACCGCCCAGCAGAGCCGAATGCCACAGCGCCGCACCCGGAGTATTCCACAACCGACGTGCAATCTGCGGAGCCACCAGCGCCAAGAAACCAATCGGGCCACCAATAGAAATCGCAATAGCCACCAGAGCCACCGCACCGGCAATCAGCAGGTTCGTGGTGCGTCGAACGTTCAAACCCAAACCGGACGCCAAATCATCGCCCAACTCCAGGGTGCGCAGCTGAGCGGTCAATAGCAGCACCACGGGAATCACAGCGCACAGCACCAGCGCCGGAACAGTCACCTGATTCCAAGAAAGAGCATTGAGCGAGCCGTGCTGCCAGGTCTTTGCCGCCTCCGCACGCTCCAGGGAAGCGCGAGTAATCAAATAATCATTCACCGCAGCCAGCATTGCCGAAACAGCAATACCAATCAGCACCATCTTCTGACCCATGGAGGCACCGCCGCGCACACCCGCCAGGAGCATAACCAGCGCCGCGGTTACAAAACCACCCATAATTGCACCGGCACCCACGCCAAGACCGCTAATATTGGTGCCCGCAACCAGCATAATCATCAGCGCGCCGGTTGCCGAACCCACGGTAAAACCAATAATATCGGGCGAACCCAGGGCGTTACGGGACACCGACTGGAAAATCGAACCGGACAGGCCCAGAGCGGCACCCACCATAAAGGCAGCAATCATGCGCGGCAGGCGCTGATCGAGCACAATCATACGGTCGGTATCGCTACCGGCGCCACTAAAGAGCACCTGCAGCACGCGATCGGGGGTAATATCGTAGACACCCAGAATCAGGGTTGCCGCCGCGACCGCCAACCCTATGCCAATAACCAACAGGGTACGCCCCAGGGGGGTGCGGTAGTGTCCGGGAATAGCGGGAGGAGAGGATACGCCCGCGCGAGAAATCGTCTGTACGCTCATTATGAGCCCTGCCCTTCTGCCAGATCGTGAGCTACTGCCTTGGAACCCATCCGGCCGCGCTTGGAGCCCTTCGAACCGGAACTAATGCGCATGACCAGCAGCATGAGCACAGGGGCACCAATAAATGCGGTCACAATACCGACTTCCAGTTCGCTGGGGATAGCAATCACGCGACCGAGCACATCGGAGGCGAGCATGAGCACCGGGCCGTAGACCAGGGCCAGGGGTAGCACGCGCGCAATATCGGCGCCCACCAGCAGGCGAATCACGTGGGGAACCACCAGACCCACAAAACCGATGGGGCCGGCAATAGCGGTGGAGGCGCCGCAGAGCGCCATAATTGCCACAATCGAACCGGCACGTACCCAGGTGACGGGCACGCCCAGGCCGGCTGCGGCGTCCTCGCCCAGTGCCAGGGCACGCAGGGGGCCAATCAGTAGGAAGGATAGCAAAACACCCACGGCGATAAACGGCAGGGCGGCGTAGACCTGCTCATAGGTGCGGTTTTCCAGGGAGCCAACCACCCAGAAACGGTGGGAGTCAAAAGCCTTGGAGTTGAACATGGTAATAATGCCCGTAATGGTACCCAGGCAGGCGTTGACTGCAACACCGGTGAGTACCAGGCGAGCCGTGGAGTCCAGATTCGGTTTGGAATCCACCACGCCCATAATAAAGACCAGGGCAGCGGCGGCACCGGATCCGGCGAGCGCCAACCACATCTTTACGTTGTTATCGCTCAGGCCAAAAATGCCGGTGGAGACCACCACGGCAACAGCAGCGCCGGAGTTCACGCCGAGCAGACCGGGTTCTGCCAGGGGGTTGCGACTGAGCGCCTGCATGAGCACGCCCGCCAGTGCCAGGCCGATACCGACCAGCAGGGCGGCGGCGGTGCGGGGCATGCGCTTTGCCCAGATGAGTTTAGCTTCGAGGGTGTTGGCGTCCGGGTGCAGGAAGCCGTCCAGCGAGCGATCGAAGCTGAGCATGCGGGAGCCACTGGCTAGGGATGCAATAAGGAGCACCGCCAGCAGTACCAGGCCGATAATGAGCGCGAGTAGCCAGTATGTATTCTGACGTTTTTTGGATACGCTGGGATCTGCGCTGCTACCGGGACGGCGGCGTGCGCTCGGGGTGGCTGATTCACGATCAGCGCGAGGAAGCTGTGTGGTACTCATCTGTTTTCTGTGACTGCGTGTTGGGTATGTGCGATGCGCCGGTGGGCACACCGTTATGGGGATCCGTCGGGTGCTGATTTTTGAAAATCGGCACCTGCCGGTGATGTATCGGTGGGTATTTCCACGATTATTCGGGGTTACACCAGTAGACGAGCACTCAGTAACAGAAACTCTCAGTATATATATTCGCAATATAGCTAGACTATTATGCAATATATTAACGTCATACTTCTGCCCAAGATAGCGCTAGCCCTCATAAAAGGTTATCCTAATACAATGGCAAACACTAATATTTCCCGTAACATTACGCGCCGTTCCTTCGGCGCGCTGGCCCTGGGTTCCTTCGGCGCATTGGCTCTGGCAGCTTGCGGTTCCTCGAACTCCTCCTCTACTTCCGGTGCTTCCGCAGGCGCATCCGTTTCTTCCAAGCCCGCCCCCTCCGCTCTGCCCGGCGGCATGGGCACCACCGTTGCTGACGGCGTTTTCCCCCGTACCGTTAAGCACTTCAAGGGTGAGACCACCATTGAGTCCGAGCCCAAGAAGATTGTCGTGATCTCCACCGGTCAGGTTGATGACGTGCTGGCACTGGGGGTTGTGCCTGTTGGTGTTGCAGACGCTAAGGAAGCAGACGGTGTACCCGCATACCTCAAGACCAAGTACGCAGATAAGGCAGCTGAGCTGGACGCTATCACCAAGGTCGGTAAGCGTACCGCTCCGAGCATTGAGGCTATTACCAACCTCAAGCCCGATCTGATCCTGATCAACTCCACCGCCAAGGATGCAGCTATCTACGAGTCCCTGGGCAAGGTTGCTCCCGTTGTGGTCACCGAGGGCCAGGGTCTAAACTGGAAGCAGGACTTCCTGCTAATCGCTCACGCTATGGGCGCTGTACAGAAGGCAGAGCAGCTGCTCAAGGATTACGAGGCTTCCGCTAAGAAGCTGGGCGAGATGGCAAACGCTCAGGGCAAGACCTTCTCCTTCCTCTACGCTTCTGCTGACCGCACCCGCATCTTCGCTAAGTCCTCCTTCACCGGCTCCATCACCACCGATGCCGGCCTGGATCGCCCCGCATCCCAGCAGGTTGCTAAGACCAGCGTGGATATTAGCGCCGAGCAGCTGGATCAGGCTGATGCTGACTACCTGTTCTATGCAGTTCAGTCCGGCGATAACTCCAAGCTGACCGGCGAGGCTCTGTGGTCCACTCTGAAGGCTGTTTCCGAGAACCACGCCTACGCTGTAGACGCAGATGCGTTCTACATGAACGCAGGTATTACCGCAGCTCAGGTTGTTGTGGAAGAGATTGCTAAGGTCCTGAAGTAATACTTTTGAAGTATCTACAGGTTTTTGCTTAATAGAGCATTAAGGTGGGGCGTATATCCATACGCCCCACCCTTTGTATTACCCCTATAGTTCGTAGTGTATTCTCGCTTGCATACACGCTAGCACTCTGCATTGTGCAAATACGCGACCCTGACCCGCCGCTATGGGTATTATATTGAGACTATTTCTGAAAAGATTGGCTCATCTTTTCGTATCTTTGCACAGAATACTCATGCCTGGGTATAGCTCTTTGAAAGCACCGCTGAGCTATATCGATAGGCTGTATACGCCTTAAAACGGGATAAACCCGCATTGGGCTGTGTTGCATTCACTGGCTACACTAGAGAAGCAACACAGACAAAGAAAGGCACTTTCCGTGGCAATTAACCGTCGAACCGCACTGGCAGGCGCAGGCGCACTGGGTATTACCGCACTCCTGGCAGCATGTTCCTCCTCCAACTCCAGCTCGGCAGCGAACAAGCTCGAAGAAATCAAGAAGGCGGGCAAGATCCGTATCGGCATGGAAGGCACCTACCGCCCCTTCGGCTTCCATCAGGCAGACGGCACCCTGGCAGGTTTCGAAAAGGAACTGGGCGATTTGATCGCCAAGGACCTGGGCGTAACCGCAGAGTACATTGAAACCCCCTGGGATTCCCTGATTGCCGGCGTGGACTCCAACCGTTACGACATTGTTATTAACAATGTCTCCCCCTCCGAGGAACGCAAGAAGAAGTACGACTTCTCCGTCCCCTACCTCTACTCCGAGCCCAAGGTTGCGGTCCTGAAGACCTCCCCGCTGCAGAATGTCAGCGAGATTTCCGGCAAGACCTCCGCACAGTCCGAGACCTCTAACTTCCGCAAGATTATGGAAGACAAGGGTGCTCAGATTGTCACCATTACCGGCTTTGATGAGGCAGTGGAAATGGTGAACTCGGGTCGTGCCGATATGACCGCCAACGACTCCGTGACCTTTGCCGAGTACCAGAAGGAGCACAGCGACTCCAAGCTGCGACTGCTCGAGGGTTCCCTGGGCGCGGGCACCAATGCGGCAGTGCTCATGCCCAAGAGTCAGCAGGCCCTGGTGGACGCAGTCAACGAGTCCATTAAGAAGCACCTGGACAATGGTGATCTGAAGGCGATCTACATTAAGTACGTCAACGAGGATCTCTCCCCCAAGGCATAAGCTCTAGCGCTCCTAGAGCATGTCAGAGCTCAATCGGGCCGTCACCTTTTCACGGTGGAGGCCCGATTGCTCTATTTTCAGGTTTTCTCTCGTATCCGGGTAGTCCATAGGGGTGTATAGAGCTCCGCAATATTCTCGTCAGCACGTCACAAAAGGGTGAAAAAGCCTCGGAGCAGCTGACATATTACGTAACATTTCTCTCCGACCGCGAAATATTAAGTCATATGACACATAGAAGCGCACAAACTACCCGAGAGCCCCAAATGTGGGTAAGCTAAGCGAAGAAAGCACTCAGCCGAGTCGAAAGAAGGAATCATGGCAGGCTTCACCACCCGAGCAATCCACCTGACGGAAGATAACCAGTACGGCTCCATTCTGCCGCCCATTTTCACCACCACCACCTACGCTCAGCCCCTCGATGTAGAGGGTCCCTACGAATACCAGCGCGGTGGCAACCCCTCCCGAGAAGCCGCAGAAAAGACCATGGCGGCGCTGGAAGACGCTAAGCACGCCTACGTCTACCCCTCTGGCATGGCGGCAACCACCGCTGCACTGAACATCCTCAAGGCAGGCGAAACCGTGATTATGGGTATGCCCATCTACGGCGGCTCCTACCGTTTTGCCACCATTGAGCTGGCGCAGCGCAATGTGCAGACCCGTTTCGTCAAGGACTTCAGCACCCTCAGCGATGCTGATTTCGAGGGTAACGTGACCATGGTCTTCCTCGAGTCCCCCACCAACCCCACCCTGGAAGTGCACGATATCCAGCATGTTGCTGAAATTGCGCACCGCAACGGTGCGATCGTGGTCGTAGACAACACCTTCATGACCCCCTACCTGCAGCGTCCCCTGGAACTGGGCGCCGATATTACCGTGCAGTCCGCCACCAAGTACCTGGGCGGTCACGCAGACCTGCTCGCCGGCGTTGCCGCAACCAATAACGACCAGCTGGCAGAGCGCCTGTGGCACAACCAGATGGTCTCCGGTTCCATGCTCTCCCCCATGGATTCTTACCGCCTGCTGCAGGAGTGTAAGACCATGGCGATTCGCATTGACCGCCAGCAGGAGAACACCTACAAGATTATTGAATTCCTTCAGTCTCACCCCGCCGTTGAGCGCGTGCTCTACGCCGGTAGCGCTTCCGAAAAGGAAGCTGAGATTCACGCACGTCAGGCAAAGGGCGTGGGCGCGCTGATTTCCATGACCCTGGTTGAGGGTGCCGATCCCAAGCTCTTCCTCAAGCAGTTGCAGGTGTTCACCTTCGCGGTGAGCCTGGGCGGTATTGAATCCCTGGTATCCCTGCCGGCGCATATGGTGCTTGGCTCCTACTCGCAGGAGCACCGCGATATGTTCGGTATTGAGGATCGTCTGATTCGCCTGGCAATCGGCATTGAAGATATTGACGATCTGATTGCTGATCTCAAGCGTGGCCTGGACGCTATTAGCGAATCCTTGGCATAGCCCCATTTTTAAGCACGCCGCGAGGAACCCGACTCTGCGTTGAGAGGCTCCTCGCGGCGTGAAAACTCTCAGTATCTATATCCATCTAGCAATATAGCTAAAAGAATATATAAGGATTGCCCCATGACTATCATTACCCGACGCACCGCTCTGGCAGCAACCGGCGCCTCTGCACTGGCAGCAGCTCTGGCAGCATGCTCTTCCTCTAACTCCAGCTCGGTAGCGAACAAGCTCGAAGAAATCAAGAAAAACGGCAAGATTCGCATCGGCTTGGAGGGTGCATTCCGTCCCTTCGGCTACCATGACAAAGACGGCAAGCTCACCGGCATCGAATACGAAATTGCCGAAGCAATCGCCAAGGATCTGGGCGTGAGCGCAGAATACATCGAGACCCCCTGGGACTCTCTGATTGCCGGCGTGGAATCCAACCGCTACGATATCGCAATTAACAACATCTCCCCCACCGAGGCACGCAAGCAGAAGTACGACTTCTCCATCCCCTACGCCTACTCCGAGGCACGCGTGGCGGTTCTGGATAGCTCTCCGCTGAAGTCCGCCAGCGAAATTTCCGGTCACTCTTCCGCTCAGTCCGAAACTTCGAACTTCCGCACCCTCATGGAAGAACGCGGTGCTAAGATTATCATCGTTGCCGGATTCGACGAGTCCGTGGAAATGGTCAAGTCTGGCCGTGCCGAGATGACCGCTAACGACCTGGTGACCTTCAAGGCATACCAGCAGGAGCACCCCGACACCAAGATTCGCCTACTCGAGGGCGAAGTCGGTCCCGGCTCCGATGCCGCTATTCTGATCGCAAAGGGTCAAGATGCTCTGAAGAAGGCCATCGACGAATCCATCCAGAAGCACCTGGATAATGGTGACTTCAAGGCAATTTACGAAAAGTTTGTGGGCGTCGATCTGAGCCCCAAGAAGAAATAGCGCTAAGGAATTATGGATCGCTATCTAAACCTGTGGGCAGACTCGTTGCCGCAGCTGCTCACGGCAGCCGTGGCAACGACCATCCCGCTTACGCTCATCTCCTTCGCCCTGGCACTGCTCATTGGCACCGTGGCGGCGTCCCTGCGCGCCTCCAGCATCAAGCCCCTGGCATGGCTGGCGTGGATTTACATCTGGATCTTCCGCGGTACCCCCCTGTTGGTGCAGCTGTTCATTATTTTCTACGGTCTGCCCAGCATTGGTGTGACCCTGGATGTGTGGAACGCAGCGATTATTACCCTAAGCCTAAACACCGGTGCCTATGTTGCCGAGACGTTCCGTGCGGCGGTAGCTTCTATCCCCCGCGGCCAGTTTGAGGCGGCTGCAACGCTGAACTTCACCCGTCTGCAAACCCTGCGTCACGTGGTGATTCCTCAGGCTGTGCGCATTGCACTGCCCACCCTGGGTAATGACCTGATTGACCTGGTCAAGGGTACCTCCCTGGTCTCGGTGATTTCCCTGGTGGATCTCTTCCAGACCGGTAAGCAGATTGCTTCGCGTACCTTTGAGCCCATGGCAATGTACACCGAGGTTGCTCTGATTTACCTGGTGATTTTCACCCTGCTGAGCATCGGTCAGAGCTATTTGGAAAAGCGCAGCAACCGTCACCTAAGGAGCCGCAATGCTTAAACTGGATTCCCTGCACAAGAGCTTTGGCGATACCCAGGTGCTTAAGGATATTTCCCTGGAGATTGCAGATGGCGAAACCACTGTTATCCTCGGCCCCTCCGGTAGCGGTAAGTCCACCCTGCTGCGCTGCTTTAACCTGTTGGAGCGCCCTGAGCAGGGCGTGCTGAGCATTGAGAACGATAGCGTGGACTTCTCCTCCAAGCTCTCTGAGGATGCTATTCGCACCCTGCGCCAGCACTCGGCAATGGTGTTCCAGCAGTTTAACCTCTTCCCGCACTACACCGCAGCACAGAATGTTGCTCTGGCTCCCGTACTCAACGGCAAGCTGAGCAAGGCTCAGGCGGCGCAGAAGGCTCAGGAGCTGCTGGCTAAGGTGGGTCTTGCCGATAAGACTGACTCCTACCCGGATAACCTCTCGGGCGGTCAGCAGCAGCGCGTGGCTATTGCCCGTGCCCTAGCGGTTGAGCCGGACTATCTGCTCTTTGATGAGCCGACCAGTGCGCTGGACCCGGAACTGGAGGCAGAAGTGATTCGCGTGCTCATGGATCTGGCTGCAGAGAATCGTTCCCTGGTGATCGTGACCCATAATATGGCGTTCGCGCAGAAGGTTGCCGACCGCATTATCTTCCTGGAGGGTGGTTCCGTGCGCTATAACGGCGCTCCCGCGGGCTTCTTTGCCAGCGATGACACCCGTATTCGCCAGTTCCTGAATGTGTACGAGCTGACCGAATACCACATCTAATCGATGGCTATCTCAGGCGCCCGCCCGGTGATTAAAACACCGGGCGGGCGCCTGGTTTATGCGCAATACCTGCCCCTTAGGTGCCCCTGCCCTGCCGCGTATAACACTGGCGCGTAGGATTAAACCCATGATGATTCTTGACCCGCGCCCGGTGCCCCTGGGCGGTCTTCGCGCCATGGAGGTTCGCCGCCTGATTCCCGCCCAGCGTCGCCGTATGATTGGCGCCTGGTGTTTTATTGACCATTACGGCCCCGATAAGGTGCCCGATACCGGCGGTATGCGCGTGGTTTCGCACCCGCATATTGGTTTGCAGACCGTCTCCTGGCTTTTTACCGGTGCAATTGAGCACCGCGATTCCCTGGGTACAGTGGGGCCGGTGCTGCCGGGCGAAGTGAATCTGATGACTGCCGGGCATGGCATTAACCACAGCGAGTTTTCCACCTCCGAGACCAATATTCTGCACGGTATTCAGCTGTGGGTGGCTCTACCCGCCGAAGAGCGCGCTACCACCCCGAAGTTCGAGAATTACCGCCCGCAGGTGCTTGATTGCCGCGGTGTGAAACTGAGCGTGTTTTTAGGTTCGGCGCGTATTGACCGCCGCCGTGAGGACGGTTCGGTCTCAAGCTATAGTGACCGTTCGCCGGTGCATACTTTCAGCCCCCTGCTGGGTGCTGAGATTCGTGTGGATGATGCACAGGCCCAGAACGCTGTGATGGATCTGCACGTTGAAGAAGACTGGGAATATGGTTTTGTGGTCGATTCCGGCTCTGTCACCGTCACTACCGCCAGCGGCGAAAAGATGACCGCCGGGCGTAATCAGCTGCTTTATTTCGATTCCTGCGACCATGAGAACGCCCCGGTGCGTGTTGAGTGCACCCCGGGTACCCGCACGGTACTGCTGGGCGGTGAGCCTTTTGGTGAAGAAATTATTATGTGGTGGAATTTTGTTGGCCGCACCTATGAAGAAATCGTTCAGGCACGCCAGGATTGGCAGGATCTGATTGCCGCCGATAATTCTGCCGCACTGGTGGCTGATGGCGTGGTGGCCGGTTCGCCCGAGGCGCCACGTTTTGGTCCGGTGGTACAGATGCCGGCGGGCTACCCGCTCAATGGTGACCGCGAGGTGATTCCGGCACCGGCTCTTCCTGGTGTTGCGTTGAAGCCACGCGGGGATAAGCGTCCTGTGCCGCCGAGCGCCGATGAGCCGTTGGATACCGGTCAGGTTTTCTAAAGCGTTGACAGCACACAATACCCCCAGTATTACCAACCAGGTATATACTCGGGGTATTTTTATATGCTCTTATATCCGCTTAAAACTGGGTATACACTGCCGCTACTTCAGGTTGCTTTCCTGCTGCTTACGCACCGACTCGCGGTAGGCAAGCACCTGTTCTGCGGTCAGCACCTCCATCTGATCAGTCAGAGGCTCACCCGGGGTCCAACCCTCATTCTGTAGGCGATCCGGCTCGCGACGGAAGGTATTGAGCAGATTCGGTCGAGGCACCTTAATCGAGGCAGGGGTGGTCGGCAGCTGCCAATTGCGCCAATGCGAAAGCAAACCAAAAATAGTGCAGCTAATAACCGACACGGCAATAGCAAGGTTCGGGCGGTGCAGCACGCTCCACACCAGAGCCGTCTCAGCAGCGCCCACAAACGCCACCGTGGCGTAAAGGGAGTTGCCGCCAAAGATAGCCGGAATACGATTGACCAGCATGTCACGAATAACACCGCCGCCCACCGCAGTGGCAACACCCAAAGCAATAGCCGGCAGCCAGTGCAGACCGTTATTCAGGGACTTAATGGTGCCGGTAGCAGCCCAACACCCCATGCCCACAAAGTCGACCACCAATAGCGCCTTGGTAGCCCAACTGGAGCTCAGGTCGATCACATAGGCAACCGCCACCGCACAAATTGCACCCACCCAATAACCGTGGTCGGTCAGTGCCACGGGCAGACCGGCATTAAGCAGAATATCGCGCAGCATGCCTCCGCCCATACCGCAGGCAATGGCCAGCAGCAGAAAGCCCACAATATCGAATCGGAAGGCGCGAGCAACCGCACCGCCGAGTAAGCCGTTAGCGACCACTGCGGCAATGTCTACAACGCGGAAGAGCGTATCCGGTTCAAAGCTCATATATCCCTCCGTTATGCTCGATAATGTCATAGGAAAAGCTGCACCCTGGCCGGGGCACAGCGCCGCATGTTATCTTAGCGTGCTTGTGCGCCGGGTGCACCTTTATAACGGTGAAATAGACACCATTTTATGAACATTGTTTGTGGAAAGGATCGCGGTGGCTAAAAGTTCCCTCACGCGTGAGCAGGTTGCTCAGGCTCTTGAGCCGGTTGCCGAGCATTTTCAGGCGCAAATGCCCGGCTACAGTGTGCGCACGGCGATTAGCGGCGCGGGGGCTGTGGCTATGTATTTTGAGTCACCTCCCTTATCCCTGTACGGTGTGAATGCTGAGGGTGAGAGCGTACCGCGCCGTCTGGTGGGCACCGTGGAGAGCGCCGGTCGAGGTCTACCCGCACGTCTTGAGGACCTAAAGTTCTGTTTTATTGCAGGAATTAGCGTTGCCGAGAGGGACGAGGAATACCCCGCGATCCCGGATGGGCTGGAGCCGGGCGCCCGGTTTGATGCTGAGCCCTCCTGGGTTTCTGCAGTGCAGGCTCTGGATACTGTCCTGGGTGAGGATCGGGAGAGCCGATTGATTTCTCGCGGAGGCTATGTGCCGGGGCGCCGTGCCCTGGGATCGCGTCGTATTGCCCTGCGCAAGCATTATTTCCCCGCTAAGCCCTATTTGGGTTTGGGCACTATTGATTGGTGTGCTGGGGTTCGCAGCGTGCCGGTGCCCGCCGATAATGTGCAACATTTGGTCTCGACTCTAATTGATCTACTGCGTGATTGGGACGGACAGTTACACTCTCTGAAGGCATAGCAATACACCTATGCACAAAGGGGGCTCCCTACCGGTTGGTAGGGAGCCCCCTTTGTATACACACCACATCCGAGAGGATTTAGGATGCGCCATTGAGCATCTTCGGCGCATTTTGTTCAGCATTCTTTCGCGCCTGGCTCACGCGCTCTATGAGTGCCGGATTATCCTGCAAAAAAGTAGTCATATATACATCTAGCCCTTCTGAGATTCGTTCTTCATAACGAATCTGTTCACGGCATAGTGCATCAGCAATAGCTACTTCTTGAGCTTCAGGAGTATTGTATGTTTGCATCATAGCTACACCCGGGCCAGCAAAACTGTAGGACTTTTCCGCCATACATTGCGACCAGTCTTCATTAATTTTTCGCGACTGTTCCGATGAAACAAATGCGTTAACGTAGGGTATGAGATAGTCTTCCAAGGTCACATAGTATTCCCAAACATCTCTAGGACCAAAGAGTTCATTGAGCACTTTATCCTGACAGGGCTGAAAATCATCCGAACCATCACCGTAGAAAGCGGTGCTTTCTTCATTACTCATTTCATAGCCCGTGTCACTACCTTTAGTCTTACCCGGCAAAGTTCCATACCCGCTGCTACGAGCTGTTTCCGTACTCAGGGGCCGTGGGATCACCAAGCTACGCACTTTAACGATATGGGGGAAGTAATATTCGCTACGTGCTTCATAGCCTTTTGAGACCATGCACTCTCGAGAGGCCTTTTGGTAGCTTGTATTCACGATTTCCGGAGTACGAGTCAGCTCATTAACCTTGTCAGCTGCGCCCCGCTGACTCTGTCCTGCAGGAGAAATTGATTCACTAGAATGTAGAGTAATATTCTCTGATTGTGTAGGCTGAGGAGCAGCGCATCCTGCGACAAGACCGATTAAAATAGCCCCCCACGACACAATAGATCGGCTAATTTTATGCATCATCTAAAGTTCAATCCATGTCTCTCGAGCTACAAAATCAGCCTGATCATTAGCTCCCGTAGATTGAAGACTGGATTGACGCCATCCCGGATCCAACGATGCAGAGCTTGCAATAGAGAACAACGTGCTCAACAGAAGCGAGAAGCTCAGGATAAGGGCCTTACAGTATTTTGAAGCCATGCCTTACATTCCTTCCATACTATGCATGGTGTGAGATACAGCTAGCAACGGATTCGTTGATATAAGGCTAACCTTATCTTATTTCTAGGTCAAGGGGTTTACTATAAATTTTTTACTACACCTATCAGAATGTGTAGATATATAAAGGGGGGCTCCCTACCGGTTGGTAGGGAGCCCCCTTATCGTTATGCGCTCAATCCGTGCGGATTGAAAGCTTTAGGCAGCCAGCGCCTCAGCAATCTGAATGCCCTGAGCCACGCCAGCCATAGTAGCGGCGATGCGGATCAGGTCGTTGACCTGCTCCTTGGTTGCGCCTTCTTCGCGCAGGGTGTGCTCGTGAGCAGCCACGCAGTGCGAGCAGCCATTGACTGCCGAAACAGCCAGAGCGTACATTTCGAAGTCCAGCTTCTCCACGCCGCCATTCTTGCCAATAATCTGCATGCGCAGACCCGCACGCTGATCATCGTACTCGGGCTCAAGGAAACCGCGGGTGCGGTAGAAGACATTGTTCATGCCCATAATGGTTGCTGCACCCAGGGCCGCCTCGACAGCAGTCTCGCTCAGGTGCTGCTTCGCCTCTTCAAGGGTCTCCACCAGAACAGTATCAACCTTGGTTGCTGCGGCGGTTGCCAGCAGGGAACCCCACAGCTGCTGCTCGGTCAAAGAACCCAGGCGAGTCATCGCCGACAGGTTCAGATTCATGTCCTTCGCGTAGGAAGGCAGTGCGGAACGCAGGTTCTCGATGCTCATTTACTTGCCCATTTCCTTGAATGCGTCGATGGTAGCAGCACCCTTCTTCCAGTTGCATGCGCACAGTTCGTCAGACTGCAGTGCGTCCAGCTGGCGCAGCACTTCGTCGGTGTTGCGGCCAACAGAGTCGGCGGTCAGCGACACGGACTGAATGGTGTTGTTCGGGTCGATGATGAAGGTTGCGCGGTCTGCCACACCGTCCTTGTTCAGGATGCCCAGTGCGGACACCAGCTCGCGCTTGAGGTCGGATGCCATAACGATGGGCAGGTTCTGCAGTTCCTCGTGGGAGCGGCGCCATGCGTAGTGGGTGTACTCGTTGTCTACGGAGACACCGATGACCTGGCAGTCGCGTGCTTCGAACTCGTCAGCCAGCTTGCCGAATGCTGCGATTTCGGTGGGGCACACGAAGGTGAAGTCCTTGGGCCAGAAGAAGACAACGCGCCAGGTGTCTTCATCCAGACCCTCGGAGCTAACGGTGGTGAAGTAGTCTTCGGGCTTGTTTGCTTCTACTTCTGCCAGGTTGCCGGGGATAACGCCGGTCATTTCGTAGGCGGGGAACTGGTCGCCGATGGACAGTACTGCCATGGGTTTCTCCTTGGGTTGGTGCGCCTGTTCGTAGGAACGGACGCGGGTGGATGCAATAATCTGCATTTTCTCTTACTACTATCTTAATATGAGTAATTCATAATATGCAAGTTTGTTTGGCCTAAAACCCCCACTGCTACACTAAATCCATGCAAGCACCCGAACTCATCACCGAAGACTTCACCCTCCGAGCGCTACGCATACAGGATGCACCCGCCCTGGTGGAACTCAACACCAACCCCGAAACACAATATTTCACCACCGTGCCGGTACCCTATAGCGAAACCGACGCGCTCTGGTTTATTGATTACGCTCAGCGGGCTGCAGCGAAGGGTCAAGAATTCGTGTGGGCTATTGACTATAGCGGTGCCTACGCCGGAACCATCGCCCTGCGCCTGCCCGAAGCCAGCGCCGAATCCCCCGGCTCTACTGGTTCTCTGGGCTACGCCAGCCACCCGGATTTCCGCCGCCAAGGCATTATGAAACGTGCCGTGGCTATGGTGCTGGGCTTCGGATTCGACCCTCAGGGACTGGGTTTGGATAGCATTACATGGAGCGCTCTTGCCGATAATGAGGCATCCATTGCCCTGGCGCGTTCTGTGGGTTTTCGTGATTTTTGGGTTACCGAGCAGAGCGCCGAAGAGCGTGTTTTACCCGATGGACAAGTCGTCACTCGCAACGAGATTCACGCTCGTATGAGCCGCGCCGATTTTGCCGCCATCTGGGTATAAGCGAGTGTTTTAAAAGCTTGAGCCCCACCTCCTGAGATAGGAGGCGGGGCTCAAGCTTTTAACCCGGGCATCTACAGAATTACTCCAGTTCCACCGGGCCCATAACGCGTACTTCTTCCATATCCAGACGTTCCTGGATTACGTGCAGCACATTCATATCAATGGTGCCCGCGGCGCGCATATCGATCAGAACCTCGCGCTGACGGTTCAAAATTGCGATGCGCAGTGCCTGATCCTGCTCCAAAATGCTGGGTTCTCGGCTACCGTCGGGGCGGCGCTCCATGGAGGAGTAGGTGCCGGCGCTTTCGGAGTCATCATCCAGGTGAATGCGCTTATTGTAGTGCGTAAATTCGCTGCGCAGTGCCTCGCGCACCTCATCGCTGACCTTAATCTCGTCGGCAATTTCATCCAGGGAATTGAATGCCTCGCGCAGGGCGGTGCGGGTTGCCATGTCAATCTCACGCTCTTCGGAGTCATCCACCGGCAGGTTCGCCCACTTAATCACGGCAGGTAGCGCCAGACCCTGAACCACCATGGAGAGCATAACCACGGCAGCAACCACGAAGATAATGTATTCGCGCAGGGGCGTGCCGTAGGGTACCGAGAGTGCAACAGCCAGGGAAATACCGCCGCGCAGACCCGCTGCGGTGCTAATCAAACGACCCTTAAAAGTGGTGCGTAGCTGCTTCTGCTTCTCGCTGCGATCCAGGAATCGAATAATGCGAATCGAGATCTCCAGGAAGAGATAACGTACCGCAATAGAAACCACCCACACCAGCAGAATGGCAAAAATACCCTTATAGAAGTGGTAGCCGTGCTCGGCGGCACTTTCTTCCATAGTGCGCCAAATTTCAGGTAGCTGAACACCCACCAGAATAAAGAGCGCACCGTTGAGAGCGAAGGAAATAAAGGCCCAAATCGGCAGACCGTAGAAACGATTGACCGGGGCAATGGTTTCCGGACCGTAATAGGTCAGGTAAATTGCGGCAACCACAACCGCTACCACACCGGAGCCTTTGAAGCCTTCGGCGATCTCCAGGGACTCGGAGAGCAGGAAGGCAATAAAAGGCACGGTCACCATAAAGGCGGTGAAATACATGGGGTTATCAATGCGAGCGCGAATCTTATTGCACACCCAGCCGACCAGATAGCCAACCAGAATACCGGCGGCAAAGGAGTAGAAGAACATGCCGGTAGCACGGCCCGCGCTGAGCTCATGACCGCCCGCAACTTCCAGTGCCAGGGCGAAGACCACCAGGGTGGTGCCGTCGTTAATGAGCGCCTCACCCTTAAGGGTGGAGATAGCGGACTTGGGCAGCTTACCGTTCAGGGTCGCCACGGCGGTTGCGTCCGTGGGTGCCAGGGCAGCACCAATAATTAGTGCAGGACCCCAACCAATGGGGGTGAAGGTGACCAGCGCCCAGGCAATAGCCACGGCGGTAACAATCACCAGCAGGGTACCGGTGAGTAGAATACCGCGCAGGCGCTTGCGCATTTCACGCCAGGAGGTGCCGCGCGCCTCCCAGAAGAGCATAATGGGCAGGAAGATTTCCAGAATAACGTGGGGAGGCAGTCCCAACTCCTGCACCTCGTGCAGCTGGTGAGCGGGAATCAGACCCATAAATAGGCCCACAAAAATCAGGACAATAGCCGGGGTAACGCGAATTTTATGCGCCAGGATATTGCCCACCAAAATTGCCACGGAGACGGCAATGAGTACTTCAAGCACGGAAGGGGTTCCTTGGGTAGTGAATGTCTGTGTGCCCCGCTCTGTGTACGCTGGCGCATTCTTGGTGACAGCCGGTGATGGCGGACAATGCGGGCATGACAAAAGAGCGCTTGGGCGCTTAGTTTCAGTCTAGCACCGCATATATGCGCTGCCTAGGGAAAATACGCTGCCCGGTGTGCACTTTTGCTCATAGCCTCTTTCTGTATTCTTTGATTCGCACCCCAAACACGAGAGGAGATACGAGTCTGATAAGGTGCCAGCGCGAGTAGACATTATGAAGATTTATGACATTGGGGTGGCTTTCTGCCCTTCTCTATGAAATAGGGTGCAAAATACCCCCTGAAAATGTGTGCTCGCCCTCTATTCGTGCCACAATGGAACTATGACTGAATTGAACAACCCCGTAACCGGCTCCCCGCTCGTTAAGCGTGGCCTGGCCGATATGCTCAAGGGCGGCGTCATCATGGACGTCGTCACCCCCGAACAGGCAAAGATTGCTGAAGACGCCGGCGCTGTTGCTGTGATGGCGCTCGAGCGTGTGCCCGCAGATATTCGCGCCCAGGGTGGCGTAGCTCGTATGTCCGATCCGGATATGATCGAGGGCATTATCGACGCTGTCTCCATCCCCGTGATGGCAAAGGCACGTATCGGTCACTTCGTGGAAGCTCAGGTGCTGCAGGCTCTGGGCGTTGACTTCATCGATGAGTCCGAGGTTCTCTCCCCCGCTGACTACGTTAACCACATTGACAAGCAGCCCTTCACCGTTCCCTTCGTGTGCGGTGCTACCAACCTGGGTGAGGCTCTGCGCCGCATCACCGAGGGTGCAGCAATGATCCGCTCCAAGGGCGAGGCTGGTACCGGTGACGTTTCCGAAGCTACCAAGCACATCCGCACCATTAAGCGCCAGATTGCTGAGCTGCAGGGCCTGTACAACACCATGCCCGATGAGCTGTACGTGAAGGCTAAGGAGCTTTCGGCTCCCTACGAGCTGGTTCTGGAAGTTGCTCAGACCGGCAAGCTGCCCGTGGTCATGTTCACCGCCGGTGGTGTGGCTACCCCCGCCGACGCAGCTATGATGATGCAGCTGGGCGCTGACGGCGTGTTCGTTGGTTCCGGTATCTTCAAGTCCGGCGACCCGGTTGCTCGCGCAAAGGCTATTGTGAAGGCTACCGCTCAGTTCGAGGATCCCCAGGTTATTGCTGAGGTTTCCCGCGGTCTGGGCGAAGCTATGGTCGGTATCAACGTTGCTGATATTCCGGCTCCCCACCGCCTGGCTGAGCGCGGCTGGTAATAGCTTCTCATATATGATGCGGGGCGGGTGTGCAGTCGGTGCGCACCCGCCCTTGATCGTCTCAATAACTATGTACCTCCCCTTGTTCAGGGGATGCTCTAGGAGGATGCAATGAGTGAATCTCTGCCCGGTGCGGGTAAAACTATTGGTGTGCTGGCTCTGCAGGGCGGCGTGGCTGAGCACGCGCAGATGATGCAGGATTTGGGCGCGCAGGTTGTGCTGGTCAAAAACGCTGCACAGCTGGAAAATATTGATGCTTTGATTCTGCCCGGTGGCGAGTCCTCCACTATTGACCGTCTGACCCGTATTTTTGATCTACGCCAGCCCCTGATCGACGCTATTGCTGGCGGCCTGCCCACCCTGGGCACTTGCGCGGGCTTGATTATGCTCTCAAAGACCATTGAGGATCCGGCTCCGGGTCAGCAGAGCCTGGGCGTGCTGGATGTGTCGGTGGGTCGTAATGCCTTCGGTCCGCAGGTTGATTCGGCGCAGGTATTCCTGCCCTGGATTACTCCCGCCGGTGATGAGGTGACCATTGATACGGCCTTTATTCGTGCACCGATTGTGACCGTCCCCGGTGAAGGCGTTCAGGTGGTTGCACGCCACGAGGACAAGATTGTGGGCGTGCGCTCCGGAAAGATTATTGGCATCTCTTTCCACCCGGAGCTGACCGGTGATACTACGGTTCATGAGGAACTGCTGAGCCTGATTGACTAGTATATATAGCCTATTAGATATATAGCTGAATATAATATATGCCCGTGCGACACTCTCCTCAGAGTGCCGCACGGGCATATATATTTCGGGTTCTTTATGCCACCGAAGGCAGGCGGTAGAATGCCTCAATCATACGGGTCATATACGCCATATCCTCCACATGGCACATTTCGCGCATGGAGTGCATGGACAGCAGACCAATACCAACATCCACGGTGCGCATACCCAGGCGGGTTGCGGTAATCGGTCCAATGGTCGAGCCGCAGGGAGTGTTGTTATTGGAAACGAACTCCTGATAGGGCACCTCGGCTGCACGACATGCCGCCACAAAGACACCGGAGCCTACCGAGTCGGTGGCATAGCGCTGGTTGGCATTGATCTTCAGCAGCGGGCCGTGACCGGGCAGAGGCTGAACGTTCGGGTCGTGGTGGCTGGAGTAGTTCGGGTGCACTAGGTGACCGGCGTCGGCCGAGAGGCAGAACGAATCAGCCAGGGAACGGCGGTACTCCTCCGGGCTTTCCCCGCGAGCAGCACTGAGGCGAACCAGCACATCTTCCAGGAAGGGGCCGGCGGCACCGCTGCGGCTACCGGAGCCGATTTCCTCGTGGTCAAAGGCGGCAAGCATGGCAGTATCGTGTGCCTGCTCATCGGCATTATCGACAACATAGCGTTCCAGGGCGCACAGGCCGGCGTGAACCGAGCTGAGGTTATCCAGGCGACCGGAGGCAAAGAATTCCTCGTGCTCGCCGAAACGGCGCGGATCCTGGGAGTCTACGGTAAAGAGGTCGTAGCCGACGATATCCTCTTCAGCGATTTCTTCTCCCCCGTCGATAGTCTGACGGGTCAAATAGCCCAGCAGGCTGGAGTCCTCGGAGTTCGCACCCCAGATCGGGTACATATTGAACTGGCGATCCAAGCTCAGGTCATTGCGCTTGGTATCCAGATGAGGCGCCAGCTGAGGCACACGTGCCAGCGGACCGGTGGCTACATAGCGGTCTACCAGCTTGCCATCCTGCAATACGGTCAGGCGACCTGCAACGCGCAGCTCGCGATCC
Organism: Rothia sp. (in: high G+C Gram-positive bacteria); assembly: GCF_030540545.1. Classification (GTDB taxonomy): domain Bacteria; phylum Actinomycetota; class Actinomycetes; order Actinomycetales; family Micrococcaceae; genus Rothia. Next base: position 66,419 of record NZ_JAUNVZ010000004.1, on the reverse strand, counting down.
AGCAGGGAGTTTAGTAGCGCGCCGCCGTAGTTCTCCACGGCAATCTGATTCCAGTTTTTAAAAGACACGCTCGGCTGCGGCTTAATTTTCAGCGCCGGGGAGTCGGTGTGGGCGCCCAGTACACGGTAACCGCTGGCTTTTTCAGCTTTGCGGCCACCGGCCCAGGCGATGACGGCGCCGTCGCGAATGACATAGTGGCGCCCGTATGCCACCTGAGAATCCCAGGCGTCGTTTTCCTGCAGCTCGGTAAAACCGGCTGCCTGCAGGCGGCGCGCTACAGTGCGTGCTGCCAGGTAGGAGACCGGGGAGTCTTTGACGAATTGGGCTAAATCTTCAATGTTTTTAATTGCGTCTACACTCATACCTTAAGAGTACTCCTCTTGGGCTCTTTCGTGCAGAATATCCACGCTGACTGTCATATATCGGCGCTATTTAGGCCAATCATAAAAAAGCTATCGCCCGCCGGATGCGCATGCTCCGGGGGCGATAGCTCGGGGCGGTTCCCTCTCGAACCGATTTATTTGAAAATACAACCTATACGGGCTTATGTTTCACGTGAAACATGCGCTATACGGACTCAGCCACTACCTGAGGAGCCTGAATAATACGTCGGGAACCAAAGCCCGCCTTGCGCGCCCAGATGCACATAATCAGGGTATACAGAGCCTCAATGCTAAAGGTCAGGGCGAAATCCAGGAAACTCGTACCCGCCTGAGCAAAAGGATCCTGGGAGGCAATCAAACCCATAAACATAACCAGCACATTATTACCCACGTGCAGACCCACGCCCGCCTCAATACCGCCGGTGTAGTAGCAGAGGAAACCAGCCATCAGACCCATGGTCAGCACGCCCGCCTGGCCCCAGAAATCATAGTCGTGGCCGAGCATAAAAAGAACCGCGGGAATGGAAATAATAATCACCGGGTTCTTAATCCAGCGGCCCAGAATCTGCATGGCATAACCGCGGAAAGCCACCTCCTCGGCGTAGCATTGCAGCGGAACCAGGAAAATCATGAGCGCTATAAACGCAATAAAACGACCGGCATCAACCTGTTCATTAATCTGCCCAAAGCCCGCAAAAGAATCCATAGCACTGGTGATCAGATAGAACAGACCGTAGATGGTAAAGCTCAGTCCCAGGGAGCGACCCAGCAGCCCCCAGCGCATGCGACCGGTCACCGAATGCAGCAGACCCCAGGGGCGAGCACCGAAGATCCAGCGTCCCAAAATCAGCGCGGGAGATAGAGCCGCAATAGACCCAAAGCTCAAAGCCATGACCATGGGATCAATCAGGGTCTGGGTCTGAATATATGCCGTGAGTTTATCGGATTCGGTCGATAGATTCGACGCATGGTAGCTCAATGCCAGATACATAGAGAGAACAATCTGAAGCACAATGGTTGCAGCAAGGGCAAGACCGCCACCGACCAGTAGCTCCAGCAGGGGCTTGTACCATTTCACGCGGATATCGCTGCGCTCGAGCTGATCGTAGGTGTACTCACCCGGAATATCGCGTGCAGGCACTACGGGGTATAAGGGCGCCGCGGGTGCCGGGCTGGCGAAGTTCACCGCGGGATCTGCGGGCGCGCTCTGAATAGCGGAGGCTGCATTCTGCTCGTACTCAGCGTAAGGTTCGGCGCTAGGGGGCGCAGTGTGCTGCGTATTCTGCGGAGGCTCGGGTATATTCTGCGTCATGGCATCTCTTTCATTCACTGACTGGAAGAATTCGGGGCAATATATCATCACCTAATGGTTCCTACCCTAACATGTCGGCCTCAACCTGTCAGAGGTGTTCTATAGAGTGAAATACGAGTCTATTGAGCGCAATATTTCGGCACTGAGGGCATATTGCCGGCCATAAGCTGGGAGCTTGCACAATATATGGTCAGAAACCACAAAATATTGGCGTAGCTATGCGATACTTTTAGTGATAACGCAATGTACGAAAATATTGTGCGGGGATTCTTCCGGTTGAATTCTTCGCGCATGAGGAAGGCATTATGGCACTCATCTTCAACCCGCCGCCCAATTGGCCCAAGCCGCCGGAGGGTTTTGTTCCCACCAATACCTGGCGCCCCGACCCGACCTGGGGTCCCGTACCTCCCGGCTGGCAGCTGTGGATTGAAGAGCCCGAGCCGGAGCCCACTCCCGAGGTGGTTGAGGCTCCCGAGGCAGATATCCCCGAGAACCTGGGCACCCCTGAGCAGATTGCCCTTCCCGAGCAGGTAGCAACTGCTGCTGAGCCCGTTATCGAGGACATTGCAGCTCCTCAGGCGCTTGTAGAGCCCGAGTTTAATATCCCTGCTCCCGCACTGTCCGATATTCCCGCGCCGAACCTGGATTCCATTCCGGCACCGGCTGCACCCAATGCAGATATCCCGGCGCCGAACCTTGCCGATATTCCCGCGCCGGCTGCTCCGGTAGCGGATATTCCGGCCCCTGAGCTGCGCTCTATCCCGGCGCCTAGCCTTGCAGAGATTCCTGCACCGGCTGCCCCGGTAGCGGATATTCCCGCGCCCGCCGAGACTGAAATTATCGGTGCGGCTGCAGAGGCTCATGACATTATTATTGAGCCCGAGCCCCGTTTTGCCGAGGATCCTCAGGCTCCCTTCGTACCCACTGATGAGGTACCCGCTGTAGAAATCCCGGCGCCCGAGGTTCCGGTGGCCGAGGTGCCCGTTGCGGAAGTTCCCGTAGCTGAAATTCCTGCTCCGACTGCACCTGCCTTTGATATTCCGGCGCCCGCTGCCCCGGCTCCCGTTCAGGAGCCCGCTGTAGAGGCCCCGGTTGAACCCGTTATTGAGGCAGAAGAGATTCCGGCTCCGCGTACCTCCGAGGAGTTTATCCCCGGTAGCTCTCCCTTTGTGGAATTCTCTATCCCCCTGCCGGTGGATGACATTGAGATTCAGGAGCCCCTGGAGTCTGTCGAAAGCCAGAGCCCCGAGAGTGCTGAGGCTGTCGCCGCTGAGATTCCGGCTGCCGAGATTCCCGCGCCTGCAGCTGAAGAGGTTGCTGTAGACGCTCCCGCCGCTCAGGTTCCTGTCGCGGAGGTTCCTGTGGCAGAGGTTCCTGCAGCTGAGCCCATTATTGAGGTTCCCGTTGCTGAGGTACCCGCACCGCAGGCTCCGGCAGAGCCCGAGTGCATTGCCTCCGAGCCCGTAGCTTTTGAGGCTGAAGTTCCGGTCGCAGAGGCTCCTCTTGCCGAGGTTCCGGTGGCTGAGGTGCCCGTAGCGGATATTCCCCAGGCTAAGATTCCGGCAGCTCAGGCTCTCGTAGAGCCCCTCTACGTTCAGGACCAGGTTCAGGAACCCCTCACCTTTGAAGCTCCCGCAGCATTCGAGGCCCCCGCAGAACCTGCATTCTCCCAGGCGCCCTTCACCGAGGCTCCTATCGCGGAGGTTCCCGTAGCCGAAGCACCCGTTGCTTTTGAGGCGCCGGACTTCTCCGAAGAGCCGACCGTTATTGCACAGCCTGCAGCATTCGAGGCTCCCGTAGCTTTCGAGCATCCGACCGAAGCGCCCCTGGCAGAAGCACCCTTCGCTCAAGCTCCCGCTGCGGATATTCCCAGTGCAGATACTCCCTTTAACCCCGCTGCTTCTCTTGCAGCCGGCGGTGCCGCTCTGGGCGCAGCTGCTGCAACCGGTGCTGCAGCTACCCAGAAGAAGGGTTCGAAGAAGCTGCTGCTGAGCATTATTGCCGGTGTGGTGGTTCTAGCTCTGATTATTGCCGGTGCCGTGTTCTTTATGAACCGCGGCGGCAGCGGCAATGCTGAGCCCGCAGCTGAGACCTCCAGCGCCTCCAGCGCTGCAGAGAGCTCCTCTGCCTCCGCATCTGCTAGCGCAGCTGAGGCAAAGAGCGTGGAGCTGCGCCAGCCCAGCGGTGACTTCAAGGAGTACAAGGGCGACGGCTCTAAGGTCATTGATATTGAGAAGCCCAAGGGCGTGGACTCCAAGGCGATTGTGACCTATGAGTTCACCTCTTCGAAGGATTCCGGCAGCCTGTTCTCCATGCAGGGTCGTAGCGATAGTGATCAGCCCAGTAACCTGAGCGTTGCCGAGACCACCAGCAACCGCACCGCTGTGAACGGTTCGGTGTGGGCTGATATTGAGCCGAATCAGGCGAATAAGACCCGCAAGCTCAAGATTGAGGCTGAGGGTTCGTGGACTATCCGCGTGTACGATGAGTCCTCGGCTCCCAAGTACGCTAAGAATGAGAAGTTCCAGTCTAAGCAGCTGAACTACGCATTCCTGTACACCGGCGGCGCGGGCACTCTGCAGGCTACCAATGAGCGTAGCAGCGAGGGTAGCACCAGCATTATGCTTACCCGCGGTACTAAGAGCCAGCAGCGCGCTCAGGTGCTTTCGAATGCGGAGCCTAAGTTCAAGGGTTCGCTGGAGATCACCGAGTCTGAGGAGATTTACTTCCAGGTCAATACCACCGGTACTTCCACCTGGTCGCTGGATGTCCGCTAATCTCTGTCTCTAAAGACAGCGTCAAGGGGCCCGCCTGAGTTATCAGGCGGGCCCCTTGGTGTATTCGCTGGCGATTATCTAGGCTCGGATCTGCGGGCGGGTTGCCGCGTAACACCAGAGCATAGTCACGCTATACAGGCTCAGAATGGGCAGAGTCGCAATTACCAGCAGGTGGTAGGCGATATAGTCCATTCGGTCAAAGCTACCTCCCTGCAGCAGGGCGCCCATCTGAACCGGTTCAATGTATAGGGTGACACCGGCAAAAATAGTCAGCGCCCATCCGAGCTTATACAGCCAGCCCGGTAGCACGCTGAAGAAGACCGGCAGGCCGTCCAGCAGCAGGGCGACAATCAGCAGCGGGAACATGACATTGTGGTGACCCCAGCTAATGGGCGAAATGCTAATCATCAGGAAACCGGTCACGCCCACCTGAGCCAGCACCATGGAGCGGCGTTCTAGCTGGTAGAGCAGGTAGCCGACAGCGATGACGGTCAGTAGAGCTACAGCGTAGTAGCTGATGCGCAGAGTCGTATCGCGCAGACCAAGGTGCATGAGCCAGCCCTGAATGGAAATATTATCCACATAGTTAATATTTCCCACGCGGGAGGGGTCGTGAACCGCCTTGAACCAGTAGGTGTAGGCGTCCTGCGGGTTGAGCGCGAAGCCCAGGGCTACGGTGGCGCCGAAGCTTGCACCCAGGGTTGCGATGCCCTTGAAATCGCGGCGCATGAGGAAGATCAGGCCAAAGGCGAGCGGCGTGAGCTTAATGCCTCCGGCAATACCGATAAGCACGCCGCGCGGCACGCGGGTTGCCGGGCGGATAAAGTCGGCGAGCACCAGCATGAGGATTACGGCATTAATCTGTCCGAAGGTGGTGGTCCACCACCAGGGGCCGCAGAGCCAGATAATCGAGGTGAGTACCGAGATGGTCCCCCACTTGCCGAGCTTTTCTTGCAGGGGTAGTCGGCGGCCGCGGGATTGTACGTAGCCGTAGATTACCGAGGAGAACCAGTAGCAGATGGCTCCAATAATGAAGACCATCAGGTACATGGTGAGCTGTGCCCTGATGAGAGTGAAGGGAATAAAGATATAGGCGGCAAAGGGCGGGTAGGTGAAGGGGAAGTTTGCCACGCGCACATCGTAGAGGGGCACTCCCCCGCTGCGACCTATGACGGCTTCGGCACCGCTGCGGTAGACCATGAGATCGAACATGGGATGAAATGTGATGTACCAGAGTATACCCAGGGTTATCAGGGCGAGAACCACATGGGGTATTACTCTATATGCTCGTGTGCTTTGTGCTCCTTCGCGCACCATTGCACTCATGATTAATCACAACCTATCTATATAGATATATGGCTATTTATACTCCTGACAGGGTATTTTCACAAGGAAAATAGAGAAAATCTAAAGGGTCTGTACCGACTCCGAGCGAATCTGACGGGTGCAACTAGAGGCGCCCCAGAGCACAATCACCACACACCACAGGGCAAAAATCGGCAAACCACCGATCAAGACACCCGGAGCCCAGAGGTGCTCCAGATTATCCATACTGCCCCAGGTGGCGCCTCCCACGGCGCGCGGGGAAATGAACAGACCCACAGCACCAACCCAGAAGAGCACTCGGGCTAGCTTCTGCAGCCATGCGGGGAAGACCTTAAAGAAGAGGGGGAATGCATCCACTGCCAGCACAGCAATAATGATCGGCAGCCACACATTGTGGTGCGACCAGCTAATGGGAGATAGGCTCACCATGAGCATGCCCGCCACGGAAATCTCAGCCAGCACCAGCTTGCGACGATTGAGCTGATAGAGGGCTAGGGCAGCCAGCACAATAGAGAGCGCAGCCAGGGCGTAGTAGCTGTACTTGAGCAAAGATCCGGTCATACCAAAATGGGCCAGCCAACCCTGAATGGAGATATTATCCACGAAGTTAATATCGCCCACGCGTGCCGGATCCGAGACCGCGCTAAACCAGAAGGTGTGCGCCTCGGCGGGCATGAGAGCAAAGCCCAGAGCCACGGTGGCGCCAAAACTCAAACCTAGGGTCATAACGCCCTTAAAATCGCGGCGCATGAGCAGCACCAGGCCAAAGGCGAGGGGGGTCAGTTTCAGTCCACCAGCAATACCAATCAGTACACCGCGGGGCACGCGGGTTGCCGGGCGCATAAAATCAGCCAGCACCAGCAGCAAAATAATGGGGTTAATTTGACCCAGATCGAAGGTGCGCAGCCAGGGGCCCGAGAGCAGCACCAGGGCGGTGAGCAGGGCGATGGTGCCGGTGCGTCCGTACACATCTTGCTTGTAAATACGGTAGCCGCGCTTCTGCACGTGATCATAAATAAGCGCTGAGACCCACCACGCCGCCGCGCAGGTAATGGAGAGCATGATGGCATAGCCCAGCTCAAAGGGCAGGAAAGCGAAAGGTACGAACACCATTGCCGCAAAGGGCGGGTAGGTAAAGGGCAGCTGCAGCTCGCCGATGGTGACCATGGAGCGGTCGTAGAGCTCCTTAGTGAAGCCCTCATTGTCAAAAATGGTCATGGCTCCCATGCGGTAGATGCTGAAATCTAGACCGGCGAAGGGACGGAAAAGAATGTGGAAAAGGTATAGACCGACAATGGTTGCTGCCAGGATCAGCAGAGCAGGTCGAGTGCGCTGAGTGGGTGCCATAATATTCTTTCGCTCGGGTGGTTTTATTGTATCAGTGACCACATTGGCACCGTAGGTGCAGACCCCTTTTAATCGGCAATATTAAGGGTGCATCTGCAGAGTCTTCAATATGTGCCCAGACAGAGAGAGTCCGTAGAACTCACTCCTATCTTTCTGTCACAGTGAGGTTATTTGGTATATTTTGGGCAATATAATAGACAGAGAGATTAAGGAAGAAGAGGTATAGCATGAGCGAAGAGCACACTCCCCATAATTCTCAGAAGCCCGAGCAGTCAACACAGCGGGGCTCTTCTGAGGCGACTTCGCGCCCTTCGCGCCGCCTCTCCCTGAGTGCACCCTCCGATAGTTCCGCCACTAATAGTTCTTCTGCGGGCAGTTCTTCCTCGGGCGAGGTATCCGAACAGGAGCAGGCAGCTCGCGAGCGCATGATGCGCCTTGCCGGTATGATCCCGGACTCTAGCGAGCCTGATTCCGCGCAGAGCCAGGACAAGGATTCCCCGAGTGCAAAGAGAAACAGCGCTAAGGAAAACAGTGCAGAGGCTAAGCATCCCTCCCTTGCGGGCATGAACCTCATGGGTGACTCTTCTCTGCCTCTCTCCCCTTCTTCTGCCCCCGAACCGGGCCCGGGCTCTGACGGTAAGTCAGGTCTGAGCATTGGTATGCGCCCGGTGGGCGGTCCGCCCCCGGGGACTATGAATATGGCTGAGATGGCTACGCGCGCGGCGGGTCGTAATAGTTGGCATCGTCGTGCCTCTAAGCCCGTGTCTTGGTGGATGTTCGCCATCGTGGGCGTGCTGCTTTTCCAGCATTTTATTCCGCGTCAGGGCTGGCTGCTGGTGCATATGGTGACTCTGGGTTTGATGACGAACTCGATTCTGATTTGGTCTCAGCATTTCACCGAGGCTTTGCTGAAGGTCAAGCTGCCCGATAGTGCCCGCCCGGTGCAGGTTCGCCGTATTTTTATCCTCAATGGCGGTATTGTGCTGCTGATGGTGGGTATGCTCAGCGGTCTGGTTCCTCTGACTCATCTGGGTGCGCTGACGGTAGGCGTGTGCGTTGCCTGGCATGGCACGGAGCTCTTTAAGCATCTGCGTAATGCTTTGCCGTCTCGTTTTGGCCCGACGATTCGTTTTTATATTATGGCGGCGTGGATGCTGCCCCTGGGCGCTCTACTGGGTGCCCTATTGGCTCTACCCGGCCTGTCTTCGGAGTGGCATGCGCGCCTGCTCTTGGCTCATGAGGCTGTGAATGTTTTGGGCTTTGTGGGTCTCACGGTTTTTGGCACTCTGATTACGTTCTGGCCGACCACTCTGCGCACGAAGATGGTGCCGAATTCTCTGCCGCTGAATTTGCGCGGTTTGTACACCATGTGTGCGGGTATTGTGCTGCTGGTTGCCGGTGCTCTGCTGGGTATTAATCTGCTGGCTGCTGCCGGTCTGCTGGTGTATTTGGCGGGTGTGAGCCTGCCGGTGTACGTTATGGTGCGCACGGTGCTCAATAAGGCGCCTCAGGAGTTCCCGCCGATGAGTGCCGGTGCTGCTGTGTGCTGGTTTGTGGTCGGTGTTGTGTGGACTCTCATCATGGTTGCGACCACGCCTTTCCGTGATGTGGATATGAGCACGGTGACCCCGGTGTTTGTGGTGGGTTTCTTGCTGCAGATTCTGCTGGGTGCTATGAGTTTCTTGCTGCCTCAGCGTATGGGTGGCGGCCCGTCGGTGGTACGCGGTTCTAATAAGGAGTTCAGCCGTTTTGCTGCCGGTCGTGTGGCGATTGTTAATACTGCTCTGCTCTTTTATGTGGCGCCTTTCTCTTCCCCGGCTATGCGTGTTGCGGTGGCTATTGTGGGTGCTGCGGCGTTGGCGTCCTTTATTCCGTTGATGGTTCGCGGTGTGAAGGCGTCGGTTCAGGGCCGTAAGAAGCTGATGGAGGCGCGTGCTCGCGGCGAGAAGCCTAGCTTTGATGCGAAGGCTATTAGCCCGGATCCGATTCCTCATTCTCGTTTTGCTCTGATGGGTGTTTTGGCGGTGACTGCTGCCCTGGTGGTGGGTATTGCGGTTAATCCTGCGGCGGTGAATTTCAATCTGGCTGCGGGTACCCGCGCCTCGGGCGAGGAGACTCGTATCTCTATTGAGGCTAATAGTAATCTGCGTTTTAGCCCCGATACGGTGCAGGTTCCCGCCGGTAACCGCCTGGTTGTCGAGGTGAAAAATACCGATTCCATGGTGCACGATCTGACCTTCGCTAATGGTGCGCGCACCGGTTCCATTGATCCGGGCGAAACCCGCACCGTGGATGTTGGCGTGATCGGTACCGATCTTGAGGGCTGGTGCTCCATTGCCGGCCACCGCGAGCTGGGCATGCTCTTCCATGTGAAGGTCACCGGAGAGATTAGTGCCTCCGGTAGCAGCGGCCACCACGGCTCGGCGGCCGCTACAGGTAATCTGCTCACTGCCTCCAGCGCGAATATTGACCTGCATAAGGCACCCGGCGAGGGCTATGCCTACCGCGACCCGGTGCTCGCTCCCGTACCCGAGGGCGTGCAGCGTAATGGTAAGCGCGTGCATCAGGTGACCCTGGATGTTCAGGAGACTCAGCGTGAGGTGGCTCCGGGTCTGGAAATGACCGCCTGGACTTTTAATGGTGCGGTCATGGGTCCGACCCTGCACGGCAAGATTGGCGATGTTTTTGAAATTACGCTGGTCAATAATGGCACGGTGGGTCATTCGGTGGATTTCCACGCCGGTGTTGTCTCCCCGGATAATACGATGAAAACCATTAATCCGGGTGAGAAGCTCGTCTATCGTTTTGAGGCGGTTGCCTCCGGTATTTGGCTCTACCATTGCTCGACTATGCCCATGAGCCTGCACCTGTCGGCTGGTATGTTTGGTGCGGTGATTATTGACCCGCCGAATCTTGACCCGGTGGATCGTGAGTATGTGCTGGTGCAGAATGAGGTGTACCTGGTGGATACGAACCGCCGCACCGATTCGGGTGCCGTGGTGGGTGAGAATTCCATGCAGCTCATTAATGCTGGCGTGCCTTCGCTGACTATGTTTAATGGTCACGCGACCCAGTACGGCGCTGCGGGTAAGCCTCTGGTGGCTAAGACCGGTGAGCGTGTGCGTATTTGGGTGCTGGCTGCCGGCCCGTCCAAGGGCACGAGTTTCCATGTGGTGGGTGGTCAGTTCGATACGGTCTATAAGGAGGGCGGTTACACTCTGCGTGGCGGTGTCGATCCTTATGGTCGTCGTGGCGGTCATTCTCAGGCTCTGGATCTGGCCCCCGCTCAGGGTGGTTTTGTGGAGATGAGCTTTGGTGAACCGGGCTCGTACACCTTTGTGAATCATTCTTTTGCGGAGGCTGAGCGTGGCGCTGAGGGTGTTATTAAGGTAACCGCTCCGTAGCCTCCTGCAGGGTTTTCCCCTGTATATACCGCGGTTTCGCCGGGTGTTTCTCTAGGTTCTGGTTGAGCTTGAGGGGTGCACCCGGCGTTTCTTTGCGTTAGTCTTGTAGGCATGACCACCGATTCTTCCGTTTCTTCGAGTGCACCCGTGTGGCGTCGTGTTGTTGCTGGCGTGCTGGCGCATTGGCAGATTATTGCCTCCGCCGTATTGCTTTCGGGCGGCGTGGCGGGTCTTGCCGCGACCCATACGGAGCATTGCGCCCCGGATGAGCTGTTTTATGCCCCTTCACAGGTGCGTGCTGATATTGAGCAGGCTGCTCGTGTGTCGGGTTTCCGTCCGGGTTTGATTGCCGCGCAGCTTGAGGTGGAGTCAGGCTGGCGTGTAAATGCTCGTTCTTCGGCGGATGCTCAGGGTGTTGCCCAGTTTACGGAGGATACCTGGGATATGTGGGGTAATGGTGGGGATCGTCTGAATCCTCATGATGCTATTGCCGCTCAGGGGCGCTATTTGGCGTATTTGCGTGAGCGTTTGGCTCCCTATGCTCATTCTGAGGCTCAGCTGCAGGATATTATTTTTGCCGGCTATAACGCTGGACCGGGTGCTGTGGAGCAGTATGAGGGTATTCCTCCCTATGGGGAGACCCAATCGTATGTGGTGCGTATTCGCGCCTATGCGGATTCTAAGTATGCTGCCGGGTGCGTGCCGGATCCGGAGTTTACTCAGGCTCGTTTAATAACTATTCCGAGCCCTTCGTCTTCTGCGAGTGCTTCGGCAAAGCCTTCTTCGTCGGCTAGTGTTTCTTCTCGTCCGAGTGCTTCTTCTAGTGCTTCTGGACGTTCCTAAGCTACAACGTTAAAAACGTTAAAGCTGTGGGGCGGTATTGTGTAATACCGCCCCACAGCTTTATATCTATCGACTATGCAAAGATTGCACGCACTCGCGAGTAACCCGAGACGGGGTATACCGCATTAACGGTGGCGGGTTCTTTACTCTCATCAGCAATGGTGATGGATTCGGTGCCGGCGAGCAGCTCCTCGAGCAGAATACGCAGTTCCAGACGTGCCAGGGGCGCGCCGGGGCATACGTGAATACCTGCGCCGTACACCAGGTTATTGGACTGGTCGCGGTGCGGGTTGTAGCTCAGGGAGTCTTCAAACGCCTCTTCGTCGCGGTTGGCACTTGCCCAGTTAATGGTCACGCGGGAGCCGGCGGGCAGGGTACGTCCACCCAGCTCGGTCTCTTCGGTGGTGACTCGACGGTTGGTGACCAGGGTGTCTTCTAGGCGCATGATTTCTTCAACCGCCAATTCGATTTCGCGGCTGCCTTCTGCCATAGAGGCGCGCAGGCGCTGCTGCTCCTGCGGGTTGCGTGCCAAAAAGTTCACGAAGACGCCCACGCATGCAGAGACGGTGGAGAGTTCACCCACGGTCCAGTTACGGATCAGGCTCACGATTTCTTCGTCGCTCATGTGGCGGGGTTCTTCGCCCGGCAGCTGCACGGTGTCGGTGAGCAGTTCTGCGGTCACGTCGCCGGGCTTGCCTGCTGCTGCCTCGGCGCGGCGTTCGTCCAGTAGCGCGCGAATGTAGCCGTCAAATTCCAGGGCGACCTTGGCAATTTCTGCGCGGTCACGCTTGAGGGTGGCTACGCGGTTCTTTTCGATCCATTCGGTCAGGGGCTGCTCCAGGGAGGCAGGCCAGCCCATAAAGGCGTTCTGCACGCGCATGGCGTATGCCTGGCCGAAGCCGTCCATCACGTCTACTTCTTCATTGCGGGGCAGGGTGGAGATGAGTTCTCGCACGGAGTCGCGAATCACCTGCTCGAAGGGTGCCAGACGTTCGGGGGTGAAGTATTTGTCGTTGACGGCGCGGAAGGTGGTGTGTTCGGGTGCGTCCATGCCATTGGGGACGGCAATGTGGCGGGTGGAGACGATATTGGAGTAGATTTCGGGGTGTTCGAGCACGTGCTTGACGTCTGCGTTTTTAAAGACGGAGTAGCCCATGAATTCGTCGTGTGCTACGGGGCAGGTGCGGCGCATACGGTCGTATGCTGCTACCTGGTCTTGCTGAACTTCTTCGCTGCGTAGGTTCCAGTCGTTCTGTACGGTTTCGCTCATTGCTCTATTCTTATCTTCTCTATGTCTCTTGTAGCGTCTCTATAGAGGATGGTGTCTATAGTGTGTTTTTCTTCTTCTGACACTACCACTTAAGTGCGTTTTTCTCAGGTCAGGAGTTCCTGCCTGAGCCGGATGCACCTCCCATGGTTTGCGTGTACCTTCAGTATGTGCGGTGGAGGTGCCACAGTGGGTCACCGCGGTTTTTCGGTCGAAAATTATAAGTATTTCTAAAAATTTTATATAATATTTTAGGAAATTTTATCTATTAAATTTAGTTAAATTTGAACAAACTCCATTAAATAGAACAAAAAATGGCACTTTATTATACATTGAAGTAGAAAAGGGGTCCTGAATTCCACTGAGAAAGGGTGCTAGTCTTAAGTCATATTCACTAAGGATGATTTTGGAGCCAGGTCGCTTAAACATTACGATAGATTCCCCTGGGGGAACCTACCGCTAGCCACGCTAGGAGGAAAACATCATGGCTACGGTACCCAAGAAGATTCTTGCATACGCGGATTATAAAGGTCTGAGTAATCCGGGTGTATTCGATTGGATTGAGTCCATTACGTCATCCAGGATTTGCTCATAAGCAGAAGCACCTTTATAGATAGCGGGGTGTCTCGACTGACTCTATCTGTCGATACACCCTCAATAAAAAGGAATTTCAATGAAGAAGATACTGGGTTTTATATTTGTTTTTATTATTTCTACGTGTTTCTCTTGCGCTTCCCCTCCCCTGCCACGAGATACTAGCGCTAAAGCAGTTTTAGATTATAAAAATAATACAATCATTATGCCGATTAGCAACTATTTTGATTATGGCGATAAGAACTATTACTATCATGCACAATATATCTTAATGAAAAGATGTTTTGAACGTTCCGGCTCTCACTACGATGCTGAGATTTTTGATCCTGCTATTTCTGGTTCTCAAGGCCAAGGACACGGTGTATGGAATCCTGAATATACACAAAAGTATGGGTATATTGATAGGAAAACTATACGCGAAACCCACAATGATTCTTCAATCGAAGAATCGTGCCGTCCTCAAGTTGATAGGGAACTAGCAGCCATCGGAACTCTGCATTATCATATAGCAGCAACCAGAGTGGAAGGACAAGCACGCCAGGAAGCCAGCCGCATTAAAGAATGGCAGGACGCAAGAAAAGAGTGGCATGCATGCATGAAGAGCAAAAACCTCACCCCTCCTGCCAGCAATCAAAGCCAGTGGATGAGTCAAGAAGGAACTGCTTTTGGAGGCAGCAAAGAAGTTACGGATGAAGAAATTCGAGTAGCGACCATTGAAGCTAAATGCGCTCAAGAAACCGGGTCTACGCAGAAAATGATGGACATTGAAGCATCCATCCAAGCTCCGCTCATTCGTGACCATGAGGCTGATCTTAAACACGAATCAGAGCTCTACCGCGAAAATAATAAAAAATTTAAAGAATTCGTGCTCAATAATCAGTAAAAGTACACTGCTAGTATCCACATGATACGAGCAACACCAAGGGGCGGTACGGGAAAACCCGCACCGCCCCTTGGTTTATATGAGAGCTAGAGGGTGATTACTCAGCTTCGGTATCCATCTGCACATTATCGCGCATCATACGAGCCTTACGCTCAGCCATCAGACGCTTCTCATCGCCGTTGACCATAAACAGGAAAACAGCAGCAATCAGCGCGCAGGCAATCATAAAGCTAAAGGCAGCGCCCCAGCCCCAGACGTCCACAATAATACCCACACCGGTGGATGCCATGGTCGCACCCAGAGCGTAACCGAACAGACCGGTAAAGCCCGCCGCGGTACCCGCCACATGGGAGGGAGAGAGGTCAATAGCCTGCAGACCGATCAGCATCACCGGGCCGTAAATCAGGCCACCAAAGAGAGCCAGAGCGATCATAGCAACCCACAGCGGAGCATCCATGGAGTAGAGCAGAATGGTAGCCACGGTAGCCAGCAGGAAGAGAATACCCGCCGGGGAACGGCGACCCTTAAAGACATAGTCGGAAATAAAACCGCAGAGCAGGGTGCCGAAAATGCCGGAAATCTCCAGAATGGAGAAGCCCATCAGGCCGCCCTCAAGGGAGGCATGACGCACATCGTGCAGGTACTTCGGGGTCCACACCAGCACGCCGTAGCGCAGGGTGTACACAAACACATTCGCCAGCGCCAGGTTCACAATGGTGCGATTACCCAGCACGTGCTTACGCAGGGTAGTCCAGGTGGACTCAGTGCGGTCTTCCTTGGTGGATTCCACCTTATCCGGGTCATTGCGATACTCGGCGATCGGGGGCAGACCCTCAGCTTCGGGGTTATCGCGAATCAGGAACCAAGAAATAGCAGCCAGCACCAGAGAAGCAGCAGCAGGGAACCAGAATGCCACCTCCCAGCTCTTACCAAAAGCAGCAAAACCCCAGGCAACCAGGGCACCGGAAAGAGCGGCACCCACATTGTGCGCGGTATTCCAAATAGCGACCTTGCCGCCGCGCTCACCGGTGGAGAACCAGTTCACCAACACACGGCCCGAAGGCGGCCAGCCCATACCCTGGAACACGCCATTGAAGACCATAATCGCCGCCATAGTGGAGGCAATAGCAGCCGCCGCGGTACCCGCCTGGGCACCCTCACCCATATAGCCGGTGAGCGCCAGCAAAATATTGGCAATGGAGGAGAGCACCAGACCGATCGGCAGGAAGAGACGCGCATTGGAGCGGTCAGAGATCATCGCGGTCAAGAACTTGCTGAAGCCATAGGCAAGCAGCAACGAAGTAGACAGCACACCAATAGCGGTATTGCTAAAGCCGAGCTGATCGGTGAGAATCGGTGCCACCAGCGGCACATTATTGCGAATGAGATAGAAGGTCGCGTAGCCAATAAAAATACCCATGAACACCTGCAAGCGCATGTTCGGGTACTTCTGATCGACCTCAGCGTCGGGCAGACGTTTTACGGGTTCCGGGATAGCCAACCAGCCCGGGATTTTACCCTTCTTCTGTGAATCTGTGGTAGTCATGAGCCTGATAATAACAAAGGCACCCCTAAGTTACTATGTCCCGGTGACATATGTACAGGTATATAGCACCCTATCTGAGAATATGTTCATATATACCCTGCACTAATGTGCATTTGGGCACATGCTCAGCCCTTTATACCGCCACCAACAACAGAACTCCCGGCGCGCACACTCTAATAGAGCGCACACACCGGGAGCCTTATCTATCTATCCAGGACACCCCGTACGGGGCCGGTTTAGAGGGGTGCCGCACCACCACAGCACGACACTCAACGCATAAGCCTACAGGCTTGCGCGTACAGCCTTAGTAGCCGCAACCAGGTTCTGCAGAGACTGCTTGGTCTCCTCATAGTCGCGAGTCTTCAGACCGCAGTCGGGGTTGATCCACAGATCCGCAATGGTGCCGTAGTTAATAGCGGTGCGGATCAAATCCTCAACCTCAGCCTCGGAGGGAACGCGCGGGGAGTGAATATCCCACACGCCCGGGCCCAGACCCGAAACGTAGGTTTCGGGAATGTCAGCCAGCAGCTCCATGTGGGAACGTGCTGCCTCGATGCTGGTCACATCTGCGTTCAGGGCGTTGATCGAGTCAATGATTTCGTTGAACTCGGAGTAGCACAGGTGGGTGTGGATCTGGGTCTTGTCCTCAACACCGGAAGTTGCCAGGCGGAAGGAGTTCACGGACCAATCCAGGTAGTCGGCGTGTGCATCGCGGCGCAGGGGCAGCAACTCGCGCAGCGCCGGCTCATCCACCTGAATAATGCGGATACCCGCTGCTTCCAAGTCTGCGATTTCGTCAGCCAGTGCCAGAGCCACCTGGTTTGCGGTGTCGCGGCGAGGCTGGTCGTCACGCACGAAGGACCACGCCAGGATGGTCACCGGGCCGGTGAGCATGCCCTTGACGGGACGCTCGGACAGGGACTGTGCGTATGCGCTCCACGGAACGGTGAATGCGTCACCACGCAGGCCCTCACCGGTACGCTTGACGTCACCGAAGAGTACCGAGGGACGGGTGCAACGCGAGCCGTAGGACTGAACCCAACCGTGCTTGGTGGTTGCGAAACCGTCGAAGTTCTCAGCGAAGTACTGAACCATGTCGTTACGCTCAGCTTCACCGTGAACCAGGACATCCAGGTCCAGCTCTTCCTGTAGCTTGATAACCGAAGCGATTTCCTCGCGCAGGAATTCATCCAGCTGCTCCTGGCTGATCTTGCCTGCACGTGCCTCTGCACGGTGGCGGCGAATATCAGCGGTCTGGGGGAAGGAGCCGATGGTGGTGGTGGGCAGCTTGGGCAGGTTCAGATCTGCCTGTGCTTCGCGGCGTACGTCAATCACGGGGCGGTCGAAATCTTCTGCCTTCACAGCTGCTGCGCGAGCGCGGATTTCGTCATTGTGCTTGCGGGGGTCTGCGTTGAAGCGTGCCAGAGCCTCATCAGCTGCTGCCAGTTCTGCTTCAACAGCCTCTGCGCCCTCTGCCAGGCCGCGTGCCAGGGTTGCGATTTCAGCAACCTTCTGGTCTGCGAAGGACAGACCGTCCACGGGGACCTCTGCTGCATCTTCCAGGGTCACGTCGTGCGGAACGTGCTGCAGGGAGGTGGAGGAGGAGACGACCACAGCGCCGGGCAGTTCCTCGGCTGCTGCCAGGGCTGCGCGCAGATCTGCCTTCCAGATATTACGGCCGTTGATAATACCTGCAACCAGGGTGATACCTGCGGTTGCTACAGCTGCCAGTTCTGCGGGGGTGTACTTGCCGTGAACCAGGTCCAGGTGCAGTGCCTCAATACCGGTGCCAATCAGGGCGTCGAGGTTCTCGCGCAGCTCACCGTAGGGGCTGGTGACCAACAGCTTGGGGCGCTGGGTTTCCTTAGCGAGCTCGGAGTAGGTCTTACGTGCCAGTTCTGCGATTTCTGCATTATTGTCACGGTCGATGGTCAGGCCGGGCTCGTCCAGCTGGACCCATTCCACGCCGCGCTCTGCCAGTTCTGCCAGAACCTGCTTGTATGCTGCGATGAAATCATCCAGGCGGCTGATAGGCTCGAAGTCTTCTGCGGAGCCCTGCTCTGCCTTAGCGCCCAGCAGCAGGGTCAGCGGGCCGACCAGCTGGGGGCGTACCTTCACGCCGGCTGCTGCAGCGGTTTCCAGCTGCTCGACCAGCGCTTCGGTGTTGATCTTAATCTCGGTCTCTGCGCCGATTTCGGGCACCAGGTAGTGGTAGTTGGTATCGAACCACTTGGTCATTTCCAGCGGAGGCAGCTTCTCGGTACCGCGTGCCAGGGCGAAGTAACCGGGCAGATCCAGCAGGCCGCGCTCGTCCTTAGCTTCTGCCAGGCGTGCGGGCACCAGGGTAAACAGGCGGATTGCATCCAGCACCTGGTCGTAGTAGGAGAAGGTTGCGGGGATGGAGGAGTTGTCCTTGCCCAGGCCTGCTGCGCAGACACGCTCGTAGTAGGTACGCTGAATCTCTGCTGCGGTCTCCTTCAGTTCTGCCAGGGTGATCTTACCCTTCCAGAATGCTTCCTGTGCCTTCTTCAGTTCGCGGAAGCGGCCGATGCGCGGGTAACCTACGATGGTTGCTGCATCAAAAGCGACGGTGTTCGACATGGTTGTTTTCCTTTAGATAGATAGTATCGGTAGGGTCTAATGAAATGTGTGGAGCTGCGTATGGTGCAGCCGATATGAGGCGAACCGGTTTTATGCGAATTGCAGTTCTGCCAGGGGCAGGTTGAATCGGTTGCTATAGCGCGGGATGTCCAGGTGCTCAATAACATCCAGGACTGCTTCGTGTTCGTTGAAGGTGTAGAAGTGCAGTCCGGTTGCGCCGGCGTCCAGAACCGCCTTGCACTGTTCGAGTGCGTAGTCCACACCGATCTGGTGCAGTTCCTGCTTGGAGGTTGCGGTTTCCAGCTTGTATGCCAGATCGCGGGGCACCTCCAGGCCAGCGAGTTCGGTGAGCTTGAGCAGGCGCTTGAGGCTGGTGACGGGCATAATGCCGGGGACCAGGGGCATGGTCACTCCTGCCGGGCGTGCGGCGTCAACCAGTCCGCGGTATTGGTCATTGTCAAAGAAGACCTGGGTAATGGCGAAGTCCGCTCCTGCACGCTGCTTGGAGAGCAGGATTTCAATATCTTGCAGAGTGGATGCGGATTCGGGGTGCTTCTGCGGGTATGCTGCCACGCCTACGGAGACTTTTCCTGCAGCCAGGTGAGCGAAGTCTTCTCGTTCTACTCGGCGGATAAGATCCACCAGGTAGCGTGCGAAGGGCAGTTCAAGTTTCTGGGATCCGTCATCGGGAATATCACCGCGCAGAGCCAGGAATCCGCGCACGCCCAGACCCAGAATCAGACGCACGGAGCGCTCGAGTTCTGCCACGGAGTGACCTACACAGGTCAAGTGTGCCAGGGGGTTCAAGCGGGTTTCGTGGACCAGGTAGTCCAGCAGCGCGAGGGTGTTCTGTTTACGTGCTGCATCACCGGAGTAGGTGACAGAGACGTAGTCGGGGTTGGTGTGTTCCAGCTCGGAGATGGTGCGCAGCAGCGATTCGCGGCTGGCGTGGGACCTCGGCGGGTATAGCTCATAGGAGAGAGCCGGGTGAACTGTCGTCATGGTATTCCTTCGTGTCCACCCGATAGAAGTGCGACCGCCTGCGGCGGGTACGCCGAATTCTTTCGATGGTGACCGAAGGGATTCGTTCTATCGGTCCTGGCGGGAGCACCTTCATCTAGTCCCTTGTGAGGATGAGGAGGTTGCTGCGACGTCATAGAGCCAGGTCTCTCGGTCGCTCTGGATAGATAACACGATTACTATATGCCCCTCAGCTTGCAGCTGCCAAGTGATACACGAAATATTTCTTTTCATGACAAATATGTGTTTTTATGACGTGCTTGCGCGTCATAAACGGTCACGCTGTCATATTTACGTCATAAACGGGTAGAGTGGCTTTATGAAGACTATTTCCCCCGAGTACACGCGCC
This sequence comes from Rothia sp. (in: high G+C Gram-positive bacteria), assembly GCF_030540545.1. Classification (GTDB taxonomy): domain Bacteria; phylum Actinomycetota; class Actinomycetes; order Actinomycetales; family Micrococcaceae; genus Rothia. Next base: position 46,766 of record NZ_JAUNVZ010000004.1, on the reverse strand, counting down.
TGGGCTCCAGCGGCCTGGTCGTTCCGCGTGTTGGTATTGGCTGTAATAATCTGGGTCGCCCCGGAACCCCGACCCGCACCCAACAGGGCGTTAACGCTGTGGTTGCCGCTGCAGTGGAGCACGGTATTCCTTTCTTTGATATTGCCGATCTCTACGGTGCACGCCCGGGTCTTTCCGAGGAAATGTTTGGGCAGGCAATGCGCGAGCTGGCTCTGGATCGCGATGAGCTGCTCATTGTCACCAAGTTTGGTTTGCCGGTGGGTGAGCTGAACGGGCACGATTGGGGCGCTCGCGGTTCTCGCCGCTATATTAAGCGCGCGGTGGAGGGGTCTCTGCACCGTTTGGGCACCGAGTATATTGACCTGTATTTTTATCACAGCCCCGATCCCGCCACCCCTTTGGAAGAGACCCTTTCTGCTCTGGATGACCTGGTCTCTGAGGGTAAGGTGCGCTATCTGGGTCATTCGAATTTTGCCGGTTGGCAGCTGGCTCAGGCGGAGTATGTGGCGCGTGAGCTGGGCTCTGAGCGTTTTATTGCGGCGGAAAATCACTATAATCTGCTGGATCGTCGCGCGGAGCTGGAGATTCTGCCGGCGGCTTCTGCCTTTGGCTTGGGTGTTCTGCCCTATTTCCCGCTGGCTAATGGTCTGTTGACGGGTAAGTATTCGCGCGGTGTTGCTCCGCAGGGTTCGCGCCTTTCGCATTCTAAGCAGCAGGTTCTGGAGAATGCGGATTGGGATCAGCTGCAGGCTTTTGCTGATTTTTGTGCTCAGCGCGGTATTAGCCAGGTGCAGGCTGCTTTTTCGTGGTTGGCTCAGCAGCGCCCGGTGGCGAGTGTGATTGCCGGTGCGACTACCCCGGAGCAGGTGCGTGCAAATGCTGCTGCGGTGAGTGTTGTGTTTGATGAGCAGGATCTGGCGGAGTTGAATCGTATTTTCCCGGCTCCTGAAAAGATTGCCCTCTTCTAGGCTCGTATTCTGGGAATAGCGTGCGCGGTGCTATCGTTTTTATAGCGCCCGCACGCTTATTTCGCGTGCCTATACCCTGATTGAAAGAAGTTTATGACCACCACGCTCCCGGCTGTACTTACGCCGCGTAGCCGCGCGCATCTTGCGCGTATTACTCTGATTGCTACGCTCGGCGGTGTGCTTTTTGGCTACGATACGGGTGTTATTAATGGTACCCTGGGGTCGATGAGTCGTGAGCTGGGTTTGGATGCGGCATCTCAGGGTGTGGTGACCGGTTCCTTGGGTTTGGCTGCTGCGGCGGGCGCTCTGGCCGGCGGTCGTTTATCGGATGCTTACGGTCGCCGTAAAACTATTCTCGGATTATCTGTTCTGTTTATTGCGGGTGCTCTGCTCTGCGTGATTGCACCTTCTTTTGGTGTGCTGGTTGCCGGTCGTATTGTGCTGGGTCTTGCGGTGGGTGGCGCCTCCACCGTGGTTCCGGTGTATCTGGCGGAGATTGCTCCCTATGAGGTGCGCGGCTCTCTGGCGGGTCGTAATGAGCTGATGGTGGTTGCCGGTCAGCTGGCGGCTTTTATTATTAATGCGGTGATTGGTACCTGTTTGGCGGATACTCCCGGGGTGTGGCGTCTCATGTTTGCGGTGTGTGTGCTGCCGGCGGTGGGTTTGCTGCTGGGCATGATGCGCGTGCCGGAGTCCCCTCGCTGGTTGGTCTCTACGGGTCGTATTGATCAGGCGCGTCAGGTCATGGCCTCTATTCGCGATGAGCAGCGCGCGGAGCGTGAGATTGTGCAGATTCTTGAGACCGTGAACCGTGCGGATACTGAACCTGGTTTGCGTGCGGCCCTGCGCCATAGCTGGTTTTTGCCTCTGCTGGCGGTGGGTATTGCGGTTTCTGCCGGTCAGCAGCTTACGGGTATTAACGCGATTATGTATTACGGTACGAGCGTATTGGAGCAGGCTGGTTTTAGTGAGTCTGCGGCACTGATTGCCAATATTGGCCCGGGTGTTATTGGCGTGCTGGGTTCTATTCTTTCGCTGCGCCTCATGGAGCGTGTGCCGCGCCGTGTCATGGTGATTACGGGCTATTCATTGACGGCTCTATTCCATGCGCTGATTGGTGTTGCTTCTTTGGTGATTCCTGAGGATGCGCCCTATCGTCCCTTTGTGCTGCTGGCGCTTATTATTGCCTTTGTGGGTTCGATGCAGACCTGCCTGAATGTATCCACCTGGGTTATTTTGAGTGAGCTTTTCCCGTTGCGTGTGCGTGCTGCGGGTATGGGTTTTTCGGCTCTGTGTGGCTGGGGTATGAATAGTGCTGTGGGCGCTTTCTTCCCGGTGCTTTTGGCGGCTCTCGGCCTGACGGGCGCGTTCTTTGCTTTTATGGCAGTGAATATTGTGATTGCCGTGATTATGGCACGTTTCCTACCCGAGACTCGCGGAGTGTCCCTGGAGGATTTGGAGCAGCGCCTAACCCGTGCGTAACTTCTCTACCGACACTATAGTGCCCCGGCAGGAAATTGTTCTGCCGCCGGGGCTCTATCAAGTGTATGGCTATATGCGCATCTAGCCTGCTTATTGCTTCACGTCGATCGTCCACCACGGCTCTTCGAGTAGTAGGGGAATCTAAACGTTCATTTCCTTCTAGTAGGCTTGTACCCAGCGAAGTGCCTCTCGAATATTTTCAGGAATCTGTTCACCATACAGAGAGGGGGCAAAGATCGGGTCATGAAGTATCGAAACATCTTTATACTGAGTGGGCACGGATCCACCGTGAAGCACCAACCCGTACCCGCGAGCCTGTCCCGACGAATGCACGCGAATATCTTTCATCATCTGCACAGGCTGATCATCGTTATCGTAGATGGTTGATGCGTACACCAGGTGAACTATCTTGCCCCGGTGATTGTAGTGCACAGCCGCATCATAGTCGCGAATACGAGTCGCTGTATGTTCACCGGACTGCAGAATCCGCGGGGGAAGACCAAGCTCCCGAGCGAAAGCATCAGCAACATCCCGACAGAAGGCCTGCACTCGTTCATTCCCGCTCTGCTTTTCCCAAGAAACTGCCCTGTCTACACCGATACGAGCAATAGCCGTGTATTCATATTCATCCCATAGATGCTCCTGAATGAAATATAAAGCTACACCCTCTTCAGTCATGACATATTCTATACGTTCAGTATGAGGGGTTGAGCCCAACCCTATATAGAGCAAGGGCGTAAGCTCTCCCCAATAGGTTCCATTACTTAGACGGATAGGTTCAGGGCACAGGAAAGTGAATTCTGTGTTCTCAGCATAGAGCAGGCCGGCGTGCAGGTGCATGCCGTGGTAGCTATTGCTTTCTGCAGAGATAGGGAAGCGAGTATAGTGCACGATGTTTATCTCCTTATCTCCTCAGAATATTTCCCTACCCGTCCGACAAGGCTTTCAAACACAGAGTATTCTCACGCGACGTTCCCGTCAAGACCCTAGACCCTACCGAATCTCTAGACAAGTTCTAGTGATACCTTAATCAATACAATCACTTACTGCTTAGTTGCAATGATGGTACGCGCGAATTCCAAGCTCTTCCCTTTTCGCTCTTTAATCTCATTGAGCTTTACCTGATTCTTTCGAATCAGGGGCATCTGATATGATGCTTCCACATCAGCAAGTGTTTGAGCCATACCCGTTGAGACATTACACTCCGCAGCAATCGTAGCGATACGAATCTCTTCTGTCTTGTCTTCTTGGCTCATATCCGCCTGGCTTCCATCCTGGTTCGTGGTGCGGCTTCGCAGATTATCGAGCTCCTGAGTTCCCCACTTACCGTCCTGTTTATTCGGGGTTAGACCCTTATCCGAAAGACACGCCCACCACTTTTCACGAGCTTGTCGCCATTCAGGTGTTTTCTGTGCATTGTTATATGCCTCTGAGCGTAGTTTTGCGACAAAACGCCCATCTTCATTATCGTGGCTAGTTGAATCGAGGCGGTCAAAATCAGCTCTATGTTCTTTACGACATTCTGCTGCTACGGAGGATGGGATTACTGAATATGACTTATCCCAGTCAGATGATTCTTGGCTTTTATTCTGACCATACCCATATTTTTTTGCGTAGTCAGGACTCCACGCACCATAGGTGTTATACATACGCTGAGGTATAGGCTGCTGTTTCAAATCTGGGTACCCTTTTTCCCTGAGGCAAGATACTCGTAACACAGAGTACGCTTCTAGCATGACGTCTTCTTCACGCAAAGAAAAATAGTACTCATCGAGAGGGTAGATAATTTGATTACTCTCATAGTCCAGAATTGCACGAGTATTCACGTCTCGTTCAGTGAATGCAGAGCAAGACACCAATAGTAAAGAGAGAAGCAAAGATCCTGCATATCGAAATTTCATATTCTCCTCCTCGAGATGGTAGAGAGTGGTTAGATTCCTAACCAACCACTCTCCCACCAAATCTTATAGTACTTATATCAGTACCCTAGAAGATAATCCTGAACGAACTAACACGATCATTCCAGTTCTCCCACCACCGCAAATCATCATTTACAGCACCCAGATCATTGAAGCTCTCACGACTGGTCATATGGCGACCCTGACAATTGCCATCCTCCCAATATTCAACATGAGCACCATCCTGATTACGCACCGAGGAGACATTGTCATTCATCCACCCGGGAATATTGTAATCACCAGTCCACCTGTAGGAAAACGCACGGCTATGCCATTCGTAGTTAACGTTCAAGAAGGTCTGCACTTCCGCATTGGCGCTCGGCACGCCCATCAATCCTGCAGAGCACATAACAGAAAACATCAGAACCAACATGCGCAAAGTCTTCATTAAAATCATCCCCTTCTGGGATCACATGGCAGTCTGTCCTACAGAGGCACCGCTGCCTTCACCTTATCGTGGCGCCTTCCAATATTTGAAAGATTACCACAGAGACCCTTATAGACTCACTGTGCATTACATCTGTAGGTAATACATCTACTAGAGCCTCCTTGAATATTTTTAAGTATACACTCATGCCTCGAAAATTTCAGATATTTTACACTTATCTACTGTAATGTTCAATATGCATTTATTGACATATATTATGGATATTTTTAAGACTCGAATTAATTACACTATAGCAATTTAAAACACAATGTACCACCACCCAATAGACACCCGTGGGTGTTCGGTAGAGCTCTATCCGACCGCTTCCTTCTAAAAAGCTTGTACCCAGCGAAGTGCCTCACGAAGTATAAGCCTCCGAACCCTTAAGTATTAAGCGAACACAGGGCTCAAAGCCGCCCGCCGCGGCGCGAAGCGTTCTAGAATTGAGTCATGAGTACTCTTAAATCAGGCATCGTCACCGAATGGGTTGACGAGACCGTCAAGCCCGGCGATGACTTCTTCCGCCATGTCAACGGCCGCTGGCTCGACACCTACGAAATCCCCGCAGACCGCTCCAAAGACGGCGGCCTCTACACCCTGCGCGACGACGCAGAAAAGCACGTGCGTGAAATTATCGAACGCATCGCCGTAGAAGACCCCAGCAGCCGCATCGGCGCGCTCTACTCCTCCTTCATGAACACCGAAAAGATCGAGGAAGACCGCCTGGCACCGCTGGATAAAGAAGTAGCGCCGATCCTCGCCGCACCCACCCCCACCGCGCTGGCACTCACCCTGGCGCTCATGTCCCGCTCCGGCATTGCGCAGCTGATTGGCTGGTACACCAGCATTGACGCCAAGAATCCGGAGAACTACACTTTCTTCATCTCCCAGTCCGGTCTGGGTCTGCCCGATGAGGCATACTACCGCGAAGAAAAGTACGAGCAGATCTGCCAGGCATACATTGAATTCGTTGCCAAGATGTTCGCAGCCACCGGCTACGCCGAGCCCTTCGGTCTGAGCCCGGAAGAAGCAGCTCAGATTATCTTCGCCCACGAATCCGAAATCGCCTCCGCTCACTGGGATGTTGTGCGCAACCGCGACGCAGAAGCCAAGTACAACCCCTATACCCCGGCAGAACTGGAAGAAAAGTTCCCCGGATTCCCCTACGAACTCTGGCTCGCGTCCCTGGGTACCGACCCCGAAAAGCTGGGCAAGATTATTGTCTCCCAGCCCTCCTTCTTCGAGGCAGTGGGCACAATGTGGACCAACACCCCGCTGATGACCTGGAAGCTCTGGGCACTGTGGTGCGCCCTGCGCTCCCGCGCACCCTTCCTGCACGAGGAAATCTCCAGCCTGAACTTCGAGTTCTACGGCAAGACCCTCTCCGGCACCCAGGAGCAGCGCGAGCGCTGGAAGCGCGGTGTTGCAGCGGTAGAAAACGCCCTGGATCAGGAACTCGGCAAGGAATACGTTGCCGTGCATTTCCCGCCCTCCGACAAGGAGAAGATGCTCAAGCTGGTCAACCACCTGCTGCAGGCATACCGCAACTCTATCCAGACCCTGGATTGGATGACCGAAGAAACCCGCACCAAGGCACTGGAGAAGCTCTCCAAGTTCGTCACCAAGATCGGCTACCCCGATCAGTGGCGTGACTACTCCGGTCTAAGCCTGGATCCCAATGATCTCTTTGAGAATCTGCGCCGCACCGCAGCATTCGATAGCGATTTCATGATTGAGCGCAATGGCAAGCCGGTGGATAAGACCGAATGGCTCATGTCCCCGCAGACCGTCAACGCCTACTACATGCCCCCGGCGAATGAGATCGTGTTCCCCGCGGCTATTTTGCGCCCGCCCTTCTTCGACCCCGAAGCTGATGATGCGGCAAACTACGGCGGTATTGGCATGGTGATCGGTCACGAAATCGGTCACGGTTTCGACGATAAGGGCTCGCTCTACGATGGCGACGGTGCACTGAATAATTGGTGGACTGAGGAAGACCACGAAGAGTTCACCAAGCGCACCCAGAAGCTGGTGGAGCAGTACAATTCCTACACCCCGGCACAGCTGGATCCTGAGAAGTTCCATGTGAATGGTGAGCTAACTCTGGGCGAGAATATTGGTGACCTTTCGGGTCTGTCCATTGCCCTGGCAGCCTATGAGCTGGCGCTGGCGGAGGAGGGTCTGACCTTGGAAACCGCGCCGGTGCTGGATGGCAAGACCGCTCTGCAGCGTTTCTTCTGGTCTACCGCTCAGGGTTGGCGTACCAAGTCCCGCCCGCAGCACGAGGAGCTGATGATTTCGGTGGATCCGCACTCCCCCGATGAGTTCCGCGTGAACGGTATTGTGCGTAATATTGATGCCTTCTACGATGCGTTTGAGGTTGCCGAGGGCGATAAGCTCTACCTGGCTCCCGAAGATCGCGTGCGTATTTGGCAGTAGTCTCTGCGCTGAGCCAGCGCCGCACGTGCGCTAGGCTTATGCGCTGAAACTGAAGAACCCCCGACACGGTATCGTGTCGGGGGTTCTTGCTACGTATTCTATAGGAAGTCGCAGCGCGGAAGTCTTTACTGAAGTTGAGTGTTTCAGGTTATCGGTGGTAGTTAACTCAGATTATACCGACAGCCTGTCACCATCTCATAGTATCGGGATTATTATATACATCACCGATATTTCAGCATGTCAACGGCAAAATTTTTAGCCTTTCTGAATAATCCGCGCCGCCCGGGCGTGTCTCTTCCCGTGAATTTAGAGGCTGCGACCCCTGCGGCGATAGATCACCAGGGCGCTACCGATAGCCAGAATCACGGTTCCGGCGGCAACCGTTCCCAGGGGCGAGAAGCCCGTGGCGGCAAGGGCGCCGGATTGAGCCTTTGTCGCCCCGGAGGACCCGGTACCGGAAGAACCCTGAGATGATACTCCCGAATGTGTGCCCGTATCGCTCTTTTGAGCTGGCTTATTCGCTACTGCGGCACTATCTGAGGAACTAGAGGCAGGCTCGCTCTGCTTCGCACCGGGCGCGGAAGCACCGGCAGCAAGGGAGCTATCGCCCACTCGGCGCACACCCGGCAGGGCAGCCGAGGACGAATCGGACGGTGAAGCAGAAGTATCGCATGCCTTCTGACGGGCAGCAAGCGCATCGGCACCCACGGCAAAACGCAGGCTCTTCTGCTCAGTGCGCACCTCGGTACCGTTGACAAGAGTTGCGGTGTAGTACACGCGCAGCTCATAGTCGCCCGGTTCGGTAAAGACCCAATTCGCGTGGGCGTGGGTGGCGTAGTCGGCGTCAATCACGCTCTTGGATTGGGTGGAATCCAGCAGCATACTCACCCCGGTCAGCGACTGACTAAAGAGGCCAAAACGCGCACCGGCAGGCATGGAAACCGGCTCCACGTGCAGCTTCACGCCGCCGCGCAGCTGAGAGTAATCGATCAGCTCGGTACTATATCCGGGCCAGGGCAGACCGTTCGCCTGGGTTTGGGGAAGCCCATAGAAAGCGGTACCCACCGGGCCGATAAAGTCCAGTTCGGGTTCAGCCATGCGGGAGGTGCGGGTGCGACGGGCGCGCTCATCCACGCCAAGAATCACCGAGTCTACCGGGCGTACCGTGGAGTGCGGGTCAATGATTCCGCTATCGTCTTTGAGCCCAATACTCAGCTGGTTATTCTCCAGTTTTGCTTGCAGGTCAAAGTGACCGTGGGTGAGTACCGGGGGCGCTTCGCAGCGTGCCGGGGTGGGTGCCGGTGAAGTGGGCACAGGGGACGTGGCGGAGGCACTGGGTACCGGGTTTACGGGCGCCGAAGAATCACCGGGTGCCGGGGTACTGGGTACAGGTTCACTAGGCACGGGCTGGCTGGGGCTGGGCGTTGCGCTGGCGAGCGCATCCACCTTCAGCGCGCCGCTCACCCTATAGTCCATACCGGCGGCATATTCGGGCGCAACCACCAGGGACGAAGCGGATGCCTTCATCTCAGGGTGGGGTAGCACCTTGACCTCCAGGCGCAACTTCTGCAGCCAATCGTCATCCTCAAAGGAAAAACTCGCCTCACCATTGACCACGGTGCTTTCTAGTTCCAGGGAGGGGTAGGTCTGCTCATCCTTTTCATAGAATCCGCCGCGAATAAAGCCCCTGAAATTCGGGTCGGCAAAGCGAATGGTTACGCGACGTACCTTCTCTTCGCCGCTATATCCGGGCTCTTCACTCACCTGTACACTGTAGTCGGCGCTACTGAGGGTGTATTCGCCGGTGGGCAGGGCTGTATTGGCGGGCTCCAGGATCTTTTCGGGCCATGAGCCATTACCCTCGGCGCTGGAGACGCTGGCACCGATACCCGGTTCAAAGCTTAGGGGGTTGGAGATCCAGCGTGCAGCCTCACTATCGGAGGAAGCACCGCTTTCGGGGGTAAAGACGGCGGTAATGACCGAGTGTTCGCTCCCCATGAGCTCTTCCCAGTGGGCGTTACCGTTGTTCACCGGCAGATCGGTCAAAAAGTAGCCGTTATTGAACAGGGTCAGGGTGCCGCGCAGCTCGGTATTGGCTGCGCGGAAATCAATATCGCTCAGGTGCTCGTCCCCGGCATTCTCGCGCCCGGCGTGGGGTGCAATGCTCAGGGTGTATCCGGCGGCGTCCAGATTGCCCACGGGTGCGGCGTTATAGCGGTCCTGGGTGGGCACTGCATTGGGTGTTCCTTCGCCACTGATGGGGGAGGCGCCTCCCACCTGCCAGGAGAGCTGCTGGGGTTCGGATTGAATCAGGGTGCCGTCCTGGGCGCGGGCTATAGCGCGGTAGGTCACCACGTACCTGCCGGGGCGGGAGAAGGTGGTGATATTGTGCGTGTGCGCGCCCTGGGTCAGCAGCCAGGAGTGCAGCCCAATATCGGTGCTGGAGAGCATGCGGTGGGTTGCCAGGGGGTCGATTTCGCTGCTGTGGCGGAAGAGTTCCATGCGCCCCGGACCCTCTACGGAGAGGATATCGGTGACGAATACACCGTCGCGGAAGAGCTCCACGGGGATATTACTATCGGCGCCCAGTCCCGCCCAGATGGGGTCGTGGTTGCCGCGGGTCAAACCCGGTGCCATATAGAGCGTGGCGTTGGAGCCAAGGAATGCCAGGGAGGGTTTGCCGGCGGGTTGGAAGATGTACTGGGGGCTACCGTCGCGGCCGTCCCAGCCTTTACCTACCCAGTTGACGGTGGTGTTCAGGTCGAATTCTTGCACCCCGGTTTTATAGGGGTTGGCTTCGTTTTTGAGGGTGAAGGTGCCGTTGGACCAGTAGACTTTGGGGGCGTCGACGTGCCCCTTGGAGGTGACGATGCGCCCGTCGTCGGGGCCCGCGGTGGCGGGGAAGATGGGTGCCAGGCCGCCCGCTGCGAGCAGGCTCAGAGCTGCGAGGGCGCTCAGGGTTCCGCTGACCCGTCGTTGGGTGCGTGTAGGCGTGTGCATGATTACCTTTCTCTTCGGAGTTATCCTCAGCTTAGCATTAAATGCGAATAATTGTCATTAGCGCGTATTGAGAGTATAGTGATTCTCAAGAACACCTTTGATTTGCGTGTCACCGCACGCAGTACCGCACACGTACACAGTGAAAAGGAGATCCCATTGCAACGAAGCACCCGCAGCCTCAACGCCCTGAGCCTAAGCGCCCTGCTCACTCTGGCACCCATTGCCGCCCTGCCCGCACAGGCTCAGGAGAGCGCACCCGCGCCTTCGGCAAGTAGCAGTGCAGAAGCCAAAGACGCCAACGGTCACCTGATTATGAACGGCCGCTATATTGTCGCCGGAGTACATACCGAAATCGTCAACGCGCTCTGGGACTCTCAGAGTAAGAGCCTAGGCCTGAACTCGGTAGCGGATATTGACCGTGGCAGCGCGGCATTTTCGCCTGCCTCCACTGTTTTTCAACTGCCCGATGTTGAATCGGCGCGCTCGAAGGTGACCAAGCGCTACGACTTTATTGCCCCCGAGGGCACCGATATTTTCTATATTCCGGGCACGCGCGCCGAGGGACTACTATTCCCCGGCTTTGGTGCCGAGGATATTCAGCGCGGCATTTTTAAAGACGATGCCCTAAGCCTTGAGCTCATCTCATCAACCGTGCCCGAGGGTGGCCGCGCCGAGATCTTTAGCGAAACTCTGGGAGAGCAGCCGCGTCTTTTTTCCACCGCGGATTCTCTGAGTCCGTTCACCATGTACGCCGGCGGTCACTACCACGCTTCTTGGGCTTTTACCCGTGCGGGCACCTATGAGCTGAGTTTCCGCCTGAGCGCGCAGCTGCTCGACGGTACCCCGGTGTCTACCGTGCAGACCTACACCCTGGTAGTGGGCGATGTACCCGAAGGTATTTTTGAGCATATGGAGCAGCGCGCCGCCGACGCCCAAAGGCGAGAACAGAGCGCTTCCCCCTCTGTTTCCGCCGCCACCAGCGAAAGCCCCAGCGCCGCAGATACTCACACTACGAGCGCTTCCCCGAGTGACTCGAGTACTTCCGAAAGTCCCTCCCACACTCAGAGCTCCACCCTGCCGGGTGTTCGCGCGGTGGCTGCACCCGCAGAACAGAAGGGCGCCCATTCTCAGCCCGCGGGGCAGAATACTCCCGTCAAGACTGATCAGCAGAAGCCTTCGGTGCGCGGCGCCAATAGTGCGCAGGTGCCCGCAGCACCTCGCGCGCAGGCAGGTGCACATCAGCAGGCTCCCGAGAAGTGCTACCCGGTTGAGGTGCCCGTCGAAAAGGCTCAGGCGCGCGCCGATGCCCTGCCCGCGCAGGTGAGCGTGGTTCCGGTTGCTCATCGTGGCGAGGCGGTTCACGAGGGTCATTTTGATGTGGGTCCGGTCTTTTCCGGCTCTTCTGCGCGCACGGCGGTGAAGGATGATCGTTCTTCCCCGGCGCGTTTTGTGGCGCCCGAAAGCCTGGATTTTGTGCTGGGCGATGCCGCTAAACTTGCTCTGCCCTCGGGTTTTGAGGATATTGCCCCGGCCGGTACTAGCGTGCATATGATTGGAGCCACTCAACAGCCGAATGTTCCCTGGCTGGGCTGGAACACCCAGGACTCCCAGCTCATCTCCCAAGCCTCCGGGCCGATCACCATGAGCCTGAGCGATTTTAGCGGCCCGGGCTCCATGTCTGTTTTCCTCTCCGGCAACTTCGGATCCGCCGGTGAAAAGGTCTTTGATTCTACCTCGCGCGGCTCCTTTGACATTCCCCTCAATACCCACCAGCACAGCAATTGGGTATTCACCGCCGAGGGCGAATATACCGTACAGCTGACCTTCACCATTCCCCTCAAGTCCGGGGAAACGGTGAGCACCTCCGGCACCCTGCACTTTAGTGTGGGTGATACCAGCACAGCAGCTCAGCAGGATAACACCGCCCGGGATTCCGGCACACCCAAGCAGTCCAAGGGCTCCGAAGCACAGGGCTCAGAGTCCAAGCCCGGCAGCGTGGATGAAGCTACCGGAATTGTGACCAAGCCCGATGGTAGCCGCGTGCGTATTGTGGGTAAGACTGCCTCCGGTGCGGATTGTTCCCTGACCAATCAGGAGCTTACTCAGGCGCAGAAGGCGTCCGCCGAGGGTAAGCTGGCGTCCACCGGTGCGAGTATTGACCCGCTGATGGTGCTCGGTTCTTTGGCTGCGCTAATTGTGGGCGCGGGGCTACTGCGCTCCCTATATCGTTCGCGTAAGGAAAGCTAATGGGCTCATCTCGGCGCTTAGCACTCAATACGTGGAGTGCTCCAACCCGCCGTCAGGCTTTGCGCTGGGCGGCGGGTGCCGGGTTGTGCTCTCTTACCCCCGCGCTTAGCTCCTGCGCGCCCGTATCTGGCGCCGATAGGGGGCTGTCGGTGGTGGCTTCCACCCCGATTATTGCCGATTGGGTGCGTCAGGTGGTGGGCGATAGTGCGCAGGTGATTTCCCTGGTTCCTTCGGGTGCCGACCCGCATTCCTATGAACCTTCCCTGCGGGATATTCGCTCCGTGGTGTATTCATCGGCGGCTTTTACTAATGGCATGCTGCTGGAGCAGCGCAAGCTGCTATCAATGATGTCGAATAATCTGCCTCAGGGTGCTCCTCTGATTCCTCTTGCCGAGCGAGTGGAGTCTTTTGGTGGTAGGCTGCTACCCATGGTGGAGGATGCTTCCCTGGATTCCCTATGGTTGGGCCTACGGGTTGAGGGTGGTAGTGAGGGTATGCTTTTTGGCTTTTCCTCGGTGCGCGGGCCCTCTCAGCTGACGGCTTTTATTACCCAGACCTTTGGCGCCGTGGAGCTACTGGGGGACTCCCACGCTCGCGGGGTGAATGTCTCGAGTACTGGGGAAGAGCAGCTGCGCACTCAGCCCGAGCAGCCGGAACATTCTCTGGATCTTCCGGCGGCGGCGCATACTCATCTGTCCTGGAGTTTTGGTGCTGCGGGTGTGTATGAGTTGCGCCTGTGGGCGCGCGGCGAAGGTAGGAATTTGAGCACTGTTTTATATTGGGCGGTGGGTATTCCCGCCTCACGTGCGGTGCAGATAATTGCCTCTCGCAGATCCGTGCCTACCGAGCGTTTTAGGGTGCTTTCGGCAGGTCACGCAGATCTGACGGCAATCCCCGGTGAGAATCGTATTGCCTTGCGGGTGGATGCTCCTGATGATTCCCATTCTTCCGTTCCCTCGGTCGGGAATAGCACCGTGCAGTGGTGGGATCCGGAATTCACCGTGTGCGAGGTTCCTTCGCGTACCCTGCAGGATATTCCTGCCGGTGCATCATACCGCTTTTTGCGCCCCTCGGCGCAGGATTCTCGGGGACAGGTGTACCTACTGGCTCAAGCGGTTCTGGGTAAGCATGTACACGGTGAGATTGACCCGCATTTTTGGCATAGTGTGCCCAATGCGCGGGCAGCTATAGCGTGCATTGCTCAGCATATGGGGCAGGTGGATCCTCCGCGTGCTTCTCTCTACGCTCAGCGTGCCGTACAGGCCGATGAACGCTATCGGGCGTTGGATGAGTACCTGCACACCGGTTTTGATCGACTCCCGGATTCTGGGCGCCAGCTGGTGACCACTCATGATGGATACCGCTATTTGGCGCAGAATTACGGGCTAAAAATTGCTGGTTTTGTGACCGCTGTATCGGGCGCGGAGCCCAGTGTTGCGGCTCGTCAGCGCCTGCAGAAAACCATCCAAGATTTATCATTACCAGCTATATACATAGAAAAGAATATTCGTCAGCGTTCCCCGGTACTGGGTCAAATAGCCGCAGATATTGGGGTTCCTCTCATTCCCCTCTACTCCGACTCCCTGGATGAATCAGCGCCCAGCTATGAACAGATGATGCGCGCCAATATGCACGCCATTCTGGCAGCCTCGAATATACACCTGGACTAGTCGCTCGCGGCCGCCGCAGCGCAGACTATTGAAAGGATAATGATGACTTCCCACAGCTCCATTTTTAGTTCCCGCCCGACATTCACTCGCCCCCTGGTCTGCGCCCTAGCCCTCAGCCTTGCGGGGGCACCGGCAGCCGTCTCGGCTCCCGAGCCTAGCGCACCCAGTGCCTCCGCATCCTCCAGTGCGAGCGGTGAGAATAAATCGGTACAGGATCGCGCCCTGGATCAGAGCCTGGCAGCCTCCCAGCCGGTTGCCACCGAGCCCACCGAAATTAGCGCGGGGCATGTGGATATGGGGCCGCATCTGAACAATGGTCACTTTGAGCTGATGATTCACGATGACCACGGCAGCACGCCCGTGTGGCGCTCCATGGACTCCACCCTCTACCGCGGCTCCTCGGCAGCCCTTCGTACCGTACCGGAGGATAGCCGCTACTCCTTTGTGGGCGCGCCGGCAGGCTCGCAGGTGTATGTCATTCCCCAGACGGAAGCTAAGGGTGTTATTTGGCCGGGTTGGAATGCCCAGGACCCTCAGCTTGTGCCGCAGCTCAAGCGCGGAGTAACCCTAACCTTGGAGAGTGTGCAGGGGCCGGGACAATTTAGCCTCTATGTGGAGAACGGCAATTTTTCCGCCCCGCAGCTTCTCTGGTCTTCGAGCACCAAGGACCCGCAGCCCATCTGGGTGGAGAAGAACTCCCATGTGCACGCCAATTGGGTCTTTACCCAGCCGGGCGTATATCACCTAAAGATTACAGCGAGCGCGGAGCTAAACGACGGCACGACGGTCAGCGATAGCCGCGTGCTTTCTATAGTGCTGGGCGATGAAATCAGCACCGATCAGGCTTTTAACGAAGCTCATAAGGCGCGCGCTTCTATGCTCTCCTCCGCACCCTCTGCCAGTGCCTCTTCTGCTTCCTCTGCCCATAGTGCGGCAACTCAGAATTCAACAGACCAGACTGAGAAGAGCGCCGATAACGCGCTATCGGCTCCCCTGGTCATTGGCGCATGCGCGGTGCTTGCGGTACTCGGTGCCCTGGCGGTGTATCTGCGCCGTAAAAGCGTGGGCGCACAGCGTCAGGCTGCCGCTGATTTTGCCGCGTCCAAGAACCTAGGGGATAAATAATGTCTGATCCCCTGGTGTGCGAAAAGCTGAGCGTTGGCTACGGTTCTCAGGCTATTGTGCGCAATATTGATTTTCGCCTGGAGCCGGGCGAGTTCACGGCTCTCATTGGTGCCAATGGTGCCGGTAAAACTACTTTTCTGCGAACCCTACTGGGTCTTTTGCGCCCCGTTTCGGGCAGTGTGCAGATATTGGGTGCCTCCCCTCGTTCTGCGCGCGGGCGCCTGGGCTATGTGCCTCAGAAGCATCTTTTTCATTGGGATTTTCCGTTGAGTGTGCAGGATACGGTCATGACCGGCAGGCTGCCGAGTCAAGGCTGGTTTTCTCGCGCCTCGAGGCACGATTGGCGTGCGGTCTTTGAGTCCCTGGAACGCACCGATTTGATGGAATTACGCGATCGTCCCATTGCTCAGCTCTCGGGAGGTCAGCGTCAAAGGGTGCTTCTGGCGCGCGCCCTGGCGTGTTCCCCGCGCCTACTGCTGTTGGATGAGCCTTTTACGGGCGTGGATGCACCCACG
Organism: Rothia sp. (in: high G+C Gram-positive bacteria); assembly: GCF_030540545.1. Classification (GTDB taxonomy): domain Bacteria; phylum Actinomycetota; class Actinomycetes; order Actinomycetales; family Micrococcaceae; genus Rothia. Next base: position 30,935 of record NZ_JAUNVZ010000004.1, on the reverse strand, counting down.
CAGAGTATGCTCACCGAGCTCTATCACCAGCTATCGGGCGAGGGGGTCAGCATTGTAATGTCCACGCACGATATGCTCGCGGCGCGCACCTCCTGCAGTCGTATTGTGGGCATCCGTTCCACCCTGGCGTTGGATGGCGCGGCGCAGGATTTTTCGGTGGAGTATTTACTCTCCTGGTTGCAGTCGAAGGAGGATCAGCTGTGATTACTCCCCTGGAGTTTCTGCAGGATCTTTTCAATCCCGCTCTGGGCTTTTTGCCGCGCGCTCTGTGCGCCCTGCTGCTCTCTTCTCTGGTGACCGGTATTGTGGGTTGCCATGTGATTATGCGCGGTATGGTTTTTATTGGGGATGCGGTGGCCCATTCGGTCTTCCCCGGCCTGGCGTTGGCTTTTGTGATGGGTGGCAATTTGCTGCTGGGTGGCTTGAGTGCTGGTGTGTTGACCGCGATTTTGGTGGCTCTGTGCAGCCAGAATCAGCGTCTGCGTGAGGATTCTGTGATTGGTATTTTCTTTGCGGGGTCTTTCGCGGCGGGTATTGTGATTATCTCTTTGGCGCCGGGGTATTCAGCGTCGGTGCAGGATTTCCTTTTTGGTTCCATTGCGGGCGTCTCGGGCGATGATGTGCTTCAGGCGGCTCTGCTGTCCCTGCTGATTATTGTCTGCCTGTGGTTTTTCCATCGGCAGTTTGTGGCGGTGAGTTTGGACCGTGAGAGTGCCCGCGCTATGGGTTTGCCGGTTTTGCTGCTGGATATTGTGCTCTATGTTCTGGTGACGGTGGCTGTGGTGATTAGTTTGCAGACTCTGGGTAATGTGTTGGTGCTGGCGCTGATTGTTATTCCGGCGTCGGCTGCGCGTATTCTCTGCTCCACTTTGGGTCGTATGCTGTGGGTTTCTCCCCTTTTTGCCTGCCTGTGTTCGGTGACGGGTCTGTATCTATCGTGGGGTTATAATCTGCCCACCGGCGGCACGATTGTGTTGGTCATGGTGGCGGCTTTTATGATGCTCTGGCTCTTCTCGGCGGTGTATTCTCGCAGTGTTTCCCGTGCTGTGTAGCCTTAGGGCTACGGTGTGCGACTATCGGGTGTTCCCTGTGTAGTGTTCCCTGTGCAAGGCACCCGATAGGCGTAGTATGACCCGCTGTATCTTCGCCGTATATATTTTTACGTTAATCCGTATTCATGGGATATACAGGTTAAAAACCTATCTATGACAGCCATAAAAGACGTTTTATGCGTTTTCTGCTTTACTGGAGTTAAGACCAGCCGGTCTTGTGCATTCGGCGGCCATAAAGCAGTGGTCGCTCTCAAAGTTGAGAAGGAGATAAACGCATGAAGGCTATGGTGTATTACGGTCCGGGTCGTAAGGAGTGGACGGATGTCCCCGACCCGCAAATTCTCGAGCCCACCGATGTGATTGCCCGCGTGGATACCACCACCATTTGCGGCACCGATTTGCACATCCTCAAGGGCGATTGCCCCGAGGTTGAGTCCGGTCGTATTCTCGGTCATGAGGCAGTGGGTACCATTACCGAGGTCGGTGCAGCGGTCACCGAGCTGAAGGTGGGCGATCGCGTAATTATTCCCGCGGTTACCAATTGCGGCAAGTGCTCCTACTGCCGCGCTTCCAAGCCCTCGCACTGCCAGACCGTGGGCGGTGTCGGTTGGATTTTCGGTTATATGATTGATGGCACCCAGGCTGAGTATGTGCGCATTCCCTACGCTGAGACTTCCCTGCACTTGGTACCCGAGGGTCTGGAGGATGATGAGGTTCTCTTCCTGACCGATGCCCTGCCCACCGGTTTTGAGATGGGTATTTTGAACGGCCAGACCAAGCCGGGTGATACCGTTGCGGTCATCGGTGCGGGCCCGGTGGGTCTGGGCGCGATTATGACTGCGAACCTCTGCGGTGCCGGTCGCGTGATTACCGTGGATATGGATGAGAACCGCATGCGCAAGGCTCTGGAGCTGGGCGCTACCGATATGGTCAATGCATCCGATCCGGATTTCATTGAGAAGATTAAGGCTCTCTCCCCCGACGGTCTGGGCGTGGATGTTGCTATTGAAGCGGTGGGTGTGCCCGCAACCTTCGATACCTGTTTGAAGATCGTGCGCCCCTACGGCCATGTGGCGAATGCCGGTGTGCACGGTAAGAGCGTGGATCTGCCCATTAATACCCTCTGGATTTCCAATGTGAATATTGCGATGGGTTTGGTCAATTGCAATACCGTGGGCAATCTGCTGAATATGGTGCGCTCGGGTCGTCTGAATGCCAAGGCAATGGCAACCCACTACTTCAGCTTTGATGAGTTTGAGAAGGCCTATGATCTCTTTAGCAATGCGGCGGAGCATCAGGCAGTCAAGGTTGTTATTTCTCGCTAGTTGGCGAGGGTTCTACCTCTTACTTCCCTGAAATAACAGGTATATAGATAGCCCAATATATAACTGAATATACATAGGTCGGGGTGTGTTGAGTACTCAACACACCCCGACCTATAAGCGCTACACCGACACTCTTTAGTGCTCAGCGGGCTTAATATATGCCGGCGCCTTACGCAGCATGCGGTAGCTAACAATAGCCATTACCACCATCAGCAGGGCACTGGCGGCAGAGCTAAAGACCACGCCGGAGTCAAAGGCATGCTGGGCGGAAGAAAGCAGAGCAGCACCCGCGTCCCCTCCCTGCTCTTGAGCCACGCGGGTAGCACCACCTAAGGTTTCAATGGCATCTTCAGCCTGTTCGTGACTAAAGACCTCGGGCACCACAATCTGAGCGCGGTACACCACGGTCAGCAGACCACCGATGAGCACGGTACCGAGCACATTACCGAACTCATACGAGGTCTCGGAAATTGCACTGGCGGCACCAGCCTTGGACGCGGGCACGCTGGAGAGAATCAGGTCATTAGAAATGGTCTGAGATGAGCCCACACCGGTACCCAAAATAATAAAGGCAAGCAGCAGACCCGCATCGCTCTGACCGATCAGCAGCACCAGCACATAGGCAATAGCGTTAAGCACCAGACCGGCAGAGACCAGGGTTGCGGGGTGGAATTTATTGGCAAGCTTGACCACGTAGAGACCGGAAATAATGGTCATGGCAAGACCGGGCACCAGGAATAGACCCGCGCGCATGGGGTCCAACCCGGAGACCAGCTGCAGGTGCTGGGAGACGAAGTAGAGGAATCCAACATCCACCACCATGGAGAAGAGGTTCGCGATCAGAGCGCCACTAAAGACGGAGTTGCTAAAGAGGCGCACATCCAGCATGGGGATTTCACGCGCCAGCTGGCGGCGTACAAAGAAGTAGCCAATGATCAGGCCGATAATAATCGCGCTGGAGGTGTACACATCCACGCCCGATTCGGAAATCTGGGTCAGGCCGAAGGTCACGCTGACCATGGAGATCATAATCAGCACAATGCTCAGCGGATCAATCGGACCGGGGTTGGGATCCTTGGACTCGGGCAGCAGGAAGGGAGCCACCGCCAGGAAGAGCACCAGAATGGGCACAGCCATCAAAAAGACCGAGCCCCAGCTGAAGTTATTGAGCAGGAATCCACCCACTATCGGACCCAGGGCAGCACCACCGGAGAACATTGCCGCCCATACGGCAATGGCGGTGCGGCGTTCTGCCGGGTCCACAAAGATATTGCGGATTAGGGATAGGGTTGCGGGCATGAGCATTGCACCGAAAATACCCAGCAGGGCGCGCGCAATCACCAGGGCGAGCGCGCTGGGTGCAAAGGCCGCCAGCACGGAGACAAGAGCAAAGCCCACGCATCCAATAATGAGCATGCGGCGGCGACCCCAGCGGTCGCTCAAACTACCCATGGGCACCAGCAGGCCGGCAAGCACCAGGGAGTAGGCGTCAATAATCCACAGCTGTTCGGAGGATGAGGGTGAGAGCGCCTGGGCGATGGCGGGTACCGCGAAGGAGAGCACGGTGTTATCCACCGAGACCAGCAGTACCGGTAGCATGAGGGTGGCAAGGGCTGCCCAGCGTTTGGTTTTTTGCCCGGGGGCGTGAATGGGTAGAGCCTGGGTTACAGGTGAAGAGTTTGTCATGTTTGTGTATTGGCGCGTCGTATGTCGCTTCTGTTGCGGGGGAGAGTGCGCTAATCCGCCCACAACGCGAGGTCGCGGGGCTTATACCAAGCCCTCGATATAGTATTCCACTATAGCAAGTGGGGCGGGCGGGCTCTAATATAGAGAAGCTAGCTATTGTATCTTCTGGAGTAACAATGATTTTTATTGTGGTGAAGTTCCCCGTTAAGCCCAAGTTTGCCGATGAGTGGATTGAGCGTACCGCGTCCTTTACCGAGGCGACCCTGGCGGAGGAGGGCAATAAGTTCTTCGAGTGGTCCCGCAGCGTGAAGGATCCGAATGAGTTTGTGCTGGTGGAGGCTTTTGAGAATAACGCCGCCGAGGCTCATGTGACCAGTAAGCATTTTGCTCAGGCGATGGAAACTATGCGTCCTATGCTGCGCGAGACCCCGCGTATTATTTCTCGCGTGATTGAGGGCGAGGGCTGGGATGCTATGGGTGAGCTGCAGATTGATTAATTTGTCATTGTGACCCTATGTTTTTGGGAAACCACGGTATTTCTTCGCTTCTGCGCAAGCTAAGGGGTACCGTGGTTTCCCTTATTAGTTTCTAGGGCGCCTAGCCCCTAAAATGGGTATGTATCATGCACATTTCAACCGGCTGGAGCTAACATGAGCACCCCGTATGACCCCACCGCCGCAGAGCACCACGATGCATCGGCTGAAGCTGATCATAGTTCGGTGTCCCTGGCGGTTTCGACCGTGATTTTGGCGCTGCGTCCGAAGGAGGACGGCGAGCCTCCCGTGCTGTGGCTGCCCCTGGTGCGCCGCCTGCGTGAACCCTATAAGGGTCAGTGGGCTCTGCCCGGCGGTCCCCTGCCTTTTAATCTTTCCCTGGAACAGGCTGCCGGTTCGACCCTGAAGCGTGCGACCGGTCTGGAGCCGGGTTATTTGGAGCAGCTGTACGCATTTGGCGATGTGTACCGCACCCCGGAGTCCCGTAATTTGCGTGCCGAGGGTGCTCAGATTCCCGCACCGGGTCCCGATCATGAGCGTGTGGTCTCGGTGGTGTACTGGGCTTCTATTCCGGCGACCGAGGTTGCTAATACTCGCGTGCATGAGAATATTCGCTGGTTCCCGGTAGATGAGCTGCCGCAGCTGGCTTTTGACCACAATGAGATTGTTGAGTACGCCCTCTACCGCCTGCGCAATAAGGTGGAGTATTCGCGTATTGCTCACTCTTTCTTGGGTGAGGAGTTCACTCTGGCGCAGCTGCGCGAGGTGTACGAGGCGATTCTGGGTCGTTCTCTGGATCCGGCGAATTTCCGCCGTCAGATCGCGGCGTCGAAGTCGATTATTGATACCGGTCGTCGTGTGGAGGGCACCCGTCACCGCCCGCCGCGCCTGTACCGCTACAATGATGCGCAGGCCTATGCGGATGCTGGCCCTCTGGGTATGTACCGCGACCCTGCCTCCAGCTTCTAAGATTTCTACAGTACAGCCCGGTGCGCACTATATATGTGTGCACCGGGCTGTGCTGTACCCACTGTGTGAGGGTGTGAAAGTGCGACTAGAGCGTGAATGAAACTGTCAAAGTTTCACACTTTCAGCCCCAAACTGTCACAGTTTGGGGACAAACTTTAAGCCCCCGATAGTGTTATCGGGGGCTTAAAGGTTAAGTATCGCTATGGATTACTCGGGGATGATCAGACCCTTGGTCTGGCTGGTTGCGCGCTCGAAGCGTGCCTGCACATCCGCCCAGTTCACGATGTTCCAGAATGCCTTGACGTACTCGCCCTTAACGTTCTGGTAGTCCAGGTAGAATGCGTGCTCCCACATATCCAGCTGCAGCAGCGGGATCAGTGCCACGGAGATATTGCCCTGCTGATCGTAGAGCTGCTCAATGATCAGGCGCTTACCCACGGTGTCCCAGGCCAGGATTGCCCAGCCGGAGCCCTGAATGGTCATAGCGACCTGGGTGAAGTGCTCGCGGAATGCGTCGAAGGAGCCGAAGAACTCGTCGATTGCTGCTGCCAGCTCACCAACGGGCTTGTCGCCGCCCTCGGGGGAGAGGTTGTTCCAGAAGATGGAGTGGTTGGTGTGACCGCCCAGGTTGAATGCCAGGTCCTTGGAGAGCTTGGAGATATTGCCGTAGGCACCGGTCTCGTGTGCTTCTTCCATGGCTGCGATGGCTGCGTTTGCACCGGCAACGTATGCTGCGTGGTGCTTATCGTGGTGCAGCTCCATAATGCGTGCCGAGATGTGCGGCTCCAGTGCTGCGTAATCGTAGGGGAGGTCGGGGAGAGTGTACTTCTCTGCCATGATAGGTGCCCTTTCACTTGATAAATGGCTTCGTTTTAAGGGTACCAGCGTTTTCGGGGTAAAGCATTGCTGCTCGGGGAGTTTTTGCGAAGGATTTTTAGGTAGTTTTTTGACCCTCGGGGTGCTGTGGATGGATGTGCACAATATACACAGAAGTTTTCCACAGATGTATATAAGGCTGTGGACTTCCTTGCCCCGCCTTGATTTTCCGGGCTTTAGAGCGGAATAATCACATGCATGTAGTTTCTCCACAGTGTGGATAAGTCCTGTGGAAAACTTACTATTATGTGGACTGGCAGCGCACCCAAGCCATTGCCGCACACCCATTAAGAGCCCATGCAGAGGAAAATGTGCCCCGCAAACCCTTCACGAAGGGCGCAATCCACGTCTTTAATCCACCTGCTGTGTATGCACTTTTCCACAGCTGTGCACTATAGCGGCTTAAAATCCCGCTTCACGGCGCTCATCGCTCCCTCGCACATGGGGTGCCCCTCCAGAACGATTCTTCTCTTTTAAGTCGAAGTTTTCTGTAATTACAAGAAATTTCACCCGCTCAGACACCAGACCATACGGTCCCCCAGCCCGAATCTGTATAGTTTTCCACATTACTCATACTTCTCCACAATGTGGATAACTCCTGTGGACAACCATCGCCTCCCACCCCGGACATACTCGGGCAGATCTCCTTGAATACACAAAAGCCCCGCGAAGCTCCAGACAGTGGGGCACCTCGCGGGGTTAGAGATTCTATGCAGTTAAAGAGTAAGGACCTGCATTCTCTAGCAGGTCCTTGGAGTGAGTATGATACTTCGCAATATAGGATAAAAAGATACGGTACGGATGCAACCCAACCACGAACTACATCCGTACCGCACAATTTGTCGGTAGAGATACGAGTTACTCGTACACCGACAACAATCACCGATAAATAGAGAGTCGAACCCATTCGGTTTGAGCTTCCGGTCTCGCCCCGCGGGCTTCCTTTCGACCCCGTATGCATACAACTATACACGAGATTGAAGCTTACGCAAACCCCAAATGGTACTTTTTCTAAAATTTTCGTAAGAATTTCGTTATATTTGGATTTATCACCCTCCACAGGTTGCAAAACCCCGGTTTTTCACGGATTTTCCCCCAAAAATTTCTAAAATTTTTTCGAAACCCACCTCGATCCACCTCCCCAGCACCCAAAATCCACCCATTTTTATGACACACATCACCTAAAATACTCGTTATAGATCTTGCGGAAATCTAACGAGAGGGGCATCAGAGCGTACCAATTTTTTCTTCGACTTTCCTGGGTGTCTATCACCAAACCATCAAGTCGAGCTTTAAAGCCCCTTAAGACATCGCCTCAGGGTTGATACACGCAGGCGCGTTAATGCCCACATTTTACTTTCCAAATAAAGCTTTTCGACCCCCTCTCTAGTAAAGTAGTGAGCTGTACACATATTGCATCCACGGAAGGCACTCTCATTTCCGCTCAACCAACCACACCCGACCCTGCGCAGCAGCAGGGCGAGGAAACCACACCCTGGCTCAACTCCGAAGAACGCGAAGCCTGGCTTTTCCTTAGCTCCATTATTTTCAACCTCACCCGTCAGCTGGAGGTTCAGCTCCAAAAAGACTCCGGTCTAAGCTTTGTTGAATATATGGTTCTGGCAATGCTCTCAGAATCTCCCACCCATTCACTGACCATGACTGAGCTGGCAACCGCCACTAATACCCTGCCGGCACGCCTATCCCGCGTGGTGACCCGCCTGGAAAAGGATGACTTGGTGCGCCGCGAGCCCAGCCCCAGCGATCGCCGCGTGAGCATCTGCTTCCTACTCAAGGCGGGTCTGCAGAAGGTTCAGCAGACAGCTCCCGGGCATGTGCGCGAGGTGCGCCGTCAGATTTTCGACCACCTTACCCCAGAGCAGGTGCATTCTCTGCAGGAAATTGGTACCAGCGTGCTGGGTGATACTCCTTCCCAGGTTATTTCCATTGATAGCTTGATGCGCGGGACTTACGGTGATACCAAACGGGAGCATGCCGATTCATAAGAGCGAGCGCGAATCCTAGGATTGGGAACACCGCATAGAACAGTGAATATAGTTGTGGGCACCCAAACTAAGCTTTGGGTGCCCTCTCTTTAGCTCTAGGACAGCCCAAGGCAAAGCTTGGGCGCAACCTAAGCGGTGTTCAAGATTAGCCTTTTCTGTCTATACAAGCCGATTTTCACCCTTTAGGATAGATAACAGAACGCGACACGAGCGTGTCCCGTATAAAACTACACGCGGTGCCTACACCGCCTAACCAAGGAGAAATCCTCATGACTAAGACTTTCTACGAACTGCTGACCGAACAGATCGGCCACGAATTCACCGCATCCCACCAGTACCTGGCAATGGCTATCTGGCTGGACTCCGAGGACCTGCCCCAGCTGGCACGTCACTTCTACCGCCAGGCAATGGAAGAGCGCGGCCACGCACTGATGATGGTTCAGTACCAGCTCGACCGCGGCCACAAGGTTCAGATCCCCGCAATCGGCGCTGTGAAGAACGACTTCCAGGACGTTCAGGAAATCGTTGACATGTCCCTGGCACAGGAGAAGCTGGTGACCAGCCAGATCGAGGCTATCTTCGCAGCTGCACGCAGCGAGTCTTACCCCCTGGGTGAGCAGTTCATGCTGTGGTTCCTCAAGGAGCAGGTTGAGGAAGTTGCTTCCATGGAGACCCTGGTTACCATCGTTAAGCGCGCTAATGGCAACCTCTTCGACATCGAGAACTACGTTGCTCGCGAGCTGGATGAGAACCACGGTAGCGATGATTCCGCTCCCGCAGCTGCAGGTGAGTAATTCTTATAGTCTCTAAGACTGCACAGATATGGGCGGTCGGTGCTTTAGGTACCGACCGCCCATATTTTTATGCCTCGATCCTCCGACTCAGATGTCCACCTAGTGCACCCGCTGGCTGCTCTTCTATCCTCAGCGCTACACGCGGCGGTACACTGGAATTTAAGAGATAAGAGGATTTATGACCAACACTTCAACCCCCAACGCCCCCAATACTGTTCTCTCCCGCGGCTCCTACGCCGAATCCAAGCGCGTCACCGAAATTCTACGCAATGAGTCCGTCGGCGGTTTTATTCTGCTAGCTGCAACGGCTCTGGCTATTATTTGGGCCAATACTCCCTTTGCCGATAGCTATTTTGCTGCACGCGATGCTCTGATTCCGATTCATATCCCCGGTTTTGAGCATCTGCATATGAGCGTGGGTCATTTCGCGGCGGACGGTCTGCTGGCTGTGTTCTTCTTCCTCACCGGTTTGGAGCTGAAGAAGGAATTCGTCATTGGCGATCTGCGCTCCCCCAGCACCGCTATTGTGCCGGTGGCGGCAGCTGCCGGCGGTGTGGCGGTTCCGGCGATTATTTACGCGATTATTAATGCCTCCAATGCGAGCGCTATTCACGGTTGGGCTATTCCTACCGCGACCGATATTGCCTTTGCTGTGGCGGTTCTTGCGGGTGTAGGTACTTTCCTTCCCTCGGCTCTGCGTCTGTTTTTACTGACTCTGGCGGTGGTGGATGATCTGATTGCTATCTGCATTATTGCGATCTTCTACACCAATAATTTCCACGGTGAGTATCTGCTGCTGGCTATTATTCCTATTGCTCTTTTTGCGTGGCTGACTCACCGCTATGAGACGATGTTCCACCTGCGCACCCCCGCGGCGTGGTTTATTCTGCTGCCCCTGGGTGTGCTGACCTGGGCGCTCTTTATGGAGTCGGGTATTCACGCGACCATTGCGGGTGTGGTGCTGGGCTTCTGCGTGCCGGTGATTCACAATCAGCGTTCTGAGGCTGCCGGTTCCGAGACGGGTCTTGCCGAGGCCCTGGAGCATCGTTTCCGTCCCCTCTCCACCGGTTTCTGCGTGCCTGTCTTTGCATTCTTCTCTGCCGGCGTGACGGTGGGCGGTTTTGAGGGTCTGGGTCGTGCCCTGAGCGATTCGGTAGCTGTGGGTATTGTGCTGGCTCTCGTGCTGGGTAAGACCATTGGTATTTCGGGTACCACCTGGCTGGTGACTCGCTTTAAGGGTGCGAATCTTGACCCGGATGTTGCCTGGATTGATGTAATTGGTTTGGCGGTGACCGGCGGTATTGGTTTTACTGTCTCGCTGCTGGTTGCTGAGCTATCTTTCCCCGCCGGTTCTGCCCACACCGAGGATGCGAAGATCGCGATTCTGGTCGGTTCCATTACCGCGGCTATTTTGGGCGCTGCCCTGCTCTCTGCGCGCAATAAGCATTACCGCGCTATTGCTCTGAAGGAGAGCGTTGACGAGGATGAGAATGGCATCCCGGATGTCTTCGAATCTAAGCCTGGTGAAGGTTAATTATTCGTTACAAATATCCAAAAGTGTCCCCCGGCGGTTGCCGGGGGCATCTTTTTACCCGCACAATAGATGCTAAGTTCTTGCGGGCATTACGCCCGGTCGGAGCCACGAGCGGGCAGATCCCCGCCGGGCGCCGATAAGTCATTGCAGCCTCCTGCTTCCCGCCCACAGACCGGGAACTCTTAGGAGGCGTTGCATATTTAACGTTAGGGGCAGAGTGGATTCACTTCTTTCCGTCATTGAGGGCATCAATAGCAGCACTGCGTCGCTGACCGATGTTATTGATATTGCCCAGGGTTCCCTGTGGACCTATTTTCTGTTCTACGCCCTGATTGCGGCAGGCCTGTACATTACGATTCGCACGCGCGGTATTCAGTGGCGCGGCCTGCCTGAAATGTTCCGCACCCTGACCGATCCTGCCGGTACCGAGCGTAATGGTGAGAAGAGCATTTCCGCTTTCCGCGCCTTTACGGTTTCTGCTGCCTCCCGTGTGGGTACCGGTAATATTGCCGGCGTGGCTGTGGCTATTGCTATGGGTGGTCCGGGTGCTGTGTTCTGGATGTGGGTTGTGGCTACCGTGGGTTCTGCCTCGGCTTTTGCCGAGTCCCTGCTGGGTCAGCTCTATAAGGAGCGCGGTAAGGATTCCTATATTGGTGGTCCTGCCTACTACATGAAGCGCGGTTTGAAGGCTCGCTGGCTGGGTCTGATTTTCGTGGCGTTTATTGTGATCACGTACGGTTTTGTGTTCTGCGCTGTGCAGACCAACGCTATTGTTGAGGCTACCGCAAACTCTTTCAATATTGGCGTGACCGGCACCAACGGTATGGATTTCCGTATTCTGGTGGGCCTGGTGGTTGTGGCTCTGACCGCAGCTATTATTTTTGGCGGTATTCGCACTATTTCTTCGGTGACCGGTTGGCTGGTTCCGGTGATGGCTGTGCTGTACATTCTGCTGGGTCTACTGGTGATTGGTTTGAATATCACCAAGGTTCCCGAGATGCTGCTGATGATTTTCCAGGGTGCTTTGGGTATCAAGGAATTTGTTACCGGTGGCGCTATTGGCGCGATTGTCTGGGGTATGAAGCGAGGCCTGCTCTCCAATGAGGCGGGTATGGGTACCGCTCCCAACGCTGGTGCGACCGCTACCGTTTCTCACCCGGCAAAGCAGGGTTATGTGCAGACTCTGGGCGTGTACTTTGACACCATGATTGTCTGCACCGTGACCGCCTTTATTGTGCTGCTCTCCAACCCGGTGTACGGCGATAAGAGCCGCGGTGCGGGTCTGACTCAGGATGCTCTGGCAAGCCAGCTGGGCACCTGGGCGGTGCACTTCCTAACCATCGCGATTTTCCTCTTTGCGTTCTCTTCGGTGATCGGTAACTACTACTACGCCGAGTCCAATATTCGTTTTGTTACCGAACGCACCTGGGCGCTGGTGGCCCTGCGCGTGCTGGTGTTGGCTTTTGTGTTCTTCGGTGCGATTGCTTCGCTGGATCTGGTGTGGACCCTTGCGGATCTGCTCAATGGTGGCATGGTGATTGTGAACCTGATTGCTGTGCTGGCTATGACCGGTACCGTGGTGAAGGTCCTGAAGAATTACGAGGATCAGCGCAAGAATGGTCTGGAACCTATTTTCCAGGCATCGGATATGCCCGAGATTGAAAACCTTGCGGCGTGGGATGGCACTGATGATGTGACCACTCGCGAGTTCTGGGCTGAGCGTGATGCTGCCGCTGCTCAGCGTAAGGCAAAGGCCGCTCGCTAACTTTTCCCTCTGGTGTTGTGCCCCGTCTGCAGATTATTCTGCGGGCGGGGCACCGCTATATTCTCTGCCGTATTTTTGGGCTGTGTCCCAAGGTGCTATTCTGCACATATCCTCGCTCAACGCGGGGAAAGACTATGTCGGTGTAACTTCGGGAGTGTGGGAGAGCGCGTGGATTCTCAGCAGATTATTGGCTATGTGTATTTTTCGCTGATTATGGTCGGTGCTGCGCTGATGCTCTTTTGCGTGGCGACCATTCATCGCAGCCCGTATTTTACGGAGGTTCAGAAGCTCAAGTGGCTGCTTTTTGTGCTGATTCTGCCCTATTTTGGACCCCTGGCGTGGATACTGCGGGTACGCCGTGAGCGCGCGGAGGCGGCAGCTCGATCGACTGATTCTGGCGCCTCCGCGCACCCCACAGAAACTAAGTGATGAGAGTCACCCTTTCTCAAGTAGACACGGGGTAGAAAAGTCCGTATAGTATTACTTGTTGCCTGCGAGGTTCGAAAGAACAACGTAAGACACAAGCGCGAGTGGCGGAATAGGCAGACGCGCACGGTTCAGGTCCGTGTGCCCGTGAGGGCGTGGGGGTTCAACTCCCCCCTCGCGCACCAGATATCCCCGGTTCGAAAGAGCCGGGGATTTTTTGCATCTGCAGGCATTTACGGCGCAGTAATTATACAAATAACCTGCACACTCTCTGCGCTTTGACCTAAAATAGGATTGGCTGTATTCTCTGCGGGCTATGTACGTGGAGCACACAGCTAACACACAGATATTTTCGCTAAACTTGAGCCTTCAGACGTTCACACGTTTAGCAAACACCGAAAATATTAGAGCTACCGGGTCGTACAACAAGGAGGCGGCGTTGAGTTTCTTCAATAAGCTAGAGCAGGGTATTGGCAGCGCAGTCAATCGCGGCTTTGGCACGTTCGAAAAGGCGGATATCGCCAACCGAATTCGTACCATTATGGACGATAGTGCACATGTGGACCACACCAACCGCGCCCTCGCGCCCAATATTTACACTATTCGTTTCTCCGCTGAGGACTTCCCGCGTATTCGCGAATGGGGCAGCCCTTTCGCCTCCGAGCTGTGCGATCTGGCGGTTTCTCACGCTCGCGCCCAGGGTTACTCCCTGCTGGGTGCGGTGCGCGTGACCTTCTCGACTCTGGATACTCTTTCCGGTGGCGAGTACGAGGTCATCCCGACCTTTGAACAGTTCTCCCCCTCCTCTTCTCAACCTCACGGTGCGCCCGCTGTGCGTCCCGTGGCGCCTCCGCGTCAGGATATGCCCACCCGCATTACCAAGGACGCGGCTCCCCAGGCTCAGGTTCCCCAAGCCCAGTTGCCTCAGGCTACCCCGCAGGCTCGTCTTGCCGGCATTCAGAACCACCTGCCCTCCCACCAGGCTGCCGCAACCGGCGCCGTGCTAGAGGTAGACGGTGTTGCGCACCCGCTGAGCACTTTCCCCGTGGTCATTGGCCGCGGTAAGGAAGCGAACCTGCGTGTTGCCGATAAGGGTGTTTCCCGCCGCCACCTGCAGATTTCCTACGCTAATGGTGCTTTTGTCGCCCAGGATATGGGTTCGACCAATGGCTCTCTTCTCAATGGCTCTCCCCTGCGCGCACCCGTTGCCCTGGTGGATGGCTCGGTGCTGCATGTGGGTGGCACCCGCCTGGTCTTCCGATTGCCGGGAGGTAGTTATTAATTATGGCTTCTGAACTGACCGTCACGATTCTCCGTTTCGCGTTCCTTGCGCTCATCTGGTTCTTTGTGTTCCTGGTGGTGCGCGCGGCTCGTCGCGACTTGGGTTTGGGTAAGAATGTGCGCGCTATTGCCGTTGAGGCTCCGGCGCCGCACCGCGAAACCGTGCCTTTTGTTGCCCCCTCCCGCCCCTCTGAACTGATCATTATTGAGGGTGCGCAGGCTGGAGCTGCTATGGTGCTCGGCGATAGCCCCGTGACGATCGGTCGAGCCAATGATATTGAGGTGTCTCTGCAGGATGATTACGCCTCGACTAAGCATGCGCGCCTATTCCCTCAGGGTTCGCGCTGGTTCTTGGAGGATCTGCATTCTACTAACGGCACGTTCCTCAATGGTGAGCGGCTAACGCGAGCTACGGTGGTTGAGCCCGGTGTGCCCTTTAGGGTCGGCGGCACGACAATGCAGCTGAAGGATTAGTCGCATGAAAATAGCTTTTCGATTTACGGCGCGCTCCGATAAGGGCGGTCGCCGATCTAAAAATGATGACTCCGGTTATGGTGGTCGCTATCTTGCGGTGGTCGCTGACGGCATGGGTGGCCATGTGGGCGGCGATGTCGCCTCGGCAACCACTGTTTTGAACCTGACTCCTCTAGATCACCCCGATTTTGACGGCACCGCCAGTATTTACCTGGCGGATGAGATTCAGAGCGCCAACGCCATTATTAATGAGCTGGCGGCTAATGACGCGCGCCTGGCGGGTATGGGAACCACCTGTACCGCCCTGCTGGTGGACGGCGATCATATTGAGCTGGCGCATATTGGTGACTCCCGCGCCTACCGTCTGCGCCCTGCCGATCATGAGCACGGTTTTGAGCAGATTACCACCGACCACACCTTTGTGCAGCGCCTGCTCTCTGAGGGTCGTATTACCCCCGAAGAGGCTGAAACCCACCCGCACCGCAATGTGATTATGCGCGTGCTGGGCGATGTGGACGCTTCCCCCGAGCTTGAGCTCAAAACCCTGGATGCCCAGCTGGGCGAGCGCTGGGTGCTGGCATCTGACGGTCTGGAGGCCGTAGTCAGCAATGCTGAAATTGAGCAGGTTATGCGCTCCACCGGGGATCTGGATGTTATTGCCGATACCCTGATTGATATGACCTTGGAGCGCGGTGCTCCCGATAATGTCACCGTGGTGGCTCTGCAGGTCATTGACCGCTCCGTGCTGCCCGTGGATGAGCCCGTGGGTGAATCCTCGGTTCCGGCTGCCCCGTCGGCTCTGGCGAGCGCTGCTGGTGCCTCCGCCCTGCCCTGGACCCCGGCAGCTCTGAGCCCCGAGGGTGATTCTCTACCCGAGCGCCATTTGCGCCGTTTCCGTCGCGCCCGCGATTTGACCGGTTCCCTGCTGCACGGCAGTAAGCTCTCTGAGCAGCACCCGGTGGAGGCTGCGCGCACCTCGGCTGAGATTTTGCGCGGCGAGCTTGGCTTGCGACCACATCAACTGGTGGGTTCGGCTTCTGCTGCGACTATGACCGGTAAGATTCCGGCGGTGACTAACCGTACCTTAGAGCAGCGCGCTACCCTAGCTCAGCGCACTATTGGCGCTCAGGAGAGCCTGCCTGAGGAGCTTCAGGTGCTGGTCTCTGAGGATGAGCCGGCAATTACTCCGCGCCGCTGGCCTGTGCGTCTCTTTAGTTTTGTGCTTATCGCTGTGCTGCTCATTGGCGGTATTTGGGGTGCTCTGAAGTGGATTGAAACCCGCTACTATGTTGCCGAGTCCAATGGCTATGTGGCGATCTATAATGGCGTGTCCCAGCAACTGGGCCCGGTGCGTCTATCCCATGTGGTGGATGAGAGCGATATTCAGCTTTCTTCCCTCTCGGAGCATAACCGTACCCAGGTGCGCAATACGATTACCGCATCCAGCCTTGAGGATGCTCAGCAGATTGTCGCGCGTTTGCGTACCCACGCTAATTCCAATATTTCTAACCCCACTCCGGCGTCCCATTCTCCCGGTTCGGTAACCATTGCACCCACGGAGCCCAGTGCTTCTATTTCTCCGGGTACGATTACTGAGATTCCGGGCATTGTGGTGCCCAGTGAGTTTGCGCCCAGTGCAGAACCCAATGCGAGCGCTGGGGGTGAGGTGCGTGGCTAATTTTTCCGCTCTGACCTCCTGGATGACTCCCACGAACCCGGATGGTTCGCCCAAGGTGCGTTCCCGCCGTTTTGTTGAGCTTATTTTGCTGATTTTCGCGGTGGGTATTGGCTCTTTTGCCCTGTACCTCATTGATCCGGAGTCTGCCGCTGCCCCCGGTAGCGTGTGGATGACCGGTACCGTGGTTCTTGCCGGAGGTTCCGCGCTGATTCATGCGGTGCTCTACTTCCGCGCGCGCTATGCCGATCCTTTTATTCTGCCTCTGGTGGTGGCTCTGAATGGTATTGGTCTGGCAATGATTTTCCGTGTGGATGCCAACCTGAAGGATAAGGTGGGCAATGGTCAGCTCTTCTGGACGGGCTGTTCCATGGTGTTGTGCGCTGTCATCCTGGTGTTTTTGAAGAATCATCGTGTGCTGCGCAAGATTACGTATACCTCCTTAGCGGCATCTTTTGTGCTGCTGATTATGCCCCTGATTCCGGGTCTGGGTGTGGAGATTAACGGTGCGCGCATTTGGATTTCTCTGGCGGGTCGTACCTTCCAGCCCGGTGAAGTTGCCAAGATTACCCTGGCGATTTTCTTTGCCGGCTATTTGGCAACGCACCGCGATTTGATCCTGGCTGCGGGTAAGAAGTTTGGTCCGATTCGTCTGCCGCGTCTGCGCGATTTGGCGCCGGTATTTGTTGCCTGGGTTATTAGCCTGGGTGTGCTGGTGTTCCAGAAGGATCTAGGTTCGGCAATTCTCTTCTTCGGCCTGTTTATGGCGATGCTGTACCTGGCGACCGCGAAAATCTCCTGGCTGCTGATTGGTCTGCTGGGTGTGGGTTCCGGTGCATGGCTTGCCTATAACCATGTGGATCACGTGCACGCGCGTATTTACGCCTGGGTTCATGCCTTTGACCCGCAGGTTTATAACGCCCCCTATGGCGGTTCGGGTCAGATTCTGCAGGGTGTGTTTGGTCTTGCCTACGGCGGTCTTTTTGGTCGCGGTTGGGGCGAGGGTCGCACCTACCTGGTGCCCTACGCTAACTCGGATATGATCATTACTTCTCTGGGTGAGGAGCTCGGCCTGCTGGGTCTGGGCGCGATCCTGATGATGTACCTGCTGTTGATTTCTCGCGGTTTCCGCGCGGCGCTGGGTACTCGTGATGCCTTTGGCAAGCTGCTTTCGGCGGGCCTGTGCATGGTCATGGTTCTACAGCTCTTTGTGGTGATCGGTGGCGTTACCCGTCTGATTCCTCTGACAGGTCTGACCACTCCCTTTATGTCTGCCGGTGGTTCTTCGCTGCTGGCTAACTGGATTATTGTGGCGCTGTGGCTTTCCATTTCCCATAGTGCCCGCGCACCCCATGTGGTGAGTACTTTTGATGCTCCTTCCGGCATTGACCACGTGGATGATAGCTATGAGCCGGAGGGCGCGACCAGCGTGCTGGCGCGCATTACGGATTCTCGAGAGGGTGAACGCAATGGATAGGGCGATTCGACGCATGTGGATGTCAGCGGCCTGCGTATTCATTCTGCTCATGGGTACCCTCAGCTATATTCAGGTCTTTGACGCCGATAATCTGATGGATAATCAGTGGAATAACCGTGCGCTCTACGATAACTACGGTGCTAATCGCGGCCCGATCGTGGTGGACGGTGTGGAGATTGCCTCCTCTATTCCTTCCAATGATGAGTTCAATTATCAGCGTGTTTACTCCGGCTCCAATGCAGCCACCGCCCGTAAATATGCGGGTGTGACCGGCTACTACTCTCTCAATGGTGCAACCGGCATTGAGCAGGCAATGGATTCTGAGCTGGCGGGTACCTCCGATAAGCAGTTCTACGATCGTCTAGTGCAGATGTTCTCCGGTCATGCCGCCCGCGGCGCGAGCGTGGAACTGACCCTGGACTCTAAGTTGCAGGAGCTCTCGGCGGATCTTCTGGCAGGTCATAAGGGCGCCATTGTGGCAATGAACCCCAAGACCGGTGAGATTCTGGCGATGGCTACCTCCACCTCTTATGATCCCAATGCCTTGGCGAGCCACAATAATACGTCGGTGCTCAATGAGTACGCCGCCCTGGAGGGGGACCCCCAGCAGCCGCTGATGAACCGCGCTATTGGCGGTAATACCTACGCCCCGGGCTCCACCTTCAAGATTATTGATACGGTGGCGGCGCTGGAGTCGGGTAAGTACAACGGCCAGAGCACTCTGGATAATCCGCAGAATCTGCTGCTGCCGGGTACCAATACCTACTTGCCGAACTATGTGGGTGGTCAGTGTTCCACCCGCACCAAGGCGACCATTGAGTGGGCTCTGGCTCAGTCGTGCAATACTCCTTTTGCTCAGATTGCTATGGATTTGGGTGAGGATAAGATTGCTCAGACGGCGGCTAATTTCGGCTACGGTCAGCAGCTGAGCGTGCCCCTGACGGTTACCCCCTCGGTGTTCCCCACGGGTATGGATAAGAGCCAGTTGGCTCTGGCATCTATCGGCCAGTATGACGTGAAGACCACGCCCCTACAGGTCGCAATGATGAGCTCGGCTATTGCCAATAAGGGCGTGCAGATGAAACCGAATCTGGTGCGCTCGGTCAAGACGAGTAATTTGAGTACCATTTACGAATTTTCTCCCGAGAAGCTTCGTACCTCCACCAACCCGCAGGTTGCTGAACAGGTAAAGAATCTCATGGTAAATTCAGTAGATAATGGTATTGCCTCTCGTGTGAAGATTTCGGGTGTAAAGGTTGCCGGTAAGACCGGTACCGCCGAAATTGGCACCACGGGATTGAATAATTCATGGTTTACCGGTTTTGCCCCGGCTGATGATCCGCAGATTGCTATTGCGGTGGTCTATGAGGGCGAGAATGTGTCTGCCGGTGCACAACTTTCCACTAATGCAGGTAAGCAACTCTTTGAGGCGGTGTTGAACAAGTGAGGCCTTCAGCTGAGACCACCTTGGGCGGGCGTTATATCCTGACTGAACGTATCGCAATTGGCGGTATGGGTGAGGTCTGGAAGGCGCGCGATAAGGTTCTTGGGCGCACCGTTGCCGTCAAAATCCTGAAAGAGGAGTACACCGGCGACCCGGGCTTCTTGGAGCGTTTCCGCGCAGAGGCACGCCACACGGCGCTGCTGAACCACCCGGGCGTTGCCAATATGTTTGACTACGGTGAGGAAGACAATTCCGCCTACCTGGTCATGGAGCTTGTGCCCGGTGAGCCGCTGAGCGCCATTATTGAGCGCGAGCGCACCCTGTCCCCGGACCGCATTCTAAACATTATTGCTCAGACGGCCCGTGCCTTGGCTGCCGCTCATGCTCAGGGTCTGGTGCACCGCGATGTGAAGCCCGGTAACCTGATTATCACTCCCGATGATCGCGTGAAGGTGACCGACTTTGGTATTGCTCGCCTGGCGAATCAGGTGCCTCTGACCGCTACCGGTCAGGTGATGGGTACCGCCCAGTATTTGGCGCCCGAGCAGGCTACCGGTCAGCCGGCTACGCCTTCTTCGGATATGTACTCTTTGGGCATTATTGGCTATGAATGTCTTGCCGGCCGCCGCCCCTTTACGGGTGAGTCGCAGATTGCTATTGCTCTGGCTCAGGTGAATGATCCGCCGCCGCCGCTTCCGGAGTCTATTCCGGCTCCGGCGCGCGCGCTGGTGATGTGCCTGCTGGCGAAGGAACCGGAGCTGCGCCCTGCCGATGCGACGGCTCTTGCCGCTGCGGTGGATGCTATTCGTCGCGGGGATTTGCAGGCGGCTTATAAGGCTGTACCCACTCTGGAGCAGTTCATGCCCGGTGAGGATGCTACTCGCGTGGCTCCCGTGGTGGCTACCAGCAATGCGCCTCGCTTTGGCACCGGCGGCCGTTTTGAGCCGCGCACTACTACCTCCCCAATTCCGGTGGAGACCTCGGCAACCCCGGTGGCTGCTGAGTCTTCTTCCAAGAAGTCCGGGAATAATACCTGGGTGTGGGTTGCTGTAGTGGTGGCACTGCTTTTGGCTCTTGGTGCTCTGGTGATGATGTTCTTTAGCAATCAGCGTCAGGCAGCCCAGGAGATTGAGGCGGTTCCCTCAGCTTCGGTGAGTGCTTCCTCTTCTGCTGAGCCGAAGGCTAGCTCCAGTGCTTCTAATGCTCGCGCAGTGAATCTTTCTGCCGCCAGCTATGTGAATCGTCCGGTGGATGAGGTTGCTCAGGAGCTGGTTGCTGCCGGTTTGGTGGTGCAGAAGGTCGGTATTGAGTCGGATCAGCCCGTTAATACGGTGCTGCAGATTTCCCCTTCCGGTAGCGTGACGGTGGGAACGACGATTACGGTTCAGTATTCCACCGGTAAGCAGGTGGAGATTCCCGCGAACCTGGTGGGTCGTTCTTCGGACGAGGTCACCTCGACTATTAGCAAGCTGGGTCTGAACGTCACGATTCACTATGAGCACTCTCCCACACAGGCTCCGGGCACTGTGCTTCGCATTTCGCCTGAATCTGGAACGAAAGTTGAGATTCGTAGTAAGGTAGATGTGTATGTTGCGAATTCAAGCTCGGGTGCACCCGCTCGTGTAACCACGGTTACGGAAGAGCCGGATCCGGATGTTAGCGCCTCCGCTGCTCCCAGTGCCCCGGCACGTGCGAGCGCTGCGCCGACGGCTAGCGCGAAGGCTTCTGCCTCGGCTTCTGCCCGTTAATGTTTTAAGCTTCTACTTCTGATTTGTATTACCCAGGAGATTATATGGACCTGTTGGTTCCTGATACGGTAGACAACCGTTATAAGGTCATCGATGTCATCGGTACCGGCGCGATGGCTACCGTGTATTCTGCAGAGGATACTCGCCTCGGCCGTAAGGTCGCGGTTAAGATTCTGCGCCCGGAACAGGCCCAGGATTCTACATTCCGTGCCCGTTTTAAGCGTGAGGCGGAGGCTGTTGCTTCCCTGAACTACCCGGCGATTGTTGCCGTGTACGATACGGGTAACTACTCGCCCTCGGAGTCTTACGGTAGCGATAGCGCACAGGCGGCATCCTCCGAAGCAACCCTTCCCTATATTGTGATGGAGTTGCTGACCGGTCGTACCCTGCGTGAGGTTCTCTCCTCGGGTGGTCACCTGCCCCTGCGCGAAACTGCCGGTTATGCCCGTCAGCTGCTGGGTGCTCTGCAGTACAGCCACGACAAGGGTATTGTGCACCGCGATATTAAGCCGGCGAATATTATGGTTCTGCCGGTGACCGAAGAAGATATCGCTAAGGGTCAACCCGGTCAGATTAAGGTCATGGACTTCGGTATTTCTCGCGCCCTGGAAGAGGCTGGCGAGGCACTGACCAAGGCTAATGTGGTTATGGGTAGTGCACGCTATATGTCTCCCGAGCAGGTCAAGGGTGAAGAGGTTGATACCCGTAGCGATCTGTACTCGGCTGCTTGCGTGATTTATGAGATGATTGCTGGCCGTCCGCCTTTTGTAGCTGATTCCAATGTTGATTTGGCGGCTATGCACCTCTCGGATACTCCGGCGGCTCCCTCTTCCTTTACTCCTTTGGAGATTCCGGCTGCGGTGGATGCTGTTCTGCTCACCGCTCTGTCTAAGGATCCGGCTCAGCGCTACCAGAGTGCTGATGAGTTCGCTGCTGCCCTGGCAGAGGCGATTTCTCCCTCCAGCTCCGTTCCGGTGGATGAGGCAATGACTACCGCCTACACTGTACCGGCTGCTGTGGTGGCTGCCTCCGGTGCTGGCGATTACTCTCCCTACACTTCTTCTCTGGATTCCACCTCCGATGTTGAGGATGGCGATCTGGGTAATTTCTTCGACCCGGATGAGGACGAGGAGTACGAGGAAGAAGAGATTTACTACGAGGAAGAGCCCCGCAAGAGCGTGTGGGGTCGCTTCCTGATGGTCTCGGCTATTGTGCTGCTGGCTTTGGGCCTGGTGGGTTCGGTTCTGTACTACCAGTCCAAACTCAATGAGGTTCCTCAGGTTCAGGTGCCGACCATTAGCAATGTCTCCAAGGACGATGCTGATACTCAGCTGCGTAACCTGGGCTTCCAGCTCGAGTATAAGGAGGCTTTCTCCGATACCGTCAAGAAGGGTAATGTTCTGAGCGTTGACCCGGCTGCCGGTACCAAGATGGATAAGGGCTCCAAGATCACTGTGACTCTCTCGAAGGGTCCGCAGAGCGTGAAGCTGCCCACCGAGGATGATGTTCGCGGTCAGAGCGAGGCGTATGTCCGTAACCTGCTCAAGGAAGCCGGCCTGGTAGATGGCCGCGTGTCCACTGTGGATAGTGTGGATGTTCAGGCCGGTATGGTGGTGGGTCTCTCCCCCGATTCCGGTGAGGTTGAGGCTGGTTCTACCGTGGATATTATTCTTTCCTCCGGTAAGGTCAAGGTTCCCTCCGTGGTCGGTAAGACCCAGGATGCTGCTACCGAGGCTCTGAAGAACGCTCAGCTGCACGTGAATATTAAGTACGTGACCACCAGCAATAACCCGGCGGGTACTGTGATTTCCCAGAGCTTGGCGGCGGATACTCCGGCTGAGCAGCACACCACTGTGACCATTGAGGTGGCGAAGGCTCCCGAGCCCAGCGCTTCTCCCAGTAGCGCAGCTCCCGCGCCGACCGCTCGTGCGACCACCGCGCCGACTCAGGCTCCTGCGGCTACCGCTCGTGCGACCAGCGCTCCCAGCTCTTCGGCTCCGAACACTCCGGCTGGTGCTGCTAATCCTCCGGCAAATGGCACTGGTAACAGCACCGCTTCGTCTAGCCGCGGCTAATATCTAGATTACCTAGGCTAAAGGCTCTAGCAGCTCTTCTAAGAGCTTCTAGAGCCTTTAGCGTATAAAGAAACGTTCAATATATAAAAGGGCGTTCTAGAGGGATTTACACCCTCTAGAACGCCCTTTAGCTATACGGCTGCCTCTCTCACGGTGATTGACAGCCCGTATACGCGATAGCTTATCGGTTCCTAGGAGCCTAGCCGGTAGAACTCTAACCAATCAACGGCGAGAGCTCCTTAGCGCGAGCTGCCGCCCCTTCAAGACCGACCTCTTCAAGCCAATTGCCGAGCATCAGGTAACCGCTTTCGGTCAGGACCGACTCGGGGTGGAATTGCACGCCGTGCATGGGAGCGGTGCGGTGACGCAGACCCATAATAATGCCGTTATCGGTCACGGAGGTGACCTCCAGAGTATCGGGCAGAGAGTCCGGTTCCACCGCCAGGGAGTGGTAGCGGGTAGCGGTAAAGGGGTTGGGAACGTCCACAAAGACGGAGATGTTTTCGTGGGTGAGCACCGAGGTCTTACCGTGCATCAGTTCCGGAGCGTGGCTGACGGTTGCGCCGAATGCCTCGGCAATGGCCTGGTGCCCCAGGCACACGCCCAGCAGGGGCTTGTGCTCATCGGCAGCCCAGCGAATGGTATCAATAATGACGCCGGCTTCTGCGGGTGCGCCGGGGCCGGGAGAGATCAGTACACCATCGTGCTCTGCCGCGAGCGCGAGGGTTTCTTCCAGGCTTTTTTCGTCATTGCGAATGACGGTGGTTTCGGCGCCGAGCTGCTGCAGGTAGCCGACCAGGGTAAAGACAAAGCTGTCGTAGTTATCAATGACCAGGATGCGAGTCATAATTCTCCTCTAGGGTAGGTCTTAGCGGCTTGTGGGGCTGGCAGAGGGGCTTGAGCTACCGGGGTCAATGGTGACGTCCAGGTTAAAGGGCCCGTACTGAGCAAAATGGGGGAATACGTACTCCATGAGCGCATAGACAATCGCGGCAATGAGCAGAATGGAGATCAGAATGCGTACCCAGAGCGGACCGGGCAGGTGGCGGAAAATCCAGCCGTACATGGTGGGTTCCTTTTCTCTAGGTTACTTGGTGGTCAGGTGGGCAATGGGTTCGGGGGCACCGGCTGCTGCGGGGCGCCAGGATTCAAAGCGCGCGTGCACAATATAGCGTTCGGTATCGCCATAGCGGGGGTGGCAGGTGGTGAGCGTCATCAGGCGCTCGGTGGGTGCTACGCCGGGCTGGCCGGGAACGGGGTCAATGACATCCACGCGGTCGGGGGTGACGATTTCGTGGCTATAGACGCTGTAAATGTAGTAGCCGTCTTTGGTGCGCACATAGATTTTATCCCCGGTTTCTAGCTGGTCGATATAGTCCAGTACGGCGCCGCGGGTTTGGCGGTGGCCGGCGACGGAGAAGTTACCTACCTGGCCGGGTAGGGCGGTTTCGTCGTAGTGACCCAGGCCCAGGGTGTCGATAACATCGCTGGTGGTGTCCTGCGCCAGGGGTCGCTGGTAGTCATTGCCGAGCTTGGGGATGTAGATAATACCGAACGCCTGGCCGTGGGCGGGGTCCTCTAGGGTGCTCACGGGGTTGGCGGGGTCCCATTCAATAATTTCTTGGGGTGTTGCCTGATCGAATTCACGGCTTAGGGAGTCTACGGCTGCTGCCTGGGTGTTATTGGCGGCAATATTGGTCCACCATAGCTGCCAGGCGACAAAGAGTAGCAGGATAAGTCCGGCGGTAATGAGCAGCTCGCCCAGGATTTGAACGACCCATTGCAGGGCGCTTTTGGGGGCGGGCTGCTTCTGTGCTGCCGTGCTGGTTCGGGCCATAGCTTATCCTTTGTACCGTAGAGTCTATCTATCTTTAGTGTAGAGAACGCGAGTCAAAGATGAAATCATCCCGCGAGTCTGCAAAGATAGTTCTAACGTACATGAAAAGTTTGCCTAATACCATGCGGAGGATAGATGGCGACCACATCTGCTCGGAAAAATTCTAAGCGTAAGAAGTCTGCGGCACAGGCTCAGCGTGCCAAGGCTCGTTCTGAGGAGCTGAAGGCACGCGAGGCGCAAGCTCAGGAGGCCAAAGAGAGCCAGGAGAAGACCTCGGAGGTCAAGGATAGCTCCACCAAGGCCGAGAAGGCATCCGATTCGAAGAAGTCTGAGTCTAAGAAGGCTAAGAAAGAGCCTCTCTCTGCTGACGATGAGCGCTTTATGCGCGTGGCTCGGGAGCTGGAGAGCAGCCAGACCCTCAAGTCCCCCACCCCCCTGTGGTACAAGGTGATTATGTTTTCCCTGCTGGTGGTGGGCATTTTGTGGATTATTGTCTACTACATTACGAGCGGTCTGTACCCGGTACCGAGCATTGGTGGCGGTAATATTGGCGTGGGCGTGGGCGCACTCATGGTTAGTATGCTCATGATGACACGCTGGCGATAGCTTACTATAGCGTTGAAACGCAGGAGCCGGTATCCGAGATGATCTCGGGTACCGGCTCCTGAGTTTAATCGTGCGCTCTACGCCGATCTTTAGCGCAGGTTTCGATCCGTTAGCTTCTGCTTTCCTGTTAGTTTCTGCTCTTGGTTCTTTTGTCGTCCTGAACCTCGAGGGGATGTGCAGTGGAAAATCACCACTAGGGCCAGCAGAATAATAATTTCGCACAGGGTTTGGAGCACCACGCTCAGGCGCATAAGCTGCGCACCCGGGTAGTGACGCAAGCTAACTGCCAGCACGCTCACCACGGGGAATATAACCAGGGCATTACGAGTTGCAGCGCTCATACTCACGGCAATACTATCGCTGCGATCCAGACGCGCACTCATACGAGCCAGGGTATATGCCGCAGCTGCCGAGAGTGCCCCGTAGAGTATATAGACGGCGGCTATGGGTCCTAGATGTTCGATCTCCCGACTGTGTACCACGGGCGCTGTGTAGGCAGCGGCCATGACGAGCAGCAGCAGGCACATCAGAGGCACCATAAAGCGTTCTGCACTGGTGCTTAGAATGCGTGCTATATAGCTGGCTGTGCGCAGGGCGGCACTGGGGGTTCTGGGTGCATGGCGCAATAAATATTGCAGGGCAATGGCTGCACCGAAGGGAAGCAGGAGCACTAAGATAACGATTCCGTATCCTTCGGTCCAGCCACCAAAACCCTCTATATGAATAATTGGCAATATACCAATGTAACTATAAATACAGGTCAATATAGGTATATAGATAGCCTGAACACTCAAAAGCAGAGGTGTTAAAGCCAGCAAGGGTTGCCAAGACCCACCGGCAAGGCGCGTAAAAACCACCACATAATCAATGCAAGGAGCCAGAAGAATAATTGCCACCGCGTAGGATTCAACCCCCGCACCGGGCAGAAAAAGCACCAGCAGCACTGAGACAATCAGAGGATTAAGCACGCAATTAACGGTTAGAATAACGGGCAGAATCCGAGCCACCTCAGCAGAGAGGGAGCGGCTTGCCCGAGCGCTACTATCTACGCTAAAGAAGGGAATACCCATAAAATTAGCCCAGAGCAGCACACCCAAAACAGCCGGAACCAGCAGCTCACACCAGGCGGTACCCTCAACACCCAGTACTAGCGATAGGGCTGCACCAAGGCTTAGGGAGAGCAAATATAAAAAGCTCTGATAGCGATCCAACCAACTCATGAATTCTGCCCCGCATCGGCAGCCCGACGAATCCCATCCGTCACGCTAGCCAGCAGAGGAGAGTCAATATTCCAATGCTGCCAATATAGCTGCACCTCAAAAGGCTCCTCCACCAGAGCCACCAGCTCCCCGGAGCTCAGACCTTTCTCGCATTGCTCCCAGGGTAGTACGCCCCAGGCACACCCGGCATCCACGGCACGGGCATAATCGGGTGAGGAAGGAACATAAAGACGCGGAGCCGGAACCCGCTCAGACAAGCTAAAGTCGCTCTCCTCGGGGTTTATACGGTATTGTGCCTCCAGTAGCTGCCGTGCCCGGTGATAGCCATAATCCTGACGGTCATACTCCAGCACGGGGGCAGCATCCAGCTGTTCCAAAGACACGCGCGGGAAATCAGGAAAATGACGCTGCACAAATTCCCTCGACGCCACCACCCAATACTTCATAACGCGCAGAGGCTCCCAGCTGCAGCCTGCAATAGGGTGAGGATCAGAAGTAATCGCCCCCATCACCTCACCGCTGCGCAGCAGGGCACTGGACTGAAACTCGCCCTCGCGGCGAATCTGACAATAAATAGATTCCTCCACCGCCAGGGCGCGTACAGCCTCCATGAACCAGGTGGCAAGAGAATCCGCATTAACCGCAATAGAGATTGTGCGATGCCCTGTAGAGCCCGCCAAGGCACGCTCCAACTCCTGCTGTAGGTACTCGCTCTGGCGGGCAATACGCAGAATATTCTCCCCCGCCGCTGTCGGCTCGATGGGGTTGGTTCTGCGCAGCAGTACCTGACCGGCAATGCGCTCCATGGTTTTCACACGCTGGGAAATAGCCGGGGCGCTCACTCCGAGAATATCGGCGGCGGCCTCGAAGGTCCCGTATTCAATAATCGTGACGAATGTCTGTAGCTGGTCTGCACTCAAACGGCTCATAAGACTATTTTATGCTACTTAAAATTCTTGAAATAGATTTATGTCGGCGTGTTGGGTATGCTCAACACATGAGTATTGACACCGCACTCCTACCCATCGCACTCACCGGCTTCACCACAACACTGACCCTCATCGTCGCCATCGGCGCCCAAAATAGCTACGTCCTCAAACAGGGAATCCTAGGACGCTGGGTGACCCCCATTATTATCTTCTGCGTACTCTCCGATGTGCTCCTCATTGGGCTTGGAGTCTTCGGCTTCGGCAGTCTCATCCACGCCGCACCCTGGATCCTGGAAGTCTTCCGCTACGGAGGCAGCATCTTCCTGCTCTGGTACGGCCTCAACGCCCTATGGCGCAGCCGCAAAAGTGAAGCGCTCATTATTGACACCGCCGACAGCGGACCCCAAACACTAACCAAAGCGCTTCTTATCGCCGCAGCCATGACCTACCTCAACCCGCACGCCTATTTGGACACCACTATTCTGCTCGGATCCCTCGCCAATAACTACGGTGACCCCGGACGCTGGTACTACTACATTGGATGCTGCTTCGGATCCCTCGCCTGGTTCCTGCTGCTCGGTTATGGTTCTCGATTCCTCCGACCGATTTTCGCTAAGCCTGCCGCATGGAGAGTACTCGATATTGCAATCGGCTTGCTCATGATTTACCTGGCATACACCATTTTCACCATGCCTTCTCTATAAACACTATGGCTAGGCTGCGGCTGAGTATCTGATTTTTCACATGGGATGATACTCCGACAATCAGGTAAGAAGCACACGCTACTGGTCTCGAAAACACAACTGCCTGGGGCTCGTCCCATGAGCTTTATCTGAGTTTCATTGAGCACTTTGGTTCCGGCGCCGCGGTGGAGATTGAAACTTCGCGGGTGCTCAAACATTGCTCCGGAAGTATCACCTTTATGAGGCTAGTTCGGGTTGGTTTTTCATACTTCCTGCGCAAAACTGCGCGCCGACGCTCGTTTCTTCTCCTTGCGGCTTGTACTCGTACGTCACGTTTCCGAAGTGGTTATGGCTCCGAGTTTTTGAGGTTGGGTCGCGGTGCGAGGAAAAGACATTCCGTGCTTATGGTTGCGTTTGCGAGTTTGGAGGCGAGAGTAGAGAGACCGCTCCAGCTCAGACAATGCCACACCCCGCACTATCTGACACAGGTTTTTATTGTGTTGGTGGTGCGGGGTTTGTCATAACTCGTAAGTCGCGTGCCTCCACTCTCACCTCTATGCTTGCGTTCTGCAGAGAGCTGGGACTTATCCGTGCAGTCCTGAAGGGGGACGGCGAATAGGGTTTTCGAGTTCTCGCCTTCCGCACGCGTCTTCCGGTGTTCTTTTCCCCGACTTCGGGGTGCTAGCGTTTCTGAGGCTTCTTCCCTTTTCTTGGGTGCTCTACGTTTTCTCTCCCAATACGGCTAGACTGCGGTCACACCCCCGCATGGGATGATGCTCTTTAGATCCGGCAGGAAATCCAACCCAAGCGAACTGTAGAACGCGACTGTCTTAGCATCGTCCCATGCGCCCCGTAAATGATCATCCGCATCGAATACTACGATTATGCTCGCACGTCGCGAATAGTATTTTTTGTCGCGAGGGGTGTCTTCCTTCGCGACGAAAAATAGTATTCGCGACGTGGGGGTATTTTACATACCCGCATGGGATGAGCCTCTGACGATCGGGTAAAAAACACACGCTACTGGTCTCAACAATGCTAATGCCTGGGGATCATCCCATACGCCCATAGTGATTCACCTTGTGTTAATCCCAGCCCATGCCCAAAAACGATATATATCGACAGGTTGTGAGCGCTCTAAGTGTCTATTGAGTACTGTATTTCATGGCTCAATGAACATTATCTACGCTCACAGCCTGTCAGTAGTCGTATGGGATGAGCCTCTGACGATCAGGTAAGAAGCTCGCGCACGTGGACTGAAGAAACGCAATTACCTGGGGCTCAGCTCATCGGCTCAATTACGTGGCGCATGGGACGATGATACCGAGGGTGTAGGGTTTTTGGGTTCACCAGCCTCCCAGCCCTTACTGGGGCTAAAGAACATCATCCATGCGGGTGGTATAGTCCGCAGCCTTGCCGGATTGGATATAGACATATCCGAGTTTGAAGAAAGGAAAGAAATCTACGAAACCCTACCACCCCGAAAGTGGGTACAAGATCAGGCAACACGCGTGCAAAACGCAAGCAGCGCAGAACCCCATTCGCAGCCCCTCCTCAGGGCTGCAGGGGTAAGTCCCAGCCATCTGCAGAGCGTGAGAGATAAGAGAGAAACAGCGCGGACATCAGGGGACCCAACCATCTTTGGAACACGAGATACAGACCAAAGCCAAGCAGAAAAGAAAACCCAGCCATCTCGGGAACCGGAGCGGGCAGAGGAAAAGGTTGAGCGCTATTAGCCTGAACATTTCGCTCCAGCGAAATGATCAGGGTCGTGCGCGAACGCCTTTTCCTCGTACTGCGCCCCAGTCTCAGAAACCCAAACCCAACACCCTCTACTCTTGTCTCCAAAAAAGCAACGCAATCATAGCTCTTAATGCACCGAGCTACAGTCTCTAGAACTCGCGCACTCAATAATCCGTATCTTCGCCTCAAATAGCCGTCAGAATCTGCAATGTTTCACGTGGAACATATACACTCGATCTGGAACAGCTCATCTAGAATTGGAGTATGTCATTCCTATTAGACCGTGAAGCAGCCAACCAATCTGCTCGACGCACTGCAGCAGCTCTAGCTACTATGGGCACTCTGCATTTCCTGAAGCCAGAACCATTCGACTCTATTATTCCTCCGTCATTTCCCGGTAAGCCTCGCGCTTATACGTATCTCTCGGGTGCAGCTGAGCTGAGTATTGCAGCTATGCTTGCCTGCCCAAAGACTCGTAAGCTGGGTGCATTGAGTTCTATTGCTCTCTATGCTGCGGTGTTTCCTGCGAATGTGCAGATGGCTCATATGTGGCGTTCTAAGCCGCCTGCTATGCGTGCTCTTGCTTATGGTCGGCTGCCTCTACAGCTTCCTTTGAGCTATAAGGCGTGGAGGATGTATAAGTCTCTTTAAATACGAAAAGGGGGTGGCTCTCTATAGATGATCTATAGAGAGCCACCCCTTTTATTTTGGAGTATATCTATGCGCAGATACAAAAAAGGAGGATCCGTAAGGATCCTCCTTTGAATAAAAAACCGGCGGCGACCTACTCTCCCACACCCACAAAAGTGCAGTACC
>NZ_JAUNVZ010000003.1 GCF_030540545.1 Rothia sp. (in: high G+C Gram-positive bacteria) | reverse complement strand
CAGAGTAATGCCCAAGCGATTCAGGTGAACTGGGAGCACCACAAATACAACGACGGCAGCTCCTACGCCACACCCGACACCAACCCACACACCTGCACCCTCAACGGCAAACCAGGCTACGTCGCCACCATCCAAGGCTCAACCTTCGACCACGACGAAGCAGGCAAAACCACCGGATGCATCCCCTACCCCGATACGAAAGGAACACCCACCGACACAACCCCCGAAACAAGCGAAACCGAGGAAACCCCACGCATCACCTACGCCCAACAGCTAGCAGAAGCACGCAAAAAATTCCTCGAACTCGACTCCCCCAAACCCACCCTACACTTCGACAGCCAAGACACACTACTCAACGGCACCGCAGTGCTAGTATTCAACAACGAAATCCTACACTTCTACACCCGCATCGACAGCGCCAAAGCCATCTACAGCGGACCAATGCTCAGCGGCGAAGGAACCATCGAAGCCGTACCGGTCACCTACATCTACCACTACGGTGACGGACTGGAAAACAGCACACGCATTGTATACAACCCAGGCAGTGAGCATCAGCCCATGAAGGACGGCCCACATGGTGGCAGGATACCGGATGAATCCCCCAGCAGCCACGTATTTGAAAATACCGGTAATTTCCACGCCTATGTTGAAGTAGTGTACGCCGGACGTTTCAAAATCGGAGACGGCCCCTGGCAATGGCTACCGGAGCAGGAAATACGGTGGAGTGAGCCGGTGTTAGTGCGTTCTTTTGTGAGGAATTATTACCCGGTAGCCAAGACCTGCAAGGAAGATCCGCAAGCTCGTGGATGCGGTCAGAAGCCTGATTGGTCGAACCCTAATCCTCGGTTGCGTGTAGCTGATCTGCGGACGGGGTCGAAGTATCATGCGGATGCCTCTGGTCGTGGTGATTCTGAGTGGCGGTATGAGTATTCGTGGTGGCCGTATACGTAGGGTTTAGCGTGTGGTTTTTGTGTATGGGACGAGCCTCTGGCAGGTGCGTTCCCGGGTTCGCTTGGGTGTGTTTCTTACCTGGGCTGAAGAGGTTCATCCCATGCGGGTGTTTCAGCCGTAGCCTTGCCGGATAGCTGACCACAACCTAGCCGGATTCACAGCCACAGCCTTGCCGGATTGGTGACCGCAGCTAGCTCGGAAACGCAAGCACAGAGGCGAGTGTGGAGGTCCACGACTCGCGAGTTATGACAAACCCCGCACTACCTATACAGCAAAACCTGTATTAGATAGTGCGGGGTCGGCGTTATTTGAGCTGAAACGGGCTCTCTGCTCTCGCCTTCACAATACAAAGCGCAACCATAGCCCTGAAAGCACACGACTAGGATCGAATGGATTCACGCAATCGGCCCAGCGCTGCCAGAACCACGTCCTTTTTCTGGGTGGTCCATAGCGGCGGCAGGGAGCGCATTAGGTACCCGCCATAGCGTTTGGTTGCCATGCGCGAGTCAAGAATCGCGACCACTCCCCTATCGTTCACGGAGCGAATCAGACGTCCGGCACCCTGCGCCATACGAATCGCCGCGTGATAGGCAGAAACACTCATAAAACCATTGCCACCGTGCTGGTTAGTGGCGGTGGTACGCGCCTGGGTCAACGGGTCGTTCGGGCGCGGGAAAGGAATACGATCCATGATAACCAGGCGGCATGAGTCGCCGGGTACGTCCACGCCCTGCCACAGGCTCATGGTGCCAAAAAGGCATGAGTCAGTGTCTTCAGTGAACTCTTCAACCAGTGCAGCAAGAGAGGATTCACCCTGCAGCAGCACGTTCAAATCGCTATGTTCGCGGATGTATTCTGCCGCCTGCTCGGCGCCCCTCTTGGAAGAGAAGAGCCCAAGCGCCCCGCCTCCGGATGCTTCGCAGAGTTCCAGTAAGCGCTGAAGCTGCTCACGACTGACCCCAAATTTGGGTTCGGGCAGGTCGGAGGCAACGTAGAGCACGCCCTGTTTGGGATAGTTAAAGGGTGAGCCGACGTCGATTCCATTCCATGCGGGCGCGCCGGGTCCCATAAGTCCCAGAGCCCCAGCGGCCGCGTCGAAGGACTCGCCGACGGTTAGGGTTGCGCTGGTGAGAATCACGGTTTTGCCATCGAAAAGACCCTCGCGCAGTCGCCCGGCAACCGAAAGCGGGGCGATGTGCAGGGTTGCGGGGTCGTCAGGTGCTGCCTCCTGGTAGCGTCCGTTTTCGAAAACGCGCGGGCGCGATACCCAGAGCACTTCGTGTTCTCCAGCGGCTTCGAGCATGCGGGTGGATGCTTCGAGTACTTCGTTGACTCGCGAGCGCGCGATTTGCAATCCGGCGTCGATTTCTTTGGAGTCTCCGGGTTTGGAGTCGGACATGGCGGCGCGCGCGGCGTCTTGTACGCTGGCAAGCGCGGCGAGCAGGTGCCCTTCAACACCTCGCGCCAGTAGCCCTTCGGGTACGCCGTTGAGCGCACGGTCTAGGGAGTTCGCGGCGTTAGAGAGCGGTACGGGTGATACTTTGGAGTTCTTTTTGAGGCTGCGCGCGGCACGGTCAATCATGCGCGGTGAGAGAGTGCCGGTGACCGCTCCGGTGACTCGATCTGCCAGTTCGTGGGCTTCGTCGATAATGACCGTGTCGTGTTCGGGTAGCACTGCTAGGCCCTCGAAGGCGTTGATTGCCAGCAGGGCGTGGTTGGTAATGACGATATCTGCTTCGGTGGCTTCGGCGCGGGCGCGTTCACTGAAGCATTCTTCGACCAGGGGGCAGCGTTTGCCCAGGCAGTCTGCGGATGAGACGGAGACTTGTGACCAGGCTAGGTCGGATACGCCGGGTTTGAGTTCGTCGCGGTCGCCGGTTTCGGTGCGTTCGGCCCATTGGCGCAGGCGCAGTACGTCTTCGCCGACTCGGCTGGTGGGTCGGGCGGGCAGGTCGAAGAGCGCGTCGGGTTCTTCTTCGGGGTAGCCGCCTTCGAGTTTGTGCAGGCATAGGTAGTTGCTGCGGCCTTTGAGGATGGCGACGTGCGCTTCGGCGACGGGGGTGCCTTCCATGGCTTCGAGCAGGCGCGGGATGTCGCGGTTGACGATCTGGGATTGTAGCGCCAGGGTTGCGGTGGCGACAATAATGGGTTTATCGCTGGTTTCGATGCGTTCCAGGGCGGGCACGAGGTAGCCGAGGGATTTGCCGGTGCCGGTGCCTGCTTGTACGAGCAGGTGGCGTTCGAGTTCCATGGCTTGGGCTACGTGGGCTGCCATGGTTTGCTGACCGGCGCGTTGGGATCCGCCGGTGGCTTCGATAACTTCGTCCAGCAGGTCTAGGGCTGCGGCTGCTCCGGGGATGGTGCGCAGTTCGGAGATGCCGGCGGCGTTGGTGGGTGCGCTCATGGTGCTCCTTATGCTGGTGACGTGCTGGGTTGAGTATTTTCGGGCGCGCTTAGTGCACAGTGCGCGCTATCTTTGCAGTATGCTGCGAGGCACCGCACCGCCGGGCTCGGTTCAACCCGGTACCCGGCGGCGGCTCTATATCAGAGCTATACCTGCGCGGTGTTTTCGGCTAAGGTATTGCGTGCGGTACCGGCCTGGGCGTTTTCAGCGTCCTCCAGCTCAGCTTCGAGGATTTCCAAAAGCTCGGCATCCAGCACATATTCGGCAAGCTCACCGGCGACATCTTCACGCACCAGCGCCTGAACGTAGGTGCCGTCCGTGGTGTAGGCGGTGCGCTTAATGTCTGCGTCCCATTCGTGCAGGCGCGAGAGCACCTCTCCGTGGGCATAGGGTACCAGCAGCTTAACCTCAATGGAGGGGCGCGGAATCATATCCGCAATCAGCTGTTTAAGTTCATCCAGACCCTCGCCGGTGCGGGCGGAAACCACCACGCTGTTGCGTTCGCGCTGCAGCAGGCGCTCCAGCACGAAGGGGTCAGCAACATCGGCCTTGTTCAGCACAATAATTTCGGGGATGCGCGCGCCGTCCACCTCGGCAATGACCTCACGCACGGCGCGAATCTGGCCTTCGGGGTCGGGGTGGGAAGCATCCACCACGTGCACGATCACATCAGCGTCGGCGACCTCTTCCAGGGTGGAGCGGAATGCCTCCACCAGCTGGGTAGGCAGGGAACGCACGAAACCCACGGTATCGGACAGGGTGTAACCAATACCGTCCGGGGTCTGTGCCTTGCGCACGGTCGGGTCCAGGGTCGCAAAGAGCGCGTTTTCCACCAGGACGCCCGCGTCGGTCAGGCGGTTGAGCAGGGAGGACTTGCCCGCATTGGTGTAACCGGCGATTGCAACCGAGGGCACGCGGTGACGCTTACGGTTCAGGCGCTTAGTTTCACGCGCAGGCGCCATGGCGGCAATTTCACGCTTGAGCTTAGCCATGCGTGCACGCAGGCGACGACGATCCAGCTCAATCTTAGTTTCACCCGGGCCGCGAGAACCGATACCTTCACCGGCTGCGGCACGGCCACCAGCCTGGCGGGACAGGGAAGCACCCCAACCGCGCAGACGGGGCAGCATGTACTCCAGCTGAGCCAGCTCAACCTGCGCTTTACCTTCGCGGGACTTGGCGTGCTGGGCGAAAATATCCAGGATCAGCGCGGTGCGGTCAATGACCTTGACCTTGACGATATCTTCCAGGGCGCGGCGCTGGGAGGGAGCGAGCTCGGAGTCGACAATCACGGTGTCGGCGCCGGTGGCTTCTACCAGGTCTTTGAGTTCCAATGCTTTACCGGAGCCCAGGAAGGTGCCGGGGTCGGGCTTGAGGCGGCGCTGAACCAGGCCGTCCATGACCTCCGAGCCTGCGGTTTCTGCCAGGGCGGCGAGCTCTCGCAGGGAGTTTTCGGCATCTTCCAGGGTGCCTTCGGTCCACAGGCCGGCGAGCACCACGCGTTCCAGGCGCAGCTGGCGGTACTCAACTTCGGTCACGTCTTCCAGCTCGGTGGAGAGACTCTGCGCGCCGGTGCGGCGCAGGGCGCGACGCTCAGCCAGATCCTGCTGGTCGCCGTCGTATTCGGAATGTTCTCGCTGGTTATCGCTCAGCTCGCGGGCGCGCGAACCCAGCACGCCGCCGGCGTGTTCTGCCGGGAAAGTATGGACAGTGGGTTCCTGGGAACGTCCCAGTACTCGATCGACTGTGCGGCGCAGCTGCTCATCGCTGGGCATCTTGCCGCTTTTTTCACCATTGTTCGAGGTATGTTCAAAACTATTCATAGGTTCTTTAATTCTACTTCTTTTTGGTGCCTAGAGGGTGAAAAAGAGAGGCAAACAATAGCTTTTTATCTGCGGGTGAATTCCCGCCTTCCCTACTCTATCCGCGGGCTTCTGCGCCCCGGTATGTACCCCGGCTTGTGCCCCGGTCTGTCTTCCTCGCGCGGGTGCTGCGCATCGTGCGCGCTGCCGTCGATATTCCGGCGAGCGCCCGTATACCGTACACTAAAGATTATGAGCGAGCAGCATTATTTTACGAACTCCCCCGAGACCGCCTATAAGCCGAAGAAAATCCGTGTGAATCTTGCCGGTCAGTCCCTGAGCGTGACCACCGCCAACGGTATTTTCAGCCCCGGCGGTATTGATAAGGGCACCGCCGTGCTGCTTGCCGACGCGCCCGAGCCGCGAGGCGCCACTATGCTCGATATTGGGTGCGGTTGGGGTCCGATCACGATGACCATGGCAATGCTCGCGCCCTCCGCGACCGTATACGGTGTGGATGTCAATGAGCGTTCCCGCTCCCTGGCACTCATGAATGCCGCCGATAACCGCCTCTCCAATGTGCGTATTGCCTCCCCCGAAGAGGTACCGGCGGATCTGCGTTTTGATACGATCTGGTCCAACCCGCCCATTCGTGTGGGTAAGGAGGTGCTACACGAGATTCTGCTGACCTGGCTGCCGCGCCTTGCTGTGGACGGGGTTGCCTACCTGGTGGTTCAGAAGAATCTGGGTGCTGATTCCCTGCTGACCTGGCTGGATAAGGCGCTGGCTGAGGTTGAGGGTCAGTACGAGGTGAGTCGCTATAGCACTTCGAAGGGCTTCCGTCTGCTGGAAGTAGCGCGCACCGCCTAAGGCTTGTCCCCTCCTGCCATGCAGGGTGATATGTAGAAAAGACCCCGATAGTTCTTGATTCGAGAACTATCGGGGTCTTCTCTATTGCTTTATCCGCTGCTTATCTAGCCTAGCCCTTAGCGCAGCACGACGGTGGAGACCATCTCGGCAGGGCCTGCGAGCACCACATGTTCCAGCTCATCCGGGCCGGTGACGAAGGTGACCGCCAGGGTACCACCGGGTACGTGTACCAGCCACTCATCGGGGGCTTCTTCCCCACCCCAGAAGCGGGTTGCTGCAGCAGCCGCGCAGGCGCCGGTACCGCAGGAGAGAGTCTCGCCCACGCCGCGCTCGTGCACGCGCATGCGGATAGCACCCACCTGAGCGCCTTCCTCATGTTCCAGTTCCAGGGGAACCACGAACTCAACATTGGTGCCCTGCGGGGGTCGCGGGGTGACCAGGGGCTGCTCGGTCAGATCCAGACCGTTCAGCTTTGCCTCGGAGCCGAGCAGGGTCACTGTGTGCGGGTTACCCATGGTAATGGACACGGCGGCGCGCGGAGTCTTCAGACCGCGTGCCGAGACCTGAGAATCTTCGCCGGATTCGCGTGCAGCATCGCCGTGAATAAAGCCCCAGGGACCCATATCGATAGCGTAGCCGTCTTCGGTGCGAGCCACGGTCTTGACACCCGCGCGGGTGCCGATCTGCACAGTATCGCCGATTTCCAGGTCGATCAGACCCTCGGTGCGCAGGTACTCCACATAAGCGCGCACGCCGTTGCCACACATTTCGGAGATGGAGCCGTCAGCATTGCGGTAGTCCATGAACCAGGTGGCGTTGGGGTGCTCCTCGAGCAGTGCCTGACCGGCGGCAAGGGATTCGCTCTTTGCCGCGCGAATAAAGCCGTCTGCGCCAATGCCGAAGTGGCGGTCGCATACGCGCGCTACCAGTTCGGCGTCCAAAAGGATGGCGGCTTCCGGGTCGGTGAGGAAGACGAAATCATTACCGGTTCCGTGGCCTTTGGTGAGGTTCTTCTCCGCCAGTTCTCCCCAAGCGCTCATGCTCTGCTCCTTCTCGTGGGGTAAAAGTTTCTTGTGTTTATTGTACGCGTTTAGCCCTGCGGGTAGTCTTCTTCAATGATTCGCATAGCTTCGGGCAGTAGGTTAGGGTCGGTGGCATCCAGCCAGTGCACGCGCGGGTCGGCGCGGAACCAGGTAATCTGGCGGCGCGCGAACTGGCGCGTAGCAATGGTCGTATCCTCAATCGCCTGCTCCAGGGTGTACTCCTCCAAGCCTTCAGAGGCGGCGAGTCCGGATAGCTGACTACGCGCACTCTCCAGAGCCTTCAAGAATTCACGGTAGCCAATGGCTCGAGAGGCGGTTTTTGCCTGCCTCAAGCCCTGAGCCTCCAGCTGGTGGACCTCCTCCAGAAGACCGGCATCGGCCATAGCCACAACGCGCGCATGCAGCCGCTCGTGCAGAGCCGCACGATCCATATCCAGCCCAATCTGCACCGCCGGGGACACATACTCGCGCACGGGCATAAAGGCGCTAAAGGGGCGCCCCTCAACCTCCCAGACTTCCAGGGCGCGAATAATGCGACGTTCATCGTTCACCCGCGCCGCCGACTCCGGGTCCACAGCCGCCAAGCGCTCATGCAGGGCACCAATCCCCCGCTGCGCTGCCTCTGCCTCCAGGCGAGCACGCACCGCGGGGTCGGTTCCGGGGAACTCCAGCACATCCAGGGCGGCGCGCACATAGAGCCCGGAGCCACCTACTAGAATCGGGTACTTACCGCGGGCACGAATCTGAGCAAAAAGCTCACGCGCCTGTGCCTGGAATTGAGCCACAGACGCCTCTTCGTGAATATCCATGATATCCAGCAGGTGGTGCGGCACGCCCTGCATTTCCTCAGCAGTAATTTTGGCGGTGCCGATATTCATACCGCGGTAGAACTGCATGGAGTCGGCGTTAATGCATTCGCCTCCCAGCTCACGCGCCAGGGCAATGGCGAGCGCGCTTTTACCCGTGCCGGTGGCGCCCACAATGGCAATAATGGGCAGGGTTTTCTCAAGGTTATTAAGCTGGGAGGTCATTCTTCTATTTTACGTGGTACGCGCGGTGTTTTGAGCAGAAGGCGCCCCTGTCGCTAAAGCGGCTAAGCGTGCCATTGAGTTTCGGTCCTGCATCTCTAGCGAGCATGTAAAGCGTGGCACGAGTCGCACATACGAGCGCTTTATAACTCACCGTAGAAACACAATAAGCGCACGATTCCCCGCTCATTGCAGAGAATCGTGCGCTCGCACAATTTATATGTATTTACTTGCGCAAACCAATGGTCGGCATACCCAGACCCACCGGACCGCCGGAGACCTGAGTGGTACCGGCACCGCAAGAATCAGCCTGGGAACGATTCCATGCATCACCCGCGCGAGTACGGCGCAGAGTGTATTCCTCAGCGCTCGGGTCGGAGAGCAGGTGGAAGGAACCCGCCTCGGTAATAGGCACGGTCACCATATCGCCGGGGCGCGGAGTTTCGCAACCGGCGGGCACGGAGAAGTGCACCAGGCGCTGGTCGGGGCCGCGACCTGCCAAACGATGAGTCTGCTGAGCCTTACGACCGGACTCGGCAACAACCATCAGCTCCACGGTCTTACCCAGCTGCTTGCGGTTCTCTTCGGCAGCAATACGGTCCTGCAGGGCGATCAGACGCTCGTAGCGCTCCTGCACAACCTCCTTGGGTACCTGGTTGTCCATGGTTGCTGCGGGGGTACCGGGGCGAATGGAGTACTGGAACGTAAAGGCCGAGGAGAAGCGCGCCTGCTCCACCACGCGCAGGGTGTCTTGGAAGTCCTCTTCGGTCTCGCCGGGGAAGCCCACAATAATATCGGTGGTGATCACGGCGTTGGGGATGCGCTCGCGTACCTTCTCCAGAATTCCCAGGAACTTCTTGGATCGGTAGGAGCGGCGCATGTCCTTGAGCACCTTGTCAGAGCCGGACTGCAGCGGCATGTGCAGCACGGGCATAACGTTCGGGGTTTCGGCCATGGCA
Organism: Rothia sp. (in: high G+C Gram-positive bacteria); assembly: GCF_030540545.1. Taxonomy (GTDB): domain Bacteria; phylum Actinomycetota; class Actinomycetes; order Actinomycetales; family Micrococcaceae; genus Rothia. Next base: position 287,059 of record NZ_JAUNVZ010000003.1, on the reverse strand, counting down.
TCGATCACGTCGTCGGTGAACATTGCCGGGTGCGGGGAGGTGAAACGCACGCGTTCCAGACCCTCAATCTCACCGCAGGCGCGCAGCAGTTTGGAGAATGCCTGACGGTCGCCAAATTCCACGCCGTAGGAGTTCACGTTCTGACCGAGCAGGGTCACCTCAATGGCGCCGTCGTCAACCAGTGCCTGTACTTCGGCAAGGATATCGCCGGGGCGGCGGTCCTTCTCTTTACCACGCAGGGAGGGAACGATGCAGAAGGTACAGGTGTTATTGCAGCCCACGGAGATGGATACCCAGCCGGAGTACACATTATCGCGCTTGGTGGGCAGGGTGGAGGGGAAGATCTCCAGGGATTCGAGCAGCTCTGCCTGCGCCTCGTGATTGTGGCGGGCGCGCTCGAGCAGGGCGGGCAGGGAGCCGATATTGTGGGTACCGAAGACCACATCGACCCAGGGCGCCTTTTCGATAATGGCGTTTTGGTCTTTCTGTGCCAGGCAGCCGCCGACGGCGATCTGCATACCTTCGTGCTGTGCCTTGATGGGCTTGAGCTGGCCGAGGTTGCCGTAGAGTCGGTTGGATGCGTTTTCTCGCACGGCGCAGGTGTTGAATACCACCAGGTCGGGGGTTTCGCCTTCTTCAACGCGCGTGTAGCCGTTGGCTTCGAGCAGACCGGACATGCGCTCGGAGTCGTGGACGTTCATCTGGCAGCCGAAGGTGCGCACTTCGTAGGTGCGTTTCTTGTCGGCGTTGTCGATTTCTTCTTGGGTTACTGCGTTTTCTAGGGTGATACTCACGCCTTTAGGGTATAAAAATTTAGTGGTGCGCTCTATGCAGGTCTTCCTTAGTCTGTACTTATCGACTGGGCGGGTTTGGTGCGCCTTGCGTGCCTGAAAACACACTCATCGCGCATTATTCTTATGCACGCTATATAATCAAAGCACCGATATACTCAACTTTTCTTTCCGGGATTTGTATATGCTTGACACTACCGCTGTCACTTTAGAAACCTCTGTTATTCCTATGATTCCGCAGCCGCAGAGCCTGCGCACCCTGCCCGCGCCGGTGCCCGCGCTGTCGGTGATTTCCACTCCTGAGCCTGCCGATGTGTTGGAGCAGGCTATTCGCGCCTATGTTCCGGCGCCCGGTCATGCGCCGGCGGATTCGAAGAAGTTCCGTCGTTTTGCGTCCCAGCTATTGGAGTGGACTGCGAGCGCTCCTTTGGGTCGTACTATGCCTGAGCATAGCCCGCGTGAGCTGGTGCATTGCCAGATTTTGGGTACGAGTATGCGCTCTATTGTGTTGCGTCTGCGCTATCGTCATGCGCGTACCGGCCAGGTGATGCGTGTGGTGGTTAAGCATTTCCGTCGCCGCGATAGCCTGCATAATTCGGGTGGTTTTGGCTTGGCGCGTGAGTTGGCGGCGGCTCGTCATTTTTCTGCGCTGACTGATGGTGCCCTGCCGGGTTATTACACTCATTCTGAATCGCTGCGTGCGATTGTGCTGGAGGATAGTAGCGCTTCTTTTGCTGATCCTGTGCCCCTGGCGCGTGCTCTGGCTAGTGATGATTCGGTGGTGCGTCGTTCGGGTTTCCGTGCGCTGACTGAGTTTTATGCGGCGCTGGGTGGTATTCCGGTGGATGCGGATGCCGCCCTGGCGTTCCGCCGCGAGTTGGCGTCTTTGGATTCTCGCTCGCCCTTCCCCGGTGGTGCGGCGTCTTTTTCGCTGGCTTCTCGCGGCGCGGCGAAGCTCTTTCCTGAGAGTGCGCCGGCGGGAGAAACGGATCCTTATACTCAGCTGCGTTTTGCCTTTAAGCGTATTGCTCAGCCGGCGTTTTTGGCGCGGGCTACCCTGGCTAATGATGAGTTGGCACGTGCTTTTGCGGCGACACGCGGCGCGGATTATATGGTCAGCACGGGCGATTTTAATCCTGAGAATGTGCTCTGCTCCCCGTCGTCGCTGGGTTTTGCCTCGGCAGTGTCTTCACCTGCGGTTCCGGCGCGCGGTGTGGATGCTGAGGGTAGTGGTTTTGTACACCGCGGCATGCTTTTTGCCGAGGTTATGTTGGGTTTCCCTTCTTCTCCTGCGTATCCGGGGTATCGTGTGGAGCGCGAGCGCGATATGGCGCCGCTGTATCTGGCGCTGTGGGGTAGCCGTGATTTGGATGCTGATTTGGCGTTGGATATTACCCTGTGCACTCTCATGATTGCTTGCACTCTGATTGAGCTGTATGGGCGTAGTGAACGTGCGGCGTTGCTGCCGGTGCTGTGCAGTGAGGCGGCTGATTTTATGCAGGCTCTGCTGGCTATTGCTCTGGAGGATGTGCCGGGCGAGAGTGGTGCTGAGCCGGGGAACGCTGCTTCGGTTTCTAGCGCTGATGAGGTGGTTTCTGAGGCTCTGCTGTCTGAGATGGCAGATGCTGAGGGGACTGAGGCGAGCGCTGAGCATCCTGAGCTGAGCCTACCTGACCTTTCTCTGCCCGAGCTCTCCCTACCTGAGATTGAGTCGCAGTCTCTGAGCGCTGAGTATCGCGCGACCCTCATGCCTGTGATTGAGGAAGCCATTTCTCGCCTGCGCACCCTTGAGGTCTAGGACCGGCACCTACACCTGAAATATAAAGTGTCCATTCTATCTTTCGTACCCACAAGTATCGCAATCATGCCGCCAGCGGGTAAACTCCCGAGCCTCAGTACTATACTGTCAATCCGCTCACTAACCCTAGAAGCACAGCCCAAGAATCATGATGGAAAACCTACCCCACAGCGTTAAAGAGCTCATCGGCGACAGGGACTGGACGGATATGTCCTGCCATTCCCAGGCGACAGTCTACGCCCTGGGCGAGGACTTATTCCTCAAAATAGGCGCCAAGGGTTCCCTACAGGCTGAAGCGAACATGACCGCACTCTTAGCCCAGGAAAACCTAGCCGTGCAGGTACTCCTCTACCTGAGCGAAGACAAAGACTATCTACTGACCGAAGCTGCCCGAGGGCAAACCCTAACAACTCTGACGGATAACCCCGATCTTCTATGCCACCTATACGGTCGTGCACTGCGTCAATTACACGACCGTCAGTTGCACGACCACCAACTGAGCGCAGAACTATCTCCACAGCACACGGAGTACCTGGAGCTATACAAGAAGTTCAATATCGAGCACGCCACGGAGAGAGAATACCTGCTGGAGCGCTACCCTCTACCAGCCTCCATAAAGGACGCGCCGCCCTGCGAGCTAAGCGCGAATATCTTTATTCATGGGGACGCCTGCCTACCCAATATCCTGCACGATGCCCGCACCATCACCTTTATTGACTGGGGTCAGGCAGGTTTTGGGGATGCCGCCATTGATTTATATTGGGCCATCTGGTCCCTGGCGTATAACCTGCACACGGAAGAATACACGGATCTATTTTTAGCATCCTATGGTTGGGATCGGGTGGATGAAGAGAAGATTGCCTGGATTTCGTGGCTATCGGCACTACCCGAAGGCTAAATACACTATTCAGCCGTGTACATACGCCACCCACCTCTGCCTCTCTCATGCTTATGCTTTTCCATGCTCCTCGCGGAAGGAGTCGACCTCCTGCTTGACCACCGAGTAGGCAATACCCGCAGAATAGCCACGGCGACCCAGCATACCCACCAGGCGACGCATGACCTTATCCCGCTCCGTACGATCCTCCAAATCCATAGACGGGCGCAGCTTCTTACGCACCAGCTCGGCAGCATCGGCACGCTCATCGGCATCCGTGCGCTGAGCCAAAGCCTCCTCGGCCATATCGCCCACAATACCGCGAGTCTTCAACTCCCTACGTAGAGCCGCGCGCGACAGCTTCTTACCTGAACCGCGCTGAGCCACAAAATCACGCGCATACTGGGCATCATCAATCAGATTCGCAGCCTGGAACTTATCCAGCAGAGGCTCAATCAAATCCGACTCGAAGCCCTTAGACTCCAGCTTGGCGCGCAGCTGCTGACGGCTCTTCGCAGAATACGCCAACTGGTTATACACAATCGTGCGCGCCTGCACATAGGGGTCAATCTCTTCCCTCTGACGACCACGCTTCTGCCCGGGCACGGCGGTGTTTTCCTCCGCCGCCAAACCGCGAATAAAAGCTTCTTCTTCAGGGGTTAGTGCTTCATTGAGGCTGGATCCTTCGGCAAAGAGCGGCTTGGAGGCGCGCTTAGATTTGGGTTTTTCCTCAGCCGGGCGCGCGCCAATTGCCGGAGCGTAGGGCGATTTCTCCGATTCTTTGAATCGGCGGAAGCCACGCTTACGGTCCGGGTTATAGCGGCGCTCATAGCGCTTTTTAGTATTCTTTGTGCTCTTAGGCGAGCTGCTCTCTTCGCTCTCCTGTTCCGATGAAGAATTGTCCGATGAAGAAGACGCCGGGCGCGCGGGAGCGTTTTCTGGGTCGGGAATATCCTCAGCCAGCCCCAAAGCCGCAGGATGCCACGCAGGGTACTCCCCCGTGCTCGGGAGTGTTCCGGGTGCTTTGCGGTTTTCAGATGCAGCCTTATGCGCGGTAGTCTGTGCAGGTTCGACAGAGCTTTTCGAAGCAACGGTTTTAGAACGAGTCTTTTGCGATGCCTGAGCGCGGGCTACCGGGCGGGACTCGGATACGTGTGCAGGCTTCTTATCAGGTGCAGATGTTTTAGAGCCAGGGGTTTTAGACCCAGATTCTATTGGCACAGCGCTCTGCTGAGCTGCGGCGCCAATGCCCAGTTCAGCCTGCTGCTGACGCAGGCGGCGCTTCCACGCGGGCATAGAGTCCAGGTCTTCGGCTGGTTCTAACGGTGCAACACTCTTAGGCTCTTCGGGCTCTACACTATCGGGTACAGCAAAATCGGGAGCTTCCGATTCGGGCAGCGCAAAACCGGGCTCGTAGCCCGCGTAGGGTTCTTCGGGAACCCGACTATCCGCCGGGGAATCATCCGAGAACGGTGCGTCAAAAACAGGAGGGCTAAAATCAAACTCCTGAATATAAAAATAGGGTTCGGAACCCGCTGCTTCAGGCACAACAGGCTCAGACTCAGCGACTTCAGAGATGTCAGGCTCAGAAATAACCGGCTCAAAAATCTCTACCGGCTCAGCCTGTGCAGAATCGGAAAGCAGAAAATCAGAGGAGACAGAATCAATAGGGGCAATATGAGCAGGCTCAAAACTCAGCGGCTCAGGCTCCGCACTATCTAACAGCGGGTCGGGAGTATAGCTCGCCAGCGGCACAATCTCTTCAGGTTCTACCGCTGCAAAAGAAGCGGAAATATTCAGCTCATCCACAGGCAAAAAACTCGGCGCCTCGGTCTCTTCTGCCTCCCAGGCAGAGCTGAGCCAATGGTCCTGATTGTTACCAGATTCAGCCACTATATCCTCCTCCCCTATGGTATAGATTCCCAACGCGAATACGCACCACTACTACCCTATCACTGATGCCAAGCACACCCAGCAGATAGCACAGCGTGGGGTGCCGCATTCACATGCGACACCCCACGCCATACACAACGCACCGGGGCGCGCCGTACCTATTAGGCTAGCTACACATTACAAGCTATAAGCCTACAGCTCATCCGAAAGCTCATCCAGAGGATCAGACTCAGCAGTAGCTGCCTCGCCCTCAACAGCCTCCGGCTCATCAGCTTCAATAATACCCAGCTTTACCAGGACCTTATGCTGCAGTTCCTCGGTCAGCTCAGGGTTGTCCTTGAGCAGCTTACGCACGTTCTCGCGGCCCTGACCCAGCTGCTCACCCTCATAGGTGAACCATGCGCCGGACTTCTTCACAATATCGTGATCCACCGCCAGGTCCAGAATGCCACCCTCAACGGAGATACCCTCACCGTAGAGAATGTCGAACTCAGCCTGCTTGAAGGGCGGAGCCATCTTATTCTTCACAACCTTAGCGCGAGTCTTCGCACCAATCGGGTTCGCGCCGTCCTTCAGAGTCTCAATACGGCGGATATCAATACGCACCGAAGCGTAGAACTTCAGAGCCTTACCACCGGTCGTGGTCTCAGGAGAACCAAAGAACACGCCGATCTTCTCACGCAGCTGGTTAATGAAAATTGCGGTAGTACCGGAAGACGCCAGGCGGCCGGTAATCTTACGCAGAGCCTGAGACATCAGACGAGCCTGAAGACCTACATGGGAATCACCCATATCGCCCTCAATTTCAGCCTTGGGAACCAGAGCCGCCACGGAGTCAACCACAATAATATCCACCGCGCCGGAACCAACCAGCACGTCCATGATCTCCAGAGCCTGCTCACCGGTATCCGGCTGAGAAACCAGTAGAGCGTCAATATCCACGCCCAGCTTAGCCGCATACTGAGGATCCAGAGCGTGCTCCGCATCGATGAATGCAGCCACGCCGCCAGCCTTCTGAGCGTTAGCCACAGCGTGCAGAGCCACGGTAGTCTTACCGGAAGATTCCGGACCGTAAATCTCGATCACACGACCGCGAGGCAGACCACCAATACCCAGTGCAGCATCCAGAGCAATAGCACCGGTGGGGATAACCTCCACCTGGGTGTTAGTCTTCTCGCCCAGGCGCATCACCGCGCCCTTGCCGTAGTTCTTTTCAATCTTTGCCATGGCGTCTGCAAGAGCCTTGGCGCGACCTTCTTCGGCAACACGGGTCACGGTCTGAACTTTAGAGTTCTTAGCCACTGTATATACCTTCTTCTTAAGTTTGATTCAGAGTTCATTCAGGGGCGGGTGCCCCCTGTTGCTTACTACTATAGGCACCCAAGCGGACAGGTTAAGCGGGTTCCCACAAATCTGTGGAAAAACCGGGCGAAAACTATCAAAACGGCGCCTCTGTGGATAAGTCTACCAAATATAGAACAGTTTTACGACTATATCGCACGTGTTTCCGGGAAAAATTTTCGATACTTTTCGAACACGCCCCGCTTCCCGGCGTCGGAGGCGCCCCTAGCGAGGCTTAATATCCGGCCCAAAACGGCGAGATTCCGGGACATCCTGCACAATACACACCTGCTCCCAGACAGTTCGAGGATCCACACCCGCGTCCAGTGCCTGCTGAACCGTGCAATCCCCCAGAGCACCCAAAACCAGGTCTTTTGCTAGAACACGAGCATAGGAAGCACCAAATTCATGCTCCATAAACACCCAAAATTCACTTAACTTCAACGCTCACCTCCGCTAACACAGCCCGAATATGACAGATTTAAGACAGGTTTATGACATAGTATGACACGCCCCTTGAGGCGCACACTTCGGAATGAGCGCCCATTCACTCAGGGCACAGAGAGGAGCCCGAGTCATTCGATACCGCTTCAGCACTGATATACCAACTCGGCGCTAAAGAACACCCGATACCCTCCCCACTACCGCAAGGCGTAACAAAAACGGGGCATAACAAAAGGCAGGTCAAACGACCTGCCCTCCGCTATCACATCAAAGCTTATGCCACGCTAGCCATCATGTACTGCTCAGACATCTCAGCCGGGATAGTATCCGGAACCTGAACGCCCTCAAGCATAGCCATACGATCAGAAACCTCACGCAGCATCTGGTACATCGGGATCTCCAACGCCTGGCAAATACCAGCCAGCAGCTCCGAAGACGCCTCCTTCTGACCGCGCTCAACCTCGCTCAAGTAACCCAGGGACACACGAGCCTTCTGGGAAACCTCACGCAGGGTACGACCCTGACGCTGGCGAACATCACGCAGTACCTCACCAATAGCCTGGCGCAGCGGCACTACCTTGGGCTCCTCAACCACAGGAACAGCCTGCACAGGTGCAGCGCTCTCAACTTCCATCCAGCGAGTAACACCGTTGATAGATACACGTTGCTTAGTCATAGCTTTAATCTCCTCTGTAGAGTAGTTCTGCCCAAACGGGTCTTATATCTGTTAAGCCTAGCCTATTTTTACGCTCTGAGCTAGGCGAGCGGTCACACCTGGACATCCTGCCCGCGTGTTACATCTATTAGAACATGCCAAGCTATGCCTTTATTCCCCCGCAGCTGAATGTTTCCTGAGAATATAACCTCCCCCGTTTGGGAGGCCTTAGCGCGTTTGGGACGTATCTGCTCCGTCCCAAACGCGCTAAGGTGCCCCACAACAGGTAAAACTAAGCTTCTAGAGCCTCAACCAGCACAGTCAGAGCCGCAAGAACCGACTGTGCTCGAATAGCTGCACGATCACCCTCAAAAGAGTACTCGCGAGCCAATACCCCCTCAGGGGTAGATAGGCCAATAAAGACAGTACCAACCGGCTTACCATCGTGCGGCTCGGGACCTGCCACACCGGTAGTCGATAGCGCGTATTGAGCACCGCACACTCGCGCCGCACCGGCAGCCATCTGCTGCGCAACACGCGCATCCACACTACCGGCCTGCGCTAAAAGAGTCTCGGACACACCGAGCACAGATGCCTTCACCGAAGAAGCGTAGGACACCACGCCACCCATAAAATACGCCGAAGCACCCGAGACGGTACAAATGGTTCCAGCGAGATCTCCGCTGGTCAGGGACTCAGCGGTTGCCAGGGTAATTCCGTGCTCAATAGCCAGCTCGTGTGCCCGCTGCACAGTCTGCTGGATCTGCTCATTCATCTGCTCTGCGTATACGCTCATGCTCTATGCCTTAGGGTTTTCGGCGTAATAGGCTGCGCGCAGTCGAGCCGCATCGCGCACATAGACCAGGCCGGTCCAGACGGTCATAAAGGTTGCCGCGCCCATAATAATCCAGCCGGGAATCAGCCATGCGGTGCCGAGCAGACCCAGCGGCAGCAACATAACCACAATGGCGACGGTCTGCAGCACGGTCTTAATTTTGCCGCCCTTATTTGCCGCCATCACACCGTATTTGATCACGAAGAGACGCATGATGGTAATGCCCCATTCGCGCAGCAGAATCAACGCGGTCACCCACCACCACAGCTCGCCCAGCATGGAAAGCACAATAAAAGCGGCGCCGGTAATGAACTTATCGGCGATCGGGTCGGCGATTTTGCCGAAGCTGGTAATCAGGTTACGCGAGCGCGCCAGGTAGCCATCCGCCCAGTCGGTAATCATGGCGGCAATGAAGATGCCCCAGGCTGCCCAGCGTGCGCCGGGGTTATCCGCGCCGAAGGTGCCGCCGGCGACCAGTGCCCAGATGAAGAAGGGTACGGCGATAATGCGCAGGGTGGTGAGGAAGTTCGGTAGGTTCCAGTTGGAGGCGGTGGGTGCGTCGCTCATTGCTCTTCTTTCCTGTCTGTGCTGGGGCTCGTGCCTGCCCTGTGGCGGCGTGGAGCTTTATACCCATGGTATCCCATTGATCTGTGCTTTCGGTGAGGGGAAGCTTTCGGGGAGGATGAGGGGCTAAGTGCCCCGCGAAGTGGTGAAGGATAGAGGAATGCGCTGTATCCCCAGCTTTCAGCTATGGGATACAGCGCATTATGAATCGAATCATGGGGTTTATTAACGCCCGGTCAGTACCTACCGCGCAGTCAGTACCTACCGCGCAGTCAGTGCCCAGGCATCTTCGCTACCCTCGTCGTCATCCTCATCAAGAATATCCAGAGGCTCACCGGCAGGAACCGCATTCGCGTAGGGGTCTGCAACAGGAGCCGGGGGCTCCTCGCCACGCACGCGCGCCAGAGCCGCCTCCAAATCCTCGGGGCGAACCAGCACTTCACGAGCCTTAGTACCCTCAGCCGGGCCCACAATACCCTGAGATTCCAGCAGATCCATCATGCGACCTGCCTTAGCGAAGCCCATGCGCAGCTTACGCTGCACAAAGGAAGTCGCACCGTACTGGGTGGTAACCACCAGCTCCACAGCACGCAGCAGATCCTCCAGATCCTCACCAATTTCGTCGTCAATCTGCTTCTTGGAATCGGCGGTGAGCACATCATCGCGGTACACGGTCGGAGCCTGTGCCTTCACATGCTCCACCACGGCGTGAATCTCCGACTCGGAAACCCAGGCACCCTGAACACGCACGGGCTTGGAGGCACCCATGGGCAGGAAGAGAGCGTCACCCTGACCGATGAGTTTCTCCGCGCCGGGCTGGTCGAGCACCACGCGCGAGTCGGTGACCGAGGAGGTCGCAAATGCCATACGCGAGGGCACATTCGCCTTAATCAGACCGGTGACCACATCCACCGAGGGACGCTGGGTTGCCAGCACCAGGTGAATACCGGCGGCACGCGCCAGCTGGGTGATACGCACAATGGCTTCTTCCACATCGCGTGGAGCAACCATCATCAAATCGGCAAGCTCATCCACAATCACCAGCAGGTAGGGGTATTCACGCAGCACGCGCTTGGAACCGGGCTCGGGCTGAACCTTACCCTCGCGCAGTGCCTTGTTGAAGTCGTCCACGTGCTTAAAGCCGTAGTGCGCCAGATCGTCATAGCGCGCGTCCATTTCACGCACAACCCATTGCAGTGCCTCGGCGGCCTTCTTCGGGTTGGTAATAATGGGCGTAATCAGGTGCGGAATACCCTCGTAGGCGGTCAGCTCCACGCGCTTGGGATCCACCATCACCAGGCGCACCTGGTCGGGGGTTGCGCGCATAAGAATCGAGGTGATCATGGAATTCACGAAGGAGGACTTACCCGCACCGGTTGCACCCGCCACGAGCATATGCGGCATTTTCGCCAGGTTTGCCAGCACAAAGCCGCCCTCGACGTCCTTGCCTACGCCCATGACCATGGGGTGGTGGTTGGCGTGCGCCTGGGAGGAACGCAGCACATCGCCCAGAGCCACGGTCTCACGGTCGGTATTGGGAATTTCAATACCAATGGCGGACTTGCCCGGAATGGGCGAAAGGATGCGCACTTCTTCACTTGCCACCGCGTAAGCAATATTTTTGCTCAGGGCGGTGACGCGCTCGACCTTAGTACCGGGGCTGAGCTCAATTTCGTAGCGGGTGACCGTGGGACCTCGGGAGAATCCGGTGACGGTTGCATCCACATTAAATTGTTCAAGCACGCTGGTCAGCGCTGCGACCACGCGCTGGTTCGCTTCGGAGGATTCCTTGGCGGGCGGGCCCGCTACGAGCATATCTTCTGCAGGCAGGGTGTAGGCGCCCGCGGAGGATTCCACGGTTTGCGCCGGACGCGCCGCTTCGGGGGCTGCGGGTCGGCTGTGGTCGCGGACAGCCGGAGCTGCCGGGCGAGCCGGGGTTTGCGGTGCCTGAGTCTGAGAAGCGGCGGTTCGCTGTGCCAGCTGAGCCTGCGCCAGGCGGGCTTCAGCCGCTGCACGCGCAGACTGGCTGCCCTGGGAACTCTGGGAGTTCTGAGCAACAGGATCAACCACCGGCTGCATGCGAGTTGCGGTGTCATCGCCTTCAGAAATCACCGGCTGCGGCTTGGTCTGAATCTGCGCAGAAGCGGAACCCTGAACGGAATCCTGTTCAAAAATATCGGCGTCGAATAGGCCATTCTGCGGCACTCGACCGTAATCACGAGCCGCCTGCTGTACCTGAGATAGGCGAGCTGCCGGAGCATCAGATTCCACATCGAAGAGTTCTGCCTGGCCTCGGGAGCCGGAGCGGCGCACAGCGTTTAGACGCTGGGGTCGGTTTGCCTGCTGAGCGCGAGTGCCAGAGGCGCTCTCCTGAACTTCCGGCTCCTGATGAGCTTCGGGCTCGGGGAAAGACTCAGCGACCATCGCCTGGACAAAGGCTTCATCCCCGGCGTACTCATCCAGGTTTGTATCCTGGCTCGAGGCAGGAGAATAGCCAAACCAGGACTTCACGCGAGCCAAGAGACCGCCACGAGCAGCCGGTGCGGTGCGCTCTCGAGCGCTCGGAGCCGGGGATGCCGGAGCCTCCAGATAGCTGCGATCATGCTCTTGGGCATTCAGATCCACGGTAGCACTCTCATCGGCTGCACGCGGGCTACGGGGTTGCTTCTCCCCCAGGGCAATACTCATCAGGTGCAGGGTGCGCGGCCAGAGCTGACGCACCGGGGTGGCGGTCATAATCATGACACCCACCAGGAAAATCAGGGCAATAATGACCCATTCCAGTACCGGCAGCTGACCGGCAAGGCGCGCAACGGGGGTGCCCAGCAGTACGCCAATAGCGCCGCCTCCTCGCCACACGCCGGCAAAACCGTCAGCAAAGCTGGGGTAGCCGGCGTTTTTGGCGAAGAAAATCGAGCAGGCAACCTGCATAAACGCCAAGCCGAGGGCAATGCGGTTGGTGCGCTGAACCTTATCGGGCTGACGGAAAATGCACCCGGCAAGCACCAGGGAGGAGACGGGCACGAAAATTGCACCCTGTCCAAAAATACCGGCGAGCAGGGTGTGCCATGCAGCAAGAGGCGCGTGAATAACCCAGGGCGCCGGTGCTTCCCTCCAGGCGTACCATTCCACGCCTGCGGTGATCAGACCGAATAAAAGAATCACCAGGGCACCGCTATCGCGACGAGCCGCCGGGTCCAAATCGGTGCGCACGGTGCCAATGGAGCGGAAAATACCGCCGATCATATGCGCCAGGTTCTGCCAGAACAGACTCAGGGCGCGAACAATCGGGTTCTGCTCGGGCTGCTGTTTTTTGGAGCGGCTCGAGCGGCTACGGCTAGTGCTCTTGGTGCTTTTCGTGTTTGTTTTCCGTGGAGCCATATATAAAGCTTAGCTACCTTATCGTGTGGTTATCAGGAATACGGCGAGTCTTCGAGTTCTCGCCTTTAACAGCATAAGCTCAAGCGGGCGGTTATGCACACGCTTGAGCTTATGGCTAAGGACTAATATATTACTTTGCGTCCTCGGTGGAGGTCTCAATCACCACGGGAACGATCATGGGCTTGCGGCGCAAACGACGCGAAATCCATGCACCGATGGTGCGGCGAACGATCTGCTGCAGCTGCTGCACGGTGTGTACCTTCTCGGGTGCACGGTGCAGTGCGTCCTCCAGGGCGGTGGTGATCTTCGGGGTGATTTCGTCAAAGACGGAGTCATCCTCGGCAATACCGCGGGCGTGAATATCCGGGCCGGTCACCACGCGCTTGGTCTTGCGGTCAATCACGGTCACAATGGACACGAAGCCCTCTTCACCCAGCACGCGGCGGTCCTTCAGATCGGACTCGGTCACTTCGCCCACGCTGCGGCCGTCAACGTAGAGGTACTCGCAGGGTACTTCGCCCACCACACGAGCCACGCCGTCCTTCAGATCCACGACCACGCCGGATTCACCCAGCAGCACGTTACGCTCGGGCACGCCGGTTTCCTTCGCTAGATCACCGTTGGCAATCAGGTGGCGGACCTCGCCGTGAACGGGCATAACGTTCTTGGGCTTGAGGATGTTGTAGCAGTAGATCAGCTCGCCTGCGGCTGCGTGACCGGAGACGTGAACCTTAGCATTGCCCTTGTGCACCACGTGTGCGCCCAGCTTCATCAGGGCATTAATAATGCGGTACACGCTGGTCTCATTACCCGGAATCAGGGAGGATGCGAGCACAATAGTATCGCCCGGCTCCACCTGAATCTTGTGGTCACCATTTGCCATGCGGGACAGTGCAGCCATGGGTTCACCCTGGCTACCGGTGCACATCATCACGATCTGGTTCGGCGGGTAATCCTCAACGTCCTTCAGATCCACCAGCAGACCCTCGGGCACCTTCAGGTAACCCATCTTCTCCGCGATGGTCATATTGCGGACCATGGAGCGACCCACGAACACGACCTTGCGGCCGCGCTCAGCGGCAGCGTCGAGCACCTGCTGCACGCGGTGCACATGCGAGGAGAAGGAAGCCACAACAATACGGCCGGTTGCGTCGCGGAAGACATTCGAGAGCACCGGACCAATATGCTTTTCGGTCGGGGTGAAGCCCGGAACCTCAGCGTTGGTGGAGTCCGGCAGGAACAGGTCCACGCCCTCTTCACCCAGGCGGGCAAAGTGGCGCAGGTCGGTCAGACGGTTATCCAGGGGCAGCTGGTCCATCTTGAAGTCACCGGTGTGCAGGACATTACCTGCAGCGGTGCGGATAAAGACAGCCAGTGCGTCCGGGATGGAGTGGTTGACCGCCACGAATTCGCATTCGAAGGGGCCAAAACGCTCCACCTGGTTTTCTGCCACAGCAAAAACGTAGGGGGTGATGCGGTGTTCCTTCAGCTTAGCTTCCACCAGCGCCAGGGTCAGCTTGGAGCCAACCAGGGGGATATCGGGGCGCTTGCGCAGCAGGTAGGGAACGGCACCAATATGGTCTTCGTGACCGTGGGTGAGGATCATGGCGACCACATCATCCAGGCGGTCCATAATGTAGCTGAAATCGGGCAGAATCAGGTCAACGCCGGGCTGGGACTCTTCGGGGAAGAGCACACCGCAGTCGACGATCAGCAGCTTGCCGTTGATTTCGTACACGGTCATATTACGACCGACTTCGCCCAGACCACCCAGGGGCACCACGCGCAGGGTGTCCTTCTTCAGCTTGGGAGGCAGGGGCAGATCAGCTTCAAATACGCTCATCTTTTTCTCCTTATGTATTTGTTAGTGATAGATGGCTTTCCACCTACCGGAAGTCTTTCTATCGCCCGTTTCTTCTTATGCCGGGCGGATGCGCGCTTGAGGCAGCGCGCGGGATGTGTCTGCGCGGCTCTACTTCTCTGCAGAGGCTTATGATCTTAAGTCTATGTGAGCCACGAGGGCTTAGGCGCCGGAATCACCCGTCGGCGTCTTGTTTCTGTCGGTAACTCTACTCGAGTATCTGTGTGTCATTCTGCTCGCTTCTCTCACAGGCGAGAAGCTCATATATCAAGAATACTTTATCTATCATACGCCATGGCTCGCCACAGGCCATAGGGGCTAGGGCACATTGGTCAGGCATTGAGCCCAGAGCGTGAGCGAATGCGCTCAGACCACGCCAAAACAGGCAAGGGCGGCAGAAAAGGAGCGGGTGCGGTTCGTAACGCTCCTGACACGTCACGATCCGCACCCATATGGCGCTTGAGCGCCAAGACTATTCTATTCTAGCGCACGCTGGAAGCAATTGCAGACGATGCAAGGTCCGCCATCATTGCTTCGAGTACTTCGGGCTCAGAATTCACGTGGGGCAGGCGCAGAACCGCACGGTCCAGCACGCCCTGAGCAGCCAGAATTTCCTTAGCTGCCACGCAACCGGGAGCGCGGCTCATGGTAGCGCGAACGATCGGAACCAGCTCCAGGTGCAGGCGCTGCGCCTCCACAAGATCCTGGGCCACCACTGCGTCAATCAGCTGGCGGAAGAGAGCAGGAGCCACGTGAGCGGTCACGGAGACAACACCCACGGCACCAATGGACATCCAGGGCAGCAGCAGACCGTCATCGCCACTGTAGTACTGCAGATCGGTGGTTGCCATCACCTCGGATGCGGCGCCCATATCGGCCTTAGCGTCCTTGACGGCAACAATGTTCTCGATCTTCGCCAGCTTACGGTAGGTCTCGGGAGCAATCGGGATACCCGCACGACCCGGAATATCGTAGAGCATCACCGGGGTCTTGGTTGCCTCGGCAACGGTCTTGAAGTGTGCGTAGACACCGGGCTGGGTCGGCTTATTGTAGTAGGGGGTCACGACCAGCAGGCCATCCACACCCACCTTTTCGGCGCGGTGAGCCAGCTCAATGGTGTGCGCGGTGTCGTTGGAGCCAACGCCCGCCACGATCTTGGCGCGCTCGCCCACGGTATCCTTGACGATCTGGAAAACGCGCTCGTTTTCGTCATCGGTCATGGTGGAGTATTCGCCGGTGGTACCGCAGACCACCAGGCCGTCGTGGCCATTATCGACCAGGTAGTTCGCCAGGTGTGCAACCTGGGCTTCATCCACCGAACCGTCGGCGGCGAAGGGAGTGACCATAGCGGTCAGTAGACGACCGAAGAAGGGCTGGGCAAAAGTACCGGTGTTACGTTCAGACATACTTAAAACACTACTCTCTTAAAACACCCCGCGGGGGCGAATCAGCAATATAGGGTAAAAATTTTTTCAAAAAGATGCGTGCGAAGTGCTCACATGAAGACGGATTCGCGATAATTTAGCGAGTATTCAGCTACCCATGAGCACCTCAGCGAATTATTCGGCGCTATCGGAACCCTCAGCACTATCAGCGCGCACATGAGCCGGGACCCTACCGCGATGCAGAGCAACCGCAGTACGCATGCTCTTACGCGCCTGCTTGCGCTCACCGCAGGCATCATAAAGGGTCGCCACATTAAACCAGGCGTAGGCAGAACCGGGGTTCTCAGCAGCAATAGCCGCGTACTTTTCAAACTCCGCTGCCGCAGCTTCTTTATCCACGCGGCCGCTGGGGGTACGAGGCAGAGTATCCTCCGGCAGCTCTCCTGCCGCCTCCATTTCATCGGCAAGGCGCTGCACGCGCAGACCAAAGAGTAGCTCTGCCACCAGCGCCCAGGCACCCAGCAGGGGCAGCACCATCAAGGCGATACCCATTGCCATATCCGCTGCGCCGCCGCGGCTCAAAAAGTTCGAACCCAGCTGCACGGTAGCCACCAGAGCCAGGGAGAGCAGAGCGCCCATAAAAGCGGTCAGTAGCTTACCCAGGCCCTTAGCCTCCACCAGGGTAAAGAGCGCAGCAAAAACCAGCACGCCGGTCATCGCCATACGCACGCCCTCTTCCAAGGGCAGGATATTAATCGTAACCAGCAGCAGAATCAGAGCGCAGCTAATCCACACGCTCACCGAGCGCCAAAACGGCGCCTTAGAGCTCTGTTGATTCTGTGCGGATGCAGAGTTCTCGGCGCTCATTTACAGCTCCATAAAGGCGTCAAGACCCACGCTCAGACCCGGGTGAGCAGCTACTTCACGCACGCCCAGCAGCACACCGGGCATAAAGGAGGCACGGTCAAAGGAGTCGTGGCGAATGGTCAGCAGCTGACCGGGATCACCCAGCAGAATCTCCTGGTGAGCGACCATACCGCGCAGACGCACCGCGTGCACGCTAATACCGTCCACCTTGGCGCCGCGCGAGTGGTCGGTATCGACCTCGGTAGCGTCCGGGCTTTCGCCCACGCCGGCAGCGGCGCGAGCGGCAGCCACCTTGCGAGCGGTGTGAACAGCGGTACCCGAGGGGGCGTCCACCTTATTGGGGTGGTGGATTTCAATAATCTCCACCGAGTCAAAGTACTGAGCTGCCTTGGCAGCAAACTCGGTAGCAAGAATAGAACCAATGGCAAAGTTCGGAGCAATCAGCACGCCCACACCGGGGTGCTCCGCCAGCAGATCGCGCAAACGAGCCTGCTTCTGCTCATCCCAACCGGTGGTACCCACAACCGCGTGCATACCGTGCTCAACGGCGAAACGAACATTCTCCTCGGAGGAGGAGGGAACGGTCAGGTCAATGACCACCTCGGCGCCGGCATCCACCAGCTGCTGCAGGTCATCGCCGCGACCCAGAGCAGCCACCAGATCCATATCGGCGGCGGTATTGACAGCCTTGACAGCCTCCGAGCCCATACGGCCTGCGGCCCCCAGAACAGCAACTTTCCAAATCTTCTCGCTCATCGCGCTCCCTATCTGAGCGGTGTTATGCACCGTGCCTTTATCTACGCCCTCTATTATCCCCCACCCGGGCAGCCAAAAATACCGCTGTACCCCATCTACCTGCGAAATATTCTATTCAGTCCGTAATATTTAGACTTATTTGACGTTTTGACCCCATTGGCGCCCAAAAAGATCGTGGGTTCCACACTCAAAACCTATAATGACTGAGTGGGCAAAAGAGCCCATCCGCCGCCGCTTTTTCTGTGGTGCATACCAACAAAATTGGGCGGTGTCTATCCACACACAGCACCGAACCGGAAGATAAGCATGCAAGCTCTCTTTAGCTCCTCGCTCCCTCCCGCCTACGGCAACCAGCGTTATATTATGCCCGGTCTGGACGGCCTGCGCGCTATTGCGGTGCTCATGGTCATGACCTACCACTTCTGGCCGCAGATTCTACCCGGCGGCATGATCGGTGTGGATATTTTCTTTGTTATCTCTGGCTTTTTGATTACCGCCCTGCTGCTCCGCGAAGGCGCCTACACCGGCCGTATTGCCCTGGGTTCCTTTTGGCTGCGCCGCGCTCGACGCCTGCTGCCCGCTATTGTGCTGCTCATTGTTATTATGGGCCCGATTGCGCTAAGTATTGGTGGAGATATTCAGGTGAACCTGGGACGTCAAATCCTGGGTGCTTTTACCTTTTCCTCCAATTGGCTCTCCATTGCCGCCGGAAATGATTATTTCGCCCAGACCACCCCGGAACTCTACACGAACTTCTGGTCTCTGGCAGTGGAAGAGCAATTCTATGTTCTCTGGCCGCTGATTCTTCTCTCTGCGGGTGTGCTGCTGCGCAAACGCTGGCGTGCCTTCCGCTGGGTTATCCTGGCTCTGCTGACCGCCTCCCTGCTCTGGGCCGGTTATCTGTCTCTGAGCTCTGCTCCCGTGAGCCGTATTTACTACGGCACCGACGCCCATATTTACGGTCTGCTGTTGGGTGCTTGGTTGGCGTTTATGCGCCCCTTCTCCCTGTACCCGCCGAGCGACCCGGCTATTGCAGAACGCGTGGCTCAGCCCTTCGGTCTGGTTGCCTTTGCTCGTGTGCTGCTGGGTTGGGGCTCCTTCTTCGCGCTCATTCCCCTGGCGCTATACCTGAGCGAGGCAAACCCCGCGACTATCCCCTGGGGTCTTGCGGCTGCCTCGGTGCTCACCTGCGGTATTATTCAGGCGATCCTGCCGGATATGCGCGCCGGCGCCTCTACCCTGCTGCGCGCCCTACTGAGTATTGCTCCCCTGCGTTGGGTGGGTGAGCGTTCCTACGGTCTGTACCTGTGGCATTGGCCGCTGGCTGTGGTGCTGCACTATAGCTGGGGTGCCGATAAGCCCGAGTGGGCGAATCTGCTGGTTTTGGCGGCAACCTTTATTATTGCGGCTCTGTCGTACCGCTGGGTGGAGACCCCGATTCGCCGCTGTGGCTTTAAGGGCGCCGCTTCCCGTGCGCTGGATGCCTTTGGTGCCGCGCGTTATAAGAGCGTGCATATGCTCCTTGCCTGCGCCCTGGTGCTCTCTTCTCTTGCCACCGCAACCGCTGTGGTGACCGCTCCGAGTATGACCGCCGCCCAGGCTGTGGTGGAGCAGGGTAAGCAGCGCAGCGCTGAGCGTGCCGCTGCCCGTGCCTCCTCTCGTGCTGCTAGCGCTTCGTCCTCTGCGAGTGCTTCTGCTACTCCTAGCGCCAGTGCTTCTGCGGATGCTAAGCCCAGTGCCTCTGCCTCTGCCAGCGCTTCGGCAAGCGCTAAGGCGTCTGAGACTCCGGCAGCCCCCGGTACCGTTAGCCGCGCGGATTCGGCGAAGGTGACCATTATTGGTGACTCCGTGGTGGAGGCGTCCACCGCCGATATTTACGATTTGCTGCCCGATGCCGCTCTGGATGCTAAGGAGGCGCGTACTATTGTGCACGCTCTGCCGCTGATTAAGAGCATGGCGTCCCAGGGTCAGCTGCGTAAGGTTGTGGTGCTTTCGGTGACCGCTAACTCCACCTATAGCACCGCTCAGTTGGAGCAGGTATTGGCGGCTCTGCCGGCTGATTCTAAGCTGGTGCTGGTGACCGGTCACGGCCCGGCGCGTTTGACCTGGATTGCACAATCCAATGCCTTGATTAAGGATTTTGCGGCGAAGAACTCTTCGCGTGTGGTCATTGCCGATTGGGATGCCGCCATCACCGAGGCTCTCAAGAGCGATCCTAGCCTGCTGGTCTCTGACGGCGTGCACCCTGAGGGTGCCGGTCAGGAGCTCTACGCTAAGGTGCTTACTCAGGGTGTTGCCCAAGCACTGAAATAGGCACATCCAAGCACTGAAGTAAACACCGCTAACTATATAAAAGCTCGGTCTCTTACCCGTTAGGGTAAGAGACCGAGCTTTTATATATACTCTGCCCTAGCGCCTTAGCGAACAATAGTGGTAATCATATCCTGCTCGCCCAAGAACGCAGCAAGCTCACGTACCTGTTCCGCGTCCACGGCGCGAATCTGCTCCAGCAGCTCATCGGTGCTATAGAACAGACCTGAATCCAGCTCCGCGCGGCCCAGGCGGGACATACGCGAACCCGAATCCTCGCTGCCGAGCACGGTGGAGCCAGCCAGCTGACCGCGCACCTTAATGAGCTCCTCATCGGTAATACCGGCTGCTGCCAGCTTATCGAATTCGTGGCTCATAATCTCGCGCACCTGCTCGGTCTTTGCCGGCAGGCAGCCGGCGTACATGCCGAAGTAGCCCGCGTCCGAGTAGGCTCCGGAGAAGGCAAAGGTGGAGTACGCTAGACCGCGCTTTTCGCGAATCTCCTGGAAGAGACGCGAGGACATGCCCGAACCGAAGGCGCTGGTGAGCACGCTCATGGCGTAGCGGCGGTCATCTCCTGCAATAATGCTCGGGCAGCCCATCACAATATTGGTCTGTTCAAAGCCCTTTTCTACCTCGCGCAGGGGCGAGATAGGCACAATACCGGAGTTGGTGCGCACGCGGCGCGGAGCCGGTGCTACGCCGTCCTGCAGCTCCCAGCCGTAGCGACGCAGTGCGTCCATCACCAGGGAAACAATGCGGGAATGCTCCAAGGAACCGGCGGCGGAAATCACCAGGCGGTCGGGGGTGTAGTAGCGCTTATAGTGCTCCCAGACGGCATCTCGCGGCACATCGGTAATTTCCTGCGGAGTGCCGCCAATGGGGCGACCCAGAGGATTTTCTCCCATGAGCTGCTCAATGAAGTTCTCAAAGGCAACATCGGTCGGGTCGTCCTGATCCATGGCGATTTCTTCCAGAATCACGCCGCGCTCCTGCTCCAGATCATTCGGAGCCAGCAGTGCGGAGGTGACCATATCGGTAATCACGTCAATGGCCATGGGCGCGTCATCATCCAGCACGCGCGCATAGTAGCAGGTGTGTTCCTTGGCGGTCAGGGCGTTGGATTCGCCGCCCACCGCGTCAAAGGAGGATGCAATATCCAGGGCGGTACGGCTGGAGGTTCCCTTAAAGAGCAGGTGCTCCAAGAAGTGGGTGGAGCCGAGCATGCCGCGGGCTTCATCGCGGGAGCCAACGCCCACCCAGAAGCCAATGGAGACACCGCGGGTACCGGGCATCTTTTCGGTAATCACGCGCACGCCGCCGGGCAGGATGGAGCGGCACACCTCATTACCGCCGGTGCCGGAGTAGATTAGACGACCGGTTTCGTAGTTGAGTTCTTCGCTGATATCGCCCAGCGCGAGCGGAAGTTCAATACTCATAAACTTTCTTCCTAAGTAATATCCCAGCTATATGCTAGCGCTTTGCCAGATGCTTATGGATACTTGCCGGCACTTCAAAAATGGGAATACGTAAACGCTTCGCAATAATATACATACCCAAAGGAACAACAACTCCCACGACGGTCAATACCACAAGATAGATACCATATCCAGTGATATGAGAACGCATCATTATAGATCGAACTGCACCAATCACAATTATATGAGCTAAGAATATAGGGAGTGATTGTTTCCCTAGATATGCAATCCATTCCGAGCCAGGAATCCTTGCCAGAACACACGCCAGCCCAATAATCGCACATGTTGCACTAATGCAAGCAACAAAACCCGCGAGCACCTGATCGTAGCCAACAGCATTCTCCGGATACACTGTAGGCGGAACAGCGGGGGTCAAGAAAAAGAAAATTAGAAATATTGCAAAACCTGCAATAGTTATACCCAAAATTTGGAAGGTCTTTAGGGCTTGAAGGAAGTTCGAAAGGCGCTTAAAGCCAATATTAACCCCTAGAATAAAGAAGATAAGCAAAGGCAGACCCTGCGTACCAATATATTTATCAAACCATCCCCAGGATAAAAATGCAAGAACTACAGCTATAAAAATCGCCGTGTATCCTAAAATATTTTTAGCCCAGACTTTCAGCAAGACGGAGTATACAGTGGCAAGCAAAAGCCAGGGGAAAAACCAGAGCTGCCCCTCTGGAACCCACAGCTTATAAAGATCGCTCCAAGAACTTGAAGAGTTACTGCCGCCCGGTAGGAGTAACTTCACACCAATTTGTAGAACCTGCCAAAGAGTGTACAAATAGAAAATTAAAATAACCCTAGAACGGAGGTACTCTAAAGTGCCATACTTTGTAATACTTTGCTGGACAAAAAGACCCGACAGAAAAGCAAATACAGATAGATGCCAAAAATAAAGAAAATGATCGAAAGGAACTTTAAACCATAGCACGCTATAAGTACCAAGCCCCGAAGCCCATATACCTCGATGCACATGGCCTAGTACTATTGCTATAATCGCGATGCCTTTCGCGATGTCTATCGTCATATCACGATTCTTCATTGGATAAATTTTATCTCTCTACACTGGCATCAAGTACTGACATATTTCATAAATCCACAGTTAGCACCATAGATTTATGGTTTGAACACAATTATAAAGCACATGCGCCGGGGTGTGTACCCCGACGCATGTACTCTATCGCTTATCGGTGCTTAGTTACGCACCGATGACAAGGATTACTCCTCGCCTGCTTCTTCCTCAGCGTCCACCACGGGAGCCAGGGAGAGCTTGCCACGATCGTCAATCTTGGTGATCTCCACCTGAACCTTCTGGCCCACGGAGAGAACGTCTTCAACATCGGCAACACGCTTGCCGTCGTTGAGCTTGCGCATCTCGGAGATGTGCAGCAGGCCATCCTTGCCCGGGGTCAGGGAGATGAACGCACCAAAGTCGGTGGTCTTCACCACGGTACCCAGGTAGCGTTCGCCAACCTCGGGAACCTGCGGGTTCGCAATGGCGTTCACAGCGGCACGAGCAGCCTCAGCGGAGGGGCCGTCGGTCGCGCCGATGAAGACGGTACCGTCCTCTTCAATGGAGATATCCGCGCCGGTCTCTTCCTGGATCTGGTTAATGGTCTTACCCTTAGGACCAATCACCTCACCAATCTTGGCAACGGGGATCTTCACCGAGATAATACGCGGTGCGAACGGGCTCATCTCATCGGGAGCGTCAATAGCTGCGGTGAGAACCTCCAGGATGTGCAGGCGAGCCTCGCGTGCCTGGGTCAGTGCGCCAGCCAGCACGGATGCGGGGATACCGTCCAGCTTGGTGTCCAGCTGAATTGCGGTCACGAATTCCTCGGTACCTGCAACCTTGAAGTCCATATCGCCCAGTGCGTCTTCAGCACCCAGGATATCGGTCAGTGCTGCGTAGCGGGTTTCGCCGTCGACCTCATCGGAGACCAGACCCATAGCGATACCTGCCACGGGTGCGCGCAGGGGCACACCGGCATTCAGCAGGGACAGGGTGGACGCACATACGGAGCCCATGGAGGTCGAGCCGTTGGAGCCCAGAGCCTCGGAAACCTGGCGGATTGCGTAGGGGAATTCCTCGCGGCTGGGCAGAATCGGGGTGATTGCGCGCTCAGCCAGTGCACCGTGACCGATTTCGCGGCGCTTGGGCGAACCCACACGACCGGTCTCACCGGTGGAGTAGGGCGGGAAGTTGTAGTGGTGAATATAGCGCTTGGTTTTGACCGGGTGCAGGGAGTCCAGCTGCTGCTCAAGCTTGAGCATATTCAGGGTGGTTACGCCCATAATCTGGGTTTCGCCACGCTCGAAGATTGCCGAACCGTGCACGCGGGGCAGAACCTCAACCTCAGCGGTCAGCTGGCGGATATCGGTCAGGCCGCGGCCGTCAATACGCACCTGCTCGGTGAGGATGCGCTGGCGCACGGTGTACTTGGTCAGGGCAGCAAATGCTACGGAGACCTCGTTGGCGCGCTCTTCAAATTCCTTACCTTCGCCGGTCAGAGCCTCGAAGAGCTCTGCTTCCAGCTCAGCTGCTGCTGCTTCGCGATCCTGCTTGCCCGCGATGGAGTAAACTTCCTTCAGACGCTCGCCTGCGAATGCCTTCACAGCTTCGTCAACGTCTTCGCCGTGGCCGCCGAAGTAGGGCAGATCCAGGGCGGGCTTGCCTGCGCGAGCCACCAAATCAGCCTGCGCGCGGCACAGTGCTGCAATGAAGGGCTTTGCTGCTTCCAGACCCTCAGCTACGACCTCTTCGGTGGGAGCCTTGTGGCCCTCACCCTTAATCAAGTTCCAGGAGGAGTCGGTTGCTTCTGCCTCAACCATCATAATTGCGACGTCTTCGCTACCGTCAGCCTTGGTGACAATACGACCTGCAACAGCCATATCGAACACAGCGTTTTCCAGCTGGGAGTACTTGGGGAAGCACACCCACTGACCCTCGATCAGCGCCATGCGCACGCCGCCGACCGGGCCGTTGAAGGGCGCGCCGGACAGGCTGGTGGATGCGGATGCCGCGTTAATTGCGAAGGTGTTGTAAATTTCGTCCGGCTCAATGGTCAGAACGGTAACAACAACCTGCACCTCATTGCGGATACCCTTGGTGAATGCCGGGCGCAGGGGGCGGTCGATCAGACGAGCTGCCAGCACAGCCTCGGTTGCGGGGCGGCCTTCGCGGCGGAAGAACGAGCCGGGTATCTTACCTGCTGCGTACATGCGCTCTTCCACATCCACGGTCAGGGGGAAGAAGTCGAAGCCTTCGCGGGGGCTCTTACCCACGGTGGTTGCCGAGAGCAGGGTGGTTTCTTCGTCGATGGTGACCAGCACGGAGCCGGATGCCTGCTTTGCCAGGCGGCCGGTTTCGAAGCGCACATGACGCTTACCGAAACGACCGTTGTCTATTTCTACTTCAGAAAACTGAATTTCGGGACCTTCCACGGTTCCTTCTTTCTCTTGAATGAAGGGCTTTTAGCGTGTTCGGCCATCGATAGGAACACTCGAAACTGTAATAATTCAGGCTTCGCGTATTGCTACCGAGGACCGCCGCACATGGGATAAAAGCCCTTCGGATTACATATTTTTAGCCGCTCAAGCGGGCTAGGCGCTATGAGTGCGCGATACACACTGTATATAGTGCGCGATACGCACAACGGGCGTACTCCCCCGGCGCGAAGGCTAGAGGATGTACACCCGCAGTCACGAACACCTTATCGGCGCAGACCCAGACGCTCAATCAGCGAACGGTAGCGCTCAATGTCAACGCTCTTGAGGTAGCCGAGCATATTGCGACGACGACCCACCAGGATCATCAGGCCACGACGAGAGTGGTGATCGTGCTTGTGGAACTTCAGGTGCTCGGTCAGGTCGGAGATACGACGAGACAGAACTGCAATCTGAACCTCGGGAGAACCGGTGTCGCCCTCGTGAGTTGCGTATTCCTTGATAATTTCCTGCTTGATTGCGGGATCCAGTGCCACTTTTAACTCCTAGAGTTAGTGCCGCGTAGCTGCCCGAATGTCTTTTGACACCGGGGGTTGGGCGATGCGCCCCAAACGTTCTCTGCCGCGGACTGCAGAAACGCGCATTCTTCTAGTGTAAAGCATTTGGGCGGTGTGTGCACGGGTTTATGCCGAACAGAACAATATACCCCGCACCGGGCGCACAGCGTCACACGATTTAGACCGGGTCGGAAGTATAGCTAACCGTACCCCAGGGCGAAGTAATCGTAACCCGATATTGCACCGGAATATTGGTAGCTTTAGCCTTGGCCGCATCCCCGTAACTGGTGGGACGCAAATAGGTCATAATCTGAATGCCGTGGTTAGAAATACCCGCCTCAACACTCGTAATATTGGATTTGAGTTCCACATCCCAGCTCCAGCCATCCCGCCCGGTGGCGGTGGTGTAATGGGTGCCGTAGCCGTAGAGACCATCGGAGTTTTTAGCAGCAGTGTAGCCCTCAAAATTCAGGTATCGGCCATAACCATGCACGGTGGGACTAATATAACCGGGTTCAAGCTGCACCACCGGAGGATTTGCTCCCTTACCCTTATAGCCGGTGGCGGTGGTCATTTTATTATTACGGATGGCGTCGCCACCACCAACCACCACCTTGGCGCTACCGAGCGTGGTGCCGGTGGGAGTAGGTGCATACACCACATCCCCTGCAATATTTTCAATGGTGATGTGGAATCGTGCTCCCTGACCCACACCGTCCACACCGTCTACCGAACTGAAGTCGGCGCCACCGTTAAACCCCATGACTTCTTTGGGCGCATTGGCCGGGTAGACGGGCGGGAAAACAGCACCGGCCGGCGTATCGGCCGGGTCGTGATAGCCCATGGAGGCGGTGGAGCTGGCATTGGTGTACTGCATATCTGCGGTGCCATTGCCCAGATTGCTGGTGGGGTACATAATCCAGGTGTAGGTGGCGGCTTTCGTACCGTTAAATTTCTGGTCTGCGGCCTTGGAGGCGCGGGGCAGCACAATAATCTGGCCGTAGTTTTCACCCGTTGCGCTGGCGGCGTAGGCCGGGACGGCGGCACTAGCAGCGATGACGGGTGCCGCCCAGAGAGCCTGCGTCATCTGGCGGCGCGATATACGGGAAGAGATACCGGGCACGAACTATAATCCTTGAGTGTAAGAGTGAGGTACGGTGTACGGCGCCGAGGCGTTGAGTGAGAAGAACACCGACGCGCTACTATGAAGCCTAAAATAGCTTCTGACGCCCTGTCAATAAAATTGAGCCTGACCACCAGCCCCATTCAAAAATAACCGCCCCATCAACAGAGCGCACACCCCGGGCAAAAACACCGGTGCTCCTCTCTCCCCTACCCCATGCACACTACGGAACGTTACAAACCATAAAGAATCGGGGCAGGTTACCCCACCCCGATTTCTTCACACTTTGAACAACTAGCTCTTCAGACTCTGCGCAGAAGACGCACCGGCAGATCCGCGCACCGCAAACGCATAATAGGCGCCCAAGAGAAGGCACCACACCAGCCCAGTCACCAGCGCCAAACGCGTATCCTCAAAGAACGCAAAAAGCACGACAACCGCGAGCATAAAGGCCAATGCCGCGTAGCTTGCCCACAGGGGCAAACGTACCGGCTGCACCTGTGTATCGTGCCCGCCGCGCTTATAGGCAATATGGGAGAGCAGAATCATCACCCACACCAGCACGGTCGCGAAAGTCGCCAGGGAGGCAACCACCACAAACGCATCCTCAAATAGAGCGTTCATGATCACGCCCACCGCAAGCACCAGCACCATCATGATGGTGGTCATCCAAGGTGCACCATTCTTACTCAAACGGCTAAAAGCACGCGGCGCCAGCCCCTGCTGTGCCAGGCCGTAAAGCATACGCCCGGCACCGTACACATCAGCATTCAACGCAGAAATAGCGGCAGTAATAATCACCGCGTTCAAAATATCGGCTGCGAAAGGAACACCCAGGGAAGAGAAAATCTGCACAAAAGGCGAATTGCTCTTCGACACCGAATACCAGGGGTACAGGGACATAATGATGCTCAGCGTCAGCACATAGAAGAGCAGAATGCGGAAAGGCACCGTGCGGATTGCCTTCGGAATCGACACGCGCGGGTTCTTCGCCTCACCGGCGGCAATACCGATCGTTTCAATACCACCGAAGGCAAACATCACCACGGTAAAGCAGGCTAAGAAACCCTGCCACCCGTTGGCGAAGAAACCGCCCTGGGTGCCGCCGCCACCGTGGGCAGCGTCCGGCAGAGCCCAGAGGTTGGTGACGCTCGGTGCCACCTCGGTGTGGGTGTGAATACCCAGTAGCAGCAGTGCCAGACCGCCACAAATCATGGCAATAATGGCACTGACCTTAATAAGTGTGAACCAGAATTCCGTTTCACCAAAGGCCTTGACCTTGGTCAGGTTGACCGCCAGCAGAATCAGCAGCACCGAGACAATCCAGATCCAGCTGGGCGTGCCGGGGAACCAGAACTGCATATAGATCGCAAAAGCGCTCACATCGGCAATAGCCACCAGCGCCATTTCCAGGGCATAGGACCAGCCGGTCACAAACCCTGCCCAGGGTCCCAGATAGCGGGTGGCGTACTCCGAAAAGGCGCCCGCCACCGGGTGTGCCAAAGCCAACTCGCCCATGGCGCGCATGACCATAAAGACCGCGGCGCCACCAATCATATAGGCCAGTACTACGGAGGGACCGGCTGCTTGAATGGCGGAGGCGGAGCCGTAAAACAAACCCGTACCGATCGCCGAACCCAAAGCAATAAACATAATATGGCGCAGCGAAAGCATACGGGTTAGCTGCTGATCACTGGGTTGAGTTTGCGATGTTGTCATAAGTCCTAAAGTTCTACGAGGATTGTCAAAAGATAAGCTACGAAAAAGCAAGAGGCGGGAACCGGTTACACCGTCTCCCGCCTATCGCCGTTAAACTACAGCTTATTTACGCTTTGCACGCCCAAAAATGAGGGAAGCAAAAGCCGTCACACCTGCAACAGTGTACACGGCGGGCCATGCACCAATCTTCTTTGCCAGCGGATGCGCAGCACCGAAGGCACCAAAGTACAGGGCGGTCAGGAACGAAGCACGGGGCGCACCGGCACGGCGCTTCCAATTCTTATGAGCCAGCACACCGGCCAAAGCCA
This sequence comes from Rothia sp. (in: high G+C Gram-positive bacteria), assembly GCF_030540545.1. Lineage (GTDB taxonomy): Bacteria > Actinomycetota > Actinomycetes > Actinomycetales > Micrococcaceae > Rothia. The sequence continues at coordinate 258,663 of NZ_JAUNVZ010000003.1, read as the reverse complement.
GGGTGGCACCGCCCAGAGGACGAATCTTGGTTGCGCTAGTGACCTTGTAGCCACCAATCAGGCCTGCTGCCGACAGCAGCGTGGGGTTGAGCTTCATATCCTGCTCCTTTACGAGGTATAGAAGAATGTCATCTTTACGTTAGCTAGCTTACTACAAGCCGGGCAGCTAAACCTAACCGCACCAGCATGCAGCTTCCTCTAGCTAAAATCCAGCTGTAAATCCGGCAGCTCGGTACCGGTCCACAGCTCAGCAGCGCACTGCAGGGCGTAACGCGCCGAACGAGGAGCCACAATGTCAATAGACATATGGAAATCCTGATCCGCCGCAGGACCGCACAAATCCGATACGCAACGCACACCAATAAAGGGCACACGGTAGTTAGAGCACACCTGCGCAATAGCGGTGGTTTCCATATCGGTGCTCAGCGCGGTGGGGAAAGCCTCGCGAGTATCGGCAACATTATGAGCGGTCACAAAGGAGTTACCCGCCAGCATACGACCGGCGTACACAGCCCACTGCTCGCCGCGGCGTGCTTCCAGGGAGTTCACCGCCTGCTCGGCTGCCTCAGCCCACAGGGCGCTGACCGCGTCGTAGCTTTCGGGCATACCCGGCAGCTGGCCGCGCTTATAGCCAAAGGCGGTCGCATCCGCATCGGTGTAGGTGTAGTCATTGCCGACCACAATATCGCCCACATTAATGCTGGACGCCAGGCCGCCCGCGGTACCGGCGCTAATATAGCCCAGGCAAGAGTTCACATAGCTCAGAGCCTCAGTCGCCGCAGATGCCGCATTAACCAAACCAATCTTGGAGCGCACCATAAGCACGGGCACGCGCTCCTTGCCGACCTTCAGGTAGCGGGGGTGGAATTCCGCCACGCCCTCGCTAAAGGAAGGGAACGCTTCCGAGGTAGCAGCCAGGAAGGGAGCGAGCTCCTCATCCATTGCCACCTGAATAATCACGGCGGTGGAGAAGCTCTCCATCATTGCCGAAACGGTGGAGAACTCAGCGTAGCTATCGCTAAAAATCTGCTCGGGGTTAATATCGCCGGCGCCCAGCACGCCGTTTTCGCTCAGGCCGAAGGGATCCACGCTCATTATGCCATCACCTGTTCCCACTCATTGCGAGCAGCCAGGAAGGTGCGCGCAGCATCCTGAGCTGCCTGCAGGGAGTGGTTAGCACCCCAACCGCACTGTACTTCGTTGGCTGCCGGAACCTCGGTAGCCTCCAGGATATCCTTCATGGTTGATTCGAGAATGGGGAAGAATTCTTCCGGCTCCAGGCCCAGGGTCAGGGCGTAAAAACCGGTCTGGCAACCCATGGGGGAAAAATCGATCAGCTTATCGGTGTGATTGCGCATATGCTCAGCGCTCAGGTGCTCAATGGAGTGTACGGCGGGCATCTCAAGGTGCGCCTTATTGGGCTGGGTAAAGCGAATATCGTACTTAATCAGGGTATCGCCCCCGGGCAGCACCTTACGGTCAGCGATGCGCACATAGGGGGCCGCCACCGCACGGTGGTCCAGGTTAAAGGATTCAACGTTCATTTTCTGCATGCTTCTATTCTCCCTTAAATCATTACGATTGCCTATGCGAGCGCGCCTATGAACTGAACTCACATAATAAGCTGCCTACACAATGAGCGGGTAGAATGCGGAGGTTTTCTCCCCGCATCCTACCCGCTCGTAGTAGTCATATGCTTTCTTTAGATTGCGTTGGGATGAGCGCGCTTATATTCCTCATCCTCTGCCGCGCAGGCGGCATCCTGTGCCAATACCTCGCGTGCCTGATCCACGTCCTGGTTCATTTGCTCAATCAGCGCCTCAATACCGGTGAACGCCACCATGGAGCGCAGGTGCTTGACGAACTCCACCACCACATGCTGGCCGTAAAGGTTGAAATCCTCCACACGCTCTTCGGGGCGGTCGATCACATGAGCCTCCACCTGGCGGTGCTCAATACCGTCAAAGGTCGGGTTGGTACCCACCGAAATAGCCGCCGGGTGGCGCACGCCCGACTCATCGGTCAGCCAGCCGGCATACACCCCGTCGGCGGGAATAAAGCCGGTAGATTCCAGGGCGAGGTTCGCGGTGGGGAATCCCAATTCGCGGCCTCGCGCCAGACCGTGTACCACCTCGCCGTACATTTGGTGGGAGCGGCCCAGCAGACGAGCAGCGCCCTCCATATCGGCATCCAGCAGCAGCTGGCGAATACGGGTCGAGGAGCAGCGGGTCAGCTCATCAGCCATGAGGTCTTCGACCACGATGACCTCAAAACCGTACTGAGCACCCAGCTGGCGCATAGTGTTCAAGTCCCCCGAGTTATTGCGGCCAAAGCGCACATCATCGCCAATGACCACATAGCGTGCGTGCAGGGCATCCACAAAGGTGGACTTCACGAATTCTTCGGGGCTCTGGGCGGCAAATTCCAGGGTGTAGTGCAGCAGCACATAGGTATCCAAGCCCAGCAGCTGCATAAAGTGCTGGCGGGATTCCTGACCCATAATATCGTGGTGCTTCACCTCGGGTCGGTGTACCTTCACGGGGTGCGGGTCAAAGGAGACCGCAACGCTGGTCAGGGAATTTTCACGCGCCAGATCCACCACGCGGGAAATCACGCGGGCATGACCAATGTGCACACCGTCAAAGTTGCCAATGGTGACCACGCTGGGGCCAAAATCGGCGGGAATATCCTCGCGGTTTCGGTAAATGTGCACGCGTTGCTCCTTGAATGATAAGAAAGTACCTATCCATCCTAAACCACTTTGGGCTAAAGCTCACCTTCAGGGGCTTATTCAGGAAAAATCCCGCCCTCTTGGGTGTACACGCTATGCGTACACGAGGACGGGATAAGAGGCTACTTGGCGCTCGGAGCCACGGGGGCTGCGGATGCCTGCAGAATATCGGCACGCAGCTTATTGGACTTATTAATCCAGCCGTACCACACCAGCAAGCAGGGCGGCAGCACCAGTTCCAGAATCATGGCAACGATCAGGCTCCAATGCGGGGTGCCAAAATGAGCCCACGCAAGCACACGGCCAATACCGCCCAGGAAAACCACGGCGCAGACCAGGGTGAGCATATTAACCCACTTGAACTTCCAGGAAATAAAGAGGAACGCCAGACCCACACCGAAATAAATGGTGGACATAAAAATATAGTTCGACTGGATTGAAGCGTTGACCGCAACCTGATCGCTTTCGGGAATGACCAGGGTGCCGCCCTGAATCTGCCATGCGGCGTAGAGCAGAATACTCAGACCGTAGAGTGCCACCGCCGCGCGGAACATGCCCTGGTTCTGGGGCTTGGCAAAATCAGCCAGGGTCTTGGGAGCCTGCTTTGCTGCCTGCTTGGCGTCCTTTGCTTCCTGCTTCTTGGCGGCCGCCTCCTGCTTTTTAGCTTCGGCGCGCTGCGCTTTAAGTTCCTGAGGGCTCAGGCCCTCAACGCCAGAGTCTTTGGTGTTTTTAGAGGAGGTGGAGGCAGCTGCCTGGCGCGGGTGGGTTGCATTGGTCACCGGTGCCTGTTCCTGATTCGCTGCTGCTACCTGCTGTAGGGGCGCGGTGCCCGCTGCCGGTTCCTGGGGGTGGGTGCTCATAATAGTACGTCTTTCAAATGCTCTGACCTGCTCTTTTAGCCTGAGAAAGCTCAGCAAATCAGAAATGCGAATGTGTCTGAATCAAGAATATACCCTATTGGGCTCCTATATGCCTGCCGTGCACGCTACAGGGGCCAAAAATAGAAATAAGGGCATAGAAAATCGGGGTGCCAGATAGTCCCCGGCACCCCGATATCTCAGCTCATAGGCTCACAGCTTAGAGAGTTAACATAGAGCTAGCTAAAGCTCTTACCCGCCTCAAAAACCAGCTCGGGAACAGCCTTTACTCCCCCACCGGCACGCGCGGGCACCTTCTTGGTGCGCAGCAGAGCCACCAGGGTACCGTCCGGGGCAAAAGCAGCGCTCAACCCACGGGTGGAGGCATGGGAGCCTTCCGTCTGATCAGATGTGGTGACTGGCTCCCCGTCCACGGGCTCAATACCGCGCCCAAAGGAAATATCGGTAGCCTCAGCCGCCGAGAGCTCACGCACCGCAAAAAGACGCTTCGCCAGGGTCTCCAGGGGCATATGTGGGAAAAGATCCAGGGGTTGCCCGGACTCTTCACGCGCACGCACCAGGGTATCCAGGGCGGTCGCCTCCGCCTGATAAATCGCACCCACACGGGAACGATTCAGTGCCTTCAGATGCGCGCCAACGCCCAGAGCAGCACCCAAATCCCTCGCTAGAGCGCGGATATAGGTGCCCGAGGAACAGGACACGCGAACATCCAGCTCCACCGTATCAATACGTGCCGGAACCTGCCCAGAATCCGGGCACATACTTAGATTCTTAGTATCGGCGCTCTCAGCCACACCGTAATCATCGGTTGTCAGCATTCCACGGCGCATATCCAGCAGCTCGAATTCGGAAATAGTCACCGGACGAGCAGCCAGCTCAACATTTTCACCGGCACGCACACGCGCATAGGAGCGCACACCGTTAACCTTGATCGCCGAGACAGCCGAAGGAACCTGGTCAATCTCACCGCTCAGAGCCGCCATAGCCGCCAGCACGCGCTCCTGAGCCCCCTCAGCATCGGGGAAAAGGGCGCGCACAGGAGAGGCAGGAGCCACAGAAATCAGCTCGCCCTCGGCGTCCTCGGTCACCGTGGCAGCACCGAGCACAATGGTCGCCTCATAGGTTTTATCCTGACCCACCAGGTAGGTCAGCAGCTTAGTTGCCTTATTCAAACCCACCAGCAGTACACCCGAAGCCTGCGGGTCCAAGGTGCCGGCATGACCCACTTTACGGGTGCCCACAATCCAACGGGTCTTAGAAACCACATCGTGGCTGGTCATGCCTAGCGGCTTATCAATGACCAGCAGGCCGCTGGGGCCGCGTTCCTTCGCCTTGCCCATGGGATTCTTTAGGCCTCATCCTCGTTAGAGTCCTCGAACTCTTCGCCCTCTTCTTCCTCTTCATGAGGCTTCTTATAGGGGTCCTCTTCACCGGCGTAGCTTGCACCCTCGGAGGCGGCAGCCAGCTCAGCGTCGCGCTCGCGGGTCTTGCGCAGCAGATCCTCCAGAGCGAAGGCGTTCTCGGGCACCTCGTCCACCACGAAGGTCAGGGTCGGGGTCAGGCGAGCGGTAATATTCTTACCCACCTCCGAGCGCAGAATACCCTTAGCGGACTCCAGAGCCTTAGCGGTCTGTGCCTTCTCTTCCTCATCGCCCATAACGGTGTAGTAGATGGTTGCGTGCTGCAGGTCATTGGTCACGCGTGCGTCGGTCACGGTCACAAATCCCAGGCGGGGGTCCTTAATGCGGCGCTCGAGCGCCTTAGCAATAATGACCTTAATACGGTCGGCAAGTCGTGCCGCGCGGGCTGCATCAGCCATAGTTATCAATCCTTTATGTCTGTGAACGGCTCGTTGCCGTCTTTGTCTTTTATCATACGCGTATTTAGGGTGCGTATGCTCTCTTGCCCGTCTATATCACGACAGGTCGATAGAGAGAACCCGTGCGGGCACGGTAATCGTACCCGCACGGGTTCATCTATCTAGCGGTGTACCGCTATATGGTGCTCCAGGCTATGGGCCTTAGACGCGGGGCTTTTCCTGCATCTCCCAGGTCTCGATAATATCGCCTTCGCGAATATCGTTGAAGGAGCCCAGACCGATACCACACTCGTAGCCCTCGCGGACCTCGGTAGCATCGTCCTTGAAACGACGCAGGGACTCGATGGTGAGGTTGTCTGCAACCACAGCACCATCGCGCACCAGGCGTGCCTTGGCGTTGCGCTTGATAAGACCGGTACGAACAATCGAACCCGCAATATTGCCCCACTTGGAGGAGCGGAAGACCTCGCGGATCTCGGCGGAGCCCAGCTCCACCTCTTCGTACTCGGGCTTGAGCATACCCTTGACTGCCTGCTCGATTTCCTCGATTGCGCGGTAGATGACGGAGTAGAACTTCATCTCCACACCCTCGCGATCGGCAAGCTCTGCCACGCGCTCTGCAGGGCGGACGTTGAAGCCAATGATCACCGCGTTGTCCACGGTTGCCAGGTTCACGTCGTTCTGGGTAATAGCACCCACACCGCGGTGGATTACGCGCAGCTGAACCTCGTCGCCACCGGCGTCGATCTTCATCAGGGACTCTTCCAGTGCTTCCACAGCACCGGATACGTCACCCTTAATAATCAGGTTCAGGGTGTCCATCTTACCCTCGGCAACAGCCGCGTCGAAGGACTCGAGGGTCACGCGCTTACGGCGCTTAGCCAGCTGAGCGTTACGATCAGCAGCCTCACGCTTCTCAGCGATCTGACGAGCGGTACGCTCTTCCTCGGTCACCAGGAAGGTGTCACCCGCGCGAGGCACGGTGGACAGACCCAGCACCTGAACGGGGCGCGAGGGGCCGGCTTCCTCAACCTTGTTGCCGTTCTCATCGAACATGGCGCGCACACGACCGTGTGCAACACCGGCAACAATAGCGTCACCAATACGCAGGGTACCGGACTGAACCAGCACGGTAGAGACCGCACCGCGGCCCTTATCCAGGTTCGCTTCAATGGCAACGCCACGTGCTTCCTTATCGGGGTTAGCGCGCAACTCGAGCACATCGGCGGTCAGGGTGACTGCTTCCAGCAGCTCGTCAATATTGGTGCCGTTACGTGCAGAGACGTTCACGGTCATGGTGTCGCCACCGTAGGCTTCGGGGACCAGACCGTATTCGGTCAGCTGACCCAGGATCTTATCCGGGTTTGCGCCTTCCTTATCGATCTTGTTGATTGCCACCACGATCGGCACATTTGCTGCCTGAGCGTGGTTCAGTGCCTCAATGGTCTGGGGCATCACGCCGTCATCAGCTGCAACCACCAGGATTGCAACGTCGGTGACCTTAGCACCGCGGGCACGCATAGCGGTAAACGCCTCGTGACCGGGGGTATCGATGAAGGTAATGGCGCGCTCTTCACCCTCAACCTCGGTGCGTACCTGGTATGCACCGATATGCTGGGTAATGCCGCCAGCTTCGCCCTCAATCACATTGGTGTTACGGATAGCATCCAGCAGGCGGGTCTTACCGTGGTCAACGTGACCCATCACGGTTACCACCGGCGGGCGGGGCTGCAGTACTTCGTCATCCTCGGATGCTGCTTCAGCGTCCAGGTTGATATCGAAGGACTCGAGCAGCTCGCGCTCTTCATCCTCGGGGGACACAATCTTAATGGTGTAGCCCAGCTCGGCACCCAGCAGCTCAAAGGTGTCCTCATCCAGGGACTGAGTCTGGGTAGCCATCTCGCCCAGGTGGAAGAGCACGGTAATCAGCGATGCCGGGTTTGCGCCAATCTTCTCAGCGAAGTCCATAATGGAGGCGCCGCGACGCAGACGAATCTCGGTGCTGCCATCGCCGCGAGGCACAACCACGCCACCGGGTGCCGGTGCGTTCAGCTGCTCCAGCTCGCTACGACGAGCTGCCTTGGACTTGCGACCCTTACGCTTGGAGCCGCCGCGGCCGAATGCGCCCTGCGCATTACCGCGACCGCCGGGGCCCGGACGGGAGGGACCGCGGTTGAAACCGCCGGAACCGCCACCGCGACGGGGACCATTGCCGCCGCCGGAGTTTCCGCCACCATTAGAAGCGGGAGCGCCGCCGCCAACATTGGAGACCTTGGGCATCATCGAGGGGTTGGGGCGAGGGCCGCCACCGGGGCGGGGTGCGCCCGAACGTGCGCCAGCTGCCGGACGGGGGCCGCCGTTACCTGCGGGGCGAGGAGCGCCATTACCTGCAGGACGCGGGCCGCCGTTACCGCCGGGACGGGGACCACCATTACGGTTGCCGCCGCGCGGAGGACGAGGACCGCCATTGCGTTCGTTACGCTCGCCATTACGCTCGGAGCGGTTGGACTTCATGCCCTGCTGAGAGCTGAAGGGGTTATTGCCCGGGCGAGGACCGGGCTTGGGGCCCGGCTTGGGTGCAGCAGGCTTGGGAGCGTCGGGACGCGCCATACCCTGCTGAGAGCTAAAGGGGTTATTGCCCGGGCGGGGACCGGCGGGCTTGGGAGCAGCAGCACCCGGCTTGGGTGCGGCAGCCTTAGCAGCCTTCGGTGCCTTCTCGGCGGGCTTTTCAGCAGCCTTCTCAGCTGCCGGTGCGGGCTTGGGCGCAGGCTTGGGAGCCGGCTTAGCCGCTGCGGGCTTGGGGGTGGCAGGCTTGGGAGCTGCAGCGGGCTTTTCTGCTGCGGGTGCCTTTGCCTCCGGCTTGGGAGCGGATGCGCCAAATGCGGCGCGCAGCTTCTTAGCCACCATGGGGTTCACGGTGGAGGAAGCGCTCTTGAAGAACTCGCCCAATTCGTTGGCCTTGGCCATGACGTCCTTAGAGGCGACGCCCAGCTCCTTAGCCAGCTCATGTACACGAGGGTTAGCCAAATTATCTCCTGTCTCGGTTCGCCCCCGGACAGGGTGCGAACACTAGTGATTTATAGGATGCTGCGCGCATAGAGCCGCGCAGCGATGCAGATTGCCGGTTGTAGAGACCCAGAAGGTGCTCATTGGACGGCACTCATTAGATTTCCATCAGTTTTCTGACTCGCTTTCGAATTCAAGAAGTCGTCAAACTCGTTGACTTATCGGAAAAACAGATCCGCGACCCACCGAATTAGTGGGTGTCCTTGGCGGGAATATGCTCACGCACCGCCTGTTCAAAGGCAGCCAGCGCGGATCGCGATATAGCCTGTTTGAAGGCGCGCGCCGGGGCATTCTTCTTAACCGCCATAGCCAGGCAGGATTCAGAAGGGTGTATCCAGGCGCCGCGACCGGGCAGAGCACGATGCGCATCCACCGCCAGGTTCACGGAATCTACGGTTCCGGTTTCACCGGTTCGCACGATTTTCAGCATAGCCTGCTGTACATCGTGCTGACGACAACCAATGCAGGTACGGGTGGGAGCATAGGAAACGCTCATATCCTCCCCTTTCCGGTAGGGTTCATTGGTCATCACACACCAATGCGCGGGCAGCATGCAGCTGGCCCGCACAGGGGTACATCTCTAGTGTATCTCTTAATGCGCGCTTAATCCCGCCCGGGAGAGCTAAGGCATAGTGCCTCGCTGCCCCGCGGGCAGGTTAAACGGGAAGATACAAAGCCTAATAGCTATTAACCATTGAGGTTATTAACCAATAGGGTTTCAGGCGAGTTATTACTCTTCGCCTTCAGCCTCGTCCTCAAGGCTTGCCTGCACGCGTGCGGCAACTTCCTCTTCGGCACGCAACTGAGCGTACTTGGACTCGGGCATAATATCGATGCGCCAGCCGGTCAGCTTAGCAGCCAGGCGAGCGTTCTGACCCTCGCGGCCAATAGCCAGGGAGAGCTGATCATCGGGAACCACCGCGCGAGCCGAGAAGTTCTCGGGGCTAAGCACCAGCACGGTGCTCACCTTTGCCGGGGACAGAGCCGCAGCAATGAACTCAGCCGGGTCCTTGGAGTAGTCGACAATATCGATCTTCTCGTCGTTCAGCTCTTCGGTCACGGCGCGCACGCGGGCACCCATATCGCCAATGCAGGCGCCCTTAGCGTTCAGACCGGGCTTGGTTGCAGATACAGCAATCTTGGAGCGGTGGCCTGCCTCGCGGGCAATGGACTCAATGCGCACCAGACCGCCCTCGATCTCGGGTACGTTCTGCTCGAACAGGCGCAGCACCAGGTTCGGGTGGGTGCGAGAGAGGGTTACCGAGGGACCCTTATTGCCGCGGGAGGCATTGAGCAGGTAGAAGCGCTTGCGGCTGCCCAGGGGGTACTTCTCGCCGGGAACCTGCTCGTGTGCGGGCAGGATCGCCTCAACGGTGCCCAGGTCAACCTGCACGTGGCCGCCCTTGCCGCCGGGCAGAATCTGCCCGGACACCAGGGTGCCCTCGCGGTCGCGGAACTCGCCCAGCACCGCGGTGTCCTCTGCATCGCGCAGGCGCTGCTGCAGCACCTGACGCACGGTCGAGGCTGCAATACGACCAAAGTTGTTGGGGGTGTCGTCGAATTCGTCAATGACCTCGCCGTTTTCGTCCACCTCGGGTGCGAGGATAACGAAGTCACCGGTCACGCGGTCGATCTGCGCGCGGGAGTTCTTAATGGCGCCGGGCTGCTTGGAGTAGGCAAGAACCAGGGCGTTTTCCACCAGGGCGAAGATCTCATCCATGGGGATATTGCGCATCTTAGAGAGCGCCTGCATGGTTCCTAGGTCAATGGTCATATTATTGTCCACGTTCATCAGCCTTTCATGTAGCACGGCGCCGGGGTACCCATTATCAACGTTCTCGCATTGATAATGAACCCCGGCTCCCGAACGGATTCATTCGCCTACACTCTGCTGGCTCTTGGGGAGCCACGCAGAGGGTAAACGCTATAAAGATTACTTCTATTCTACCGGCTCAGAGGCAGAATTGAAATCAATTTCGACATGAGCGGAGCTAATATCCTCCCACGCCACGGTGGCGGCGGGGTGATAGGACTCCTTCTGTCCCTTCTTGGTCTGCTTCTTACGCTGCAGCACCGGGCCCTCATCGCTCACCTCATCCAAACGAGCCAGATACTCGGTACCATCGGCTGCGGTGACAGCAATCAGGCGGCCGCGCGAGCGCAGCCAGTGACGGCGCTCAACCAGCGCACGGGTAGCACCCGGGGAGGAAACCTGCAGCTCATAGGGGTAGAACTCATCCTTCTCATCGGCACGATCCAGTGCCGCGGAGAATGCCTGAGAAATCTCACCCAGAGAGTCCAGGGAAAGCTGGTCGCTGCGGTCCTCGGTGTAGTCCACGGTAATGGTCAGGGTGCGATTCGCAACCGGGCCACTGAGCTTCAGACCCTCCAACACCAGGGAGAATTCAGCCAGCACCGGCTCAATAGCCGCCGCTGCCTCTTCCTGGCTCATGGGACGGGTACCCACGCGAACAATAGCGGGCTCAACGGCCTCCTCGCGGGGGCGCTGAATGGAGCCGCGGGATGCGGCGCGACGAGCGCGAGCATTGGGGGCAGCTTTTTTCAGGGAGCTGCGCTTGGGCTTATACGCCATAATTACTCCTTAGCGACCAATCTCGGTCAGTACCTGGGATACAGCATCCCCAACGGCAATCTCGCGAGCCTCGCCACTACGGCGATCCTTGAGCTCAAGCAGACCGTCCTTGAAACCGCGACCAATCACCAGGATGGTGGGTACGCCCAGCAGCTCGGCATCGCCAAACTTCACGCCGGGGCTGGTCTTGGGGCGGTCATCGAGCAGAACCTGCACGCCAGCTGCTTCCAATTCGGAAGAGAGGCTCTCTGCGTATTCGCGGGATGCTTCGTCCTTGCCGGTGAGCACAATGTGAATATCAGCCGGTGCCAAATGACGCGGCCAGATCAGACCCTTATCGTCGTGATTACCCTCGGCAATAGCTGCCAGGGCGCGGGTGACACCCACACCGTAGGAGCCCATGGTCACAACCTGCTGCTTGCCGTTAGCGTCCAGAACCTTCAGGCCCAGTGCCTCGGCGTACTTACGACCCAGCTGGAAAATATGACCCATTTCAATACCGCGAGCGGCAGAGAGAGGACCGGAACCATCGGGAGCCGGGTCGCCCTCGCGCACCTCGCAGGCCTCAATCACGCCATCGGCGATAAAATCACGGCCGTAGACCAGATTGCCCACATGCTTGCCTGCCTCATTAGCGCCGGTTACCCAGCGGCTACCGCGCACCACGCGGGGGTCAACGAAGAAGGGAATACCGGTGGCGCTCTCGCGCTCTTCAGTGGAGGCGCCCAGCAGCGGTGCATCCAGGGACAGGCCGGGGCCAATGTAGCCCTTGACCAACTGCGGGAACTTTGCCAGATCCTCATCATTGGCGGCTTCGACCTCAACCTCGCCGCCGATGCCCATGAGAGCACCAATATTGACCTCAACACGACCCAGATCCACGGCGCGGTCACCGGGTACACCGATAGCAAAGAGCTTACGCTCGCCCTCGGGGGTGGTCACAGCACCGATAAAGCACTTGAGGGTCTGATCTGCGCTCAGCTCTGCAAAATCTGCGCCGTGCAGCTCACGCATGCGCTCAACCAGGGTCTCAATGGTGGGCGAATCCGGGGTGTCCAGCACAATAGCTGCCGGGGTGGATTCGTCAATGGGCAGCTCCTCGGGTACCACGGTGGTCACAGCCTCAACATTAGCTGCGTAGCCGCCGGGCGAGCGCACGAAAGTGTCTTCACCAATGGCAATGGGGTGCAGGAATTCTTCACTGCGGGAGCCACCCATCGCGCCGGACTGTGCGGTCACAATAACAATCTCCAGACCCAGGCGCTTGAAGATACGCTCATAGGCGGCGCGGTGTGCCATATAGGCTTCGTTCAGGCCCTCATCGTCAATGGTGAAGGAGTAGGAGTCCTTCATGACGAATTCACGGCCGCGCAGCAGGCCCGCACGGGGGCGTGCCTCGTCGCGGTACTTGGTCTGAATCTGGAAGAGGGTCAGGGGCAGATCCTTGTAGGAGGAGTACAGATCCTTGACCAGCAGGGTGAACATTTCCTCGTGGGTGGGAGCCAGCAGCATATCGGTGCCGCGGCGGTCCTTGAGGCGGAAAAGGTTATCGCCGTATTCATCCCAGCGGTTGGTTGCCTCATAGGGTTCGCGAGGCAGCAGGGCGGGGAAGTGTACTTCCTGCGCGCCAATGGCTTCCATTTCTTCGCGGACGATAGCCTCGACCTTGCGCAGCACCTTCAGACCCAGGGGCAGCCAGGTGTACACGCCGGGAGCCGCGCGGCGAATGTAGCCGGCGCGCACCAGCAGCTTGTGGCTGGCGACTTCAGCGTCGACGGGGTCTTCACGCAGGGTGCGCACGAAGAGGTTGGAGAGACGAAGAACCACGTTTTCCTCCCGGGGTTGGGGTTAAATGAGCATAGTTACTCACCATTCTACCGGGTTTATGCTCTTGCTGCTCTGTCTCTAGCGCACGGATAGCCCTTTTAGACCCTGATAATAAAGGTACTGAGCGAACCGATATCCTCCCAGCCGGTACGCTCATAGAGCGCCAGGGCGGGCGCATTGTAATCATTAACGTAGAGGGTAATATGCTCCCAGCGGGTGCGCAGCAGGGCGCAGGTGTGGGCGAAAAGCAGGGTGCTCAATCCCCTACCGCGATAATCCGGGTGCAGCCACACACCCTGAATTTGCGCCATGGAGTCAGAGGAAATACCCGCATCGGTTTTGAAAATCACGCGGCCGCTCGTGTCGCTAATGATCACGCTGCGCTGTTCCTCGATAAGGCGCTGCACGCTCTCCACATAGGCGCTGCCGTAGCGGTCCAAAGGGTTATAGCCCAGTTCTTCGCTGTACATGGCGGCAGCTGCCGGTACCAGCACATGAGAGTCGGATGCTTGAGCCCAGCGTGCGGGGCTCATGCTTTCCTGGGTGTTGCTGTCCCTTTTCTCTCCCGCAGGGTTACGCCAGAATTGAATTTTCGGTAGCTCAGCGGGCAGAGCAGCCAGAGCGGAGTTCAGACGCTGAATGCTCAGCAGCTCTTCCAATGATGTCTCGGGAGCTAGATACAGCAGGGGCTGATTCGGGCGCGGTGAGAAAGGCTTAATATTTTCTCCGGTGCGCTCGCGGTAGAGCTCATTCATTGCATCCCACAGGGGCAGCACTTCTTCGCTCGGTCCAAAGAGAGCGCGCAGCTGGGAGGATTCCAGCAGCAGGCGGGCAAAAGCCTGTCGATCGGCCTCCTCGCAGCGAATCGGCAGGCTATTGACGCCCATGAGCATGGCCGAACGTACATACTCCTGGCCGGAATCATTGAGGTCAATAACCGCCACAAAACCCTGATAGGAGGGGCTCAGACGGGGCGCGCGTTCGGGCAGGCCGCGGCGTTCGTACTGGTCAATGGTGTAGAGATTACCCGCCATATCGGCATAGAGCATCCACTCCAGCTGATCGCTCAAGTACTCGTCCACCGCGCGCAGCTGCGGGTAGGTGCGCGAGCTCGCGGCGCGAGAGCTATTGCTTAGGCGCTGCATCCAGTCTTTCAAAGCCATACTCGCTTTTTCCTACCTCTACCCTAGGTTTTACGGGCATAGAAAGAGGGGCGTGCAAGGGTTCTACCTCGCACGCCCCGCTACTTTCTACGCTATCTTTAGCTTACGCTCACCGAAGGAGTGGAATCCTCGGGAATGTACTCGCCATTTGCTTCCATTTCGGCAGCAATGCGGTTCGCTTCTTCAATCAGGGTCTCAACAATCTGATCCTCGGGCACGGTCTTAATAACCTCACCCTTGACGAAGATCTGGCCCTTGCCGTTACCGGATGCCACACCCAGATCAGCTTCGCGAGCCTCACCGGGGCCGTTCACCACACAACCCATCACGGCAACGCGCAGCGGCACCTTCATGCCTTCCAGACCCTTGGTCACATTCTCAGCCAGTTCCCACACGTTCACCTGGGCACGGCCGCAGGAGGGGCAGGAAACGATATCGAGCTTGCGCGGGCGCAGGTTCAAAGATTCCAGGATCTTGGTACCGACCTTGACCTCTTCCACCGGAGGAGCGGACAGAGACACGCGAATGGTATCGCCAATACCCTGAGAGAGCAGAGCACCGAATGCCACCGAGCTCTTAATAGTGCCCTGGAATGCGGGACCAGCCTCGGTCACGCCCAGGTGCAGGGGCCAGTCACCGGCTGCAGCCAGCTGACGGTATGCCTCCACCATAACCACGGGGTCATTGTGCTTAACGGAAATCTTGAAATCGCGGAAGCCGTGCTCCTCAAAGAGGGAAGCTTCCCACACGGCGGACTCAACCAGAGCCTCGGGGGTTGCCGAGCCGTACTTTGCCAGCAGACGCTTATCCAGGGAGCCCGCGTTCACGCCAATACGAATGGAGGTGCCGTGGTCGCTTGCCATCTGGGCAATTTCCTTGACCTGGTCGTCGAACTTGCGGATATTACCCGGGTTCACGCGCACCGCACCACAGCCTGCCTGAATGGCGGCGTAGACGTACTTGGGCTGGAAGTGAATATCGGCAATCACCGGAATGCGGGACTGCTGGGCAATAATGGGCAGAGCCTCAGCGTCTTTATCGGTGGGGCACGCCACGCGCACAATATCGCAACCGGCTGCAGTCAGCTCAGCGATCTGCTGCAGGGTCGAACCAATATCGTGGGTTTTGGTGGTGGTCATGGACTGCACCGAAATAGGCGAGTCAGAACCCACGCCAACGCTACCGACCTTAAACTGGCGCGTTACTCGACGCGGTGCCAGAACCGGCACGGGGGGCTTGGGCATACCCAGACTAACCGACAAAATATCCTCCGAAAGTCGTTTTTCAAGCGCGAATGCGCTATTCAATGTTCTATTGTGGCACCGCACAGCTCAAATCACTAATACGGTAGACCTAAACCGTTACTTTTAGAGCAGGCTCACGCTCCGCACGCACTAGCGGGCAAGCAGAGCCTGTGAGCTGTGCTAAAAAGCTGATCTAGAAGAGAGTAAGCGGTTTGAAAATATCCGCCAGAATCAACACCAGGGACATGAGCACAAAAGCACCCGCCACCGCATAGGTCAGCGGCAGCATCTTCACCGGGTCAAAGGGACCGGGATCGGGCTTGGAGCGCAATTTAGCCCAGAGGCGGCGAATACTCTCGCACAGAGCACCGGCAACATGACCGCCATCCAGAGGCAGTAGCGGAATCAGGTTGAAGACAAAGAGCATGAGGTTCATGCTGGCGATCAGGGAAATGAGGGTGGCTGCCTTGGCGTTCAGGTCAATCTTATCGGTGGCGGCAACCTCACCGGCTACGCGGCTGACCCCCACCACGGACATGGGAGATTCCTTGTCACGCTCTCCATTGGTCACCAGGGTTAGGCCCACATCCCACACGCGCTGAGGCAGGGAAAGCATAGCCTTGCCCATACGGGACACCTGATCGCCCAGCACCTCGGGCACACGGGTCATCGGATCGGGGCTCAGCTGAGTGGTGGGCGAAATACCAATAAAACCGCCCTCAACCAGCTGCAACTTGCCCTGGGCATCGCGCGCGTACTCGCCGTTGCTATCGGTCACCGGGCGGACAATGGTCGCAGGCTGAATGGACAGGCTCTGCTCGCTACCATTGCGCAGCACGCTCAGGCTCAGCGGCTCGCTACCTGCGTGCTGGCGAATAGCCTCGGAAATCTGAGACCAGCTAGACACCTCACGATTATCCACGCGCAGAATTTTATCCCCCGCCTGCACGCCCGCGCTCTTTGCCGGGGAGGCGGTAGAAGAGTCGGTGCATTCACCGTAGGTTAGCGCCGTATCACTCACGCTCACGCTCGGTACGCACTCGGAGACCACACCTACCGTGGTGGTCGGCTTAGCGGAGCCAAAGCCCGTGACGGCAATAGTAGTAAAGAGAATTGCCAGCAGCAGGTTCATGCTCGGACCGCCCAGCATAATGACCATGCGCTTGAGCACGGGCAGTTTATAAAAGAGGCGGTTCTCATCCCCCGGCTGCATGCGCTCAGCATCCGCCGCGCGAGCTGCTACCGCCATGGAGGCAAAAGGCGAGGTGGACCCGGGATGCTCCAGAGCCTGCTCGGGGTGCTCGACGGCTTGCTTAGCCTCTGCCCTAGAAGGCGGGTACATGCCGATCATAGAAATATAGCCGCCCAAGGGGATGGCTTTAAAACCGTACTCGGTTTCACCCTTTTTAAAAGAAAAAATGGTTTTACCGAAACCGATCATATATTGCGGCACGCGCACATTAAAGAGCTTGGCGGGCAGCAGATGCCCCACCTCGTGCAGGGCAATGGATAGACCAATGGCCACAGCCATAATCAGCATACCCAGAATATAGAGCAGTAATTCCATATCTCTCCTACGAAACGGTGGGGACTAAGTGATAGAGCATAGCGGCTCTTTCTGAGAAAACCCTGAAAGAGCCGCCACTATCTCTAAGCGCTAAAGCGTGCGTCGCTGCGCTATTTATCGGCCGAGCAATTCATCAGCGCGCGCACGAGCCCATTTCTCCGCCTCAAGCACAGCCTCAAGGGTCAGATTCTCAGTGGAGGTATAGGCGCCGCTATCCTTATGCTCGGCAACCACACGAGCCACCGTGGGCACAATATCGGTAAAACGAATCGCGCCCTCGTGGAAGGCATAAACCGCCTGCTCATTAGCGGCATTAAACACGGTCGGGTGGGTACCACCAGCAGCCGCAGCCTGCTTAATGAGCTGCACTGCGGGGAAGACCTCTTCATCCAGAGGCTCAAAAGTCCAGGAGGTCGCCTGCGACCAATCGCACGGCGGAATCGCGCCGCTGACACGAGCCGGCCAGGTCAGCCCCAGAGCAATGGGCAGCACCATAGAGGGCGGGGACGCCTGAGCCAGAGTGGAGCCGTCCACAAATTGAACCATGGAATGCACCACCGATTGCGGGTGAACCACCACATCAATCTTCTCCAGAGGCACACCGAAAAGATAGTGCGCTTCGAGCACCTCCAGAGCCTTATTGACCATAGTTGCCGAGTTGGTGGTAACCACCATGCCCATAGACCAGGTGGGGTGACCCAGAGCCTGCTCAGGGGTCACATCGTGCAGCTCGTCCAAGCTCTTACCGCGGAAAGGACCACCCGAGGCGGTCACCACCAGGCGGTCAATCTCAGCATCACTGCCACCGGCAAGAGCCTGAGCAATAGCCGAATGTTCAGAATCCACCGGAATCATAGGCTGATCCAGGGGCGAGGCATCCACCGCCGCGCGCACCAGCGGGCCGCCGGCAATGAGCGATTCCTTATTCGCCAGTGCCACCTGATAGCCGTGCTCCAGAGCGGTTAGGGTCGGTTCCAGCCCAATCGAGCCGGTAATGCCATTGAGCACCGTATCCACCGGGTGCGCGGCAGCCTCAACGCTGGCGCGCTCGCCGTGCACAATGCGCGGATTGTACTCAATCTTCTCTGCTGCCGCGTGAGAGACAATGAGCTCGCGCAGACGCTGTGCATCCTGTTCATCTCCACTGGTTGCCACCAGCTCGGCGCGGGTTGCTACCGCCTGGGTAGCCAGCAGCTCCAAAGAGCGAGAACCGGCAGCAAGAGCCGCCACGCGCAGGGGCGCGTTCTCAGCGGCAGGGGTTGTACCCGCCAGATGAGCCAGGTGTTCAATAACCTCCATTGCCTGGGTGCCGATCGAACCTGTAGAGCCCAGAATACTAATGCGCTTCGGGCGCTCAGCGAGCTGCTGCAGCGCCGGGGTGAATGCGTGGCGGGATCCGCCCACGCGTGCAGAAGAACCAAATTTCATATATCCAGTGTACCCCGCCTCATCTCGCCGCCCTGGGCTTGAGAACTTCGGGGCTCCAGATGCCATCTGCCAGCTGCCAAGAGGGCATAGAAAAACACCGCGGTTTCTGCGCGGTGTTCTTCTCAAAGTATGAGGGTTACATGACGTCCTGAATCAGCTCAATGCAGCGATCCAAAAAGGCATCCACTTGGGTCTCTTCATAGCACATATCGCTGGTTGCCGAACGGAAGGAAGCAGTGCGAATAACCGAAGGGTCCAGGGCGTCCTCGCCATCTAGCTGACGGCGGATAGCATCGCATAGGGCATCCACATCGTCCACAAAATAGCCTACGGTCAGGCGCTTAGCCGGGCGACGGAAACGCTGACGAGCCGGGCGCTCCAGGCGACCCATGAGCAACTCGCCGGTATCCACCAGCATATCCTCCCACGCCGCCATGCCAGCCTGCTCAATATAGCGGCTGCGCTCCAGGCGGGAGAAACGCTCCTCAATCATCTCCAAGGCACGATCCACCTCGTGCACAGCGTAACCACCGGGCTCGGGGCGGAATACCACCTGGCGAATACGGCGAGACGTGTAGAGAGAATCAGCCGCCTGACTATTATCGCTCAGCAGCTCATAGTCATCAGCCAGGCGCTCAAAGAGGCGATCCACCTCGCTGCGCTTATATCCCAGTTCCGTCTCGCCCGCGCGAGCAAAACCACCGCTGCGTTTAGGCTGTGCCATAGTTCTTCCTTTGTTTGCTGCGGTACACCGCACTAACCGTTGTTCAAGGATCCTGACCTATTTAGTGTAGACCAGTTTAGAGAGGCCAGATACTAAAAATCAGACAGCCCACGCCCACAGTCCACACAATGGAATCCAGACGATCCATCATGCCGCCGTGGCCGGGAATCAGATTCGACATATCCTTAATGCCCATACGGCGCTTGAAAATGGACTCTAGCAGATCGCCTGCGGTTGCCACAATGACCATCAGAGCCGCAAAGGGCATACCCCACCAGAAGAGGTGGCCAAAGAGACCAATCACGGTGCAGGCTACCGCCGCCGAACCAATAAAGGAACCGGCAAGGCCCTCCCAGCTCTTCTTGGGAGAAATCACGGGGGCTAAGGGGTGCTTACCGAAGTTCACACCCGCAATATAGCCAAAGGTGTCATTACAAATTGCCATGAGCAGTGCCAGCAGAATACCCGCCCAGCCGCGCTCGGTGGCAAAATACGCCAGGCCAATACCCAGCAGGGTCGGTACCCAGAGCATTGCCATCATGGAGCCGCCCAGGGATTTGAAATAGCCGACCTGACGCTTGGAGCCGGTAAAGAGCGTAGCGATAGCAATAATCACCAGGGATACGCCGAGAGCCGCCGCGGTACCCTTCAAACCGAAGTGGTAGGAGGCAGGAATAAAAGCGAAGGCAAGGGGCGCTGCCACCCAGCGCGGGGTACCGTAGCCCGCACGGTCATTGAGCACCGTAAGAATTTCCCATACGCCCAGCACCGAGGCAGCGGCGGCGGTCAGCGCCAGTACGGGAGGTAGCCACAGACCCAGCAGCAGCAGGGCGCCCAGAGCCGCACCCACACCAATAGCGGCGGGGAGGTTACGCCCGCCCTTGGGGGCTTTGGGAGCCTGGTCGACTGCGGTGCTCGCATCAGCCTTAGAAGCTTCTGCCTGCTCGCTCATAGTTCTGCCTTCCTATTCCTGACCGGATTTCAACGGAACGGGTGCTGTGGATTCTACGGTGAATAATTCTCAGGTTCTGAGCTCTCCCCCGCTGCTGTGACAGCGGAGCCGCTCAAGGCGCTATTTTCAGCGCGTGGGAAGAATGCACGCCCGGCCGGGTGTTATGAGATTCACCCAAGCCAAGCGTGCACCCTGATATAGCTTTCTGCGGCTTAGACAGCCAGCAGCTCAGCTTCCTTATGCTTGTACAGCTCGTCGATTGCCTCAACGTGCTTCTTGGTCAGCGCGTCCAGGTCCTTTTCAGCGCGTGCGCCCTCGTCCTCGCCGATTTCGCCGTCCTTGACCAGCTTGTCAATGGAGGTCTTTGCGCTACGGCGAACATTACGTACGGATACGCGAGCCTCTTCAGCCTTGGAGTTAACCAGCTTGGTGTATTCCTTACGACGCTCAGCGGTCATTTCGGGCATCACCACGCGAATAGCCGCGCCGTCATTGCTGGGGTTCACGCCCAGATCCGAGTCACGCAGAGCCTTCTCAATGGCTGCCAGCGCGCTCACATCGAAGGGGACGATCTTGACGGTGCGTGCATCCTCAACATTGAAAGAAACCAGCTGCTGCAGCGGGGTGGGTGCACCGTAGTACTCTGCGGTCAGGCCGCTGAAAATAGCGGGGTTCACGCGACCGGTACGAACCTTCGCGAATTCGCCCTTGGTAGCCTCAATGGTCTTGTCCATCTTCTCGCCGGCTTCAGCAAGAATCTCATCAATCATTTATGTGTCCTTTATCTAGGGGGTTGCGCCCTATAAATACGAGCGCACTAATATACAGTCTGTAAAGCGCTAAGCTTAGCGGGTGACCAGGGTACCCATCTTCTCGCCCAGAATAGCGCGGGAAACATTGCCCTCGCCCTGCATGCCGAATACACGCATGGTTACGTTATTATCGCGGCACAGGGAGAACGCGGTCTGATCCAGCACGCGGATATTGCGCGCCATCGCCTCATCATAGGTCAGGTTGTACAGACGCTCAGCGTTCGGGTCCTTATTGGGGTCGGCGGTGTAAATGCCGTCGACACCGTTCTTTGCCACCAGCACCTCATCGGCGTGGATTTCCAGGGCGCGCTGAGCCGCCACGGTATCGGTGGAGAAGTAGGGCAGACCCGCACCGGCACCGAAAATCACCACACGGTCCTTCTGCATATGGCGAATAGCGCGGCGGGGAATGTAGGTTTCAGCTACCTGAGGCATGGTGATAGCGGACTGCACGCGAGTATCTACGCCCTCCTGCTCCAGGAAATCCTGCAGAGCCAGGGAGTTCATCACGGTACCGAGCATACCCATGTAGTCTGCGCGGGAACGATCCATACCCTCCTGGGAGAGTTCAGCGCCGCGGAAGAAGTTACCGCCACCGATCACAATAGCGGTTTCAACCTCACCAACGGTTGCGGCGATCTGCTTGGCAATGCCGCGCACCACCGAGGGGTCAATACCCACTTCGCCACCGCCGAAAACCTCGCCGGAGAGCTTGAGCAATACGCGGCGGCGACCGGTTTCATCGCGGTGAATCGAATGTGCAGTTTCGGGCATGGTTACCTCCAGTGGTTGTTCTCTTGTCCCGAGAGCCGCACGGGGCGCTCGGGCAAAAATTTTTCTCTCTATAAGGATACGCTAAAGGGAGGCCGTCATGTGACGACCTCCCTTCAGATGTGCGCTAAAACCTAGATTTGATAGGTGTTAGAACAGCCGTTAAGCTTAGGCACCCACGCGGAAACGTGCGAAACCGGTAGCCTTTGCGCCTGCCTCGTCCAGGATCTGAGCAACGGACTTCTTGGTGTCCTTTGCGAAGTCCTGATCCAGCAGGGTGTTCTCCTTGTAGAAGCCCTTCAGACGGCCTTCAACAATCTTGTCCAGGATCTGCTCGGGCTTGCCCTCAGCAATTGCGGTCTCGCGAGCCACGCGCTTCTCGGTCTCAACCTGCTCAGCGGGGATGGAGGAAGCATCCAGGTACTTGGGGCTCATTGCTGCAATGTGAACTGCAACGTCGTGTGCCACATTGTCGGTGTCCTTGCCCTCAACAGCCAGCAGAACGCCAACCTGAGCGGGCAGGTCCTTGGAGGTCTTGTGCAGGTACACTGCAACGTTCTCGCCCTCCAGGCGTGCAACACGGCGGACAACGATCTTCTCGCCCAGCAGTGCGCCGGCCTCGGTGGTCAGTTCCTCAACGGTCTTGCCGTCAACGGAAGCAGCCTGCAGCTCTTCAATGGTGGAAGCGCCTGCAGCAATAGCTGCCTCGAGTACGTTCTCGCCGAAAGCGATGAAGGGGTCAGACTTAGCCACGAAGTCGGTCTCGGAGTTAACCTCAACCATGTAGCCAACGCCCTCGTGTACGCGAGCTGCGATCAGACCCTCAGCGGTTGCACGACCCTCACGCTTGGTAACGCCCTTCAGGCCCTTAACGCGGATGATCTCCATAGCCTTCTGCTGGTCGCCGTTAGCCTCGTCCAGAGCCTTCTTGACGTCGAGCATACCTGCGCCGGTCTTCTCGCGCAGTGCCTTGATGTCTGCTGCGGTGTAGTTCGCCATTATGTGAACTCCTCGATATTGTGTCCTAGAATCCCCGGAAGATAAGGGAATTCTCTGAAAATATAGGGGCGGAGGGCACCGCACCCTTTACCGGGTGGGCGCCCTCCACTGTTTATCCGTTAGAAACGGCTAAACGTTAAAGCTTACTTAGCTTCTGCAGCCTGAGCAGCCTCGTGCTGCTCCAGCAGCTCGCGCTCCCAAGCAGCCATGGGCTCTTCTGCCTCAGCCTTGCCGGACTTCTTGGCGTTACGCTCGATCAGGCCAGCTGCCACTGCGTCTGCAACCACGCGGGTCAGCAGGTTCACGGAGCGGATTGCATCGTCGTTGCCCGGGATGGGGAATGCAACTTCGTCCGGATCGCAGTTGGTGTCCAGAATTGCAACCACGGGGATGCCCAGCTTCTGTGCTTCGTTAACAGCCAGGTGTTCCTTCTTGGTGTCAACAACCCACAGCAGGGAGGGGGTCTTGGTCAGGTTGCGGATACCGCCCAGGGTCTTCTCGAGCTTCTCGAACTCGCGACGCATGAGCAGCAGTTCCTTCTTGGTGTAGCGAGAACCTGCAACATCGTCGAAGTCAATCTGCTCGAGTTCCTTCATGCGAGCGATGCTCTTGGAAATGGTGCTGAAGTTGGTCAGCATACCACCGAGCCAGCGGTGGTTCACGTAGGGCATACCAACGCGGGTTGCCTGCTCAGCGATAACTTCCTGAGCCTGCTTCTTGGTACCCACGAACAGGATGTTGCCGCCGTGTGCAACGGTGGACTTAACAGCTTCGTAAGCCTTGTCAATGAAGGCCAGGGACTGCTGCAGGTCGATGATGTAAATACCGTTGCGCTCGGTGAGGATGAAACGCTTCATCTTGGGGTTCCAACGGCGGGTCTGGTGACCGAAGTGAACGCCGGAATCCAGCATCTCACGCATAGTTACGACGGGCATGTCGTCTCCTTCTAATGGTGCCGCGCCGACCTCCCATATCGGGCTAGTACGAACGCGCGCATAGTAGTTTAATGGTTGATTTCGGAGCGGATGCTCCCCTGGTATTGCGCTCAACGAAGCCCAGTAGGCTTGGGTTGTTCGGCGCCTCCCGCGTCTGGAAAGAGTCGCGGACCATAGGTGCTATAGGTTTCCACACGACCGGCAGCTAAAACCGGGCGTTGAGCGTGAAAGCCGCACAATACGCGTCGTCAGTGGGCACAGGTATGCACACTGCAATACACAAGTGTACCCCATTAAGCGCATTTAATCTGCGCTCATCCCGGGTTAAGGGGTGAAAAATTACATGGATGTCATTAAGTGCACCCTGGGCGATGCTTCTACGTGTATCTTTTCACTGTGTTTAGGCGAGCGGGAAGAGAGAAGATGCCAGATCATCTGCACGTCATATAAGCGCACAATCTGGGCACCGGCTCAGGTTCATGACCCCGGATTATGGTATGAAAGATATCTACAGCCGGCTGAGGCTGTGGATAATTTCCGTTTTGATAGTTTTCGCCGCGTTTATCCACAGCCTGGCACTCAAGGTGCCACTTTTAATGCTCAGATATGCCTATCTGCTTGATTCTTCTGTGAATTGCAAAGGAGGCATTATGATTGCTGCTCTGCTACGTATTCTCTTCGTCCCGGTGGTAGCTTTTCCTCTGGGGCTTTCGCCGGGTGCACTTCCCATCTCTTCTGCTACTGAGGCTTCTTCACTAGCTCTAAGCCACAGGGCGACCCCGGCGCGGGGTGTCTTCCTCTCCCCCACCGGAAGGAATCATATTCGCGTAGTGCGCGCCTTTAAGAAACCCGAAAAACGCTGGTCCGCCGGGCACCGAGGGGTCAAACTGCGCATGCCCGCTTTTGACACACCCGTATACGCACCGGCTGCCGGGCGCATTAGTTTTAGCGGGTACGTGGTCAATCGCCGGGTCATTGTCATTGAGCACGAGGACGGCTCCAAGAGTTCCTTTGAACCGGTTGCCGATGCCCTGGCAACGGGTAGCGAGGTGCAGGCGGGCGAGCGCATCGCCGCCCTGGATAGCTCGATTCGCCCGTGCGGCTCTATCCCCTGCCTGCACTGGGGCGTGCGCATTATTCCAGAAGGAACGGATACGGATACAGCAAAAGCCAGCGAGTATATTGACCCGCTGACTTTGCTGAACGTACCGCGCGCTATTGAACCCTCGCGGCTTTACCCTACGGGCAGTGATTTTGCTGCCTAGAGGAGTATCCTATGCGTCGTTTTCTGCGTGAGATTCTGCCTGCTCTACCTCACTAGTGCTCTCCTCGGACTCTTCTTCAGCCGATTCTTCGTGCTGCTCTTCGCTCTGCTTTCCACTCGTAGCATCCTCAGGCTGGGCGGGGCGCATCGGCTCAGGAATCTGAGGCAGCACCCGGGTCGTAAAGGCAATGGTTTCCTCGCTCTCCCCCAGCTCCTGGGTATCCTGGGTATCTTGGGGCTGAGTATTCTGCACGCTGCTCTCAGCCGAAGCGGGCAGGGGCATCTCCAGACTTTCGGGCAGCACGCGGGTTGCATCCAGCGCCTCGGTCACCGCAGCCGACTCACCCCGGGCAGAAGGTGCAGGCACGTCGGGCAGCACGCGGGTTGCATCCAGGCTCTGTTCTGAAGAGCCGGGAGCGGAATCCATAACCTCGCGCGCCAGAGCGGTATTGGCGCCGTACAGGGCACCAAGGGAACCTGCGGCAAGCACCGCGGTTGCAGGCTCAGGGTTCTCAGCGGCAGCGCGATGCGTATCCTGTGTGCCACCGGGCACGGGAGCATGAGCGGCAAGGTAGGCTTCGCGGCGGGCACGGATCGCGCGGTGGCGCTGCTGCAGCTTACCTCGGCGAGCGATCAAAACCCACACGGCGGCGATCAGAGCCAGCACAAGGGCCGCATCAATAATCACGCTCAGCAGGTTCATACCGCGCGCCTGCAGGTTAATCTGCTGAGCCTGAGCCAGCCCCTGAGTGCGGTAAATACGCACGGAGTTATCCCCGGCGCTAATCTCGGTGCCGTCCTTCACGCTCTGCTGTGCGGGAATTGCGCTCAACGCAGGCAGGTTCACGCGCGCCTCAAAGGAGCCGTTATAGTTACGACCCACCTTAGTCTCCAGGGCAAAAAGGGAAGAGACACTATAGGTCGAGCCGAAGGGGTGGTAGCCCTCGCGGTCTGCTATGGAAAATTGGGAGCCGGGTAGATAGGCCTGCAGGGCACGCTCAAATTCGGTCACGCTGGCGGCGTTCATAGTCACCGAGTAGATGGTGGTGCCGTTTTCTTCGCGCACGCTCAGGGTGGAATTATTCTGATCCGGCGCCCTCAAAAACGCCGCTAGTTGATCCGAGGCGGTAGCAATATCGGCGGTGGCAAAACCGTAGTCAAAGCGAGCCTGCACACTATTATTCAGCCCCACGGTCACATCCACCGCGGTGCTCTGGGCGATCAGGGAATGCTCATAGCGCAGCTTCAGATCGCGGCTAATACGGCTGGAGGCATTGCTGACATTATCTTTGGTGCCGCTATAGAAAGTATTGGGGGCTGCCTGGGCGTCGCGCAGCTGTAGGTAACCGCCCTGACCCTGCGGGGAGCACAGCAGGGAGCAGTCCATACGTCCGGTGAATTCTTCAGCCAGCTGCACACCGTCCTCAGTTACCTGGGCGCTGGTGGTGCGTTGCAGATTCAAGGAGCGGCCAAAAATCGCACCTAAATCCTCATTGAGCTCATCCATACTGCGGGACATAAAGCTAATAGTGCGACCCATATTTTCTTCCTCGCTGCTATCGCTGCGGGAAGAGAGCTTAGTAATCTCGGCAAAGGCGGAGGCTTCGGCACCGCGGCGTACCTCAGCCCCGGTAGGTACGTGCTGGTTGAGATAGGTATCGACGGCGGTGCGCTGCTCGGTCTTCATAGGTTCGCGGGAGCGCAGCATCACCGAGGTGGTGTAGGTGCCGTCATTATTGATCGCGGTGCGAATCAAAACATAGTGGAATCCGTAGTCCTTGACCTCGGAGACTTTGACCTTATCCGAGGAGGAATTTTTCACCTCGGCGCCATTGTAGGTCACGCTAGTTGCGCCCACATTCCCCAGCACCTTAGAAGCATTGGAGGATGACACCACTTTATCCTCCACCAGTCCCTTAGGTAGCCATCCCATGAGGTCTTTGGAAGTGAAATTCTCTTCAAATTGGATACCGGGCACCAGGGTGTCTCGGGTGGCGGTGAGTTTAATATCGGGGGTGATATTCGAACCGGAGGCGCTGAGCAGGGACGCGATCTTCTGCCGGTAATCCTGCGGGGATGCGAAGTCCAGGGTAAAGCTCAGCTGGGCGTTCTCGCCGTCGCGGGTCAGCCCGTTATAGCTGAGCTCTTCGGGCAGATGGTTTTTAACCGAGTTTTCTGCTGCCTCGACTCCGCCATGAAGCGCGTCGGAGCTGGTGACCTTGGTGAAGGTAATGGTCATGGTTCGGCTGCCGGAGCCGGGACTGGTGATTTTTATGGAGGTGCCCATTTTGGTGGTGCCGCAGGCGGTGAGGATCAGCATGAGGGCAGAGGCAAGCAGCACGAGGGTGCGCTGGGCGGCGGTGTGCTTGCGGGGTGCGCGGGCTGCCGTAAAGGTCTGGGGCATGCTTTTCCTTTGCTGTGCTCGGCGACATGGGCTGGGTTCCGTGCCCTGTGCGCAGGTGCTTTAGATGCGGGCAGGGCTCGGGTTAGGTTGATACTAGCATGTGTTTCTATGCTCCAGCTGTGTATTTGGTTGAAGCCCTGTGCCTGCGCTCTTTCTCCTCTTGTATTGTGCGCCGGATAGAGCGCAAGGCTCCAGAAGATTCTCTTCTGGAGCCTTGATTCTGCTCATCAGCACAGCTTATTTGTCGCAGGCAATACCGTCATTATCGCGGTCAAGAGCGGAGCGGTAACCGGGCTGTCCCTTATATATCGGGGCGGCACCGGCTGCACGTGCTGCCGCGCAGTTAGCGTAGTACACATTCTCGTTCTGTACCGGGGCAGCGGGCTGCTGCTGAGCCGGGGGTACATAAGCCGCCTGAGTAGTGGTCTGTACGGGGGCCGGAGCCACATAGGCGGCCTGGGTGGTGGTCTGTACGGGGGCCGGAGCCACATAGGCGGCCTGAGTGGTAGTCTCAACCGGTGCCGGTGCCTCCACCGCTGCCTGGGTGGTCTGAACAGGAGCCTGAGTGGTCTCAACGCTCACGCTGGGAACTACGCTAGGGCTTACGCTAGCGGATGCGCTCTTGGTGGCGCTGGGGCTTGCGCTAGCCGAAGCAGATGCAGAGGCGGAAGCAGATGCGCTTGCCGAGCTGCTGGAACCCTTAACGGGTGCGTTATTGGTGGTGTCTGCCTTGGAGGAGCAGCCTGCCAGTGCGAGCGCCGCAATCATTGCCAGCGCAGTGTATGTGTGCTTCATGGTGTCCTTTGAGTGTGATAGGAAAGTACTTTCGAGTGAGTACAGATTTATAGTATCCGACTGACTATTATTTTGCCCTCCGACCCGTCACCCCTGCTCTATTATTTCCAACACATAAACATGCCCGTGCTGATTCTGAAGAAAGAATCAACACGGGCATGTGTCTTATTTAGGACTGGCCGTAGCTACCGTAGCCATTGGACTGACCGGGCGCCGGAGGCGGCGGAGTCGGCTGGCTGTTGGGCGCCGGGATATTCACCGGAGGAATATTCGCGGGCGGAATATTTGCCGGCGGTACCGGAGGAACATTCGGCTGCGCTGCGGGCGCGGGAATATTCTGCATGGGTACGGCGGGAGCCGGAATAGTCTGAGCCGGTGCTGCGGGCTGCGCGGGAGCTGCCGGAGCGGGCTGTACAGGTGCAGCCTGGGCAGGAGCTGCCTGAGCGGGCGCAGGCTGTGCATAGTTAGCAGCCGCATTCGCTACCGGTGCGTTAGCTGCCGGAACTGCAACCACGGGGTTCACCACTGCCTCGGCACGCTTCTTAGCCGAACGACGAATCGCACGAATAATCAGCACAATACCGCCAAGGATCAGCAGAACCAGCACGCCGTCAATAATCATGCTCATCAGGGTAATACCGTGAGCCTGCAGGGTGAAGTCCTTGCTATTGGCGCTGGAGGAACCGCTCATAGATTCCTGATGGTAGGTGATTTCCTTACCGGAAACTTCAGCATCCTTATAGGGCACATCGCTGCCGGTCTTGGAAAGCTCATCGGGCATGGTCAGCTTGAAATCGTAGGAGCCCTTGAAGCTCGAGTCGATCTTAGCGCCAACCATGTACTTGGCGTTCAGGCGGTAGTCTTCACCGAAGGGCGCATAGAAGGCACGCTCGCTCATGGAGAAGGAGGAATTAGGCAGGTACGCCTGCAGACGGGACTCGAATTCCTTCGGATCCTTACCGGTCAGGGTTGCCTCGTAGTAGACCTGGCCGTTCTCTTCGCGGGTGCTTACTTCGCCCTCCTGACCTTCGGGCAGCTTGAAGCTATTGCGCAGGGAAGCGTCAGCGACCTTTGCCTGCTCGGCGTCAAAACCGAAGCTGAACTTCGCTTCAACGCTCTGGTTGTCCTTGACGATGGTTTCAACCTTTACGCTCTTCATTTCCACGCGGGTGCGGTGGTATGCAGAGAGCTCGAGCTTGCCGTCGCTTTCCTTCGTGTCGCTGTAATTCTTATTGTAGGAACGCTCGCTAGTGGAAGAACCCTGAGAGCTGTCAATATCGGTGTAGATCTTGGCGCCCGGGGAGCATACGGAGGTGCAGTTAATGGTGCCCTTGACCTGGTCGTAGACGTACAGGGAACCGCTGTCGTTCTTCAGCTCGGAGGAGTACTGCAGGGAGGTACTATCACCCAGCAGCTTCTTCAGACCAGCCTGGATTTCTTCCATGCTGCCGCTAAAGGAGACGGTACGACCGATCTGCGCCTTGCCATCCTCACTGGTGGGCATATTGAGATAGTACAGACCCGCAGATTTAACAGCCTGCTCGTCAATACCTCGGCTAACGCTGGCATTGGTAGGCAGATGAGCATTGAGGTAATTATCCACGGTCTGGCCGCGCTCGGGACTCATAATGTCCTTGGCGAGCAGGTAGATCTTGGCTTCTGCCTTGGAGCTATCGGTAATCTGCAGCTTGAGCACCAGGGAGTTGAAACCGTTATCCTGCACATCGGTAACCTGCAGTCGGGTGTAGGAGCTGCTCTTGATTTCCTTACCCTGATAGGTCAGCACGGTCTTCTCTTCGCTGCCGAGCACGCTACTCTTGCGGCTGGACTCGATCACGCCGTCCACGACCAGGGATTCGGGGATCCAGCCCAGCAGATCCTTAGTAGCGAAGTTTTCGTTCACGCGCACGCCGGTGACCAGGCCCTCTTTAGTTTCGGAGAGGGTGATGGAGGGGTCAATGCTCGAACCGCTGGTCTTGAGCAGTTCCTTAACCTTCGCCTGGTAGTCGCTGGGGGAATCGAAGCTGAGCTTGAAGGTGGCTCGTGCCTTATCGCCGTCGCGGGTAATGCCGTCGAAGGTCAGCTGCTTGGGCAGGTGCTTGCGCATGGAAGCATCCAGCGCATCGGCGCCACCCTTAATGTAATTCGCGTCTTCTTTGAGGTTGAAGTCGGTGTACATAATGCGGGTGCCCTTGCCGCCCTCTTCCATGGTGAGGTTGGTTTCCAGACGGGCGCCGCAGGCGGCGAGGATGAGCGCCAGGATGCTCAGTAGCACCGTGGCAACGATGGTGCGGGGTGCGCGTTTGGTACGTACACGCTCCGGAGTATGGTGTGTCATGAGAGTTTTCTCTATCGTCGATGAGTTCACGCACTATTAGCGCGCGATAGGGGTATAAAAAATCCCCCGTTCAGCCTCGAGTGAGGACTTGAACGGGGGTAGTGTAGGGCGTGCGGGACTCGAACCCGCGACCAAGGGATTATGAGTCCCCTGCTCTAACCGGCTGAGCTAACACCCCACAGTGTTCCCCAACAGCCTTCGCTGTCAAAGCACTTGTATAAGATTACCCTATTTTTTCGTGCCGGTGCGAGTTTTGGGTCATGCTCTCAGGATTTTTCCAGGAAAGGCTTTGAACACCTATTGGATTTGCTTCTTTCTCCTCCTCAGAACCGGAAGCTCACCGAGATTAAGCGCCGAGTTTAGCCCTTGGCGTGCTCAGAGAGAAAATGCTCATAGGGAGCATCAGAAACATAGAGCTCCTCAAAGATCTCCCAAGTCTTATCGGCGCTATGGTAGCTGACCATCTCGCGGCTTGCCTGACCCATTGCTTCACGCTTAGCGGCAGGTAGGGAAAGCACAGCCTCCAGCTTCTCCGCCAGGTCCTTAGCATTATTGGGTTCAAAGAGGTAACCGTTTACGCCGTCCTTTGCCAGATGAGGCAGAGCCATAGCGTTTGCCAGCACCACGGGGGCACCGGCACTCATTGCCTCCAGAGTCACCAGGGACTGCAGCTCGGCGGTACCGGGCTGGCAGAAAACATCGGCGCTGCGGTAAACATCCGGCAGCTTCTCATCGGGCACAAAGCCCTGGAAGAATACTCGATCGGCGACACCGCATTCGCGGGCCTTTGCCTCCAGCTCTTCGCGCAGCTCGCCGCCACCGGCAATATTCAGCAGCACGTGGTTGAGGGATTCGGGCAGCAGGGAGAGAGCTTCAATGAGCACGTCCACATTCTTTTCGCGTGCCAATCGACCCACAAAAGCAATACGCAGCTTATCGTCGGAGCCGCGCAGGTTCTTACCATCGGCTGCCTCGTAGTCGCTAATCTCAATACCATTAGAGACAGGCATGACCGGGGTGGTGAACTTACCGCGAGTCTCCATGGCGTCCGCACCAATCTGAGTGGGGGTGGTAACCACGGAGGCGCGAGAGAACACGCGACGCATATCGCGCCAGGTAGCCCAAGCAATCGCATCATTAACCGGCTGCGGGAAAGGCAGGAAGGGGCTGAGGTTCTCGGGCATAAAGTGATTGGTGGCAATCACGCGAATATTGCGGCGCTGGGCCTGAAGAGCCAGCACACGACCAATAATATAGTGGCACTGAATGTGCACCACATCGGGTTTAACCTCATCGAGGATCTGACCGACCTCGCGCCAAATCTCCCAGGGGGTGCAAATACGAATATTCTCGTGGGTCGGGGGCAGGTGCGAGCGCAGTCGGTGCTCCACAATGCCACCTTCGACCACGGTGGTGTAGCTGGGGCCGGGCATGGGGCTTGCGGCAACCACGTGGACTGCGTGGCCGCGCTTGAGCATAGAAGTGGCGAGGCGGTGACCAAATTGTGCCGCACCGTTAATATCGGGCGGGTAGGTTTCGGCTCCGATGAGGATCGTCTCTGCCTGCTTCATGCTTTGCTCCTGGGGTATGGATTGTGTGGTTTATCGGTGGATGGTGATGTCTGTGGCTGACCGATTTCTGTTCCTATCCAGTGTATCGAGTGCCCATGGTGCGGGGCTAATTCTGGGGCGCCTTATGCCCTGGGAGTTTACTGGAAGTTTGGGCAGAGGGAAAAGTATAGTACAGCGCCCCGCACTGTAGTAGTACAGTACGGGGCGCTGTGAGCGATAAGTGGCGCGAGTATTATCGGCGCAGCAGCTTACGCAGGAAAGATACAGCCGCGGTCAGGGATACACCCAGAGCGGTGAAGGATACCCAACGAGCCTTAACAACCTCGGGCTTGGAGATGTTCTGCTGCAGGCGCTTACCTGCCTGGCTGACCTCGGTAGCAACCTCGCTGGGGATTGCCTTAACGCCGGCAATCAGATGCTCGGTGCCAGCCTGAACACCATTGGCGTCAACCTCAAGCTGATCGCGCAGGCTTGCCAGGTAGGTGCGGCGCTCAGCGGCGCGTGCCTTGATTTCCTCAATGGTCGGCGGCTTGGGCTCTTCCTCGCCGCGCGCCTTGCGCTCTTCAGCTTCCTGACGTGCCTTCTCAGCAGCTTCTTCGGCAGCCTGACGCTTAGCCTCTGCGCGCTCCTGAATTTCAGCGCTCAGACGCTCAGCGGTCATTGCGCTACCTTCCTTGAGCACGCCCAGGTCAAAGAGCACACCGAAAATAGCGGACTCGGGCTTGAAGGGCAGCTCAGCCTTGACGCGCTTAATACCGATCAGCGCGCAAATAGCCAGAATGATCAGGAAAACCAGGGAGACAAGCAGAGCCGCAGCCCAGCCGGGCATAACGGTCGACAGGCCCAGAATGATTGCGGAGACCAGGGCAATGGTCAGCAGCAGTGCAAAAACAACAGCAACTACCAAAAATGCTGCGCCCTTACCAACGGCAATGCCCTTGGTCTTGAGCTCGTGCTTTGCAATAGCAATTTCGTCCTTGAGCTGTTCGCGGCCATCGCGAGAGATCAGCTTTGCGGCACCGATGATGTTCGTGACGCCGCTCTTAATCCCCGCAATACCGGCACGAATGCCCTTGGGATTAGTATTAGTGGTCATGCCCACCCTCTTCTATGAATGCGATACGTGGAGTGGAGCGTACACTCCACAGACTTTTATTTTAGCGCGCTTTAAGAGGCTTCGTGTGGATTTTTCGCGTTCTACGACTCTAATCGACTGTGATTTTTCTAGCCGATTCCCTCAGCTAGCGCTCATACTTCAGCTCTCCAGTGAGGGCAGCTATAACAATACGCTCTGCACGAGCATAGGCTTCAGCGGGTGAATCTGGAGAATAATCCATAACGTATCCCCGTCTTCTCCTAGAGTACGGGTATTATCCCAGAAAGCAGAAAAGCCGCTCAGTGAGCGGCTTTTCGTTTGCTCCCCCGACTGGACTCGAACCAGTAACCCTTCGATTAACAGTCGAATGCTCTGCCAATTGAGCTACGGAGGAATATTTTGTTTTTTCTTTTTCCGGGTTTCCCCTTCAACGAGTAATAACTATACCGGGGTTTTGGGAGCTCCGCAAATCGAAATGACATGAACTGTATCACATATACATATCGGGTTGCGGAGCCATCCCTTCCCCCATGCGCCCAAGCGCGAACTCTAGGCGCTGGATGAACTGCGCAAAGCCCTACGCTCACGCTCCAAATCCAGCAACTCACGCTGCACCGCCTGATACTCCAGCGCCTCCGTCTCAGGATTAAGACGCTGCAGGTGCATCATCAAATCCGACTTACGGCGAGCAATCTGCGCTTCCTGCAAAGAACACATGACCCCGTGCACATAGAAGGGCTGCTGCTGATCATTAGCCACCGGCAGACGCTCCACCGAGAACTGAGCAATCGCCGCATGCACCGCAGGGTCAGCACCCTCACGCACAGCATTAAGCCATTGAATACCGGCAGCAGGCGCCAGATGAGAGGCAGCATGTACCACACCCGCCGCAATCTCACGATGCACCCTATAACGGAACTTCGAGCGCGCAAAATTCTGCCACTGCTCATAAGAAACCAGCTGAGGCAGCTGCAGCACAGACTCCAGGGCGGCACGCTCCACACGAGCCACCGGATCCTGAATAGAGGGCATTACAAAATCAACCGTGGGATCCTGCACCACAGGCACCTGCACAACGGGAGACACAAAACCGGGAGGCAGCTGCTGGCTACCCGGCTGAGCTGCAGCTTGAGGCGCCATAGCGGTTTGCGGAACACCGGGCTGGGAAACACCGGGCTGAACGGTCGCCGAAGCAGCGGCCCCCTGAGCAGGCTGTACCTGATAACCCTGTGCCTGATAGTTCTGCTGCACAGGCTGAGCCTGCTGAACAACTGCAGCTTCAGGATTCACACCCTGCACCGCATACCCGGCAAGAGCCGCATAATCCACACTCGGCTCAGCCGGCGCAGAAGGCACACTACGAGCAGGCTTAGGATTGCGCTGAGCCTCAGCCACAGCACGCTGCACCTCATCCAAACCCATACCCAGCATGCCCGAAACTCGACGCATATAAGCGCTACGCAAATCGCGATCCTTAATGCCGGCAACCACGGGAGCCACCGCGCGCATAGCCAGCACGCGACCCTCAATCGTGGACAAATCATAGGCTTTGAGGGTGGTTTCCACCACGAACTCAAAGAGCGGGCGCTTAGCCTCAATCAAGGCACGCACCGCAGCATCCCCCTTAGCCAGACGCAAATCGCAAGGATCCATGCCATCTTCAACAATGGTCACATAGGTTTGAGCCACGAAACTCTGATCCTGCTCAAAAGCCGCCATGGCTGCCTTTTGACCCGCAGCGTCACCATCAAAGGTAAAGACAATCTCGCCGCCGGATCCATCGTCAGTAATCATGCGGCGCACCACTCGAATATGACCGGCACCAAAAGCAGTACCGCAGGTAGCCACAGCGGTATCCACACCCGCCAAATGAGCTGCCATAACGTCGGTGTAGCCTTCCACAATAACCACGCGCTTGGACTTGGTCATGGATCGCTTGGCAAGGTCAATACCGTAGAGCACCTGAGACTTCTTATACAGGGACGTCTCGGGAGTATTCAGATACTTCGGACCCTGGTCATCCTCATAAATACGGCGAGCGCCAAAACCAATGGTTTCACCCGCCACGGTACGAATCGGCCACATCACGCGGCCGCGGAAACGGTCATACATGCCGCCCGAACGGTTATCGGAAAACATGCCGGTGGCGCGCAGCTCTTCATCTTTAAAACCGGCTGCGCGCAGGTGCTTATACAGATTATCCCAGCCGCGCGGTGCATATCCCACGCCAAATTTCTTGGCGTCCTCGGGAGTAAAACCCTTGGCGCCCAAGAAACGCTGAGCTTCACCGGCTTCTGCAGAATAGAGCTGCTTTTCGTAGAATTCAGCGGCGACCTTGTGGGCATCCAGCAGGCGACGACGCTGATGCGCCTCGTAGCGGTCTGCGCCTCCCCCGCCCTCATAATGCAGCTCGTAGTTCAGGCGTGCGGCAAGGCGCTCCACGGTTTCAACGAAACTCGTGTGCTCCATTGCCATCATGAAGGAGTACACGTCCCCAGATTCGCCGCAGCCGAAGCAGTGGTAAGTACCCATGGCGGGGCGCACGTTAAAGGAAGGGGTGCGCTCATCGTGGAACGGGCATAACCCCTTGAAGGTTCCAATACCCGCGGTTTTGAGGGTGACATAGCCTTCAATGATTTCGCGTATGTCGGTGCGGGAGCGAACCTCGTCAATATCTTCTTTACGTATTAAACCTGCCACCCTCCCATTGTAGTACCGGCGCACTTATGCACAGCTTCAGGAGGGGCATATTATGCACTCAGCGCACGGTGCTTCACAGTGCTTTAGGGCGCTTCGTGGTGAGGTTCCTTGAGCTTACGCTGCGCTACTAGAGCCTGAAGACTAGCCACCGCACACAGCAGCCAGTGTGCACCCAGCAGAGCAAAAAGCACAGCAGCGCACACATCCCACCCCATATACAGGGCGCCTAGAGAGCAGGTGCCCACCGGGAAAGTCATTGCCCACCAGCCGGGTACAAAAGGAGCCTTGCGGGCAAAAGCACGGTAGGAGAAAAACATCGCCCAGAGCAGCAGAGGCATACCAATCAGCAGCAAAATCGCGCCGTACCAGCGGGCAATAGATTCCAGCGCCTCGGCAGCATCCGGAGTCATAAAAATACCGATGCGGCTCTGCAGCACCTGCGCCGCCGCCGCGCTCTGACCGATAATACCCAGCGGAATAAAAGTGGAGGTCGCCAAAATATCCGGCAGGGGCTTTTCAAACCAGGCGTACTCATAGGTCACGCCAAAGACAATAATGCCCAGAATCCAGGCAAGGAAAAAACCCAGCACACCAATAGTCAGCAGGAACATTTTCATATGAATACCCTGCGCGCCATCGGACATGGCGGCGCTGGTGGTTGCCGTGACCATGGGGGATACCAGAGGCAAACCCCAGGCGGGCACAGGGCGACCCAGGTTATTTTTCATGAGCATCCCAGCAAAACCAAAGGCTGAAATAAAACCAATGGCGCTTCCGACAATCCACATGCCAATATCCACCGCGTGAGCCGCCGGCAGCAGACGGTAGCCGAGCATGGGCAACACAATCAGGGTGGATGAGCCGGTAGACATAAGCCCCATAGCGACCAGACCCCAATAGGGAATGATCGCACCATCACTCATATTCTGCAGCAGCACGCCGGGGTCTTTAATACACTGTCTGGTAAACGATAAGCACAGGTAGGTCACCAGCACCAGATTGAGAAAAAGCATCGGAATAGCCAGGGCGCGCAGCTCATAGAGACCGGCGAGCATAGCCACCATACTGGTACCCATCACGCTACCAAACCACACAGGACCCGCCGGAGGCAGATGACCGGCACTAATACGAGCGCTAAAGGGCAGCGGGTATGCAAGGGATGCAAATTTATATCCGGTGCGGCGGAACCACGCAGGGAGCATACGGGCACGCAACTGCGCCCAGGTTGGCTTGGCCGGCCAGGTAGCCTGCACAGGCCAGACGGGTAGCTCAGTGTGCTGCGCAGGTTCAGTGGAGGCAGGAGGAGGCACAGTGGGATAGGGCTCGGGATTCTGCCCAGAGTTCATAGATACCCCCCTGTAAGTTGTGTTCACCCCTGATCATTCACGAGCGAATATGCGCGGGCTTCCTTCCCCATGCTTCTTATCTTTAGTCTATCCCTGTGGTTGCATTAGCAGGCGAATATAACAGATTATGACGCAGCTATTTTATGCACTCTTTCACAGAGCTCGAGGGTACAGCAAAGCCCCGGGGCACTCCCCCGCCGCTCTATAGACACTCTATACGCAGCAGTGAAAAGGACCCCGGGGCTTTTAGCGATGGACAAGCTGGTTTAGCCGCCGGAAATATCCAGCTCAGCCTCCACCAGACCCAGGCGCTCAGCATCGCCCAGAATACGCGAATCCAACCAACCATCGGGCAGGTGCGGCTTCTTCGGGCTGCCGGCGCGACCGCGCGAACCCTCAACCGCCGCACCCGGGTACTGCACACTGTGATCCAGCTGAGCCAGCAATTCGCGGAAGGTTGCCAGATCGGGCACATTCGCCATTTTGGCGCGCAGCTCGCCACCAACCGGGTAGCCCTTGAAATACCAGGCAACATGCTTGCGGATTTCACGCAGGCCGCGGGTTTCATCGCCAAAGGCTTCCACCAGCAGCTCGGCGTGGCGGTAAATCATGGCGGCAACCTCGCTCAAGCTCGGGCGAATACGCTCGCTACTACCCTCAAAAGCATTCTGCAGGTCGCCAAAGAGCCAGGGGCGACCCATGCATCCACGACCAATGACCACGCCATCCACGCCGGTCTGCTCAACCATGCGCACAGCGTCTTCCGCGGCAAAAATATCACCATTACCCAGGATCGGCACGTCGGGGATCGCCTCGCGCAGGGTTGCGATAGCGTCCCAATTGGCGTGACCGGAGTAGTGCTGAGCGGCGGTTCGACCGTGCAGGGCGATGGCGGCGACGCCGGAATCACGCGCAATTTTCGCGGACTCCAGGTAGGTAATGTGCTCGTCGTCAATGCCCATGCGCATTTTAATAGTCAGGGGAATGTCGTTACGGCTCGCCTCTTTGACCGCGGTCTGTACGATTGCGGTAAACAGGTCGGTCTTCCAGGGCAGAGCCGCGCCACCACCGCGCTTGGTGACCTTGGGCGCGGGGCAGCCGAAGTTCAGATCGATATGATCGGCGCGGTCTTCTTCAACGACCATGCGCACAGCCTTGCCGACGTTCACGGCGTCCACACCGTAGATCTGGATGGAGCGCGGGGTTTCGTCGGGGTCGTGGTCAATAATGCGCAGGGATTCGGGACGGCGCTCCACCAGGGCGCGCGCGGTGACCATTTCGGTCACGTACAGGCCGCCGCCGTATTCGCGGCAGAGGCGGCGGAAGGCTTTATTGGTCACGCCCGCCATGGGGGCCAGGACCACGGGGTTGTCAATGGTGAGTTTGCCCAGCTGCAGGGGCGGAAGTTTCAGGTGTGTTGCTTGCTCAGTCACGCTTTCTATTGTGGCACAGCTGCGCAAATCCCCGCATACCCAGCATCTATGTTCTAGTATTTTTCTGCACTAATGTACTAAAAATTTATACCCCTTGCCTATGCATGGGTTATAATTATGGCATGGCACATTTGACTATCTCCGAAGCTTCCGCGCAGCTCGGCATCTCTATCGACACCCTACGCCGCTGGGATAAATCCGGCATTATTCGTGCTGAGCGTAATGCTTCCGGTCATCGCATCTTCGACACAGAAGAAATTCAGCGTGTTGAGCAAAAGCGTCATTGCCGTGAAGTTAGCGATGTAGACCAGTACAAGGTGCTCCGCGCCTCTGAGGAAACTCTCTATTCCTCCATTGACCTATTTGCAGGTGGAGGTGGCACCGCCTCCGGCTTGGAAAATGCTGGTTTCTCGCACCAGCTTCTTTCTGAAATTGACCCTTCCGCTGCGCAGACTCTGCGCACCAACCGCCCCCAGTGGAACGTGGTCGAGGGTGACGTTGCAAAGGTTGATTTCACTCCTTTCTACAACGAGATTGACCTGGTCGAGGGTGGCTTCCCTTGCCAAGCGTTCTCCTACGCAGGTAAGTCTCGCGGTTTTGAAGATACTCGAGGAACGCTCTTCTTTGAATTTGCTCGTGCCGTTCAGGAAGTCATGCCCAAGGTCTTTGTGGGCGAAAATGTTAAGGGCCTGTTGCGCCACGATAACGGTCGAACCCTGCAAACCATGCTGAAGACCCTTCAGTCCATCCGCGATGACAAGGGACGCCACTATAAGGTTGCCTACCGTATTGTACGAGCACAGTACCACGATGTCGCTCAGAAGCGCGAGCGCCTGCTTCTCATCGGCGTGCGAAGCGATATTGATTCCGCGATTCTTTTCCCCAAGGAACGTGACTACATTATTAGCCTGTGGGAAGCTATCGGCCAGTGCCCCGAGTCTCCCGGTCAGAGCTACCCGGAGAAGAAGCGTAAGGTGCTGGAGCTGGTGCCTCCCGGTGGCTATTGGAGGGATTTGCCCGAGGATATTCAGAAAGAATATTTGGGCGGTTCGTACCATCTGGGCGGTGGCAAGACCGGCATGGCTCGTCGCCTCTCCTGGGATGAGCCTTCGCTGACCCTGACATGTAGCCCCGCTCAAAAGCAGACCGAGCGTTGCCACCCGAGTGAAACCCGTCCACTGACGGTTCGCGAATACGCGCGTATTCAGTCTTTCCCCGATGAGTGGCAGTTCTCCGGGTCTATTTCCCAGCAGTACAAGCAGATTGGTAACGCCGTCCCTTCCAACATGGCATTCCATATCGGTCGTGCTGTACGAGCAATGATTGAGGGACGTACCGAGGATGAATATATTGAGTTGGAAGAAGTAGAGCCAATTGCTCCCGTGGATTCTGAGCTTATTAACCACGAGGTAGCCGAACAGTATTCTTCTGCGCCGACTCTATTCTAAAAACAAAAAGTGGGCTTGGATAATCACCATGAGATGATTATCCAAGCCCACTTTTATTGTTTATGGGCTCTTCCTTCTACCGACCGAAAGTAGCCCCGAACAGAGCGGATATCTCTTCTGCATCTGCACTCAAATCAGTAGCGCTAAAGCCTTCAGCCACCAGCACATCATTAATAATGTGCGGAAGAGCTAAATAGAGCTCCTTCAAAGCATCTGGGTATTCAAAGACAAGATCGTAGGCGGTATGCCCATCCATCACGTATACGCGATTACTCTCGCGCGCACCGGAGGGAACCCACGGCTTGTTATAGCGTTGCTTCTTATCGGGAATAATCTGGATAAGATACGCGACCGTATCCTTGCCGCGGGACTTCGCCTGATCCTCTAGCTTACGGTGGGTTTCACGCTCATCAGATGCCTTAATGGTGTTGTATTTGTTCTTCACCTCGGCAATCACATGCACCGACATATAAGGTTCAGAACCAAAGCCAAGGACGGGCTCGGTGCTCTCAATATCAAAAACACCACCATTAGAACCCTTATTCTTCCAGCGAGGAGCCAGACCCAGAACGGTCTGGTGCCAATTACCGGTAGCATTCTGCAGAGTTTTACCAAATTGGCGCTCACGCTCAGACTGAACCCAGGCTTGATAGCCACGACCAGTTGCGCCCATGAGTAAGAGCGCGTTGAAGGGGTCAATAGCGTTCTTGCTCTCTTCCGGGTCAAAGGGAGCGTTTGCTTTCTGGAAGCTCTTGGCGAATGCCTTACGACTCACCTCGAACAGGGCGTCGTTATCAATCCAGGACAAACCATAATTACGAGCTACAGGCATCTTTTCCAGCCTTTCTTAGCGAGTGGCGTAGATGAGGGTCGGGTCGTCCTCTACCGAGGCGGTGCCGTTGCGCAGCAGCACATCGGTGACCTCCACCAGGGCGGTCATATCGTCATCCACTTCCACCAGCACCGGGTGTTTGACGGTCAGCAGGGACAGAAGCTGCATAATCGCCTCCACCGCGCCGGGATTCTCAAAATCATAGCCCAGCAGCAGCTCGGTCGGGGTGTCTTCAGTCACCAGGCGTGCCGCCTCATCACTCTCAAAGGGGTGGTAGCTAATGGCAAAGGCGATAATAGCGCCCTTCTTACCCTCGGCAGCCGCCTGACGAATATGGTCGCGCAGCACCACGGCGCCAAAAGCACGAGCCTCATCGGAGAGGAAATAGCGGTTCACGGTGCCCAGGCCCACCTGGCCGGGCACATCCCATTGATGAGCCTGCTGGTAGAAATCCCACAGGGCCGCGGTCAGTTCCACAGAGCCGGTGGCAATATCCTCAATCGCCTGGGTCGGCTTGCCGTTCTCATCCTCACGCAGGGGCACCGGGGGGATCGCGCCCGCCTCAATACGCACCATGCGCGAACGCTGAATGAGCTGCATACCTTTAGCCTGAGCGAACTGTTCACCGCTGCTAAAAGGCGCAAGCTTTACGCGCAGAGCGGTGATTTGACCGAACTCCTCAGCGGTACGTTCCAGACGAGCCAGCAGTTCGGTACCCAGACCCTGACGGCGGTGATCCTTTGCCACCTCAACATAGGACCACAGGCGGGAAGGATGCAGCGCAGAAGAAGTAATTACAGCGGCTGCCACGGGCACATCATTATCGGTGGCAACCAGTGTGCGGCTAAAATACGGGGCGTTCATATCCGGGCCGAAGGCGGCACGCTGCTGCTGCTCGTTCGTATTGGCGGCGTCTCCCCAGATTTGCAGCAGAGCCAAGTCATCGCCTTCGCGCCAGGGGCGAATCTCATATGCCATGTGTGTACCTTTCGTGCACGGATTCTTTATCTTCCCCTATTGTACGGTGCGCTTTGGCGCGGGCGCTAGAGAATAAAGCACGCTGAGAGCGCACAGGCTCATGCTCCCCTATCGCCCACTACACCTTGAAAAGGGTATAGCAAAGGGGCGGGTGCCTATAGGCACCCGCCCCTTTGCCGGTCACTAGACTAGAGCTAACTTATATATTATTTAGCCCACCAGGCGCGCAGCCAGATAAGACTTCACCTGGTCCAGTGCCACACGCTCCTGAGCCATGGTGTCGCGCTCGCGAATGGTCACAGCCTGATCCTCGAGAGTATCGAAGTCCACGGTAATGCAGAACGGGGTGCCGATTTCGTCCTGGCGGCGGTAGCGGCGACCAATAGCGCCCGCCTCGTCGTAGTCAATATTCCACAGTGCCGAGAGCTCATCAGCCAGCTTGCGGGAAGGCTCAGCCAGCTCGGGCTTCTTGGACAGGGGCAGGACAGCAGCCTTGACCGGTGCCAGGCGCGGGTCCAGCTTGAGCACAACGCGCTTATCCACGCCGCCCTTGGTGTTGGGGGCCTCGTCCTCAACATAGGAGTCCACCAGGAATGCCATCATGGAGCGGGTCAGACCGAAGGAAGGCTCAATCACGTAGGGTACGTAACGCTCGCCGGATGCCTGATCGAAGTACTCCAGCTTAGCGTTGGAGTGCTCATTGTGCACGCCCAGGTCGTAGTCGGTGCGGTTCGCAACGCCCATGAGCTCGCCCCATTCGCCGCCCTGGAAACCGAAGCGGTACTCCAGGTCCATGGTGCCGGCGGAGTAGTGCGCACGGTCGGCCTCAGGCACGTCGAAACGGCGCATATTATCCGGGTTAATACCCAGGTCAACGAACCAGTTCCAGCAGTCTTCAATCCACTGCTCGTAGTACTTCTGAGCATCGTCGGGGTGCACGAAGTACTCGATTTCCATCTGCTCGAACTCGCGGGTACGGAAAATGAAGTTACCCGGGGTGATCTCGTTGCGGAAGGACTTACCGATCTGGCCAATGCCGAAGGGCGGGCGCTTGCGGCTTGCGGTGACCACATTGTTGAAGTTCACGAAAATACCCTGAGCGGTTTCGGGGCGCAGGTAGTGCAGACCCTCTTCGTTATCCACCGGACCCAGGTAGGTCTTCATCAGACCGGAGAAATTCTGCGGTT
The DNA here is from genome assembly GCF_030540545.1 of Rothia sp. (in: high G+C Gram-positive bacteria). Taxonomy (GTDB): domain Bacteria; phylum Actinomycetota; class Actinomycetes; order Actinomycetales; family Micrococcaceae; genus Rothia. Next base: position 215,762 of record NZ_JAUNVZ010000003.1, on the reverse strand, counting down.
CGGTCCACTCGCCGCGGGTACCGCAATTGGGGCAGGCGATCTCTGCCATGCCCTCAGCCTCGCGGCCCTTCTTCTCGGCGAAGGCCTCCAGCAGGTGGTCCTGGCGCAGGCGCTTATGGCAGGAGAGGCACTCCACCAGCGGGTCGGTGAAGGTTGCCACATGGCCGGATGCTTCCCACACCTGGCGCGGCAGGATTACGGAAGAGTCCAGACCCACCATATCCGAGCGCGAGCGCACGAAACGCTGCCACCACTGCTGACGGATGTTTTCCTTCAGCTCCACGCCCAGCGGACCGTAGTCCCATGCGGAGCGGGAACCGCCGTAGATTTCACCCGCCTGGAAGACGAAGCCGCGGCGTTTTGCCAGGGAAATAACATTGTCCAGGGTGGACTTTTCAGCCATGTGTTGTTCTCCTTGTAGTGCTGGCGCCATTGGTTTATGGCGTGCGTTGATTCTCGGCGAGCGTGCTGCTTACCGAACATCAGGTCAAAATATAAGGGTACCATTGCCGGGCTTTTTCGTCAGGGGGTACACTGAGATGCTATGGATCAGATTTATATTCGTGATGAGATGATTCGCCTGGGTCAGTTTTTGAAACTGGCGAATCTTGTGGAAGACGGCGCCCAGGCTCGTGAAGTCATTAGCTACGGGCTGGTGAAGGTCAATGGTGAGATTGAGGAGGCGCGCGGCAAGCAGCTGCATGTGGGCGATGAAGTCACGCTCAATGGTGTCACCGTTGTAGTTGCCCGCGAAGACTAGGCTTAGACTAAAAGCCCCGGTCAGTACCTCACTGACCGGGGCTTTGAGCTACGTTCTACTACTCTCCTGCGGCTTCGGCGACCTTAGAAGCACGAATGACGGGCTCCTTGCCCAGAATCTTCACCTCAATAAATTCGCCCACGTGGCGCACCTCCATTGCGGAGACACCGTGACCGGCACCCGCGTAGAGCACCTTAATACCGTCGGTGTACTTGCGAATCCAATCGTAGGTGTAATTCACATAATCCTGAGGAATTACCGGGTCTTCCTGGTCTCGCCCGAAGAAGACGGGCAGTTCAGTTTTCTTGAGCTCTTCATCGTGGAAGTAGTCAGTTTCTTCAGGCACAGCGTACCCGGACAGACCAATCAGCGCTTTGAAACGCCCCGGCGCATGGCGCACCATAGAGGTCGCAATACCCATACCCTGAGAGAAGCCCAGCAGACTCACCGAAGCATAGGTGTCTGCCTGAGATTCAACCCATTCGAGCACATAGTCGCTTGCCTGCTCAATAGCGCGGATATCGCTTTCAAGGCTCTGGTTCAGCGGGTACCACTGGTAGCCGGGGGCATCGGCGGGAATATAAGCACCCGTAGAATCGGCGGAGAATTGGTGACCGACCGGCTGCGGGGCGCGCATACCGGCGTAGGTAATATTCTCATCCGGCAGATGCTGCGCCAGGGAGAGCAGGTCCATCTCCTGGGAACCGTAGCCGTGCAGCAGCAGCACCAGGTGGGTGCCGGGGCGCTCAGCTTCGGGGCGGGAGTATTCTACAACGTACTTATTTTCACTCATGCTTCTATTATCCCCGATTCGCCCGGCTCCCAACCCGGCACATATCCACGGTTCTCCCGCTGGCGCGGAAATATTTCATGGTTAAACACAAGCCGGTGCCCTCAGCAGACACCGGCCTATATAGATTTAGAACCTAGCCCACTACCGCAGCAGCAGGGTCGGTCACCCGATAGGCAGGAATATCCTGAGCCAGAGCACGAGCGAGAATGCGCTCCACCTGGTCGGTTTCTACCAGGAACCCGTCGTGGCCGTGGTCGGATTCAATAATATCCACCTGAACATCCCCGGGCAGGGCGTCAGCCAACACCTGGGATTCGTGCGGGAAGAAAAGGCGGTCGGTACTGACGGCAGCCACCACCCACTGGCAGAAACTGGACGCCAGAGCTTGGGAAAGGCACCCACGATCGCGCGCCACATTGTGGGAAATCAGCGCCTCGTTAACCACCAGGTAGCTATTGGCGTCAAAACGATGCACGAGCTTACGGCCGTGATGATCCAGGTAGCTTTCAATGGCGTAGCGGCCGCGCGGCTCACCAATGGTTCCGCTAATCACGCTCTCGGTGCCGTCGATCAGGGGCACCACAGAGCCCTCTACCTTGGGGTTCGGCTTACGACCAAAACGATGCTCCAGTTCCGCCGGGGATCGGTAGGTGGTGTGCGCAATGCGGCGCGCCAGAGCCAGACCCTGTTTGGGTTCGGGTCCACCGTAGTAGTTGCCGCGGGCAAAGGCCGGGTCCATGCGAATCGCCAGGTTTTGCGCGTGCGCCCAGGCGATCTGTTCGCCGGTTGCCGCAGGTCCGGAGGCAATGACAGCGCATCCGCGTACCAGTTCCGGGAAGCACGCCGCCCATTCCAGGGCGCGAGCGCCTCCCAGGGAGCCACCAATGACCATGCGGAAGCTGGTAATGCCCAACTGGTGCGCCAGGATAGCTTCGGCGCGCACGGAGTCGCGGATGGTTACCTGCGGGAAGGAGGAGCCCCAGGGGGTGCCTTCACCCGGGTAACCTTCGGGAATCAGGGATGCCGGCCCGGTGGAGCCGTAGCATCCACCCAGAATATTGGGGGCAAGCACAAAATAACGATTGGTATCGATCACGGCACCGGGGCCAATAATGCCCGCCCACCAGCCTTCACGTTCGGCTTCGGTGGCAAGGTAATCGGGCATATCGCTGGTGGGCACGCCACGGGATACATGCGGGTCGCCGGTCAGGGCGTGTAGCACCAAAATGGCGTTATCTCCCGCTTCGTTGAGCGTGCCCCAGGTTTCAAATCCGAGCACGGCTTGGGGCAGTAGCAGCCCGTTATCCAGGCGCATATCGCCAATATCGGCGTGGCGCAAATAGCCCTGACCGCCGGGGTATTCACCGGTGCGGCGGCTATCGAGGTTCTTGAATTCTTGACGCATATCTACTCCCCTATGGCTCCGTGGCGGAGCCGGTCGCAGTGTTCGATCATGGAGTGTCTATCCCGCGGCATCTTCGGCGCGGGATAGACACTCATCCGGTAGCTTTTGGACAGAGAATTGGGGTGCTACCGGAGTGTGGAGCGCACCCTAGAGGGTGGCAAAACCCAGTTCGAGGTCGGCAATAATATCTTCCAGGGCCTCAATACCCACCGCCAGGCGGACAAAGGAGGCGCTAATGCCCAGCTCTGCCAGTTCCTCTTCGCTCAGCTGAGCGTGGGTGGTGGAGGCAGGGTGGATCACCAGGGAACGCACATCACCAATATTGGCGACATTGGAGTGTAGCACCAGGGCGTCGACGAACTCGCGGGTCTGTTCCAGGGTGGCGTCTTTGAGACTGAAGCCCACAATCGCGCCGGGTCCCTTGGGCAGGTACTTCTGCGCGCGCTCGTACCAGGGGGAAGATTCCAGACCCGCCCAGGAGACAGAGGCAACCTGCGGGTGGTTTTCCAGCCAGGTGGCTACCGCGCGTGCGTTTTCAATATGGCGGTCTACGCGCAGGGAGAGGGTCTCCAGACCGATACCGATATTGAAGGCGTTGGTGGGCGAAATTGCGGCGCCGGTATCGCGCAGCAGGGAAACGCGAGCCTTCAAAATATAGGAGAGGTTCGCACCGAATGCACTACCCACGCCCAGATCGCGGGCGTAGACCAGGCCGTGGTAGCCGGGGGCTTCTTCATTGAACTTGGGGAACTTTTCCGGGTCCTTGCCGTAGTCGAAGTTGCCGGAGTCCACAATGACACCGCCGATAGAGGTGCCGTGACCGCCCAGGTACTTGGTGGCCGAGTGCACCACCACGTCAGCGCCGTGCTCGATCGGGCGCAGCAGGTAAGGGGTGGCGACGGTATTGTCCACAATCAGCGGCACGCCGTGCTCGTGGGCGATGGCTGCAATGGGCTCAATGTCGAACACATCGTTCTTGGGGTTAGGCACGGATTCGCCGTAGAAGAGCTTGGTGTTGGGGCGAACCGCTGCACGCCATGCATCCAAATCGTCCGGGTTTTCCACGAAGGTGGTTTCAATGCCCAGATCTGCCAGGGTGTACTTGAGCAGGTTGTAGGTGCCACCGTACAGGGAGGGGGAAGCAACAATGTGGTCGCCCGCGCCTGCAATATTCAGAATGGAGTAGGTGATTGCTGCCTGACCGGAGGCAAGCAGCAGGGCACCCACGCCACCTTCCAGGGAGGCGATACGGTTTTCAATGGCTTCCTGGGTGGGGTTGTTCAGACGGGTGTAAATCGGTCCGAGTTCAGAGAGAGCGAAGCGGTTTGCTGCGGTCTGTGCGTCGGGGAAGACGAAGGAGGTGGTCTGATAGATCGGTAGTGCCCGAGCTCCCGTTGCGGCATCCGGTGCCTGGCCCGCGTGAATCTGGCGGGTTTCGAACTGCCAACCGGCAGGGTTTGCGGGAGTCGGGACGGAAGTGGTGCTCATGCTGATAGGCTCCTTGAGATAGATAGTTGTTCTTATCTCGGGGCCGCATGCCGTCTCTTTCGGTACAGGTTTCTCGCTCCAGCTCGTTCTAGGAGGAAGTATCTCTGTATACGAAAAACGATGCGCCTAAAGAGTCGGGCACATCGGTCCCGCGCTTGCGCTGCTGTCCTTGTGACAATAGCGCCCGGTCTTCACCCAGGGCACCCCGCCGCGGTTGGAGGGTTGCCGGCCAGCTAGCTGGGGCTTATTGCTGGCTCTCATGACCTGGCTCTAGAGTGACATAGAGCCGCTATGCCGGTCAAGAACTACCGGCTATATGACGTAATGAGTTAATCTATGACATTTATGACGCGCACCGCCGTAATATTTCGCGGGCTCTGTCTTAAAGCCGCCGCTTTAAATACTCGAGTTTAAATGCACTAAGCGCCCGCTGACTTTAAGAATCTCTTAAGACAGCGGGCGCTTGGCGGCGGTTCAGGCTATAGCTCTAGATTGCCTAAAACACTAGTCCAAACGGGCGTATTCCAGGCTCACAATCTCAGCACCGGTAATGCGCACGCGACGCTTAGAACCATTAAAGAACGTGCGAGCGCTAAAGACCTCGGCGTAACCGGTATGTCCCTCTCCACCAACGAAAAGTTCGGTGGTGGAGCCATCTACCAGTAGCTCGAAGGAGCGCAGGGTGCTCTTGTCCAGGCTGCGCTGGCGCAGGCTGCCGCCTTCGGTGTAGCGGGTGCCGCTGCGATCCATGGAGGCGAAATCCTTCGCCAAATCAATGCTCAGTGCCACGCCGTGGGCGTCCTTAATGCGCAGCTTGGCGCGGCGGCCGGAGACGTCCACGGTACCGCGCAGACGCCATACACGTGCGTCCTTGAGCTCCTTAATACGACCCTTTTCATCGGCTTCTGCAGGTTTCAAGGGCAGTACCTGATCCAGCTGAGCTACGGGTGCATAGTAGAGCTTGCCGTCGCGCAGGTGCAGCTCACGCGGGTAGGTCATGGTGTGCACCCAACGGTGCGAGTAAGAGGGCAGATCGTCCTGTTCGGCGTTACCCAGCCACGCCATGAGCACGGGTGCAATATGCGGGTTGGTACCGCTTTCATCGGCGCGTACCGCCTGCTCACCGGTGCCGCTAAAGCTCTGCGGGGCGTAGAATTCAAAGCCGGCGTCCAGCTCGGTGAAGGGGGTAATGGCCTTGAATTTGAGCGACTTTTTGAGCTTACCGACCATATAGCCGCTCTGGTAAATATTGTGGTATTTTTCGCCGCTGGGTGTGATGCCCTGCGGGGAGAAAATCAGTACATCCTGCATGGAGCCGGTCAGTTCATCGCGCATGCGCAGCACCGAGGGGCACTCAAACATATAGCTTTTAGCCAGCACGGGGTCTTTAATACCCAGCTCACCGGCGAAGGTCCACGATGTACGGTCTTGGCTGGTGTAGGCGACCACGGCGCCGGTTTTGTCCGTTCGCTGGGCGCCAATGAACATCCACCATGCGCCCTTGCGGTAGATAACGTGCGGGTCGCGGTAGTGGGCGGTGTAGCCTTCTTCCGGTCCGGAAATCAGCGGAGGTAGTTCGCGTTGAAGCTCGGAGCTACCCTCATGGGGGTGCTTGGCGGAGCCGACGAAGTTTTCGGGCGCAATGGCGCGGATTTGGTAGGTTTGGCGCTTGCCCTCTTCGTCTTTGACATTGCCGGTGTAGAAGAATTCATAGCGACCGTCCACGTAAATACCGCTGCCGGAGTAGCAGCCGTGGCTATCGAAAATGGTGTTGGGTACCAGGGCGGTACCGCGGTCTTCCCAGTGGCTCAGATCGGTACTGGTGGCGTGGCGCCAGTAGACCAGGCGCTCGGGGTGCAGGGGTGAGTACTGGTAGAAGGCGTGGTAGGTGGTGCCGTCAAAGATTAGACCGTTGGGGTCGTTGAGGCGGCCAACTGCCGGGGCTAGGTGCAGTGCGGGGTAGTCGCGGTCATTGCGCACCTGCGGACCCCAAAGCTCGAGGGTTTCCTGCGCTTCTTGGGCGAGGTCTCGGCCGGGGAATCGCTGGCTGCTATAGCTGTGATTGTCAGTGGTACTCATCGTTTTTATTGTATCGCGCGCATTGTGTGTGTATATATTTTCACCGGTATTTTCGTCATATTTTTATGCCCTTTTCACCTCGAGAGTAGAACAGCGCGGGTATAGAAAAGCGCGGGTACGGACTGTGTATTGCCCATACCCGCGCTTTTCTTCAGGGCTTTAGCGCCCGATCAGTTCTAGGCTTTAGGAGCGCTTACGGCGTGCAGCCACCAGCAGCACACCTGCTACCAGAGCGGCAGCACCAGCCGCAGCGATAATACCCGCCTGGGAACCGGTGGAAGCGAGCTTCTTCGTAGAAGCCTTCTGGGATTCCTTCTCTAGCTGTGCGGTCTCTTCGCTGTCCTGCTGAGCCTTTGCTTTCGCTTCGCTCTTAGACTTGGACTCAGTCTTGACTACGAACTTACCGTCTTCGATATCCACCCGAACGGTGACGTCTTCAGAGCTGGAGCTTTCAGAAGCAACCGGGGATGCACTGGGGCTTGCAAATGCGCTCGGAGTTGCGGTAACCGAGGGAGTAGCAGAAGTGCTCGGGCTTGCGCTTGCCGAAGGAGTTGCAGTCACCGTTGCGCTCGGAGTTGCGGTAGCCGAGGGGCTCACCGAAGCGCTCGGGGAAGCAGAAGGCTTCACGCTCGGGGTTGTACTCGGTACTGCGGTAGCAGAGGGGCTAGCAGAAACGCTCGGGGAAGGGCTGGGAGAGGCAGAAACACTGGGGCTGGGGGTTACAGCGGGAGTGCCCTTAACGCGGAAGGTCCAATCGCAGGAGGTTGCGCTGGTGCCATCGCTGTAGTGCACCACAACCTTCGCGGTGTGCGCACCCGGGGTGGTTTCCGGCAGGTCAACGCTAATATTGCCGATCGCGTCAATCGTTGCGGGGTATTCCTTGCCCTGATAGGTGACGGTCACGGACTTAATGCTTGCCGAGGTCGAGGAGGTAAGCGCCGTGCTCAAGCTTGCCGGGTCAATAATGTGAGTGCAGGATTCGCCGCTGCTCTGAGCCATCTCACTCAGGGGAGTTCCATCGCACTTGGCAGCCTTACCCACCGCGAAGGTACGCAGCTTCACATCCGCGGCGTGCTTCTTCAGCAGTTCCTTCGTGCTGCTGTACAGAGAGGCATTACCATCGGAGAGGAAGAAAATGTACTTATCGCCCTGGACCTGATCCAGCTGGCCGTAGGCTGCCTCCAGCGCATCATGGAAGTCCGTACCGTAGGAAACATCCACGTCCTGATATGCCTTCACGCTACCTGCTGTGGTACCGTGGGTGACAAAATTGACGGCATTCTGGCCGTTAACCGTGTGGCCGGGTGCTACCCAGGTTGCACCGTTCGGATCCAGCGCCAGCGCATGAGCATTACTACCGAATGCAACCACGGACACGCGGATATTCTGGTCGGAGCTGGGCAGTGCCGCCAGCTGAGCGTTCAGCTTCTGGACCGCGGAGACCTCGCAGTCGAGCACATCGCCGACGAAAGTATCCCTATTGAAATTATCCTTGGCATCCTTGACACCGTCGCCATTGCAGTCCATATGATCGGGCATAGCGGTGGATCCGGAGAGATCCATCACGAATACAACGTTCGTGGGTGCGGTGTTCTGGTTTGTGACCGAGACCTTACCGTGCAGGTGTACCTTACCGGGGTCAAATTCCTGGTTGGCGTCCTGCTGCACGATGCCGCTGGTGCAGCTATCTGCAGCAAGGGCTGCCGGGGTCAGTGCCAGGGAGCAGGCGAGCGCGCCCGCTGCGAAAGTTTTCTTCAACGTCATTGCACGTCCTTTGGGCTATGAGACCGCCCGCAGGCGGCCTGAAGATCGTATGGTTGGTGTGCTTTTACATCGCGTAGATGGATTCGGGATATACCCCGTACTATCCACCCTAAAAGTGGCGGTTTAGGGCGTGCAAGTTATACACCTCTATATATGCATTTTTCAACCACACCTAGAAACTTAGGTAAGTCATATCTCCGTTTTCAGATGCTGTGCCCGTTTGGACGGCATGATCCGGGAAAATTCACACGGGAGCAGCGGGTGCGCCCTAGGCACATGTGCCGTTTCCAAATGCCTTCGGCCCAAGCCACCCCGACACCCGCTCCGGGAACATTCAAGAGCATCCATCCCCGCCCATATTCCGGCAAAACATACCAAAATTCAGCACAGCCGCGCAGAGATTCTATACACTGGATATAAGCTAGATTACATAGAAAGGCAAACATGAGCCTGAACGATATTCCCACCCTGCCGGTGGCGAAAAAAGTACCCTTTGAACGCACCTACCACGGCGATACTTTTATCGATTCCTATGAGTGGCTGCGCGATAAAGAATCCGCCGAAGTTATTGAGCACCTGACCGCAGAAAATGCCTACACCGAGGCTGTGACCGCCGATCAGCAGCCCCTGCGCGATGCGATCTTTGAAGAGATAAAGGCACGCACCCAGCTGGCGGATATGACCGTGCCCAATCGCATTGGTGATTGGTGGTACTACAGCCGCATGGTGCGCGGCGGTCAGTACCCCATTTTCTGCCGTGTGCACGCCGACCTTGAGGGCGACGAGGTAGCCCGCTACACTCCCCCGACCCTGACCGCCGGTGAGCCCCTGGAGGGCGAAGAGATTATCCTGGATTGCAATGAATACGCCAAGGATATGAAGTTCTTCGCTCTGGGCACTTTCCAGCCATCCCGTAACGGTAAGCTGCTGAGCGTCTCGGTCGATGATAGTGGCGATGAACGTTTTGAGCAGCGTTTCCTCAACCTTGAAACCGGTCAGTGGCTGGAGGATACCATCCCGAATGTTTTCTCCGGCTCCTTCTTTATTAACCACGCAACCCAGCTGGTCTACCTGGTGCCCGATGATTCCTGGCGCCCCTACCGCGCCTATGTGCACACCATTGGCACCAGCTACACCGAGGATTACCTGCTCTACGAAGAGGCGGATGTCACCATGTGGCTGGGCGCTAAGATGAGCGCGGACCGCTCCCATATTGTGCTCTCCAGCGGCAATTCCGAGTTCTCCGAGACTTCCATTGTGCCCATTGCCGATGTGCACGCACCGCTGCGCACCATTATTAGCCGCGATGTGCGCATTGAATACCACGCCGAGCCGATTACTATTGTCGGTGGTGTGCACCTGCTGATTCAGCACGATTACAATGCGCTCAACTCCGAGCTGGTGCTCGCTCCCCTGCCCGAGCAGACGGTTACCACCCGCGAGCAGCTCGATGAGTATGTGAGCGAATGGGTGCCGGTGATTCGCCATAGTGAGAATGTGCGTGTGGAGGGCTTTACCCTCTCTGCAACCCACCTGGTGGTCACCGCGCGCGCCAATACCACCGTGCGTCTCTTCCTGGCACCCCGTGAGGCTCTGCCGGTGCAGCTGCGCAAGAAGAAGCCCGCCGGTATTACCTTTATGGAACCGGCAGGTTTTGACGAGGAGCTCTACACCACCGATGTGCTGCGCGCCGAGAATTACTCGCCTGTGGTGCGCATTGCCTACACCTCCTTCCTGACCCCGCGCCGCGTGTACGATTACTTCCCCATGTCTCAGATCCTGGTGCTGCGCCGCGAGACCCCGGTTCTGGGCGGTTATGATCGCGCGAATTACCGTGCGTACCGCGATTGGGCGAAGGCTTCCGACGGCACTCTGATTCCGATTTCGGTCATGCACCGCGCAGACCTGGATCTTGAGCAGGAGCACCCGCTGATTCAGTACGCTTACGGTTCCTACGAGTCCTCGATTGATCCTTCGTTCTCGGCGATGGCTCTGTCCCTGCTGGATCGCAATGTCGTCTACGCGATTGCTCATATTCGCGGCGGTGGCGAGATGGGCCGCCAGTGGTACTTGGACGGCAAGAAGGATAAGAAGAAGAATAGCTTTAGCGACTTCGTGGCGGTCACCGATCACCTGGTCTCTAAGCCGTGGGTAGATGCTTCCCGCGTGGCGGCATTTGGTGGTTCTGCCGGCGGTTTGCTCATGGGCGCCGTGGCGAATTTGGCGCCCGAGAAGTACACCGCTATTTTGGCGGCGGTACCTTTTGTGGATGCACTGACCACGATCCTTGACCCGGAGCTGCCGCTCTCCGCCCTGGAATGGGAGGAATGGGGCAACCCAATTGAGGATAAGGACGCCTATGAGTATATGAAGTCCTATTCTCCCTATGAGAATATCCGCCCGGTGCGTTACCCGGCGATTGCTGCGACCACCAGTTTCAATGACACTCGTGTGCTCTATGTTGAGCCGGCGAAGTGGGTTGCCGCCCTGCGCGAGACCATTGATCCGTCTTCGCCTATTCCTCTGTTGAAGATTGAGATGGATGCCGGTCACGGTGGCGGTTCGGGTCGCTTTACCGCCTGGCGTGAGCGCGCCTGGGATTACGCATTTATGCTCTATAACCTGGGTATTACCAAGTAGGATTATTCCGCTTGATATAAGAGTTCTGCCCCGCATGTTCCTGTGAGCACGCGGGGCAGAACTCTTTTTTCTCGCCATAGCGAGCAGGACTACACCATAAGCTTCTGCTCGCGCACCGCATCGCGCACATCATCGGCTGAGCCTCGAGCAATAATCTGTCCCTGCGAGAGAACCAGCACCTCATCTACAGAATCCATGAGTTCATCGCTCATACGGTGGCTAATGTACACCATGCCCATCGGAAGATTCAGCAGGCGCTGCTCAATGGAGGCAGCGGTGCCCGCATCCAAACCGCTGGTTAGCTCGTCAATAATGGCAAAGCGCGGGGAGCCGAGCAGGGTGCGTGCCAGCAACAGGCGCTGACGCTCACCACCGGACATTTCGCTCAAATCGGAACTAACCATATAGTCCAGTCCCTGAGCGTTGACCCACCCATCAATTCCGGCGGTGGCACAAGCAGCCATAATCTGCTCGTCACTGATTGATTCATCGTGCAGGCGTAGGTTCTCACGCAGGGTATCGGTGAAGATATAGCTGCTTTGGGACAGATACCCCACGGAACGGTTCAGGCTCTTATCATCCAGGCCCCGGCAATCGCGCGCCCTATCGCTGCTCAGCTGAGCGTTTAGAGTTCCGCTATAGGTCCGGTTCAAACCCAGCAGGGGTTTAAAGAGGGTGCTTTTGCCGCTACCGCTGGCACCAACCACCAGGTATTTCTTGGAGGTTTCCAGGTGCAGGGTCATCGGTTCCGAGCTGTCAAAGAGCTGTACGTCCCGGTAGGAATAGGCACGAATATGCTCAGCCTCATCCAGGGTGATCGTAGCAGGGTTCTTCTCTTCGGTGGGGATTGCTGTCTGCAGCTGGCGCAGGGCGGTACGACCGGCAATCAGCTCGGGAATAATGGCGCTTGCCGAGTAGAGGGGCATGCAGATCATACCGGTCAGCTGGGTAAAGATCAGCAATTGAGGCAGGCTCAGCAGATTAATAATCACCAGGTAACCGCCAATAGCCCAGGAGCCCAGGTAGAGCAGCACGGTAAAGAGAGTGTTGATGGCGTCCACGCGCTCCTGGGTACGGCTATTGGTTCGGTAGGCGGAGAACCATCGTGCGCGCAGCAGGGAGTAGAGGTTTGCGTAAGTTTTGCGGTGCCCGGTACGTTTCCATTCGGAGGCGCCGCGCAGAATATCCGCGCTTTTCTCGGTGAGTTCGGTCGTGGCTGCAATATATTCTTCGGCTCGGCGCCCAATAATTTTCTGGGTCAGCAGGGGCAGGGCGCATACGGGCAGGCAGAGCAGAATGGTCAGCGCAGCCATAAGTGGGTTGGTGTAAAAGGCGAGAGCCAGGGCAAGAACCAGCTGGGTGGCGAGGTACCCGCCCCACATGAGCTGGTCGTAGTAGGAGCCCTTGACGTAGTCGATTTGGCTGGTGAATTGGGCGATATAGTAGTCCGGTTTATGCTTACTCAGCTGCGCCAGGGGGGCGGAGGCAATGGAGGACATGAGGCGCTCGCGCAGGGAGTTGGTCAGCTCGGCAGTCGCCAGGGTTGCCGAGTATTGCCGGGCGTAGTGCAGGCTGACGCGCACGAGAATATAGAGCAGTACCCCGCCCATGAGGCTTAGGTATGCGGAGGCGTTGGAGTCAACGATTGCCTGACCGATGGCTCCAATGAGGGGTGCTTCTGCCACGCAGATGAGCGCCAGGATAGGGGTCAGCACCCATACGCTGAGAAGATGGCGTGTTTTCATAGTGTGTTGCTTCCTTGCGGTTTATCTCTACGCTGCCTGTGTTTTCCTCATCAGACAAATTATCTGCCATCAGACAAGTTATATGCGCGCATAAGGTGTCTGAATACTACACAGCATACCAGCCCCCTATACACAAAGATAAAGAAATACCCCGCCCGGGCATAAACCCGGACGGGGTATCTCTATACGCTATCAGCGCTACAGGGGCTTAGCCCTCAACACCGCACTCAGCCAGAATCAGTTCGCGCACGCGGGCAGCATCAGCCTGACCGCGGGTAGCCTTCATCACCTGACCGACCACAGCACCGGCAGCCTGAATCTTACCGGAACGGATCTTCTCGGCAACATCGGGCATAGCAGCCAGAGCTTCCTGAACAGCGGCAGTCAGCGCGCCATCATCGGAAACCACAGCCAGGCCGCGTGCCTCAACGATCTCGGAGGGAGCACCTTCACCGGCAAGCACGAACTCCAGCACCTGACGGGCAATCTTGTCATTAATCTTGCCCTCAGAAATCAGGGATTCCAGCTCAACCACAATCGCAGGGGTAACACCCAGGGCGGTCAGCTCAACCTCAGCCTGCTTAGCGCGGCGGGCAATCTCACCCATCCACCACTTGCGGGCTGCAGCAGCCGAAGCACCGGCAGTGACGGTCTCTTCAATAATGTCCAGAGCACCGGCGTTGACCACATCGCGGAATTCCTCATCGGAGTAACCCCACTCGCCCTTAAGACGACGGCGACGCTCAGCGGGAGGCTCCGGCAGGGTTGCGCGCAGGCTCTCGATCCACTCGTCATTGGTCACCACGGGAACCAGGTCCGGCTCGGGGAAGTAGCGGTAGTCATCCGCGTCGCTCTTGGGGCGGCCTGCGGAGGTCTCGCGGGTATCCTCGTGCCAGTGGCGGGTCTCCTGCAGCACGGACTTGCCGGATTCCAGCACAGCGGCGTGGCGGCGAATCTCGTAGCGCACCGCGCGCTCAACAGAGCGCAGGGAGTTCACGTTCTTGGTCTCGGAGCGGGTACCGAACTTCGTAGCGCCCTTGGGCATCAGGGAGACGTTCGCATCGCAGCGCACATTACCGCGCTCCATACGAGCCTCGGAAATACCCAGGTTCTTGACGATATCGCGAATAGCGGCAACATAGGCACGAGCCAGCTCGGGCGCACGGTCGCCTGCACCAACGATAGGCTTGGTCACGATCTCGATCAGGGGCACACCGGCACGGTTGTAGTCCACCAGGGAGAAGGCTGCACCCTGAATACGGCCGTCAGCGCCACCCACGTGGGTGAGCTTACCGGCGTCTTCTTCCATGTGCGCGCGCTCAATCTCCACGGTGAAGATGGTGCCGTCTTCCAGCTCCACATCCAGCTTGCCGTTTTCAGCAATGGGCTTGTGGTGCTGGGAGGTCTGGAAGTTCTTCGGGGTGTCCGGGTAGAAGTAGTTCTTACGCGCGAAGTAGGTAATCGGCGCAATCTCACAACCCAGTGCCAGACCCAGCTTAATAGCGGACTCAACCGCTACCTTGTTGACCACCGGCATGGCGCCGGGCAGGCCCAGGGAGACGGGGCTGACGTTGGTGTTCGGCTCATCGCCGAACTCATTCGGTGCGGAGTCGAACATTTTGGTCTTGGTGTTCAGCTCAACGTGCACCTCAAAACCCAGAACCGGGTCGTACTTGTCCATTGCTTCTTCGAAGCTGAGGATTTCGTCGCTCATTACTTGGTACCCCCAAAGTCAAAGTCGCGGATCGTTTCGGTCACATCAGGGATGCGGGTGTAGAAGGGTGCGCCCCACTTATCGGTCAGCAGCTTCTCCAGGCCTGCCGCCACGCGGTACAGACGTGCGTCTTCGCGTGCGGGTGCGGTGAACTGAATACCGACGGGCATGCCGTCTTCTTCAGCCACACCGGCGGGCAGGGAGATGGAGGGAACACCGGCAAGGTTGGTGGGCACGGTTGCGATATCGCCCAGGTACATTGCGGTCGGGTCGCCCTTGGTCTTCTCACCCAGCTTGAAGGCAGTGGTGGGGCTGGTGGGGCTCACGAGCACGTCAACCTTCTCAAAGGCTGCCGCGTAGTCGCGCTGAATCAGGGTGCGGACCTTCAGAGCCGCACCGTAGTACGCCTCGAAGTTACCTGCGGACAGCGCGTAGGTACCCAGAATAATACGGCGCTTAACCTCGTTGCCGAAGCCCGCTGCGCGGGTTGCAGCCATAACGCGCTCGATGGTGACCGGGCCGTCTTCGGGGACAACGCGCAGACCGTAGCGCACGCCGTCGTAGCGTGCCAGGTTGGAGGACACCTCGGAGGACATGATCATGTAGTAGGCGCTAATGGCGTGCTGCACGCTGGGCAGGGAGACCTCAACGATCTCGGCGCCGGCTGCCTGCAGCAGTTCCAGGGAGTCCATAAAGCGTGCAATCACGCCGTGCTGGAAGCCCTTACCGGAACCGCCGCCGAGCTCCTTAATAACGCCCACGCGCAGACCCTTGAGGGAGCCTTCCTGAGCGCCTTCACGTGCTGCCTGTGCAAAGGCGGGTACGGGTTCGTTCAGGCTGGTGGAGTCCAGCGGGTCGTGGCCGGCAATGACCTCGTGCAGCAGGGCGGTGTCCAGCACGGTACGTGCACAGGGACCAACCTGGTCCAGGGAGGATGCCATAGCGATCACGCCGGAGCGGGAAACGGAGCCGTAGGTGGGCTTGACACCCACGGAACCGGTCAGTGCAGCCGGCTGGCGGATGGAGCCACCGGTGTCGGTGCCCAGTGCCAGGGGTGCCTGGAATGCGGAGACAGCAGCTGCGGAGCCACCGCCGGAGCCGCCGGGCACGCGCTGCAGATCCCAGGGGTTGCGCACGGGGCCGAATGCGGAGTGCTCATTGGAGGAACCCATAGCGAATTCGTCCAGGTTGGTCTTGCCCAGGATCGGCATGCGTGCTGCGCGTACCTTCTGGGTGACGGTGCCGTCGTAGGGGCTCATCCAGCCTTCGAGCATCTTGGATGCTGCGGTGGTGGGCTGCCCCTTGGTGACAATCAGGTCCTTAATGGCGATGGGCACGCCTGCCAGGGCGGGCAGTTCCTTACCGGCTGCGCGGTCTGCGTCTACGGCTGCTGCTTCTGCCAGGGCTTCTTCTGCGTTCACATGCAGGAAGGCGTTCAGACCCTGTGCACCGTCGGTGGCTGCAATGTGGTCCAGGTGCGCCTGGGTGAGTTCCACCGAGGTGATTTCGCCGGCTGCCAGCTTTGCGGCTGCTTCTGCGGCGGTGAGTTTAATGAGTTCAGTCATTGAGTACGCCCCTTAGTCTTCGTTGAGGATTGCGGGCACGCGGAACTTGCCGTCCTGCGCATCGGGTGCACCGGATAGTGCTTGCTCCTGGGTCAGCACGGTATCGCCGACCACGTCTTCGCGGAAGACGTTGCTCAGGGGGATGGGGTGGCTCGTTGCGGGGATATCGTCACCGATGGCTTCCGACATGCTCTCGACCGAGTTGACGATAACGTCCAGTTCCTGGGTCAGGGCTTCCAGTTCGTCATCGGTCATGTCGATATGTGCCAGCTGCGCCAGGTGCTTGACCTGCTCTAGAGTGATGGCAGACATGTGTTCTCCGTATGTCTTAGATGTTTATAACTTAACTAGTCTACCCGATAGGGGCGTGCGGGCAGGATAGATGACAGCATATTCCATGCTCCGTTGGGCTGCTGCAGCCGGGATTATTGGGCGGTGTACTCCCCTGCCGCTGTGCGCATAGCAAGGCCCCGCCTCATCCAATACCGGATGGGGCGGGGCCTGACATGCTACAGAGGTTTTACGCTCAAATCTACCTATCGGTGATGCTGTAGATCCTCGTTATTAGGCGGGGATGTTCAGCACCTGACCGGGGAAGATCAGGTCAACGTTGTAAATCACGTCGGTGTTAGCTGCTGCAATCGCCTGGTAGCCGCCGGAAACGCCCAGCTTAGCTGCGATCAGGGACAGGGTGTCACCTGCAACCACGGTGTAGGTACCGGATGCTGCAACGGGAGCTGCCGGTGCAGCGGGTGCTGCGGGAGCCTGAGTTGCGGGAGCAGCCGGTGCTGCCGGAGCTGCGGGAGCCTGGGTAGCAGGAGCAGTGTATGCCTGCTGCTGCTGGGACTGAGCTGCTACGGTCTGGGTTGCACCGGGGTTGGTGTAGGTCGGTGCTGCACCGCTCTTGCCGTACAGGCCGAGCTTAGCGGAGCATGCGGGCCATGCGCCCCAACCCTGAACTGCGAGCAGACGCTCACCTGCTTCGATCTGCTGTGCACGAGTAGCGGTCTGGGGGGAGCCGGACATGCCGACGCCGTTCCAGGACTGCTGGGTGAACTGCAGACCGCCATAGAAGCCGTTACCGGTGTTGATGGACCAGTTGCCACCGGACTCGCACTGTGCCAGTGCGTCCCAGGTAGCGCCGTCCACTGCGTTAGCAGCGGGCATCGACATGGTAGCTACTGCAGCACCACCAATGGCAAGAGCAGCAGCGGAACGGCGAATGGTGGAATTCTTCTTCATAATGCTCCTAAAGGCCGCCTCCGCATCGCCCCGTCCCCGAGGCTCTAGCGCGTCGCCATTCACCTTGATAATTACATATCGCTTACATTTGTGGCTCTACCCTGTGAATGGCAGGACATACGCTCCCCAGGTCGTGCCCGGCGAACCTCGATAATGGGTAGGAGGCTCACTGGCTGCCGTTAGGTTTACGCATGAAGGCGTACGGTAGAACCGGCATCGTTGCGGATTTTCCAAGGCCGCAACTTAAGCGTGTCCATGCTGGACGCGCTTAATCTGTACTCCAAGATAACGCAGCAAGCTGTGAATTCCAAGTATTTTTTAAGCTCTGAGGGGTTGCTTTTGCCCGCAGAAGCTGTTTTATAGCCTGCTATCTATATATGGGGAAAATTGAGGGGAGGCTAGCACTTTTCACTGCACTACCCTCCCCTTGCCTGTATTTCCGGGGGTTTTAACAGGAGCATTATGCTCCAAACCACGTGCCTTAACTTTCCGCAGAGTGTCAAACAGCTCGGGAATTGCCGGAGTCTGAAAAATTTTTAAGTTTTTCATATTTCAGCGTGTTTATCCCCAAACATAGCGTCTTCTTCGCTATGACACAGCTTATCTACAGGAAAGCCTTCAGCAGCCCTACTTAATCAGCGATTCAACAGCCGCCGGACCGCCAGCCAGCAGAGCCGCAAAACCCTCCTCATCCAGCACCGGAACACCCAGAGCCTGAGCCTTATCCAACTTAGAACCGGCAGCAGGGCCTGCCACCACGAAGCTGGTCTTCTTAGAGACCGAACCACTGGCCTTACCGCCACGAGAAATAATAGCTTCCTTGGCGCTATCGCGAGTGAACTGGCTAAGAGTACCGGTGACCACCACGGTCAAACCCTCCAGGGTACGCTCCAGAGACTCATCCACTTCATCTTCCATGCGCACACCGGCAACAGCCCAGGCGTCCACAATCTCCGCATGCCAATCCACGCTAAACCACTCGCGGATCGAATCGGCAATGGTTTCACCCACGCCGTCCACCTGCGCCAGATCCTCGCGGGAGGCGGAACGAATGGCGTCCATCGAGCCAAAGGCAGCAGCCAGGGCGCGCGCCGCAGTGGGACCCACATGACGAATAGACAAAGCCACCAGCACACGCCAAAGCGGCTGGCTCTTGGCCTTCTGCAGCTGATCCATCAGGTTCATAGTGGTCTTGGAAGGCTTGGACTCGCGACTCTTAGTTGCCTTGGTCCAGAAATAAGGCAGCTGCTCCAGCTTGCCGGTGGGCACACCCTTGACCTTCTTCTCACGCTCAACCATGACATGCTCGAGCATGTCAGGGGTCAGATCAAAGAGCTGAGCCTCGCTGGTGAGCACGGGTTCACCCACGGGGCTGGTTAGTGCTTTGGCGGCTTCAAAGCCCAGCGCCTCAATATCAAAGGCGCCGCGGGAGGCAGCATAGAATATACGCTCGGTCAGCTGAGCCGGGCAGGAGGCGGGGTTCGTGCAGCGCAGATCCACATCTCCCTCTTTACCCGGAGCCAGAGCCGACCCACAGGAGGGACAGGTTGAGGGCATCACAAACTCACGTTCGCTGCCATCGCGCAGAGCCACCACGGGGCCGACGATTTCGGGAATAATATCGCCCGCCTTGCGCAGTACCACGGTGTCGCCGATCAGCACGCCCTTGGCCTTGACCACATCCTGATTGTGCAGGGTGGCGCGTTCCACGGTGGAGCCGGAAACAAAAACCGGCTCCATCACAGCGTAGGGGGTCACGCGGCCGGTACGACCCACATCCACGCGAATATCCAGCAGTTTGGTATTGACCTCTTCGGGCGGGTACTTATAGGCAACGGCCCAGCGGGGCACGCGGGAGGTGTAACCCAGCTGCTCCTGCACGGCAAAGTCGTCAATCTTAATAACAATGCCGTCGATTTCATGCACCAGGGAATGGCGCTTCTCACCGTAGCTGGCAATATAGTCCAGGATTTCCTCGCGAGTATCCAGCACGCGGCTATAGGGGGAAACCGGCAGACCCCAGGAAGCAAGCAGATCGTAGATCTGAGATTGGCGGGTAATAGGTTCGCCCGCTGCATCCAGCACCTGGGTGCGGGCGCCCACACCGTGCACGAACATGCTCAGGGGGCGCTGGGCGGTAATGGAAGCGTCCTTTTGGCGCAGGGAGCCGGCGGCAGCATTGCGCGGATTGGCAAAGGGCGCCTTACCTGCGGCAACCATGGATTCATTGAGTGTGAGGAAATCTGCGGAGGAAATAAAGACTTCACCGCGAATTTCAATCTCTTCGGGGTGATTTTCGCCCGCCAGGCGCGTAGGAATAGTGCCGATGGTCAGCACATTGTGGGTGACATCTTCACCGGTGGTGCCATCGCCACGGGTTGCCGCGCGCACCAGGGAACCATTGCGGTAAAGCAGGTTGACCGCCAGACCGTCGATTTTCAGCTCGGTGAGCCAGCGGGGACTATGGGAGGCAAGGGTTTGGGCATTCTCAGCCGTCTTGGCGAGCCATGCGCTCAGCTCTTCCAGGGAGAAGACATCCTCCAGGGAGTACATGCGCGCCAGATGCTGCACGGGGGCAAAAGCTTCATTGGCGCTACCGCCCACTTCCTGGGTGGGAGAATCATTGGCAATTATGCTCGGATGCAGTGCCTCCAACTCTTCCAGGCGGCGGTAGAGCTGGTCGTAGTCGGCATCGGAAATGGTGGGTGCGTCACGGTCGTAGTAGGCGGCGCGGGCAGCGCGCACGCTATCAATCAGCTGAGCGTATTCTTCACGCAGCTCTTCGGTCAGTTCTACTGCCGGGGCGCTCGTATGTGCGGGGGTGGTTTCGGCGGTCTCTTTTTCAGTCACCCTCCTATTTTATGTCAGCTCTCTTCACGAGTAACAGGCGCCGGTTAGCTGGAGAGAAAAGCCGCAGAGCCTAGAGCAAAAGAACACAGAGCAAAAGAGCATAGAGCAATGCCCCGCCAGGCTTTCACCTAACGGGGCATGAGCATCTCTTTAGTCTTCTACCTGCTGGGCGTCAGCGACCACCACGGTAATATTATCGCGGCCACCGGCACGCAGAGCCTCATTCTGCAGCACATCGGCAGCATCCTGCGGGTGGCGCACCGAGGTGAGCACGCGAGCCATATACTCATGCGAAAGCTCACCGGAAAGACCGTCGGAGCAGAGCATTAGGCGGTCACCCGGGCGGGCGGGCAGCACCCAAAAATCCGGCTCCCAGTAGTTACCGGTGCCCAGGGCGCGGGTAATAACATTGCGGCGAGGGTGGGTCAGCGCCTCCAGGGCGGTAATCTGACCCTCATCCACCAGGTACTGCACCTCGGAGTGGTCGCTCGTAATCTGCTCCAGGGAGGCAGTACCGCGGTCGCCCGAGAGCTGCTCCAAATTGGAGTGGTGAATACCGTCTTCGGGGCGCATCAGGCGGTAGGTGCGCGAGTCACCCACGTTGAAAATCACCCAGAGATTGTGGTCCCCAATGGTGGTTAGCCAGGCGCCGGTGACGGTGGTTCCGCCCGCGCGGGAGAGAGCGGTTTTAATCTTTTCATTGGTTTCGCCCAGTAGGGTGCGCAGCTTTTCCAGGGTGCGCATAATCTCGTCATTGAGTACATTGGTGGCCTTGCGACCGCCACCTGCTGCGGCGTAGCGAATCTCAAATTCAGCCTGTTCCTGCTCGGTCAGCCCGCCAGGGCGGGTGAACAGGGAGGAATACGCCAACTGGCGCACGCACAGGCGCGAGGCGACTTCTCCGGCTTCGTGACCGCCCATACCGTCGGCGACTACGCTCAGGCTACCGGCGACGACCATCGAGTCTTCGTTATTTTCTCGGTGGGCGCCGCGGTGCGTTGCGCTGCCGGTACGCAGGGTCAATTCAGTGGTCGGTTTCATTTATTCTCCATGCTATTGGTCCCGCGGCTGACAGCCACCGGGTCCACATTGCCAAAGCTTCGAACATTGCGGGTACCCTGAGATACCAGGTTAAAACGGTCGCCAAAGGCGGCGAGCATCCGGGCGGTGTCCGCGTCGGTGAGCACGGTTCCGGGCTCTGCCTGAGAGACCAGGCGGGATGCCATATTCACGCTGGATCCGTAGACATCGCCGCGGTTTGCCAGCACCTCGCCCCAGATAAACGCTACCCTTACGGCGGGTAGCTGCTCATCGGCACCAATTTCTTCTGCCAGAGCCAGGCTAATATCGGCGATCATTTCGGGGGATTCGGTCAGGAAGAAGACCTCGTCACCCAGGGTTTTAATGATGCGTCCGCCGCGCGGGCCGATAATATCCAGGCAGCTCTGTTCAAAATGGTTGATCAGGTGCGAGAGTTCCCGTGCGTTCAGGTTACGCACCAGGGAGGTATAGGAAACCAGGTCGACAAAGCCCACGCCGCGCATGAGCGGCAGCTTGTGCGGTGCGGTGTCTTCCGGGTTGTTTTCGCGTAGCGCCAGGCGCAGTACTCCGGTGTACATTTGGCGGCGGTATGCGTAGAGGGTCAGGGCTTCCAGAGCGTCCATGAGCTCGGGTAGCTGGTGCAGCAGAATGCGGCGCGCATCGGCATCGCTGACCTTTTCACGAATCATAATGCCCTCGACCAGGGCTTCAATTTGCCAGGCAACAATACGATCGGTGAGCTGTCCAACCGAGCGCACCAGGGAGAAAGTGCCTTCTCGCGCTACGGTGCTTTTGGTGACCATCTCTTCCAGTTGGGAGAGGATGGTAACGTCTCGATCGGTGAAGTAGGGGGAATCCTGGAGTAGGTTGGGAAAGCCCATATTGCGCCATACTTTTTCGGCGTGTTCGAGTTCTACTCCGGCGTGCTCTGCTGCCTGGGCGGGGGTGTAGCTAATGCGCTCTCCCAGCAGCGCCTGTTCTAGCTGGCGTACGCCTTCTTTGGAGGCTTCGTCGCGGTAGAGGTTGCTTTGGGAGAGGTTGCGTAGAATTTTCAGGTTGAGCATTTGGGTTTCGGGGCCAATGCTCAATTTCTGCCCAGAGGAGGTGCTTTCGGGTACGGGTGCACCGAAGGTTCGCTCTGCCTGAGGTTCGTGATTCTCAGGTTGGGCGTGTTCGTTGTTGCCGTCCATCGCTCCTCCTTTCCTTAGTCTGCATCGTCATTGGGGCTCGGGCGCCTATTCACCACCAAGTGTGATATGCACCCCATATACCCCCATTATGGGGTGTAGCTCACAAATTTTCCAGCTTTTTTGAGTATTACGTCAATATTTTTGAAAAATTATTCATTCTTCATATTGGTCACAAGACACCCCAAAACGCCCCAGTCTAACGGGCAATCGTGGATTGAACGCTCTGGAGCATTCCCCATTTTACCGCGCAGTGCCCCATTCGTCAGCTTTGAGCACTGTGAAAAACAGGGAAACGATAAGGTGAAACTAACCCATATAGCCGGTACGCAGGGCGTAATTTTCACGCCAAGAACGGTCCAAAATCGCCGCAAAATACGAGACTTCCGGCAACTGACGGAAACGATGCTGCACCCCCAGCGATTCCACCACCAGCGTGCCATAGCCCCAACGCTTACCCAGGGTATTGCGCTCAATTCGGCGCGGTCCCAGTGCATCCAGGGGCAGTGCCTCATGCTTGGCGGAAGAGACCCAGCCGCGCAAAATCACCAGGCGGTGCGTGGTAATGGCGTAGCGGGTGCGCACCCAGCGCAGCACGCGGCGCAGGCTCAGCACCAGCCAGAGCAGGCACAGGCTCGTGCCCGTCCACCACAAAAAGGCTGAGGAAGCGGCGGTTGCGGCGAAACTTGCCGCCGCGCTTGCCAGCAGCAGCTGGAGCAGGGCGGGAATGAGGGATGCCGGATGCGCCCGGGTCATGACCAGGGTCCGTTCATTCGGGTACAGGCTTCCGCGCAATCGCATGGCTTTTTCTTTCTGCCGAGTGGGATACGGTGATTTCTCTTTTCAGCATAACCCACTTTTATGTATGCAGGCTGTGTATTGGCAGCTATCTCTAGAGCGCCGGGCTAGTACAGAACCAGCTAGTACGGACTAGGAGCTATAGGATCCGTCCACGGCACGCACATGCTCCACATCGGCAGCCGAATACTCTACCCGCTCGCCACCGTCGTGCTCAACCAGCAGCTGGCCGCCGGCTCCAAGACCCACAGCGAGCCCGTATCGCTCACCCTCGGGCAGGATAACGCGCACCCGGCGACCGATGGTCTGCATACGCTCGGTGATGAGCTCACGCAAGGTATAGCCCTCATAATCACCGAATTCTTCCGACAGCTCAGCATCCAAACCCTGCTGCACAAAAGCATTCCAGAAGTTTTCAAAAATGGTGAGGAAAATTTTAAGTACGCGTTCGGGTTCGTACGCCGTACCGCTTTCAATCAGCACGCTGGTGGCATTCTCAACCGGTAGCTGGTCCTCAGTCATCAACAGGTTCTGCCCCACTCCAATACACAGGGCATAACTACCGTCATCCTCGTGCACCAGCTGCGCCAAAATACCGCAGCCTTTCTTATCGCTCATCATCACATCATTAGGCCATTTGATACCGGCTTTAACACGCAACAAGATCCAGGTCTGATGCACCGCCAGGGCCGCAATGAGCGTAGCCCAGGGGTACTGCTCCAGCACCAGAGGATGCTCACCCTGCGCCGGACGGGCAATAATGGTGGTCGCCAAACAGGTACCGGCCGGAGCCTGCCAGGTGCGGTCCAGTCGGCCCTTACCGGCGCGCTGATCCATGCTCACGCATACGCTCAGCTGCCCCAATTCTTCAGCAGAATCCTTGAGCAGGGCGGCAGCGTACGTATTGGTGGAGTCTACCTGCGGCAGATAGAAAAGACGGGTGTACCCGGGCAGCGGGTTCTCAAGG
Organism: Rothia sp. (in: high G+C Gram-positive bacteria); assembly: GCF_030540545.1. Taxonomy (GTDB): domain Bacteria; phylum Actinomycetota; class Actinomycetes; order Actinomycetales; family Micrococcaceae; genus Rothia. The sequence continues at coordinate 191,724 of NZ_JAUNVZ010000003.1, read as the reverse complement.
ACGCGCGGTTCAGCCGAGGTGAGTGAGAGACTAGCGGGAAGCATAGTGCGCCTTTCCATAGCTTGGTTATGTTCCGGTACCGCGTTATTCGTATTCTGTGCAAACACGCAAACACCGCCGCTTCTATGCAGCCTCACGGTGGTGTACCGTTAGAAGTAGTGTACCCAAAGGATGCATTCATCCTCATCCGATAGGGTCATTATTCGAGGTTTATTCTCGACATATCGCACGCCCGCCACGAAAGGATCATCATGGCCTATTTTGCAATTTCCTACACCTATGCCGCACCCGAAGAGCAGGCAAAGTACCGCCCGGCTCACCGCGAGTACCTGGCAGCCCAGATTGAGGCGGGTTCCCTGGTAGTTTCCGGTCCTCTCTTGGCAGAGCAGGATGGCGAGAAGGTGGCTCGCGGCGCGCTGATTATTGCCAAGGTTGACTCTGCTGAGATTGCCGAGCAGATTATTGCCAATGACCCCATGAATATTGGTGGTGCTGTACTGGAGTACTCCATCCAGGAGTGGAACCCGGTTCTGGGCACTATCTAAGCAGCGCTAAGCACAGCGTATCTATTCCCGTCCGCGCTATAGAACCGAAGATTTTATCTGCCGAGATCAGCAGATACTCGATAGATGTTCAATAGCCGGGCGGGAATAGTGTTTCTTTTCAGGCATACAGGGCACTTCGCCTAGTAATCGGCGGCACAAACCACGTATAGTTAAAACAGCTATGCGTGGACTCCCCCATACGGGGTGGTTACAGTACACGCTCACCGATACGACCCATCCATAGAAGAATTGAGGGACTATGTCGCAGGAAACGGAATTTGATCTGAGCACCACCGCCGGTAAGCTCGCCGATTTCTATGCGCGCCGCGAGCAGAGCTATGTGCCCAGTGGCGAAGCAGCCATTGAAAAGCAGCACGCCCGCGGCAAGAACACCGCACGCGAGCGCGTTGATATGCTGCTGGATGAGGGCTCCTTTGTAGAATTTGATGCCCTGGCTCGTCACCGCACCAACGCCTTTGGTATGGAGGCAAAGCGCCCCCTAGGCGACGGCCTGGTAGCTGGTTACGGCACCATTGACGGCCGCCTGGTGGCTGTGTACTCTCAGGATTTCACCGTGTACGGTGGTTCTCTCTCCCAGGTCAATGGCGAGAAGATTGTTAAGGTGCAGAAGTTCGCTCTGCGTAATGGCTGCCCGATTATTGGCATTAATGATGGTGGTGGCGCCCGTATTCAGGAGGGCGTGGCGTCCTTGGCAATGTTTGCCGATATTTTCCGTATGAATGTGCGCGCCTCCGGTGTGGTGCCGCAGATTTCGGTCATTATGGGTCCCTGCGCCGGTGGTGCGGCATACTCCCCCGCGCTGACCGATTACATCATTATGGTGGATAAGACGTCCCATATGTTCATTACCGGCCCGGACGTTATTAAGACCGTCACGGGTGAGGAAGTGGATATGGAGACCCTGGGTGGCGCGCGCCAGCACAATACTGTCACCGGCACCAGTGCCTACCTTGCTGAGGATGAAGACGACGCTTTCGACTTTGTACGTGAGCTGCTGGAATTCCTGCCCTCCAATAACCTGGCGGAGGCTCTGCCTTTGGAGCATGAGCAGGAGCCTCAGATTACCCTGGACGATCTGGATTTGGATACCCTGATTCCCGATTCGGCGAACCAGCCCTACGATATGCGCGCGGTGATTGAATCCGTGGTGGATGACGGCCATTTCTTGGAGATGCAGGCTCTGTACGCTCCGAATGTCATGATTGGTTATGCCCGTATTGAGGGTCGCACTGTGGGTATTGTGGCGAATCAGCCCATGCAATTCGCCGGCTGCCTGGACATTAATGCTTCGGAGAAGGCAGCTCGTTTTGTGCGCAATTGCGATGCTTTCAATATTCCGATTGTGACTTTTGTGGATGTTCCGGGCTTCTTGCCGGGTACCGACCAGGAGTTCAACGGTATTATTCGCCGCGGCGCTAAGCTGCTCTACGCCTATGCGGAGGCTACCGTTCCGCTGGTCACTGTGATTACCCGTAAGGCTTATGGCGGCGCGTATATTGTGATGGGTTCTAAGAAGCTGGGTGCCGATATTAACCTGGCGTGGCCCACCGCGCAGATCGGTGTGATGGGTGCTCAGGGTGCAGTGAATATTCTGTACCGTCGTGATTTGGCTGCTGTTGAGGCTGCCGGTGGCGATGTTGAGGCGCGCCGTGCTGAGCTGATTGCTCAGTATGAGGCGGAGCTGCTGAACCCCTATCAGGCTGCTGAGCTGGGTTATATTGACGAGGTTATTGCGCCGAATGAGACGCGCGTGCGTATTATTTCTTCGCTGCGTGCTCTGCACGATAAGCGTGCCTCGACCCCGGCGAAGAAGCACGGTAATATTCCGCTCTAAATTATTCTCTGATCTCTTCTCGCCCGGATCCTCAGGTACACAGTGACTAGGGTTCCGGGCGGGAAGAGAACTATATGTTGTGATTCTGGCGTCGGTGCTCTGCCAGAGTATCGGTTCTGTACGTTAAGGAGTGCGCGGTGGCGAATCCGCTGAGTTATTTTTCCTTTGGCCGTAAGAAGGCTGAGCCTGCTGCGAGCGAATCGGCTGATGCGCGCCCGGAGGCTGAGTCTTCTGTAGCTGTCGCGGATTCTGCTCCGGCTGCTCCTGAGCCTGCGACTCCGCTTTTTTCGGTGGTTTCGGGTGATCCTAATGATGAGGAGCTTGCCGCGTTGACCGCTGTGGTGGCTGCTCTATCTGCTCAGGCTGCGGCGAAGGGTTCCCCCTCGCTGGTTGAGCAGGCTTCGCGTCTATTGAATCGTCGTCAGCGTTTGGGCGCTGGTTTGCGTCCGGGTCCCGGCTCGTGGCGTCGTGCCCGCCCCATGTAGTCTGAGCGCCCCTACACTAGAAATGTCATGATGCCCGCAGGTTTTAGAACCTGCGGGCATCATGATGTAGCCGGCACCATAATTTATAGCGTGCCGTCAAGAATTTTGGGTGCGTTCTCTTCAGCGTTTTTCTTCGCTTGTGCGATTCGCTCTATTAAAACCTGGTTTTCGTTCAGGAAGCTTGTAAGGTATGCATTGAGCTGGTTGGTTATCGCCTGCTCGTACCCTATTTCTTCTCGGCATTCTGCATCCTGGCGGGGTAGATTTTCTTCTCTGCCCTGCAGATAAGCTTCATCCGGGCTTAGGTATTGGTAGCCGCGTTTTTTCATGCATTCAGACCATTGCTGGTGTATGTGCATCATCTCGGGGGTTTGTTTTGCCTTGTTAATATAGGCAAGAGGTGCATTGTTCGATCCACCGTAGAAGGTAGAAGCGCCCTGAGCATCCCCAAAGATTTCCTCCTGAGCGATATAGCGGCATCCAATAACTGGCTGGCCATCACGCGTTTCTTCAGAGCTTTGTCCCATGAGGGCTTTTGCTTGCGCTTCGGTCACGCTTTCCTCGGGAGTACTATCGGCATCTCGTTCCAGCAGAGGCGGGTATCCGCGGGTGGTTGCTTGCTCAATAGTCAAAGGAGCGGGAACCATGAGGGAACGAACGCTATAGTGCGCTCGGCCCTGTCGTGCTGCTTTATATTCGGGAAATCCGCGGGAAGCCATACAATCATTCACGAGTTTTTTATAGGCTTGAGCTACAATTTCAGGCTCACTGAATAGATTGTTAACTTTGGACATAGCTTGGGTGTCAACTTCAGTTGCGGGAGTTATCTCGCCGTGCATTGCCGGAGAGGAGTCCCCCTGTTGAAAAGTTCCAGAAGGCGCCGCGCACGAGGTCACCAAAGCAATCAGCGCTACTGCTGTGCCCAGTAGAGTTCGGATATATCGGCTCATATTCTCCTCCCTTGGAGAGTATCGAAAAATCTCGCACGGGGCGAGAGTAACGAAATGAGAGTGTATATCCACCGTATCTAGAGAGCCTACTCTATTTCAAGGATGAACCGAGCCTTGGATTCAAAAATATGCATATTTAAAATACAATAGAGAGCAATAAGATGTATCTAATTACATTAAATACCACTTTTTCCTAGAGTAATTCTGGAAAATATTTCACGCTGTGGCATATAGTCACCACACACCCACCATAGACATCACCCTTGATAGAATGGCAACCGGTAGCTGGAGGCGAAAAAGACTCCGAAGCGCCACCTTGTGAAACCGTGCCTGCTGGTACGGCTTCTCGTATTTCTCCCTCTCCATCCATCCACTTCAACCTCATGTAGAACGTCATAAAAGTGAACTATATTACCATCGCCGGGTCGTATAGGTTAGGATAGACATATGAGTATCTATGAAGAGCTTCCCGCCATCTACCGCCCGCAGCGTGCCCAAAGCGATGTGGACGCCATTGCAAACGCATTCTACGAAGCGGTTCTGGATCTGAACCCCGTCTACGCAACCGAAGAAGGTCGCACCGGCGTAGAAACCCTATTCCCCGACTACTCCCCCGCAGGCGATGCAGCCTACACGGAACTGGTCAAGAAAACCCTCGCGGACCTTGAAGCCATTATCCCCGTGGACGACACCGATCTAGTCACTTTGGATGCCATGCAGGAGCGTCTGGAACTGGATTTGGCATTCCGCCGCGCCGGTCACGGCTCCTGGCAGCTGAACAACATTACCTCCGTGGTGCAGTCGGTGCGTTCCAGCTTCGATCTGATGAACCGCAATAGCCCCGAAGACTGGGGCTTTATTGTGGGTCGTCTGGGCAATGTACCCGTAGCCCTGGCATCCCTGCGCGAAAACCTCGACAGCGCACGCGCCGAGGGTAAAATCTCCCCGGCCCGTCAGCTGCGCGCCGTTACAGAACAGATCGACGCCTACGTGGCTGAGAATGGCTACTTTGACGAGCTGGCGAAGGAAATCGCTACCGGCTGCGAGCAGCTCTGCGATCAGGCTCTGGAAGCCGCCGCCGAAGCGAAGGAAGCCTACGCCGATCTTGCCGAGTACATCCGTACCGTACTGCTGCCCGCCGCCCCCGAAAAGGACGCCGTGGGTCGTAAGGACTATGCTCTGTACTCCCGCTATTTCCTGGGCGCGCACATTGACCTGGATGAAACCTACGCCTGGGGTGCGCGTGAGCTCGCCTCCATTATTGCCGCGCAGCAGGAGATTGCCGAGCAGATTAAGCCCGGCGCAAGTATTGAAGAAGCCAAGCAGATTCTCGACGCCGACCCCGAGCGTGTGCTGCACGGCACCGACGAGCTGCAGGCGTGGATGCAGCGCCGCTCCGATGCGGCGGTACAGGCTCTTGCCGGTGAGCACTTTGAGATTGCCGGCCCCATGCTGAACCTGGAGTGCCGTATTGCCCCCACTCACGAGGGCGGTATTTACTACACCGGTCCCTCCCCCGATTTCTCCCGCCCGGGCCGCATGTGGTGGTCCGTGCCTGAGGGGGATGACACCTTCGGTACCTGGCGTGAAACCTCCACCGTGTACCACGAGGGCGTGCCGGGTCACCACCTGCAGATGAGCGTGGCAACCGCTATGTCGGCTGCGTTGAATAAGTACCGCGCCAATATGCTGTGGGTCTCCGGCCACGGTGAGGGCTGGGCTCTGTACGCAGAGCGTCTGATGGTGGAGCTGGGCTTTATGGATGATCTGGGCGATCGTATGGGTTGGCTGGATGCTCAGCGTTTGCGCGCAGCCCGCGTGGTCTTTGATATTGGTGTGCACTGCGAGCTGCCCGTACCCGAGGAATGGGCTGCCGAGCTGGGCGTTGAGCCGGGCACTATCTGGACTCCTGAGCTGGGTTATGAGTTCCTCAAGCGTAATTTTGACGCCACCGAGGATAGCGTGAAGTTTGAGTACCTGCGCTATTTGGGCTGGCCGGGTCAGGCTCCCAGTTATAAGATTGGCGAGCGCCTGTGGCTGCAGCTGCGCGATGAGGCTGTGGCTTCCGGTACCGAGCTGCGCGAGTTCCACACCCGTGCTCTCATACTGGGTTCCCTGGGTCTGGACGTGTTGCGCCGTGCGCTCTCGGATGCACCCGTGGATAATTTTGATGATGACGATGAGGATGACGACGACTAAGCCGTTGGCATCTAGCGCGTAGATATTCTGGTTCTGCCCCGCGATACCCTGTTAGTGTGTATTGCGGGGCAGAACTATATAGTGTTCTGGAGTGAGCGGGCTATATGAGGGCACCCCGCGCGCCGGCGCTAAGGTTCTCACCAAATTATCAGGATTCTTTGGTAGCTTAAAACGTCAGCTCTTTCCGCTATGCTCTGAATGCATCGGATAATTGCTCCGGTGCAGAAAGATACACATACAGCTATGAACTATTCACCCAGCCGCCACGCTCCCGTGGGTTTTGCTAAGTCGCCGGTTCACCAGCCGGCGCAGTCTAAAAACCCCATGCCCATGTACCAGAGGGTGCTCATTGCGATTATTATTATTGCTCTGGTGCTTGCCGGTATTCTGACTTTCTACGCCCTGATGCGCAATCGCCGCACCGAGGAAAATACTATTCAGAGCGAAGAGTATGCGCAGGTCTGTCAGGATTCCAATAGCGGACTGCGCGTGGACGATAGCTATTGTGAGGCGGCAGGCTCGGATGCTGACTTTGCCGGGGACGGTAGCGTTGCCTCGGCGTCTCCCTCCTCAAGTTCTCATAGCTATCACCGCAGCTCCTACCATTGGTACTATGTGGGCGGTTATGGCTCTTCTTCTTCGAATAGCACTGTGCCTTCGGTGGGTTCGCGTGTGGAGGGCGGTAGCTATTCAAAGCCCAGTAATGGCACCGTGTATTCGGGTGTATCCACCAGTGGCGGTAGCTATGAAAGCAGCTATAAGAGCGCGAAGAAGACCAGCACTCGTTCTTCCGGTAAGACTACGAGTACTATTAGTGGAGGTAAGACCTCCTCGAATTCCGGTTCTAAGTCTGGCTCTAATTCAGGGTCTAACTCCGGCTCTTCCTCGAAGTCTGGCTCTAAGTCGGGTTCGAAGTCATCCGGTTCTAAGGGCGGCTTTGGCGGCGGTTCGAAGTCCGGTGGCGGTTCCTCCGGCGGCTAAGACTCTATTTCACCGATATGTTGGGAAGGATTATGTCTACACATCGTTCATCTCAGAAAGTGCTCTCTTCCAGGGACTCCTATACGGAGTATTTGCGCGACTATGCACAGAATGAAAGAGCGCGCGGGATGCGGAGCGAGGGGATATCCTGTCTTTGGTTTCTGATGCCCTTTATCATGGTTTCTCTCTTTGCAGGTATGATATATCATTTTGGCTCTGAAAATTCGGATTCTTCTCCGACTTCTAAGCCAACTGCTGTTACTTTCAGATATGAATATGTACGTATTTGTGTGAGTCTTACCCAGCCTCCTACTCCTTCTCCTATTCCCACACACTATAGCCCCGATATGCAGGAATTTTTAGCTTTGCAGCAGGAATATAAGATCAAGTATTTCTCTCAAAAGCCCATCGCGCGAGTCAAAGATCAGCTTTGTGAGGAAGTCGGCGATGCAGCAGATGCGTGGAAGCGAAGTGTTAGCCACGATATGCCTGCCTACTCTTGGGACTATATTGAACTCGATGATAATGAAGATCCAGATAGTGTGCGAATCCCTGCCATAGGTGAAGCTTATGCTCCCCGAAATAATCAATATCTTCACGGTATTTCCAACCGAGGAGGCACCTTTTACGTCTACGTCCCAGAAGAGGGCGGCACCTTTAAATCCTGTGCCTATGGAGCTCAGCAATATCTCACGCTAGGGTATACCTCTAAAATTCTCACTGCCTACCCCGGTGGTAAAGAGGCATACGATAAAACCCATCAACGGTAAATATCGGCATAGACAAAGCGCTCGGAAGGAAATACCTCCCGAGCGCTTCTTGCTCTATCTATTGTAGTGAGCCCCACTCTAGAGCTGTGCTCGTTAACGTACCAAAGTTCATGACGAGCTATGACATATTCCTTTTTATCTCATCTGTGCATCATCGTGAAGGTGTTTGTGCTACTCATTTCCCAGCGTTTGCACATAAGTAGCTGGTACTCTGACTAGAGAATCAATCACCGCCTATCCAACAGAAGATGAGGTACCTATGCGCCGTGAAGAATTTCCCGTGGGTCGCCCCGATTGGGAGCGCACCATCGAAGAAGAAGGCCTGACCTATAGCATTGACTTCCCCGGGGATGTGCACTATTGGAATGAATACGCCGCCTATGTCTTCACGCCCGAAGAGATGGACGCGCTGCGTGCCGATAGTGAAGAGCTGCACCGCATGTGCCTGCAGGCGGTCGGCCATATGGCATCCGGCGCCTACGGAACCCTAGGACTACCCGCCGCTGCCTTTGAGCTGGCGAAGAGTTCCTGGAATGCGCGCGAGCAGGATTTTTACGGCCGTTTCGACCTGGTCTATAGCGGTATTGCAGGTCAGGCACCCAAGCTGCTGGAATATAACGCCGACACTCCCACCGGCATTGTGGAGGCAGCCGTGAGTCAGCGCAGCTGGTATGTGGATCAGCGCCTGGATAATCGCTCCTATGTGCACTTTAATGAGCTGGGCGAATCCTTTATCGGCCGCTGGAAGCACCTCTTTGCCGCGGAACTTAAGGCCTTTGCGCAGGGCAAGGGGCTGCAGCCTCATCTGCACCTGGCGCATGTGACCGATGAGGTGGATCCCAGCGGTGAGGATAAAGAGAACCTCTGGCTGCTGGCGCACGCCGCACGCGAGGCGGGTATTGCAACCACCATGATCCCCATTGACGAAGTTATTTTTGATGAGGAAAACCAGCGTTGGGTAGACGCCGAGGGTACGGTGATAAGCAACCTCTTTAAGCTCTATCCCTGGGAGGATATGGTCACCGATTCTGAGAGCGGCTATGACCGTCTGCTCTTTGCCTACTATGACCGTATGCAGCGTTGGATTGAGCCGGCGTGGAAAATGTTCCTCTCCAATAAACTGCTGCTGGCAGCCCTGTGGGAGTTGAATCCCGGGCATAAGAATCTGGTCCCCACTTTCGCCGGTCACGATGGCGGTTTGCGTAACTGGGTGCGTAAGCCTATTTTCGGTCGTGAGGGGGACGGTATTGAGATTCACGCCCCGGACTACGGGGTTTTTGCCAAGCCCGAGGAGGACGATTTCTTCAATAGCGCTCCCGAGAGTGAATTTATCTACCAGGAGTATGTACCGATCCCCGAGTACACGGGTATTATTCAGTCCTCTAACCACCCGGTGATTGGTTCCTGGGTGGTTGCCGGGCGTTGCGTGGGCTTGGGTATTCGTGAAACCAATGGCCCGGTGACCGATTACTATGCGCGTTTTGTGCCGAATCTTATCAAGGCTGAGGGTCTGCTCTAGCAGTACCACCAACGAGGGAAAAGGAAGCCCGTTCTCTCTCTCTCCCCCCCGATGCAGGGCGTGGCTCAGCTACTTTTGTTAGACTAATACTATGAGCACGAGCACAATGCCCCGTTCCTATGACCTGCCCCATGAGCACGAGGTCGTAGAGATTTTGCGTGCCTACGGTGTACAGCGTGCCCAGATTTTCGGTAGTGCCGCTCGCGGTGAGCTGAAGGATTCAAGCGATATTGATCTGCTGGTGGAGTTCAAGCCGGGCATATTGCCGACATTAGGTTTCCGTTTCTTTGATTTGAAACAGGAACTGGAGAGCACTGTTCATCGGAAAGTAGACTTGTTGACTTCCGTTAAAGAACCTTTCCTCCCCTATATTCAGCAGGATCTACAGGATATTCCGCTATGACTAAGAGTCCTCAGCCCTATCTGATTCTTGTTGAAGAAGCGCTAAAGGCTGCGCAGATGTATAGCGCGGTGTCTCACGAAGTTTTCATGCGGGAGCCTATGCGTCAGGATGCTGTGTGCATGCGAATGCATGAAGCGGGTGAAAATATGGCATGTATTCGTCGCGGTTTTCCAGAGTTTTATGCTGAGCATGAGAGGGAAGATTGGCACCGTATTATTGCATTACGCAATCTTATTGGACACGGATATGAATCAGTTAGTCCTGAAATTATCTGGAATATTCTGAAAGAAGATATCCCTGTTTTTCTTGAGTACCTCGCAGAGGTACAAGCCCTTTAAACGCTAAGCCCCCGGGTCATATACCCGGGGACTTAGCGTTTAAAGCGTATAAAACAGTAGAGGCTACGGCTCCAATCGCGCTTCTGCCTTGGCGTGCGAACGATTGTAATCCAGGGGACGGTACATGACCAGGGTTGCCACCAGCAGGGTCACAGTCATAGCCACCGCAATCATGGAGAAGGGGAGGAAACCCTGAACCATGGTCACCAAGCCAACTGCGGGCATCGCCAGGTTAATCGCCATGGGCGCGTAGTCACGAATGACCACAAACCACACGGCGAGAATGAACAGACCCACAGGGATTGACAGGGACAGACCAGCGTAGGCTTCGCCCACATGGTTCTTATGCGCAATGGTATCGCTAATAACTTCCACGCCGGCAGCAAATGCTGCAATGGTTGCGAAGATGAAATAGTGCAGGTAGCCGTAGCGCAGAGTGCCCCAAAAATTAGACTGGTTAATGGAGTGATGGTGCGGCGGCCAGAAGTAAATCCACCACATGCCCGCGCTAATAGCAATAGCCATAGCGCCCACGCCGTAGAGTGCCAGGGCGGCGTCCGGGGTCTGGCTTGCCTCCTGGAATGCCAGGGCGGCAGCGCGCAGGGATTCACCCATCACGATCAGACCCAGCAGGCCGTAGCGTTCGCTCAGGTGGTGGCCGTGCCAGGGGGTGCCGCCGGCGCGCTCAGCAATGACCGGAACGGAAAGCTCGGCAAGGATTAGCACGGGAATTAGCCACTGAATGTGATTCAGCGACATAACAGCCCAGCCAGCCTGCACCAGGGTAATACCGGCGGTGTAGATCAGCGCGGTTTTGCGGGTGGAGCCAGGGGTGCGGGAGGCGCGCAACCATTGCAGCACCTGGGCAAAACGCATAATCAGGTAGCCAATCAGGCCGGGTACAGGGTCACCGTCAAAAATGGTGTGCATATTACCGGCGATGACCAGCACGCCACTCATCTGAATAATGACCAGCAGACGATAGAGCCAGTCGTCGGTATCAAAGGAGGAGGCGAACCAGGTGAAGTTCATCCACGCCCACCAGATGTAGAACATGACCAGGGCATAGTTGAGCACACCCGCCATGACGTGACCGTGGGTTAGGGCGTGGTGCAGTTCAGACCCTGCGAAGAGGATGGCGACCACAAAGACCAGGTCGAAGAATAGCTCGAGCATGCTGGCGGCGCGGCCGTGCTCATTCGGGTCCCTGGGAACCATGCGGTTGAGGAAATAGCGCCCGGTGTATTGGGCGAGCGGGCTTTGGCTCATAATGTGCCTTTCGTGGCGGGTATTTTCTTGGTTTCTATTGTATCTTTCTGCTCGCTATATCCCTGTGTGCATATGGGTTGTTTGGTAGAAGCGCCAAAGGGCACGCTGAGGTCCCGAACTTTTACAATGGGTGTATGAGTATTTCTGAAATTGCTGCCGCTGCGTCCCTGTCTGATTCCCCCGTGCTGGTGCTTGCCTCCGCCTCACCCGCACGCCGTAAGCTCCTGCAGGATTCCGGGGTGCGTTTTATGGTGATGGTGTCTTCCGTGGATGAGGACGCTGTTCTTAAAGCAGCTTCTGACCGTGCGCAAGCTGCCGGGCAGCCCGCTCTCTCCCCCGCCGCCACCGCCCAGCTGCTCGCCGAGGCCAAGGTGGGTGCCGTGGTGGCTGAGCTTCGCGCCGCCGGGGTGAACAATGCCCTGGTACTTGGCTGCGATTCGGTTTTTGAGGTGGGCGGTTTTGCCTACGGTAAGCCCCATAGCCCGCAGGTGGCGCGCGAGCGTATGAGCGCCATGAGCGGCTCGCACGGTGTGCTGCATACCGGTCATGCTCTCATTGATCTGCGCGAGCCTGCTACCGAGCCTCTTGCTCAGCTGCGCAGCGCCCGCGTTTTCTTTGACTCCATGACTGAGCAGGAAATTGACGCCTATATTGCCACCACCGAGCCGCTGGAGGTTGCCGGTTCCTTTACTCTGGATGGCTACGGTGCCGCCTTTATTTCCCGTATTGAGGGTGAGTTCCATACCGTGGTGGGTTTGAGCATTCAGGCTCTACGAGTGATGCTCTCCGAACGTCATCTTGCCATCATGGATTTCTGGGTGAGCCCGACTGAACGCTAGTCTCTTGGCCCTGCGTAATCGCCGAAAAGCGCCTCCTGCACCGATGAGTGAGGGCCCAGACTAAACTTTCACGTGAATCTTCAGCATTCTTTGAGCTTTCTGGGCTGTTTGAAGACTAAGGTTTAGCTGACCGGCTGTTAGAATTTATATGTTAAGTAATGCGTGTTATACCCGCGCCCTGCGCGCGAGCGCCACGCACCACACTAGCGAGAGACTATCCGAGACCATAGATCAAGGATAGAAGGAGCTTATCCGTGACTACTACCCACGACGCTACCGCTTTTACCGCCGTAGAGGGCAAGCACACCGGACCGGTCAGCAAGGTACTCATTGCCAACCGCGGTGAAATCGCCGTGCGCGTTATCCGCGCAGCACGCGATGAAGGCATTAAAACCGTTGCAGTATATGCCGACCCCGATCGCGACGCCCTGCACGTTAAGCTTGCCGACGAAGCCTACGCCCTGGGTGGTGCCACCGCTGCACAGTCCTACCTGGTCATGGACAAGCTCATTGAGATTGCTATCCGTTCCCAGGCAGATGCCGTGCACCCCGGCTACGGCTTCCTCTCCGAAAACGCAGAGTTCGCTCAGAAGTGCCTGGATGCCGGTCTGACCTGGATTGGTCCTTCCCCCGAATCCATTACCCAGCTGGGCGATAAGGTCGCTGCCCGCCACATTGCACAGAAGGTGGGCGCTCCCCTGGTGCCCGGCACCAAGGACCCCGTTTCCAGCGCTCAGGAAGTGCTGGACTTCGCCGATGAGTTCGGCCTGCCCGTAGCGGTCAAGGCCGCTTTTGGTGGTGGCGGTCGCGGTATTAAGGTGGCACGCGAGCGCAGCGAAATTGTGGAAATGTACGAATCCGCTGTGCGTGAGGCAACCGCTGCCTTTGGTCGCGGCGAATGCTTTATTGAGCGATTCCTGGACTCCCCGCGCCACGTTGAAACCCAGTGCCTGGCGGATGCCTACGGCAATGTTATTGTGGTATCCACCCGTGACTGCTCCCTGCAGCGCCGCAATCAGAAGCTGGTTGAAGAGGCGCCCGCACCGTACCTGAGCGATGAGCAGAATGAGCGCCTATACGAGGCGTCCAAGGCTATTTTGCGTGAGGCCGGCTATATGGGTGCAGGTACCTGCGAGTTCCTGGTCGGTACCGACGGCACCATTTCCTTCCTGGAAGTAAACACCCGCCTGCAGGTGGAGCACCCGGTCTCCGAGGAAATCTCCGGTCTGGATCTGGTACGCGAGCAGTTCCGCATTGCCCGCGGCGAGAAGATCGGCACCGAAGACCCGGTACTGCGCGGCCACTCTTTTGAGTTCCGTATTAATGGTGAGGATGCGGGCCGTTCCTTTATGCCCGCCCCCGGTACCGTCGAGAAGCTGCAGATTCCCACCGGCCCCGGTGTGCGTTGGGATTCTGGCATTGTTGAAGGCGATGTCATCGGCGGTAACTTCGACTCCATGCTGGCAAAGCTGATTGTTACCGGCGCTGACCGCACTCAGGCTCTGGCTCGTGCCCGTCGCGCCCTGGCTGAGCTGAATATTGAGGGTATGCCCACCGTGGTTCCCTTCCACCGCGTGGTGCTGGACGAGCCCGCTTTCGCACCGGCTGAGGGTGAGCCGTTCAAGGTGCACACTCGCTGGATTGAGACCGAGTTTAAGAACACTATCCCCCAGTACGACGGTACCCTGGGTGCTGCCGATAGTGAGGATGAGGACCGTCAGCGAGTGGTTGTTGAGGTCAACGGCAAGCGCCTGGAAGTTGTACTGCCCGGGGACTTGGCTGCTGGTGCCTCCAAGCCCGCCGCGAAGAGTGCCTCCAAGTCGCGTAAGTCCCGTAGCGCTCGCGGCGCCTCCTCTGCCGCGAACGGTAATGATCTGACCAGCCCCATGCAGGGCACCATTGTGAAGGTTGCTGTCTCTGATGGCGATACCGTTGCCGAGGGCGATTTGGTGCTGGTGCTGGAGGCTATGAAGATGGAGCAGCCCATTAATGCTCATAAGGCGGGTAAGATTTCCGGTCTGTCCGCTGCTGCCGGTGATACTGTCACCGCTGGTGCTGTGCTGGCGACCATTAAGTAGTCTCTAGAGACACTTCTCAAAGCCCCGTATTCGTTGAGAAAGGAATGCGGGGCTTTGTGCTGCCCTCTTTTTCTTGAGCTGGTAGTTTGAGCTGGCAGTTGGGCAGGTATCTGCCCGGGCTGGACATTATACATAGAGTGCATATTCACTGTCCGTATAGGGGTATCAGGGCGTGAAAATATTTACAATCATAGGTTTAAGCGCGTAGAGTTATACGGTATGCCTTAAGTGCGATGTTCAGATAGCCTTCGCTATCCCCTCGTGCCTAAGATATCCGCCGCGCGCGGAGAATTTTCAACACACAATTCACAAAGGACAGCCATGAGCTCAACTGTGACTACCACGGATCAGGTAGCGGAAGCACCTGTATCCAAGACCACCAGGGGACAGGTCATTATCGCCTCCCTGGTGGGCACCACTATCGAATTCTACGACTTCTATATCTACGCCACCGCAGCCGTGGCGGTCTTCCCTGCGCTCTTCTTCGCGAACACCCAGGACCCGACCACCGCACTGCTGACCTCCTTCGCAACCTTCGGTGTGGCATTCGTTGCTCGCCCCGTCGGTTCCATTATCTTCGGCCACTTTGGCGATAAGATCGGTCGTAAAGCAACCCTGGTCGGCGCGCTACTGACCATGGGCCTAGCGACTTTCTTCATCGGTCTGCTACCCACCTACCAGCAGATTGGTATCTGGGCACCGGCAATGCTGACCATTCTGCGTTTCTGCCAGGGCCTGGGTCTGGGCGGCGAATGGTCCGGTGCGGCGCTGCTGGCCAGTGAATACTCCGAGCCGGGCAAGCGTGCACGCGCAGCTATGTGGCCGCAGCTGGGCGCACCCATCGGCTTTATTCTCGCGAACGGCTTTATGCTGATTCTGACCGCTCTGATGGGCTTTGATTCCACCCGCGATAAGGGTAATCTGGACAGCGCTTTCCTGGTCTGGGGCTGGCGTATTCCCTTCCTGTGCTCCATTGTGATGGTTGCTGTGGGTCTGTACGTGCGTTTCAAGCTGGAGGAAACCCCCGTCTTCCAGAAGGTTATTAAGGAAGACAAGAAGGTTAAGACCCCTCTGGTTGCTGCAGTGCGCACCGCATGGTGGCCCATTATTCAGGGTACCTTCATTATGGTTGCCTGCTATGTGCTCTTCTACCTGATGACCGCGTGGATTCTCTCCTACGGTATTGCCAAGCCCGAAAAGGGCGGTCTGGGCATTAGCTACAGCACCTTCCTGATTATTCAGCTGATCTCCATTGTCTTCTTCGCTGTCGCTATTCCTCTCTCGGGTTACTACGCCGATAAGTACGGTCGCCGCAAGCAGCAGCTGTGGACCACCATCGCTATTGCGATTTTCGGTCTGTCCTTCGTGTACTTCCTGAACCCGGAGCGTCTGGGCACCGGTGCGGGTGCAAACACCGTGCTGATTACCGTATTCCTCTCGGTGGGTATGCTGCTGATGGGCTTCTCCTTCGGTTCGATGAGTGCCTACCTGCCCGAGCTGTACCCGACCAATGTGCGTTACACCGCCTCGGGTCTTGCCTACAATATTGCAAGTATTCTGGGCGCATCTCTGACCCCCTTCGTTGCCGTGGCGCTCAACTCCGCTTACGGTACCGGCGCGGTGGGTCTGTACCTGGCCATTGCTGCAATCCTGAGCATTATCTTTATCCTGCTCACCCATGAGACCAAGGATATTGATATGGACGCTGTGGGCGAAGAAAAGGAAGAGGCTAAGGCCTAAGGCTTGATCTACTAGCTTCTCTACAAAACACTAAGGGAGCCGGTGATTCGTCATGAATCACCGGCTCCCTGAGTTTATCTACCCGATAGAGGGGCCAGGTACGTAGCGTCCTTTAGTAGCGCGGGTGCAGACGACGCGCAGCCTCGGCAATGGTACCGGTCAGGGACGGGTACACGGCAAAGGTCTCCGCCAGATCGTCCACGTTCAGCTTCTTATCCACCGCCAGGGAAATGGGGAAAATCAGCTCGGAGGCACGTGGACCCACGACCACGCCACCGATCACGGTGCCGGAGTGCTTGCGGGCGAAAATCTTCACAAAGCCCTCGGTCACAGCCATCATCTTGGCGCGCGGATTGGTGGGCAGAGGAATCATGACGGCATCACCTCGGCGGTCGCCATCGTTGAGTTCCTTCTCGGTAATGCCTACGGTCGCAATCTCGGGGGAGGTGAAAATATTCGCCGCAACCTGGTCGGTGCGCAGGGGCTTGACGATATCGCCGAGCACGTGAGCCATAGCGATACGACCCTGCATAGCCGCCACGGATGCCAGGGGGTACACGCCGGTGCAATCACCGGCAGCATAGATATTGTTCACCGAGGTACGGGACACACCATCTACCAGTACGTGACCGCTGGGAGCCAGCTCAACGCCAGCCTCCTCAAGACCCATATCCGCAGTATTGGGAATAGAACCAATAGCCACCAGGCAGTGAGTACCCGAGACCTTACGGCCATCAGAAAGGGTCACCACCACGCCAGCCTCGGTACGCTCCACAGCATCTGCACGCGAGCGCGGCATCACGCGCACGCCACGGCGTTCAAAAACGTCCTCCAGTACGCGAGCTGCGTCTTCATCCTCACCGGGAAGCACACGATCGCGAGAAGAAATCAGAGTAACCTTCGAGCCCAGACCCTCATAAGCGGAAGCGAACTCGGCACCGGTCACACCCGAACCGATCACGATCAGCTCTTCGGGAACCTCGCGCAGATTATACAGCTGAGTCCAAGTCAGAATGCGCTCGCCATCGGGCATGCCGGTAGCCATTTCGCGCGGGTGGGTGCCCACAGCCAACAGCACAAAATCAGCGTGCAGCTCATACTCCAGACCGGTATTATCGGTCACGTGCACGGTGTGGCGGTCGGCAAGACGAGCAGAACCGTGAATGAGCTTAACGCCCGCGGTAGCCAGAGCGCGCTTAATATCGGCAGACTGCTGCTTAGCGAGGTTGAGCACGCGGGTGTTCACCTTGTTCATATCCACGCGCAGCTGAGGGGTCAAACCCTGCATATTTTCAATGCCCAGGCTGCCGGCGTCGGAGAACTGAGTCATGGTCTCCGCGGTAGCAATCAGGGTCTTCGAAGGCACCACATCGGTGAGCACAGCGGAGCCACCGATAGCGTTCTTTTCAATCAGGGTGACATCGGCACCGGAGGAGGCAGCAACCAGCGCGGCCTCGTAGCCGGCGGGGCCGCCACCCAGAATTACAATACGTCGAGTTTTAGAAGAAGTCACAATAATAATTGTGAGCTATTCTACCCGCACTATTCAAATGCAACACCCCGCCACGAATACCGAATTGTGAATATTGCGCCATAGATAGCGCCTACACGATATTCGCAGCGGGGTGCAGCTGAGGGAATTTAGATTCTCCCGGGGTTAAGAGGCAGCCCCCGGGGCCTCCAAGCTCAGCTCAGCCAGAGACTTCGGCTCGGCGGTAAAAATGGAATTAATCATCTTCGCCGCCCAGAGAAGAATCTCAGCATCCACCAGCTCACGACCGCCCACCGGCAGGGTCTTCGGGCGAGGTAGCAGAGTCACCCAGGTGCTCATGCCCTTGGGCTGAGTATGCGTGGCTCCCGGGTACACACGCTCTAGACGCATCACGCGAGACTCCGCCAGGGGCGCATCGGTCACCACGCGAACCTTCGGACCCATGAGCATAATCTCCTGGATACCGGCAGAGCTTGCCAGCTGACGCAGAGCAGAAACGCGTAGAAGATTCTCCACCGGCTCTGGCAGTGCACCGTAGCGGTCGGTCAGCTCTTCGCGAGCCTCCTGCAGCTTGGCGGGAGTATCGGCAGAAGCGATCTGACGGTACGCCTGCAGGCGCAGACGCTCAGAATCAATATAGGAATGCGGAATATGGGCATTGACCGGCAGGTCCACCTTCACCTCGCGGATACGCTCGGTGTACTCACCGCGGAATGCCGAGACCGCCTCGCCCACCATACGCAGGTACAGATCAAAACCCACGCCAGCAATATGACCGGATTGTTCACCACCGAGCAAATTGCCGGCACCGCGAATCTCCAGGTCCTTCATCGCCAGCTGCAAACCGGCACCCAGCTCATTATGGGTCGCTACAGCCTTGAGCCTCTCATGTGCCACCTCGCCCAGCATCTTACCCGCCGGGTACAGGAAGTAGGCATAAGCACGCTCACGACCGCGGCCCACACGGCCGCGCAGCTGATGCAACTGACTCAACCCGTAATTTTGTGCCTGATCCACAATCAAGGTATTCGCATTGGAAATATCCAGACCGGTTTCCACAATCGTGGTGCACACCAGCACATCAAAACGACGCTCCCAGAAATCCACAATAATCTGCTCCAGGCGCGACTCGCTCATCTTGCCGTGCGCGGTCGCAATACGTGCCTCGGGCACCAGGCGACCAATCTCGGCGGCAACATCGTCAATATCAGCAACGCGATTGTGTACAAAGAACACCTGTCCCTCGCGCATGAGTTCGCGGCGAATCGCGGCAATAATCTGGTTATCGGTGCGCGGACCCACATAGGTAAGCACCGGGTGACGCTCCTCAGGCGCGGTTGCCAAGGTCGAGGTTTCGCGGATACCGGTCAGGGACATTTCCAGGGTACGCGGAATGGGGGTCGCGCTCATGGCGAGCACGTCCACATTGGTGCGCAATTTCTTCAGCTTCTCCTTATGCTCCACACCAAAGCGCTGCTCCTCGTCAATAATGACCAGGCCCAAGTCCTTAAACTGAACAGAGTCCGAAAGGATACGGTGCGTACCAATCACCACATCCACCGTGCCCGCAGCGATCTCCTCGGTAATCTGACGGGTTTCCTTCGCCTTCTGGAAACGGGAGAGCACCTTCACACGCACCGGGAAACCGGAGAAACGCTCGGTGAAGGTCTCAAAATGCTGCTGAGCCAGCAGGGTGGTCGGCACCAGCACGGCAACCTGTTTGCCGTCCTGAATAGCTTTGAACGCCGCTCGAACAGCAACCTCAGTCTTACCAAAACCAACGTCACCGGAAATCAGGCGATCCATGGGCACCTCGCGCTCCATATCCGCCTTCACCTCATAAATGGCGTTGAGCTGATCCGGGGTCTCGTTATAGGGGAAGGATTCCTCCAGCTCACGTTGCCAGGGCGTATCCTCGCTAAAAGCATGACCGCGAGAAGCCTGACGCGCCGAATAGAGCTTCACCAAATCCGCCGCAATATCGCGCACCGCCTTACGGGCACGGCTCTTAGCTTTCGACCAGTCACTACCGCCCATCTTCGAGAGGGCAGGAGTATCCGAGCCCACATAGTGCGAGATCAAATCCAGCTGATCGCTGGGCACAAAAAGACGGTCCGGTGCGCCACCGCGCTTCGAGGGCGCATACTCAATCACCAGATATTCGCGACTGGGAGCATCCTTAGCCAGAGGGCTCGCACCGGGCACCGGGCGGGACTCCATCTGCACAAAACGGCCAATACCGTGACGCTCATGCACCACATAATCACCAGGGTTTAGTGCCAAAGGATCCACCGCTGCGCGACGGCGACGAGGCTTAAGCTTAGGAGCGCTGCCGCGCGGGGCATAGGTGCCGCGGCGACCCAAAACCTCCGCCTCGGTAAAGAGCGCCAAACGCTGCTGCTCCATACGGAAACCCGCACGTGCAGGCGCCTGAGCCAGCTCAACCAGCCCAGGCTGCAACTCCCCACGGAAAGAAGCCGCCGGAACCTGCGCCTGTTGAAAAAGCTCCGCCAAACGCGCCACAGAACCCGCGCCATTGGTCGCAATCAGCACCGACCAGCCATCGCGCACCAAGGCGCCAATATCCACCAGCATCGACTCAGTCGAACCCGTATAGGAAGGAGCCGCCTGCGCCGGAATACTAAAGCTATCCACACCATCCTCCAGGGCGTCAGCAATCAGGGACTCATCGGTCACCAGCTCGCTCAACTCCCACCAGCCAAGACCCAGCTCAGCCGCCTCGGAACGAATCGCCGATAGCTCACGGAAACCAGCATCAGCCACCGGCATATCCACCGGAGTCACAGCTTCCTCATTCTCCGCGCTCGTTGCCCACGCAGCATTCAAAAATTCTCTATTGGTCGCCCACAAATCCTCCGCGCGCGCAGCCACACGCTCCGGCTCCGCCACCATAACCAGCGAACCGGAGGGCAGAAGAGACAGAACAGAATTCAACCGCGGAGCCAGCAGAGGAATCAAAGACTCCATGCCCTCCACATAAATACCGCCGGCAATCTTCTCCAGCATCGAAGAATACGCCGGGTACTCATCACGGAAACGCGCCGCAGCGCTCTGCACCTGAGGAGTAATCAACAACTCGCGGCAGGGCAGCAGAGTTACCTCGCTCGGGTGCGGTGCATCCGCACCTAAAGCACGCTGATCGCTGGGCGAAAAGAGGCGAATTTCATCCAGCTCATCACCAAAGAATTCCAAACGAACAGGGTAACGTGCCGTCGGCGAAAAAACATCAATAATACCGCCGCGCACCGCATACTCACCGCGCTTAGCCACCAAATCAACCCGCGAATACGCGGCAGCGTTCAAGGCACGAATAACAGCCTTGTACTCATACTCCTCACCGCGCACCAAATGCACCGGTTCCAGGTTCTCAATACCAGCCACCAGAGGCTGAATCGCGGCACGCACCGGAGCAATCACCACACGCGGCGTGTGCTGATCATCATGAGTGAGCGCATGCAAAACCTGCAAGCGAGCGCCCACCGTATCGCTGCGCGGAGACAGACGCTCATGCGGCAACGTCTCCCACGCCGGGAACAACGCAATATCCTCCGCCGGCAAAAAAGCACGCAAAGCATGAGCCATATCCTCAGCCTGACGCTCCGTCGGTGCAATCACAAACAGGGTCTCACGCTGATCCAACGCAGAAGAGATATCCGCCAGCAGCGGCGCCTGAACACCAGCCACCGCACCAATCAGCGCGCGGGAGCTACGCTGCGCAGCGGAACGGGAGGCGGCATCCACCACCGCAGCATACCGAGGATTAGAACGTACAACACGCGAAATAGCCTCCAAATGATGCACACGCTCAGCCACGAAAAACCTCCCAGAGAAGAATAAAACTACCCCTCAAGGATACTCCCCCACCGACCAACGCCACCCGCGCTTAAGCTTTCAGCCGGGCGAACATCAACACTCACGCACCGCGAGTGATTAAACGTAAACTAAAGCTCAATGAATTTTTATAGTTTCACCCAAAGGTTTAAACTTTCGCGTGGTACGCTACTGCTATATCACCGATTGAAAAGAGAATAATGCGTACTTCCCTGAAGACGCGATGGACCGCATTCGCGCTCGCACTAGGCGCCGCATTCACCATCGCACCGCTTCTGCCTGCAACCGCCGCACCCGAAAGCCACGACGGAAGCAGCAGCGAACGCGCAGCCGCAAGCTGTTACGAAGCAAAACTGCTCAACCCCGCCGCACGCTCCGGCACCTACTGGCTCTACACCCCCGAAATGTCCGGTCCTGAACGCTTCTACTGCGACCAAGAAACCGACGGCGGTGGCTGGGTCATGGTCGGCCGCGGCCGCGAAGAGTGGACCGAAAGCTACAACGGTAAAGGCGATCCCGCAGAGCTCTACACCAACCCCCAAAGCGTCAGCGCCTTCAAACCCGTGCAGCTAAGCAGCACCACCATCAATGCGCTCATGAACGGCGCCAAGCTCAAGGATCAGCAGGACGGTATTCGCTTCCGCCGCGCCTACAATACACAGGGCACCTCCTGGCAGGAAGTGCGCGCCCACCGCGAACAAGCCAAGCAGTGGACCTGGGCCATGAGCTGGCCCGAACGCTGGGGCACCTTCAGCTTTGTCGATCCTGGCGGACGCCAAAACACGCGTCTGGCAAAAACCTCCCGCATGTACGATGTGGAAGGCAAGCAATCCCTGCGCATGTACGCCAACCCCAATGATGAATACAAAATCGGCTTCGCCTACGGCTACGACATGCAATACGGAATCGACAGCCCCCAGTCCTATATCTACCACAAGGCAGAAACCACCGGATTCTCCGTACCCTTTACCCAGATTTATCTGCGCCCTCGCCTGACTCAGAAGGATCTGCGTTTTAGCTCCCTGGGCGCGAACGGTAGCGCGGCATCTCATCGCCGTGCCCTACCCGAAAGCTACACCATGCCGGTCAAATGGCGCACCAGTGAAGAAACGTACACCGGTCGATACACCGAGCTCAACACCCAGGTACAGAGCTTTGCCCAGGTGGGCAATACCGTCTTTACCGGTGGCGACTTCGCCTATGTTGAGTCAGCTGCCGGTGCCCGTGTAGACCAGGCGAATATTGCCGGATATAACGTGGATAGTGGCGAGTTAGTCACGACCTTCCGCCCCACCGTCAACGGTCAGGTTAAAAGCATGGTGGCTCTGCCCGGTAATCGTCTGGCTATTGGCGGCGAGTTCACCCGAGTCAACGGTGTTGCGGTCAACCATTTTGCGATTCTGGATGCCACCTCCGGCAGCATTGATAAGAGCTGGGATATTCAGCTTGAGCGCCGCGGCACCACCGCCCCCGTGCAGGTCAAGAGCATGCAGGTGCAGGGCGACTACCTCTACATTGCAGGTAACTTCACCCATGTAAAGGGGCATACCTCACCCAATGCCGCTTACTCTCGAGGTGCGGCGCGCATTAAGCTCTCCACCGGCGAAGTGGACCGCTCCTGGCGCCCGATTTTTAACGGAACCGTCAATAGCATTAGCGCCTCGGCAGATAATAGCGTGGTACACGCTGCGGGCTACTTCAGCCAGCTCAACTCCAAGAGCGCATTCCGTCTGGCAGCAATGAACGGCACCAACGCCTCCAATATCCCCTGGAGTTGGGAACTGTCCTACACGCCCAAGGACAAGAGCATTATGTACGGCTACCAATTCGCCGTGCAGGACACCGGGGATAAGGTCTTCACCGGCGGCACCGAGCACCTGATCGCAAGCTACCGCAAGAGCGACCATGCGCGAACCTCCCAGGCGATCTCGCGTGAAGGCGGCGATTTCCAGAGCCTGAGCCTATCCGGTTCGAACGTCTACGGCTCCTGCCACTGTGGACATGTCCTCTACAGCGGTACCGGTGAATCCCAGCAGCCCTGGGATAGCTCCTACCACGATGTGCACTCCATCCGACTGATCGCCGCGTTCGATAAAGACAGCGGTGAAATGATTGGTGAGTTCAACCCTGTTCTTAAGGGCAAGCACCGAGTCAATGCGCCGCACGATTTTGGTGTCTGGGCGTCCTTTACCGATTCCCGCGGTAATCTGTGGGCCGGTGGCGATATTATCCGTTCTTTGGGCGCTTACGGCGAACAAAGCACCGTCGGATTCGCACGCTTCGCACCGCGCGACGTGACCCCTCCGGCTACCCCGAGTTCCGCCTCGCTTGCCCGCACGGGAGATAAAGATCGAATCTCATGGAAGGCTGTGCCCGGCGCACAGTATCAGGTGATGCGCGATGATCGCGTGATTGCTACTGTAACCGGTACCGATTACACCGTGGCTCATCGCGATGGTGCACGCTATGCGGTGCGCACTATTGATAGCGCGGGTAATTACTCCGTCTCGACTGTGCCCATGAGTTCCTAAGCTCTAGTGCTTATGCTGTGTAAAGCCCACTCTCTATTGTCTTCTCTCTATCTATCTGTATTAGATGCAAGGCAGCAGGACGGGCTTTTACACTCGCCCTAGTGCTACCCGCACGATTATTTCCCTGTGCATAGCCTTGGGTGCGCACGGGGTATTCAAGGTTTTATACTGAATACACTCGTTTCTCTGCCTTTGGGCGGGAATGCGGTGTATTCGCTCTTCTTCAAACATCGAATAGGTTCACTATGCATCGTATACCTTCGACTCTGGGGATTGCTTCCCTAGGATTAGCTCTTGTACTATCCTCCTGCGGCTCCCCCTCGCAGGAATCCGCTTCCCCCAGTTCTTCTACCGCAAGCTCTCAGAGCTCTAGCGCGGCATCTTCTGCCGCAGCTTCTTCGCCCGCGGCTTCCCAAGCAACCCCGGGTGCTTCTACCGGAACTAAGGATTCTGCAGCACCGGCAGCATCCGGCTCGGCAAGCGCAAGCGTTTCTTCTCCCCCGGACACCTATGAGGGCGCCCAGGAGATCAAGGATTCGGGCCGCACCATCGCTGTTGATGCGCCCGAGGTTAAGCAGAGCACCCAGCTGGTCAATACCTACGAGAAGACCCTGGGCGAGGTCAAAACCTCCCCGGCACCGACATCCACCACTCCCGCGGAAGATAACCCGGAGGGTAGCACCGCCGAGCGTAACGCTCCGAGCCTGGATCAGAGCACCATTGATGCTATTTCTGCGCTCTCTGTAGGTGCAGCCCGCGAAGAGTTTTTAATGTCCGCTGTAGAGTACGCTCAGAACGGCTGGCATTATGAGGGCCAGTCTACCGTGGTGGGTACCCCGCGTATTGCCGATACGACCTATGAGGGTCAGCCGGCGAAGATTATGGAAGTATGTTTGGATTCCTCAAAGGTAGTTATTAAGGATAGTAACGGCCAGGTTATTGATACCTCGGGTTCCCCTTCTCGCTCTCTGAATATTTACACTCTGGTGTCGGAAAATGGCGTGATGAAAATAGCGCGTCACGACTTCCCGAATAACCCGGATTGCTAAAATAGTTATGAAAGGTACCAATAAACTGTCGACGGGTACCTGAGCATATCTACCAATATTTTCACTCAACTTCGGTTCAACCGGCACAGGCTGCCGGTTCATAACCAAACCTACATTGGAGATTCCTATGGCACGAGGAAAATGGCGTACCCTTCTGGCAGGTACGCTCGGTCTGTCCCTGGCTTTACCTCTGCTTCCCACCGGTGGGAGCATTGCCCAGGCGGATGAGACCGTATACGACGGGCACGATGCAGCGCACGCCGCGGCATCCTGCTATGAAATTAAGCAGCTGAACCCCAAGGCAACATCGGGCGTCTATTGGTTGCTGACCGATCAGATGTCTGAGCCGCAGCAATTCTTCTGCGATCAGGAATATGACGGCGGCGGCTGGGTTCTGATTGGTCGAGGCCGCGAGGGCTGGTCCGAGAGCTATGCGGGTAAGGGTTCACCCAGCGAGCTGTGGGAGAATAACCCCGGTTACCCTTCTCTTAAGAATGCTGATGGAACTCCCAAAAGTGTTGATAGTGCGAAGGCTTTCTCCCCTGTTCAGCTGCCTTCGACCACGGTGAATGCTCTGCTCAATAATGACACTGAGGGTATGGGTATCCGTCCGGATGATCTGGAGGACGGTGTGCGTATTCGCCGTGCTCTCAACCCGGAAGGTACCGCGTGGCAGGATGTTCAGGTGCAGCGCACTCACACCGAGCGTTGGTCTTGGGCTCTACGTTCTGCCAATCAGTGGGGCAATATCTCTATGCAGAGCTCGGTTGAGGGTTCTCAGGAGGATATTCTTTCCCTCAAGAATGTGCGATCGCAGTTTCTTTGGGCGATACCGTATATTTCTGATATCAATACGTCGAATGGGCTAAACCATATTTCCTTTACCCATCTATCTCCCAAAAATTATTCCCTAGGATTTACCTTCGGAACGAACATTCCGTACAGAGACGCAACTCAACGTAATCTCTTTGAGAGCTACCCATCGGATACTCTCATGAGCAATACCTCTTTTATCCGTATGGAAGATAAAGGTGTCCCTCTAGCCTTTACTCAGATGTATCTACGCCCTCGCCTTATGCAGGCGGATCTAGATCATCAGAGCATTGCTGATTCGGGTACGTCTGGTTTTGAACGTCGTGTTTTGCCCAATAGCTATTCTGAGCCTGTTCGTTGGCGTACGAGCAAGGATGCTGCGACACCGGGTACTGATCCTCATAATAAAGGTAAAACCTGGAGCCAGAACGAGTTCCATACTCGCGTTCAGGCGTTTGCCCAGATTGGCGATACGGTTTTTCTCGGTGGCGATTTTAAGTACCTTGAAAACTCTGCCAATACCGAAGAGCATATTGATATGCCCTATATTGGGGCGCTGAATGTGGATTCTCAGGAGCCTGTTCGTTCCTTTAACCTGCGTCTGGATGGTCAGGTGAAGGCTCTTGCTGCCCTGCCGAATAACCGTTTGGCTATTGCGGGCGAATTTACCCATGTCAATGGCAAGAACCTGCAGGGTTTTGCGGTGGTAGATGCGACCACCGGTGAGCTCGATGCATCCTGGCCGATTCTCTCTAAGGCAAATAACGCAATTGCTCAGGGGCGTTCCCTTTCTATTGCGGGCGATCATCTGTATGTGGGTGGTGTTTTCACCCACGCGAAGGATCAGAACACGTCGGTCGCTGCAGAAAATTTGTTGCGCCTGTCAATTTCCTCTCAGGGAGTGGATTCGACCTGGACTCCTCGTGTGGTTGGTTTGGTGACCTCTATTAGCGCTCGTCCGGATGAATCTGAGATTTATATTGCGGGGTATTTTACGCAGCTGGATACGGATGTAGAGGGTCATTCTTTCCGTCTTGCGGCGTTGAAGGGTCAAGCAAATACGGACGGTAAGGTCTATATTTCTCAGCCCTGGGATTGGGCGCCCTCGGACCGTAGCATCAAGGCTGAAGATCGTGCTGCTCTGCCTCAGAATGGTCTGACAAAGGAAGGCAAGCAGTGGGGTTACCAGCACGCGGTGGCTTTTGACGGTGAGAATGTGTGGACTGGCGGTACGGAGCATATTATTTCCCAGTATCGCGGTTCGGAGCTGTCCTATCGTTTGAATAGTTCTGTAACCCGTGCCGGTGGCGATTTCCAGGGCCTGCTTTTGGATTCGAACACTAACACCATGTATGGTTCCTGCCATTGCGGTGATTTTATTTATCACGGTACGAGCAATTACAACAACCCGTGGTCTGATAATGACCAGGTTGATACGATTCGCCTCGTGGGTGCATTTGATACGAAGTCCGGGCAGTATATGCCGGAGTTTGATCCGAAGCTGGTGGGTCAATACGGTCAGGGCGTGTGGGCTTCCTTTATGGATTCTCGCGGTGTGCTCTGGGTTGGCGGCGATGTGAAGTCTTCCCTGGGTGCCTACGGTATGCAGGAGACCGTCGGTTTCGCCCGCTACGCTCAGCGTGACGCAACTGCCCCGGAGGCTCCTGGGGATCTGAAGGTTGAGCATGAGCTGGACGGTCTGACCCGTACCGCCTATGACAAGCTCAGCTGGCAGAAGGTCGGCGATCAGAAGGCCCGTTACCAGATTCTGCGTAATGATCGTGTGATTGCTTCGACCTATTCCACCTCGATTCGTCTGCCCTATGAGCCCAATGCACGATACTTTGTGCGTGCAGCGGATCCTGTGGGTAACTACTCGGCATCCACTCCGGTGGCAACCCTGCCGGCTCTGGCTCCCGGAGTCCTTCGTGAACTGGATGCGACCCGCGTGATTCTGGATGGCTCTGAGGCGTGGTTCTACACCCCGGTGAGTGCCGATATGCCTTCCGACTGGAAGACTCAGAATCTGAAGGAGCTTAGCGGGGATGAGACGTGGAAGCCCGCTTGGGCTCCCTTCGGCTGGGGTAATGCATCTGGATTGAAGACCCAGCTGGAGCGTCCTAAGGATTCCCTGGGCTTCTACGCTCGCCGCAGTGTCCACTTAACCAAGGCTCAGTCGCAGGTGCCTCTGCAGCTGATTACTCGCGCTGATGATGGCATTGCACTCTATGTCAATGGCCACGAGGTCTTCCGTAAGAATCTGAGCGAGGGCGAGGTGCGCTATAACTCCTACGCCAACGCTATTCCGGATTCCTCCAAGGGCATCTCTACCGAAATTGTGGAGGTTCCCGCCGAGTATCTACAGGAGGGCTCCAATGTGATTGCCGCCCAGGTGCAGGCAAACTGGGCGGGCTCTCCCAATCTGAGCTTTAGCCTGGCTGCTGTCTCGCTGCTGGGTCGCACCCCGGTGATGCCCGCAGCTGAGGGGCCGCGTGCGGTCAATACTCAGAGCGTAACCAGTATTTTGAGCGGGGATGAAGAGTGGTTCTATCGCACGACTATTTCTGAGCCTGTTGCTTCCTGGAATAGCGCAAGCGAGGATCAGTGGCGCGCGGATCTACCCGAGGACCAGATGTGGCTGAGTGGTAAGGCGCCTCTGGGTTGGGGTAATGCTCCGGTTAATACCGTGGTTGAGCGTCAGACAGAGCATTATAAGCAGGAGCTGGGCTTCTACGCTCGCCGCTCGGTGCAGCTTAACTCTGAGCAGGCTGCTTCGAATCTGCAGCTGATGACCTGGGCAGATGACGGCATTGTTGTCTATGTCAACGGTCATGAGGTATTCCGTAAGAACCTGCGCGAAGGCCACCTGAGCCCGCATATGTACGCCACTGCTGCTCCGGATATTCTCGCCGAACGTGTGACCGAGCAGGTGACGGTACCCGCGGAGTATCTGCACGAGGGTGAGAATGTCATTGCTGTTCAGGTTCAGGCGAATTGGCGCCGCAGCCCGAATGTGAGCTTCGGTATGACTGCGCATTCTTCAGTTCCTGAAAAGGCTCAGCCCGAGGCAACTCCGGTTGCGGATGATGCACCCGCTGAGCAGGAATATCCTGCGCAGGATCAGCCTCAGCCCGAGCAGCCCATTGCTCGCGAAGAGGGCTAAGGTATAGCTGAAGCCTCCGTGCTAAAGGTGCCGGTGTGTTCTCTCTGTAGAGAGAGCGCACCGGCACCTTAGTACTGATTGCAGGCGACTATACGAGTATTTTTATACTTCCCAAGCAGCAGCTACCGTCAGCCCCCAGAACACCTACTCTGAGAGCACCGTCAAAGCCACATGAGAGGGTTTATTATCTAGTCAGTGAGTTTTTAGCCCACATCATCATAGAGCGTTTTATCTTGAGTACACGGGGTGTATATCTATATAGTTGGGTGTAGAGGATATACTTTCCTCTACGCTCATCGGCTATTCTCACTTCCGGCCCGAGATATAGCCCATCCTTGAGCACCCACCACCGATATGTGAAGAGAGCATTATGTCTTCATCCTCCCGCGGGTCTGTTTTCCGACAGACTCTTCAGCAGCTTAATGGCGCCCAGAAATCCGGCGCCGGTGTGCCCGCCTATACCCGCTGGGTCAATCGCCGCGTGGCGCGTGTTTTTGCCGCCTCGGCTGTAGCTCTGGGTATTGGCCCCAATGGTGTTACTGCGCTCAGTGCTGCTGTCTCGGCATGCGGTATTGTGCTGCTCATGCTCGCCACTCCTTCTATTCCTGTGGGTCTGCTCGCTGCATTATTGCTGGCGTTGGGCTATGCCTTAGATTCTGCGGATGGTCAGGTGGCTCGTGTAACGGGCGCCTCCTCCCCTGCCGGTGAGTGGCTGGATCATGTGGTGGATTCTATCCGCACCCCCTGTATTCATGTGGCGGTGCTGGTGGGTTTTATTCGCTTTCCTCAGCATTTCTCCCCCGAGGCCTGGATGCCCGCCTCTTGGGCTCTGTGGTGGATTCCTCTGGCTTTTAGCGTGCTGACCGCCGGTCATTTTATGAGCCAGATTCTTGCCGAGCAGTTGCGCCGCACCCGCAAGACTGCAGCACCTTCTACGGGCGGTACTCTGCGTTCTTTTGTGAATCTGCATATGGATGCCGGTACCCTATGCTGGGTCTTCGTATTCTGGGGTTTCGGTCCGCTTTTCGTGCTGGTTTATGGCATGCTTTTTGCAGCGAATGCTGCCACGGTGCTGGTATCTATGCGCCGTAAATTTGTGTCGCTAAGCCGCAGCGCTGAGCGCTAATCCTTTGTCTCTCACCCAACCACCGGGAGTGTATATGTATCCTTCTGTTTCCGCTATTATTGCAACCAATGGTAAACGCCCGCAGCTGCTGCGAACCGCCGTTGAGTCTATTTTTGCTCAGGATTATCCCGGGCATGTTGAGGTTCTGGTGGTCTTTGACCGTGTGGAGCCCGACCGCCTTGAGGATCTCACTATCCCCGCTGACCGTTCGCTGAGTATCATTTCCAATACGCGTACCGGTGGTCTTGCCGGCGGCCGCAATAGCGGTATTCTGGCCGCTAGCGGCCAGCTGATCGGTTTTTGCGATGATGACGATTGGTGGATGCCCTCTAAGCTGAGCAAGCAGGTGGCTTTATGGCAGCAGCACCCGCAGGCTGTGGCTATTGCCTCGGGTATTAGTGTGCGTACCAACGGCCAGGATATTGTGCGCCTGGCTCCTAAGAGCGCCTCGTTCCAGGATTTTTTGGGGTCACGTATTACGGAGATTCACCCGTCGGCGCTGCTATATCGTCGCGAGGATTTAGTCGGTACCTCTAATACACCCATTGGTCTGGTGGATGAGGAGCTTCCGGCTTCTTATGGCGAGGATTATGATTTATTGCTGCGCGCCACCCGCTTTGGAAGCGTCTATTCGGTGCAGGAGCCGCTGATTGGTGTGTTGTGGGATCGCCAGTCCTTCTTTGCCGGTAAGTGGCAGGCTATGGCCGATGGCCTGAGCTATATGCTGCGTAAGTTCCCCGAGTTTGAGCAGCATCCACGCGGTCTGGCACGTATTGCCGGTCAGGTTGCTTTTGTTCATGCCTCCTTGGGTCACCGTTCCCAGGCTGTAGCTTATGCCCGTTCTGCTCTTCGTCGCGATCCGCGTCAGCTGCGTGCGTGGGCGGCTCTGGTTGTGGCAAGCGGTGCTATTAAGGGGCAAACGCTCTTGGATGCCGTGCAGAAGACCGGTCGTGGTCTCTAAATTCTCTGTAGAAAGGGATAGCTATCATGATGCGCCAGGTGGCGAGCACGCCACCCTTTAGGGTCTATAAGCCCTCGGGTTCGACCGTCTCGGCTAGTGCCGAGGCGGCTTCTGGCGCGCCCAAAGCTCTGCCTTTTTCCCAGCGAGCGCATTCTGCTCATCCCGCTTCTTCCGCTCTGTCTCTACCGGCGGCTCGTGTTTTGAGCTCAGGTCCCCGGGAGGATTTGCCGGCGTGGCCTCTGCTGGCTCTTCTCTACGGTTTTCCTCTGCTGTGGGCGCTGGGTGTGTTGCAGATTGCTCCTCCGATTCTTGCGCTGATTATGGTGGCGTATATGGCGGTGCGCGGAGGTATTCGTGTGCCCGGCACCCTGTGGATGTGGGGTGCGCTGATTCTGTGGGTGCTGGTCTGTGCTCTGGCTCTGCGGTCCTCCACGGATCTGATTGCCTGGGGGCTGCGCTGGGTTAATATTGCCAGCGCCGGGGTGTATGCCCTCTATCTTTATAATGCTCCGCAGACTCTGACTCTGCGCCGTCTGTTGGGCGGTTTGGCGACTCTGTGGGGTACTTTGGTGGTGCTCGGTTGGGCGGGTGTTCTTTTCCCCGAGTTCCGCTTGCAGACTCCCATGAGTTTTGTTGTGCCCTCGGGGTTCATGCGTAATCCTCTGGTGCGTGATTATATGCAACCGCCTCTGGCTGAGATTCAGTTTCCCTGGGGTGCTCCGGAGCCCTATAAGCGCCCTTCGGCCCCTTTCCCCTATGCAAATAGTTGGGGTCTTGCCTATACTTTGCTAACTCCGGTGATGCTGGCGATTTTTACTATCACGCGCCGTATTGGTCATAAAATTCTGCTGCTGATTGCTATGGGTCTGTCTACGGTTCCGGCTATTTATACCAGTAATCGCGGTATGTTTATTGGCTTGGGTGTGTGCTGCGCTTATGTGCTTTTCCGTCAGTTTTTGGCGGCTCGTTGGCGTGCGGTTGCCTGGGGTGTAGCTGCTATTGTGGCTGCTATTGTGGCTCTTTTTGCTTCGGGTACGGTAGATGCGGTGCTGGGTCGTCAGGATTATTCTGATTCCACCGGTGGTCGCGCAACCCTCTACCAGCTGACTTGGGAGGCCACTCTGCAGTCCCCCATTCTGGGCTACGGTACTCCCCGTATGGCACCTAGTGTGGGTGTGTCGATGGGTACTCAGGGCTATTTATGGACTCTCATGTTCTGTTTTGGTTTTGTGGGTCTGGGCTTCTTTGTGCTGTGGGTGTTGGGCAGTATTATGTCAGGCTGGTCGGCGTATCGTGCTTTTGGTGAGCATCCGGTGGTGGCGTGGTGGCTGCACAGTGTGAGCGTGTGCGCGGCTGTGGTCTTCATTTTCTATAGTTTTGATATTGCACAGCTGAGTATTTTGCTGCTGACTTCTACCGCCTGTGTGCGTGCGGTTCATGCGCCTGAGATGAAGGAGGATCGCTGTGTCTTTGGCTAAGAGCGGTTCCTTGGCGTCCCTGTGCGTTATGTACGGTGCGGCTATTGCTTTTGTGACGACCCTGGTGGTTTCTAATGGTGCCGGTGCTGCGGCAGCGGGTGAGTTTTTTAATCTCATGGCATTTTTTGCCTTGGCTACTTCGCTGACGGTTTTTGGTGCGGATACGGGTTTGGTGCGTACTTTTTCGGCGCAGCGTGCTGTGGGTCGTGTGCGCCAGCTGCCGCGTCTGCTGCACTATGCGAGCCTGCCGGTTCAGATTTTTTCGTGTGCTTTGGCTGCCGGGGTGATCCTCTACGCCCTGTTATCTGATCTGCCGGTTGCTACGCATAATGCTCTGCTGCTGGCTGCTCCCTGTATTCCTTTGGCTGCGGTCATGACTCTGTGTTTTGGTGCGCTGCGTGGTTTATCTCGGGTGGTGCTTTTTACTCTGCTGCAGAATGTGCTGCTGCCGACTCTGCGTCTGGTGGCTGTTTTTGCGGTGGTGGCGTGGGGTGCTTCCCAGCTTCAGGTCTCTGTACTTCCTGCGCTGACCTTAGCGTGGACCCTGCCGGTTTTGGCGGTCTGCGCTGCTGCTGGGCTGCTAACCCATCGCTTTATGGGCGTGGCTCTCGCTGAACCTGTAGAACCCAAGCCCGCGGATGCCTCCGGTTCCTATGCCGCGGCGGAGAATTTCCGTTCCTTCTGGTCTTTTAGTGCGGCGCGTGGTTTCGCTGCCCTGGTGGAGACCGCCCTGGAGTGGGTGGATGTGCTGTGCGTCAGTGCTTTTGCCGGTCCGGTGGCGGCAGGTATTTACGGTGCGGTTAACCGCTGTGTGCGCGTGGGCACTATGATTGAACACACGTGCCGTATTGTTACGGGTCCTGCCATTAGTGCGGCTCTGGCGGTCGATAATCTTAAGCGTGCGAGCGATATTTTCCTGGCGACCACTCGTGTACTGACGTTGCTGGCGTGGCCCTTTTATCTGACTCTGGCGTTTTTTGGCCCCACTCTGCTGAGCGTTTTTGGCCGTGATTTTAGTGCCGGTGCCCCGATTTTATGGGTGATCGCTCCGGCGGTTATGCTCTCTATGAGTGCTGGCGGTGTGCAATCGCTGCTGCTGATGAGCGGTAAGAGCCGATGGCAGCTGAGCAATAAACTTGCGGCTCTGTTGCTTGCCCTGGTACTGAATTTTTCCCTGGTGCCCAGTTTCGGCATGTGGGGGGCTGTGATTGCCTGGGGCTCGGCGATTCTGGTTGATACGGCTCTGGCGAGTTATCAGGTGTTCACGCTGGTGGGTATCCGTACCTCCTGGGCTCAGATGGCACCTACGCTGCTGCTGGCTGCGGGGGTTCCAAGCGTATTGGCTGTGGCGTGTTTGAGTTGGCACGGTCAGGGACTAAAGTCTTTGGTCATTTATGCGGTGATTTTCTGTGTCAGTTATGCGGCGCTCTGTTGGGTGGCGCGCGAGTATATTGGTTTGAGTGATTTTTTGGCTTCCCGACGCGGGTCGAAAGCCTAAGGTGGGATAAAGGACGAAATGATGGAATCTTCTGCGGATCCTAAGAACGCAACGGTGTCTTTGAGAGCTCAGCTCTCTCGCGTATGGCGCCATAGCTGGATTGTAGCTCTCTGCCTAGTACTGGGTGTGGGTGCTGGTTTCGCCTACGCGAAATCTCAGCCCCAGAAATTTAGCGCCAAGGCAACGGTAGTGGTCTACCCCCTGGTGACCGACCCGAACGGTACGGCGAGTGCCAATTCCCTGAAGGTGGATATTGCGACCGAGGCGCGTATTGCCTCCTCTGCTCAGGTGGCTACTCGTGCGGCGGTGGCCTTGCGCACCCGCGGTGTGGATGTGCCCGAGGCGGATCTGGTCAAGAAGATCCAGTCCCAGGTGAAGGTTACGGGTACTTCTCAGACCTCCGTGCTAGATTTTGAGGCATCCTCCCCCAATGCTGAGCGTGCGGCTCAGTATGCAAATGCTCTTTCTGAGGCATATTTGCAGGTGCGTAAGGAGTCGGTGCAGTCTCTGGTGGATGAGCGTGTCAAGCAGCTGGATTCTCAGGCGAGCGCCGCGGCAAAGGCTCAGGAGACCGAGGAGGCTCAGAAGGCTTCGGCTCAGAAGGCTCAGGTGCAACTGACCGCTACTACGGGTGGTCGTATTGTTTCTTCCGCTTCTATTCCTTCTAAGCCCTCGAGCCTGGGTCGCGTGCCTTTGGCTATTGCCGGTGGCGTGCTGGGTCTGCTGCTGGGTGCGGTACTTGCGTATGCTTTTGATCGTGTGAATCCGCGTGTGCGTTTTGTGGATCGTGCGTTGGAGTTTGGTGTGCCGGTGTTTGAGTTCCGCGCTCAGCGTGCCGAGCGCGATGCTCAGCTGTTGCTGCGTGCTGTGGGTGCGGCTGATTCTCGTCTGTCCTCTAGCGGCCTGGCGGGTCTTGCGATTATGCCGGTAAGTGAGGATGCGCCTTCTGCTGCTCTGGTGCCTCGTCTTTTTACCTGGGTGCGTCGGGAATTAGATGGTTCCTATGCGCGTTTTGCTGATGCGGATCTTTCTCGCGAGGTGTTTGAGCAGGTGAGCCCTGAGGAGTTTTTGTCCGCTCAGCCTATGCCGGTGCTTCTGGAGCTGGATGAGAACTTGCTATTGCCACTGTCTCTGCGCGTTGCCGATGCTGCCGGGGCTGTGCTGGTGCCTATTTCTCGGCGTACTTCCCGCGCTAAATTGCGCGAGCTTCTCTCTCAGTTGCGAACTCTGCAGCGGGCGGATATTTTATTGGTGTTTATTCCCGATGAGAGGAAGGGATAAGAATGGTTTCTCCGCAGCTTCCGGATGCGGTTGATTCTGCTTCTGAGTCTTCTGCTCCTAAGAAGAAGATTCTTCTGGTCTCTAGTAGCGGCGGCCATCTTAAGCATTTGACCGCGACTATGCCCGCTTGGGAGCCCTATGAGCGGGTGTGGGTTAGTTTCCAGCAGCCCGATGTTGAGTCGGCGCTGAAAGATGAGCGTACCTATTGGGCGTATTATCCGACCACTCGTAATCTGAAGAACGCTGTGCGTAATTTCTTTTTGGCTCTCAAGGTTTTTGCTAAGGAGCGCCCGGATGCGGTGGTTTCTGCCGGTGCGGGTGTGGCGGTGCCGTTTTTTGTGGTGGCTAAGCTGCGCGGGGTCAAGAGCCAGTATATTGAGTGCTATGATCGTCCGACTTTGCCGACGATGACGGGCAAGATGCTGTATGTGATTGCCGATGAGGTGATGGTGCAGTCTTCTGCGGCTCAGCAGAATTTCCCGGAGGCTCAGGTTATTCACCCGATTTTCTAGGATTCATCGGCACCTTCGGAGCCTGTGACCTGGTCGAGTATCTGTGGTCACTCTCACAGTCCACTCTACCTCCACTACGCCGAAACGCATTGATTACCCTCCACTTTAAGCTCTATACTTGAGGTGGAGGGTTAATCTTTTATGAGGCGCCTTCACCACAGTAGATGTCGCATAGTACTCCCTTACTAACCACTGCATTAACCGAACTTGCAGCTGGGTGTTCAGAGAGTACAATGCGAGATAGAAGGGATTATTCCACTCACCCCGGAATCATCTTTTCGCACCCTCAGTAGCCGCAGGCTCTTCCGGCTTGCCCAGGCTGTCAGTGGGTATCGGCGGACACTTCCGAACTCTGTCCGTGCATCATCACCGATAAATACATAGAGAGGAATAGGCTGATGTCTATTCAAAATTTCCCGCAGGTCAGTGTTGATACCGCCAAGTTCGACCTGCCGATTTTCACCCCTTCCGTTGCACCCGTTGCCATCCCGGTCAAAACCTACGACCTGGTGGTTTCTCTGGGTACCGATTACCATCATTTCGACCGCCTGCTGCGCTGGGTTGACGCCTACCTGGAAGAAAACCCGCAGGTTCGTTGCCTGATTCAGCACGGTCACACCGCTCCCATTGAGCGCGGTGATAACCTCAAGCTTCTGCCCGCCGGAGAGCTGCTGGACTACTATGCCACCGCACGCGTGGTGCTGGTCCAGGGCGGCCCGGGCTCCATTAAGGATGCGCGCCGCGTGGGCGCTATTCCCCTGGTTGTTCCCCGCCGCGCCGAGTTCGATGAGGTTGTAGATAACCACCAGGTTCCCTTCGCCGCCATGATGGAGGAGCAGGGCCAGGCGGTAGTGGTTGATAGCCGTCAGGATCTCTTCGATAAGCTCAATCTGGCTTTGGCTAACCCGAGCCTGTTCCAGAGCACTCACCCCTATGTTCCCTCCCCCGAGATTTCCGCTCGTCAGCTGGGCGAAGGTCTGAACGCCCTGCTGGAGGGTAAGCAGATCCGCAAGGAAGGCTATATGGCTCGTCTGCGTCAGGCATGGCGCGCGCACCGCAATGGTAAGGCGGAGATGGCGCGTATTAATGCTCTGGCACCGGCTGCCTAAGCTGCCTCTATTTCGAGTGCCCAAGCACCCGCATTTACAGCGCGTTCACAGCTTGAGAGGCTATGCTTGGAGACGGTATAGACTCTCCCGCGCCGCGGGACTGAATGTAAAGGATAGGCCCCATGGCTGTTAATGAATCCACTCTGGTCAATGCGTCCGTGCAGCAGGTTGCTCACGCCTACGCTAGCGAAGATTTCGCGCGTTTTGTGTGCGCTGAGGTTGCTGTAGAGTTCAATAGCTTCTCGATCAGTGGCGATGAGGCGGGCGCGTTCACAGCGACCACCGTGCGCACCATTCCCGCAGACCGCGTGCCGGATGTTGCTAAGAAGTTCGTTTCCCAGGGCGTGCAGATGACCCAGGTTGATTCGGTCAGCGCACCGGCAGCCGATGGTTCCCGCACCGTCACCTCCGAGGTTAAGGTCAGCGGCATGCCCGTGAGCGCCACCGCAACCCAGCAGCTGGTAGCGCAGGGCGAGCAGACCCGCGTGGATCTGTCCGGCGAGGTTAAGTGCTCCATCCCCCTGGTGGGTAAGAAGATTGCCGCAGCCGCTGAGCCTCAGGTGGGTCGTGTGCTGAAGGTTCTGGCTTCTTCCGCTGAGAAGTGGCTGTCCATTCAGGGCTAAGCTCCCAGACATTGACAGGAGACAGGCGGGGTGTCTGAGCCCCTATGCTCACACGCCCCGCGCTGTTTTCCTCTATCATTAAAATCACGGCTCTTCCGAATCCCGCCGTATATTATTTCCAACCATCACCGAGGACCCCATGATTATTGGCTACGCTGCCGGCGCCTACGATATGTTCCACTACGGACACCTGAATATTCTGCGCCAGGCAAAGGAAAATTGCGACTACCTCATTGCCGGTGTTGTTCACGATGATGTGCTGGAAAAGACCAAGGGCCGCCGCCCCGTGGTTCCTATTGAGGAGCGTGCAGCCATTGTTTCCCATTGCGATTATGTGGACGAGGTACATGTAGAGACCACCTCGGATAAGCTTGCCACCTGGTCTAAGAAGCCCTTTGATGTGTTCTTTAAGGGCGACGATTGGAAGGGCACCCCCAAGGGTGAGGCTCTGGAACGTCGCTTTGCCGAGGTGGGCGTTCGCGTACACTACTTCCCCTATACCCAGCACACCTCCAGCACCAAGCTGCGCAAGGTGGTCAATCTCTTAGAAGCTGAGCACGATGCTATTGAGGCTCTGAGCCGCCTCATGCGCCTGCTCGAGGATGAAAAGACGACCGGTCGAGTATTGCGCGAGGGTTTGATTAGCGCTGAGAGCCTGGAGACCGTCTAGACTTTGTAGCGCAGACTACTAGAGACACAATAAAGCTCCCCGAAGGAATGTGAATCATTCCTTCGGGGAGCTTTATCTATCTCTATATAAGACTACTTGGTCTGCGCCTCACGAGAAGCCTCTTCAGCGGCAACCCAAGAGAGCATAGCGCACTTGACACGAGCCATGAACTTGGACACACCGGCAAAAGCGGCCATATCGCCGTACTCTTCCTCATCCAGAGTGACCTTACCGCGCGAGCGCAACATCTCGCGGAATGCATCCACGTGGCTCTGCAGCTCATCCACGGTCATACCCGGTGCCATCTCGGAAAGCACGGAGGCGGCAGCCATAGAGATCGAGCAGCCGTCGCCTTCCCAGGAGATGGATTCAACGACGGGCTGCCCATCCTTGAGCTCATCAGAGAGCACCAGGCGCAGGTTAATTTCATCGCCGCAGGTGGGGTTGTACTGGTGGTTATCGGCGCTGCGGTGACCGGCGGGCACCTCGATCAGGCCGTCACCGGTGCGCTGCTTGGAGTGCTCCAGAATAATATCTTGGTATAGGGCTTCAAGAGACATAATTCTTCTTCTGTAGTGTTAGCGTCGTTTAAATCTTAGAGACCGAAGTAGGGGCGGATGGTCTTCAGCTCTTGGATAAAGCGCTGCACATCCTCGGTCGTATTGTACATATAGGTGGAGGCGCGGGTGGAGGCGCCCACACCGGCGCAACGGTGCAGGGGCTGGGCGCAGTGGTGACCCACGCGCACGGCAATACCCTTGGTGTCCAGCAGCTGGCCTGCATCGTGCGGGTGCACGCCGTCCAGGGCAAAGGCTACCAGACCGGCACGCTTAGCGGGGTCTACCGGGCCCAGCAGGCGCACGCCCTCAATATTCTTCACGCCCTCAACCAGCTCAGCCGCCAGGTGATGCTCCCATGCCAGCACATTCTCCATACCGATATGCTGCAGGTAACGCACGGCTTCAGCCAGTGCCACAGCTTGGGAAACACGCTGGGTACCGGCCTCAAATTTGGTAGGTGCGGGCATATATTCGGCGTCCTGCAGACCCACGCGGGTGATCATGGAACCACCGGTCAAGAAGGGAGGCAGGGCCTCCAGCAGCTCGGCGCGGCCGTAGAGCACGCCAATACCGGTGGGTGCGAGCATCTTGTGGCCGGAGAATGCCGCGAAGTCTACATCCAGCTCGTGGAAGTTTACGGGCATATGGGGTACGGACTGGCAGGCGTCCAGTACGGTGATCGCGCCGACCTTCTGTGCCAGGGAGACCAGGAGCGGCACATCGGTAATTGCGCCGGTGACATTGGAAACATGGGTGAAGGCAACAATGCGGGTGTTCTCATTGATGAGGTCCGCTGCTGCGTCATAGTCCAGCTGACCGTCTTCAGTCACCGGTACGTGGCGCAGGGTAGCGCCGGTGCGCTGAGCCAGGATCTGCCAGGGAATCAGGTTCGCGTGGTGTTCCAGCTCGGTGGTGAGGATTTCATCCCCCTCACCCAGGGCAAAACGCTGTGCCTTTTCTCCCCCAATGCCCTGGGAGGCATTACCGATGGCGTAGGCGACCAGGTTCAGCGCCTCGGTGGCGTTAGAGGTCCAGACGATCTCTTCTTCTTCAGCCCCCACGAACTCGGCGACGGTGCGGCGTGCCTCTTCAAAGAGGTCGGTTGCCTCAACCGCCAGGGTGTGTGCGCCGCGGTGTACGGCGGAGTTGGCGTGCAGGTAGAAGTTGCGCTCGGCATCCAGCACCTGAATGGGCTTTTGGCTGGTGGCGCCGGAGTCCAGGTATACCAGGGGCTGGCCGTTGACCTCGGTGGAGAGAATGGGGAAGTCGGCGCGCAGGGCGCGGACAACCTCATCGGTGAGCGGGATATTGCTCGGGGTTGCGTACTGGGTCATGACCGGCCTTTCCTGATAGTCTCTGGAGTTAATAACGGCATATTTTACTAGCTTATTCCTTTTGGAGGCGCCGCGTGTAGTAGCGTTCCCTAAGTTCGGGCGCATACTTGCTCACAGCGTAGCTCCCTGCGGCGCCTTCACTAAGTTCCCTAGGCGGCGTGGAATTTCTGCTGTGCCGCCAGCAGACCGTCGGTAATAATCATGCGAGCTGCCTCGGCGGAATTATCGATCAGGAAGGGCAAATCTTTAGCTTCGGTGCTGCTAAAGGGCTTGAGTACGAAGCTGGAGACTTCCATGCGTCCAGGCGGGCGGCCAATGCCGGAGCGTACACGGTAGTAGTCCTTGGTGCCCAGCGCCTTGGTAATGTCTTTCAGACCGTTATGGCCGTTATCTCCCCCGCCCTTTTTGAGCTTGACGGTGTCGAAGGGGATATCCAGCTCATCGTGAATGATAATAATATGATCCGGGTCAATACCGTAGAACTTTGTCAGCGCCGAGACCGGGCCACCGGAGGTGTTCATATAGCCCAGGGACTTGGCAAGAATAACCTTGGGGCCGCCGTAGCCCAGGCGTCCTTCGCAGGTGACCGCGCCGGTGGTCCCCTGCTTGCGGAAGGAGCCACCGATTTCGCGGGCGAGGGCGTCCAGAGCCATCTGACCAATATTGTGACGGGTTTTTTCGTATTGGTTGCCGGGGTTGCCCAGACCAAAAATGAGCCAGGTATCTGCCATAGTGTGTCCTTAGATGCCGAGGTGTCTGAAGGGTTAAGGGTTATGAGAGTTTGGGGATAAAAGAGCGTGGGTAAAGAGATAGCCCGCACCCGCCTATCGGGTGCGGGCTATGCCCTAATATCTAGCTCCTGCATTTTTAGGTGCCGGAGTCTAGAGCGCGTTTAAAGTCCGCTGAGCTTACTTTACGAACAGCAGGTCGATGTGCTGCAGCTCGGGGCGGATGGGGTGGCGCTGGATTTCCTGAACGGTTGCCTTGATCTCTTCGCCTTCAACCTCGATAACCAGCACTGCGTCGCGGTCACGAACTGCCAGGGTGGTCTCGTGACCGGGCAGGATGATGTGCTTGGGCTCTGCGTCCTTACCGTAGATCACGGCGGGGATGTTGCCTGCAACGCGGATACGACGTGCGTAACCCTTACCGAAGTCAACGCGGGGCTCTGCAACCAGCTTAATCTCAGACATAGGTGTCTCCATTTCTTTAGTGTTCTATGCGCCAAGTGTATGGCGCCGGAGTTACCCTTTGCCACCTCGTCGATTACGGCAGTCTGTGCTGCCCTCGCCTTGGCTCGCGCTACCTGCGGTAGCACAATCCCCCATTCTACAGCATCCCACCACTGTTAAACCAGTACTAGGGTGTGTAGAATGCAAGGAAATCTTCTTAGCTCTGCTGAGCCATCTCTCGCAAATCCTTTTCCAAAGATTCGGAGCTAATACCGGCATTATCCAGCAGCACCTTGAACCGGTGACGCCAATCCAGCTTCGCCAGCGCCATGCGCATATTGTAACGAGCCTTCTCTTCGTTCCACCGACTCACGTGCTCGGCAAGAGTATCCATACCGGTCTCAGCATTAAAAGGATCAATCTCGATGGTTGCACCGTCCCAGAGCAGCTCGCGGCTGGTGGTCGTTGCCGGCACCTGACCGGCAACGATAATACCGTGAGCCAGAGCATCAGTCCAGCGCCCCGTAATGTATTCCTTGGTGGGATGAGTGTACTTTTGAGGGCTTACCTTCGTGCTAAACGCCAATAAGTACTTAGCATTGGAGTACGCCTGCGAGAGGTTTTGAGCAGATTGCTCATCACTCTCTCCGAAGGGAGGGCGTCCCATAAAGCTCATATCTCGTTCAGCAGCCAGCTGGGCACTATTTTGATCGTTGTCATACACTTCAGGCTGACGACCAACTCGCACAATATCTACAGGTTTAGAGATATATAGATTTTCAGAGTACGAAGACCACACGTCGGTGCCCCAGGGCAGAACTCCCAGGTTTTTGACGCCGCGAGCCTGCCAATCGGGCAGGTCGTCCTTATCCGCAACATAAATTGTGGTGTAGGTATTATTCAGCGCAATGGCGGGGATACGATCATCCCAGAAGCTATCAATTACCCAACCGTAGATAGCCTTATAGCGTTTGAGAGCATAGGGAAGCTGCGCAATAGCGTAGAGCTGACCGGGGTCACTTGCAATCA
This sequence comes from Rothia sp. (in: high G+C Gram-positive bacteria), assembly GCF_030540545.1. GTDB lineage: Bacteria > Actinomycetota > Actinomycetes > Actinomycetales > Micrococcaceae > Rothia. The sequence goes on along the minus strand of NZ_JAUNVZ010000003.1, from coordinate 149,500 downwards.
CAATAGCACTACGATTCCCGCCGCGGATTCGAGGAAGACGCCCCAGAATCTTTGGAAGGGACTTAAGGGATGCTCTCGGGTCAATATGAATCGGGGCTTGCCCGGTATAACGTCCCAGCATCTGAGCCATTTCGTGAACGGGGTACCAACCGGGTCCACCGGGAACTCCCACAATAATATCTACGGTAGCCATTTAGTCCCAATCTCCGTAGACGGCGTGAGAATTTTCAGCAATCTGACGGCATAGAGCTTCCAGGTCATCCCCTCGGTGAGCGGCCATAAAACGAACCGTATAGTTCGTCATATAGGAGGCGTTCGGGCGTCCGCGGAAAGGATGCGGGGTCAAAAACGGTGCGTCCGTCTCAGCCAGCATCAGCTCCGGGCGAGCCATCGCCAAAGATTCCTGAAGAGCGAGTGAGTTTTTAAAAGTGACCGTACCGGCAAAGCTCATATACCAGCCACGCTCATTACAGATTGTAGCAAGCTCGGGACCGCCAGAATAGCAGTGGAAGACCACTTTCTCCGGTGCGCCTTCCTCATCCAGAATACGCACCACATCTTCATGGGCATCGCGATCGTGAATCTGCAGGGCAATGCCGTGCTTCTTTGCCATACGAATATGCTCGCGGAAGCTATAGTGTTGAGCCTCCAGACCCTCTTCACCGGTACGGAAATAGTCCAGACCGGTCTCACCAATAGCACGCACACGGGCATCTGCCGCCAGGGAATCGATCACAGCCAGGTGCTCATCGAGCTTACCCTCCGCTGCCAGCTCGGGGGCGGTATTGGGGTGCAGGGCAACCGCCGCCAGCACGCGAGAGTCAGCGTGGGCTGCCGCCACGGCGTAGAGCGAGGAGGGCACATCGCAACCCACCTGTACAATGCGCGCGATACCGAGCTTCTGGCCGGTATCCAGGGCATCGCGAGCGCTAATTTCTACCTCCCCATCCAGCAGATCCATATGGGTGTGGTTATCCACAATCGGGTAGGGCAGGGGCGCCGGGGCGGGAGGGAAGATGAGGTTACGGCTGCGCCCGTTCTCGCCGGTGGTGGAGCGGCGTCGGGTGCCCTCACCGCTGGCTTCTTCTGCGATACCGGTGTAGTGGTGGGCACGGTAGGGTTCGGGGGTTTCGCCTTCTTCAAGCTGCCACCCGTTATCAAAAAGGGTGCCGGTCAGAGAGCGCTTGCTGGGCATGGTGTATCCGCTCAGCGCCGCCAGGGAATCCAGATACTCCTGGGTAAGTTCTACGCTGCTATCGCACATAGTGGATCCTTAGAGTTCAAAAGTCTGTGGTGAATATATTAGCTATTGCGTGCTGCAAGGGCCGCTTCGTAGAGGTCCCTCTTGGAGACTCCGCTTTCTGCCGCCACGGCCGCGCAGGCGCTCTTGAGGCGCTCGCCGGCTTCTACACGCGCCAGCACCTGGGAGAGTACATCTTCAGCCTCGGGCGCTTCAGGGGCAGGAGCGCCCTCAACCACCAGCACAATTTCGCCGCGAATCTGGGTTTCTTCGACCCAGGCCACCAGATCTGCCAGGCTGCCGCGAATGACCTCTTCGTGCAGTTTAGTCAGTTCTCGACACACCACGGCGCGACGCTCAGAGCCGAACGCTTGCGCAAAATCAGCCAGGGTGGCTGCGGTACGGTGCGGGGATTCGTAGAAAATCATGGTGCGTTCTTCATCTGCCAGGGAGCGCAGACGACGGCTTCTTTCGCTTCCCTTACGTGCCAAAAAGCCTTCAAAGGTAAAGCGCCCGGTGGGCAGTCCCGATAGAGCCAGTGCGGTGAGCGCCGCAGAAGGGCCAGGAATAACGGTTACGGGCAGGTTCGCCTGGGCTACAGCGGAGGCGGCAACATAGCCGGGGTCGGAAATAGTGGGCATTCCGGCATCCGAGAGCAGCAGAACGTGCTGTCCTGCGGCAACAGCCTCCACCAGCTGGGCGCTGCGGGCTTCTTCATTGTGGTCGTGGTTAACGAGCACGCGACCGCTGGTGTGTACGCCCAGTCCTGCGGCGAGGGTGCGCAGTTTGCGGGTGTCTTCTACCGCGATAATATCGGCGCTAGCTAGGGCTGCGCGTAAACGTTCACTGGCGTCCTGCAGGTTGCCAATGGGGGTTCCGCCCAGAATCAGCTGACCGGTGCCGTCAGTGCGGGTCTCGGGTGCTGCTTGGTGGGTTTCAGATGATTCTAGTGCCTCGGGCGCGTGGAGGCCGGTAGTGTCTGCGCCGATTTGTTCTGCGGTCACTCCTCTATTGTAATATTTTTGGCTTTAGCCATCCGGCACCCTCTAGATGAGCGGGGAGCGCGGGCACTTAGGTTAGCATTAGGGAGTGAGTTCTATTTCTTCTTCCGTGAAAACGCCCCGTACAGCACCGGTAGTGTATCAATTTGATGCTCTTTTAGACCGGCTTCATGTCGCTAAGGCTTCTTTGCCGCGCTATGCATGGCTAGCGCCGGCTTTGATTGTGCTTCTGGGCGGTATCCTACGTTTTGTCAATCTTGCTTCTCCCAATGCGATTGTCTTTGATGAGACCTATTATGCAAAGGATGGCTATTCCTATCTGCACTACGGTGTGGAGTTCTCCTGGACTAAGGAGGCCAATGCTGCTTTTGTGGCGGGTCATCCGGGAACTGAGATTCTTGCCGATCAGCCCGAGTATGTGGTGCACCCGCCGCTGGGTAAGTGGATGATTGCCTTTGGCATGATGCTTTTTGGCGATAATAATCCCCTGGGATGGCGTTTTGGTGCGGCGCTGACCGGTACCCTGGCGGTGGCTCTGCTTGCTCTTGCCGGCTGGTTGCTTTTCCGTTCGGTGACGGTGGCGTCTATTGCTGCTCTGCTGGGCGCGGTGGATGGCCTGATGATTGTTCAGTCGCGTTTGGCTCTGCTGGATATTTTCCAGATGTTCTGGTTGCTGGCTACCTTTGTACTACTTTTGCTGGATCGTCAGCGTTCACGCCGTATTTTGGCCCAGCGCACCGTGGATCTGGTACAGGCCAATAAGGGTACTTTGCCGCAGAGTTTCTTTGGTCCGGGTGTGGGTTTCCGTTTCTGGCGTTTTGCCGCAGGTATTGCTGCCGGTTGTGCGGTGGGCGTGAAGTGGAATTCTCTCTTCTTTATTGCCGTCTTGGGTCTGTTGACCGTGATCTGGGATGTGCAGGCTCGCCGGGCTCTGGGTTATAAGAGCTGGCTGGCTGCCGGTGCCCTGCGTGACGGTGTTCCCGCGTTCTTCGCCCTGATTGGTACCGGTCTGGTGGTCTATATCAGCACGTGGGCGGGCTGGTTCCAGTCTTCGAATGCGTACTTTAGGCATTGGGCTCAAGAGAACCCGGGTAAGGGCCTGATGTGGCTGCCCGAGGATTTGCGTTCCCTCTGGGAGTACCATGCCTCAGCCTTTAAGTTCCATTCCGGTTTGAGTAGCCCTCACACTTATTCTTCTCAGGCGTGGCAGTGGCTGGTGCTGGGTCGCCCGACCTCCTACTACTATGAGTCTTCTAAACTGGGGGATGCGGGCTGCGCGGTGGATTCCTGCTCTTCGGCGATTTTGAATATTGGTAACCCGGCGATTTGGTGGGCTTTTATTCCCGCTGTTGTTGCGGCTCTGGCGCTGCTGATTATCAAGCGTTCGTGGGCTTTTGGTGCTCTGCTATTGGTCTTTGCTGCCGGTTATTTCCCGTGGTTTATGTACCCCACGCGCACCATGTTCTACTTCTATGCCCTTTCCTTTGAGCCTTTTGCTCTGCTGATTCTGGCGGGTGTATTGGGCACTGTGTTGGGCACGAGCGTATCGAGTGTGAAGCATCGTCGTGTGGGTGTGGCTGCTGTTGCTGGATACCTGGCGCTGGTACTGCTTATTAGCGCTTATTTCTGGCCTCTGTGGAGTGGCGAGACCATCCCTTACACCTATTGGTATAACCACATGTGGTTTAAGTTCTGGATTTAGTCTCCAGAGCGCGTATAAGCCCCGGTCTGATACAGACCGGGGCTTTGTGTTGAGTGTGGCTTAGGAGTTTTTCACTCCCGGGCCGGAAACAATCAGGGGCGCTTCGGGCACAATCTCGCCTTCTGCAAGATCGGGTAGAGCTGCTTCTGCCTCTACCGGTTCTGAGGCTTCCTCGCTGGCTTCTGCCTCGCCCTGAGCGCTCTTGAGGCGGCGGCTCAGGTCAATACGCTCCTGACGGCGCATATCGGCAAGCTGCACGCGTGCACGGGTGGGCCAGGTACTCAGCAGAACCAGGGCGCAGATCAGCAGCACAATCGCCAGGATAGTGATAGCCGCATCCACCCAGAATTGCGGCGGGTAGAGACGAATCAGGGTGTCCCTATAGCTAAACTGCCAATTGCCCTGGGGGAAGAAGAGCTTGTGGAAGTTTTCAAAGAGCCATTCCCAGCTCAGCAGCCCCGCGACACCGCCAACCAGAATAATTCCCAGGGTGCTCCAGGCGCCGGCGAAGAGGGAACGGCGAATGGTGCCGGGGGCGCGATAGCGCAGACTCATGGAGCTGAGCAGCGCCACAACCAGCACCAGTACGGCGAATGCTGTGGCTACAAAAAGCACGCGTTTGACATCGTGCATATGCGCCACTTCTGCCGGGGTAAAGGCTTGGTGTCCGTCGGTGTCGCTAATGCCCACCAGGTAGGTGCGCGGCGCCAGATTGGTTACATAGTCCAGGCCGTAGGAGCCCAGGCGCATACGCTCGGTCAGATCCATGCCGTAGTCATCGGCGGGGAAGCCCGGGCGGCGGTATTCCAGCCAGAGGAATGCACTGGAGGCAATGGCGCGAATAGCGAGCATGAGGGTCAGAATCGGTACCGCTGCGCCTATGACAAAGGAGCGCAGGCGCAGGAAGCGGGGACGGTCTCGTACCGCCTCGGCGCGTGCTTCAGCTCTTTCCTGAGCTTCGGGGGTGCTATCCCCGGCAAGGTTTAGGTTCTCCAGCGGGTTCTCTTCAGCGACAGCACCGTGAGTGGTTTCGGTTTTCCAACGGCTGCTGGAGGCCTTGGCCTCTTCACGAGCCTGCATGAGCGCTTCGAGGGCTTCTTGCTGGCGCTGCGCCTCCTGGGCAGCATTTTGTTCTTTGCGCGCCTGGGTCTGCTGGTTCAGTGTGCTCAGAGTCGGGCTTTTGGGTTCGGAGGCAGCATCTCGCACCAGAGGGATAAAGCCGGTGCTCACGCTGGTGTAGGATCGCACGCGCTGACCCACTCCGCGTTCGGCAAGGCTACTGCGCGCGGCAACCACGGGGATGGCTCCGGTGGGGATATCGGGTTCGCGAGCTATATCGGGCGCTTCGGCGTAGATTTTTTCTTGGGCGCCGACGTGCGTACCGGTGCTTGCGGGTGCGTTGGGGCCGATGGCGCGGCGTGCCTCGATGAGTTCTTGTGCGCTGGCGCGACTGACGGCGGGGCGTAGTTTATTCCAGCCGGTCTTTGCGGGGCGCTGTGCGGGCATGCGTGTCCTTCTGTTGCGTGTTTGTGTTTGAGTGTGTCCTCTTAGTCTCTCATAGATAAAGAACCTTCCGCCTCATTAGGGGGAAGGTTCTTTAAAGTCTTGCTTGAATTTTTGTCCGATATGCGGTCACTGCGCGTTGAAGCGAGCGCGTAGATATAACGTTTTAGAGCTGGGGAGTGTCGGTGCGCACGATTTCCCAGCCCTGGGGTGCGGTCAGACGCTCGGCATGGAACTCGCATAGATCGTAGCCATGCGGTTCGCGGAATTCGCTCAGGGGCCCAATGACTGCAGTACTGGTTGCGTAGGAGTAGGTCAGGGTCAGGCTTGCATCGCGGGTGCAGGTTTGACGCGAGCACAGTCGTGGTTGAGTCATGGGTGCCTTTCGTATGTACCCGTACGGGTTCTAGTTGTTCTGCTTGCGCAGGCGACGGCGTTCACGTTCGGAGAGTCCTCCCCAAATGCCGAAGCGCTCATCGTTCTCCATTGCATATTGTAGACATTCTTGGCGCACGGGGCACATCTGGCAGATGCGTTTGGCGTCTTTGGTGGACCCGCCTTTTTCGGGGAAGAAGGCTTCGGGGTCGGTTTGAGCGCAGAGAGCATCGGAGACCCAAGCGTCATTGCTTTCTTCACCGGTCAGGCTGAATATGCCGCGGATGCTCTCCCAGACCGTTCCGTCGGTGCCGGGGTATTCTGCGGGAGTATCGGGTGGGTCGGGGAGTTTCTTTTCGGTGGCGCCGTCTTCCTCGTCTGCGAGGGCGAGGAAGAGCGTTGCCTGCTCTTCGAGGGAGTACTGGGATTGCATGGTAGCTCTTGGGTGGGGACGTATCGTCTGCGGTTCTTCCCTACCTCTTCCTTTCGTTCTCTGCTTCCTTGGGAGCTTTCAAGGCGCGAGCTGTGCGCACTTAAAATAGCTGATATATAGATAATAAAGGTGCGACACGCCCATGCGTCAAACTGGACTTTTATACGCTTTGGGTGTAGGTATGAGCTTGGGCACTGCGTACTTGAAACTTAGTTTGCCTTTAGCTGGGCTTTTAGCGAGAGATTGCTTCTCAGTCTATCCTTCAAACCAGCCGGCAGCTGATATCTAGCGCTCTGACGGGTATCTTTACCCATTGCACACCGCACCTTCTTGGGTTGCTTCCCTCCCTCATATCAGCTTTTATAGATTGATATTTGAGCTGCATCATAGATGCATTCGCTATTTCTGTATATATATTCACAATATATTCACGATTGCTCCACTAATTAACTCTGTGAAGCAGCCCAAAATTTTCTAAAAGTGCCAAAATATGACACTTTGTTACGTCCGTGACGCTCACGCACACAGTACTCAGAGCTTTGAGCCCGGCTCCCTCTTTCCCGCACCGGGCACAGGTGCGGGCGCGCACCGAGCAAAAAAACCTCCGAGCACGTAGACTAAAACTATGAGTACCTACCCCGCATCCTTCGCCTCCTTTTGTACCTCCCTGGCAGCCCGTCAAAGCCCTGCGCTGATTTGGTATTCGCGCTATGGCGAGCGCATTGAGCTCTCGGGTCGTGTGCTGATGAACTGGGTGGAGAAGAGCACGAATTTCCTCGTCTCCCAGACTGAGGTAAATGATGAAGAGGGTGTTTATTTCGCGCCGGTGCTGCATTGGCGCTCGGTGGTTCTGGCTTTGTCATCTCTACGTGCCGGCGCGCAGATTAGCTCCATTGATAATGAGCCCGTTGCTGTGATTGTCTATGAGCCGGATCAGATTCCTGATCCGCAGCTCGATGCACTACCCGCCTATGCCGTTGCGGTAGATCGTTCTCCCCTGGCAATGCGCTTTATGGGTCATCTGGAGCTCTTTGAGCAGGGCTCTATTGAGGAAGTTCTGGATTATTGTGCCCTGGTGCGCAGCGAGTCTGATGTGCTCATGAGCGTGCCCGCTCCGGTAAGCGCACGGGTGGATGAGGAAGAGACCACACAGGAGGTCTTCTGGAGCCGCGTGTGCGCTCGTGCCAACGAACTGCCGGCATCTGAGGCTCTTGCCTACGCTCTGCCGGCTGAGGCGTCCTTTGACACTCCGGCAGAGATTGTGAAGTGTATGGAAACTATTTTGGCAATTATGCTCACTTCTCGTGCCGTGGTTATCTGCGATCCGGCGGCTAACTTTAGCCCGAGTGAGATTGAGCCTCTGCTGACTGCTGAGCAGGCGCTGGTTCTCTAAAGCCTCTAGATACTCAAAGACCCGCACCCTGATTCTTCAGGGTGCGGGTCTTTGATATATCACGATTTATATGGTCTTGGGTTCGTCCTCGGTTTCAATGTGCACACGAGCGCTCTGCGAGGCGTTCTGTGCCTGAACCTTAGGGATGGAACCGGTCATTATCTCGGTCGCTTCCTCCAGAATGCGACCAATGCGCTCTTCTTCGGTTTCGCCTTCTTCCTCAGCCTGCTTGCGGTGGGCGCCGTACACCCAGAAGCGGTAGAGGAAGTAGCGCAGGATCGTACCCAGAATGGTACCAATAATCGTACCGGAGATAAAGGAAGCCGTAGGGGTGCGCAGGTTCAGCACATAGGTGGAGAAGGCAACACAGCCGGCTTCGACCAGAATGCCCAGAATATTGACGATGCCAAACTCAATGGCTTCGCGCTTCCAGTTCTCGCTGCGGTCTTCGCGGAAAGTCCACAGACGGTTGGCGAGCCAGGAGAAAATGGTCGCCACAATACTTGCAATAACCTTTGCCTTGGTGTGGGCATCCTGCATGATGGTGTTCATCAGGGTCCACACGACCACGGAGTTCACCACAAAGGCGGCGCCACCGACGGTACCGAATTTGAGCAGCTCTATGGCGTATTTATCCCAAATCTGGCGCAGTTTTGAGTTCTGCACGGTGTTCTGTTCGGGGGCGTTATCTGCCATAGCTGTGTCCATTCTGCTGGCTGCCGGAAAAGCTAGCTTTCCAGCGTCGGTTCTTTAGATGAGTGCGTCGATAGATTCCCGGATGGTACCGGTGCGGGTTTTCTACAGATAGTGCAAGTGTACGGTGTACAGCTAAATACATACTGAAGAAAACCTACCCTACCGATTTTAGTACACTCAGCTGGCTAAGCACACCGTATTTTCTATCTTTCTCAGGGTCCTCAAGCCGGTATGTCGCTATCTGTATTCTGGTCACCGGTACCCGCAGACCCCCTCGCACCGGGTACACTAGAGAACGTGACGTACTCAATAACTGGACCGGTAATCGGCGTAATTGGTGGCGGGCAGCTGGCTCGCATGATGGCTCCCGCGGCAACGAACTGCGGTTTTGATCTGCATATTCTGGCGGAGACCCCCACGGTGGGTGCTGTAGCTGCTGTGCGTAGCGCGCCCGTGGGTGACTACAAGGATTTGGATGCTCTGCGCGAGTTTGCGCGCGGCAAGGATGTTATTACCTTTGACCACGAGCATGTGCCGGGTGAGTACCTGCGCACCCTCATTGCTGAGGGTGTGAATGTTCAGCCCGCTCCCGATGCCCTGCAATACGCTCAGGATAAGCTGCTGATGCGCCAGGCTATTGAGCGTCTGGGTCTGCCCAACCCCCGCTGGGCTGAGGTGAAGACTCTGGATGAGCTGCTGGCATTTGGCGATGAGATTGGCTGGCCCGTGGTACTCAAGACCCCGCGCGGCGGCTATGACGGCAAGGGTGTGCTGGTGCTCGATACCCCTCAAGAGGCTGCTGAGCGCGCCTCCGTGTGGTTTGATCAGCTGCCCGAGCGCACCGATTTCACCTCCCTGCTGGCTGAGGAGAAGGTTCCCTTTAGCCGTGAGCTCTCGGCTCTGGTAGCTCGTCGTGAAAGCGGCGAGGTGCGCGCGTGGCCGGTGGTTGAGACCATTCAGGTCAACTCCATTTGTGATGAGGTCATTGCCCCGGCGCAGGAGCTGCCGGCTGAGATTGCCGAGGCCGCTGCTCATGCTGCTATTACCATTGCTACCGAGCTGGGTGTTACCGGTGTCATGGCTGCTGAGCTCTTTGAGGTTCCCGGCTCCCCTGCGGGCTTCTATATTAATGAGCTGGCTATGCGCCCGCACAATACCGGCCACTGGACTCAAGACGGCTCGGTGACCAGTCAGTTCGAGCAGCATCTGCGCGCTGTACTGGATCTGCCCCTGGGCGATACGTCCCTGAAGGATGAAGTCGCCATTATGAAGAACTACCTGGGCGGCGAGAACGAGGATATTTTCGGCGTCTACCCTCTGGCTATGGGTGCTGAGCCCGCTGCGAAGATCCACTTCTACGGCAAGGAACCGCGCCCGGGCCGCAAGATCGGTCACGTGAATATCACCGGTAAGCTTGCTGATCTGCAGCAGCTGCGCCACTCTGCGGCTAATGCTGCCGCGATTATTCGCGACGGTCGCCCCCTATAAAAATCAGTGAATTCAACGCCCGCTTCGTCAAGGAATGCGGGCGTTGGGTTTAGACTTAAAGAAAAATCTATCAGTGAGGATTAGTAATGGCTTCCCCCTATGATTCTTCCGCTCCCATTGTTGGTATTGTAATGGGCTCGGATTCCGATTGGCACGTCATGGAGCAGGCTGCTGCCGTGCTGGAAGAATTCGGTATTCCCTACGAGGCAGATGTTGTCTCCGCTCACCGCATGCCCGAGGATATGATTTCCTACGGTAAGAAGGCAGCTGAGCGCGGTATTCGCGTGATTATTGCCGGTGCAGGTGGCGCGGCGCATCTGCCCGGTATGCTCGCTTCCGTTACTCCCCTGCCGGTCATTGGTGTTCCGGTTCAGCTTAAGACCCTGGACGGTATGGATTCTCTGCTTTCGATTGTGCAGATGCCCGCCGGTGTGCCGGTAGCAACCGTGTCCATTAATGGTGCGCGCAATGCGGGTCTGCTGGCTCTGCGTATTCTGGGTTCGGCTCCGGATGCTTTCGGCGCTCAGGTTCAGGAGGATCTGCGTACCTTCGCCAAGGATCTGCGCCAGTCGGCTGTAGATAAGGGCGCTGCTCTGCGTGCCAAGGTTGCCGAGCTCAAGGCAGAAAACGGCGATGTTCAGTCTTCCCGTCCCGCTCCGGTTCAGTCTTCTTCTGAGCCTCAGGCATATGTTCCCTAATCTTTAGGACACGTATGAGCTGAAAATATATCGGGGGTGCGGTACTCAATAGGTACCGCACCCCCGATATATTTTTAAGTCTTTAGTCGCTATAGACGGGCGGTTCTTCCTCCAGCCCAAAACGGCAGTGGCCATTATAATTCAGCGCCGCATCAATACGGTCGAGCATACGAGGCGAAAGCTGCGCTCGCTGCACCGGGTCGCTCATATCCGCCCAGATTACGCTCGTGGATTCTTCATCATTGACACATGCCTCACCCTCCAGGTAGGTGCACAGGAAGGTGTGGTCCAAAAATTGGCAGCGGTCGCCATTGGAAAATTCCATGGCGGGGTCGGCTTTAACCTGCACCAGGTGTTCCACACGAATGTGCACATTGGCTTCTTCCTGCGCCTCGCGCAGGCAGGTCAGCGCCGGGGATTCGCCCGGATCCACAATGCCAGTGACGGGGGTCAGCGCTCCAGTATCGGCTCGGCGTACCAGCAGAATTTTCCTGTCGCTCTCTCGGCGAATCACGGCGGTTGCTCCGGGCAGCCAGAGGTAATCGTGTCCAATATGTTCGCGTAAATCAAGAATATATTTGGGGGTGGGCATATCTCTCCTTGCAAAGAATTCCGGTGTTTAGAGGGCAATGAGCGTCAGTGCCGCTCCGGCAATCATAAAGGGGCCAAAGGGTATGCGGGTTTTAGCGCTCCTACCGCGCGCAAGCACCCATAGGGACGCGAGCCCGCCCAGCACAAAGGTAATCAGGGTGGCTATGAGCAGGGGGTAAAGGAAACCGGTAAAAGAGTTTCCTGAGGCGCCTATAAATCCCAGGGGCGCGCCCAGAGCCGCCGCCAAGGTCACATCTCCCCTGCCCAGGGACCCCGCTGACAGCCAGCGAAGCAGGGCATAGGCGCACCATAGGGAGACTGAACCTGCCAGGGTTCCAAAAGCACGTGACGTTTCCCCAGCGAGATGAGCGATTATGGGTAGCAGCACCCAGCCAGCGGCTGCCCAGGGGCGCGTGTAGATACGGCGCAGCCGGTGCTCCCGAACATCCTCAATCCATAGGCACATGCCAAAGGTGCAGGCGAGCGCCATATATATCACCAGCATCCCGAAGGGAACATAGCGGCCGGTGGCTAAGAGTTCATGTCCATAGGAGTACACGGTGTGTCCTTCACATCTGCGGGAAGAATAGAGATATTTAGGAGCCGAAACGGCGGTGCCTGCGGGAATAATCCTCGAGCGCTGATACCAGGTCTTCGCGGCTAAAATCGGGCCAGAGAGCCGGGCAGAAGTAGAACTCGCTATAGGCGCTCTGCCAGGTCAAAAAGCCCGAGAGGCGTTGTTCCCCGGAGGTGCGAATCAGCAGGTCCGGTTCGGGCAGGTGGCGAGTATACAGGCGGGAGGCAATATCCTCGGTGCTTAGGCTCTGTTCAAGGCTCTTGAAATCGGTTCCGGCGCGGGCCGCATCGCGTAGCAATTCCTTGACGGCGTCCACAATTTCCTGACGACCTCCGTAGCCCACGGCGAGGTTAATGCGCACACCGCGGGTGCTGGAGCTTTGGCGAATGGTCTTTTCCAGGTGCTCACGCAAGCCATCGGGTAGCAGGGAAAGGTTACCCACCGCGTAAATGGGGCCGGTCTGTGCGGCCAGTAGCTGATCGAGCAGGTTTTCAATGACTGCGGTGAGCCCCACGAGCTCTTCGGCGGGGCGCTTGAGGTTTTCGGTGGAGAGTAGATAGAGGGTGACATCTTCAATGCCCAGTTCTGCGCACCAGTGCAGCAGGTCAACGACTCGGGCGGCTCCTGCGGCGTGGCCCTCTCTGGTGCTCAATCCCCGTTCTTTTGCCCAGCGGCGGTTGCCGTCGACGAGTACTCCCAGATGTTTGGGATAGCTGCTGGTGGCAGAAGGGTTCATGATTCTCCTGAAGATCTCTTGTTCACCGACCCGGCCTGTGTGGCGGGTACGCTATGAGCATCTGCGTAAGTGGCAGGTGAATAGCGCCGGGTGAACTAGCACGACTTAGGCTTTTTATTGTACGCCTATTGTGCGCCTGAGGTGAGCTCTTTAGGTAGCCGCTACCTAAAAGTTCTCCGTGAATTGGTTCTAGGGTCCACAGGGTAGAGAAAACCCGCGCCAGGCTTAGCCACCAGGGCTGAGCCGAGCGCGGGCTAGATACTTGGTGTAGAGCCTATTCTTAGAACTCGCCGAGCATCTTGGTGACGTCCAGAGCCTCATCCAGCTGAGCCTCGGTGACCTCGCCGCGCTCAACATAGCCCAGAGCGATGACAGCGTCGCGCACGGTGACCTTGTGAGCCACGGAGTACTTGGCGATCTTTGCTGCTGCTTCGTAACCGATCAGCTTGTTCAGCGGGGTCACGGTGGAGGGGGATGCCTCTGCCAGGAAGCGGCAACGCTCAACATTAGCTTCCAGACCGTCCACCATCTTCTCTGCCATCACGCGGGATGCGTTGGAGAGCAAGCGGATGGACTGCAGCAGGTTAGCTGCCATAACGGGGATGCCCACGTTCAGCTCGAATGCGCCGTTGGTAGAGGACAGGGAGATGGTGGTGTCGTTACCGATGACCTGTGCGGCAACCATAATGACAGCCTCGCAGATCACGGGGTTGACCTTACCGGGCATGATGGAAGAGCCGGGCTGCAGGTCGGGGATGGAGATTTCGCCCAGACCGGTATTGGGGCCAGAGCCCATCCAGCGCAGGTCGTTGCAGATCTTCATCAGACCGTAGGCGAGGGTGCGCAGCTGGCCGGATACCTCAATCAGGCCGTCGCGGTTTGCCTGTGCCTCGAAGTGGTTGCGTGCCTCGGTTAGGGGCAGACCGGTCTCGGCAGCCAGCAGCTCAATCACGCGAGCGGAGAAGCCAGCGGGGGTGTTAATGCCGGTGCCCACTGCGGTACCGCCCAGGGGAACCTCAGCCACGCGGGGCAGGGATGCGTTAATGCGCTCAATGCCGTAGCGTACGGTTGCTGCGTAGCCGGAGAACTCCTGACCCAGGGTCACGGGAGTTGCGTCCATCAGGTGGGTACGACCGGACTTAACGACGTCCTTGAACTCTACGGACTTCTTCTCCAGGGATTCAGCCAGTACTTCCAGTGCGGGGATCAGGTTGTTGACCAGCGCCTCGGTTGCTGCAACGTGTACGGAGGTGGGGAAGACGTCGTTGGAGGACTGGGATGCGTTCACGTGGTCATTGGGGTGAACCTCAATGCCCTTGGACTCCAGTGCGCGGCTTGCCAGGGTTGCCAGAACCTCGTTGGTGTTCATATTGGAGGAGGTACCGGAACCGGTCTGGAAGATATCGATCGGGAAGTGCGCGTCGTATTCGCCGGAGGCTACGGCGTCTGCAGCCTCGCGGATTGCCTGCGCGCGCTCAGCGTCGAGCACCTTCAGTTCTTCATTAGCGGTTGCAGCGGCCTTCTTGACCAGTGCAAGTGCGCGGATATGTGCCGACTCCAGGGTCTGACCGGAAATCGGGAAGTTCTCAACAGCGCGCTGAGTCTGTGCGCGGTAGAGTGCGTCGACGGGAACGCGAACTTCGCCCATGGTGTCGTGTTCAATGCGGTATTCAATGTTTTCAGCCATAGTTCAAGCATAGTCTTTTCTTGGTCTCAGGTCACATAGATTTGAGCCGAAATTTGGAAAATTTTTAGGGCTACCTCAGAACATCTCCCGCACCTGTGGGATGGCACCGTCCAAACGCTCCAAAGCAACATTTTTGGGGTCTTTAATGTGGCTTTGAGTGGCTTTATACTCTTAGCTCTCCACAGGTGGATTAAAGAGCGGCGGGCGCACCCGCTTGGTGGGCACGCCCGCTGAATATATCGCTATGAGACTTACAGACCCCAGGGGGAAGGATTCTCGCCCCAGACCGGAGAGAACACAATCTTCGGCTGCTTCTTATCAACAATGGGCAGGGACTGGGTCGAGGGGTTCGCCATATCAAAATCATCCGGCAGGGATAGATCCTGGGAGCTAAAGACCAACTCCGCCTTGCCGCTGTGCAGGTGGTAGAAGACACCGACCACGGCAACCTTACCGGAGAGCACCGCATCGGAAATAATCGAAGATTGCTCGGTAATACGAATAGCGGTCTGGCGGGTGTGCTCACGCACCATATCGTTCACGTGGGCCTTGGGCGGCAGAGCGGGAGAAATCACCGAGGGGATAATGCGCTCCACCAGATTACGAATAAAACCGGGAGGCATTTCACCGGATTCAATGGCATCGCGCGCGGCGGTCACCGCACCGCAGGAGTCGTGGCCGAGCACCATAATAATGGGGGTTTCAAAGGCCTCCACCGCGTATTCGATGGAGCCAAGCACACCGTTTTCGATCACCTGGCCGGCGGTACGCACCACGAAGGCATCTCCCAGACCCAGGTCGAAAATATGCTCAGCTGCCAGGCGGGAGTCACCGCATCCGAAGATCACGGTATAGGGGAACTGGCCGCCCGAGAGCTGGGAGCGGCGTTCGGCATCCTGGTTGGGGTGGTCGCGACGACCCTCCACAAAGCGTTCATTACCTTCTTTTAGCATTTTCCATGCCACCGCGGGGGTGGGCTGGGTTAGACCGCTCAAAGTACCCATAGTTCCTCATTCCGGTAGAAAACGCGGCTCAAAAGCCCGATAACACCCTTCTATTTTAGCGCTAATGTGTGCTGAGCTATATTTATGTCCGCCCGTGTCGCGCGGCTTATCTTCCGCGAAATCCAGGGGAAGTAGAGGGTATTTTCTTAAGGTTGATGCGCCTTTATTATCAAAAGCACAGGGCAATTTTGCGGGTTTCTAACCGGTACACATATAGAGTACGGGCGACCCTTTCTCTTCTTCTCTCCGTACCTATATTTTCAATACACGCGGGTGCAGCCAAGCGAGCCCTTTCTAATGGTAGCCACCGGTCGCTAGCACGCCGGAACCCACATTATCCCCTAGCTGAACACATGTCAGGGCGGGAGTACCAGTTTCTGAAAACAAGTACATCACAGCCCAAAACTCGCTCTTTTCCCCTCTCCAAGCGCCCCCGTAGGGCTATGATGGAAGAAATAGCGCCTTCAAGCGCCGCCTCAAGCCCGAGAGCGTGCGTGCCGGCGCCTAACCTCGAAGGTGAGCAATGACCAAAGAATACGAACACCTCAACGACCGTAACCTCGCTCTGGAACTGGTGCGCGCCACCGAAGCCGCAGCCATCGCCGCCGGCCCGCTCGTGGGCGTAGGCGATAAGAATATGGCAGACGGCGCCGCCGTGGACGCCATGCGCTACCGCCTCTCTCAGGTCTCCTTCAACGGCACCGTGGTCATCGGCGAAGGCGAAAAGGACAAGGCACCCATGCTCTTTAACGGCGAGAACGTGGGCGATGGTTCCGGTCCCCGTTTCGACGTTGCGGTTGACCCCATTGACGGTACCCGCCTGACCGCTCTGGGTATGGATAACGCACTCTCCGTTATTGCTGTTGCCGAGGGCGGCACCATGTTCGATCCCTCCGCTGTGTTCTACATGGAGAAGCTGGTCACCGGCCCGGAGGCAGCAGATCTGGTGGATCTGCGTCTGCCGGTCAAGCAGAACCTGCACCTGGTGGCTAAGGCAACCGGTAAGAGCATTAACCAGCTGACCGTGTGCGTGCTCGATCGTCCTCGCCACGCCAAGCTCATTGAGGAAATCCGTGCCACCGGTGCACGTACCCGCATGATTCTGGACGGCGATGTTGCGGGTGCTATTGCTGCCTGCCGCGAGGGTACCGGCGTGGACCTGATGATGGGTACCGGCGGCACCCCCGAGGGTGTTGTGGCAGCCTGCGCTATTAAGGCAACCGGCGGTATTATTCAGGGTCGTCTGGCTCCCACCGACGATGCCGAGCGTGAGAAGGCACTGGCAGCCGGTCTGGACCTGGACGCTATTTTGACCACCGACGATTTGGTCACCACTGATAATTGCTTCTTTGCAGCTACCGGTATTACCGACGGCAAGTTGCTGCGCGGTGTCCGCTATAACAAGAACACTGTGACCACCCAGTCGCTGGTTATGCGCGGTAAGAGCGGTACCGTGCGCACCATTGAGGCTGAGCACCAGATTAGCCGCATGCGTGAGATTCTCTCTCACACTAAGTAATTCTTCCTCTGGTGAGATTCACAAGGGGCACCCCGTGCGTTACGGGGTGCCCCTTTTTTAGAGTAAATGGAGTATTAAAGAATCTCTATTCTACTTTTTCAGCAGCTTCTTCAGGCGGCTCTTGAGAGTGCCAAGCTTCTCAGAGATAACCGGGCGAGCCTTATACACCGCCAGATATGCCTCATAGCCCAGGGAGTATACAGGCACATCCCAGGTACCCGGATACTCTACCGACTCGCCACCAAAGGACTTCTTAAACTTGGTAAAGCCCGCCCATTCATGGTCGGGTTCATTCTCCGGGGCGATACCGAAGAGATCCACATACTTCAGTCCCTTAGCCTTGGCATCCAGAATAAAGGTGGTCACCAGGGGGATACCCGCCGAGAGCTTGCGGTGCTCAAAAGAGGCGGCAGCATGAGCGTAGACGCGAGTATCGTCCGAGTCGTAGACAAAAGCGGCGGCAATGGGTTCGCGGCTGCTCTCGCCCTTCTCGTCTTCTGTCACCAGGTAGGCAATGTACAGGCTCGCGGCGTCCGCAGGCATAAGGGTCTCAGCAACCAGGCTCAGATAATCATCCTGCTGACGGTTAAAACCATTACGGTCGGCGGTCTCCGCCAGGAATTTAAAGAGAATGGGCATATCCGCTGGGTTCTGCGAGGATTCAATCACCACACCCTTTTTGTGGATATTGCGGTGCAGATTGCGGTTGGTGGACTTCATGCCCTTGAGGATCTCGTCCTCAGTACCCGCCAGGGAAATAATCTGGGTGTGGGCAGGCTGCACCTGGCGCGGTGCCAGGCGGGCGCCTCGGGACACCAAAAATTCGCGCGGTGCTTCCATGCCCCAGATCTGCTCCTGGGTGGGTTCAATGCGCACAAAGAGGCAGTGCTGCTTCTTGGCTTCCTCACGCAGGGAAGCAAGGGCCGCATCGAAAACCTGAGCGTTCTGAGCAACCGGGCCGTAGGGTGCGTAGAGGTATTTACCGGTGGCGCCGCCTTCTACGGTGGCAAGATAGGACCAGCCCTCACCGCTGCGACGGATAACGGTGTGGCCATTGACTTGCTGGAAACGTGCCCAAATATCGGATTGCAGAATAGTGCTCATAGTCCTCTATTTTATCGCACGCTCTATACAGGGCGCCCTGCCCGAATATAGGCAAAACTATAGCCCGCATAGAGAATACGCGGGCTATAGAATGCTCATTCGCTATTATCATGCGATGATGAGAAGCGATGCACTAGGAACCCTAGAGACTATAGGACGCCTAGATGCTATAAGAAGCCAGATGCAGATTCGGGTTCGAGTAATCAATACCCTCGGCAAAGCACCACTCCGCTCCCCCATCCTTAGCGGGGGTGGGCACCAGAGACTCAATCAGACTGTAATCCTCCCAGGGCCAGACATCCTTGAGCTCCTCGGTGGGCACAGCAAAGAACACACCGTGCGGCTCCACCTGGGAAGCGTGAGCCAGCAGAGCCGCATCACGCTTCTCAAAGTAGTCAAAGCTGGGAATGCGGGTGGTAGTGCGGTGCTTAGGCGCAGAGTCCAGGCGAGCGGCAATATTCTCAACCCAGGGAGCCATGGGGCTCTCACCGCGGGTCTTGAGCAGATGCTCATGCAGAGCCAGGGTGCGTTCGGGGCTGAAAATCTTATCGTAGTAAAGCTTGAGCGGCTGCCAGGGTTCCCCCTCGCCCACATAGGCGTGCGGGTCGCCTGCCTTCTGGAAAGCCTCCACAGCGACCTTGTGGCTCATAATGTGGTCCGGGTGGGGGTAGCCGCCGATTTCGTCATAGCTCAGAATAATATGCGGACGGTACTCACGCACCAGACGCACCAAGGGCGCTGCCGCCTGTTCCAGAGGCAGGGAGGCAAAGCAACCATAGGGCAGCGGGGGCAGCGGGTCACCCTCGGGCAGACCGGAGTCCACAAAACCTGCCCAGCGGTGCTCAATACCCAGTGCCTCGCGAGCTGCAGCCATTTCACTACGACGCAGACCGGGCAAGTCGCGATGAGCGCGCGGATTGGAGGCAACCTGCTCATTGAGAATATCGCCGCGCTCGCCGCCGGTCATGGAGACCACCATATAGCGGGCGCCTCGTGCCACATAGGCTGCCGCTGCCGCCGCACCCTTGGAGGACTCATCATCGGGGTGGGCGTGCACTGCTAGGATACGCAGACCGCTATAATCATCGGCGAGAGCCGGTGCATCGTCGCGTGTGGGTAGGGCTGCGTTGAGGGTTTTAAGCTGGCCGATTAGATCGTGCATGGGTGTCTCTTCCTGTGCTGTGTCTCGTGGAGTATCTGTGGCTATTGTACTCTTTTATGGCTCCTTATCCCCTGTTTCTACAGGAGGGCTGTCTTAGGGCGTAATAGCGGTTCATAAATCGTCATCTTTGCTGTCTCTCTGCGGTGCTGAGCATACGAATACCGATATTTACTGCCGCGAAGTGTTCACGTGCCGGTGAATATTCGATATAGTCTTCTCCTGCACGTAAAATGGTGTGCAGTATCTTTGTATCACCCCGTTGCGGGGTTCCTTGCGCCCTCTGGCGCCCTACCTTTTGGAGATTTAATGGCTGAAAACGGCGCATGGCTCACTCAGGAAGCTTTTGACTCGCTGACCAAGGAGCTGGAGTACCTCTCGGGCCCCTACCGTCAGGAAATTGTGGATCGTATTGCTCAGGCTCGCGATGAGGGCGATCTGCGTGAGAACGGCGGCTACCACGCTGCCCGCGATGAGCAGGGCAAGAATGAGGCGCGCATTAAGCAACTCAAGCACCTGCTGGAAACCGCTCAGGTGGGCGACGCGCCCAAGGATAACGGCGTGGTTGCTCTGGGCATGGTGATTGAGGCACAGATTGGTGCGCGCACCATGAAGTTCCTGCTGGGTTCCCGCGAGATTGAGGAGACCCTGCCTGCAGGTAGCGATCTGCGTGTGTTCAGCGAGAAGTCGCCCATGGGTGCGGCTCTGCTGGGTCATAAGGAAGGCGAGACCGTCACCTACGCGGCTCCCAATGGTAACGAAATGAGCGCGAAGATCATCTCGGTTACTCCCTTCCAAGGCTAATATTTCAGAACCTTACCGGGTTTAAACGCATAGGGGGCGGGGCGGTTATATAACCGCCCCGCCCCCTATCTTTTACCGGCTTTATACCTTCTGGCCCAGATATTTAGCGAGTGTATGGTTCTACACCTTAGGGATTGCCCACCTGATCAATACCGTTACGCGGCCAGAGCCAGCCCGCCCACCCGATCTGAGTGGTAATACCTTAGAAAAGGGTAACCAGTGCCCTCCTACTACGAGCCGTTCATGAGACATACCGGCAGGATAGGGTATGCAGAACTACACTAGATTAGAAAATCGCAACAAATTTTAACCTTCCTTACGCTTGAGAGCAGGAATAAAGAAAGTAATCGGAAGCAACAGAAGAGCAATCCAGAAAGTGGACAGGAAAAAAGTCCTATGCGGCTGATGATACTCAAGGTTTAGCTTGTACTCCCCCTGAGGCAAAGAGAGCTGAATGACATGTCCAGGACCAGAGCTAGTCTCTACAGAGCGACAGCTTTGCCCAGACAAATCACAGAGCTGAGCAGACCAACCCTTATAGTACGATTCATTCAGCACAACAAGCTGATCTTTATGAGAAACCACATCATAGGAAACAGCACCGCGCTGCTTGTACTCAGTAGATTTAAATTCAAGAGAACCACAGGTTCCCTCGTTAAGGCAACTATCAGATAGTCCTTGGGGGAAGTTATCAGACAGGGGAACGACAGCACCCGGTGCGCTGTAGAATTTAATCCAATCTTGAGAATTCTCTCCAGTCATCTGCGCCATCTGATCTGTCAGCACCGGGCTGCCCTGAATATTGGCATACCCCGCTGTTGACTCCACACAGGTAATACTTCCAATAAGCCCAAGAGTGTCATGTGCAAGGTCTCCAGTAACGACAACGCGAGACCCACGTCGTTCATAGACCCCATTACACGGATGCCCTTGAGACATCACCTGAGACAAAGGCTGACCAAAAATATTGGTCTGCACCTTAGACTTACTAGAAGCCCAGGTACTCGTTACAGAGTAAGCACCATATACACCGGAGATAAGCGAAACAACCAGAAGCCCCGCCAGGAAATTCTTCGAAGTAGAACTCTTGTACTTTGCAACGACCAGCAAAAGTAGCGCAAACACAATACCAGGAACTACAAAGATTGCCTTGCGCACTGCAGAACTAGGGAAGCTCAGGGTAAGAGCTGCCCCTAAAATAACAAAACCGAAGATAACTGCCCGAATGCGTATATCCTTGGCAGAATACTGCCCAGATACAAGACGGTCTAGGCCAAAGAGCCCAAGAATCATCAAAGACTCAATGAAAGCCAGCTTATAGTCATTTGCAATAAAACGGCTTAGGTTAATACCGGGAATCTTCATCAGCAGGTCTTCACAGAAAATTGATCCAGCCAGCAAAACGATAGATACACTCAGCATAGAGACGACCGGTGCCAGGTTCTCCATCTTTCGAGTCAAGAAGAGCAAACCGAAGAGAACCGGCATCACGATAAAGAAAGAGCGCATCGAGATATCGGATGTGAGCGCTGAATTATCGTAGGGGAAGAAGAACGTACCAAAATTCGCCACCGTGGTAGAAATACGCTGCGGAGTTATATCCCGGACGCCAGTGCCCTGCAGTAACGCGGGGGCAACTTTAGCTATAGAAAGAACAACCCCAAACACAATCGATATGGACAATCGCAGAACCCACGAACGTTCCTTCTGTATAAGGAACCAAGCAATAGACCATGCCAGAATAGCAAGGCCTGAACCAATCAACATACCGGGGTACACGCCAACGAAAGTTTGCCATAGGATTAGAACCGCAAGTGGGACACCCCAGCGCTTCTCCCAATACCACAAAGGAGAGCAAATCAATAGAATCCAAGGAGTATACGCAGCGCCACGATGGAAATCTAGGAACTGTGCATTAGAGAAAATCTGCGGAGCGTAAAACTGAGCTACCAGAGCGATGAGCGCAAGACCGTGCGATTTGCCCAAGCGACGTATCAGCAGATACATTCCCCACGCGCCGAAAGCCGTCGTGCATGCAGAAAGAATTGCAGCTACCCCAGGAGTCCAAGGAGAAATAAGATTTGCGACACCTTGAGGTAGAACGTAGGATCCATCCTGCAGGTTGACCCCACCCGGACGACCCATCCACGTATAGGGTACCCATTCCGGGGGGTTAAAGAGACCACCATTATTCCACCAAAAATAAGAATCGGTAAAATAATGACCGTTAATATCACCATTAACAGCAGTTAAACCCACAAAATAGTGACAGTATGTTACAACTTCAAGAAAAAGAAGAAGGAAAAATACTTGAAATGAGTGCTTAGAAAGTATGTGAGTGATTTTTGTTTTCATCATATGTCCATCTAATGGATAAGATAGCTAAAATATAGGTTAGCCTGTTCCAACAGGCTAACCTACATTCGTATTAGTTCAGATACTCCGTGAGAGCATCTGCGTGGTTACGCGGGGTAAAGCCCGCAGCAATGAGCTTGGAGAGATCCATTGCCGAGTTAGCCGGGCGAGGGGCAAACACCTCAGCATTAGCAAAGTACTCAGCGGTGGTGGTGTCCGAAACACGAGCCGGGTCGTGACCGGTACCTTCATACACAGCGCGCGCAAAATCAGCCCAGGAAATCACCGGACCGGTATTGGACACGTGATAGGTACCGTACTCGGCTCCGCTCAGCAGCAGATGCAGGGCAGCACCCGCCAGATCCTGGGTAAAGGTCGGGCGACCCACCTGATCAGAGACCACAGCGGGGTCAATGCCGCGCTCAGCCAGCGAAGCCATGGTTGCCACGAAGTTCTTACCTTCGCCAACAACCCAGCTGGTACGCAGCACATAGTGCTTAGCCCAGGCACTCGCAGCTGCCTCACCGGCTGCCTTAGAGGCACCGTATACGCTCAGAGGCGCAATGGGGTGCTCCACCGAGTACTCCTCGCCCACCGGCAGGGATCCATCAAAGACATAGTCGGTAGAAATATGCACCAGGGGCAGGTTCGCTTCCTGACATACCGCAGCCAGAGCAGCAACACCCTGAGCATTCGCAGCCCAAGCCGCCGCGCGGCCCTCGGGGGTTTCAGCAGCATCCACCGCGGTGTACGCAGCAGCATTAATCACCGCGCGCAGAGAACGCCAGCGGAAGGCTTCCTTCCACTGAGCCGGATTCGCAATATCCAGCTGCTCGCGAGTAGTAGCAATATAGGGAATATTTGCCTCGGAGAGCTGACGAACCAGCTCACGGCCCAGCTGACCGTTCGCGCCCACAATCAGAATCGGATCAGTCTGCAGGGGCTCAATCTCGTTCAGGCGCGGGTGGTTCTTATCCTTCTCGGACAGCTCAGCCTGGGAAAGGTCAATAGGCCAGTCAATGGCCACGGTCTCATCCGCCAGGTTCAGGAAGCTATAACCGCTCACTGCATCCGCCGACCAGTGGTCATTGACCAGGTAGGTGTAGGCGGTATTCTCTTCCAGAGTCTGGAAGGAATTACCCACGCCGCGCGGCACGAAAATAGCGGTATCCGGACCCAGTTCAACGGTCACCACGGTGCCGAAGGAATCACCGGCACGCAGATCAACCCAGGCGCCGAAAATGCGACCGGTTGCCACGGATACGTACTTATCCCAGGGCTCTGCGTGAATACCGCGAGTGGTACCGACCGAAGCGTTAAAGGAAATATTGTTCTGCACCGGGTTGAAATCGGGCAGGCCGGCTGCGAGCATCTTCTCGCGCTGCCAGTTTTCCTTGAACCATCCGCGGTTGTCCCCGTGCACGGGCAGGTCAATAATGAGCAAACCCGGGATGTCGGTCGTCGTGACCTTCAGTTCTTTGGTCATTACTGGCCAGCCTTTGCGTACTTCGCTTCGACCTCTGCCTTCAGCGGCTCCCACCATGCGCGATTATCGGTGTACCAGGCGATGGTGTCGGCAAGACCGGACTCGAAGTCGGTGAACTTGGGCTCCCAGCCCAGCTCTGCGCGCAGACGGCTACCGTCAATGGCGTAGCGCAGGTCGTGACCGGGACGGTCAACCACGTGCTCGAAGTCGTTCTCATCCTTACCCATCAGGCGCAGGATGGTGCGCAGCACGGTGATGTTATTCTCTTCGCCGTCTGCACCGATCAGGTAGGTTTCGCCAATCTGACCCTTTTCCAGGATGGTGTGCACCGCCGAAGAGTGGTCGGATGCGTGAATCCAGTCGCGCACATTCAAGCCCTCGCCGTAGAGCTTGGGGGTCAGACCGGAGAGGATGTTCGTGATCTGACGGGGGATGAACTTCTCAATGTGCTGATAGGGGCCGTAATTATTGGAGCAATTCGAAATGGTTGCTTCAATACCGAAGGAGCGAACCCATGCGCGCACCAGCAGATCCGAGCCGGCCTTGGTCGAGGAGTAGGGCGAGGAGGGGTTGTAGGGGGTGGTTTCGGTGAACTTTGCCGGGTCGTCCAGTTCCAGGTCACCAAAGACCTCATCGGTGGAGATGTGGTGGTAACGGGTACCGTGCTTACGGACCGCCTCCAGCAGGGAGAAAGTACCAATCAGATTGGTGTGAATAAAGGGCTCGGGATCGTTCAGGGAGTTGTCATTGTGAGACTCCGCGGCGTAGTGCACCACGGCATCTGCCTGACCAACGAGCTCGTCAGCCAGCTGACGGTCAGCAATATCGCCAACGACCAGCTTGACACGGTTCTCAGGCAGACCCGCCAAGGACGCTTTATTTGCCGCGTAAGTCATCTTATCGAGCACGGTCACGGTGTGATCGGTATTGTCGACGAGGTAGTGAACAAAGTTTGAGCCAATGAATCCGGCGCCGCCGGTAACCAGAATGTGAGACATAACTTAGATTTTATCTCATAACACACCTATTTTTCGCGCATTCACTAGGTAAAACATGACACAATAGAAGAACTATGAAGGGCATTATTCTTGCCGGCGGTACCGGTTCTCGTTTGCACCCCATCACTCAGGGCATTAGCAAGCAGCTCACTCCCGTGTACGACAAGCCGATGATTTATTACCCGCTGTCCACTCTGATGCTGGCGGGAATTCGTGAGATTCTGGTTATTACTACCCCGCAGGATCAGGAGCAGTTTCAGCGTCTACTGGGCGATGGCTCCCGCTTTGGTATTGAGTTACAGTACAAGGTACAGCCTTCCCCCGATGGCTTGGCGCAGGCGTTTATTCTGGGCGCTGACTTTATTGGTGATGATTCTGTAGCTCTGGTGCTGGGCGATAATATTTTCTACGGCCCGGGTCTGGGTACCCAGCTGGCGAAGTACGATCAGAAGGACGGTGCAACCGTCTTTGCCTACCGCGTAGCTGATCCTAAGGCATACGGTGTGGTTGAGTTCGACGAGAACTTCAATGCGCTTTCCATTGAAGAGAAGCCCGAACACCCCAAGAGCAACTACGCTATCCCGGGCCTATACTTCTACGACAACGCGGTAGTACGCCACGCTCAGGAAATTAAGCCTTCCCCGCGCGGCGAGCTGGAAATCACCGACCTTAACCGTGTCTACCTGGATGCAGGTAAACTAAAGGTTGAGGTTCTCCCGCGAGGCACCGCCTGGTTGGATACCGGAACCTTCGATTCACTCGCTGATGCCACGAATTTCATCCGCACCGTGCAGAACCGTCAGGGTCTGTCCATCGGTTGCCCGGAAGAAATTGCATGGCGTAACGGCTGGATGAGCGATGAGCAGCTGCGCACCATTGCCGAGCCTCTGCGTAAGAGCGGCTACGGTGAGTACCTGCTGGGTCTGCTTTCCTAGCATCACTCGAACACTTTTGCTTCTCTAATCTCTGGAGTATTCTCAGACTATGACCATTTTAGATTTTGTTCGCCTTACCAGGGCCAATCTATGGCTGCTGGTAACGGGCATTATTGTCGGCACTTTGCTCGGCTACGGCTACGCAGCAATGCAGCCGAAGACTTATCAGGCAAAGGCATCCGGCTACGTGACGATCGGTTCCTCCGGTACCGTGGATGTCCTCTCCGGTTCTTCCGCTGCACGTGAACGTGCGCAGTCCTATTCAGCCATTGTGACTTCTCAGTCCGTTGCGCAGAAGATGAAGGCTTCTAGCCCTGAGCTTGCCAATATGTCCGTTGGTGCTATTCAGGGTTCGCTCACTGCAGGTGTGGGTGAAGGTCGTGGTGCACTGATCGAGGTGACTGCGAAGGCATCTAACCCCGAGCAGGCTCGCGCTCTTGCTAACGGCGCTCTGCGTGCAACCGCTGAATACATCTCGGAAATTGACGGTTCCTCCGCCTCTACCGCCAATGAATCTGAAGGTTCTTCTGCAGTCCGAAACGCTTCCTCTGTCCGTGTGATTCCGCTGGATAATGCAAGCCCCACCCCCGCGCTGATCCAGGTCAACGCCATGCAGTATGCCGGTATCGGTGCTGGTGCTGGTCTTGCAGCAGTCTATGCAGCAATCTTCCTGCGCCGTGCCTTGGATAGCCGCATCCGTACCCGCGATGACGCTATTAAGGCAACCGAGAGCAGCATTCTGGGCGTTATGCCCGTCAGTGACGAGCTGACCGAGGACGCTATTGCCGAAGGCAAGAGCGATGACCATATTGCTCAGGAGTCCATCCGTCAGCTGCGTACCAACCTGCGCTTTGTCAATATTGATACTCCTCCGCGCTCCTTTATTGTCACTTCCTCGGTGCCCGGTGAAGGTAAGTCCACCGTCTCGCTCTCCCTGGCACGCGCTATGGCAGCAGCAGGTCAGCCCGTCATCCTCATTGACGCCGACCTCCGCCGCCCGACCGTGGCCAAGAAGCTTAAGCTCAACGCTAAGGTGGGTCTGACTCAGGTTTTGGCAGGCCAGGTGGATATCGCTAACGCTGTCCTGCCCGCGGCGGAAGAAGAGAACCTCTTCATCCTGCCCGCAGGTCGTATCCCCCCGAACCCCGCGGAGCTCTTGGGCTCGGATAAGATGCGCCAGCTGATCAAGGAACTTTCTGAAGAGTTCGTGGTCATCCTGGACGTTCCGCCGCTGCTGCCGGTGACCGATGCGTCGCTGCTCTCCACTTCCGTGGACGGCGTGATCCTGGTGGGTGCTGTGGGCAAGAGCCATCGCGAGCAGATGACCGAGGCTGTGTCCGTGCTGAACAAGGTGAACGCTAACCTCTTCGGTGTGGTCCTGAACCGTGCTCCGCGTAGCGGTCTGGGTAACTCCTACTACGGTTTCGGTTACGCAAGTAGCTATGTTGGTTACGCAACCTACTATGGTTATTCCAAGGACGGCAAGAAGAAGACTCAGTCCTAAGGGAATTATTCTAGAACTGTTGCATGAGGGGTGGGTATCTGGTTCGAACCGGGTACCCACCCTTTATACTTAGATAAGACACTTATTCATCCTAAGGACACTCTCGTGGCTGAAGATACTAGCGCCCCGCTTAAAGCTCGGATTATGCTTGCTCACGCCTATTTTCAGCGTATGGCCGACCGTCACAACGTCGATATTTTGCATGTCAAAGGCTACGCTTTCGATCGTGAAGTCTACCGGCCCAACCGCTATAGCACCGACGCCGATATTCTGGTGCGACCCTCCCATGTTCAACGCTTTGTAGATCTGCTGTTGGAAGACGGCTGGAAAATCCAGGCTCATTTTGAAACCGGTTCCGTCTTTGAGCACGCGATGACCCTCTACCACCCGGTGTGGGGTCTGACTGATATTCACCGCTTCTTTCCCGGATTAGGCCGCCGTGGCGGCTATAGCCGTGTTTTTGAGCAGCTGTGGACTGCCCGCAGGCCGGTGATGATTGCGCACAAGCCCTGCTGGGTACCCTCGGTGCTGGATGCCCGCGTGATTGTGGTGCTACATCGTGCCCGGGCTGCGGCTAAATATAGCTCCGATATTGAGTATTTGCGCTCTATCCTTTCTCTGGGTGATTGGGCGCGAATGCGTCAGCGAGCCGCCGAGCTAGATTCTTCCCTGGCGTATGCGGCGGCCACCGGTATGCTGGAGAATTACCGCCACGATAGAGACTACCTGCTCTGGAAGTCAGCTTCGCAGCCTATCCCGGCCTATCAGCAGTGGTTGGGGCGTATCTATTCGGCGCCTACCCTGGGTGATAAGCTGCGCACGCTCAAAGCTATTTTTGTGGTCAATCGTGACCACCTGGCCATGCAGTTAGGACACGAACCCACAAAGGCTGAGGTTCGCGCAAAATTCTTTGAACGTTTTGGCATAGGGGGCAAGAATGGCTGATAAGAACACCCGTTATGTTTTTCCCGAGCATATTGCCTATGTACACTCGGAGGATATTAATCAGGACTCGGAAACAGCCAGCTATGTGGCGGATCTGAACACTAATATGATTTCCGTGCTGGCCGGGCCCGCATCCATTATGTGGGGTGTTTTTGAAGAGCCCGCCAGCATGCCTGAGGCATCCGTGTGGATTAGCCAGATGGTGGATGTGCCGGTGGAAGAGATTGAAAGCAGCCTGGACGAGTTCATTCCTCAGCTGCTTGAGCAGGGTCTGCTGCAGATCGCAGACTAGATACTGCCGTACATATAAAGAGGGGGAGGGTACCGTGTATCGGTGCCCTCCCCCTCTGTCAGCTGGTATTTAGTTTTCTTCGGGCAGTGCCGCCACATAGTCACGCAAACGGCGGATAAAACGCTCCTGAGAGAATTGATCCACATGTGCGCGAATAGCCTTGTCATCCCAGACATCGGGGTCAAAGGCTTCAATCGCTGCGGAGAGCTGCTCTACGGTGGGCTCATCAATAAAGACACCCGTCACGCCCTCCACAATAGTGTCGAGGAAACCACCAGCGCGGTAGGCAATCACGGCCTTACCGCTCGCGCCCGCCTCCAGAGGGGTAATGCCGAAGTCCTCATAGGAGATAGCCAGCAGGGCGCGGCAATGACGATACGCGTAGCGCAGCTGAGCATCGCTGACTCCGGAAGCAATGCGCACGGTGGGACCGGCGAGAGCCTCCAGGTTTTCCTTCTCCGGACCGCGACCAATCACTAGCAGCTTAGCGCCCGTGGCGTTGCAGGCTTCAATAGCCTTATCCACGTTCTTATAGGGCAGCAGACGCGAAACAATCAGGAAGTAGTCCTCATCCTTCGTAAACTCTTCCAGACCGTCCAGGGGCTCTACGGGAGCATTAATATCCACCGAGTGCGGCGGATGGAAAACGGGAGCTTCCTTACCGTACACATCGTGAATACGCTGCTGAATCACGCTGGCGTTGGCCACATAGCAGGAAGACTTGGACGCTGCATGCTTATCCCAGGCGGTTAGCGCAGGGCGAAGAGTCTTCAACAGCAGGGGGACGGGGCCGGTGCTCTTCTCCCCCAGGTATTGATCACTCAGGTAGAGCCAGCGGGCGGGCGAGTGACAGTAGATAAACTTGCGCGCCGCAAAATTGAAACCGTGCGCCCAACCGGTGGTGGATACCACAGCGCGCTGCGCGGGAACCTTCAAGAGGGAGGAAGCGATGGGCAGCAGAGGCAGAGCCATACGGTGATTCTTGCGCAGGAAGGACACGCGATTGAGCGGGCTGGTGACAATCTTCGCGTCTTTGAACTCGGGGAAGGTACCCTCCGGGTCGTAGAGCGTGGTGTAGATAGTCGCCTCGGGGAATGCCTTGTGCATGGCGAGCACCACGCGTTCGGCGCCTCCGCGCTGGGTCAGGTAATCGTGGGCGATGGCGATATCTTCGCTGGCTTCAGGGCGCACTAGGGGCACATAACGGCGGATTGCCGTTTCTGCACCCCTGGCGGCCTTTGCCAGCAGCTGCGATATAGACATGAGTGTTTCTATTCCTTGAGAGTGAGTGGAAGGAAAATGAGTGCTAGAAGATTTTCTGGGCGCGCTCGGGGTAGTGCACACCGGCGTAGGCAGCCGCCTCCACCTGCAAAGCCACGAGCTTCTCGGCAACCTGTTCAGGTAGCTTGAGCAGTACCTTATCTACGCTATCACCCAGGCGCTTAATGGTCTTCTCATTGGTGAAACGAGCCAGGGTCTTGACTGCAAGCCCCCAGGCGCCCTGAGGATTCGGTGCCGGGTGAGCCTCGTCGCCATTCTTAGCAACAAAGATACTGCGAGCGCTACCGGAGTGCAGGGCACGCAGAGCACGCACAGCGGTGGTGGTTGCCTCGGCGTAGTGTTTGACTTCGACCTCGTCGGAGATCGTAATTTTACCGCCGGCGTCGGCAATCATCTTTCCCATATCCACGTCTTCCCAGCCGTAGCGGCGGTAGGCGGTGTCAAAGCCACCGACCTTCTCGAAGAAACGCGCGGAGACTGAGGAGTTGCCGTTCCAGTACACCCAGCGGTCTTCGGGCTTAGCGGAGGTAGCTCCCTCCTTAAAGCGTGCGTCGCGGTAGTTGCCGTAGACACGGGAGTAGGGGGTGTCGGGGAAGATATTGTTCAGGGTTCCAATGACACCGTCGTAGATGCGGTGCAGACGGATATGGTTCGCCACATAGTCTTCAGCCGGCTGCAAATCATCATCGCAGCGGATGAGAATATCGGCATTTGCGGCGCGGTGACCGGCGTTCAGGGCTGCCACACGTCCACGGTTTTCGGGGAAGACAATGGTGCTCAGATTGAGCTTGCCCTCTTGAATATAGCGGTTAACCAGCGCTTCACTATTATCAATATCCCCATCGAGGACAACAATAACCTGGAAGTCCTTCTCAGTCTGGGCGGCAAGAGCATCCAACGGGTAGTGCAGCAGGTCTGCACCGCCTCGGGAGGGAATAATAACTGCCGCCTTGTAGCGGTGAGTATTCTCGGTCATGGCTGTCCTTGGAAAGAGTGAGTAGTGATCGAAAGGCACGGAGTGAGTATTCTTCGTGCACCGGGTGTTCGAGCTAAACCCCAGGTCAGGGCACGCACCCGCCGTGGGTGCGTACCCTTATTTTATAGAAAGCGCTCAAGGATTGCACGCACATTCTCGCGTGCTGCCTCGGGAGAAAAATGCTCCTGCCAGCGCCAGAAAGAGGCGGAAATATTCTCCTGTAGTTGCTCCGCATGGTCGTCAATCTGAGTACCCAGAGAAGCAATACGCTCAGCTAGTGCCTGCGCATTACCTGCCGGGAATACTCGCTCGGGCAGGTCCAGCACCTCGGGTAGAGCGCCAGCGTCGCTAACGATTACGGGGATACGAGCGCTCATTGCTTCGGCGACCACCAGCCCGAAAGACTCCACTGCAATGGAAGGAACCACCAGCATATCCACGCGGGAGAGTAGCTCTTCGGGGGTAGTCCAGCCCAGGCGTTCGGTATGCTCAGCGACGGTCTCCAGGGCGCGGTTGACCTCGGCGGTATCCTCTTCGCTGGCAAAGACGGGTTCGCCGCCAATAACCAGCGAGTAGGCACGAGCGCCGCTGCGCAGCTGTTCAAACGCCTCGCACAGGGTCACAATACCCTTGGAGGTGGTCAGCCGACCCAGGTAGCCAATACGCAACGGCTCGGTGTTCTTACGAACCTCCGGCTGATCCGCGTGCACACCGGCAACCCAGTTCGAGAAAATCTCGCTGCCGGGCACGGATTCCTGGACAAAGCGGCTGGGCACCAGGGTGGTCAGTGCCTTTCGTCGTGCAAAGGGCAGCAGTTTAGCGTTGAGCCCTTGCGGCAGCTGATGCAGGTGCACGATGCGGTTCTTACGCCCCCCGGTTGCTACAGCGGGCACCAGACCGTTGCACCAGAGCAGCTTATCCTTATGGCGGGCATGCCAGGCGCGCAGGGACGCCATATACTGCACACGGTTCGTGGCGGGCAGAGCAATACGACGGAATCCCTCATCGGCGGCGGCTTCGATCAGCTGATTGGGCTGAGCCGGCCCCACAATGGTCACGGCGTAGCCCAGAGAGCGGGCCTGACGAGCCAGCGCCATGAGCATCATTTCACCGCCGCCCATATCGCCATTATTCGTGGCGATGTACAGTTCTTTAGGCATCGTTCTCCGTCAATAGTTTCGGCTGCGGATAGTGGTTCTTACCCGAGTACTTCAGGGTTCCCCACACACGACCAGCGGAGGCAACCGTAATGGACAGCTGTCGCTTAAGCGCGGGACGATTCTGAGCGGCTACGCGTACACTCTGAGTCAGATTCTTCAAGAAATCTACCGTCGTAGATCCGAAGGTGTACTGGTTCGAGTCGTACTTGGGAAAACGACGAGCCATCATCACACGACCGGTGCCTAGGGCAAATTTCTTGCGAACTGATGCTTTACCCTCCGACGGCGTGAAATACAGGGTAGCTTCAGGAATAAAACGCATGACACCGCCTCGTTCCTGATGGCGCCAGGAGAACTCCACGTCCTCGTATCCGTAGCGGGGCAGAGATTCATCATATCCACCGTTGCGGAAGAAGGTAGCGCGGGTGATAGCGCAATTACCGTTGCCGATATGGGGTAGGTAAGTGGTTGCGATCAGACCCTTGGGGAACATATCGGGACCGGTAGTTCCCTCGGGGTAATAGTTACGAATCCATCCGCCTGCAAGTTCGTTCTCTTGAACAGTAGAGAATGCTTCAACCCACCCCGGAACAACCTGATCGTCCGCATCGCAGAATGCAATAACACGGCCGGAGGTAGCGCGAACACCCGCATTACGTGCTGCGGGAATACCGGGAGTTTCCGGGCCATGAACCAGAACAATATTCTTGGCGGCATGTTCCCGATTATTCTTCCAATCCTCAAGAACCTGCCAGGTATTATCTTCAGACCCGTTATCAACAATAACGATCTCGAAGGCTTTATCCGTTACCTGGGCATCCAGGGCATTGAGCTGGCGAGAGATAACCTCGGCGCCATTACGTACACAAATGACGACAGAAAGATCATAGTTTTCCATACTCATCGTACCTCTACTTCTTACCAATTTTAATCTTCGAGTCCAGATCCAAATCAGCACCCTTCACGTCAATACCCTGGGATATTGCTTCCTTCTCTACCAGGGCAACACGGATTGCCAAGCCAAGAACAAGGCACCACTGCCAGGTGTACAAAACCTCGCCCAAACGCCAGGAGCACACCAGCAGAGCGACACCAGCACCTTGGATAATAAGGTTAGTGCGGCTAGGAGCAGTATTTGAATACCTCAGAGCAACAATCACAAAAACGCTAAGCGCAAGGAGGAGGAGGAGCCACGGCCATCCGCCTTCAACATATGCACCCACATAGGAGTTATGGAAAATCCAAGTACGATTATCTATCGGAACAATAGCTTCGCCTAGGCCCTTTCCAAAGAACCCAGTATGAGAGGCTTTCTCCAAAGCAGCTTCGTCGATACGAGCACGGAGCGCATCAGTACCAGCACGATCAGAGAACGCGCCAGTTTGTGCATAATCACGGGTCAGAATATCCAGAATGACATAAATGAGATACCCGTATACAGCTTTAAACCAGAAATTCAACTTTGGCGCAATCAAAATCCATAAAAGTGCGGCAGTATATGCACCCAAAGAGGTTCGGGAACCGGTCAACCACAAAGTACCGTAGGAAAAGAGGATGGAAAGAATAACTTCAACACGATTGCGGGCAATTAAAAGCGCAAGTACACCAAAGATAGCGTACACCATGCCTGCCACGTTCTTATCGCCGAGGTAGCCGGTCAGCACACCGCCATAGCCTTGAGTACCAACGCCAGCTAACCATGCAAAAACGTTAACAATCGTACCGAAGAAGTATCCGCTCACAGCAGAGCGAATATGGATTCGCCCATCGGCTAATAGGTACCCGAGAAGGGTCACAAGCACAATGCGTAGAATACGGCGTGTCCAGTCGAAAGCCTCAGTACTATGCTCTTGGAAAGTTGTAACGCACAATAGATATACGATCGCGCATCCAAGAATAACAAAAATCTTCTTGTGATTCCCCAAATCGTAGAGTGGTTTCCGTGAAAGACCGACTGCTACAATCACAGCCATCACGATGAGGTATGGATATAGGTTAATACCCGGAAGCGTAATATTAAAAATCAGAGCAAAGAAGAGCAGGAAATCAAGCGTACGAATACCACCCGCATTATCGCGTAGGTAGTTCGCGCTACGGGAGAGCATACTTTCTTTCTGTTCTTCCGTCTTCTGCGTCTGCGACGATAGAGCGTGAGAAGACATTATTTTCCTCCTGCAAGAAGACGGGTGTACAAGGCGACGGTTTGAGCGGCCATCTGCTCATTCGAAATCCAGGTGAAGGAATCTGAGGCAGAAGACTGCAGCTGGGTACGCATGGCATGGTACACATCCTGCACCAACTGCTTACTGTCACGGTTCACCAGGCTTACCGGTTCAAGAATCTCCGGGTTGCCCCCCACGGCGGTCGCGACAACCTTCAAGCCCGCAGAACGAGCATCCAACAGCGTGTAGGAGCAGTTCTCCCAGACAGAGAGCTGAACCAACAGATTCGACCGAGACATTGCCGCCACCGGATCAACAAACCCGCTAAAGGTTACAGTATCGCCCAAATTCAGACGCTCCGCATGAGCTGCCAGTTCATCCGCCAAATCACCGCTACCGGCAATCTCCAGGTGAGCCTGCGGGTAGTCAGCATGCAGCAGGGCAAATGCCTCCAGCAGCACGTCAATCCCCTTTTCGGGGGACAGACGAGAGAGAGACAGTAGACGCGGCGCACCATCCAGGGGAACGGTACGCTGAGCCTCAACCGCCGAGCGCACTTCCTCAATATCCACACCGTTATATACGGTGGTGACATTGCGGGCGCCCCACTTGGCACCCATCTGTTCAGCGGTAGAGTCGGAAACAGCAATAGCCTTATCCGTACCCCACAGGCGCACACGGTGTACCTGCTCCATGAGCTTAGAACGCCAGGAGCTCTTGTGATAGACCGTATCATTACCAGCAATACCATGCTCGGTGGTCACCAGCTTGGGAACCCACACACCTTTGTTAAGCACGCGGCGCACTGCACGAGCATTCACCACGGCAGCAGCAACCACATCAGCGTACGCCAGATGGCTATGGACCAGCGCGGGCTTATGCTCACTAATGGCGGCGTCCAAAGTGGCAAAAGAGGTCTTAAAGCCGTAGTCGGGACCAAACTCAGCATGGATAACCTCAACGCCCATAGATTCCAGGCGCTCGGTTAGCTTACCAGTGGGGGCTAGAACCACGAGGTTAAAGCCGGGAAGCCCGGCACGTGCCATATCAACGACGTGCCGAGCTACACCGCCAAAATCAGGGACAGGAACGACCCACAAAGCAGCAGGAGAATCTACAGAACTCATGATTTCACTAACTTTCCTTGCAAGCTCTTACGCAGCGCGGAAGAAAGACGAGTTTCCACCGTACGATGCATCAGATAAGCCCACAGAATCACAATAACCAGAGCAAGCACACGACCGCCCCATACACCGAGAACAGGCACGAAAATGTCAATCAACATATAGCCGAACATTTCATGGTTCAGATACAGAGGATAGGAAATCTGACCTAAAAAGTTCAGAGGACCGTGTGCCAGCCAGGGCACGTTCTTCACATAAATAACCGCAAAGAACGCCACACAAATCAGCGCAACACCAATACCGTGAACTGCATCATGCATGAGCCATGCGTTAAGCGACGCTACCAGGCTAAAGAGAGGAATCAGCAGAGTAAAGCGACGATCATGACTGTACATAAAGAGCACCATACCTAGGCTGAATAACGGTGCGTGTTCGGCAACTACCGCCCAGACAAGCATCTTCGGAACGCCTGAAAGTGCGGCCTCGGGGTGGAACACCACACACAGAATTGAGCCCATAAAAACCCAGATCAGCATGCCAACGACCAGTTCCCGTCGGTACACCGTGCCCCGACGAAACAGCAGGTATACCGTCATCAACGCATAAAATTGCAGCTCTACTGCCAGGGTCCAGTACACCTGATCCACATTATCAACCAGGAAAAAGCGCTGGAACATGGTCGTATTGACCAGGGTCTGCATAGCCGTGATATTGCGGTGGGGATTTCCATACAAAAAATACGTTCCCGCAGCAAGAGCAAGGGCTAACCAGTACGTCGGGTACAGGCGGCTAAAACGAGAAATCACAAAGCTCAGGGCATTCGCGCTCTTAATAGCCGTCAACAAAATAACGTAACCGGAAATGATGAAGAAGAGCTGGACGCCCAACTCACCCCAGGAAATATCGTAGGGACCGGGTGCGCCTCCAGCAGGCATACCAAAATGGTACAAAACCACAGTGATAGCCGCGATACCGCGCAGGCCGTCCAGCTCGCGGAAACGCCCGGGGGTAATGAAGCTATTATCCAGTACTTCATTGCCCCCGGTACGTCGCGTGTTCTGATGAACAGTCACTGTTTCCCGACCTACAGCCACTTCTCCAGGCGGTCCAGAGCGGTGAAGAAGCCCTCACCGTTGTTAATGTGACCCTGCCAAATTTCGGGAATGAAAGAAGACTTGGGGGTCAGCTCACGCAGCTGCTTACCCAGTGCAGCCCAGTCCACATCGCCTTCGCCGACCTGTACGCCTTCGCCGTCCACGCCGGTACCGTCCACCAGGTGCAGGTGGATGGACAGCGGAGCCAGCTGCTCAACAGCCTCGGACAGCGGGATGTTCAGGAAGTTACATGCCAGCATGGTGTGGGAGATATCCAGGCACAGTGCGGTGTCGTAGGCACGCGAGAACTCAGCGGTGTCCTTGGGATCCAGGAAGAGGTTGTGGTACTGCTGACCACCCATCAGCCAAGGGTACGGGGGCAGAGTCTGAGCCGCCAGGCGCACGCCGGATGCGTCCAGACGCTTCAGAGCCTCGCCAATGCGCTCGTACTTCTCGGCACGAGCTGCGGCGGGGATGTGCTTATCCTTGGTGAAACCGCCCATGGTCACGACCATGACCGGATCGTCCTCTACGGTGAAGTAGCGGGTCAGATCGCGGGTAATGTCAATGGTGCGCTGAACCTCAGCAATGGAGCGCTCCCAGACCTCGGGGTCCTTGGACGCCAGGTCCACCAGGAAGTCACCTGCAAACAAATCGGGCAGGTGGGTGGTGAAGCTAATGGGCAGCTTCTCGTCAAAGACCTCGTCAATATTGATTTCCAGGTCCTTGTAGGAGAAGTGGAACTCCAGGAAGTCAGGGTTGGAGTCCTGCAGCAGCGGCTTGTAGTCGTGATAGCGAACCGGCAGACCCCAGGGGCGATCGAATTCGAAGGTACGTCGAGTGACCACATCATCCTTCAAATCGCCCTCAAAGAAGAAGGTACCTTCTTCAACGTCGCGCTGCATGGTACGACCCAGCAGCTGAGGCAGGTAGTTCGGCTGCAGACCGCGGCCGGGAGACTTCACGGCAACGTCAGCCTCGGTGACAACCTCGCCCTTGGCAATGTGGCGGGTAGCAACCAGGGACTTTGCCAGGTTCACGCGGTTCATCAGCTCACCGGTGGATACCTCGCGGGGAGCGGCAGAACCGATAGAGGTCTCAACCTCGCGGATCTGCTGAACCATGGTCTTGAATTCCTCGGGCAGCAGCGAAACAGTGTGGTCGTTGCCTTCCAGAGTCTTGTCGATGGTAAAGTGCTTCTCAATGATCTTTGCACCGCGTGCAACGGCAGCGATCGGCACGTGGAAGCCGCGCTCGTGGCCGGAGTAACCGACCAGGCACTGACCGATTTCAGCCAGGCGGTCCATGTACGCCAGGTTAACGTCCTTGAAGGGTGCAGGGTATGCAGACTGGCACTGCAGCAGGGCGTAGGAGGCGCCCGCATTGCGCAGCAGAGCCACAGACTCGCGGATTTCCTCTTCACGGCTCATACCGGTGGAGACCAGCATAGGCAGGCCGCGGGATGCCACATCGCGCAGCAGCTCGTGGTTGGTCAAATCAGCAGAAGCGATCTTCATGCCCTGAATGCCATAGTCCACCAGCGCCTGCACGCTGGGTGCGTCCCAGGGGGTGCACATAATGTCCATATCGTGCTGCTTGACGTGGTCGAAAACCTCGTACATCTGCTCCACGCTGAAGGAGTACTTGGAGAGCAGATCCAGGGTGTACTGCACGCCCAGATCCTCACCGGCGGTTGCTGCGCCGCGCTGGCGGTACAGGGCGTCCATATCGCGCAGCTGGAACTTCACGGCGTCGGCGCCTGCCTCAACAGCCAGGTCAACCAGATGCTTTGCCAGATCCACATCACCCTGGTGGTTATTACCGATCTCGGCAATGATGAAGGCGGGGGAATCTTCGCTAATGGTGTGCTTGCCGATGCGCAGAACATCCTGCTCATCCATCGCCAGGGCTACCAGGTGGCCGCGCTCGTCCACCAGCGGCACGTGGTTAATGCCGTGTGCGAAGTGGCTGCGCAGCACCTCTGCCTCACTACCGACGGGTGCGGTGGTGGGGTTGGGGTTTGCTGCTGCCTGTGCGCTGGTTTCCAGGGAGGCGGTGGGGTTAGCGATCAACCAGCGGCGGAAGTCGCCGTCGGAGAGGGAACCGCGCAACACACCGGATTCGTTAACCAGGAAGATGATTCGCTGACCGTTTGCAGAGATCTTCTGGAGTGCGGTGAGCATCGGGTCTTCTGCGAAGACCACGTAGGGTGCGATATTACGTTCAATAATCACGTGTGTATTGTCTTTCTTATGAGTGAGATGATGCTAGGGCAAGCGTTGAGCGTTTACTTGCTCTCCAGGATCTGCAGGAGCTGGTGTTCTGCCACGGAGAAGTCGATGGGTGCGTCAATGTCGACACCTTCGACTTCTTCAAGCATGAACAAATCGATGCTACCTCCAGGATACCCCGCCAGGCGGTTGTGATGCTGGGTGTACACATCAGTTTTGGTAATGTACATGGAACCGTTTTCGCGGTAGCGGAAGGTTTCCTTGGTGAGTTCTTGGCGGCGCGGGCGGTTCATGACGTCAAATTCGGCGGTGGGTTCGCCGTCTGCATGCCAGGTCCAGACGAAGGGGCCCATGGGAATCACGCCGACCATGGAGTCCTTGCCGTTCTCCACGAACTGGTGCACTGCACGTGCCAGGGTGCCGGGCAGACGAACCGGGCTGGTTGCCTGTAGCAGCATGACGGCATCGGGTGCCCAGCCGTTATCGCTCACGTACTCAATAGCGTGCTCGATGACGGGCTCGGTGGCGGTGGTATCTTCTGCCAGGTGTGCCGGGCGCATAAAGGGCACCTCGGCACCGTAGCGTCGTGCGATATCTGCCAGTTCGGTGTCGTCAGTGGAGACGATAACGCGCAGTTCGTGCTCGGGGGCTACTTCGTCGGCTGCTGCGAGCGCCTGTTCAATGGTCCAGGCAACCAGGGGTTTGCCGGCGATTTCGCGCAGGTTTTTGCGCGGGATGCCTTTGGAGCCGCCGCGCACGGGGATGACGCAGAGGATACGCATTTAGTTCTCCAATTCTTCCATGATCAGTTCAGCGATTTTTTGGGCGGGTTCCGTCTCCGGTTGCTCCGGCGCGGGCGTGGGGGTTTCTCCCCAACGGTGCATGCCGTAGCGGTCCCAGAATTCTTCGAGCCATGCCGGGGGCGCCGGGTGGTAGACCCACGCGTCGATTCCACGGATGGCTGCTTCGAGCACTCCGGTGGAGAAGATTGAAACGACCGGATTCGTTAGGTCCTTGAGTGCAGCGCTGGAGCGGTCGATTTTAATCCCGGTCTTTTCCCAGAGGCTGTGGGTGAGCGTGGAGAGTTTATCCTTTTCGCTCGGGTGCGGGCGGTACACTCCCCCATTGTTTTTCAGGAAGGTGTAGGCCGCGCGGGCGAAGGAGGCACGCGGCAGTTCCGCACCGTGCATCTGTCCAAGGAACACGATTTCTCCGCTGGTGTGCTGCTGCTGTTCGCGTGCGGTTTGCGCTGCGGTGTAGAGCAGCTGGGATCCTACAGCGTGGCTGCGGATGTCTTTACGTCCGCTCTTCCAGTAGTCGGCGTCCTGCTGGCTAAAGGCGAGCAATACCGAGCCAATAGGTAGAGGCGGCGCATTGGGAACCAGCAGACCGTGCTGCACCACCCAGTACTGGGCGCCAATAGCACGGGCATAGTCGTAGGCTGCGTAGCCCAGCGCCAGATAGTGTCCCAGAGAGAGCACAATCTGCACTTCCGGTAGTTTCTGAGCCAGTGAGCTAAGCTCTACGGGTTCAACCGACCATTCACCCTCCAGGTATTCGCGGGCATCGCCGGGAGCGAGAATCACCGCGGGTGCCTGCAGGCGTTTAACCGGTTCCAGTAGGGAGGCTCGACTGGTGGGTGAGAAAGAATCCAAAACAACCAGCACCTGCATTTGCTCACCGTGCATAACGGGAGTGTGCAGGTAGGCGGCAGGTACGGCGCTCTCCCCCGAGCCGCCTCGCGTCAGCGCAGACTTCAGGGCGTGTTTTGCCCAGCGCACGCGGTTCTGGCGCTGCTGCCAGCGCGACCACGCCGCCAAATCCAGGGGATAGTTTAGACCCATAGCTGCTCCAATATCTTCACGCGCTGATCAAAGGTGTGCTCCGCCAGGGTGCGGCGGTGGCCGGCTTCGCGAATCTGTGCCGCCCACTTGGGATCCTGGAAAATACGCTGGCTAATCTCCACCAGCTCATCCAGGGACTCGTAGACCAGTACCTCTTTACCGGGCTCGTAGTAGCGGTCCACATCGGGACGGTCAATAATCTGCAGGGCTCCCACACCGGGCGCTTCGAAGGTGCGCATGGTAAAGCCGTCCTGGTTGCTGTGAATATTCAGGGTTGCCGGGGAGGAAGCCATGACGCCGTAGGCTACGGAGCGGTCAATATCACGCTCTGCGGGCACACCGGAGTCAGTAAACATTTTGGTGCGTGCAATATCCCAGGGATGGCGGGACCAGGCGCGACCGTAGGCGCGCACGGGCAGGCCCGCATCCACCAGGTATTTGAGGATTTCTTCGCGGTTGGGGTAGCGTGCACCCACAAAGCTAATGGAGTCTTCGCGGGTGGGCACTACCGGGCAGTGCGAGTCGTAGGCATTGGGCATATCAACCACATCAAAGCCGATGGAGCGCAGGTGCTCTGCATCCAGCGGGCTGTAGCTTGCCAGAGCGCCCAGATTGTGCAGGTCTTCCTCGCTATAGTGCATGCGGCGCAGCTCGTCGTATAGCCAGGTCGCGTAGCGCACTCCGGAGGCACGCAGGGTTTCCCACCAGGCGGCGCCGAGCATATCGCCCTTAATGACCAGGACAATATCGGGGCGGTAGTCATTAAATGCTTCAATGGCTTTGGTGGTTGCCTGCTGCGCCAGGCTTTCGGGACGGTAGCGCTCGGGCAGCTCGTGGGCGAGCTTATTAATAATGCGTTCGCCCAGGGTGCCGGGGGCATCGTAAATATGGGTACGCACAGCGTAGCCATGTACTTCCAGGGATGCATGGATAGCTTTCCAGTATCCGTGGAATGCTGGGGAGACCAGCAGTAGTTTCGGAGTGCTCATTCGCGAGGAATTCCTTGATGTCTGAGTGGGAGTGCACGCACCGCCGACCCACTCCCGGGGTCGGCTGTGCACGGTATATTTCCTAGTCTACTAAAGATAGAGGCCCTTTCGGGGCATACGTGACCTTAGTAGTGCTATGACCTAGCTAGCATTTTGAGCGGTGGCTAATTCTCGCGACGCTTCGCGGCGGCAATATAGCCCAATTCCTCGCGCAGAGCTACTCGCGCCTGCACATCTGGGTTGCGCAGGGCACGTACAGAGTTCACTGCGAAGTTCAGGTAGGTGGTTGCTTTCAGCGCTCGCTCCAGGCGGTCTTCAAAACCCCACTTATCTGCATAGATAAAGCGGGCAGTGGTCAGCCACTGACGACGGCGCGCAGAAGGCGAGGAGCCGCCTCCCTCGTGGGTAATCACCACTTCAGGCACGATATAGCGGGGTACGCCCGCCTGTACCAGGCGGTACTGCAGATCCACTTCTTCACTATTCATGTAGAAGCGCTGATCCATACCGCCTACACGGTTGTAGACTTCGCGGGGCAGCACCATGCAGGCGCCCATGAGCCAGTCAGTAGTGGTGGTGGCGGTGGCGGTGCATGCGGGAACATCGTGGCCAACGTACTTGTGCCACCATGCGGTGGGCTTGAAGCGTGCCAGAGGGGTTGCCCATTCCCAGGCGGCGTGGAATGCGGTAGGGAACTTGCGTGCCACCCACTGGTGCGCACCGTCGTGGCCGATAATCTGGGGGCTGGCCATAGCGTCCCCGAGGGGCTCTACGGCGGCGAGCATATCGGCAATAAAGCGGGGGTAGAGTTCCAGGTCGCTATTGAGGATAAAGAGCCAGGTGCCGGTGGCTGCCGCGACGCCGGAGTTGACGGCGCTACCAAAGCCGCCGTTCTGGGCGCGGCGTACGACCTTAACACCTTCAGTCTCGGGGAAAGGCACGGGCGATACATCATCGGAGACGATGATTTCTAGCTGTGCAGGGTCAATGCCTTGCTGGGTTTTGAGGTTCTGAATGAGTTCCAGAACGGGTTCGGGTTCCCCGTAGAAGGGAATCACTGCGGAGACAGTCTGCATATTTTCCTATAACTTACCAAGTTCTACAAGGCGTGCGAAGTCCTTGTTCTTAGCTTGAACTTCTTCGAACGTACCGGATGCCTGAATTTCACCGTTAGCAAGGTAAATCAACTGATCGACATGACGAACGGTAGAGAGACGGTGCGCCACAATGATAACAGTGACATCACCCGAGATATTTTCAATGGTTTGAGTAATCTTGTGCTCGGTTTCATTATCCAGCGCGCTGGTTGCCTCGTCGAGGATCAGCAGGCTGGGGTTACGGTAGAGTGCACGGGCAATACCCACGCGCTGTCGTTGACCACCGGAGAGGCGGCTACCGCGTTCACCGATCATGGTATGAATACCATCTTCAAGAGTATCGACAATATCCATCAATTCTGCCTGCTCAAGGCATTTGTATACACGCTCATCGTCGATTTCATCACCGACAAATCCGAATGCTACAGCCTCTCGCAGAGGCATATTACCCATATAGGGGTCCTGCGGAACGTATCCGATGCCCTTGTACCATTCGCCGGTATTCTCGGAGATGTTCTGGCTATTGCCCAAGATCGTTCCGTCGGTCGGCTTGAGCAGACCGAGGATGAGATCAACCAGGGTGGTCTTACCGGAACCGGAGCCTCCCACAAATGCTACAGACGAACCCGAGGGGATATCCAAAGATACATGGGAAAGTACGTTCTTTTCGCCATCAGGGTATCGATAGCTAATATCTCGAACGGATACTTCAGACGTAGCTTTGTCTT
Source organism: Rothia sp. (in: high G+C Gram-positive bacteria) (assembly GCF_030540545.1). Lineage (GTDB taxonomy): Bacteria > Actinomycetota > Actinomycetes > Actinomycetales > Micrococcaceae > Rothia. Next base: position 106,589 of record NZ_JAUNVZ010000003.1, on the reverse strand, counting down.
CATTATCAATAATATTTAGGGTGCGCTGTGCAGGTTCAGGAATTAGGGAGAATTCTACGCCTTCTTGAGATAGCTCGCTCAGACGGTCTACGGCGCGCTGCATGACTACCTCAGAGGAGCGTATGCTTCCCAGCGAAGCAACAAGACGGGTTGCGTAGGGCAACATACGCACACCAGCTGCGCAGAAGAGCAGCAAGTAGGCGGTGTTATCAGTGGATGATTCGGTCACGGGGAAAAGCATCAGCAAACACACACCGATAATGAAGATAATCTCCAAAGTGTACTTAGGCAATTCAAAGAGGAAGGAGGAATTTGCGCGTGCCACAATGCCCTCTTCAGATGCTTTCTGATAGCGGTAAAGATAGCGGTCTGAGGTACCGGCAAGACGAATCTCACGGAATCCGTTGACATTAGCAAGCAAGGATTCCATGGATCGACGGCTTGCCTCTGCAGAGCGTTTACCCTGACGCTTATTAATGTTCTTGAGAACATACTGCATACCAAAAATTACAACTCCGAAATAAACAGTCGCAATAAATGCTTGCAAAGGCATCGCAATATAGAGCATGGCCATAATAACGATAACAGACAGCATATCACTCACCAATGAAATCAAAGCATTCATATAGGAAGAATACGCGGCAGTATTATAGTAACTAATCACAGTAACAACGTCGTCCACTGCAACCTTACGAACGCGGTCGTAAGGGGAAGTTACGAAATCGCGAAGCAAAGCAACACCACTAGCTAGTTCTTGACGCGCAATCAGGAAGATACTCCAACGCCTAAAAATTAGCGAGGCCACAGCTTTGAGGATGAAAATACCAACCATCAGAGTTGCCAGATAAAGAACCAAGGTTGAACGATCCGGGTTACCAAAAATATTAGAGATAGTCGCCAAGTAACCGGTAATTTCTGCTCCACCATTCAAGGATACAATCGGTAAAATTGCGGTAATACCAACGACATCAACTAGAGCCAAAAAGAACGTTCCAAGAACATTGAGCATCAAAAGAGAGAATTTTTTGCCGGGGAAGAGAACCCTGACCTTTTTGTACACGTCGAGCATGGGCAACCTTAAACTTGTAGAGTGAGTCGGTAGATTTCTATTTATTTTATCCGATGACAAGAGTACCCCCAGCGTATGCCGGGGGTACTCTTGAACACATGTTCTTTAGCCTTCGTTGAACATTTCGGTCACAGAGCCTTCATCGAAGACCTCGCGGATGGCACGTGCCAGCAGCGGAGCAATGGACAGAACGGTCAGGTTATCGAAACGCTTCTCTTCCGGAACGGGCAGGGTGTTGGTCACAACAACCTCGGATGCGCCGCAACCGGACAGACGCTCAACAGCAGGGTCGGAGAACACTGCGTGGGTGGCTGCGATAATAACTTCCTTCGCTCCCTTATCCTTGAGCACCTTGACCGCGCCGGCAATGGTTCCGCCGGTATCGATCATATCGTCGATCAGCACGCAGGAACGACCCTCAACATCGCCCACCACGGTCTTGGAAACAGCCTGATTGGGGACATTAATATCGCGGGTCTTGTGCACGAACGCCAGGGGCGCGCCGCCGAGCAGATCAGCCCAGTGCTCTGCCACGCGCACGCGACCGGTATCGGGGGAAACCACGGTGACCTTCTCCGGGTCAGCCACGCGAGTCTTAATGTAGTCAGCCAGCACGGGGATAGCGAAGAGGTGGTCCATGGGGCCGTCGAAGTAGCCCTGGATCTGCGAGGTGTGCAGGTCCACGGTCATCATGCGGTCTGCGCCTGCGGTCTTGTACAGGTCAGCAACCAGGCGAGCAGAGATGGGCTCGCGACCCTTGTGCTTCTTGTCCTGACGTGCGTAGGGGTAGAAGGGTGCAACCACGGTAATGGAACGAGCGGATGCGCGCTTGAGAGCGTCAATCATGATCAGCTGTTCCATGAGCCACTCGTTAATGGGAGCGGGGTGGGACTGGATCACAAAGGCATCAGCACCGCGCACGGATTCCTCGTAGCGCACGTAGGTCTCACCATTAGCGAAGGTGTATGCGCTGGTGGGGAGCAGGTCGTGGCCGAGTTCCTTGGCGATTTCTTCGGCGAGCTTGGGGTGCGCGCGGCCGGAAACTACTGCGAGCTTGCGCTCACCGGGGTTCGTAATCTCACGAGTCATGAGTATCGCTTTCCTTATTCAGGTTGTCCGGGCTGAGTTTCCTCTGCCGCGGCTGCTGCTTGGGCGGGTTCGGTACCCGCACGGTTTTTCTGTACCCAGCCGTCAATATTGCGCTGGGAAGTCTCGGAGAAGGCAAGAGCGCCGGAGGGCACATCCTTGCGAATCAGTGCGCCTGCGCCGGAGTATACGCCGTCGCCCACGGTCACGGGCGCGACGAAAATACCGCCGGAGCCCATGCGGGTGTGCTTGCCGATGACGGTACGGGACTTTTCCACACCGTTGTAGTTTGCAAAGATCGAACCGGCACCAATATTGGAGCCTTCACCAATGGTTGCGTCACCCACATAGGACAGGTGCGGAACCTTTGCGCCTTCACCCAGCTGGGAGTTCTTGGCTTCACAGAAGGTACCCAGCTTTGCCTTGGTGCCTAGTACGGTGCCGGGGCGCAGGTAGGCGAAGGGGCCAACCGTCGCATCTTCGCCGATAATAGCACCCAGGGAATGCGCGCGGGTCACGGTGGCACCGGCGTGTACTTCAGTGTCGGTCAGGGTGGTGTCCGGACCGATGGTTGCGCCGGTTTCGATGCGGGTTGTACCGTGCAGCTGCACACCGGGCAGGATGGTGACGTCATTGGAGATTTCAACGGTCACGTCGATCCAGGTGGTGGCGGGGTCGATAATGGTTGCGCCGTTGCGCATGTGCGCCTCTACAATACGGTCGTTGAGCTTACGACCCAGCTGAGCCAGCTGCACGCGGTCGTTGGCACCTTCAACTTCCCAGCGGTCTTCAATAGCCAATGCGGAGGTGCGGTAGCCCTTGGACCGGGCAATGGCGAGCACATCGGTAATGTACTTTTCACCCTGTGCGTTGTCGGTGGTGACTTCCAGCAGTGCTTCGCGCAGTACGCGCGCGTCAAAGGCGTAAATACCGGAGTTGATTTCGGTAATGGCGAGCTGCTCTTCGGTGGCATCCTTCGCCTCGACGATGGCAACTACTTCGCCCGCCTGGTTGCGGACAATACGGCCGTAGGAGCCGGGGTTGTCAATGTGGGTGGTCAGCACAGTGACAGCATTGGAGTCTTCTTCGTGGAAGGCAATGAGTTCACGCAGAGTCTGTGCCTGCAGCAGGGGAACGTCGCCGTAGGTGACCACAACGGTGCCGGTTACTTCGCCGGATGCGTCCAGGCCCTGCAGACCAACCTCAACGGCACGACCGGTGCCGGGGATTTCGTCCTGGTCCACAATGACTGCCTGCGGGTCGAATGCTGCAATGTGCTCAGCGACCTTATCGCGCTGGTGGCGCACAACTACAGCCATACGTTCGGGGTTCAGTTCACGGCCGGCGGCGATAGCGTGCTCCAGCATGGAGCGGCCACCGATGGCGTGCATGACCTTGGGGAGTTCAGATTTCATGCGGGTGCCTGCACCCGCTGCGAGAATGATGACAGCCGAAGGTACTGCGCTCGATGCGTTCACTACCATTGCTCCTTGCGATGAGTGGTGTCCCGTGTATTTCGGGCCCGAGTGTTCGGGGTTTGCTCCGCCACTAGGATTCGAACCTAGACGAACGGCTCCAAAGGCCGGTGTGCTGCCATTACACTATGGCGGATCCTTCCCATGGGCGCCTTCTTCGCGCGGCATTGACCGCAAAGCGCACAGGGATAGAACCAGTTTAGCAAAATTTTTACTCCCTCGAGAGAGATTTTCCTTCCTTCGGGCGCTTTTGTGGCGGTGCGGGCGGGTAATCTTAGAGGGTGGCACATTTATTAGGCGGCGAATCGCTGCATCTTGAGTTTCCTACCCGTACTGTATTTGAGAACGTGACGGTCGGCATTAACGAGGGCAATCGTATTGGTATTGTCGGTCGTAATGGCGACGGTAAGTCTACGCTCATGAAGATCCTTGCAGGTCGTCTGGAACCGGATTCGGGGCGTGTGACGGTGCGTAATGGTACCCGCATTGGCTATTTGGACCAGTCGGATGTTCTCAATGACGACCACACGGTCGGTTACGCCATTGTGGGCGATACCCCGGAGTATGAGTGGGCGTCTCAGGCACGTATTCGCGATGTTATCTCGGGTCTGGTCTCTGATTTGCCGTGGGATGCTCCGGTGTCTTCCCTTTCGGGTGGTCAGCGTCGCCGCGTGGCTTTGGCGGCTCTGCTGGCGCAGGAGTGGGATGTGCTCATGCTGGATGAGCCCACGAACCACCTGGATGTTGAGGCTATTACGTGGCTTGCTTCCCATGTGAAGTCCCGCTGGTCTAAGAATGCGGGCGGTCTGCTGGTGGTTACTCACGACCGCTGGTTCTTGGATGAGGTCTGCACCGACACCTGGGAGGTTCACGACCGCATGGTGGAGCCTTTTGAGGGTGGCTATGCGGCGTATATTTTGCAGCGCGTGGAACGTGATCGTCAGGCTGCCGCTGCGGAGGCGAAGCGCCAGAACCTCATGCGTAAGGAGCTGGCGTGGTTGCGCCGTGGCGCTCCTGCGCGTACCTCCAAGCCGAAGTTTCGCATTGATGCCGCGAACGCTTTGATTGCTGATGTCCCGCCGGTGCGCGACACGATTGAGCTCAAGAAGATGGCTCTGACCCGTCTGGGTAAGGATGTTGTGGATCTTGAGGATGTTTCGGTTTCTTTCCCGCTGCCCTCGGGTGAGGGTGAACGCCAGGTACTCAAGCGCGTGACCTGGCGTATTGCCCCGGGTGAGCGCACGGGTATTTTGGGTGTGAACGGTGCCGGTAAGTCCACTCTGCTCTCTCTGGTGACAGGTTCTCTGCAGCCTTCTTCTGGTCGTGTCAAGCACGGTAAGACGGTCAAAATTGCTACGTTGACTCAGCAGCTGGATGAGTTGCGCGAGGTGGAGAACGACCGTGTCTCGGATGTGATTGGTCGTAAAAAGCGCAGCTATATCGCCGATGGTAAAGAGGTCTCTCCCTCTCAGATGCTGGAGCGTCTGGGCTTTACGAGTGCTCAGCTGTCCACTCCGGTCAAGGATCTTTCCGGTGGACAGAAGCGCCGTTTGCAGTTGCTGTTGATTCTGCTGGATGAGCCGAATGTGCTGATTTTGGATGAGCCTTCGAACGATCTGGATACGGATATGTTGGCAGCTATGGAGGATTTGCTTGATAGCTGGCCGGGTACTCTGCTGGTGGTCTCTCACGACCGTTACCTGATGGAGCGTGTGACCGATCAGCAATATGCGGTCATGGATGGTTCTTTCCGCCATTTGCCCGGCGGTGTGGATGAGTATTTGCAGCTCTCTGCCCAGGGTGCGACGAGTACCGGTTCTTCCTCCTCTCACCCCACGGCGGCGAAGTCCTCTACTGCCAGCGATAGCGAGCAGAGTGCTCCGAAGATTTCGGGTGCTGAGTCTCGTGCACTGCAGAAGGAGTCGGGCACGATTGAACGCCGTTTGGCTAAGCTTTCCGATGAGCAGGCGAGACTGAGCGAGGCGATGAGCGCGCACGATCCCAGCGATTATGCGGGTTTGGCGACTTTGGGCGAAAAGCAGCAGGCTCTTCAGGATGAGATTGACGAGCTGGAGCTGCGCTGGTTGGAGATTTCTGAGCTACTGTCCTAACGCTTATCCTCGCTTTCAGTCGGGGTGTTATACTCAGAAAAATCACTACTCATCTCTTTTCTAGGATTTTCCATGGATTGTCAGACTAGTGTCGTTATCCCTGTTTATAATGCGGCACATATTATTGTCGAGCAGCTGGATTCGCTGGCTCAGCAGGTGAATGCACCTACCTTTGAGGTTGTACTGAGCGATAACGGCAGTACGGATAATTTGCGAGAGGTTATTGCAAAGTATCATTCTGATTTCCCGGTGCGTATTGTGGACGCAAGCCAGGTGCAGAGCCCCTCGTGGGCGCGTAATGTGGGCGTCCTTGCTGCGCGTGCTGATCTATGCGTGTTCTGCGATGCTGATGATTTTGTGGAGCCTCACTGGTTGCGGGGTCATTGGGAAGCTCATCAGCAGGTTCCGAATGCGGTTATCGGTGCTCCGATTCTGCATGATAAGTTCAATTCTCCGGAGGTTTTGGACGCTTACGGTGTTCCGTCGGGATTAGATGAGCAGCTTCGTTCAGCTCCTGCACATATTACACGCCAACAGGATCTGCTTCCTTTCTCAGGGTATCTTCCATCAATTCCTAGCTCTAATGTATCTATACCTCGTGAGGCGTACCTTGCAATTGGCGGCATGGATTCGAGCTTCGTAGGCGGCTCTGAAGATACTGACTTTATATGGCGCGCTGCCCTGGCGGGTTACGAAATTGCCATGACCTCAGTGCCCTTGATCAATTATCGTTTGCGCCAGACTCCTCAGATGATATTTAAACAGCAGCGTAATTATCAGTTTAATAAGGTTCTTTTGTGGGAGCGTTATAAGAAAACGTCGATGATCGGCCCGAGCTTCAAGTATTCTCTACTGTCTTTGGTAAAGGCTCTTCCGGGCTTGGCAAAGTCTTCGACTCGCTTAAAGGCTGCTTATACGGTGGGTGGCCATTGGGGTTCTTTGAAGGGCATTGTACATTTCCGTATTTTGAAGAAAGTTCCTGCACCCATGTTCTTTACGGAGAAGGATTACCCGCATATTGACCGTTAATATAACCATTTAACTGGCTACCGGTACATGTGAAGGGGCTGTTTCCATATCGGAAACAGCCCCTTCACATGTACCGGTATGCTGGCTATTACTGCCCCACCGGGTTTGAAAGTTTTCTAGGCCCGCGGAGAGCACCTCAGTTACTCTGCTACCAGGTACACCCCATAATATACGGAAATTATGACAGACCTATTGACCGAAACGTTCTGTATTCAGGGAGTCAATCAACCTTCCCCATGCATCCAGCACAGTAGATATCTCAAATTCTTTAGATTTCTCAACAGATGCTTGCGCTTTATCCTCAAGCTCGTCAGGATTTGCTATAGCCTGCGTAATCTTCTCAACAAGCTCGTCAACGGATGTGTCTTCCGTCAGATAGCCCACATTGTGTAAAACTTCTTCAACACCAGGCGCCGAGGGAGAAGAAATCACCGGGGTACCCGAAGCAAGAGCTTCGATCATGAACATCGGAAGCCCCTCAAAGTCTGAGTTCATCAGCGCAAGTTTTGCCCGTCCAAGAGCTTCCCATTTATCCTGATGATAAATAGGACCTTTGAAGAGAATCGAGGGGTTATCCAAAGACTCAATAAGCTCCTTCAGGCTTTCTTCTTCTGGACCCGAACCGTGAATATGAAGTTCCCATCCCGGAGCATCACGAGCTACTATGTCAAAAGCACGAATAATACTATCAATATTTTTCTCGGGAGACAGGCGAGACACAACGATAGCAACGTTATTTTTCTCAAGACCTGGCTGAGCATCAGACATATCAATAGGATTATTCATAACGCCAACATCTACACCAAACTCTTCAGCAAAGAGTTTGGCATCGCCATGGGACAGAACGAGGAATTTATCACATTTATTGATGATATTATGATAGTCAAATTCACCATCAAAATATGCACCAAATCTATTATGATGTTGTCCAATAACAAGCGGGCGGTTCTTCTTATATTTCATAATCTTCAATGCAGGCACAAAGTACCCCATGGAAGGCATAGAAAATAATACAACGACATCCTTAGAACCCAGAGAATTAAGATACTTGATGCATTTCATATAAACCCCTGTTTTCCAAATAGGAGTATACACCGCACGAATAATATGCTTCGCTACATTAAAAAAACCAGAGGCACCTTCAGAGGCCTTATTATATGTTGTTTTTGACCTATTTTTCCCTAGATTCAAAACAGGAACATCAATATCATACTCAGGAATCTTCTCACCAATCACACTTATTCGTTCCACAGAAATCCCTCTATCCAGAAATCCCCGCGTCAGAGTATTGGCAACTACTTCAATACCGCCAATTTTACTACCAACGACATCGGAGGCGATAATGACGCGATTAAAGGTTTGTTCCATGGCTACTTCCTATGACATGTCGAGCAAATGATGTATTAAGTATAGCTTTCCTCCTTGCATCGCGAAAGTATACTCAGTGTCTCGTCCTTCCTATACCACACCACACTAGAGATGAGACCTCTTGCCTTTCCCTAAGTGACAGCATGTATACTAGTTGTGCCTTACTACTAAGGCTCCCCGTATTCTCTCAACTTCATCTACCCATTCTATGTATTGGAGAAGAATGAAGTTCAATCGCCGTCTCTTCCTCTCTTCCGGTATTGCGGCAGCAGGTATTGCGACCCTTCAACCTAGCGCTATCGCTACACCCGCATGCATTACAGTCAACGGTCGTTCCGTTCCTCTTAATGGCGCTGTCACTACCGCTCAGCATTGCTACTGGAACGCTGATCCCCAGGCAAAGAGTATTACTCTGCTCGCCCCGATTAATCGTTCTCTCACGCCTGCTCATCTGGAAGCAATCGAGAATATTTCCCCTCTCAACGGTCGCCTGATTAATGGCACTTTTGCCACTCAGCGCATTACCGGTCATGAACCCGTACAGCCCAATAGCGCCGCGCTCAGCAAGGAGCTAACCGCTAAAGCGCACCCCGTATGGCATACCTCCTTTAACGCAGGCCAAGTGGGTAATGTACGCGTAGGTGCTCATGATAATATCCCTGCACTCAGTGTTGATTCTTCTAACCCCCATCAGCACTACGTAGAAATTGTTAGCCGTGACAACCTAGTCAACGCAAACGATATAAATCGCCGTATGGTTACCGGTGCAGTTCCGGTACCTAAGTGGTTCCTGGATATGCCTCGACGCGGTAAGGATTACTCAATCGCCGTATACGATAAAGCAACCGGTATTTGGCGTTCCCTGTTCATGTTCCTGCAGGATTCTGCAGCTACCACCTATACTTCTGTAGCGCGTATCCGCGTGGGTAATGCGTCAGCCCAAGCACCTGCTATTTCCAAGATTTTCTATTCTCAGGTCCCGCAGGTTCAGGTGGGTCAGAGCACCAGCCTTTCCCCCATCAGCGTGGATATGAATGCTTCCAATAAACACGATGCCAATGCGCAGTACCCTATTAGCCGCGGTGCTAAGTTCCGTCTGATAGATAATGCCGGCGGCGCCGCTACCATCGACGCTTCGACAGGTCAGATCACTTTTAAGGCGTCTACTGCCCATGCGAACAAGCTGGTGGAGCTGAAGGTAGCCGTTGATTACCCGGCTGTCTATCGTGTTTCGTCTGCTGGTTATATGATCGCCAACCGTGATTTCAATGGTGTTGGTGCGGCTAATTACTGGCTCACGTTGAAAAACGGTACTTCCTCCGTGGTTGGCATGGCTAATGAGCTCACCCAGATTGGCGTGGATGAAATTCGTGCAGGCCGTATTAATCACGTGGTTTCTATCACCGCTGCCGATTATACGAATCTTGCTTCTTTCCCCGCGAAGGGTAGCGATGGACATCATGTCGTGGCAAATGCGCCTCGTGCCGGCCAACGTGGCTTCCTGCCGGCTTCCTTTAATGTAGATGCCTATTTGAAGTCCACCAACCAGGCAAATGATCAGCTCAAGCGTATGATTCTGGTCGCAATGAAGGAATACGGTTTCATGATTTGTGACCGTAATGCCTTCAATAATGCGTTCAACCTTGAATCGCCCCTAAGTTACGCATCCTACGCTCGTCGTGGTCTGAATGTCTACGAGGCTGATCCTGCGGTGAAGAAGGTTATGGATAGCGCTATTCGCTTTACTGGTTCTGCATTCCCGTGGGATCAGGTCAAGTGGCTGCCCGTACACTTCGCTCAGCATTAATAGGCTGATTCATATACTTAGAACGCTCGTATTGGATGAGCCTCTTCAGAGCAGGTAAGAGGCTCATCCCATGCGGGTGTTTTGCTTACCTGGAAAAAGAAAACAGAAGAAATCTTTGGAACGGAACCACCCCGAGGCTGGGGCAAGAACGACGGGACACGCGTGCGAAGCCGGCACCGTCGAAAACCCCATTCGTAACCTCCTCGGGGACGTGCGGCACTCCCACCCAGCCACCGTGGGAACGCAAGCACAGAGGCGAGAGTGGAGGTCCGCAACTCGCGAGCTATGACAAACCCCGCGCACCCAACAACATTCAGAATGTCATCAGATAGCGCGGGGTTTGGCATTGTCTGAGCTAAAGCGGGCTCTCTACCCTCGCCTCCGTACTCCCAAACGCAACCATACAGTGTATAGCTCAGGCGCTAGCCCTGAACAACAATGGGGCGGAAACCCTCAGCCTCCAAAGCCCGAATCACCTGACGGCAATGCTCTTCGCCCTTTGTTTCCATATCGATCGTAATGGACACATCGCCCATGGAGAGCGAACCGCCCACACGGGTGTGGTCCACACCGGTCACATTCGCGTCATTATCAGCAATGACCTTAGAAATCAACGCCAGCTCACCGGGTCGGTCGGAGAGCATCATGCGGATAGTCATGAATCGGCCGGCAGCGGACAGACCGCGCTGAATCACTTTGAGCATGAGCATCGGGTCAATATTACCGCCCGACAGCACGCACACCACATTGCCCAGGTTGCCGTAGTCCTTGAGCAGCTTGCCGTTCATGAGCGCCGCCACGGAAACAGAACCTGCGGGCTCAACGACCAGCTTATTGCGTTCCATGAGGAAAATCAGCGCGCGAGCAATATCGTCTTCGCTCACGGTTGCCACATCGTCCACCAGTTCCTTAATAATGGAGAAGGGCAGCTGACCGGGACGACCCACAGCAATACCGTCAGCGATGGTGGAGACCTTCTTCAGCGGCACGAGAGCGTCGGCTGCGAGAGAGGGCGGGTATGCTGCCGCGTGTTCAGCCTGCACACCAATAATGCGGATTTTCTTGCCGAGTTCCGCTTCTTTAGCGCGTACTGCTGCGGCAATACCTGCGAGCAGACCGCCGCCACCCACACCGGTAATAATGGTGTCTACATCGGGCACCTGCTCCAGGATTTCCAGGCCGATGGTGCCCTGACCGGCAATAATATCTTCATTGTCGAAGGGGTGTACAAAGACCGCACCGGTTTCCTGCGCGTACTTCTTGGCTTCGGTCAGTGCCTCGTCCACGGTTTCGCCGTGCAGTTCTACTTCTGCGCCGTGGTCGCGGGTCGCGGTGATTTTGGGCAGTGCGGCACCCAGGGGCATGTAGATACGTGCTTTAATGCCGAGCTTGGAGGCAGCGAGCGCTACACCCTGGGCGTGGTTACCTGCGGAGGCTGCGACCACGCCACGTGCTTTTTCTTCATCGGTGAGCTTTGCCATGCGCACGTACGCCCCGCGTGCTTTGAAGGAGCCGGAGCGCTGCAGATTCTCGCATTTGAGGTAGACTTCCGAGCCGATCTGCTGGCTGAGGGCGCGGGAGTGCGCCATGGGGGTGTATTCGGTGATTCCGTTAAGCAGCTGTGCGGCGGCTTCGATGTCGTTAAGGTGAACCGGCAGGGTTTCCAAACTCATTGAATACTCTCTTTGTGGTGTATGTGAAGACTTATGTCTATTCTACCCGCAGGCGGGTGCTGTGCGATTTAGAGCGCGCTGCTTTCGCTCGGGCTTTCGGGCGCACTATCGGGTGCGCTGTCAGCGGCCGGGCTTTGTGCAGGATTATCCGGTCGGTTACTGCCCTGCCGGCTATCCTGCTGATTCTCCTGATGAGAATGCAGCAGAGCCTCGGTACGAGCAGCCAGACGCGCAGCACGCTCAGCCGCCTTTGCTTCGGCGCGCTCACGGCGGCGCTTCTCATGGGCAAACTCTAAAGGCTCAATACGATTCTCGGTATCGTTCTCCCAGGCGCGAGTTGCCAAATAGCGCACCACAGTATTACTCAGGGCAAGTGCCGGAACAGCAAAGAGCGCACCGGCAGCACCGAAGAGAATGGAACCGGCAGCAACCGCCAGAATCACAGCCAGCGGGTGCAGGGAAACCGCCTTGCCCATAATAAAAGGCTGCAGAATATTAGATTCGAGCTGTTGAACCAGCAGTACAATACCGAGCATGATCAGCGCCTGCACCGGGCCCAGGGCAACCAGTGCCAGCAGCACCGCCACGGCACCGGAGAAGAGCGCACCGATCACCGGGACAAAGGAACCGAGGAAGACCAGCACACCCAGGGGGATTGCCAGGGGCACACCCAGAATCGCGGCGCCCAGACCGATACCTACGGCGTCGATAGCAGCTACGAGAATCTGCACGCGCACATAGGCGCCCAGGGACTTCCAGCCGGCACGACCCGCACCGTTAACAGCCTGCTGAGCTGCACGCGGGAAGAGACGCACCATAAAGAGCCAAATGTTCTCGCCCTCCATCAAAAAGAAGAAGAGCGCGAAGAGGGTCAGCAGGGCGCCGGTACCCGCCTCGGCGGCAAAAGAACCCGCAGCCGAGACACGCGAGAGCACCGCATTGGGGTTGTCGGTTATGGCGGTTTGCACATGCGCCATGAGTTCGTTCATCTGCTCAGAGGTGAAATCCAGACCCTGCTCGTGCAGCAGGCGTGTCACCTCATAGTAGCCCTGGATGGCTTTGTCGGTCAGCGCCGCGAATCCGCGGATGAGCTGCTGACCGGTCAGAGCCAGCAGACCCACCACAATCAGCACCATGCCAATCTCGGCAATAGCAGCAGCACCGGCAGCACGCACACCGCGCTTACGCAGAGTCATTACGCTCGGGGAGAGCAGAGCCGCCAGCAGTGCCGCCACCAGTACAGAAATCAGCAGCAGGGATAAGGGCGCAATGGCTTTGCCGAGCACCCACAGGGCTGCGGCAATAGCGACCAGGCGCCAGGACCAGCCCGCCGCCACGCGCAGGGCGTAAGGGATTGCGCCGTCCATCAGGGCGCTGTGGTCGCCGTCCGTTGCATTATCTACTGCGGATGCGCTGCTACCCTTGGCAGGGCGCGGGGTGCGGAATTCAGGCATGGTTCCTTCCGGGTCAAATACTAGATTTTCAGTATATCGCGCCCGTGCTCAAAGCATAAGAACCGTGCTCGCACCGAGGCTCATCGCAGGGCAGAGGATACAGCAAAGGGGCGTCTCTGCCCTATCGGAAAGAAACGCCCCTTCATCTATAGCTACGCTACGTACTACTGGCTACTAGTCATTAGAGAACATGGAGTACAGGTACATGAGCACGCGCAGGATCTCAACATACAGCCAGACCAGCGAAGCAGTCAGAGCATATGCCAGACGCCACGACTCAACCTGCGGCACGCCAGCCTCAACAGCCTCTGCGGTGGTGGTAAAGTCAATCACCAGCGAATAGGTTGCCAAAGCAATGCCCAGCAGGCCAACAATCAGACCCAACGGAAGGTTAGTACCGGGCAGAATGAAGGAGTTGAAGGACGAACCGGTGAATAGACCAACACCCATGGACAGCAGGTAGTAGCCCAGCAGACCCAGGGTAGCCGCAAAGAAAATCTTATTCAGCTTCGGGGTTGCACGCACCTTGCCATTAGCAAAAAGGAACAGCATAACAGCAAACACAGCCACGGTTGCCAGCACAGCCTGCAGAGCAATACCGGGGTAACGCTGGTTCACCAGACCCGAAAAACCGCCCAGGAACAGGCCCTCAGCCACACCGTACAGAAGCACCAGAGCCGGAACGGGCTTAGCCTTCACCGCATTGACAATACCCAGGATCAGGCCAGCCAGGAGACCAACATACATCAGGATCGGCATGTACCAGCTCACCGCTGCGCCGAGCACAACCATAGCCAGGGTCAAACCGGTCTTCATGATTACGTCATCCATGGTGGCGCGCTCGCCAATGACACCCTGATTAACCGGAGCATACTGCTCATAACCGGGCTGTGCATAACCGCCCTGTGCATAACCGGGCTGGGCCTGATGCGCGAACTGCGCACCCTGCGCGCCATAGGTACCCTGGCCAAAGAAACCGGGAACCTGCTGGCCCTGAGGCTGAGCAGAACCGGCGCCCTGAGCACCAAAACGACCAAAACGGTTCTTCTTCACCGTGGAATTGATAAGGGGGTTACCCGCCATCATCACACCTCACACTCGAAAACTAACCCAAACAATAGATAGAGTTCAGGCATATTAGAAGCTATTGTACGTGTATTAGAGCCCACGCGCGCGTTCAACCGTAATAATTTCGTCAATAGCGTCAAGCACAGCACCATCATTGGGCGAACCAATCACCAGCTGAGCATGCTCACGCAGAGACTGCGGCGCATGACCCATCGCAACACCCGTACCGGCAACCTTGAGCATTTCAATATCATTCTCACCATCACCAAAGGCCACCATAGACTCCGGCGCAATATTCAAACGCTCACTCAAATCCAGCAAACCGGTACCCTTATTAGCACCCGTACGTACTAGGTCAATAGCGCCAAAACCACTGGCCATAGCAGTTACACTCGCAGGCAGATCGCGCTGCAAAATCTCCAGAATCGGATAGGTATCCTCACGCAGAGTCTGCAGGGGGAACTTAATCGGCGCACCGTGCACCTGATCGTACGAGTCAATCATCTGAGTACCCGGATAAAAAATGCTCACAAAATCGTAGGCGGTCATACCTGCGGGCACCGGGGTGTCCTGGCTGAGGAAATAGTCTTTAATAATGTTTACTACGGTTTCTTCGCGATCAACGGGCATAAACACACCCTCAGTAGTGCAAATCAATGCACCGATCTGCGGCAGAGAATCCAGCACCTCATAGACGCGCGGCACAGAGTCCGGTTCAAAAGGATGCACCGCCAACTGACCCGAATCATCCGCCAAATACGCACCATTTTCCGCAACATAAATCAGGTTACGATTCTCAAAACCCTCCATATATTGCAGCAGCTTCGTGTAGGTATTACCGCTAGCAACCACAAAACGAATACCCAGTTCATCCAGCTGCTCCAACTGAGCCGAAAAACGCTCACGGTCGAAAGTCTTCGCGTCGTTCAGGAAGGTTCCGTCCATATCGGCGGCAATCAGGCGAGTACGGTGCGGCAGGTGAATGCTCATGGAGTATTCCTTTCAGTCAATGTGTTCACTTAATTCTAAGACACTACTGAGGTAGAGCATATGTTAGAAGTTGAGTTTCTGAGGCTAGAGTTTTCGAGGTGGGTCGCGGTACGAGGAAAAGGCATTCGCGCACGCTATTAGCCCGCGTGGAATGAGGAAGACAACCGAAAACAAAAACCATCACATGTCATAGAAACTGACATGTGATGGTCTAGAGGGGTATATAAAGTGCCCCCGGTGGGACTCGAACCCACAACACAAGGATTTTAAGTCCTCTGCCTCTGCCAATTGGGCTACGGGGGCATCCACCGCGCAACCAACCACAGTAACACGATGAACTCTTATATTATAAGACACGCGCCGCGTCCATCACGAACGCGGCGCGTGCCATCACACTATCAGCCTATATGAGACGTGAAGTGATTTAGAGCTTGGGCTTCTTAGCCTCAGGAGCGGTACCGGTTGCCTTCTGGAATGCCAGGCGCGGGGAGCGCTGGTGGCGCAGAGGGGTGGTGTCGCGGCCGAATACCTGGTTCAGTGCCCAGGTAGCCATCACGCGAACGGTACGCTCAGCGGTGGGGATTGCGGTGCCGTGGTAGCCGCGGTGCATAATCCATGCCAGCGGGCCGCCCAGGGTCTTACCCTTGAAGTTAGCAACGCCCTTCCACAGACCCAGACCTGCCACAACACCGATGGTCTCGTGGTAGTAGTCGGTCAGTGCCTCGCCGCGGCGAGAAGCCAGGATGTTCTTAGCCAGAACCAGTGCCTGACGAGATGCATGCTGTGCGTTGGGCACGCAGAAGCCGCCCACGCCACCGCCGGACAGGTCGGGAACAGCAGCGTTATCGCCTGCTGCCCATGCGCCCTCAATAACGCCCTCGTCACCGGTAACGCGCAGGTCTGCAGATACGCGCACGCGGCCACGCTCGTCAATCGGGAAGTCGGTGTTCTTGAGCATGGGGGATGCAGCCACACCAGCGGTCCAGATCAGGGTGTCGGTGTCGATCTCACCTGCAGGGGACTTATCAGCCATGTTGATCAGCTGCAGGTTGCCGTCGGTTGCATCGGACAGAGAGGTGTTCAGCAGGATCTCAATGCCGCGTGCACGCAGCTCTGCAACAACCATCTCTGCGCGCTCTGCCGGAACCTCGGGCATGATGCGCGGTGCAGCCTCGATCATAACGAAGCGCAGGTCTGCCGGGGAGAGGAAGCCGTTACGGTTTACTGCCTCGCGAGCCATATCTTCCAGTTCGGAGATGGTCTCAACACCAGCGAAACCGCCACCAACGATCACGAAGGTCAGGGCGCGGCGGCGCTCGTCCAGATCGGTCATCAGGGATGCTGCTTCAATGCGCTCCAGTACCCAGTTACGCACGGAGACTGCCTCTTCGATGCTCTTCATACCGATAGCGAAGTCTGCCAGGCCGGGGATGGGGAATGCGCGGGTCACAGCGCCTGCGCCCAGGACGATCTCGTCGTACTTGAGCTCGAAGGGCTCGCCGTTGTCGATGGGCTCAACAACTGCGGTGCGTGCTGCGTGGTTTACGCTGGTCACGCGACCGGAGATGATCTCGGTGTCGCGCAGGTGCTGGCGCAGCGGCACGGTTGCGTTACGGCCTTCCATGGAGCCTGCAGCGACCTCGGGTAGGAAGGGCTGGTAGGTCATGTAGGGGTTGGGCTCAACGATGGTGACAACGCCACCGGTTTCCTTGATTGCCTTCTGAATCTTCTTTGCAACGGTGAAGCCTACGTAGCCGCCACCGACGATCAGGATGCGGGGGCGATCCTGTACCATGTTAGAAAATGCCATAATGTCTTCCTCAGCTAGAGTGCCGCGCCCAAGCGGCACGACGCACGTGTATGGCGCGCTTAGCTACCGCACCCGTCGGTTGAGTTCCTTCTAGGTGCCGGTGTGTGTATCCCCCGACCGCTCTAAGCTAACTCGCGGGCTAAGATTCTTCGGCTCGCGTGCACGGCTAGAGATGATATGGGCGGGGAGCGCGCATATACCTTTGTTAAATATTTTACGCCTCTAATGCTTAGAAAATGTACTTAAAGAGGCGCAAAAGGACTAGAAATTTCGGGCTTTCTGCAGGTGAACGGCTTTCAATGAGCGAGTTTAGGTGCTCTAGGACTCAAAGTGAAAATAGGGTGTTTCTTACCCTTTCTTTTAGGTCAGAAACACCCTATTTCTATCACGCCGTTTATGATCGCGGATAGCCCGGATACTTTCCGTGACGGTGACGATACAGCCTATTCAGACGCCCAATCGTACCGGCGGTAGCAATACCCACCAGCACCACCAAAGAACCCACCAGCAGAGGCGGAATCACACCCGCATCCTCAGCCGGGCGCACCGGAGAGGGAGCAGCAACCTTAGCAATATTCTCACCGCGCTCATGCACCGGAGCCTCATCCGAAGGCGAAGCGCTAGGCAAAGCCTGCTTGCGGTGAATAGCCACCCACTCCTTCATAGAACCCAGAGGATTCTTGGTCGCATCACTGGGCGTGGAAGCAGCCATCGCCGCGCGAGGATTAATAATGCCGTAACCATAAAGCGGGTCACGCCCGGCAGAGCCGGCATCATCGGCGCTAGAAATAATGCGCTGAGCAATCTGCGCGGCGCTAAGCTGCGGGTAGCGGGATTTAATCAGCGCCGCCAGCCCGGATACCAGGGGCGTCGCCGCAGAAGAGCCCGACCAAATAAAGTACTGGTTGCCCGGGGCTGCACCCACCAAATTATCACTGGGAGCCGCGACCGCAATGGAAATACCCTGAGAGGAGGAATCCCAAGAATCCTTCCGCTGACGATCCACACCACCCACGGTCAGCACGCCCGGAATGGTCGCGGGCGCACCCACCTGAGTCAGACCGCTACCGCGATTACCCGCGGCGGCAATAACCAGCACGCCCTTTTCTTCGGCGTAAACAAAAGCTTCATCCCAGCTAGCGGGCCAGGAGGTCTTATTTGAACCCACCGAAAGGTTAATAATCTGCGCCCCGTGATCCACCGCGTAGCGCACCGCAGAAGGGATCTGCTCATCAATACTCTTACCGCCCGTAGCACCCATATTCAGGGAAATAGGCAGAATCTTCGCCTCGGGCGCCACACCAATAACACCCGCCGGGTGACCCGGCTGACCGGGAATCGAAGAATAGGCAGAATCGGCGTGACCGTGACCTGCAATCAGAGACGCCACCTCCGTACCGTGCATGGGTTCAGAACCCAGTCCCTTCCAACCGCGCGAATCACCAATACCGGAGGCATCATAGCCCTCAAGCACATTACCCTGCAGATCCTGATGGGTGCCATCCACGCCGGTATCAATGACCGCAACAGTCACCCCCTTACCGGTGCTCTGCGCCCACAGGGAACTAAAACCGTAGTCGCTCAGCCAATACTCACGCTGACGCAAATCATCACCCTGTCCCGTATTAGCCGCAGCGCTGGAGGGTGCTGGGGTCGGGGAGGGATCCTGCTTGATGGTGGGCGAAGGGGTTGCCACCGGCAGGGATGCGCTCGGGCTCGCCGAGGGTTCAGCGTGAGCTGCCGGCAGATGCGCATGCTGGGTCAGGGCGGGTGCGAGCGCGGCGCAGGTACCCAAGCTCAGAGCGAGGGCAGCTGCGCCAAGGCGCGTGCGATTACTTCCGCGATCCTTGCGCGGGAACAGATGTGTAGAGGGTGAGTAGTTCACAGATAATCCTTGGATTCTACAGCGAATACAACGACACACACTATATAAAATGATTGTTCTATACGGTGTGCGGTTCACGGACTCCAGGAACGCTCCAGGAGCCCGCACAAAAGTTTAGAAACGCTCAGCAATGGACAGCGCAATACCATCCAAAATATCGTGCTCGCTCACCGTCACACCCTCAACAACACCGCCGGTTAGTTCAGAAATACGCTCAACAATACGCGCATAAATGGTGGCACCGGTACCGATCACATCCACACGGCCCGGGTGCATATACCCCAGGGAGCTACGCTCTTGCGTGCCCAGCGCAGCCAACCAGCTCGCGGTTTCCTGCACCTGACCCACCGTGAAATACTGAGCATTAATAGCCGCAGAATCATAAGAGTCCAAACCCAAAGCAGCAGCGGCAACCGTGGTCGCCGTACCCGCCACAGCCACCAGACGCTGCGCGCGCTCCAGAGGCACAATAGCGGCAGCCTCGGCAATACGCTCATCGGCCTCGGCGCGCACAGCCGCAATCTCGCTCTCCAGAGCCGGGGCGTGATGCATCAGACGCTCAGTCAGGCGAACACACCCAATATTCACACTCTTAGAAACCTGCACACCCGCTGCGGTACCCAGCACAAACTCGGTGGAACCACCGCCCAAATCAAAGACCAGGGTTTCACGCTCATCGGCGCCCACCGCCAGCAAAGCCCCGGCAAAAGAAAGGGAGGCTTCCTCATCACCGCTAATAACTTCCAGGTCAATACCCAAAATGTCACGGATACCGTCAATAAAGACCTGCTTATTGCGGGCATCGCGGCTGGCGCTGGTGGCAACAAAACGAATAGCCTCGGTGGGTACATTATGCTCAGCAATGAGCGCCGCGTACTCGCGCGCAGCCTCAAAAGTGCGCTCCAGGGCGGCGGGAGCAAACTCACCGGTGGCGTCAATACCCTCACCCAGGCGCACAATGCGCATAACGCGCACAATATCGCGCAGGCGGCGCGCACCGTTGTCCTCATAGACTTCGGCAATGAGCAGACGGATAGAGTTCGTTCCACAGTCAATGGCAGCAACACGCATGATGAGTCCTTCGCTTGAATCTTTCCAGGGGGCTTGAGCCCTCCGCGGGGCTATATCCGGCACAGGAACCGGGCGCGTATCTGCGCGCTGCCCCGAATACTATTATGCGCCCGGTGGGAGGAAAAAGTTAGCTTTTCTCCCCCACCGGGCGCATATCTATTCACGTTTTAGTCTCTGGCGACTATGCTTCCTCGCGCCACACCGGGTCGCAAGAGCACTTATCGACAGTCCACCACTCGGCGATAGCCTCCAGACCCTTATCACCCATCGGGTTCACACCCGGACCTACCGAGAGGCTGTGACCAATCACAGCATGCAGGCACTTGACGCGGGTGGGCATACCGCCGGCGGAAATACCCTCAATCTCGGGTACCTCATCCACGCCAGCAATCGCGCGAATACGCTCGCGCTCCGCCAGGTAATTCTCATGAGCGGCACGGTAGGCTTGAGCCAGTTCCTCGTTTTCCGCAAGCTCATCGGTCATCTGATACATCAGACCGCCCGCCTCCAGGCGGGAAGCAGCCGCAGTAATTACCGGGTGCGCCAGGTAAAACACAGTCGGGAACGGAGTGCCATTGGACAGGCGAGGCGCGGTCGCCGCCACCAGCGGGTTACCGCATACGCAACGCGCGGGGATCTCCACCACGTCACGCACGGCACGACCCAGCTGCGCCGAGAGCACCCGAATATCCTGCTCGGTCGGCTCCAAGGTCTCTACGCTCACGTTATACCCGCCGGGGGTGCGGGACTTCAATTCTTCAATGCTGCTCATGCTTGCTTTCTTATATCGTGCCCTCACGGGCTAAATCGCACAGTGATGTAAGTATATCGAGAATACAGGCTACACGCCCGATAGTGCCTGAGAGTACAGGCTAAGTCTTAGGGGGCTGTGTCTATTGTTCTAGGGAAGACCACAGGCGCGTAGTCCAGGATTCCTCCGGCTGATCCTGACCATTAGCCGAAGAAGCATCCGCCTTAGAAGAAGAATCATCCAGACCGGTAACCGTCAGAGGAATATCGCCGGCAGAAATATAGAAAAGGCGGCTGCGCGCCTGCTGACGCACATAATTATCGTCATCCCACCAGGTCTGCTCCGCGCGCAACTGAGCATTCTCATTAGTCAGACGCTGCACATTATTCGTCACACTCTTAAGCTCCTGATCCTGCTGATAGAAGGTCTGCAGGGTCGGATACAGGGAACCAATGAGCACCACCAGCAGCACCAGGGCACCCAGCATACGCCAGGAGAAGGTTGCCGACTCTATATCGCTTTCTTCCTCAGCCCCCGAAGTACCCCAGAAACGCTGGGCAAGATCACGGGCGCGTTCAAAGACGGATACGTTCTTTTCGGGCTCGTGGGTTCCTGTCGTGGATTCAACGGGCGCAAAAGGCGCAGATTCGCGCGCGTTTTTATCCGCAGTTTTCTCATCTGCCCGGGTGCGGGAATCGGAGGCAGAGTCTACCCGGTTTTCACGGTTCTTCGGGACCATATCTCTCCTTATCCTGCGGGCACGGCTATCACCATTTTAGCGTATAGCCTGTGTACGCCCGGGAACTCTAAGCACAATATCTACCCTAGGATACCGGCAGATATAAAAAGGTGGGGTGGGTAGTTCACACTACCCACCCCACGACAGAAGCTAATACTTAGCTAGAGTATCACCGAATTACTTGGTGAAACGGGGGAAAGCGGACTTGCCAGCGTAAACAGCTGCCTCGCCCAGCTCTTCCTCAATGCGCAGCAGCTGGTTGTACTTAGCCACGCGCTCGCTACGAGCCGGTGCACCGGTCTTGATCTGGCCAGCGTTGGTAGCAACAGCCAGGTCAGAGATGGTGACGTCCTCGGTCTCGCCCGAACGGTGAGAAACCATGCAACGGTACTCGTGACGCTGAGCCAGTTCCATAGCGTCCAGGGTCTCGGTCAGGGAGCCAATCTGGTTCACCTTCACCAGCAGAGCGTTAGCAGCGCCCTCTTCAATACCCTTAGCCAGACGCTCGGGGTTGGTCACGAACAGGTCGTCACCGACGATCTGAACCTTGGAACCGATCTGCTCGGTCAGGGTCTTGTAGCCCTCCCAGTCGTTCTCGTCCAGCGGATCCTCAATGGAAACCAGCGGGTACTTAGCAACCAGATCAGCGTAGTATGCGCTCATCTCTTCAGCGGACTTGCGCTGACCCTCGAAGTCGTATGCGCCGTCGTTGTAGAACTCGGAGGAAGCCACGTCCAGTGCCAGAGCAACCTGCTCGCCGGGCTTGTAGCCAGCCTTCTCGATTGCCTCAATAATCAGGTCCAGTGCAGCTGCGTTGGACTCCAGGTTCGGTGCGAAGCCGCCCTCGTCACCCAGGCCGGTGGACAGGCCACGGTCGTGCAGCACGGACTTCAGAGCGTGGTAAACCTCAACGCCAGCCTGCAGAGCCTCAGAGAAGGACTCGAAACCGATCGGAGCGATCATGAATTCCTGGATATCAACGTTGGAATCTGCGTGAGAACCACCGTTGAGGATGTTCATCATCGGAACGGGCAGAACGTGAGCGTTCGGGCCGCCCAGGTACTTGTACAGGGGCAGGTCAGCGGATTCAGCAGCAGCCTTCGCCACAGCCAGGGAAACACCCAGAATAGCGTTAGCGCCCAACTTGCCCTTGTTGTTGGTGCCGTCGAGCTTAATCATGGTTGCGTCAACGGTGCGCTGATCAGCTGCGTCAATACCGATCAGTTCCTCAGCAATTTCCTCAATAACAGACTTGACTGCGCCCAGCACACCCTTGCCTAGGTAAACGGACTTGTCGCCATCGCGACGCTCAACAGCCTCCCATTCACCGGTGGATGCGCCCGAGGGCACAGCAGCGCGAGCAAAAGCGCCGTCTTCGAGCAGAACCTCAACCTCAACGGTCGGGTTGCCGCGGGAGTCAAGAATCTGACGGGCGTGTACTGCGGTAATAACAGCCATGAAAATACTCCTAGAAAGAGGTTTATAAATGCCAGGTTCGCGCTCTCTAAGCGCGCATTTCGCCGCGGTAGAGAGCAAACCTATACACCCCAAATTTTAGCAAAATCCCGCCTATAAAAACACCGGTCGACTCGAAAAAGAGGAGAAAAAGATAGGGACATCGCACCCATCTATCAGGTAACGATGTCCCTAACTCTCTAGAGATTATCTAGTCCTCCAAGCCAGAGGCACCCGGTCGAGGACGACCAAAATGCTCAATAAAGTGGCGGGTATAGGTGCGCAGAGCACGCTCAGAATCCAGACCGTTCTGCTTTGCCCGGCACACCAGGGTAAAGAGCAGCTCACCGAAATCCTCCTCGCGCAGCATGGAGGGCAGATCATCGGTCATAGACACCGGCTCGGGAGGCAGAGTAATACCCGCCTTCTTCGCCTTGGTCACGGTCTTTTCCGCCATTGCCAAAGCCGGCAGATGAGGCGGAATACCGTCCAACGGGCCGCGCTCGGATTTCTCCGCTGCCTTGAGCTCATCCCAGCGCGCCTGCTGGTCACTGGCGTCCTTGGGCGCATTGGCGCGCTGCTCATCGCTGCCATAAACATCCGGGTGACGGTCTTTGAGCTTAGCACTCAAGCCATCAATGACTTGGACAATATCAAAACCGCCCGCCTCGCTAGATGCAATATCGGCATTAAAGACCACCTGCAGCAGCACATCGCCCAGCTCCTCACGCAGCAGGGGTAGATTCACGCCCTCGGGTGCCTCGACAGCTTCAACAACCTCATAGGCTTCCTCAACCAGGTAACGCATGAGGGAGGTGTGGCTCTGCTCAGCATCCCAGGGGCAACCGCCGGGTGCTCGCAGGGTCGCCATAATACGCACCAGCTCGGCGAAAGAATCACCGGCAGCACGAGCCATAGCGTCAATATGCTCGGGCACGGCGTGGGTAGCGCCAGCAGCGTCAGCGGCAAGATGTTCCACAGGCAGGGATTCGGTCATGATAGTCCTTCACTACTCCAGAGGATTAGAGGTTCCAATGAGCCAGAGCCTGAGCCATGTGCACAGGAATCTTTGCACCCAGGCGCGGGAACATACGCAGCTCCTCCACCGAACGCTCAGCCTCCAGGGCACGCGGGTAGCTCACAAACGCCTGCTCATTGGAGTAGTCGAAACGAGCCTGAACCGGCACGCCCGGAGTGAAGCTAAAGCTCATTGCCAGGGGCGAACCGTCGCCTTCGCTATAGGAGGCAGTCTTCAGACCCGGAATATCCAGCAGCTCCTCGGGCACCAGGTCAAAGGTACGCACCTGCTCCCAGAAACCGCCGCGGCGCACATGGGTCAGGGCATCGTAGTAGGAGCCCAGGGCGCGCACGCGAATTAGAACCGCGGTGGCGTCCTTAGCGGTGCCGTGCTCGCCGAAGAGAGCCTCTGCCACCGGAGCCAGGTGACGAGCCACCTGCGCCTGGGTGAGCACCAGGTTGCCCTCAGCCAGCTCAATATCCGAGGGCGCGGGCACCTGAGCGCTACGAGCCGGGGTATCGGGCTCAGCAACAGCCGGAGGCATTTCGTTCAGGCCCACAGCCAGCTGCAGACCCTCGGTGCTTGCCTGCATGGGAGGCAGCAGATCCTCTTCTTCCTCGGGTGCAATATCAGCCAGGGAGGCGGGCAGAGCCGGTTCGCTCTCTTCAGTCTTTTCGCTCGTGTCGGCTGCGGGAGCATCCTTAGCGCCCTCTTCCCCATCTACCAGGGAGGCAGCGGGGGTGGAGAAATCCTCAAAAAGCGAATGAGCGTTCTCGGAAGACTCGCTCTGTGCAGTCTCTGCAGGAGTTTCTGCAGCGGGCTCATCAGCTGCACTTTCTTCTACAGCGGACTCATCGGCAAGGAATGCGGGCAGTTCTTCCACGCCATAGGCGGCAGCCAGCTCGCTATCGCTCTGAGTAGCTTCTTCCACAGCGGGCTCTTCAACAGGAGCGGTCAGCTGGCTCAGCTGAGCCGACGCCTGAGCCAGACCGGGCGCACGCACAGAACCCTCAGCATCCACGGGGGTGGTAATATCGTCCAGCTTCAGTAGCGGGGTCTCTTCTTCAGCCGAAGCGCCCAGATCCTCCACCGGGTACTCGGCGGCAAAATCATCCTCGCTCAGCTCACTAACAATCAGAGAATCAATGCTCTCGGACTCGGAAACTTCAGCCACGAGAGACTCAATTTCTTCCGCCGGGACAGCGACAGACTCTACATCTACAGATTCAGCTGCTTCTTCAACAGTCTCTTCCTCAGATTCTGCAGAAGTTTCTTCAGCGCTCTCTTCAGAATGAGCCAGGCGCGCATCGGCACCGGCAATAATAGCCGCCAGAGCCGCCTCGGTGCTATCTTCAGCTTCGTCAGGATCAAGCGTCTCTTCGGCCTCTTCAATCTGCGCAGCGGGCTGAGCCTGAACAGACTCGCTCTTTTCGAGCTCTACAGGCTCAGCTGCCTCATCAGGGGCACTCTCATCATGGGCAGAATCAGCGCGCAGAATCTGACCCTCAGTACCCGAATCGCTATCGTAATCATGCTCGAAAGGATAGGGCTCGGGAGCCAAACCGGCAGCCACAGCAGCCTGCCCCAGAGCCTGGCGGGTCTGCGGACCTTCCTCATTCTCCACCTGAATACGAGCAGCCTCAGTAGCCGACTCTTCACCGGGGAAAATGAAGCTCTCAGTACGGTCGCTACCATCAGCAGACATATAGGACGCCTGAACCGAAACATGACCCTGAGCATCCGGGCTCGCCACAATCAGGGCACGGTTCCAAATCTGCTCGCTGCTACGCTGAGCGCGAGTGTACAGCGCAGCCACCGGCTCAAAGAATTTAATACCGGGCAGCACAATACCCTGCTCCGTCTGGGTACCGCGGTGGTACAGGCGGTAATGCATATCAGAATCCAGCAGACGCAAATCAAAGGTCAGCTGACCGTGACCGTAGGAGCGCATGAGCACCAGCAGCTGGTAGAGCGGGTCGCTCTCGGCAAGAGTCGGAGTAGTGTCCTCTTCTGCAGCCTCTTCAGCAGCCGATACCGCTGCCTGAGTAAAGGCGGCAGAGTCTTCAATAAGCGCATCTTCCTTAGCTGCGGGAGCTTCGAGGGGAGCGGAGGCGCTCTCTACAGCGCTCTGCTGCGCTGCAGCGGGTTCTTGAGCCTGTGCGATATCAGCGGGTGCTTCTTCAGCAGGTGCTTCCTCGGCGTCTTCAGCCTCGGAAAGCTCCTCCTCAGAAATACCCAGGCGAGCATTACGTTCAGCTGCCAGAGTGTCCAAGTCCAGCTCGGTTGTGCGCAGAGCCTGAGCCTTCTGCTCGTCTTCTTCGCTATTGGTCTTATTCTCAGCATTGGAAGAATGCATGGAGCTGAGCAGACTATTGATCTTGGCAATAGCATCCTCAGCGGTAGCCTCCGCAGAGCTCTCAGCCTGCTCGCTCTTATCCTCAGAATCCTGAGCGGGCTCCACTGCTTCAGTTTCTACTGCCTCGGCGTATGCAGACTCAGTCTCTACAGATTCACCAGCCACAGACTCAGAGCTATCGGCAGATTCCTCAAAGAAAGACTCACGGTCACTCGCACCAGCTGCTGCCTTCTCCTCCACCGGGTGGGAGCCGTGGTGGCGCTCACCCTCAGCCTTCACAAAACGACGCAGGGACTCCTCCCACTGCTGTTGCTCCATGACCTTATCGCTCAGACTGGAACCCTCAACACTAGCGCTCTCAACAGCACTGCTGTGCGCCTGCGGATCCAGAGGAGTCTGATCCTCTTGTTTCTTCTTACCAAAGCCAAAAATACCCATGAATCCTCCACAGGGGTTGGGCGCACGCCGGAGTGAGACGGCGCGCGACATAAACTCTCTTCTTAAAGTTTAGCGCGCTTCATCTCGAGCAGGATTCGCCGCTTTAGCAGCCTTCGCCAATTCATAACGCACCGCGCGCAAAGCGGTGGACGCCATCACGCGCACACCCACGCCAATAGCGCGCTCACTGGGTGCATAATCGCCCTGGTGCAGATCATACACGGGGTCGTTTTCCTCGCGGGTACCCAGGCGGAACATGGAACCGGGCACTTCCTGAAGCATCCAGGCGAAATCCTCGCCACCCATGGACTGCTCCACCAGCACAATAGAATCCTCGCCCAGCTCGGCACGCGCAGAATTCTCCAGCATAGTGGTTTCCAGATCAGTGTTCACCACCGGGGGCACACCGCGAATATGCTCAACGCGGGCGGTCACACCAAAGGGCACAGCAACCTGCTCAATAACCTCATCCAGCAACTGACCCGCCTGCTTCCACACCTCAACATCCAGGCAGCGCATGGTACCCGCCAAATAACCCTGGGCGGGAATAGCGTTGGGAGCCACACCGGCGTTAACCTGACCCCAAGCGACCAGCACACCGCTGCGCACATCGGTGCGGCGAGTCAGCACTGCCGGCACCTGCACGGCAATCTGACTCATGGCGTAAATCAAATCCTCGGTCAGGTGCGGGCGGGAGGTATGGCCACCGTGACCGGAGAGGTGAATCTTGACGGTATCCGACGCGCTGGTAATAGCACCAATACGGGTACCGATAGTACCCACCGAAACCTTCGGATCGCAGTGCAGGGCAAAGGCACGCGGCACACCCTGCAGCAGACCCTGACGAATCATCTGCACAGCACCGCCGGGCAGCTGCTCCTCAGCGGGCTGGAACAAAATACGTACGGTACGTCCCAGAGGGGTCTGTTCGTTCAACTCGTGCAGAGCCAGAGCCACACCGAGCATCACGGTCTGGTGAATATCGTGGCCGCAGGCGTGCATCACATTCGGCACGGTGGAGGCGTACTCCAGGCCGGTCTGCTCGGAAATAGGCAGCGCATCAATATCTGCGCGCAACGCCGCAGCGATGGGTCCGGACCCAATATCCACATAGCAGCCGGTTCCCTCGGCGGCAATGGGGCGCAAACCCGCCTCGGTCAGCTTTTCCATAATGCGGGAGGTGGTGCGGTGCTCCTGGAAGGAAAGCTCCGGGTTTTGATGCACCTCGCGGCGGAACGCCACTAGCTGCGGCATCATGCGTTCCACCCAGTCGTCAAATACGGGCTTGGAAAGGTCGTAGTGAGAGTTTGCGAATACCATAGTTTGAGCATACCGCCCGGGAGCTTCTTTGCATAGTTTCGCACCGCTGTGCATCGCGGACTGAACCGTCCGCGCCATATATGACGGTTCTTTGTCATGAACTGTCATATTTACGGTGTTTAAACGCAGCGTTTAAACGCCAGGGGAGCCGATACTGAATCAGTATCGGCTCCCCTGAACCTCAAGCTATCAAGCCATGAGCTCTCTCTTAGAGAGAACGCTGCAGAATTGCCTGCTTGACCTCGGCGATTGCCTTGGTGATCTGAATACCACGGGGGCAAGCCTCGGTGCAGTTGAAGGTGGTGCGGCAGCGCCACACGCCTTCCTTATCGTTGAGGATCTCCAGGCGCAGGTCACCGGCGTCATCGCGAGAGTCGAAGATGAAGCGGTGTGCGTTCACGATTGCCGAGGGGCCAAAGTACTGGCCGTCGGTCCAGAACACCGGGCAGGAGGAGGTGCACGCTGCACACAGGATGCACTTGGTGGTGTCATCGAAACGCTCACGGTCCTCGGCGCTCTGCAGACGCTCACGCTCGGGCTCGTTGGAGTCGTTGATGAAGAAGGGCATGATTTCGCGGTATGCCTGGAAGAAGGGTTCCATGTCCACGATCAGGTCCTTCTCGCAGGGCAGACCCTTAATCGGCTCAACGGTAATGGGCTTGGACATGTCCAGATCCTTCAGCAGGGTCTTACATGCCAGGCGGTTACGACCGTTAATACGCATTGCGTCGGAGCCACACACACCGTGTGCGCAGGAGCGGCGGAAGGAAACCGAGCCGTCCAGCTCCCACTTGATCTTGTGCAGGGCATCCAGCACGCGGTCGGTGCGGTACATTTCCAGTTCGTAGTCCTGCCAGTAGGCTTCCTTATCGAACTCGGGGTTGTAACGGCGCACGCGCACAGTCACATTGTAGGTGGGGATGGAATCCGCACCGTCGCCGCCCATGCCTTCAAAAAGCTTGACGGATTCCGCTTCCGGAATTTCGTATTCAGCCATTTTAGTACTTACGCTCCTTGGGCTCGTAACGGGTGTAGGCAACGGGCTTGGTGGAGAATCGCAGACCCTTCACGCCCTCAAATTCGGAGTCCTCATCCAGGTAAACCAGGGAGTGCTCCATGAAGTTCTTGTCATCGCGCTTGGGGAAGTCCTCGCGGTAGTGACCACCGCGGGATTCCTTGCGGTGCAGTGCACCAACGCTCATGACCTTTGCCAGCTGCAGCAGGAAGCCCAGCTCCACTGCCTCCAGCAGATCCAGGTTGAAGCGCTTGCCCTTATCCTGGATAGCAATGTTCTTGTAGCGCTCCTCGAGCTCCTCGATGACCTTCAGCGCGCGCTTAATGGTCTCTTCGGTGCGGAACACCTGCATATCAGCGTCCATGGTGCGCTGCAGCTCGGCGCGGATTGCGCCCACCTTTTCGGTGCCCTTGCCCTCGCGGATGCTGTTGAGCATTTCGTTCACGCGATCTGCTGCATCATCGGGGATAGGCAGGAAGTCAGCGTCGCGTGCGTAGGCAGCTGCTGCCTTACCGGCGCGCTTACCGAAGACGTTAATGTCCAGCAGGGAGTTGGTACCCAGGCGGTTTGCGCCGTGCACAGAAACACATGCACATTCGCCCGCTGCGTACAGACCCGGGACGGTCTCGGTCTCGTTAATGTAGACCTCAGTCTCGTTATTGGTGGGGATACCGCCCATTGCGTAGTGCGCGGTGGGGAACACCGGAATCGGCTGGTGGTGCGGTTCCACTGCCAGGTAGGTACGAGCGAACTCGGTAATATCGGGCAGCTTCTCGTCGATATGTGCCGGCTCCAGGTGAGTCAGATCCAGGTAGACGTAGTCCTTGTGGGGGCCGCAACCGCGACCCTCGCGCACCTCATTTGCCATTGCACGTGCCACGATATCGCGGGGTGCAAGGTCCTTAATGGTGGGTGCGTAGCGCTCCATGAAGCGCTCACCGTTGGAGTTACGCAGAATACCACCTTCACCACGAGCACCCTCGGTCACGAGAATACCCAGGCCTGCCAGGCCGGTCGGGTGGAACTGAACGAATTCCATATCCTCCAGGGGCAGACCCGC
Source organism: Rothia sp. (in: high G+C Gram-positive bacteria) (assembly GCF_030540545.1). Classification (GTDB taxonomy): domain Bacteria; phylum Actinomycetota; class Actinomycetes; order Actinomycetales; family Micrococcaceae; genus Rothia. The sequence goes on along the minus strand of NZ_JAUNVZ010000003.1, from coordinate 76,541 downwards.
ACGCAGTGCGATGGCCATGCCGTCACCGGTGAGGGTGTGAGCGTTGGAGGTGGTCTTGAAGATCTTGCCGGTACCGCCGGATGCGAAGATCACGGACTTTGCCTGGAAGACGTGTACTTCGCCGGTTGCCAGGTCATAGGAAACAACGCCTGCAGGACGGCGCTTACCGTTCTCGTCGGTAACCATGATCAGATCCAGCACGTAGTATTCGTTGTAGAACTCTACGTTGTGCTTCACGCAGTTCTGGTACAGGGTCTGCAGAATCATGTGGCCGGTACGGTCAGCTGCGTAGCATGCGCGACGCACTGCTGCCTTACCATGGTCGCGGGTGTGGCCACCGAAACGACGCTGGTCAATACGACCCTCGGGGGTACGGTTGAAGGGAAGACCCATCTTTTCCAGGTCCAGCACAGCGTCAATAGCTTCCTTAGCCATGATCTCTGCTGCGTCCTGGTCTACCAGGTAGTCGCCACCCTTGACGGTGTCAAAGGTGTGCCACTCCCAGTTGTCCTCTTCCACGTTTGCCAGTGCGGCACACATGCCGCCCTGAGCTGCACCGGTGTGGGAGCGGGTGGGGTAAAGCTTGGTGAGCACGGCGGTGCGTACTCGCTGGCCGGCCTCAATGGCTGCGCGCATACCCGCACCGCCAGCGCCGACGATCACTACATCGTACTTATGTACCTGCATTGATAAATCTTTCTCCGTGAAAATTAAGTGAGCTTAGCGTGCAGAGCAGAAGCTTGCCAGCAGATCGGGGCTTGCGCCCGCGGGGCAGGGCTCGAAGGTGAAGATGGTCAGAGTGCCAACCAGGAGCACGAATGCCGATGCCAGGAAGAGAATAATCTTCAACCATGCGCGGACGGAATCCTTTTCAGCGTAGTCGTCAATAATGACGCGGATGCCGTTGGTGCCGTGCAGCATAGCCAGCCACAGCAGCAGCAGATCCCAAACCTGCCAGAAGGGGTTCGCCCACTTACCGCCGACGAAACCAAAGTCGATAGCCTTAATGCCGTCGCCGACCATCAGGTTAACGAAGAGGTGACCGAAAATCAGGACAATCAGCAGCACGCCGGAGACGCGCATACCCAGCCAAGCGAACATTTCGAAGTTATTGCGCTTGGAGGAGGAGCGGTTGTACTTCACGCCATCGATCTTGTTATCGCGCAGGCGCGGGGTGGAGACGCGAGACTTAAGGGGAATAGCCATGGCTTAGTGACCTCCAAAGACGTGGGGCAGGTGGCGGGCTGCGAAGCCAGCAACGGTCAGAGCCCAGAGCACCAGAACGCCCCAGAGCAGAACGATGTGGGTGTAGCTTGCCTTCTGGCTGGTCTCAATCACGCCGTCCTTATTGGGCGCCTGAATGTGCTCAACCTTAGCGTTGGTTGCAGGACCCCAGAAATCAATGAGGATAATGCGGATACCGTTGAACGCGTGGTACACGATAGCGGCGACCAGGCCGAGCTCGCCCAGACCCATAATCGGGTTCTTGTACAGGCTCAGCACGCTGTTATATGCCTCGGGCGAGATACGCACAACGGCGGTATCAAGCACGTGCACAAGAAGGAAGAAGAAGATAGCGATACCGGTAATACGGTGCGCTACCCATGACCACATACCCCAGCGGCCGCGGTAGAGAGTGCCCTTTTTAGTCAGCACTGAATAACCTCCTGCATGTCGTTGCGGGATTAGCACGTATTGCGGGTCTTTCCGCAACGCGATGGGATGCTATTCCCGAACGTGGTTAATTGTCCGATATACCTTCAAGATACCAGGAAAATTCACAGCTTATTGACAGGCTGTCGGGGTGTTTTTGTTGAAAATACCAAAATAATTAGAGAAAGTTTAAGTAGCCATATCCACTTTTACCGCACCAGCTCGCGGAACTAATGCACACCTTATGTGACCAAGCTCAACCTGGGTGTTTGCTGGGTAAAACGTTAAACAATTCAGTACATGACACTTTGCCCGCTATCCTAGAGATGATGAATACTGCACTTACTCGATTTCGACCCCTCATTCCCGCAGGTGGCGTAGGCTCTCGCCTCTGGCCGCTCTCCCGCGCACACGCGCCGAAGTTCCTGCTGGATCTTACCGATTCGGGCAATTCCCTATTGCGCGATACCTACGACCGTTTAGCTCCCCTGAGCAACGGCTCCGTCATGGTTGTCACCGGCGCCTCCCATGCCAATGCCGTTACCCAGCAGCTGCCCGAATTGCGCGGCACCGATATGGTGCTCGAGCCCTCCCCCAAGGACTCGGCGGCAGCAATCGGTCTGGCGTGCGCTATTATTCACGCGCGCGAGCCCGAGGCCATTATTGGTTCCTTTGCAGCTGACCACGTGATCAGCCCCGTGGAGGAATTCCAGAAGGTGGTAAGCGAAGCTGTGATTACCGCAGCTACCGGCAAGGTGGTCACGATTGGTATTACCCCCACCGAGCCCTCCACCGCTTTTGGTTATATCCGCGCCACCAAGTCCCTGAATATTGACGAGGCACCGCACGCCCTCGCCGTGGACTCCTTCGTGGAAAAGCCCGATGCCGACACCGCAGCTGCATATCTTGCATCCGGCGAGTACACCTGGAATGCAGGTATGTTTGTGGCTCCCGCAGCCCTGATGCTCGAGCACCTGGAAGCCAATGAGCCCGAGCTCTACGCCGGCATTATGGAAATCGCCACCGCCTGGGACACCCCCTCTCGCGAAGAGGTCATGGAGCGCGTATGGCCCACCCTGCCCAAGACCGCTATTGACTACGCTGTGGCTGAACCCGCCGCAGCTGCGGGAGATGTGGCAATGGTTCCCGGTTCCTTCTCCTGGGATGATGTGGGAGATTTCGACGCCGTTGCTCGCCTGAACCAGGAGAAGAGCGGCGAACCCATGACCATTCTGGGCGATAAGACCAAGGTTCTGAACCACGGCTGCTCCGGCATTATTGTCTCTCAGACTCAGCGCACCATTTCCGTCATCGGCATGGATGACATTGTGGTGGTTGATACCGACGACGCTCTGCTGGTGGCACCGCGCTCCAAGGCTCAGCAGGTCAAGGACGCTGTGGCTGAGGTTAAGGCTCGCGGCCTGGATAACCTGCTCTAAGCCCTAAAGCTTGACTAAACGCATATGCCCCGGATATCTATTCAGATATCCGGGGCATAGTTTTTATGTCATAACATAAGCTTGCCAGGCGCTCATGAGCCGATCAGCCGCTACACGCCTTTAGTGGGCAAGTGCCTCAACGGGTGCTGCCTTGGAGGAGCTCACGCCATTAATCTCATTGGGGACATGGGGCAGATCCATGCTCAGCTGCAGCTTGGGCGCACTGACATCCGCTAGGGAGATAGCGTGCAGCTTTTTGGTCGCAGGATCACTCACATAGGCAATCTTGCCGTCCACCCAGATAGCCGGGCGCGGATCTTGCCAGGTCTCAGACTCGCTCCAGGGCTCCATCACGGACAGCTCGGAGAGCTGAGCACCGGTCGCGGGGTCAAAAATACGCAGCTTGCCGTCGGTGGTCAGCAGCAGCGCCTCCGCCTTGGGACCGCGAGCCAGGGAGCGGAAGGTGTAGCTCACGCCGGCAGGCAGGGAGTACACGCGGCGCTCATTGCTGAGGGTATCAATAATCGCGAACTTTTCGGGGCGCTCGAGCTTGGCGTCCTTATCGGTCTTGTAGTCCGCCAGCACATAGGGCGAGTCGGGGTGACCCGCCTGGTTACCCGAGCGAGAGTAGGGGTTGTCGGGGTTGGTGACCTTGGTAAAGGCGCCGTTCTTATAAATCAGCACGCCGTCGGTGCAACCCACGGTAAAGGTTTTATTCGCCGCAATAGCCTCGCCGTGCACGCCGGGGCACTGGGAGTTTTCAACAAGGATTGTGCCGTTCTTATCCACCACTGCTGCACCGGTGCGGGTCTTGGAATCGCCCACTGCCACCAGGTACTGATCATTTTCCAGCGGGATAGCAAAGCCGTGGTGGGGCTGCGCCAGCTTGGTCACGGTGGTTTCCAGGTGGGAGGCGGTGCGCTTATCGTGCACCAAATCCGCCGGGTCGTAGACGGCGAAGGAGCCGGTGCCGTCGGCAAAGGCAGCTACACGACCGTTATCGCCAATCACGTGGCCGGTGTGGTCGGCTTCAATCTTTAGGGAAGACAGGCTCGGGGCGGTGCGGTAGTAGTGGGAGTGATCCCCGTGGGCTACCGACCAGATACCGGTGTCCAGGAAGGTATAAGTGTTGCCGTCAGCGACCACCAGGTGACGGTTATCGCCCGCATCGCTCAGGCGCAAGAAGCCTTCGGCTTTAATGTCTTCGAGCACCTTCATATCCTTGGCGTCAATGACCATAATGCCACCGTCATAGGTCAGGGCAATACGGCTGGTAGCACCCGCGCCTTCAACAATGGGTGCCTGGGTTTCGGCGGCGCTTGTGCTGGAGCTTGCGACGCTGCTGCTATTCGAGCTGGGTGCGGAGGATGCGCAGCCGGAGGCAATCATACTCATAGAGAGCGCCAGTGCTCCCAATCCAAGGGAGCGGCGGGATAGAGACGACAAAGCGGACACGTGAAACCTCTTTTCTATGTGCGCCCCATCGCTTGCCACCGAGCTATGGAGCGCGCCGATATATACGGTGTGTTGAGCTGTGTCCAACTCTAACATAATGAGAACTTTTCTTCATATAAAAGTATTTTGATACATAAATATCTCTTTATATATCTACGCTTCCATCACTCCCCTCTTCAGCGACATTCCGCGGAATACACGGATAAAGCACAGGGGCGCCCTGCACGCATATCTTCTCATCAAAGACATACGGGCAGGGCGCCCCTAGAGGGAAGTCCCCTCTATGAAGTTTATGAACACTGTGCGATAAGCACAGTCAGAGCTTAGCCGCCGTCGACAGATTCGCTCGCTTCGGCACAGCCGCCATCCAGAGCAATAGCACCCAGAGGCTGCCAGAGCGAACCATCAAAAGCATAGGCATGCAGAGTACGCACCATAAAACGCTCCTCCTGAGCCGGCAGGCTCGAGAACTCACGCTCCAGCTGCTCACGCTGCGCCTCAGAAAGCCCATTACCCAGAGTCATATGCGGCACATAGGGAAAAGGTGAAGCGCTCTTACCCAGAGCCGCAATACACCGCTCGCGCAGGCTCTCAAAATGCTCAAAGCCCTCGGTCACCGCCAAATAATCAATCTCGGTCACCGGGCGGAAAGATGCCACAGCGCCCAAAGCCGTCTGGAAAGTACCCAGCTGCTGCAAAGAGCGAGCAAACTCTGCACTGGAGAGCATCTGAGCACGCTCATCGGTCAGCTCCCCCACATACACCGTAATATGGGCGTTCATGGGGTCCTCAAGCCCCACAGAGCGTTTGAAATCCAGCACGCGTGCGCTCAGCTGAGCCGGCACATGGGCAATCAGACTCAGATAGCTCTTGCCCTCAAGCAGGGTCGGTGAAGAAGGCGGCTGCGAGCTCGCCTCGGCGGATACGGCAGCGATCAGGGCATCCGCCTCATGATCGCCCGTACCCGCAGGCACTATCGCCACGGTCCTTAGCCCTTATACGCGGGCAAAAAGCCCATAGCATCGTACACGTTCTCAATGGTCACCGAGGCAATCTCACGAGCCTTGGAAGCACCAATAGCCAGCAGTCGATCCAGCTCAGCCGGGTCGTCCATGAGTTCCAGGGCGCGCAGGCGAATCGGGTCGAGCTTCTCCACCACCAGATCAGCCAGATCCACCTTGAGGTGACCGTACATCTTACCCTCGTAGCGAGCCACAATAGTATCAATCTCTTCACCGGTCAGAGCCGAGTAAATCGAGAGCAGATTGGACACGCCGGGCTTAGCTTCGCGATCAAAAGCAATCACAGAGCCGTCATCAGTCACGGCGGACTTAATCTTCTTAGCGGTCTTCTTCGGGTCATCCAGCAGCTTAATCAGACCCTTATCGCTCTCTGCAGACTTAGACATCTTGGAGGTCGGGTTCTGCAGATCGTAAATCTTCGCGGTGGTCTTCAGGATCACCGGCTCGGGCACCACAAAAGTCTGACCGAAACGAGAGTTGAAACGCTGAGCCAGGTTGCGGGTCAGCTCCAGGTGCTGGCGCTGATCCTCACCCACGGGCACAACATCCGCCTGGTAGAGCAGAATATCGGCAGCCATAAGAATCGGGTAGGTGAACAGACCCACCGAAGCATTATCGGCGCCCTGCTTCTGAGACTTGTCCTTGAACTGGGTCATGCGGGCAGCCTCACCGTAACCGGTAATGCAGTTCAGCGCCCACGCCAGCTGGGTGTGCTCGGGAACATGGGACTGCACGAACAGGGATGCCTTTTCAGGGTCAATGCCCGCCGCCAGGTACTGGGCTGCGGTCATGCGGGTGCGCTCACGCAGCACCGCCGGGTCCTGAGGCACGGTCACCGCGTGCAGATCCGGAATGAAGAACAGGGACTCATTGCCGGGGTCATTCTGCAGGGCCACCCAGTTATTGACCGCACCAATGTAGTTACCCAGGTGCAGGGAATCAGCCGAAGGCTGGGCGCCGGAGAACACGCGCACCTTATCTACGCTGGCGTTGGGAATCAGGGACTTATCCTGAGTTTCAATCATCTGTTCGGTCATGTGTTGTCCTTTGAAATCTAGAGTGCCGTATACGGGGTGCGGAGTTTAGAAGAGGTAGTCCACTACCAGGGGCGCGTGGTCGCTAAAGCGCTCATCGTAGCTTGCTGCGCGGTCCACGGTGGCGTTGGAGGCAAGGGCTGCCAGTGCGGGGGTTGCCATCTGGTAATCGATGCGCCAGCCGGCGTTATTATCGAATGCCTGGCCGCGGTAGGACCACCAGGTGTAGGGGCCGGGTACTTCACCGGCAAGAGAGCGGGCTACATCCACATAGCCGATCTCGCCAAAGAACTTATCGAAGTAGGCGCGCTCCTCGGGTAAAAAGCCCGCGCGCTTCTGGTTTGCCTTCCAGTTCTTAATATCCAACTCGGTGTGACCGACGTTCAAATCGCCCACAATCAGCACGTGGTCGCTGTGCTTGGCAAGTTCGGGCATGCGCACCAGCATACGCTCCAAGAAACGGTACTTATCGTCCTGCTTCTGGGTGCCCACCTCACCGGAATGCACATAGGCGCTAACCACGGTCAGGGACTGTCCATTAGGAAGCGTATAGTCAGCCTCCACCCAGCGGCCCGAATCGGCAAAGTACTCTTCACCAATATCGCTGCGGGTAGCCACGGGCTGATTCTCTAGCAGTTCACCATTGCTATTGGGGGTCAAGCGGGTAGCAATCAGCACGCCCGCACGGCCCTTAGCAGCCGCCTCGGCGTGCAGAATAGACCACTGGCTCTCATCCAGCAGCTCGCGCACGATTTTATCGGGGGCGCGCACCTCCTGCAGGCAGAGGATATCCACATCGCGCTCCTGCAGCCATGCTGCCATCTCTTTTTTATAGGCGGCACGAATACCGTTGACATTCACACTGGCAACGCGCAGGCTCTTAGCGGGGCGGCTCATGGCATTCCCTTCAGCTGGACTAGTGGGTACAGTGCAGTCCGAATCCTGTGCCCGGACATACTCTAACCATTATGCCAGCTCTAGGCGTGCAGGACTGCACAGGGTAAAATAAAACAATGCTTCGCTCCTCACACACAGAAAACGCTGACCCCGGCTACCCCCTGCCGCACCTGAATCGTGCCCAGGATTGCGAACCGGTCATTTACCCCGACCGTGAACTGCCGCCGGTACCCGGAACTAAGTATGAGCAGCTCGCCCAGTACCTGCTGCAGCGCTATGTGATTGTGGGAGAGCCCGGCGACCGTCTGCCGCCCGAACGCACCCTGCAGGAGCAATTTAGCGTCAGCCGCCAAACCGTGCGTAATGCCCTCTCCCTGCTGACCGAGCGCGGCCACATCTACAATGTGCACGGCTCCGGCAGCTATATTGCCCCGCGCAATCAGGCGCGTTTCACCCCGCGTATGTGCTCCTATCTGGAGGATATGTCCCAGCGCGGCCACGAAGGCTCCACGCGCGTCATTGCCACCCAGTGGGTAGAGGCTGAAGAAGCTATTTGCGCATCCCTGGGTCTTGAAGCGGGCACCTCCGTACTCTATGTGCGCCGCCTGCGCCTGTCGGATCAGGAAATCATTGGCTACGAGCGCATTCACCTCTCCCCCGACGCAGGCCAAGCTCTACTGCAGGCAATGATGGAAAATATGGGTCAGCCGGTGAACCAGGGCAGCAATATTTTTGAACAGCTCGAAGGCAGTGCCTTTGCCATGCGCCACGGCACCATGCGCGTGGGTGCAACGCTAAGCACCGTGGATGATTATGAAGAGTTTAATCAGCTCATTGAGCCCGGTCAGGCAATGATGGATGTGAGCGTGATCGGATACACCGATACAGGTATTCCCGTGGAGCATAGCCGTACCCTCTACACTCAGGATTCCTATTTTTACGAGATTATTCTCTAGCTCATGTGGATTCCTTGGGCAGGAGGATATAGCCTAAGAACACTTAAAGATAATGCCCCGTATCCGCCAAGGATACGGGGCATTATCTGTTATTAGCTCAGCTTAGCGAGCGTTACGCTCGGCGGTCTCCACCACATTCACCAGCAGCATGGCGCGAGTCATCGGCCCCACACCGCCGGGGTTCGGGGAAACCCAGGAAGCCTTTTCTGCAGCCTCAGGAGAGATATCGCCACGCAGCTTCTTCTTACCGGTCTCGGGATCCTCAACGCGGGAAACACCAACATCCAGCAAAATAGCGCCGTCCTTGACCTGGTGCTCCTTGAGCACATGAGCAACACCCACAGCGGCGACAATAACATCCGCCTCGCGCAGAACCTCATCCAGGTTCTCAGTGCCGGTATGAGCCAGGGTAGCGGTCGCGTTAATCTCGCGGCGGGTCAGCAGCAGACCCAGGGGACGACCCACGGTAATACCGCGACCGAGCACCACAACATTCTTACCCGACCAGTCAATACCGTGACGCTTCACCAGCTCAATCACACCATTGGGGGTGCAGGGCAGGGGCGAATCCAACGGCTCGGAAACATTAAGCACCAGTTTGCCCAGGTTGGTCGGGTGCAGGCCGTCAGCGTCCTTTTCGGGGGCAATCTTTTCCAGAATGCGGTTGGTATCCAGATGCTTGGGCAGGGGCAGCTGCACAATGTAGCTGGTGCACTCCGGGTCATTGTTCAGCTTGTCGATCTCGGCTTCCAGCTGCTCCTGGCTAATATCAGCCGGCAGGTCCACGCGAATGGAGTTAATGCCAATCTCAGCGCAATCGCGGTGCTTAGCACCCACATAGGAGTGAGAAGCGGGGTCGTCGCCCACCAGCACAGTGCCCAGACCGGGGGTAATACCCTTGGCCTTGAGCGCCTCAACGCGCTCAATCAGTTCGGACTTAATGGCGGCTGCGGTGGCGGTACCGTCCAAAATCTTCGGCATGGAATCCTCCAATATGTTGATTCATTATTGCCCGGTCAATCAAGTTACCGGGACATAGGTACTACCATTATCCCCCGTCACCTCCGTGTGCGCCACCATACACGCAGCATATGGGCAGAGAAAACCCGCCCGGGCTCTCCAGCAGTGGATAACCAGGGCGGGTTTTAGATTAAGTTAGCGGTTTAGGAGTTCCACTCATCGCTGCCGCGGTACAGCGGGTAACGCTCGCACAGAGCATCCACGCGCTGGCGCAGAGCCGCAGTGTCGCCACCGAGCAGCACCTGAGCAATAATCTCGGCAACCTCGGTGAAGCCCTGGGCGTCGAAACCGCGGGTGGCAAGAGCGGAGGTACCGATACGCAGACCGGAGGTGACCATCGGCGGGCGAGGATCATTCGGCACGGCGTTACGGTTAACGGTAATACCGGCTGCGTGCAGGGCATCCTCGGCTTCCTTACCGTTGAACTTGTGGTTACGCAGGTCCACCAGCACCAGGTGCACATCAGTGCCGCCGGTAGCGATGGAAACGCCCGCCTCAACCATATCGGGAGCGGTCAGGCGCTGCGCCAGAATCTGAGCGCCCTCAATGGTGCGCTGCTGACGATCCTTGAACTCATCGGTACCAGCCAGCTTAAAAGCGGTAGCCTTTGCAGCGATCACGTGCATGAGCGGGCCGCCCTGCTGACCGGGGAACACAGCCGAGTCAATCTTCTTCTTCAGCTCCTCGGTGCACAGAATGAAGCCCGAGCGCGGACCACCCAGAGTCTTGTGCACGGTGGAGGAAACCACATGAGCGTGAGGCACGGGGTTCGGGTGCAGACCCGCTGCCACCAGGCCCGCGAAGTGAGCCATATCCACCCACAGGTAGGCGCCAATTTCATCAGCAATAGCGCGGAAAGCGGCAAAATCCAGCTGACGAGGGTATGCCGACCAGCCGGCAATAATCAGCTTGGGGCGCTCAGCCAGAGCCAGCTCGCGCACCTTCTCCATATCCACGCGGCCGTCCTCGCCCACCTCGTAGGCGACAACCTCGTAGAGCTTACCGGAGACGTTCAGCTTCATACCGTGGGTCAGGTGGCCGCCGTGTGCCAGGGACAGACCCATAATCTTATCTCCCGGGTTCAGCAGGGCGTGCATAACGGCGTTATTTGCCTGCGCGCCGGAGTGGGGCTGCACATTGGCGTGCTCGGCACCGAAGAGAGCCTTCACGCGCTCAATAGCCAGGGACTCAACAATATCCACGTATTCGCAGCCACCGTAGTAGCGACGGCCGGGGTAGCCCTCAGCGTACTTATTGGTCAGGACCGAACCCTGAGCCTGCAGCACCGAATGCGGCACGAAGTTCTCGGAGGCGATCATTTCCAGGGTGTTCTGCTGGCGGCGGCGTTCCAGGGTGATGGCTTCGGCAACCTCGGGGTCGAAAACTTCCAGGGGAGTTTCCAGCAGGGTTGCTGCCGCCTCTGCGGTCGGGTTAATCTCAGTCATGCTCTCTCCAGAGTTGGGCGCGGGATTAGGCGCTGGGATAAAAATTCAACACTATGATGTGCTATACATTACTCTCAAGTATAGCTAAGCTGAATGCCCCTGACCAGACGTGAATGTACCCCGTTCATTTCTCGGACGATAGTCAGATTTAAGACGTCGGTCCAAGGGCTGAGCAAGGTGCTTAAAGCAATCCCCGGACACCCTCTATCGCGGTGTCCGGGGACTGTGTATGTGCGGGTGCTATTCGCCCGAAAGGTCCAAGGTTGCCAGAGCGTAGCTCAAATAAGCGTCACGCGCTTGCTCGCTCTTCGCGCCAGCCAACAGCTGAGTCTGCACCGTGTAGCCGGTGAGCACAGAGAGAATCGCAGCTCCCGTAGAGTCAAGGAATGCCTCCAGTTGATCTTCCTGTGCTCCCAGAGTCTCAATAGCCCAGCGGCGGTAGCGCTCCAGCGCCAGGTCGCGCAGGGTCTGCAGCTGGGTGGAGACCACGGCAGCCAGTTCACGGTCGGTAACCGCCTCGCCCCAGGTGATCAGCAGGAAGCGGCGCAGCTTGGGTGCATCGAGTACTTTCAGGCAGCCGAGTACATAGTCCCAGGGCGCGTCCGCTTTGATTTTTTCGAAGGGCGCGTAGTCCAGTTCGGCGGCGGCAAGCATGATCTCATGCTTGGATTCAAAATGGTTGTAGATGGCTCCAGCGGAGAGGTTGGATGCGGCAATAATCTCGCTCATGGAGGTTTTCTGGTAGCCGTTTTTACTGAAGCATTCGCGCGCCGCGGCGATGATTTCGGCGCGGCGGTTCTTTTTATATTCTTCGCTGACTTTAGGCACGTTTCAATCCTAACGTTTTTACACCCCATTGCGCATCCCGCACGCCCTCTTCGCCCATAAAAAGACGGGCACACGCCGGAGAATATCCAGACGCATGCCCGTCATATACGCTTTAGGACTTATCCACGTTCAGCGCACAGTCTAAGACGTAATTCTTAGTGGAAGAAGTGGCGGGTGCCGGTGAAGTACATGGTCACGCCAGCAGCCTGGGCAGCTGCAATAACCTCTTCATCGCGAATCGAACCGCCGGGCTGAACCACAGCGCGCACGCCAGCAGCCAGCAGCACCTCCAGACCGTCAGCGAAGGGGAAGAATGCATCCGATGCAGCAACCGCACCGCGTGCACGCTCTTCATCGCCCGCTAGAGTATTAGCGCGCTCCACCGACAAGCGGCAGGAATCCAGGCGGTTCACCTGGCCCATACCAATACCCACAGCGGCACCGTTATTCGCCAGCAAAATAGCGTTGGACTTCGGTGCGCGCAGGGCACGCCATGCGAACTCAAGGTCACGCAGAGTTGCCTCATCGGCTGCCTCGCCGGCAACCAGCTGCCAGTTAGCGGGGTTGTCACCCTCAGCGTCCAGGCGGTCAGCTTCCTGGAAGAGAGCGCCACCGGAAATCTGACGGTACTCAATAGCCGGGCGCTCAAAGCCCTCGGGTAGCTGCAGCACGCGCAGGTTCTTCTTGGTCAGCAGCACTTCCAGAGCCTCGGGCTGGTAGGAGGGAGCCACAATAACCTCGGTGAAAATACCCTTAACGGTCTCTGCCATTGCCAGGGTCACCTCGCGGTTAGCGGCAATCACACCACCGTATGCAGAGAGCGGGTCGCAGGCGTGGGCCTTTGCGTGTGCCTCAGCGATCGGGTCGGCTGCATCGGCAGAAGCTACAGCAATACCGCAGGGGTTATTGTGCTTGACCACGGCAACAGCGGGCTGATCGAAGTCGTAGGCTGCGCGCAGAGCTGCGTCGGCATCCACGTAGTTGTTGTAGCTCATTGCCTTACCGCCCAGCTGCTCAGCCTGAGCGATACCGGGGGTGGGGTTCACCTCGGCGTAGAGAGCTGCCTGCTGGTGGGGGTTCTCGCCGTAGCGCAGGGATTCGCTGCGCTCGAAGTTCACGCCGGCGTAGGGCGGGAAGAAGGAGGCATCCTCATCGTTGGCGAACTGCTGGCTGGTCCACTCTGCCACGGCGTTATCGTATGCTGCGGTGTGAGCGAAAGCGTTTGCTGCCAGGCGGCGGCGTGCTGCCAGGGAGAAGCCGCCGTCCTGAGCTGCAGCGATCACAGCATCGTAGTCGGCGGGGTCAACGACCACTGCAACAGCGTCGTGGTTCTTTGCCGCTGCGCGCACCATGGAGGGACCGCCAATGTCGATCTTCTCAATGATTTCGTCCTGGGTGCCGCCGGCTGCCACGGTCTCAACGAAGGGGTACAGGTTCACAACCACCAGGTCGAATGCCTCAACATCCAGTTCCTTGAGGGTATCAATGTGGTCCTGCTTGCGGCGGTCAGCCAGAATACCGGCGTGGATACGCGGGTGCAGGGTCTTCACGCGACCCTCCAGAACCTCCGGGAAACCGGTAATTTCGCTCACCTCGGTCACCGGAACACCGGCAGCCGCGATGGTGGAGGCGGTGGAACCGGTGGACACCAGGCTCACGCCAGCTGCGTGCAGACCCTGAGCCAATTCCGCCAAACCGGTCTTATCGTATACGGAAATCAGGGCGCGGCGCAGAGGCACGCGATCGAGCTGAATAAGAGACACAGATACTCCAGATTCTTTCGTGGATGGGTCAACGGGTGTAGCCCGCTTTTCTTGTATCCCGCCAGCTCATCAAGCTGCCGGGGTCATATGCCGTGTGGGCAGCTTTAGGAGGCCAGGGAGGCCAGAGTAGCAACCAGAAGCGGACGCTCCTGTTCCTTAATGCGTTCGTGCAGGGACTCTTCGGTATCCTCGGGCAGCACGGGAACAGCTGCCTGCGCCAGAATCGGGCCGGTGTCCACACCGGAGTCCACAAAGTGCACGGTCACACCGGTAATCTTTACACCGTGCGCCATGGCGTCACGCACACCGTGAGCGCCCGGGAAGGAGGGCAGAAGAGCCGGGTGAGTATTAATAATGCGGTTCTCAAAACGGGAGACCAGCTGCGCGTCAACAATGCGCATAAAGCCTGCGAAGAGGACATAATCGGGGGCGTAGGAAGCAATCTTTTCTTCCAGAGCACGGTTCCAGTCACTGCGAGATTCAAAATCCTTGGGTTCCACCAGGAAGGTTTCAACACCGGCGGCGCGAGCGCGCTCAATACCGGTGCAGGGCTTATCAGCACCAACCGCCAAAATATCGGCGGAGAGGGCGCCGGATGCCACCGCATCCAAAACCGCTTGACAATTTGTACCAGAGCCGGAGACCATAATCACAATACGCACTCCTCCAGTCTATCGTACCGGCGGGGCGCACACAGCCGGGCGGAGTGCTTTAAGGCGTCAATGTGAAAAATTCAACGTTGAGCCCTTCTCCGGTACCCTAGAGATATGTCTCAAAGCCCCACCCCCTCGCAGCCCGCGAGCCACGAACAGCCCGCAAGCCACGAGCACAACACTACTGTGCAGAACGCGCCCGTGCAGGCACCCGCGGCCGAGCAGAACGCTCAGCAGGCGCCAGCACAGCCGGTTCAACCTGTACAGCCGGTTCAGCCCGCGCAGATTCACCAGGCGCAGCCTCAGCAGGTACCTCCTGCGTATTATCAGCAGCCGGCACCTGCGCGCCCTCAACTGAGCGAAGAAGAACGCTCCGCCAAGCTACGCAGCGTGCGCGCCATGACCTGGGGCGCTCTTGCCTGCATGTTTGCCGCCACCTGGGCAATGACCCTGCCCGGTACCCTGTGGCTGGTGGTCGCTTTCCTTTTCGCCGCTGCGACCATTGGCCTGGGTGTGACCGTGATTGTGCGTTGCGCGTCCTTCCGCGGCCCGGCGCTGACCTATATTGTTGTCGGCATGGCTATGTTCCTCTCGCTGGGAACCCTCATGATGAGCCTGACGGCGCTGCTGCTGCCCTCGGTCAATGATGCGCGCTCCTGTGCGGAGAATGCGCTGACCGTCAGCGAGCTGCAGCAATGCCAGGATAATGCGGTCTCGGGTGTTTCCGGGCGCTAATTCTTAGACTATAGAGCGTGCGCCGCGTACCTTTGTCGGGTACGCGACGCACGCTCTTTATGTCATGTTTAGAAGGTTGGCCACTTCAGATCTCGGGGTAGGGTGCCCACGGGACGGCGGCGACGGCGAGTAATCACCGGATACTCTTCGGGCTCTTGCCGAGTATCGGAAGTATTGGAGCTGTCCTCAGAGTCCTCTGCCGGGGCCTCAGATTCTTCCTGATGCTCAGAGTCGGAGTTTTCGGAAGCGTGCTCTTCAGGTTCCAGAGCACCCTCCGAAGCGTCCTCAATGTCAGATTCGGTATGAGCCGGTGCAACAATCTCCCCGGCAGAATTATCGGCAGATTCGGTGTCGGCGGATTCAGCACCGATAGAGTCAGCACCCATAGACTCAGCAGAATACTCCGAGTGCAACTGCTCATTGAGCGCCTGAATTTCTGCGCTATCCTGCTCAGACACCGGCTCCAGCAGGCTCTCATCCACGGAGCTAACACTCATAATCTCTTCGGACTCTTCAACCGAGATATTAGCGTCGCTCTCAGTTCGAGTGCGCGCGGGAGCAAAGATACGGCTCATAGATAGCAGAGGATCCCTACGGCGGCGGGGAGCAGGTGCGCTCTCTTCAACGGGCTCTTCCGCTACGATTTCAGCGCTGGTTTCGGTTTCAGCAATCTCGCTAGAGATCTCAGAGGCAGTGACTTCCTCAGTGTCAGAAGCACGACGGGAAAGCTTAAGACCGCGCAAAGAACGCTTAGCGCGCACCGACCCCTCGCTCTGCTGCGATGCATCCGCACTCTCTTCTGCGCTCTTCTCTTGAGTCTTAGCTGCGCGGTTCACCTCAGCATCACTACTGAGCTCGGGTTCACGAGCAAAGCGCGGCAGGGAACGGCTCTCGTCATGAATGACCACGCGCGCAAGCATATTACCCAGGGCAGTGCCTGCCCCCAGGGTCACAAAAGCGCCCAGGGCAAAATCAGCCGGACCCACACCGATCTGCGTGAAATGACCCAGACCCAACGAACCGGAGGCAGCCCAGCCCAGAGCCGCCATCACCACAGCGCTCAGAGCGCCCACCAGCAGGCCGGTACCCAGAGCCGCCACGGGGTAGGAGATAAAGCGCATGCGGGTCTTGACCCACAGCCACTCTTCGAGGTGATCC
Organism: Rothia sp. (in: high G+C Gram-positive bacteria); assembly: GCF_030540545.1. Classification (GTDB taxonomy): domain Bacteria; phylum Actinomycetota; class Actinomycetes; order Actinomycetales; family Micrococcaceae; genus Rothia. The sequence continues at coordinate 60,483 of NZ_JAUNVZ010000003.1, read as the reverse complement.
TCGCCTTCGCGCAGAAACCAAATGCCCGCGCATACGCCCGCGCCCACCGATGCCAGCAGACCCGTGTACCCCCAGGGGCCCAGGGATGCCGGAATAGCTGCGGTAATGGGCAGCATGGGCACGGAGCCCATGACGGTTGATTCCAGGCCCACGTGGGTGCCGGTACCAAAGAAGAAGCCGGCGCCGGTGGACCAGCTCATGGCGTAGATAACCATATTGGGGATAAAGCCTAGCTGCAGCACGCTCAGGGCGCTATCGCCCACCGGTCCCGCATTCAGTTCCTGATAAACGGTCACAATCTGCGCCCAGTGGGTGGTAATAGCAATACCCAGCACCAGGGAACCGGTAACAACCAACGCTAGGCAGGCAACAAAGGCAGCGCGCACTACCGCCCAAACATAGGATCCCGCCCAGCGAGAGTACTGGCTCATATGGGAAATCTGCTCGGCGGTATCCACGCCGACCATACGTGCCAGGGATCGGGACTCGTAGAAACCGCCCAGCACAACACCTAACCAGACAATGACCTGGGGAATAAAAGCAGCACCCAGAATTGCCAGGGGGGAGGAAGAATCGGCGCTCAGGGCATAGAGCGCGGAGCTAAAAATGCCGTAGGCAATGGACCCGCTGAGTACGGGCACAAAGAATTCGCCTTCATAGGAGGCGCGCGCCAGGCGTCGGCCCGCACCAAAGCAAAGCAGCAGCGGAATGACGCTCAGGCCAAGGGGAATGAGAGTCAGGGTCGCTTCGGGAGCCCCAGCGCCAAAGACTTGGCTAAGGTTCAGCGGCACTCCGTGAATGAGCAGCCAGAAATGGCCGGTCATGCGTACCAGCGGCGTTAGGCTCATGGTTTCAAAACCATTGCTTGCCCAGATTGCCGTCAGGATAGCAAGAATTGCCAGGGCGGAGGCGAGGGCGGTCAATGAAAGATTGAGGGCGCCCTGAAGCCACAGGGGCATACGCCGTAGAGTGCGGGGTTCAGAAATGCTGCTTTTCATTATCTTTCCATCATGCCATGAAATAAGCGGTTTACCTAGCGCACGGCGCATATAGATAGCAGGCTATATAGACTTGGATTGTGAGTGAGAAGAGATGGTTCCCTCATAGAAAGAGCCCGGTAAGCTACCGGGCTCGCACGTAGTGTACGGCGATTTAATCCTCAACCCAGGGATTGGACGCCGTAGCACCCCAGGCACGATAAATATCCGCCTTAGAGGAGACAATCTCCAGCTGGTGCACCATCGCACTGGCACAGATCAGACCCTCAAGAGCCGCGGTGGGCAGGGGCGCCGCATCCACACGCCCAGCACCCACGGATCCGGGGGCAGCATTACGTCCAGCCCATTGCAGGCTCACGCGCGCATCAATATCAATCACATGATCATCAAAGCGTTCCAGCAGCTCTGCAATCCAGCGTTCGGTCTCCGGATAGGGGTAGAGCCCCTTGAGCTCACCCACGCTCAGCACGGAAATGTACATATGGCGGTATGCTCGTCGACGTAAAAAGGCGACCACTTTAGGGTCGGGGGTGGCCTTACGAATTTCAGCCAGCACATCCGAGTCGAGGAGCATACCAGAAAAGTTCATTCTTCTATGCTACCGAATCTTAGAGCGTGCAGTGTAGCCGCAGGCGAAATATTTCATGGTCAGCACTTCTGCCCTCGTTCAATAGGCTCTCTCCCCTACTTACAGAGAACACCCGCAGATACAAAAACGTCCCCTCCACGGTGTTCAGGCGTGAAGGGGACGGTAGAGAATCTTTTGGGCTATGCCACGCGCAGACCCGCGTATTCAATAGCGGGAATGCCCTCGGGGTTGGGCAGCAGCAGGAAGTTCAGAAATTCATCGCGACGGGAAGAAATACGTTCGTAATCCTGAATGCTCACCGCGGTGTAGCCATTGCGTGCGGGCACGGATGCTGCACGCAGGCTTTCCTGGAAAGTACGGGAGGGGTTGAGAGTGACTGCTTCAGTTGCAGAGCTGTTGTACATGTGACAACCTGCGCTAAATGCGCGTTCCTTTCGCGTTGCTCTTGCCTGTACCGGTTACCGCGCGTGGGCGGCGAATACAAACCGCTTCGTCATCCGAGCCACCCGTGAACATGGGGTTGGCATTCGACCATAGTCGGAGCTTATCAGTCGAAATTCTTGAAGCTGAGTACAGCTTACAACACCTTTTCTGTCTTTGTAAACACCGCCCCGAAAAATTTCCGAAATATTTTTTTACCTCCCCCAGCCCCTTTCGCTGGGCTCGAATATGCACCCGATCTGTCCTGCGCCCGAGTGCCTCTTGAGATAATGGGGGCATGAGTGCTTTCCCGCAGATTCCCATTACCACCGCCGCCATTATTCGCCAGGTGGGCAATACGGTGTACACGCGCGGCCAACGCTACGCACGCGAAGGTGCGGTGGTTCGCTATAGCTACGATGAAAAGACTCGAACCCTGAGCGGACAGGTCGCCGGATCCCTGGCGGTGCCCTATGAATGCACCGTGCGTATTGGTAGCGGGGAGCGCCCCCTGAGCGTGAACTGCGATTGCCCCGTGCGCACCGTGTGCAAGCATGCGGTGGCGCTGGTGGTTACCGCCGTGGAGCAGGCAGCGCGAGCGCGTAAAGCACTCAATATTCCCGACCCCAATGCACCCGAGCCCAAGGCAACCCGCGCCGGGCAGCGTAACGCCCCCGAGATTGAGTCCCTGCTGGCCAACCCCAAGTTGGCGGGGCTGACTACCGCTCGCAAACTTGAAGAAGATATTCAGACATACAGGGATTCTGCACCGGTCTCTGCTCCGGCATATGGCGCGGCATCTGGCGCGGACGCACGGGGAACTGCGGTAGAGGGCACTCTGGATCTGGAGGCACTGCCTCCCCTGGCTTCTTCGGCGCCTTCTGCGCGGGAACAGCAGTCTGCTTCCCGTATGAGCGCGTGGAAGAGGGATTTATCCCATATTCTTGCCGCTCGCCCCTTAGCCTCTATTCACGATGGTGCTCTGGTTCCCGCTGCCCTGGATTTGAGCCTGAATATTTCCACCTCCCGCGCTATGGGTCGAGCTATGAGCGGTCAGAAGCCCGTCATTAATCTCATGGCGCGACCGGTTAAGCGTTCTCATACCGGTCGCTGGGTCAAGGGCGGCTTGAGCTGGGAGAATTTTGCCCTCAGCGGCGTGAGCCCCGTATCACGTAGCGGTATATACCCCGAGCATGATCGTTTCTTCACCGAGCTCTATTCCTTGGCGCGCCCCTGGCAATCGGCCTATAGCTCCCATAGGTATTGGATTTCCCTCTCTTCGACCTCCTCGGCTCTGCTCTGGGAGTTATTGGAGCGAGCGCGTTCTATTGATCTGCCCCTACTGCTGGATGGGCGGGAGGTTTCCTATGCCGTCATGCCGCCGGCACAGATGCGCACTCTCTTTTCTGCCTCCGGGGAGAATTCCGAGGATTTGAGTCTGCACGCGGCTTTGAGTTGGGAGGCTCGCGAGAACCAGCGTGTTCGTCAACTGATTGTGCCCGCTCATGAGGCGCACCCGGTCGGTCAGCCTCGCACCGGTTTTATTGCTCTGGGTGCTCAGGCGCAGAAGGACTATGAGCAGGCTGCCTCTGCTGCCCTGTGGAATAGCGTCAAGGCAGGCGCTGCCGATCAAGCGCATCTGGTTGAATTTACTCTCGATGCTGAGCCCGCCGCTGAGTCGAAGGTTGCGTCAGGCACCGAGTCTGTAGAGTCTGCAGCTCAGCTAAGCACTCAGCTTCCGGATATTCCTGCGGGTGTAGATCTGCTCTTTATTCCCCTGACCGAGCCTCTGGATGATATTGCCGCTTCCCTGGTCAATACGGATTCCCTGGTGATTCCCGCTGCCGAGCGCCCCAGCTTTGTGCGCGAATTCTTGCCCTCTCTGGTGCGTTCCATTCCGGCGTTGACCCCCGATCCTGCGCTGGCTCTGCCGAGCGTGCGCCCGCCTCAGCTGGTGCTGAGCATAGATTTTGATGAGCAGATTGCTCACGATGCGCGCCTAAGCTGGGCGTGGGAATACCCTGCCGATCCCACCGAAAGCGATAGTGCCTCGTCTATGTGCGTGCTGCCCGCGGTGGGCTATGCGGGTGAGGAGACTCCCGTGCCGCGCGATAGCCGGTATGAGGCGAAGGTTATGCGTGCCGTGCGCCTTGCCCGCGCGCCTTTTTCCTTTATGGATTCCGGGTTTGAGCCCAGCCGCTACGAGGGCTGGGAGACTATGGAGATTCTTTCGCGCCTGCTGCCGGTTCTGCGCCGTATTCCGGGGGTTCAGGTGCGTTTGCGCGGTGAGGTTCCCTCATTCCGCGAAGTAGATAATACGATCATCGAGATTCAAGTCACCGATACCTCTCGTCGTGACTGGTTCGGTCTGGGCATTGCGCTGAAGGTCAACGACTGGCATGTTCCCTTCTCCCAAGTCTTCGAGGCGCTGGATAAGCAGCAGGACCGTATGCTGCTGGGCAATGGCACCTATTTCTCCCTGCTGCGCCCCGAATTTGCGGCCCTGCGAGCGCTCATGAGCGAAGCTAGGGCTCTCAATGACCGTTCCCATGAGCTGGAGATTAATCGCCACCAATCCAGCCTGTGGAATGAGCTGGAGCAGCTGGCGTCTTCGGTGCAGAGCGTAGCGCGCTGGGATGAGCAGGTGCGCTCTCTGAGCACCCTGCTCGATACGCACAGCGAAAACGAGCCTATCTTACCCGAAGCCTCTGTCGGTAGCGCTCTACATGCTTCCTTACGTCCCTATCAGCAGGAGGGGCTCAATTGGCTGGCGTTCCTCTATAAACACCGACTGGGAGGTATTCTTGCCGACGATATGGGTCTGGGTAAAACCGTGCAGGCAATGGCTCTGCTCTCCCACGCTCTAGAGACCCACGAGGCGCTCAATGAGCAGCGTGCGGCTGCGGGCGAAGAACCCATGCCTTTCTCCCCTTTCCTGGTGGTCGCCCCGACCTCCGTGGTTGCCAATTGGCAGGCGGAAGCCGCGGCTTTCCTACCCGATATTCAGGTTGCGGTGCTCAGCGAGTCTTCCTCTAAGAGTGGTTATAGCGTGGCGTCCCGTATTGCCGGCGCGCAGCTAGTTATCACCAGTTACGCTCTGCTGCGCCTGGACGAGCAGGAATTTATTGACCCGGATATTCCCGGCGGCAGCTGGGGCGCGTTTATTCTCGATGAGGCTCAATTCGTCAAAAACGCCACCACTCGAGCCTGGAAAGTGGCGCGCGAGGTGCCCGCCGACTTCAAGCTCGCCATGACCGGCACGCCCATTGAGAATAATCTGATGGAACTCTGGGCGCTCTGTGCCCTGGTTGCCGACGGGCTTTTCCCCTCCGCGCGTACGTTTAAAGAGCTTTATGTGCGCGCCATTGAGGCTGCCCGTGCTGAGGGTGAGCAGCAGATCCCCGAGCTGGAGCGTCTCAAGAGGCGTATCCGCCCGCTGATGCTGCGTCGTACCAAGGAGCAGGTGGTTCAGGAGCTCCCGGCGAAAAATGATGAGCGCGTGGTGCTGGATTTGGCGCCCACGCATCGCCGTATTTATGACACTCACCTGCAGCGCGAGCGCCAGAAGGTACTGGGTCTACTGGAGGATATTGATAAGCACCGCTTTACCATTTTCCAGTCCCTGGCCCTGCTGCGCCGTCTGGCTCTGGATGCAGCCCTGGTTGACCCGGAGCGCTATGAGGGCGTGTCGAGCGCTAAGATTGACTACCTGCTACAGCAGCTACCGGCTCTAATTCATAGCGGCTCTAAGGTGCTGATTTTTAGCCAATTTACCGGCTTTTTGAAGCGTATTGCCGCCGCCCTGCAGGCTCACTCTCTGGACTATCTCTATCTGGATGGCTCCACCCGCGATCGAGGGGCTGTTCTTGATCAATTCCGCCAGGGAGCGGCACCTATTTTCCTGATTTCGCTCAAGGCCGGTGGCTTTGGTCTGAACCTGACCGAGGCGGACCACTGCTTTATTATGGATCCCTGGTGGAACCCCGCGGCGGAGGCGCAGGCGGTGGACCGCATTCACCGTATTGGTCAGGAGCGTGAGGTGCATATTTACCGTCTGGTGGCGCGCGGAACCATTGAAGAGAAGGTTATGGAGCTCAAGGAATCCAAGGCGCAGCTTTTTGACGCCCTGGTGGGCGATGAAAGCTTTGGTTCCACCGCCCTGGGCGTTGCCGATGTGCGCGAGCTCTTCCGTCCCGATACGGAAGACTCTCTCTAGCTTAATCCTGCAGTAGCAGGGAGAGGGAGACTCGGCGGCGGCGTGCATCCACCGAGACCACGCGCACGCGCACGCGCTGGCCGCTGCGCACAATATCGTGCGGGTTGGAGACAAAGGAACGGCTCATCTGCGAAATATGCAGCAGGCCATCCTGGGAGATGCCAACATCCACAAAGGCGCCAAAGGACGCCACATTGGTCACGGTGCCCTCCAGGATCATGCCCTCGCGCAGCTGTTCAAAACGGCTAATGGTACTGGTGAGCTTGGGCGGGCTAAAGGGCGCGCGCACGGTATCCTGCTGTCCGGCTTCCAGAGCCTGCAGGGCACCGAGAATATCGCCCAGCAGATAGGGGCCGTATTGGGCCTCAATCATGGCGCGGCGCATGGAGGGCAGACGCTCAGCGTTAAGATCGGGGGTCTCTTCCTGTAGTTGCTGAGCCAGTTCATAGTGCTCGGGGTGAATGCTGGTGGCATCCAGTCGGTGCGCGCCGGGCTCATTAGAGTACACGCGCATAAAGCCCGCTGCTTGACGGTACATCTTCGGTTCAAGACCGGGCACCTGAGCAATCTGAGCGCGGCTCATAAAGGGGCCGTGTTCGGTACGGTAGGCAACCAGGGCGCGGGCGGAGTCTTCATCCAGACCGGCAACCTGCGCCAGCAGCTGCTCAGAGGCGGTATTGGCATCCACGCCCACGGCGTTCACGCAATCCTGCACCGTTGCCGCCAGGGCAGCGCGTAGAGTCTCAGCGCTCACATCGTGCTGGTATAGGCCAACGCCAAGCATCTGCGGGTCGATTTTCACCAGCTCCGCCAGGGGATCCTGCACGCGGCGGGCAATCGAGACCGCGCCGCGCAGGCTCGGGTCAAGCTCCGGGAAGTCCGCCTCACCCAGAGCTGAGGTAGCGTAGGCTGCAGCCCCGGCTTCGGAAACCGGTACAATCGCCGGCGCCTCGCCGTTCAAGCCCTCCAGCATATCCTGCAGCAGAGCCTGCATAGGGGCAGAGGCAGCCGAGCCGCTACCAAGAGCCAGCAATTGCACCTGATGGCGCGCTATGGCACCGGAAAGCATGGCAATAGCGGCAGCGCGGTCATAGTGGGGCGCCAGGGGGAAAATGACAAAGCTTTCCAGCACGCGACCGGTAGCCGAAACCACGGCACACTTAGCACCGGATTTAAAGCCGGGGGCAATGCCCATCGTGACCGCTTCGCCAGCTGCCGGTGCCAGGAGCATATCGCGCACATTGGCGCTAAAAATCTGCACGGCTTCATCCCGAGCGCTATCCTGCAGGCTCTCAAAAATACGGTTCTGCAAACGAGGCAGCAGCTTCTGCTCCCAGATGGAGCGCACGCTTGCCGCCAGCCAGGCAATTACGCGCTGATCGGCACCACCGGTGGTACTCTCCTCAACGGTGTTCAGCGCCTGGGCGGGAATACGCAGGGCAGCCGCCAGGGCACGCTCGTAGGGTGCGCGAGCCTGAATATATTCGCTCTCGGGCTGTGCGGGCGCAACATCCACCCGGCAGCTGAGCACCCCGGCACTTGCGCCGCGAGCTAGCGCCAGCACACGGTGGGGGCGGATATCGGCAATGCTCTCGCTAAAATCAAAATAATCGGCGAATTTCTGGGATTCTTCCTCAGAAATCGGGGTCTTCTGTCCCTCAGACTCTGCAGCTCGGGAGGCGAAAATCATACCTCGGGCGCGCAGCTGCTGATAGAGAGTATCGCCCAGCTGCGGGTCGGTCAGGGCGCGCTCGACAAGAATTGCGTAGGCACCCTCTAGAGCCTGCTCCACGCTGGTGATGGCGTCCAATCCGAGGGAGCGCAGCTCCTGGATTTCTTCATCCCCGGTGATATAGGAGGAGGCAATATCGCCCACCTGCGCCAGGGGCACCTCCAGCAGATCCTCCACCAGGGCGTCCAGCCCCAGTGCGAGCGCCCATTGCGCGCGGGAGGTCACGGATTCTTCATAGGGTGCGTAGAGCTCACGGATGGCGCGCTGACTCTGAGCAGCATCCAGTGCCTCGCGCAGCTGCTCGTAGCTGAGGGGATCCAGGCGCTCTTCTTTCAGGGCACGCAAAAGCTCCATATGGGTGGCGCGGCGCTGCTCTTCAAGCTGCAGCAGCCGGGTGTATAGGCTTTGGATAGCACGCAACTGCACATCGCGCAGAGCCCCGGTTTCAGCCTTGAGGTAGTGGGCGATATAGGGCACGGAGTAGCCCTGCTCGAGCAGGCGCAGAGCGGCGCGGACACGACGGAAACTGATCTGCGTGTCGGTGACAATGCGGGTCATAATCTGTTCGCGGGTTCTGGGCTCAAGCGTAGAGTTCATAGTTTCAGTGTCGCACGCTAGGCGGTAGTTAATCTATTTGGGGACTGTTGCTTTCCCTGCCGGCGTGATATCGCCGAAGAATTCACCTCAAGAAACATCAAGCGGGCACGCTATCGGAATATTCGATAGCGCGCCCGCTTGAGTTTTAGCACGAGACTATTTTAGGACTGCGAGGATTCAAGCTGCTCGCTCTGGGCAGCAGCCTTGCGCGCGTGGCGCTTACGCATAATCTCGTATACAGCCCACACACCCAGGAACCAGATGGGGCAATAGATCAGGGCGGTTCGGGTATCATCCTGAGCCAGGTACGCCAGGATCATAATGACGAAGAAGACCAGACCCACCCAGGCGCTGATGACGCCGCCGGGCACCTTATAGGTGGAGGCTGCGTGACGCTCGGGGAACTTGGCGCGGTAGACAATGTAGGCAATGAGCATCATCATCCAGGTGAAAATACCCATGAGGGTTGCCACCGCGGTCACCAGGGTAAAGGCGTTAATCACGCTATCGCCGTAGGTGAGCATGACCAGGCTGAAAAGCAGCAGCACGCAGGTCAGGTACAGGGCATTCTGCGGCACGCCGTTCTTGGAGAGCTTCTTCAAGAAGGAGGGGGCATTGCCGTCATCTGCCAGGCCGTAGATCATACGCGAGGTGGAGAAAATACCCGAGTTCGCGCTGGATGCGGCACTGGTGAGCACCACGAAGTTCACCAGACCGGCAGCAATACCGATGCCCGCCATAGCGAAGGTGGAGACGAAGGGGCTAATGCTGGGGTCCAGCTGGTTCCAGGGGGTCACCATCACAATAGCCAGCAGGGGCAGAGCGTAGAAGATCACGATACGTGCCGGAACAGCGTTAATAGCCTTGGGCAGGGTCTTTTCCGGTTCGTGGGTTTCAGCCACTGCCGCGCCCACCAGTTCGGCGCCCACAAAGGCGAAGAGAGCAATCTGGAAGGAGTCCAGGAAGCCCATCAGGCCGTGGGGGAAGATACCGCCGTGCGCCCAGATATTGGATACAGAGGCGGTGTGACCGTTCGCGCTGAAGCCAATAATGACCATCCAGAAGCCCACCAGAATCAGCAGGGAAATGGCGACCAGTTTAATAATGGCGAACCAGAATTCGATTTCGCCGAAGTTCTTGACGCTCGGCAGGTTCAGCGCCAGCAGCGCCACAATCACAATGAATGCGGGTATGCGCGGGTCAAGGTCTGGGAACCAGAAGTTCACATAGGTGGTAATAGCGATCACGTCGGCAATACCGGTGGTCACCCAGAAGAACCAATAGGACCATGCGACAAAGAAACCTGCACGCGGACCCAGAATATCGCTAATGTAGTCGGTGAAGCTCTTGTATCCGGTCTTGGAGAGCAGGATTTCACCCATGGTGCGCATCACCAGGAAGATCACCAGACCGATAATGGCGTAGGTGAGCACAATGGAGGGACCGGTGAGCTGCAGGGTCTTTGCCGAGCCCAGGAATAGACCGGTACCAATAGCGCCGCCGATTGCGATCAGCTGGATATGTCGGTTGCTTAGGCCGCGCTGCAGGTGGGGGGATGCTTGGGGGTGGTCGGTTTTTGCCACGGGGGCAGATGCGTTAGGGTTCTGCGTCACCGTTCTCTCTTTTCTGCTGGGGGTTGCACGCTTCTATCGGTGCACCTCATGCGTTGGTTGGAGCGTTTCGATGTTCTCTCTTGTGTACACCGAGCGCCGGAAGGAATGTGAAAGGCTCTAAGAGCCTCGCGGGCTGTATGCCCTGGCTCGCTGTCGGTGGAGGATTTGCCACCGTATGCAACGAGATTCCTTCTCAAAATTCTACGTTTTTATGTGCCAAGGAACGAAAAATTTTCCAAAGTTTCCTGTGATTATGTATCATACCTCACTATTTCCCCTAATGGAAGAGGTACACGGCATATATATTCATATCTTTCGAAATATGAACATGCGGCTATCCTCAATCCCGCACCCCCCTCCCCGAGCGTTTTTCTTCCCTCTCTACAGGGCATAACGGGGCAGAAAAACAGCCGGTGCGTTATCCTGATAGACATGGCAGAAACTCAGAATGCACCCGAAAACCCCGAGGTAAACACCGCACAGGATAGCGGCAAGCGCGAAGTCCCCGTAGAATTCCGTCGTCAGCCTTACTCCTTTGTGCGCCGAGGCGACCGACTGACCGCACGCCGCCAGAAGGCGTGGGATACCTACGCCCCCACCCACGTGCTGGATATTCCGCGCACCCATGCGGACACCTCCGTGGCCCCCGAGGCTTCTTTTAACCCCGAGGAGCTCTACGGTCGTAGCGCCTACCAGGTGGTTGAGATCGGTTCGGGTCTGGGCGAAGCAATTGTGCACCGCGCGGCTGAGGTTCCCGAGGCAAATTTCCTGGCGGTTGAGGTGTACACCCCCGGCATTGCTGACCTGCTGCTGAAAATGGGTCAGGCGGGCGTTGAGAATGTGCGCGTGGCTCAGGCGAACGCCCCCGAGCTGCTGGATAATATGCTCGAGGAAAATTCGGTGGATGAGCTCTGGGTATTCTTCCCGGATCCCTGGCATAAGTCCCGCCACCACAAGCGCCGTCTGGTCTCCCCGGATTTCGCCTCCAAGGTGGCTCGTGTGCTCAAGCCCGGCGGTATTTGGCGTCTTGCGACCGACTGGGAGGAGTACGCCCTGGTTATGCGCGAGGTGTTGGATGCTCACCCCGATTTTGAGAATGTGCACGCCGGTGAGGGCGTGACCGAAGAGGACCCGATTGGTGGTTGGGCTCCTCGCTGGGAGGGTCGTACCCTGACCAGTTTTGAGCGCAAGGCTCGCGAAGCAGGCCGCAACGCCCACGACCTAACTTACCGCCGCAAGTAGGTATTAAAGCGTTAAAGCTCTGGTGCTCAAGGCTAGATCCTTGAGCACCAGAGCTTTATTCTTTTTAATCCCTCTCGGTGCGGGAGCGCTGCGCCTCACGGTAGAGTACTACCGCCGAAGAACGCTGGCGCGGTGCCGGACGCTGACCGCGCACCAGACGAACCACCTCACCGGCGGTACCGGCAGCAAAAACACGAGCCGAGGCGCTGAGCTTAGCGTGCGCCTCCTCCAGCTGAGAGTGCAGGGAAGCAATACGCTCCTCATGCTGAGCAACCAGGGCCTCCAGCTCAATAATGCGGCGAATACCCTCCAGAGACACACCCTTTTGAGAGAGATCCTGAATCTGCTTGAGCAGGTTCACATCCCGCTGGGAGTAGCGGCGTGCCTTACCGGGCGCACGCGAGGGCTGCACCAGACCAATACGATCGTATTGGCGCAGGGTCTGCGGGTGCATACCCGCCAGCTCCGCAGCCACCGAGATGACGAAGACCGGGCGGTCTGCGCTGTGGAGAGGTTCTTCATTCTCCTGCTGCCCGTGAGGAGTTTTTGCCATGATTAAGCCACCTTCTTCCCCAGGTTTTCACGCGGATTACTCTCCGGCACCAGAGCCAGGAAGGCGTCCAGCGCTTCCATTGCTTCATCGCTCAGATCGGCGGGCAGGCTGACTTCGGGGATGACCAGCAGATCGCCCGTACTGTTCTTACCCTTGAAACCGCGACCCTTAGCGCGCAGCTTACGGCCCACACCGCCCGGATTCAAACGCATCTTCACACTCGAGCCACCCGGCAGGGGAACCTCCAGAATCGTGCCCTTGAGCCCCTCTTCCAGGGTCACCGGAACGCGCATGATCAGGTTATCACCCTCGCGTAAGAAGGAAGTATCCTCAGAGACACGCACGGTCACAATCAGATCACCATTGCCACCAGGGCCCGCCTGACCCTTGCCGCGTACGCGCACCTTCTGGCCATCCTTCACGCCGGCGGGAATACGTGCGGTAGTGTTATCGCCGCCGGGCAAGAAGACGGTGACCTGCGCGCCGGTGTACGCCTGAGCCAGGGTGATGCGGGTACTGGTGTCAATATCGGCGCCGCGTGCCGGAGCCTGTTGGCCAAAGCCGGAGAACGCGTCCCCGAAGCCTGCCCCACCGAAGCCCGCGCCGCGGCCGCCACCCATACCGCCGAACATGCCTCCCAGGCCGCCGAGCAGGTCGTCAATATTGATATTCTGGGCTCCGCCGCCAAAACCGCCGGGGAAGCCGCCGCCCATACCACCCATACCCGCGGCACCGTAGCGGCGAATCTGGTCGTATTCTTCGCGCTGCTTGGCATCCGAGAGCACATCATAGGCTTCGGAGATTTCCTTGAAGCGCTTTTCAGCCTCGGCGTTATCGGGGTTTAGATCGGGGTGGTATTTGCGGGAGAGCTTACGGTATGCCTTTTTAATATCTGCGTCGCTTGCATTCTCGCTGACGCCCAGTGCTTTATAAAAGTCGTCAGTTAGCCAGTTTTCACTTGCCATTGTGTTTTTCTCCTTGATATCTGTGCCGCCCTCCTCGTGTATTGGGACGGCGTTTTAGTCTTATCTCTACCATTAAGTTTAGCGTACTTGACTCAACTTTGGAAGAGTTGTGGCGAGTATTTTTCACCTAATTTCACGCCCACACCTATACAAAAAGGGTGGGGCGCCATCCCTAAGGAATGACGCCCCACCCTATCTATATCTCTAAGATAATCTCTAGCTCAGCAGACTTAGAGAGCCGCAGCCACAGCCACCTGTGCGGTGCGTACCACGCGATCCTTCACGCGGTAACCATAGCGCAGAACCATGGAGATATGGTCCGGCTCCACCTCATCGGTGGGCTGCTGCAGAACAGCTTCGTGAATCTGCGGGTCGAATGCCTCGCCCACTTCACCGAAACGCTCCATGCCCTGCTTGGTGAGGGTTTCTTCCAGCTTTACGGCGATTGCCGCGAAGGGACCCTCGTCCAGATCGCCGTGCTTACGCGCAGCATCCAGATCGTCCAGCACGGGCAGCAGTGCGGTAATCACGTCGCCAATGGTGACGGTGCGCAGCTGCTCCTTTTCACGAACGGTACGGTTCTTGAAGTTGGTGAACTCAGCCTGCAAACGCAGCAGATCCTCCAGACGCTCGGCAGCCAGAGCAGCATCAGCATTAGCTTCTACTTCTTCCTCAGCTACCTCGTCTACCAGCTCAGCCTCAACAGCCGGCTCTTCGTGACCTTCAGCAGCGGGTGCTGCGAAAGCCTCTTCCAGCGGATCGACCTGTTCGGGAGTGTTGTCCTGTTCAGCCATGATTACTTCTTTTCGTCTTCGTCGATAACCTCGGCGTCGACAACATCCTCGTCAGCTGCGGGCTTCTGCTCTGCTGCTTCTGCCTGAGCTGCTGCGTAGATTTCCTGGCCGATCTTAGCCTGGTTCTCGTTCAGCTTGTCGAATGCTGCCTTCACTGCTGCATCGTCGTCGCCTTCCAGAGCCTTCTTCAGGGCGTCAACATCAGCCTCAACGGAGGACTTGGTCTCTGCGGAGAGCTTGTCGCCGTTATCCTTGAGCAGCTTCTCGACGGAGTAGACCAGAGTCTCTGCCTGGTTACGGGTCTCAGCTGCCTCACGGCGTGCCTTGTCCTGCTCTGCGTGCTCTTCAGCGTCCTTGACCATGCGGTCAATGTCTTCCTGAGACAGGGAGGAACCACCGGTGATGGTCATGGACTGCTCAACGCCGGTGCCCTTGTCCTTTGCGGAGACGTGCACGATACCGTTGGCGTCGATGTCGAAGGTGACCTCAATCTGGGGTACGCCGCGCGGTGCCGGTGCGATACCGGTCAGCTCGAAGGTGCCCAGGTTCTTGTTGTCGCGGGTGAACTCACGCTCACCCTGGAAGACCTGGATGGACACGGAGGGCTGATTGTCCTCTGCGGTGGTGAAGGTCTCGGAACGCTTGGTCGGGATTGCGGTGTTGCGCTCGATCAGCTTGGTCATCACGCCACCCTTGGTCTCAATACCCAGGGACAGGGGGGTCACGTCGATGAGCAGAACGTCCTTACGCTCACCCTTCAGCACGCCTGCCTGCAGTGCTGCACCCATTGCCACGACCTCGTCCGGGTTCACGCCCTTGTTGGGCTCGCGACCGGAGAGTTCCTTGACGATTTCTGCCACTGCGGGCATACGGGTGGAGCCACCGACCAGCACAACCTGTGCGATGTCGGAGACGGACACGCCTGCTTCCTTGATAACATCCTGGAAGGGCTTCTTGGTGCGCTCGAGCAAATCGCGGGTCAGTTCCTCGAACTTTGCGCGGGTCAGCTTCTCGTCCAGGTGGATCGGACCCTCGGGGGTCACGGAGAGGTACTGCAGCGAGATGTTGGTGCTGGTTGCGGAGGAGAGTTCCTTCTTAGCCTGCTCTGCTGCTTCGCGCAGACGCTGCAGCGCGATCTTGTCGGTGGAGAGGTCTACGCCGTTCTTTGCCTTGACTTCACCCAGCAGCCAGTCAACAATGCGCTGGTCCCAGTCGTCGCCACCGAGGCGGTTGTCACCGCTGGTTGCGCGCACCTGAATGGTGGAGAAGCCGTCTTCATCCTTGCCAACTTCCAGCAGGGAGACGTCGAAGGTACCGCCGCCGAGGTCGAAGACCAGGATCAGCTCGTCTTCCTTACCCTTATCCAGACCGTATGCCAGTGCTGCAGCGGTGGGCTCGTTGACGATACGCAGAACGTTCAGACCTGCGATTTCACCTGCTTCCTTGGTTGCCTGACGCTCAGCGTCGTTGAAGTATGCCGGAACGGTGATGACCGCGTCGGTAACGGTGTCGTTCAGGAATGCTTCTGCGTCACCCTTAAGCTTCATGAGGGTACGAGCGGAGATTTCCTGAGCGGTGTAGGGCTTGCCGTCAATGTCCTGGGTCCAGGTGGTGCCCATGTGACGCTTGACGGATGCAATGGTGCGGTCCACGTTGGTTACTGCCTGGCGCTTTGCGGTTGCGCCGACGAGAACCTCGCCGTCCTTGGAGAATGCCACCACGGAGGGGGTGGTGCGAGCGCCTTCAGCGTTCGCAATAACGACGGGCTCGCCGCCTTCCAGAACGGAAACGACAGAGTTGGTGGTACCGAGGTCAATGCCTACTGCACGTGCCATATTGTTTCTAACTCCTTGAGTTCATGCCCCGCTTCGTGTTGCACGGGGCGGGTTTTTTCTGTTAAGTCTTCTGTGATTCGATTCGGGGTTTGCCCCCGGTCAAACCGTACATATACAAGTATGCGCCTTTGGGGAGACCCTGTCAATAGAGTTGAGTCAAAAAGACTCAAGTTTTTTAAAAATATTTCCCTCATACTCCCGCAAACCCTTAAACTTCCTTGATTTTACAGGGAAGTAGAGACAATCAACCTTGAGTCACATGGATAGAAATTTTTGAAAAAATCCTGCACAAGCGCCCCGAAACACCTCGCCATCACCCCAATTTCACCCCGGGCGAAGCTGGGAGTTTGCTGCGAGTACACTAGAGATATGTACTCCATGATGACCATCTGCACCGGCAATATCTGCCGCTCCCCCGTTGCCGAATACCTGCTGCGCCGCTACGCCGAGCAGGAAGGACTTCAGGTGACGGTCGCCTCCTCCGGTCTATCCAATGAAGAAGAGGGCAACCCCGTAGACCCGCGCACCGATATTGTGCTGCGCGAGCACGGCATTGATGCCTCTGCGCACCGCGCGCAGGTTTTCGCCCCGGAAGATTTCGACCGCTATGATCTGCTGCTGGCGCTGGATGTGAACCACTTCTTGCGCCTGAGCCAGATGGCACCCACCCCGGCTCATCGCGAGAAGATCCGCATGCTGCGCTCCTTCGCACCGAATATGCAGGGTAAGAGCCTGGACGAACAGGGCATTTTTGACCCCTGGTACGGCGAGATGAAGGATTTTTACACAACCTACGACCTAATGGACGCATCCGCCAAGGGCGTTATTGCCGCGCTCAAAGAGGGCAAACTCTAGGGCGCTGCTGGCGACTATCGGTACTCGGCATGGTTCAAATAGCATCGTTGCCACGCGTGGCGGCGCTACGCGCTAGCGCCTTCTTTGATGAGCTCTACGCTCGACTACGAGAAGATATTGACCGCCATCGTACACGCTCCACCGAGCCGTTTATTCTGGCGATTGATGGGCGTAGCGGTAGTGGCAAAACCACCCTGCGCCAGGCGCTATGCGGCCAGCTCGCCCGGGATTATCCCGGCCAACTGGCGCTCTTTACCCTGGATGATATCTATCCCGGTTGGGATGGCCTCCGCGCCGGGGTTAATGAGTGGATTGTGCAGGCTGCCCTGCTAGCCAGCGGCCGCCCCGCGCCCTTTGCCCGCAGGGATTGGGAGCATTCCCGCGCCCTGCCTGAGGAGCTTTTCACCCCGGCGCCCATTATTGTGGCGGAGGGAGTGGGCGCGCTAACCGGCGCCCATTCTGCCGGACTATGGTGCACGAGTCCGGCTGATATTCGCCGCGAGCGTGCTCTGACTCGCGATGGCAGCACCTATGAGCCGCATTGGCAGCGCTGGGCGGATCAGGAGGAGCAGCTCCTCAAGGATTTTGCGTGCATGTATTCTCCTCTTTTGAGTGCCGCTGATGCACTCACAGAACGCACATTCCACAAGCTTGCCCGCTCCACCACCTACCTTATTCGTCCGTAGAGTGCTGCGCTGAGCCTATGAACTTTCTCATAAAGACCCTCCGCGCGCTTACGAAGAGTGAGTGAAAAGAGATAGGCTAAAACATTGTGCATTCAGCTTGCATTCCGTCGGACCCAAGTGATTCGGCGGCACAAAGCGCCGGTGCACTACCCACCACACACAGAAAGTAGCTATGTCTTCTTCTCCTGCCTCCCCGGCACAGCCTCCGGCTAAGATTTCCTTCGGGCTCTCCCCCGCACTCATTGTTACCCTGGCGTCTCTGACGGCTATTGGCCCACTGGGTATTGATATGTACCTGGCATCCATCCCGCAGATCGCCACGGATCTGAACACGAGCGCCGCAGCGGCTCAGATGACCCTCTCGGCGTTTATGCTCGGTATGGCACTGGGCCAGTTTGTCATTGGCCCGCTTTCGGATAAGACCGGTCGCCGCGTGCCCATTCTGATTGGCTCGGTGGTGTGCTTTGTGGCGACCGCTCTGTGCGCCTTCTCCCCCAATATTGAGGTCTTTATTGCGGCTCGTTTCATTATGGGCTTTAGCGGCGCGGCGGGTTCTGTGCTGGCGCGTTCTATTGTTGCCGATACGACTACGGGTCTTGCGACCGCTAAGCTCATGGGCATTATGATGATGATCAATGGTTTTGCTCCGGTGCTGGCGCCACTCTTTGGCGGTTGGGTGCTCTCCTGGGGTAGCTGGCGTACTGTCTTTAATGTTCTGACGGTGATTACCGCTTTGCTGATGCTGGCTGTGTTGCTTTTTGTGCGCGAGACTCTGCCCGTTGAGCGTCGTCTGGCAGGTAGCGTGCTGCATGCTTATTCGGGTGTGCCGGTGGTTCTGAAGAAGCGCCGCTATGTTGGTTTTATGCTGACCATGTCTTTTGCTTTTGGTGCACTCTTCTCCTATATTTCGGGCTCTACTTTCGTGCTGCAGAATGTACTGGGCATGGATCCGGGTCAGTTCACCATTGTGTTCGGCATTAACTCTTTCGGTATTGTGGCAATGAGTTCTTTGGCGACGAATCTGGTGGGTAAGGTCGGTCAGCGCACGGTGCTTAATATTGGTGTTTCTTCCCTGCTGACAGTGGCTGTTCTGCTGATGATTTCCTTTAGTTTTGGCATTAACTATTGGGTAACTCTGGTGCTGCTTTTTGCTCTGACCTGCTCTGTTGGTCTGATTTTTGGTAACTCCTCGGCTCTTGCTATTGCGGAGGCGCGCGAGGTTGCCGGTAGCGCTTCTGCGGTCATGGGTACTATTCAGGCGCTCATTGGCGGTATTGCCGCTCCCCTGGTGAGCCTAGGTGGCGAGCACGCGTATATGCCCATGGGTCTGTCTATTCTGGGCTTTGCTGCTCTGACTGCGCTCATGCTGTGGACTACTCCGCGTCTGTCTTCTGATTTCAGCGCGGACGGCAAGTAGCCTCTAATCTTCATCTATGAGGTGCCACCCGGATATACCCCGGGTGGCACTTTTGTTTGCGGTGGCTGCTTGCACCGTGTGGGCTTATATTCATGTGTATTCCTCCTGTCCGCGCTATGCTTAGAGTATGTCCATTAGTGTTGTGATGATTGATCCCGCGCACCCTGCCGGTGTGCTTGCTGACCCCTCGAAGCCCCTGATTAGTATTGAGGATCAGGGTCTGACCCGCGGCGACGGTGTTTTTGAGACGATGCTCGCGGTCAATCGTCGTGTGCGCAAGCTGGATTCGCATATTGCGCGTCTGGCGTCTTCTGCGCGTCTGCTGGATTTGCCGGAGCCTGACCCGGTTGCTTTGCGCGCGGCGCTGCAGACTCTCATGCAGGCGGCTGTTCCGGGTACTGTCACGGAGCTGGGTGAGGAGCACCTGGTGAAGATTATTATTTCTCGAGGCACTCCCGCGCAGGGTCCGCATTCCTGGGTGACGGCTGCTGCCGCACCCGCTAAGGGTATTGCTCAGCGTGCCTCGGGTGTGAAGGCTATTTTGCTACCTCGTGGCCACGACCCGGCGGAGAATACGGCGTACCCGTGGCTTCTGGCGGGCGCTAAGACTCTCTCCTATGCGATGAATATGGCGATGCTGCGCTATGTGGCGTCTCAGGGTGCCGATGACGGTATTTTTATGACCGATGATCGCCGTATTTTGGAGGGTGCGACCTCTTCGGTGATTATGGCGAAGATTGAGGGGGACCGTAAGGTTTTGTACACTCCGGAGCCGAGCCGCGGTATTCTGCCGGGCACCACTCAGGGCGCTATTTTTAATGCTGCTCGTGCCGATGGCTGGGAGTTGGGGTACGGTCCGCTGTATCCTCAGGATTTGTTGGAATCTAACGGCCTGTGGCTGGTTTCTTCAGTGCGTCTGCTGGCGCCGGTGACCCATGTGAACGGTACGGCTATTGCTACGGATCCTGAGCTGACCCGCGTATTTATGGGCTATTTGGCGCAGGATTCCTAAGGATTCTCTTTTAATACAGGTGGTGGGGCTCTTCTTGATTCTTCAAGAAAAGCCCCACCACCTGTATTAGGTGTAGCGTGTAGCCATGACCGCTTCAGCTTTAAAGCGGATGCTTAGCACGGTACCAGTGAGCGGCCGCGGCGAATGCTGTCCCGAAGAGCAGGGCAACAATGATTACTTCTGCTTCCAACCAGGGCAGACCCCTCGTGTATTTGGTCATAATCCAGACGGCTGCTACGCTCCATGCCCAGCCAATGAGGGCGCGAACCCATGCGGGCACTGCGCGCCACATGGTGAGCAGACGGGAGGTTTTACGCGGTTCACGCATACCGTGCAGCTTGTAAACGGATGAAGATTTCATGATGACTCGCTTTCTGTTGGGTGTGTTTCCTGCGAATAGTTAATGACTTCTTCACTTTAAGTATGCCCCCCTAGGTATAGCTGTCAATCATTCTCACTCTAATTTTGTGCCATACCATGACAAATATGCCATTATCCCCAGATGAAAGTCAGGGATCCGAGAGCGGCAGAGAGACCATAGACAGCCACAATAATGAGCACGGATACCGCAAGCACGAGATAATCGGCACGAGAAACCGTAGACTCACGAGCCCAGGTACGCCGCCCCGCACCAAAACCACGCGCCTCCATCGTCACCGCCAAGCGGGAACCGCGACGAATAGCCTGCACCAACAGCGCAAAACACTGCCCCGCAGCGGTACGCACACGCCCCCACCAGGACTGCCCCGCACCCAAACCGCGAGCGCGTCGAGCCTGGCCGAGAGCATGCCACTCCCCAAAGAGCACACCCACCAGACGCAAAGCCACCAGTGCCGCCAGCACAAAACGAGCCGGCAGTCGCCAGCGTTGGGCCAGGGCATCACCCAGATCTGTCGGGTCGGTGCTCATAACGAAGACCAGGCTGGGGATGGTCATCGCCAGGGCGCGCAGCATCATATTTACCGCCACTTCCAGGGAACCGGTACTGATTGAATTCAGCCCAAAATCCCAGAGTATCTGCCCTGTTTTAGGTGCCAGTAGCGCCGTTGACCAGCCGGTGGTTAGTAGCGCCACCAACAGCGGCCAGAGATAGAAAGACAGTCGCAACAGGTTGAAGCCACACAGGCTGACCAGCAGCACCTGCGCCCCGAAGAACCCGAGGGAGGTGACGGGGTCTTTGGTGATCATAATGGCGATAATCAGCAGGAACATGACGCCCATTTTTAGCCCAGCGTTTAGACGCCCGAAGAAACTATCGCGGCGAATAATGGAGGAGAAAATATCGTTATTCATGGGTATTCTCCTCTGCCTGCAAACCGTTAGTCATAGAATGAACATTCTCTAAGCGGATATGCGCCCCACCCAAGGCACGGGTATAGGCTTCATCGTGAGTAATGGATAGCACCGCCACCCCCTCGGAGACCAGACGCCGAATCAGCTGCACCAGTTCAGCCCAGGTGCGCGCATCCTGCCCAAAGGTCGGCTCATCCAAAATGAGCACCTGCGGGCGAGTTGCCAGAGCGGTAGCCACCGAAAGGCGGCGTTTCTCTCCGCCGGACAGGGTAAAGGGGTTGGCATCTTGCACATGGGTTAGGCGCAGTCGTTCCAGCAGTTCATCGGTGCGCGCCGCCAGCTCAGCTTCGTCCACCGTGCGATGTTCCAGAGCCGCTACGCGGCGCGGACCAACCTGCAGCTCATCGCGCACTCGGGAGGTCACAAATTGGTACTCCGGTTCCTGAAAAACATAGCCAATGCGGCTCACCAGCTGCGCCGGGTTCCAGGAGGCAATATCCCAGTGAGCCTGGATTTTCTCGCCTCCGCGCGCTGTCCGTAGTGCCCGGCTAGCTTCAAGCCGACCTGCCACGGGGTAAAGTAGCCCGGCGAGGGTGAGTGCCAGGGTTGATTTGCCGGCGCCATTAGGGCCGAGCAGACTTATATGCTCTCCTTCGTGCAGGCTCAGTTCAGTGATGTCCCGCAGTGCCTGCGGAGTGTAGTTCTTTACCGCTTCAAGGTTCAGCTCAATGGGTTCGGGGTGTTTCTTGACCTGCGCGCGGCGTATTTTCAGGCTTTTACGTGTCGGGGTTACTCGGCTAATACCGAGCTTACGGGCTGCGATGAGGCTCCGACCCGGAGCGGGTGCGCTAAATGCGGGTAGCTCCGGTTCGTATTCGGGTACCCACACTCCCCCGGCGATCAGCTCATCACGCGCGGCGCCGAGTACCTGTTCGGGTGTGCCGTCGTGGCTTATAGTGCCGTCAGTGCCGAGGACAATCACGCGATCCATAAAGGGCGACCAGATACCCACGCGGTGCTCAACCACCAGCAGGGTTGCACCGGTGGTGCTAGCTGCGGCAAGGACTGCATCGCGTACTTCAATCACGCCCTCAGGGTCCAGGTTCGCGGTGGGTTCATCCAGTGCCAGCGCTGCGGGGCGCATGGCGAGAATACCCGCGAGTCCCAGGCGCTGCTTTTGTCCGCCCGATAGTGCCGCGGTGGAGCGCTCGAGTTCCAGATGCCCCAGACCGACCGCGTTGAGGCTCTCTTGAACACGTTGCCAAATCTGGCTGGGTTCAACCGCCATATTCTCGGCACCAAAGGCAACATCGTCGCCCACCCGCGAGAGCACCACGGAGGATTCCGGGTCCTGTTGCATGAGTGCAATCAAGCCGCGTGCCTGCTCAGCGGGCACGCCATTAATGGTGATGCTTCCGCTGGCGCTCTGACCGTCCTGGTCGTACAGCACACCGGCAATGGCGTGCAGCAGGGTTGATTTTCCGGCTCCTGAGGGGCCGAGCAGCAGTACTTTTTCGCCCGGTTTGATAGTCAGGCTTAGGGAGTTGAGGGTGGGGTTTTCTCGTCCGGGGTGGTGCCAGCTCAAAGAGTCCAGCTCGATCAGGGCGCCGCGTGTATCGGCGCTGTCTGTGATAGAAGTGGGGTTTTCGGTCTGTGTGTTCATGGGTGCGACTACTAGGGTTTTTGCCGGATAGCACCGGGCATCGGGTGGGGTACAGAAGAGATAAAACCGCACCCTATGGTTTCACCTGGCTACAGAACAGCCGAAACCATAGGGCACGGTAACGCGCAAGCCTAGGCGCGGCGCGACTGCGCACCCGATGCTAGGGAAGCCAGCACGCCGGTCTGAGCCAGGGCGCGGGTGAGCAGCCAGCTCACGCCTCCGGCAAGAATCGCGCCGGAAATAATGGAGCACAGGGCGTAGACGAATGCTTTGGAGCCCTCATAGACACCCGCATAGTAAATAATCAGTTCACTCACGCCCATAAACGCACCCGAGAGAGCACCGGCAAGCAGGGCGGTCAGCGCATCCCAACGCTTGTAGAGGAAGAGAGCAAAAATAATCTCGGCACCGATGCCCTGAATCAGGCCGGAGAGCAGAATCTCGCCGCTAGCACCGGCACCACCGGGCAGCATGGAGGAGATAAAAGCTGCAATCAGCTCACCGGCAAGAGCGGCGCCGGGGCGGCGAATAATATAGCCGCAGAGCACGCCGGCGAGCAGCCAGACGCCACCGATCAGGGGGCGGTATTCGGGGGTTGCAACCAGCAGACCCTTTGCTGCGGGGTAGACTGCGGTGTTCCAGATGGCGAAAAGAACGGAGCATGCGGCGGCAAGAACGGCGAGAACCACGATTTCGTTCACGCGCCAGCGGTAGTTTTTCACGATATGTTTTCCTTCCCTTGGGTTGAGAAGGGGACCGCGCGCAGCGTCATTGTGCGCGCGTTGAGATTCGACTCCCTACGCCGGTATGATCCGGATCAGGTTCGAGGGTCTGCACGGGTGTGCACTCTCAGCGCCACGGTGGCGCTCCCCTGTCGCGGTACTCGCCACGCGGGGAGCACCCTTTGTTCCTATTGTGGCATAGATGATAATAATTCCCAGCATTTTTACAGTTTGTTAAGCGTTCTTTTCTCGCTTTCCTGCGGGCGAACAGGATACTCTTAGGGGGTGGGCTTTTTGCCTGTTCGCATACATGGATTTTTGGAGGAGCATCATGGCTTTGGTTTCGAAGGCGGTTCCCGCCCTGATTGGTATGGCAGGTTCTGCTATTGCGTCGAAGGGCGCGGGTCTGGTGTGGAAGGGTGTTACTGGTAAGGAGCCCCCGGTCATCGGTCCGGATTCTGAGGACACTCTGCGCAATGCGCTGATCTGGTCGATTCTGGCTGCTGTAACTGGTACCGTGGTTAGCTTTGCTATTGCGCGTGTTCAGCGTCGTTTCTTTTCCTAAATTCTAGGTAGTCGAGGATGCGCCCGGTGCCATGCCGGGCGCGTCCTTGAATTTTATCTCTTCTATGCGCATTGATTGCGCGTAGAGGGTGTGAAAGGTTGACTATGGCTCAGAGTGTTTCTGGCGGTCCAGATCACAGCACCAGTAAGAGGTCTGTGACGGCGTGGGCGCTATGGGATGTGGGGTCTTCCTGCTATGACGCGGTGATGACCACCTTTATTTTTACCGTATATTTGACCAGTGTTTATTTCGGCGACCCTGCCCATACCTCGCAAATGCTTTCCTACGGCATGACTGCCGCGGGTGTGTTGATTGCGCTCTTGGCACCGGTGACCGGTCAGCGTGCTGATCGTAGCGGGAGGAATATTTTCTGGCTGGGTGTGAATACCCTGATTCTGGTGGCACTGACTGTCCTGTGCTTTTTTGTGTACCCGAGCCCGCAGTATCTGTGGCTGGGTGTTGGCCTGATTTCGGTGGCGGCGATTTTTAATGAGTTTGCGGTGGTGAACTATAACGCTGTGCTGCCGCGTGTGTCGACTCCGGCTAATATTGGCAAGATTTCGGGTATTGGATGGTCTGCCGGGTACTTTGGGGGTATTGTTGCCCTAGGTTTGGTGCTGCTGCTCTTTATTGGCTTTGGGGAGTCTGTTCCTGCGCTGCTGAATTTGCCCACCGATGATGCGTTGAATATTCGTGCTATTGCCCTGTTTGTGGCGGCGTGGGTGCTGGTGTTTTGCACCCCGGTGCTGGTGCGTATGCGTAACCGCAACGAGTTTTTGCCGTCGGTTCTGCCGGTTCGTGAGCGTCGTTCACTGGAGCGCGGTATGGCTCGTTTTACGCCGAGCCGTCGCGGTAGTTTGGTGGAGTCGTATCGTGAGTTGTGGCGTACGGTGGTGCGTTTGCGCCGTACTCAGCCGCAGACGCTGAAGTTTTTGGTGGCCAGCGCCGTGTTCCGCGATGGTCTGGTGGGTATTTATACTTTTGGCGGTATTTTGGCTGCGGGCTCTTTTGGGTTTACGACCACCGATGTGCTGCTTTTTGGTATTGCGGCTAATGCTGTGGCGGGTGTGGGCGCGATTGTGGGCGGCTACCTGGATGATTATTTGGGGCCGAAGATGCTGATTCTGCTGTCTTTGGGCGCGATTATGCTTTCGTCTATTCCGCTGTTTATGGCGCCGAGCGGGCAGATGTTTTGGGTGTGCGGTCTGCTATTGTGCATGTTTATTGGTCCTGCGCAGTCTGCGTCGCGTACGTTTTTGGCGCGTATTGCTGACCCGGGCACTGAGGGTGAGCTCTTTGGGCTGTATTCGACCACTGGCCGTGCAACGAGCTTTTTGGCACCGCTATTCTTTGGTGTGTTTGTGACGCTGTACGGTCAACAAATTTGGGGCATGCTGGGTATTATGCTGGTGGTTGCTTTGGGCTTGGCGCTGACTATTCCTTTGCAGGCACCCAGTGCTACGCGTTCGCGCAAGGCGCGTCGTTTGCGTAAGAAGATTGAGAAGCAGCGTGCGCAGCAGAATTACCGTGCGCCGTTTGAGTCTTAGGTTTAGCCTCAGATGCTGTGATTCTAGTCTGTGCATAAGGCTGCACGAGGCGGGGGTATCGGGTTCGGGAGAATCCGGTGCCCCCGTTGTGCTGTTTCGGTGGCTGCTCGATAGGCAGCGGTGCCTCTGAAATAATGTAGATAATATTGCATATAACAGTAGATTTAACCACTACTATGATGTATCATACATGGCAATGGGAAGGACTCTTAGAGTGTATCGTCTACAGACACCGGTACTTTAAGAAGCTCTAAGACCTTCAGAGGGGCAGGAATCCACGGCAGATTCCCTGTCACTTACTCACATTGGGCAGTGTTGCCACTGTAGGACGCATTTCCCACCCCTACCTCTAGGAGGGCAGCAGGAATGAAAACTCTGCGTGCATTCATCACTTTCATCACCGTACTGTGCTCACTGGGTATCTTTACCTTCCCCAGCGCACATGCTAATATCCAGACCTATCTGGATTCAAATTACGATAGCTGGTCTCGAGCCAGTTACTTCGGGCGCGGTGAGCACCCGGTTATCCCTCGTCAGGAGAACGACAATATTTCTTCGGTTCTCAATTACAGCAACACCAAGGTGACGTACTACGAGGATGGCTTTTTCCGCGGCCGCCAGTTCGAGTTCAGCTGGAGCATTAACGACCTGACTGGATTTGCGACCAATCTTCATTGGGGCGAGACCTGGAATGATCGTATTAGCTCAGTGAAGGTACATTAGCAGATTTCTATACAAATCTACTAAACTAAACTGGGTTAAACAGGTGTAGGGAAATATATAAGATATTTCCCTACACCTTTACAAAGGAGTATAAAATTATGAGAATAAGAGCACTGTGCATATTAATACTTATATTTTCTTTATCCGCTTGCACTCCCAGTCTTGAGCAAGATACATCATGGACTGCTCGTTTAGATTATGAAAATAACCAGATAGTCTTCCCGCTTGATGAATATTTCTTTACGCAAGAAGAGTCTCAGATTCTTCACCGCGCGAATCTTTTTACCCGTGTTGATTGCTATAGAGCTAATGGATATAGTGATATTCCATATCCAGAATATGAAAAACCTATAAATAATCTCTATGGCGCTTGGAATATTTCATGGGCACAGAAGTACGGTTTCTCCTCAGCTCCCATCACTGAGGACAGCCAAAAGTTCAGCCAGGTTCCACAAGCCCTTGCGGAAAAGTGCGCCGGTGAGGATATTGAGATAACAAAACTACTCAGTGCTAGCACTGCAGGTACAGATGAGGGTAAATTTATAGGGATTCTCCAACGCCAGGCTGCAAATGCAGCTGAAAATTCATCAGAATGGGCAAAACTCCGAAAAGAACAGTGGGCATGTCTTGAGAGCAAAAATTTAAGTCCGACGCGAGACATTCATAGCTGGGAGCTAAAAGATCTATACGCCATACAAGCAGGTTTAGACAATAAATCTCTGACCAAAGAACAAGCTAAGGCGGAAGAAATACGCATTGCAACCATCGAAGCGGAATGCAGCGAATCCCTCCAATTTGCGCAAAAACTTGCAAACCTTGAGGCTTCCTATCAGGGTCCACTCATTATTAAAAACCAAGCGAAACTCAATGAAATTAAAGAGTATAAGCAATCGGTCCTGGTAAAAGCCAAGGAGATTATCTCCACCCGGCAATAACCTACAGAACCACGCTATAGGCAAAGACCCCGGTAGACACATCATCATGTATCTACCGGGGTCTTAATCTATCTGCCGTGCAGTATAGAGCCTTAGCTCAAAGACTAGTCAGCGAAGTCTTCCTCAATAATATCGTCATTACCCTGGCTGCTATCGAGCTGATTCGAGGCTTCTTCGTTCAGCATCTCGGGCTCGGTGTACACCGGGTCATTGGTCACGTAAATATGAATCATATTATTCTGTGCCAACTCAGTGAGGATATTATCGTAGGCGTCCTCGGGTAGGCCGGGGAAAAGCTCCCCCATGCGCTCAAAGTGGGTGTTGCGGTCCACCTCGGGCTCAGCCTGCAACCAGCATTCAGCGGCGAATGCCGAAAGCTGGTCCAGACGCTGACCGTTGAACAGGTAGAAAGTATCCCCCACCCATGCCGCACTGGTGCCGGTGCCGCGGTGCACGGTCACGGTACCGTTGGGGTAAACCGGAGGGAGCATATCGCGGTTATTGATCGCTTCAATATCCTCTTCCAGGGGCTCAATCTCGCCGGCGAAGATCTGCTGAACCAGCGGCAGAGTGTCCGCAATTTCAGCGTAGTTGAGCTGCACCAGGCCGCCGGTGGCGCCCAGAACATCCAGAATAGAACGCAAACCGGTCTCTTGCATGGCCAGGCCGGAGCTTTGAGCGGTCACCTCGGCCAGGTTCTCAGCCAAGGGCACCGTCTGCACGGTGGGTTCGGTGAACTGTTCGTCGCGGTTGAGCAGCACCAGACGCACCAGCGAGTAGTCGGTGCTATCGGCTGCCACCGGGTTCAGACCAAGCTCGGCAGCCGGGATTTGCGCCTTAGGTTCACCCTTGGTTTCGATCACGGAAAGCGGCTTGGGGTAGGGCACCACGCTCAGATCATTATTAATGATGCTGGTTTCGTCGCTCAGGTAGCGGTAGTGCTGGCCGAGGGTGCGAGCGGCGGTAGTTTTACCTCGCCCGGAGGGTCCAATGAACGCCACGGCACGGCCGGTTTCTTCGTCCCCCAGCAGTGCTGCGTGCAGCAGGGTGGGACCGCCGGCGAGCGCTTCGAGCAGGCTCAGCGTGATGCGCCCGGTCAGTTCTTGCATCATTTGTGCGGTGCTGCTGTGGCGCAGAGTGCCGACGGAGATGTAGCGGTGCAGCATGTACTGGTAGTCGTCGAAGGGCGAGACTTCCTCGCCGTGCACGATCAGCAGCTGGCGGAAGGTTTTGGTCTGCGCGTAGGCTTCGTCCACGTCGTCAAACCATTGCTGGTCAATATTTGCCCAGCTATGGCGCATGGCCTCGAGCGCGTCGGTGGGAATGTCGGCGGTGAAGAGAATGGATACTTCTACCCCGGCAGGGTTGAGGATGAGTAAGTGTGCGGTCATGAGAGTGATACCTTTAGGTGTGCCCGCCGTTTAGGATTCGGTGGGGATGATCGTTTGATGGAAATTCAGGTAGCTGCGCGATGCAGTGGGCCCGCGCTGACCCTGATAACGGTTACCATAAGCACCCGAACCATAGGGGTGATCAGCATCCGAGCTGAGCTGGAAGAAGCACAACTGACCCACCTTAGAACCGGGCCAGAGCATAATCGGCAAAGTCGCCATATTCGACAGCTCCAGGGTCACATGACCCGAAAAGCCCGGATCAATAAAACCGGCGGTGGAGTGAGTCAACAGACCCAGTCGGCCCAGGGAGGATTTACCCTCCAGGCGTGCCGCAATGTTATTGGGCAGGGTCACCTTTTCGTAGGTTGCGCCCAGCACGAACTCACCCGGGTGCAGGATGAACGGCTCATCGGGAGCGACCTCCACCAGGCGGGTCAGGTCCTCCTGAGGCTGCGAAGGGTCAATATGCGGGTACTTATGGTTATCGAAGAGGCGGAAGAAACGGTCGATACGCACATCCACGCTCGCCGGCTGGATCATCGACTGCTCATAAGGCTCCAGGACAATATTGCCCGCGTTGATTTCTTCTAGAATATGACGATCAGATAGTAGCACCCTTTAAGAATAACGCCCCGACGCGCCTTCATGGGCTGGTTTTCACCCCAATTCACGGGATTTTACTCGCTCCTAAGACGCAGAACCTACCGCATGATGCATTCAGCCCGTGAACAGGATGGTTAGCTGTGCTATTGCTCTCTATGTCAGCACATAGCTGTGCTAGTATAAAGTCAGGTACGCGGCTGTAGCTCAATGGTAGAGCGCACGCTTCCCAAGCCTGATACGCGGGTTCGATTCCCGTCAGCCGCTCCATCCACCCCGCCGATTGACTTCTCTGAAGCCCGGCGGGGTTTTCTCTAAGCCGCCCAACAAGTTATCGGTCTACTCCACCTACACATATTTAGGTTTAGTAAATCTTCAACAGCTTAATAATAGAGAATCTACTTTAGCTTTTACCATCTTATACTTTGGCATTGGGTCGCAATGCCAAAGTTCTCCTCACCCTGGAAGCGCAGAATGATACCATTATCTTATGGAAGTACATGACCTTGTTGATATAGCTGAGCTGGAACGAAAGCATGCCTTGGATAGCATCAATCCTAAGACTCAAAGTACTCTTGGTCAGTTTTTTACCCCTGCCCCTGCAGCACGTCTCATCGCTTCGATGATCGATTTCCCAGACCAAGAGCAGTATAAAATCCTTGATCCAGGGGCAGGCAGTGGTATACTCTCCGCCGCTCTAATCGAACGTCTCCTGCGGGAAAAGCCCAATGCCATAATCCACGTTACTGCTGTAGAACGGGACCCAGCGATGATCCCGTTTCTCACTGCTACCCTACATGCTTGTGAGCAACTAGCGCCTGCCCAAGTCTCTACCCAAGTCTTGGAAGCTGACTACATCCTCGACAGCACCGGTTTAGACTCTACTCTCAACTTCCAAGCAGAGTTCGATATAGTTATTGAGAACCCTCCGTACGGGAAGATATCTAATTCGAGCCCTCATAGGAAAGCGCTACAGGCCTATGGTCTAGACACACCGAATCTATACGCCGCATTCTTGGCACTTTCAATTGACACCTTGAAGTCTGGGGGCACCTTGGTAGCTATTACTCCTAGGTCATTTTTCAACGGTCCCTACTTTGGTAGTTTTAGAAAGCGTCTTCTGCGCTCTCTAACCCTAAATAAAATCCATGTTTTTGATTCCCGGTCTACTGTATTTAACGACACAGGTGTCCTTCAAGAAAACGTTATTTTTGCAGCTTCCAAAAATACTCCGCAGGGCAAGGTTACGTTGTCAGTTAGCCATGACCACCTTGGCGATCAAGTTCAGCGACACGTAGCCTATACCGAGGTAGTTAGGCCTAACGATCCACACCAGTTTATCCGTTTAGCCACCTCTGAAGAAGACACAGAAATCGCAGAAAAGATGCTTACACTTCCGTGTTCACTTACAGACTTAGGAATAACTGTATCTACTGGCAAGGTTGTCGACTTCCGTTCGAAGGAGTCACTCTCTTTCATACAGTCAGAAGATGGACATCCTCTTGTTTACCCTGTGAATATCAAAAACGGCACAGTTACTTGGCCTATTGATGGTCGAAAACCGCAATGGTTTATACCTGCATCAGATAAGGAAAACATGTTGCTGCTGCCGGAAGGGTGGTACACAGTAGTAAAGCGTTTCAGTTCCAAAGAAGAACGCCGACGTATCGTAGCAGCTACCTGGTCGCCAATCGTAAAACCGGGTTCTGTGGCGTTCGAAAACCACCTGAATGTTTTCCATACCTCTGGAGTTGGCCTCGACCAGGATCTAGCTCATGGGTTAACAGCTTGGCTAAATTCAACATTTGTAGACCGCTATTTCCGCATGTTCTCGGGCCACACGCAAGTCAACGCAACCGATCTCAAGACTTTACGCTTCCCAAGTACAGAAGATCTACGTAAGTTGAGCAAAGAATCAGACGGAACAACCGAAAGTATAGACCTGATACTAAAAGAGAAAGGTTTCTGATGAATCGCGAAGACCTAAAACATAATCGCATAGAAGAAGCACGAATAATCCTAGAATTAATCGGGATGGATGCAGAGCGAAGCAATGTACGTTCTGCTTTGGTTCTACTTGCATTGGCAGATTTAACCGCTGAGTCAACTTGGCAAGAATCCCAAAACCCTATGCTAGGTACTGCCGCAATTATAAAATTTATTGAGGAGCACTATGACAAAGGGTATGCACCTAATAGTCGCGAAACGATTCGTCGTTTCACTTTGCACCAGTTTATTGAAGTTGCCCTTGTTGAAGAAAATCCAGACAACCCTACACGTCCCAAAAACTCTCCTAAATGGAACTACCGTTTGACTGGGCATGCATTATCTCTACTAAAGACTTTCGGAACAGATAGCTGGGATACTTCGCTGAAGAGCTATATTACAGAAATTCCTGGACTACAAGCGAAATACAAGTCCTCCCGGGAGATGGCACGGATACCCTTGACTTTACCTAATGGTGAGGATTTTAGCCTGTCGCCTGGTGGACAAAATATATTAATTAAATCAATAGTAGATGATTTCTGCCCACGATTCACCCCCGGTGGACAGATTCTATATATTGGTGACGCTGATAGCAAGTGGGCTTTATTTGAGAATAATAAGCTTCAAGAACTCGGTATACATGTAGACAAGCACGGGAAAATGCCGGATCTCATTGTCTACATCCCGGAACGAAACTGGTTGGTTCTTCTAGAAGCAGCTTCATCGCACGGCCCAGTTGATGCAAAACGACAAGATGAGTTAGCTACTCTGTTTGCTAATTCTACAGCTGGTCTCGTATACGTTTCATGCTTCCCCGACCGTAAGGAATATAGGAAATACGTAGATAAAATTGCGTGGGAATCTGAAGTCTGGTGTGCAGACCACCCGACTCATATGATTCACTATAACGGCGAACGTTTCCTAGGACCGTATAGCTAGAAGACTACCCCTTCAAGATTTCTATCAGAGCTCTTGAAGGGTTTCTTCTATACAGGCGTAAAATAGGTGGTAAACGTCTTGAGCGCATCACTCACAGAAGGGAACCCCGTGCCCGGCTACATGCTCTGCACCGCGATCCTCGCCATCACCCTCGCCGTCAGCGGCTACGCTAAACTCCGCGACCCGCGCAGCGTGGAAGAAGGCATCCTCAACCTGGGACTGCTACCCATCGCGCCCATCAAATTCACGCAGATCGTGCTGCCTGCCGGTGAACTTCTGCTGGCCCTGGGGCTGCTGGCTGCACCCGCATACCTTGCCGAGGGCACCCCCGAGATACTGCGCATCGGTACCTTCGGCGCGACAGCAATGCTCACCTGGCTGCTCATGGCATTCTACGTGTTCGTGATTGCGCGCGCGCTCAAAACCGGACGCACCGAAGGCTGCAATTGTTTCGGTCGCGATAGCGTGCCCGTCACCCGCTACACCCTCTACCGCAATATTGCACTGCTCACCGCCGCAACCGGTAGCCTCTACGCAAGCTACACCGGCGGCACCTCCCTGATCCACGAGCTGCTGCGTGCTTCCGCCGGCGACTACGTATGGCTCGCATCCGCTCTTATTCTCGCGGTACTGCTCTGGGCATTCGCCCGCTCCGAAGCGGCAGGTACGACCCGTAGTGAAGAAGACGCACCCATGGCGGCGCAATTTAGCATCAACGCCAACGGCGAGGAAGAATACGTACGCCTGCCCATCCCGCACTCTTCCCTGTACCTGTCAACTGACCAGAAGCGCTTCACCACCCTGCGCGATATGGCGCGCGCCCAAGCGCGCGTGTTGCTCTTCCTCTCCCCCACCTGCTCCGGCTGCACCCGCGTGGCAAAGAACCTGCCCGCATGGCAGGAGAAACTGCCTATGCTCGGCATTCACCCCGTGTACGCAAGCATGGAAAAGCTCAAGCAGGCTGTGACCCTTGATCGTCTGCCCGCTGAGGTTTCCCACGAGACCGTGCTGATCGACCCGCAGCATGCGGCCCACCATAACTTTGGCGGTAGCGTGCCCCTGGCGGTTGTGCTCGGTTCTGACGGGCTACTGGCTGGCGGGCCCGTCACCGGCTCTGAGGAGGTCAACGACCTCATGGATCAGCTGCTAGAAACCTTCGCCCCCGAAGAGATTGAACCCGCGGCTGAACCCGCCGTCCACGAAGCAAACGAAAACACCGATTAACCTCCAAGGAAAGGATGACCATGGCACCCATGGATCTGCCCACCCCCGGCACCAGCAGCGAGCGCGATAAGTCCCTGTGGCTTGTGCGTAAAGAAGCTAACCCCGACCACTCCCAGTGGTACATTAACCGCTTCAAGGACATGGAAGCAGAAGGCAAGGATATTGCCGGCGAGGTGCGTCTGATTGACGCCATGGCGTCCCGCGGCGCGAAGATTCTGGACGCGGGTTCGGGCCCGGGTCGTATTGGTAAGCGTCTGCAGGCTCTGGGCCACCGCGTGACCGGCGTGGATATTGACCCGGAGCTGATTGCTGAGGCGCAGCGTGTCTGCCCCGAAGCGACCTGGAAGACCGCTGACCTGGTTGATTTGGCTGAGACCGTGGGTGTTTCTGAGCCCGGCTATGAGGGTTTTGAGCTGCTGGTGTGCGCCGGTAATGTGATGGGCTTTTTGGCTCGTTCCACCCGTAAGAGCGTGGTGGAGAACTTCTACACTGTGCTGGCTGAAGGCGGTCGTGCCGTGGTCGGTTATGGTTCCGGTCCGGGTCGTGACTACAGCTTTGAGCAGTTCCTCGCCGATGCGCGCGAGGTCGGTTTCACCGTGGATAACACCTATGTTTCCTGGCAGCTGCACCCCTTTAAGGAAGGCGACGAGTACCTGGTTGCTGTGCTGTCCAAGTAGTCTGTGATGCACCTGCCCCGGTGGGGTAGCTCTTAAATATTCAAGCCCGGCGGGTTCATGTGAACCCGCCGGGCTTGATTGTGTCTATAACCTCTTGAGCTTTGAGTTTGCACGATATACACTATCGTTAACTATGAGCAAAACCACTATTTTAAGAGGATTGATACACAATGAGTCCCCGACTACCTATACGCCCCGTCGAAGCTATCTACGCGCCCTTCCCCATATACCCCATACACTGGTACACCCCCTCCGATATTCGAGGTGTCATCGCCATCATGAATACGTATGGAGGTAAAAACTATATTATTGTTCGACCCCCTATATTCTACGAAGGCTGCTACCAAGGGACTATGTTCTCCCTCTATAGCACCTACAGCGAACAATTCTCCATCAGCTACATCATTAACTGGGATAAACTCATACTCGACTTTTCCTCAGAAAGTGCACACACCAGTCCCTATAGCGTCCGAGAAGCACGTCTTACCTTTAGCGCTAATGGAACCTTAGAAGAACACGGAACCGAGGCATACTCCGAAGAAGAATTGGAGTACATGCACACACTAGCCACGGCTTTCCACCGCGGAATTCAGCAGGAACCTCCCGTTATTGAGGAAGAAAACGACACCCTGGCAACCGTCCTGCCGGATATGTACCCGATTCTTCACTATGTACGCAATAGCCGTATAAGCGATGTATTTATTCGGTCCGTTGATAATGACGAGCTAGAACAGCCTGAATCAATCAGCGCATACGTATACTACGGACTCGACGATTACCTCTATAGAACATATTGGGGCATTGAGGCAGAGGAGCACTCGTTAGAAAAAGCCGGGCTTATGCGCTGGAGCACCCACCAGGATCTGGTGTTTCAACCCTCCGCAGAGTTCCCCTACCCGGCAGAGTTCTCCTGCCCTATACGTGGGAAAGACCTGCCCGAAGAAATTCAGGCTATTATGTCGTCGCTGCCCCTGCCCAAGGAATTTACCGTGCGCCAGAATGCTCCTTCCTCGTGGCTGCATGGTGAAGAAACCAAGCTAGAAGATACCGTGCTGGAAGATAGCTAGGCAGAAAATAGCGAGCACTAAGCGCCAATAAAATACTCAAGCCCGGCGGGTTCATGTGAACCCGCCGGGCTTGAGTATTTATGCTCCTAGTCTCGGTGCATTAGTACAGGTGAATAGCGTGCGCCGTCTCCTCAGGCAGTAGGGAGACCACCGCCAGCAGAATCACCACAGCAGCCGAAATGCTAATAATCGCCGCGGACTTCCAGCCCGGGTGGCGCTCACCGAAACTAATCAGGCCCGCATGCTGGCGGTCAATATCCACCACATTTGCCGCCTTATACAAGCTGGTCTGCTCCGAAAGCTGCGCCGATACCTCACGCATCGTCTTGCCATCCCACACACGACCGTCCAGGCGCAGCAGGGGCTTCGCTTGGCTATCAATAGCCCACAGAGACGGGAAAGAACGGTAACGGATCTTCGCGACCATGCCCTTCAAATCCTGACCATACGCCTTCTTCGCGTAGAGTTTCTCCACAAAAATCGTGTGGTCAATCGCCGAACGCTCCACCGCATGCCACCCAAATACGCGAGCGCGCAGCACGTGGCTATCGGTTAGCACAATCATGGTGGGTTTAAGCACCGAGTACAGCTGAAGTGCCGCGAAAAAGGCAATCAGGCTCACCAGAATAATATAGGGAAGAGCCGGTCGCTTATACGCAAGGAACATAATCGCCGCAACCAGGGTAATTGTGCCCGGTAGGGACGCCTCAACACGGCGCGCATAGGAGCGCATACGAGGATGGAAAATATGAGTGACTGCCCCGTACTTGGCGGGGACTTCATGAGCGCGTTCTGCCATACACTCAACTCTACCCTATGCGCCGGCGCCAGGCAGCGAATTCGCGGGCGTGAGCGTCATATAGCCGTTGAAAGCGCAAGGGGTGCGATACCCTAGATATATGTCCTCACCTCGCACCGCACAGCATAAGCCTCATCTGCCCAAGCACCCTGTCGCCGAGTACCGCTCGGCGCACTCTGCCCTGGAGCGAATCCTGGCGTGGTGGGCGATTAGCATTCTTGCTTCGGTGCTGCTGGTTTCGGGTGCGCTCTACGCAACCAATAAGATGGTGTACGGCCCGACCGGTCAGGTTAGCGAGTATTTCCGAGCCCTGCGTGAAGGCAATGGCTCGCATGCCCTGGCGCTGCTAAACCTGCCCTCCCCCGAGGGTGACGGTTCCTTGCTGGATGGTGAGCCTATGCGTCGAGCCTATGCGCCACTGTCGAATCTGCGCTACGAGGTGGTCAGTTCCGAGGGGGACGAGGCTGTTGTGCGAGCCTTTTATACGGTCAACGGCACCGAGAACCACAGTGATTTCCCGGTGCATCGCGTGGGCACGCACTGGGGTTTCTTTGATAAGTGGGCTATTGATGCGCACGAGCTGCCGCAGCTGCAGGTGTCCATTGCCGGTGTGCAGGCGGCAACCGTGAATAATCGTAAGGTTGCGGTGGATCAGGGTGCCGCTTCTTTCCCGGTGTTTTACCCTGGCGTGTACACCACCACCTATGATTCAAGTGTGTACACGACCGCGCCGAAGACCGTGCTGGTGGACTCTGCCGCTGAACTACCGCAGGCTAAGCTGGCGCTAACTCCTGCCGAGGGTGCTCAGCAGAAGGTGAATACGCAGGTACACGAGTATTTGGAGACGTGCGTTTCGAAGAATACGCTCTACCCTGCCGGTTGTCCCTTTAGTTTTGATTTTGCCGGTCGTGTGCAGGGTGCGGTGACCTGGAAGATTACCCGGGAGCCCACGCTGAGCCTGACCGTCAAGGATGAGTCCACCTGGTCGTTGAGCGCTGCTGAGGGCACGGCGCAGATTAGTTTTACCCAGTTGGATTTGTATTCGGGTAAGACTCAGGTGATTACGCGCGATGTGCCGTTTAAGTTCACCGGTGCGGTCAGCGTGGAAACCTCCGATGTGCATGTAACTATTTTCTAGCTCTATTCTTTTACCCCGTATCGTCACCTAAAACGGCGAGGTGTTGCCCAGTAGGGACAACACCTCGCCGATCAGTATCAGACACGCTCTTTAGTTCACGCCGCGCAGTTCCAGCACCAGGGATTTTTCGGCATTCTCGCCACCGGTGACCTTTACCGGAATACCCCAATCCTGCTGGTATAGATGGCAAGCGGCGTGCTCGGGAATCGGGCCGCCCGCCTCCCCATCGCAGGCGGAGGCGCGCGCCGTAATGTGCAATACCGCCTCGCTAATCTCAGGGTTTAGCTCCAGCACACGCTCCAAGCCCTGAGCGGTACCGGCGCCGGAGAGAATGAACTCTTCCGGGGTGGAGGAAACACGCAGCTGCGTCGGGTCCCCCCAGCGGGTATCCAGCTTCTGCCCCGCCGGTGCGCTAAAGCGAGCCAGC
This sequence comes from Rothia sp. (in: high G+C Gram-positive bacteria), assembly GCF_030540545.1. Lineage (GTDB taxonomy): Bacteria > Actinomycetota > Actinomycetes > Actinomycetales > Micrococcaceae > Rothia. The sequence goes on along the minus strand of NZ_JAUNVZ010000003.1, from coordinate 23,260 downwards.
AGCTCCAGGCTGTGACCCGCCAGTTCGGTTGCCGGGCGGGAGGTGGTAATAGCACCCTCGTCCACATGCTGCGCGCTCTGCGGAATGGAGGCGCGTACCAACTGGTGGGCGTTGGTTTCGACAATAATCAGGCGCGGTACACCGTCGGCGCCTTCTTCGACCAGCAGATCGCTGGGTTCTTCCAGCCCGCGTTCCAGGGTGCCCAGGGTTGCGGTGGCAGGATCCCAGCGGCGAATAGCGCCATTATAGGTGTCAGCAATGGCAATGGAACCGTCGGGCAGCTCGACCAGGCCCAGAGGGTGCTGCAGACGAGCATGTTCCGAATCACCGTCTACAAATCCAAAGTCAAAGAGTCCCAGACCGACGGCGGAGTCCACCTGCACGCCGTCCTCCAGGAAACTAATATGACGCAGGGCGCTGGTCTCGGAATCGGCAACCCACAGGCTGCCATCGCGCGCCTGAATAATTCCGGAGGGCTGAGCAAACCACGCTTGATCGGCGGCGCCGTCTTGCAGACCTTCTACACCGGAGCCGGCAAAAATACTCACGCGCTCAGTTACCGGGTTGTAGGCAAAGAGCTGGTGGGTGCCCGCCATAGCGATAATAAAAGCGCCGGCTGCTTGGGAGTACACGGCATCCCAGGGGGAAGAGAGCGCCACGTCGGTTGCGTGTGCGGCGGGGTCAATATAGTTCGCGTCGCCGCTGCTTGCCTGTTCGCCGTCAATGACTCGCTGCACCCCGTTACCCGCCAGGGTTTTCATCTGACCGGTGCTCAGATTCAGCGAGCGCAGGCGGTGATTGACGGTATCGCATACGAGCACATCGTAGCCGAGCTGCTCGCGGAGCTCTTCGGGGACCAGCGCCAGACCCTGGGGCTCATTCAGCAAAGCCTCAGTGCCGGTGCCGTCAGCCCAACCCTTCGTGCCGGTGTTTTCGGCTGCTTCGGCACCGCCGCCGTATACGTTCAGCACGGTTGAAAAGTCGGGTGCCAGGCGCACCAGACGGTGGCGCGCGCTATCGGAGACCAGGTAGCTTTTCTCGCGCTGGCCGAAGAGATTGGGTGCGCTAAAGTCCGCCGGTAGTTCCAGCGCCTTTCCGGGGAATGCCAGGGCACCGGTGGGCTTGGGGCGGGGTACATAGGGGCCGTCGCCTCGGTGCAGGGTGCCCTTTGCCTCGTGCTCCTGAACCAGTTCGCGCACCAGGGAAATCAGTCCCTGTACGTGGCCTTCGCCGGAGAGATGCGCGACGATATAGCCTTCGGGATCAATGACGACCAGAGTGGGCCAGGCGCGGGCGGTGTATGCCTGCCAGGTGGTCAGTTCCGGGTCGTCAAGCACGGGGTGCTCAATGGAATAGCGGTCGATGGCGGCAGCGAGTGCCTGCGGGTCGGCTTCGTGCTCGAATTTGGGCGAGTGCACGCCAATGGTTACGAGTACATCGGAGAATTCTTCTTCCAGGGGTCGCAGTTCGTCCAGTACGTGCAGGCAGTTAATGCAGCACAGGGTCCAGAAGTCGAGGATCACGATTTTGCCGCGCAGTGCCTGCAGATCGAGGTTTTTACCGCCGGTATTGAGCCAGGAACGGCCAATGAGTTCGCTGGCGCGTACGCGTGTGGTTCGGGGTGTATTGGTCATCTGACGCTCCTTCGGGGTCTTCGGCCTGTGCCGGTGTATTCTGTGTTGCCCTTATTATGCCAGCTGCGCTCCTCTGTTCGCCTTCGGCTGTAGCTGTTGGCCATTTGATGAACTCATGCTGTCTTTTTCTGTCATAAAAGTTCATGCTCGCACGCACTATCCCGCCCGCACCCTATGTATGGGAGGTTAAAATCCGCGATGCCCGACACAGAATCCGTGGGTTCTATGCCGGGCATCGCGCAATGAAGATGGGGTGCCTCGTATGATGATCAGGGGCGAGACACCCCGGTCCGTAAAACGGACGCTATTTAAGCGGCCCCTTACGGAGTCTGTGCGTCGTTTTGACGCTTAGGGACGGTGCACCTGCACGGGCTGCAATTCGCGCAGCTGGGTCACGTGCTTGGGTTCGAGCTCCTGAATGTTCTCGACCTGCAGCAGCTTCATGGTGCGGCGCACTTCGTCGGAGAGGATCTCGATGGTGCGGTCCACACCGCGGCGACCGCCCGCCATCAGGCCGTAGAGGTATGCGCGGCCAATCAGGGTGAACTTTGCACCCAAGGCGATGGAGGCAACAATATCGGCACCGTTCATAATGCCGGTATCGACCATAACCTCGGTGTCCTTGCCGACCTCGCGAACCACCTCGGGCAGCAGGTGGAAGGGTACGGGTGCGCGGTCGAGCTGGCGACCACCGTGGTTGGAGAGCAGAATGCCGTCCACACCAAGATCTGCGAGCTTCTTGGAGTCTTCCAGGTTCTGCACGCCCTTAATGACGATCTTGCCGGGCCACATTTCGCGGATGATCTTCAGGTCCTCGTAGTTAATGGAAGGATCCATTGCGCTGTCAAGCAGCTCGCCCACAGTACCGCCGGTGGACGAGAGCGATGCGAATTCCAGCTTGGGGGTGGTCAGGAAGTCGTACCACCACCAGGGGCGGGGGATGGCGTTGAGCAGGGTCTTCATGGTCAGATGCGGCGGAATGGAGAAGCCATTGCGCTTATCGCGCAGGCGAGCGCCCGCCACGGGGGTGTCCACGGTGAAGAAGAGGGTGTCAAAGCCTGCCTTGGCGGCGCGTTCGACCAGGCCGTAGGAGATTTCGCGCTGGCGCATGACGTAGAGCTGGAACCAGAGGCGGCCCCCGGGAGCTGCTGCGCGCACGTCTTCAATGCTGCTGGTGCCCAGGGTGGAGAGGGTGAAGGGGATACCTGCGGCTGCTGCTGCGCCGGCGCCGGCAATTTCACCTTCGGTCTGCATCAGGCGGGTAAAGCCGGTGGGTGCGATACCGAAGGGCATGGCGGAGGTGCCGCCGAGAACCTCGGTGGTGGTGTCTACGTGGGAGACGTCGTGCAGGATGCCGGGGTGGAATTCCACGTCTTCGAAGGCTTTGCGTGCGCGGGCGAGGGAAAGTTCACCTTCTGCTGCGCCGTCGGTGTAGTCGAAGGCTGCGGCTGGGGTGCGACGCTTGGCGATTGTGCGCAAATCGTAGATGGTCAGGGCGCTGTTGAGGCGGTTGCCGACGAAGTCGAAGCTGGGCTTCTGGAAGGTCATGAACTCCTTGAGTTCACTGGGGCGGGGGAATTGACGCTGTACCATGGGCGCCTTTCCTTTCAATAGGCTTCATTGCGTGGGTGCCGGTGGGCACCCGTGTGTTTTGCGTGTGCGGCGCGTGCAGGCGGTGATATCTACCGTGCGCCGCGTGCCGTTCCTAACGGGTGTGTCAGTGCGGGCACGTGGTCAGACCACAACTTAAAACTAAACTTAAGCTAACCTTAAGTCAATAGGTGCAGAGCCTTTTCTTATGTATTTATTCGTTATACACAATATACTTATTGAGCAGAGTCACAATACACTCCCCCGCTACCCCGTGAACTTATTCAAGAAGTGATTAGGCTATGGTCGCGCGAAGCCCGGTTCCACCTCCTCTTCATCCCAGGATTGCCCGTAAATTCTCTCGAGTTCTTCCTCCAATTCCTGATTCTCCACGCGGGTCTGCTCTTCATTCAGAGGGCTCGAGTATTCTCTCGGTGTGCTCGGGGCTTTAAAACCCCGATAGAATGCCTGCAGAATGGACAGACCACAGATAGCAAGCAACACATATCCAACCCCATAGATAATATTGGCGCCCATATACAGGGAGTCCCCAATATTCACGTCATAGCTCAGGCTAAAAGTGCTATATTCCTTGACGCCAACATAGGCGTTCCTATACCAACCATCCGCTGCTTCGCCGCCTTTGAGCCCCACAGGTATTTCATCGGAGCCAAACAGAGCTAAGATCACCGCCCCAAAGCCGTGAAAACCGCAGATAAGGGCTCGTATTCCGGGACGTACCAGAATGCACAGCGCGCAGAAGAATGCACCGGAAATCAGGGTGAAAATCGTGTACAGCTCATAGCTCATAAAGTCACGCAAGAGCTTAGAAATTAAGAAACTATCACTCCACGCCACGGTACCTATGGGCAGCAACCCAAAGAACGCCGTGAGTACAGCAAGCGTAGTTTCCAATCCTCGAGCACGTTTTGCGCGCCAGACTCTATAGAGGGGCATGAGCGCCCAGGCGATCAGCGCGCCCGCGCAGAATATTGCCGTGTATCGTGCCAGCGCCGCGTGATAGAGGATGCGCCCGTAGATTGCCGGGGCACCGCTCGTCGCGTAGATAAATATGCAGGCTGCCAGTCCGGCGGCGGTGGCGCGGAAAATATAGTCGCGCCTCCACAGACGCACCGCCAGGACAATCATTGCCGCGGCGAGCGCCAGGGCGCAATAGTCCGGGCGCCAGAGGGTCAGCAAATGCTCGGCGGTAATTGCCGGAGGCAGATCGTACCAGGTGATCTGGCGGATATAGCTGGTGTGCGCGGAGGTATTGAGGGTACCCGGGTCGGTGCGCGCCAGCACGGCACCGAGCACGCTCAGGGTTGCCATAAGCGCAAGTTCCAGAATGACCATTCTGTGAAAGAGATGCGCAGGGCTAGCTACCGCGAATTCATATTCCTTATCGGACTCGGTGTTTTTATCCTCCGGACCCGTAACTAGAGCCGGAATAAGGCGCACACGATAGATAGCACCGAAGCCAATGATCACCAGACTCAGTACCGCTTTGAGCACTACCAGTATCAAATAGCCGGGCTCTATATCTTTAAGCCGCTCCGCGTGGCTGAGCGCCGAACCAACTCCTCCCAGCACGCAGAGCAGGGCACCGGTGAGAGCCAAGTGGGAATAGAGAGAAATAAGTGTACGGGCGGGCTGAGAAGAATCATCAAAGTTATGCGAATCAGCAGATTCCGAAAAGCTAGCAACTTCTTCCGTCCTGTTGTCTGCCTCTGCCGTCTCCAAAGGCACGCGCCCCCATAGCAGCAGGCTCAGAGCCGCCAGACCACCAGCCCAGAGAGCCACACCCATCAGATGCACCCACAGCCCGCTGGAAGCACCCACCCTATCGGCAGCCGAGAGGGCATGACCACTGCTGGCGTAGGTTCCCAGGTTCACGGTCATCAGCACAGCAATTGCCCAGTATACGCGGCTTCCGGGAATGAGCCTGGGCTTGGGCCCCGGGGCGGGTGGGATAGGTTGCCTTGCAGCCTGTCGCGTATAACGCCACCATGCAATAGCAGCAAGCGCAAGGGCAATACTATTCACTGCGCCCAGATGATAGAAGACCCGAGCGGGGTCAGTGAGCGCAAAAGATTCGGCTGCGTTTTCCCAGCGTTCAGAAATACCCGCTGAGCTCATCAGCGGCACGCCGCTAAGATCCGCCAGGGTCATGCACCACATGCTGATGAAGGCAATACAGCTCAGTAGCAGCGCCGAACGCACACCGGGCATCAGAGGCTGCGCCACACGCGAGATCTCCACAGCAGTGCCCTCCCCACGCAATGCGCTCCAGAGCACCAGCGCACTAGCTCCCAGGGCGTAGAGCATACCGCCCAGCGCCAGGGCACGCACGGGTACCATGAGCACCCCGGCGCTCGCAGGCTCGCAGGCGGCGTACACAGCGCAGAGCACCGTCAGCACCATCATCGAGGGTAGAGCCAGATAAGAGTGGCGACGCATTGTCCTTAGCAGAATTGTCCTCACCAGAACCTATTCCAATTCCTACATGCAAAACCCCGCCCGTCGGGCGCTCGTTCTCACACGATAGCCCGGCGTGCGGGGTGTACCTTAGCGGCGGGAGCGAGCGCGCAGCTGCTCCTGACGTTCACGACCGCCCTTAGTAATCACAGCAAAGAGGGTAATAGCCGCGGCGCCACCCACACCCAGCAGAGCCACCAGCCACAGGTTCACGCCGCCTTCATCAGAAGATGCTGCCTGAGTGTTGGAGGAGGCGGATGCGCTCGCCGCGGCTGCCTCGGTGGTGGCGCTACCCTGCGCCTCGAGCTTGAATTCATAGGCTCCTTCGACCGGGTGGGTGTCGGAGGAGAGGATACGCCAGGAGACAGTGTAGGTGCCGGCAACAGCTCCCTCGGTCTTGAGCTTCTGGGTCATCTGGGAGCCCTTGATCGTTGCGGATCCTTCGGTAATCTCCTTGCCGTTCGGGTCGGTTACGCTCACGCGGTTACCGCCCTCAATCACGGTCAGATCTCCGCTAAAGTCCAAGCGAATTTCAGCCGGCAGGCTTTTGACCGTTGCGTCTTTGGCGGGGTTGGAGGAAACCATCGCGTCGTGGGCGTAAGCCATAGTAATAGCGCCACCCATACCGAGAGTGAGCATAAGAGCCGTCAACAGTGCCGCCAGTACGCGGCGGGCTGAGTGAAAAGAGAGAGTCATGGGTGTCCTTTGAGCATATTCATATGTGTATTGTGCCGGCTATCTGCAAGCGCGCAGTGAGTTCACGGGCGCGCACTGTATATACCCGAGCGTTAGATATTAGTCTACCGTGCGCACTATCTCGTGCCGTCTCATGTGCGCTCTAGCGCTCACTCTCCCAGGGGGTTTCCAGATACACACTGCAGGTACACACTCCAGGTACACGCTGCGCTTGCCCATAGCGCGGGCAGGCTCAGAGCACATAAAACGCCGCATATCCCTCATCCACGGGATATACGGCGTTTTACGGGAAACATGCCGGGTCCCTCGAGGCAGCACCCAGAGTTTCCAAGAATTACTATTCTATTTTTAGGCTCTAGAGCCAAGACAGGAGCTAGTTTTTAGCGGGCTTCACCGGAGCCTTAGGCTGCACGGGATGACCCTGAGTTGGAACCTTAGGGGTTTCCGGGGTCTCCGTGGCGTCATCCTTCGCTTTACCGTTCTTCACGCTGCTCCAGCTACCATCAGCTCGCACCGTGGTCACGGTACCTTCAGAATCACTCTTCATCCAGGAGCCATCCGCGGCAACCTTAACGCTCTCGCCATCGCGGGTAGTGAGCATCCAGCCACCGTCAGAGTTCACAAAAACACGCTCATTATCCTCGGTGGTACCCGTCCACGATCCGGAGGGCATAATCTCAAAGCTGCTGTACTCGCTATCTCCCCCGCGGAAGGGCGTATTACCCTTCTCATCCGAGCCCTGAGCGTGGGAGCCAGCTCCCTGAGATTGCTCACCCCCTGCGGCAGAAACCGCGGGAGAAGGCGCCCCCTGGGACACAGCGGGTGCGGAGGCTGACGCTTCCGTCACCTGAGTATTATCCCCCGAAATCACCAGAGCGCTAGAGGAAGGGGAGGCACTGACCTGCGCCAAAGCGCCCTGAGAAGCACCCGTAGCAGAATCGGCGCTTGCCGAAGCAGATACACTGCGTGCCTTTGCCGAGCTGGTGGCGGCGGGCGGCTGCGTAGAAATCGAACTATCGGCACCGCAGGCGCTCAGAGCCAGCGTGAGCGCGACTCCCAGCAGCACGGGCTGTAGCAGCTTCATCCTTCTCCCCTCCTGAAGTCTCAAGCGATATATGCCTTATTATGCCTTGGCGGTGGGAACCATGGGCATTACGGGTACCGCAGCGGCGCCGGAAGCAGTGGGGAATGCGGGCAGATCCGGAATATCGGGCACGCCTGCCTTATCCACGCCATTCTTGGTGTAGCTATAGCGGCCGGCTACATCCACTCGCACCTCGGTGCCGTCCTTATCGGTTTCGTTCCAGGCGCGGGATGCCTCTACGCGCACCACATCGCCGTCCTTTTCGGTCTTGGTCCAGGCGCCGGAGGACGCCACCTCAATACGATCACCATCGGCGGTGGTTGCGGTCCAGGAGCCGTCGGTGTTCACGGTGACATTGGTGTAGGTATCATCGCTGGTCTTGGCGCTGCCCTGTGCCGCGCCGGAGTTTGCCGAAGAGCTGGAGGAGCCCGAGGACTTCGAAGCAGCGGATGCGCTCGCGCTGGGTACATTTGCGTTCAGGCTGCCATTGGCGCCTGCGGTAACGGTTGCACCATCTGCCGCCACGGTGACATTACCGCTGGCGTCTGCGTTGACCTTGACGTCTCCGTTATTGACCTGCACACCACCATTGGAGCCTGCGCTGACCGAAGCGGTAGCAGCTGCGCTGGTGGGTGCGCTGGTGGAGGTATCGGAGGAGGTTCCGCAGGCGGAGAGTGCCAGGACGGATGCTGCGGCGAGGGAGAGCAGTGCGGTGGTCTTCTTGGCGTTCATGGTTTTCCTTGTCAGTTGCCCCGTCGTAGGGGTATGCGGGTGATAAATGGCTGAAACGTCCGGGGTTCAGCCCGAGTGGCACTAGCTGGGCAGTGCCGAAAATCGTGGGGGATAGTGTGCCGGTGGTACCCCTCGGTGGATACCACCGGCGCACTATTTCTTGTCGCTAGCCCTTAGGTTTACTTCGGGGTTGCGGGAGTCACGGGGGTGACGGGCTTGCCCATGGTGGGCAGGGTCGGGGTTGCCGGTGCTGCCTTCACGGGGGTGCCGTAGATATTCTGAATCGAGCCATCTGCGTTGACCTCGATATTGGTGCCAGTGTTCAGGTGACCGGTCCAGGAGCCATCCTTATTAACGGTGATATTAGTACCGTTCTTGTAGTGAGCAGACCAGGAGCCGTCTGCCTCGACGGAGACGTTGGTACCGTCCTTCTTGTGCAGATTCCAGGAACCGTTGTCGTCGTCAACGTCCAGGTTATCGCCCTGCTCAAAAGCGGTGGAGGAGATGTAATCAGTGGTACCCGCAGAGTTCGAAGAGGAATTGCCACCCTTATCTGCTGATGCGGAGGAAGAGCCACCATTTGCTTCAATCTTGGTGCCATTGGACTCAACCTTAGCGCCGTTCGAGTTGCCCTCAATCTTGGTGCCGTTAGCGTCAATCTTCACGCCGTCAGCACCTGCGGAAATCTTGGTGCCACCCGCATCAATCTGAACGCCACCGGTACCAGCGGAAACGCTTGCGCCCGCGGAAGAGGAAGCAGAAGCGGTGGAGGATGCGCTAGCAGCCGAGGTGGTCGCTGCAGCAGATGCGGAGCTGGTCGGCGCGGTTGCCGAAACGTTATTGCTTGCACCGCAGGCGGACAGTGCCAGTGCGGATGCTGCTGCCAGGGACAGGAACAGGGAAGTCTTCTTAATGGTACGCATGGTGTGCGCTCCTTCTTTCGTTATCGGTGCGTCTGCCTCTCAGCAGACTATGATGCGGTGTTTCCGGCCTTTGTGCCGGGCTGATATCTACACTCTAACAAGTGAACTTAAACTAGAGCTGTAGAAAACTGTGTTTGAGCTGTGAAACCGTGAATTTCAGGAAAATTTTTGGGATCCCCTGTATTTCCCCGGAATTTCGCGGATTTTCAGCTCTCACACTTCTAAAAGAAACACCGGATATTGCCTGTGCTGAACAATATCCGGTGTGTCTTAAAGTTTAAAGGCTACCTTTAGGCTTATGCCTTGGGGGTTGCGGGGGTCACGGGGGTCTTAGCCTTAGCGTCGGAGGGCTTTGCCGGAACCTTGGGAGCCTCGGGCGCGGTAGTGGTGGGAGCGCCACCCTTGGTTGCAATGAAGGTACCGTCAGCCTGAACGTTTGCGGTTTCCAGGGTTGCGGTGTTTGCGCGCTGCCAGGAGCCGTCAGCCTGAACCTGGATAACGTCACCGGCGGTTGCAATAACAGCCCAGGTGCCGTTGGCCTGAACAGCGGTTACGTCGCCGTTTTCAGCCTTAATAACCCAGCTACCGTCGGGGTTCACCACAGCAATGCCGGGCTCCAGGGTGTCAATGACATCAGCCAGACCGGGCACGGTGTTCAGTGCGGGGTTGGTGTTCTTCGCAGCGGAAGAGCCGGACTTGGAGGAGGAGTTCGAGGTTGCCTTAGCGCTTGCAGAAGAGGAAGCGCCGGAACCGGAGACAGCACCAGCGGATGCAGAAACGGAGATGGAGCCGTCAGAACCCACGGACACTGCTGCGTCGGTGGTGTCTACCTTCACAGAGTCGTCAACCTTCACGCTACCTGCGGAAGCGGAAGCGGACACGCTTGCAGCGGAGGTTGCTGCTGCGGACGAGGAAGAGTTGGAGGATGCGTTATTGGAGGAGCCGCATGCGCTCAGGGCCAGAGCAGCTGCTGCTGCCAGGGAGAGAAATGCGGAAGTCTTCTTCAGAGAAGCCATAGCTATATTCCTTTATATCGGTGACAGAAAAGCTGCGTTGTGCGCGCAGCCATACCCATCTAGGATAGCAAGTTCCCCCGCCGAACCTAAAATTTGAGCCCGTTTATTCGCAGCGTGTCACATTAAAGAGCTGAATATCCCGATCATTGTCTATGATGCTTAAAGCAATAACCCCCGCATGAACTGCGGGGGTTATTGAGCTCTATAGCTTATCGAAGGAATTACTTCTTCGCTACAGCAGCCTTCAGCTTGGAGCCAGCGGTCAGCTTCACACCGTGACCGGCGGGAATCTGAATAGCTTCGCCGGTCTGCGGGTTGCGACCGGTACGAGCTGCACGGTCGGTGCGCTCAATAGCCAACCAACCGGGGATGGTGATCTTCTCGCCCTTGGAGACGGAAGACTCGAATACCTTGAATACTGCATCGAGGACTGCGTTAACGGTAGCCTGGCTCTTGCCGGACTTCTCTGCAACCTCTGCAACCAGTTCGGTGCGGTTCTTAGCCATGGTGGGTGTGCCCCTTCCTGAGATGTGGATTTCTACCTATATACTTGCGTATCCACGCGGGATACGCAAGCATATTCGGCGAAATTACCAGATATTACCAGCTGGACTTGGTGATGCCGGGCAGCTCGCCGCGGTGTGCCATCTCGCGGAAGCGCACACGGGAGATACCGAACTTCTGGAAGGTGCCGCGAGGACGACCGTCGATCTGGTCGCGGTTACGCACGCGCACGGGGGAAGCGTTGCGGGGCAGCTTCTGCAGTGCCACGCGAGCTGCTTCGCGCTCCTCGGGGGTAGCGTTCTCGTCGATCAGGGCCTTCTTCAGTGCCTTACGCTTCTCGTCGTAGCGAGCTACGATGACCTTGCGCTGCTCATTGCGAGCGATCTTGGACTTCTTAGCCATTCTTAGCGCTCCTCTCGGAAGTCAACGTGCTTGCGTACAACGGGATCGTACTTCTTCAGCACCATACGGTCGGGGTTGTTGCGGCGGTTCTTACGGGTCACGTAGGTGTAACCGGTGCCAGCAGTGGACTTAAGCTTGATGATAGGACGCAGGTCCTTAGCCTTGGATGCCATTTACTAGATCTTCTCCCCGCGTGCGATGATTTCTGCAACAACAGCGTCGATGCCACGGACATCGATCACCTTGATGCCCTTAGCGGACACGTTCAGGGTTACCTTACGACGCAGCGAAGGAACCCAGTAGGTCTTCTTCTGAACGTTCGGATCGAATCGACGCTTGTTGCGGCGATGCGAGTGCGAAATGCTGTGTCCAAAGCCGGGAACAGCTCCGGTCACCTGGCAGACTGCTGCCATGTTTCACTCCTTATTGATTGACTTTTATGACGGGTTGCGCAGTCGAGGTTACTCGTTAGCGTCCCGTCACCAATGTAGAAGCACCGGGTTATTCGCCGGGCTAGAGTGTTTGAGATTGTCGTCCGGGTGAGAGGCCGGTCGTCAATCCCCGCCACGGGAAAAACGGTGAAGCTTATTAGTGTCGAGAGGCGTTTCCACCACTACGAACAGCGTTAAATATTAGGTTAATTCCGTACCCTCTCGCAAGCCTACACGCCGGTTTTGAGCTTAAAAACCGCTGTTTTAAGCGGATTTCGCTCCCTACCGGCAGGTGCCGGAAGTACCTGTGGGGCTTCAAAAGAGCACTAGACCATTCTACCATTTTGGGCTGTTTTTGCAAGTCAATGGGGCTTTTTAGCCCGGAATTTCGGGGTTTTTGGTCACTATGACCGCCAATGTGAGCTAGCTAAAATTACATCGATGAAATTCTTAATGTGAGATTAACAGCTTAAGGAGGTTTTTAAGGCATTTAAGCGCCTTAACCGCCCACCCACAGAGGCGCTCATCCCCCCGCTCTTAAGCCGGCGAGAGGACTTTTAACCCGGTTTTCCCCGCTATTAACCGCTCCCATGCCCCGGTTTAACCCCGATTTAAGCTCACTTTAAAGCGCTCTTGTCGAGGATTCGAGGCAGTTTTCGGGCTGATTCACAGCTTTTTTCAGCCCCGCACCGGGTGCTTCTACCCCGCCGAAATCTTAAACTCTTACGGCGTAGAAGCTGCCCCGAAGAACAGATTCTACGCCGTAAGAAAGGCACCGCACGCACCAGGCTAAAGCGGGCTCGCAGAGCGCTCTTTAAACCTCATCCAGGGTGGTCTTAACACCCTCAAAAGGATCACGAGCGTAAGCCTCGGCAATGAGCGCCGGGTCGGTCCACTCGGGGTACTTGGGCTCCAAATTATCCCCGCTGGAGGTACCACGCAAACGACGACCCACCCAGGGCAGGGCGAACTCGCGAGCCCAACGCACATTCTCCGCCAGCTGCTGGCCGGAGGTCAGCTCCTGAAGCGGAGGCAGCTCGGGCTCAGCAATACGCTCGGCAACCTCAGGCCCCGCCATAGCCTGCAGCGCGCGGCGCGCAAAACGAGTGTGACCGTAGCTATTCATATGCAGCTTATCGGCTGCCCACAGGCGCCAATCAATAAAATCGCGCATGCGCCAATAGTCAATAATGTGCACGCCGTGCTCCTCGGCTGCCTCGCGCACCAGCTCATTAAAGAGAGCGGTGCGGGGGCGGGTACGGGCAAAAGGCCCCTCGCCGCGGACATCCAAACCGGTAATGGTGAACACCTGCGCGCCGGCGTCGCGCAGCGCCTTAAAGCCCTTAGCAAGCTGATCCACCACGGCGTCCAGATCCACACCGGGGCGCAGAATATTATTACCGCCGCCGTAAAGGGTCACCAGATTAGGCTGCAAATCCAGGGTTGCCTGCAGCTGGTTCTCCATAATCTGCTCAATCAAATAGCCACGAATCGCCAGATTGCTATAGCGGGTTTCGGGATTCAGCTCACCCAGGGCAATGGCCAGGCGGTCGGTCCAGCCATGAACCTCGTTGGGTAGATTGGGGGCCTCATCTCCCACACCCTCACTAAAGGAATCGCCCATGGCAACATAGCGGATCGGCCGACCGTTAATCGTTCCCTCGGGAGAAATGAGGTAATCGCGGCTCATTGTATATCTCTCGCTTTCTGCGTTTCGTATCTGCGTTCACATATTCTATAGGCTCTACTCTACGCGCCTTTAAAGCGCGCGACCGGTAGACCTTGTACAAATACGCCCTATCAGTTCTCGCTCTTACCCTCACGCCAATAGCCCATAAAGGAAATATTCTCCTTGGGTACCTGCGCCTCGTTAACACATACGCGGCGCAGGGTTTTGATCAGCGAGGCCTCCCCGGCAATAAAAATATAGCGACCGACGTGCTCTCCAGCTGCCACACCCCAGACAATTTCATCATCAGCGGCGCGCTCACAGACCGGGGCGCTCTCATCGGCAATATTGAGAGCGCCACGCAGAGCCGAGGCAAGCAGAGTACCGCGCGAAGCGCTCCCCCGCTCACTCTGGCGAGGTAGCCAGGTAATCTCCAGGGTAGTGGGTAACTCTTCCGGGCTACTCAGACGCTCCAAACTATCTTCGACGCTCGGCACCTCAGCCAGCAGACGGATGCGCGGTGCGCTCTCCCCCAGCTCGGCGCGGGCATAGAAGCCCAGCACCGATAAAGCCGCGGGGAGGGCGGTCTCATCTACGGCGATCAGAATATCCTCGGCTTCTTCAGCATCCCAGCTTGCCCACAGGGGGCTAGCAGCCAGGGGACCCATGAGGCTCACCAGCTGCCCCTCGGACGCAGAAGCCGCCCAGGCGGCGGCGGGACCCATATGCTCGGCGCCCGATTCGTCCACCTCTGCGTGCATCACAAAGTCAATATCGATCTCGGGCACCGTACCTGCCGGTAGCACTCGGGGCTCACGGCTGCCAGTGTACTCGGCGGGAATAGTGGGCGCACTCGGCAGGGCGCTATCTGCCTCAGAAGCCGGCACCAGGCGGGCGGCACGAATGGTGTAGGTGCGCATCCAGCCGCCACGCTGCTCGGTCTCCAGAGCAAACCAATCCTGACGCCATGAGGGCGTAAAATCGATCTCCACCGGTTTATCACCGGCAGGTACCAGGAACTTCACATAGGCATCCAGCGGCTCCTGAGTCTCCAACTCGGCACTAAAATGCGCCAGAGAGGGACCGGCTAAACTCACACGCACAAAAGAAGGGCTCACATGCTGCACACGGCTAACACGCAACTCAAACACACCGTAGGCGTGCTCGGCAAAGGTGCGGACTTTACGCGCCATATCTTCTCAATTCTCCCGACACGCTCCGCTATGCGGGCGTATAGATAGTGGATAGAAAAGCGGCAGCCGGGGCTGTCCCGACTGCCACATAGATGATTAGTGCTGCGCCGCTGCGCGTGCCGCAGCCTCCAGGCGAGCGCGCGGGTGAGGAACAACCACCACGGAACCGTCGTTGAAGGGGTCGGCAACCTCGGCCTTCAGACCAAAAATAGTGTCCAGGTTTTCGGCGGTCAGCACCTCTTCACCGGTGCCGCTGGCAATAATCTCGCCGTCCTTCATAGCAACCAGGTGATCAGCAACGCGAGCGGCAAGGTTCAGCTCGTGCAGCACCATAATCATGGTGGTACCGCGCTCCTCATTCAGGCGAGCCAGCAGATCCAGCAGCTCCACCTGGTGCGCCAAGTCAAGGTAGGTGGTCGGCTCATCCAGCAGCAGAATATCGGTCTCCTGAGCCAGAGCCATAGCAATCCACACGCGCTGGCGCTGACCGCCAGACAGCTCGGTCACCTGACGCTCCGCCAGGGAGAAAGTATCGGTAGCTTCCAAAGCCCATGCCACTGCCTCATCGTCCTCGGCGCTATTGCGCTTAAACAGGCCCTGGTAGGGGTAGCGACCGCGGGAGACCAGGTCGGCAACGGTAATACCCTCGGGAGCGATGGGGTGCTGAGGCATCAGACCCACCATGCGCGCAAATTCCTTCATGGCGTAGGAATGGGTGGACTTACCGTCCAGAGTGAAATCACCGTTCAGGGGCTTGAGCAGACGGGATACGCCGCGCAGCAGGGTCGACTTACCGCAGCCATTCGGGCCGATAATGGCGGTAACCTTGCCCTTAGGGAATTCCAGGCTCAGGTCTTTAACAATAGTTTTTTCGCCGTAGCCTAGGCTGACGTTCTCTACACGCAAAGTGCGCTCGGTGACAGTTTTCATTTAGTTACCTTTCTGCTGATTTTTGACCAGCAACCAAATCAGGACCGGTGCACCAAATGCGCCAGTAAAAATACCCACGGGGAATTGCACGCTCGGAATCAGATTTGCCGCCGCGAAATCGGCAAACATAATAATGGTTGCGCCCACCAGGGAAGCGCCGAGCAGGCTGTGGCGTCCACCCAGCACACGGCGTGCAATGGGTCCGGAAACAAAAGCCACAAAAGCGATAGGACCGGTAGCTGCGGTAGCGATAGCCGCCAGCAGCACACCAATACCGATGTAGTACCAGCGGATCAGGGTCACCGGCACACCCACACTGCGGGACAGGTCATCACCCACAGCGGTCATTTTCAGCGGTCGCACGCCAATCAGTACCAGGGGCAGTATGGCAATCAGCGCCACGCTCACAATGCTAATGCGGTCCCAGTTCGCCGGGCCCAAGGAACCAATCATCCACAGGGTTGCGTTGGTTGCCTGGCCCAGGGACGCGCGTTCCATCAAATAGGTCACCACGGCGCTACCCAGGGCAGCCACACCAATACCCATGAGGATAAAACGATTACCCACATTGCCCTGACCCGCCGCCAGAGCCATAGTGACCGCGGCAGTTGCCAGAGCGAAAATAATCGCGGCAATAGAAACATTCACACCGCTAGCGCCCCAGAACATAATGGCAATGACCGCGCCCAGGGATGCGCCATTGGAAATACCGATAATATCCGGGGATGCCAGGGGGTTGCGCAGCAGCAGCTGGAAAATAGCGCCCGCGCATCCAAAGGCCATACCGGCAAGAGCGCCGAGTACAGCACGAGGCATTTTATCCTCCATGAGGATGAACTTTGCACCGCGCACCGGCACATCACCGCCGGAGACCAGGGTCAGAAAATCGGGGAAGCTAATGGTGTAGGTGCCCAGCAGGGTACGCACGAAGAAGGCACCAACCGCCAGGGCTGCAAGGAATAGCAGACCCGTGATGGGACGGCGTGCCTGAGCTCGGCGGATAGAGCGTAGGTTCGCCACGCCCGACAGCGTGGTGGCCTGCGCGCCGTGAAGACTAGATGCAAGAGTGGTGCTCATTAGAGATTCACCGCCTTATTCGTACGAATCAGGTAGATGAAGACCGGCACACCCACCGCAATAATCATCACGCCTACCTGGATTTCTTGCGGGGGCAATAAAAAGCGACCCACCGTATCGGCAACCAGCAGAATCACGGCGCTAAAGAGGGCGCTGGTGGGCAGCAGATAGCGGTAATCGGCGCTGATCAGCGAGCGCATGGCGTGAGGAGCCATCAGACCCAAAAAGGCAATCGGACCGGCAAGAGCCACAGCGGCACCGCAGAGCAGGGTCACACCCAGGGAAATCAGTACGCGTTTGAGGGCAACATTCTCACCCAGGGATGCGGCCATATCATCACCCAGGGCGAAGTTATTAATGGTGCGCGCACCGCTGAGCACAATCAGCGCACCCACAATAATCAGCAGACCCGCAGGCCACAGATTCTCCAGGTGTTTACCGGCGATGGAGCCCACCTGCCAGCGGCGCAGATCATCCAGAGCGTTCTGGTTAATGAGAATAAAAGCGCTAGTCAGTGATCCCAGACCGGCGGTAATAGCAGCACCCATCAACGCCAGCTTGACCGGGGTTGCACCGTCCTTACCGATCATTGCCAGGGCGTACACCAGCACCGCTGCCAGGGATGCACCCACAAAGGCAAGCAGGGAGTAGGCGGTCACGCTGGTGACCCCGAAGAAGACAATACCGGTCACCACGGCAAAGGATGCACCCGCATTCACGCCCAGAATACCGGGGTCGCCCAGGGGGTTGCGGGTAATGCCCTGCATGCCCGCCCCGGCAAGCCCCAGGCTCACGCCAATAATGAGGCCCCAGATGGTGCGGACAATGCGTGCGTCAATAATTTCGGCGTGCTCGGGGCGCTGTCCGGAGAGCATCTGCCAAAAAACGGAAGGATCCAGGGCGCGTGCGCCCACCAGAATGGAGAAGGCGCAGGCTGCCAGAAGCATCAGAATCAGGGCGCTCAGACCCAGACGAATACGGCGCGCGCTGGAAAGGGAAGCCAAAGAAGCCTGTGCTCGGGCGGCTCTATCGGCGGGGTTATCGGTGCGCTCGCGGGGTGTGGAAGCCGTGGTGCTCACGGTTTCACTCCTATCGGTGAGAATGCTGTGTGAGAAGGATAGGGCGAACGGGCCACCCGCTTTTCCTCCCCGTATTCGAGGAGGTCAAGCGGGCAGCCCGTAGCGTTATATCGGGGCTTTAGCCCTTCGATGCCTTCACCGCTGCGGAGAGTTCTTCCAGCAGCTTGGAGTTCTTCAGCAGCCATTCAATGGACAGCGGGGATGCTGCGGACATTGCCAGGCCCTGTGCCTTGTCCTGCGCGAACACGGTTGCGTTCTTCGCCACGGCGGGGATCTTAGCCAGCAGAGCGTTGGACTTAACCTGCTCGATTTCTGCCGGGTCGTTTACCCATGCCCAGAGGACATCGCAATTGACCTTGTCCAGGTTCTCGCTGGAGAAGGACAGGAAGGTGCTCGAGGGGTCCTTAGCTTCTGCTTCCTTAGCATAGGATGCCATAGTCATGCCCAGGTCGTTGAAGAACTGGGGACGGGAGTCCTTGGAGTTGTATGCGCCCAGGGTGCCGTCCGCTACGTTGAAGTAGCCTGCCACGTAGGTTGCGCCAGCCAGGTTGGAGTACTTAGCTGCTGCGTCCTTGATCATCTTTTCGGTGTCTTCGATGATCTTCTTTGCCTCTGCGGGGCGGCCGAGCATCTTGCCTGCCTGCTCGGTCACGTGCTGCCAGGAGGAGTCGTAGGAGTTATCGCCCTTGGGTGCTGCAATCACGGGTGCGATCTTGGAGAGCTTGTCGAAGATCTCCTGGCTCATCATGCCGTAGGGTGCGAAGATTGCGTCCGGTGCGATCTGGGACAGTGCGGTGTAGTCCGGGCCGTCAGTCTCGGTGTAGCGAGTGATGTCCTTCAGGTCCTTGCCCAGGCTCTTGAGCTTAGCATCGAACCAGTCGGTGGAGTCGTTGGAGTTCTGACCCCAGGTGGTCTTGGGCATGCCGGCGGGGATCACGCCGAAGGAGAGCAGCACGTCTGCGTTCTTCCACGCGTTGACTACTGCAATCTTGGTGGGTGCCTTTTCCAGCTTCACATCGCCGTACTGGGTGCTGATGGTAACGGGGAATGCGCCTGCTTCTGCAGATGCGCTGGAGCTGCTACCGGAGGTGGAGGAGCTGGAGTTGCCGGTGGAGCATGCTGCCAGGATGCCGGCGAGGGAGGTCAGGGATGCGCCCTTGAGGAAGGCGCTGCGCGAGATGGCCATTGAGGTCTCTCCTTATATCGGGGCGGTCTATGCCGCTGTCTGTGTTTGCGTACCTTAGATGTACCTAAGCCTTATCAAAGCTAACGTATGGAATAAGCTATGCGCAAGCTAAAACCCTTATTTAGGCACATCTTTTTGATAACTTGACTTTACCTTGGTTTTGCTCTCTCAAAAATAGCACTTTTGTTATCCGTGCTAACGTGACCTAAAGCCGGAAATCCGGCGAACTCGCTCTATCTCTTCTCACCCGCTGCGCTGTTTTATGCCGCGTGGTGTGCACTTCACTGCTTCATAAAATATCGACCCGCAACTCTTATAAGAGTTGCGGGCCGATATATTTCTATTCAGTGCACAGGCTAGCTAATCAAACGATACCCGGCCGGTCGGAATCCAACCGCCGCGCACCGTACGTTCCAGAGCCACCTTCGACATGGTGTAGCCGTAGCTCTTTGTTACATGGTTCTCATCCATGTACACATACACATTACCCACCACCGGACGGCAGATATCATCCGGGCAGTACACATCGCTCAAATCCACCGAAATTGCACCCTCATAGCGAGAGAAAATCTCATCGGCAGGATTCTTCTCAGCGTACTTCTCAGACTTCGGACGAGCACAAGAATCCAAATTATCGCCGGCCTTCTGCGCACACTCGTACATATTGAAGTCATAGCGAGGATTATCGCGCAGACCAACCACCTGAATACCGGCAGCCGTCAACTGACGAACCGTATCATCCAGGCGAGGATCCACGCTCTCTTCATTCGTCCGCGGATGCGCAATAGTAGAGATCAGCACCACCGTCTGCGGCTTAGTGCGCAGCAGCTCCTCAGTGACCATACGGTTAAAATCAACACACGCAGCACTAGCATTCGCATCTTGCATCGGATACCTGCACTGGCCCATCCAGAACACCTGCAAATTCATATGCAACTTATCGGCGCTGCGTACATAGTAAGGAACAGACTGCAAAGAGTGCGAGTTACCCACAAATACCATCTTCGGCGCCGAATTATCGCCCACGCTTCGAGCGCTGCAATCAGGCTTTAGGGCTTCATTCTTCGGATCCACAGCAAAAATACCCTCGCACTTCTCGGGTAGGGACTCATACTGAGTCATAATATCGCCCAAGGATACGGGAGAATCCACCAGAGCCATACGTTCGGTGCCGATAGCACGCGCACCCGGATACTGCTCAGCACGCGTATCCACATGCTCCTGCGCAATAGCCGTCGCCTCAGCATTCGAATAATTCAACCACGCCTGAGCGGCAGCCAAAGGAACACCGGCAATCAAGAAAATCGCGCCAATAAACGCCACCTGATCAGCCCAAGCATTCACCGCAAAAATACGCTTAAAACGCAGCTTCATCATGACCCACGGGACAAAAGGATCCTTACGGTAACGAATCGGGTCTTCCACAAAACGAATCAGCAGCCACGACAGACCCATCGACGCCACAATAATGACCGTGCCGTCAATAAAACCAACACGCTCCTGATTCGTCGCCGCCGAATACAGAATCAAAATCGGCCAGTGCACCAGGTACAGAGCATAGGAAATATTACCGATACCCTGCAAAGGCTTAGAAGAAAGAAGCTTATCCACGCCCCACTTCGAGGAGGTTTCGCCAGCCATAATCACCAGCGCACCCGAAATAATCGGCCACAGAGCCAAGAAACCGGGGAAGGCGCGCTGCACCGGCAGCAAGAAACCGCAGGTCACCAGACCCACAACACCAATCCAGCCCATGAGCACGCGGGCACGCTCCGGAGCGCGCCATTTCACGCTCACAATAGCCAGCAGAGTACCGGCAGCAAACTCCCACAGGCGGGTACGAGTATCAAAATAGGCGTAGCCCTGATTCAGCTCCGTCTCAATAATCGAGAAGGTCAACGACGCCACAAATACGCTATTGAACACCAGCGCAACCGTCGGTAGCAAGCCCCAACGCAGACGCCGCACCATATACGCCACCAGGGCAAAAAGCAGGGGCCACAGAATAAAAATCTGACCCTGAATAGACAGCGACCAAAAATGCTGGAAGGGTGTCTTCGCCGCCGCATTCTGCGCATAATAATCCACAGAGTTAGCCGCCAAATGCCAATTCAAATAGTAAAAGAGCGAAGCCTTCGCATCCGCCAACATACCCGACCAGCGAGAAGGCGGCAAAATAAAGAACGAGGCAATCACAGTACCGGCAATAGTCACCGTCGCCACCGGCAGCAGACGCTGGAAGACATGCAGCCAATACTTCACCAGACGCAGCGGGCGACCCTCATTAATCTTGCGAATACTCGAAGAGGACAGCAAAAACGCCGAAATGAACAAGAAGACATCCACGCCACCGGACACACGGCCAAACCACACATGGTAAAACACCACCAGCAGCACCGCAAACGCGCGCAAACCCTGAATCTCAGGGCGGAAACCACGCGAAGGCAGCAACGATTCCAGGGGGTAACGAGAAGTCTCCTTCTGTGCACCCGACTGTCCGGAAGAAACAGGCTGCTGTGCTGCAGTTCTGGGTGGCAAAGAAGACAAAGCGCCGGTAAAGGCTTGATGATCAGTGCTCATAGGGATCCTCGGCTGTATTATTGTGCGCGCCCCGCCTGTGCTACAGGGCATGCACGAGCTAAGAAAAAACCTGATTCATAAGAACGAACCAGGAAATGACAAGAGCCCCCTACCGGATTCGAACCGGTGACCTGCGGTTTACAAGGCCGCTGCTCTGGCCAGCTGAGCTAAGGAGGCAACTCTTCTAGTGTACCTTATGTCTTCATGCTCTGAGTGATTCATATTCTCTACACCCTATCTCTTATCTCCAATCCGGCAAGGCTACGGCCACCAATCCGGCAAGGCTACGGCTGAGTATCCGACTTTCCGCATGGGATAATGCTCTAACGAACCGGCAGGAAGCTTGCTCACGTGAAGTCGGGAACGTAAATCCCTGGGCATCGTCCCATGCGCCATGTAATAGAGCTAATACTTGTCGTCTTCGCTCTTTACTCCCGCGCAATTACACTCCCAACTCATACCCGCGTACAACAAGGTTGTACACACCACATATCCAGATACGCCAAAGGCTCCTATTGATGTACCCATCAATAGGAGCCTTCAACTCACACACTCAAAACCTAGTTTTCAAACAGGTCAATCTCTTCCTGAATGTGCTTCTCACGCTCAATCTCAGCGTCGCTCTTCTCAGCTTCACCGACCGTATCTTCAGCACGGTTCAAATCAGCCTGCTCTTCAGAGGTCGCAGCAGTCTCAACAGTGTCAGCCTCGGTCAGACCCTGCTCAGCTTCTTCAGCTGCAGCCTGGTCCTCAACGACAGTATCAGCTTCAGCCTGAGCAGAATCAGTCTCAGCAGATTCCTGAATAACAACTTCCTTCGGTTCCAGCAGCTCAGCTTCTTCATCGAAAATATCGAAGATGCTCGGCTCGCTGTAGTCGCCCTGACCCAGTGCCGCCTCAGCAATCACAGACAGGCGAGCCCAACGGTCTGCTTCCTTCGCACGCCCGGCTGCCTCCAGGGCCTGAGAGTACGCGGTGTACAGGCGCGGACTGTAGTCAAAGGCACGCTTCGGGTTCAGCTGCTCAATCTCCAGAGCCTTCACAGCACCCGCCGCGTCGCCGGAATCCAGCAGCATACCGGACTCAACAATGGCCAGCTCAACACGCACAGCTGCGGGCAGCTTCTCGCCCTTAGCTTCCTGAATCATTTCCTGAGCCTTGGGCAGACGACCCAGCGCACGCTCGCAGTCCACCAGCAGAGCCAGGTGATCCACCGAGCCGCTAATACGGCGGTGGGTGCGCAGCTCACGCAGAGCCACCTCGTAATCCTCAGCCACATAGGCTGCAATACCCACGGCCTCACGCACAGCGGCAATACGGCCCGCGCTGCGGGATGCAGCTACGGCGTGTGCCAGCGCGAATTCTGGGTCAATGTCCAGGTAGCGACCAGCCATAACCAGGTGCTTCGCTACGGTCTCGGCGTTACGAGGCTCCAGGGCGCGCAGCTCACGGAAGGTTGCACCGTCCAGCTCACGACCGGTCACATCGCTATCGATCTCGGGCGCGCGGGACTTGGAGGGGCGGTAGCCTGCACGGCCACCAATGGAACGTACTACTGCTTCTTCACGAGGCGCCTCAGCCGGGCCGGTGCCACGCTTCGGACCGCGAGAATCACCCTTCTTGAAGCCCTTGCCCTGGTGCTTACCACCGGGCTTGGAGCCGCGCTTATCGTCACGGCTCTCATTACGATCGGAGCGCTTGAAACCGCCGCGCTTATCGTCACGGTCAGAACGCTTAAAGCCACCGCGAGAATCGCGACCTGCAAAGCCGCCCTTACCCTTGCCGAAATCTTTACGGCCGCCGTTGCGTGCGGGGCGGTTGTTTCCGGAAGAGTTGCGTTCCGGGCGGGGGGTCTCAGACATGAATCTCCTCGATCTGGTGGTAATGTACCGTGAATGTCCGGGAATCTTTCTGACTCAACCGGAGGGTACGCATATTCCCTATAAGTATATCTTGTATGGGCTCTCCGCGTATAGCTCTCAATACCATAGCTATACATATGCGAGTGAGTTTTCGAATCCGGCAAGGCTGTGGCCACCAATCCGGCAAGGCTGTG
>NZ_JAUNVZ010000011.1 GCF_030540545.1 Rothia sp. (in: high G+C Gram-positive bacteria) | reverse complement strand
ACACTATTGAGTTCTCAAGCAACAAACCACACCCAACATCAACACCACAACTAGGCGAATCAACCAGGAAGGTTATTTTCAATTTTCGTCACCGTCTCGCGGCGACTCATATAACTATACGGGGTTTCCAGACCCCACGCAACCCAAAACAGGGTATCCCTACTCACATCGTAGGGGTTTTTTCTGAGAAAACCCCGGAAAATCAAGGGAAAACAGCCCAAAAAATTCTTCATATTTTCTCAAAAATCCCTCCAAGCAGCCTGGGGACAGCCCTCTAAGAGCGGATTAGGGGCTTCTGAGAGGGATCTTCCGCCCTATCTACAGGTATCAAAAGCCCGATGCCCTACTCCCCTGCCCTATACTCCCTGCTCCCCTAGAGAGCAACAGATACGCAGAGAAGCTCCCCACTCTTCTGCCCTATGATGAAACCATGAACAACACCCCAGCATCTATCACCCTACGCCCACTCACACTCGAAGACTACCCCGCATGGTACACAGGCTACGCCAAGCGCCTTCCCTCCCAGCATCCATACGATGAAGGAGCAATCGACATGGCGCACGCAAGCATCGACACCTACGCCGCCATGATCCGATACCACGCCACCCGTGCACAGGCACATGAAGAATATATTCTCGGCATCTTCTCGAGCCTCACACATGAACACCTCGGCATGGTATCCATCAATATTCTCGACACAGATCTCAAATGGGCAGAACTCGGATACCAAATACACAATCACCAATGGCGCAAAGGATACGGGTACGCTGCGCTACAAGCTGCAATTGAACGAATGCCAGAGCTGAGTATTCGACGCTTAGAGGCATACACCTACGAGGACAACCTAGCTTCTCGATCACTACTAGCCAAAGCAGGATTTGAACTCGAAGGTATTCGACGATCATTCCTCTACGACAACGGTATCTGGAATGATCAACACGTATACGTCTATATCAATGAGGATATTGTCTAGGTTTGAGACTGACGTATGTGAGTTCTGAGTTCCCGAGGCTGGGTCACGGTTTGAGTAAAGAGCATTTGTGCTTATGGTTGCGTTTGTGAGTTGGAGGCGAGAGCAGAGGCTTTTCTAGGTATAGTCGTAGCACGAGAGAAGGGCGTTCGCGCACGGGTTTCGTGATTAGCTTCCCGGCTTCAGGGTGGCTGTATTCCAGAGGTTTCTCACGTTTTCTTGATTGTTTTAGGTTTCCTCCCCGCGTCGCGAATAGTATTTTTCGTCGCGAGGGAAGACACCCCTCGCGACGAAAAATACTATTCGCGAGGTGAAAGGGTAGGTCTAAAAATCATTCACCAGGACAGCGTCCCATGCGTTAGGTATTCGAGTCGATTACCTAACGCATGGGACGAGCCCCAGGGAGTAGCGTTTTCGAGAGCACTTGCGATTGTCTTTTACCTGGGCTAAAGAGGCTCATCCCATGCGGGTGTTTTAGCCACAGCATAGCCGGATTGCCGACCGTAGCCTTGCCGGATAGCCAGCCGTAGCCTTGCCGGATTGCTGACCGCAGCCTAGCCGGATTGGGTAAAAGTAAAAGGTCTGAAAGACACACATAGATGTATATCTTTCAGACCTTTTAGTGTCTGGAATGCTATCGAATATCCAGCTTCAAACTATCACTGACCCAATCAGCTAATAGATGAGCCATCGTTCACCGGTGCTTCGACTCATAGCTATGAATCGAGAGGACTAAGCAAGAGTAATACCAGCCATTGCCTTCTTACCGCGACGCACAATAGCGTACTTGCCGTGCAGCAGCTCATCAACGGAAATAACAGCATCTTCACCGGAGACCTTCACACCGTTGACAGATGCGCCGCCTTCCTTGAGGATTCGGCGAGCCTCGGAGTTGGAAGCTGCCAGACCGGTTGCAGTGAGCACAGAAATCATACCCAGCTCATCAGCCTTCAGTTCAGCATTCGGCAGCTCCGCGATCACGGAAAGCAGAGTGGATGCGTCCAGAGCCGCAAAATCACCCTTACCGAAGAGCGCCTCGGAGGCTGCAATAGCCTGCTGCGCCGCCTCGGCACCGTGCACCAGGGAGGTCACCTCGTACGCCAGACGCTTCTGCGCCTCACGCTTGAAGGGCTCAGCCTCAACCTTTTCGCCATACTCTGCAATCTCTGCACGGGTCAGGAAGGTGAAGACCTTCAGACGATCCAGTACATCCGCATCGGCAGTGTTCAGCCAGAACTGGTAGAAGGAGTAGGGGGAGGTCATCTCGGGGTTGAGCCAAATAGCGTTACCCTCGCTCTTGCCGAACTTGGTGCCGTCAGAGTTAGTAATCAGCGGGGTACCGATTGCGTGCACGCTCTTGCCCTCAACCTTGCGGATCAGCTCGGTACCGCTGGTGAGGTTACCCCACTGGTCGGAACCGCCGGTCTGCAGGGTGCAATTGTACTGGCGGTTGAGCTCCAAGAAGTCCATACCCTGCAGAATCTGGTAAGAGAACTCGGTGTAGGAAATACCCTCGTCAGAGTTCAGGCGCTTTGCCACGATTTCCTTCTTAATCATGGTACCTACGCGGAAGTTCTTACCGATGGTACGCAAAAAGTCCAGTGCGGAGAGCTGGCCACCCCAGTCGAGGTTGTTCACCATGCGCGCTGCGTGCTCACCCTCGAAGGAGAGGTAGCGTTCAATCTGCGAGCGCAGGGACTTGACCCATTCCGCCACAACCTCGGGAGAGTTCAGCACACGTTCGCTGGTCTGACGGGGGTCACCAATCAGACCGGTCATGCCACCCACCAGACCGATGGGGTTGTGACCTGCAAGCTGCAGGCGACGCATGACCAGCAGCTGCACGAGGTGGCCCAGGTGCAAGGATGCTGCGGTGGGGTCGTAACCGGTATAGAAGGTCAGGCTTTCATCGCTCAGTGCTTTTTCGAGTGCCTCTTCGTCGGTGCTTACGTGCACCAGGCCGCGCCATTTGAGCTCCTGCCAAATGTTCTCGAAGGTATCGTCATTGTGCTGCGCATTGAGGATGTCGGCAGACATTTTTCTCCTATGAGGTGTAGAAATAACGGTGTGTGCTCTGTGGGCACACACCGTTAATCCTAGCAAATATTCACCCGACACGCGTAGTGTCGCGGGTCTTAGACTCGGTTATCTCGGGAGCTTATGCGCTCTGCTCCAGACCTGCAGGCATACGCGAGCCGACCAGGTGCAAACGCTGGGTGGGGCGAGTCATCGACACGTAGAGGTCACCCACAGCACCGTCTGCATTGTCGATCAGCTGCTGCGGTTCGACAATAATCACCACGTCAAATTCCAGGCCCTTAGCTTCCCAGGGAGTGAGCACGAGCACCTGGTTTTCCAGGGCGTTTTCGCTGGTGCCGACCTTATCGGAGTGGGCGCGTGCCACGGCAGCGGCTACCTGCAGGTAGTGCTCGGGCGGGGCGATGACACCGATCAGGGCGCCGCCGGAGGAGTGCACTTCTTCACTCACTGCCTGCACGGTTCGTTCAATAACTTCCTCCGGCGCAACCTCGTGAATCAAGGGTGCCCAATTGCCTTCGCGTACGGCACGGGGAGCAGCCAGTTCGTAGCCGGCTGCGCGCGCGACCGCTACCGCCGCATCGGCAATCTGTGCCGGGGTACGGTAGTTAATGGTCAGCTCATCCAGGCTAAAGCGCTCCCCCACGAAGGGTTCGAGTGCCTGCGCCCAGCTGGTTGCCGCGGCGGCGCTGGATGCCTGGGCAATATCACCCACCACGGTGAAGGACTTCATGGGGCAGCGGCGCATGAGCAGTCGCCATTGCATGGGAGAGAGTTCCTGAGCCTCGTCAATGACCACGTGGCCGTATGCCCAGGTGCGGTCGGATGCTGCCGCTTCGGCTGCGGTCATACGGTTCTGGGTGACCTCGTTCATGGCAGCAATCTGCGCTGCGGTCAGCACACCGTCCAGACCGATATCCGCCAGGGACTGGTTCACGTTATCCAGGGTCTTGGTTGCGTTCTCCAGGTTACGCTGGTGCTCTGCGGCGGCGCGGGCTGCCGCGGCGGCACCGGTAACCTTGGAGAAGTCACCCAGCAGCTCGGCTGCCTCATCGAGCAGGGGCACATCCGCTTCGGTAAAGGGTTCGGATGCGTCACGGCGCAGCAGTTCGCGTTCCTGCGGCTTAAGCGAACGCGCGGCGGACTGCAGGTAGTGATCCTTGGAGTAGAGCGAGCGCAGCAGGGTCTCCGGGGAGATGGGCATCCATGCCAGGTTCAAGGCGCGGCGCACATCCAAGGAGGAACGAACATCTTCCTGCAGGTAGGGGCGGTCGACCACATGGCCGGCTGCCTCGTTGAGCTTTGCGTCCAGGGCTGCGGTGAGGTCCTTGAGGAGGATTTTCACGAAGGTTTCGCGTGCCTCATTGTGCGGCTTGCCGGTGGCACGGGCGCGGGAACGGGCGTGACGCACCATATCGGGGGTCAGCTCCACCTCGGTGCCTTCAACGTCGAGCTTCTGCACCTCGGTGGGGATCTTCTGACGGTCCTTGACGGCGCGGGCGATAACCTTAGCCATGCGCAGATCACCCTTCAGGGCTGCAACGGCGCGATTCTCTTCGGGCACGGCGTGCAGACCCGGGTAAAGGGTCGCCAGGGATGCCATGACCACGCCGGTTTCACCCAGGGAGGGCAGCACGCGCTCAATGTACCACATGAAAGAGTTGGAGGGACCAACCACGAGCACGCCAGCCTTCGCCAGGCGTTCGCGGTTGGTGTAGAGCAGGTAAGCTGCTCGGTGTAGTGCCACGGCGGTTTTACCGGTACCGGGGCCGCCCTGAACCACACGCACGCCGGGCAGTTCGGAGCGGATAATCTTATCCTGCTCCGCCTGGATGGTGGCGACAATATCGCCCATGCGGCCGGTACGCTTCTGGTTCAGCGCAGCCAGCAGGGCACCCTCACCGTGCAGTTCGTCGGCGTCGGTGAGCATCTGCTCATCAAAAACGTCATCTTCGATATTTGCCACGGTGCGATCTTCAAGCATGAGGTGACGGCGGCGGCGCACCCCCATGGGCGTGAAGGCGGTTGCCTGGTAGAAGGTGCCGGCTTCGGGCGCGCGCCAGTCCATGAGCAGGCGCTGCTGCGCCTCGTCGGCAATACCAATGCGACCAATATAGCGGGTGAAGTCCTGACCGTCGCGGCGCATATCCAGGCGGCCGAAGACCAGGCGTGAGTCTACGGAGTTCAGCTGTGCCAGGCGGTCTTCGTAGTGGGTGGCGAAGGAGTCGCGTTCGGAGCGGTTTTGGTGGCCGCTGCCCACTTCGTTTTTGCGCACATTGGCAAGTTTCTGCTGGGTTTCTTCGCGCAGCTGGTCCAGTCGGTCATAGACTCGGGCGACGTATTCGCGTTCGGTGGCCAGTTCGCGGGCGTATGCCTGTTCTGCGGCGTGGGACAGGTCTTTGTCCTGATGTTCCTGGCTCATGTGCGCTCCTTGGATTGATTGAAAACTAAGGTACATAATTTTACCTGAGTTAACTCAATGGAGCGAAATAAAAGCGTCCACCCCGCGCGAACGGGATGGACGCTTCAATAACCTAGATGTGAGAGCTACTCAGAGACAATACTCAGGCTCTCCACGCGATACTTGCCTTCCAGAGCTTCGCGACCGCCCAGGCCATCCAGCTCCAGCAGTGCTGCGGCGCCCGCGACCTTCAGGCCCGCACGCTCAACCAGCTTAGCCGAGGCGACCAGGGTGCCGCCGGTTGCCAGGATATCGTCCAGCAGCAGCACGCGAGTGCCCGGTTCAAAATCATTGCAGTGAATCTCAACCGCTGCGGTGCCGTACTCCAGGGAGTACTCTTCGCGGTAGGTTTCACGCGGCAGTTTGCCTGCCTTGCGCACGGTCATGACACCCTTGCCGGTGGCGTAGCCCAGGGCTGCCGCAAGCAGGAAGCCGCGCGCCTCCACACCGGCGACCACATCGTAGGTGCCTTCAAAGCGGGCAGCGAGTTCGTCAATTGCTGCTTTGAACACTTCCGCATTCGCAAAAAGGGTGGTGACATCGTAGAACAGGATGCCCTTGTGCGGGTAGTCCGGAATGGTCACACAAGCCGAAGGGATCAGGGACTGCATGGGTTCGGGCGCGGTTGCGCTCATGAATCTCTCTTTCAGTTTTCCGGCCTGTGCGCCGGGAAGTCTGCGTGCGGTGCGTCGGTTCCTTGAACATACCGGGTGCGGTGCCAAGGAACCCTTCACACACGATTCTACTCTTTTTCGCTCAGCTTTGCCCGCAGGTCCTTTTTGAGGATCTTGCCGGTAGCGCCCAAGGGCATGGAGTCAACGAAAATATAGCGGCGCGGGAACTTATAGGCTGCCAGCTGCTGGCGTGCCAGCGCATCCAGGGCAGGCTGCACAATACGCTCGTCATAGCCTTCGCGCAGCACAATCACTGCAACCACTTCTTCGCCGTGCTGCTCATGGGGCACGCCGATCACCGCGGCGGTGGCCACAGCCGGATGAGTGTAGAGTACATCTTCGACTTCGCGCGGGTAAACGGAGTAGCCATTGCGCAACACCATATCTTTAATACGGTCCACAATAAAGATATTACCCTCTTCATCCAGGCGGGCAAGATCGCCGGTGGCAAACCAACCGTTATCCAATACCGTCTCGCTCGCCTGGGGGTTATTCCAGTAGCCAGCCATCACGCACTCACCACCAACCCAAAGCTGACCGGTCTCCCCGGCGGGCAGTACAGTGCCGTCCATATCGCGCACCTGCACCTGCACGCCGTCAATAGCACGACCCACCGAGCCGATCTTTAGCCCGTATTTCTTCTGGTTAAAAGAGACCACCGGGGAGGTTTCGCTCAACCCGTAGCCCTCATAAATCGGGCAGCCAATCAGGGAATCCAGGGCGTGGTGGGCACTTGCGGGCAGAGGCGCACCGCCAGAAATACCGAACCGAATCTGGCCCTGCAGGGAGGCTGCCGCTTCCGGGTTCTGCTCCAGGGCAGCAATCAGCGCCAGATACATGGTCGGCACGGCTGCCAGCACACTCACGCGAGCGCTTGCCAGCAGCTCAAGAGCATCGGCGGGCACAAAACGAGGCAGTAGCGCGGTGGTAGCACCCACGGCAAAAACCGCATTCATAGAGACCGTCTGGCCGAAGGCGTGGAAGAGCGGCAGACCGCCAAAAACAATGTCATCAGAGTGGAACTCAAAAGCGTCCACGCAGGAATGGGCATTGGAGAGGATATTAGCGTGGGTCAGAGTCGCGCCCTTAGCTCGACCGGTGGTGCCAGAGGTATACAGAATCAGGGCGGGGGTATTCGGCTCAACCGCTACCGGCTCAAGCTGCGCGCCGGGTTCGTGGAAAGGAGCCAGCAGAGAGCCAGCCTGCGCAAAAGCCGCGGCAGAGAAAATCTGTACCGCCACGCTACCATTGCGCACGGGTACGGTGGAGGGCGCCTCATCGGCAAGGCGGGTGCCCTCCCAGGCGAGCAGCAGCTTAGCGCCCGAATCCTGCAGCTGGTGGGTTAGTTCCGCCCCGGAGAGCAGCGGGTTGAGCGGCACGCACAGGGCGCCGGATGCCACAATGCCGTAGTATAGGGCGGGCATGAGCGGAATATTGGGCATGGATAGAGCCACACGGTCGCCGGGTTCAATACCCTGCTCTGCCAGATATAGCTGCACTCGGGCTGCGGCGGAGAGCAGCTTCGGGTAGCTAATGGATACCTGGCTCTCCCCTGCCGGGGCGATGAGCGCCGGGTGCTCACGCTGAGCATGCTGAGTAATCAGGGAGGCAATATTATGCTGAGCTGATTGGGGGGTCTCGGAGTTTTCGCTTCGGTGCGACATATCTATCCTTTCAATCGGTTATCTGCGCCCCGACAACATTGGGAGCGCACGCAATAGCGCCGCCGTCCAGACTCGGACGGCGGCGCCTATCACTTAAGCTTGAGATGCACTGGTAGATGCAGACCAGGAGAGGAACTCCTCAGCCAGAGCCTCGCCACCCTCGGGGTCGCGTGCAATCACCAAAACGGTGTCATCACCTGCAATGGTACCCAGGATACGGGTCAGGTTATTCTGATCGATGGCAGAAGCCAGGAACTGAGCTGCTCCCGGAGGGGTGCGCAGCACGGTCAGGTTCGCCGATCCCTGCGCGGTAATCAGCAGCTCGCGGAACAGAGACATGACGCGCGCATCCGGCTCGTCGGAGCCGCTACGGCGCGAGGGGGTGTTCGGCACGGCGTAAATCAGACCGCTACTGTCGTCGCGAATACGCTCCGCACCAATTTCGACCAGGTCACGCGATAGCGTCGCCTGGGTAACAATCATTCCGTCGTCCTTGAGCAGCTGCGCAAGCTCCGACTGGGAGCGCACGCGCTGGGACTGCAAAATATCAACGATGCGCGCCTGGCGTGCGATCTTGGTGGAGGGAAAAGCCATACCGGTGTTCCTACTCTTATACGTTGAGCATGTCTGTGTTGGTGAACAAGCGCGTGACCGCACCTCTTCCCTACACAATTATGCACCGCCCGAGTGCTTTATGCACCTTAGAAGGGCGAAAAGCGGACAAAAAGTTTAGTGAAACCAAAGAATACGCTCTAAAAATGGAGTCGAACACGCTCAAGTTATGCTCTACTGCATAGACTCTACTGCATAGGTCAGAGGTGAATACCCTGCAGACTCTTAGCGGTGGCGGGCGGGTAGAAAAGTGCTGGTCAACCAAACCGGCAGCTACGCAGAAGAACCGGGCTGAAAACTCTCAAACACAGCAAAGTGCCGGGTAGAGCAAAGCCCCGATAACGGTCTCTACCGTTACCGGGGCTTTAGGCTATAAAGTCATGATGAGTTATAGAGTCTCAGAGGATTAGGGGCGCTCTTGGCTATCTTCCTCGTCGAGTTCTTCTTCCTCGTACTCTTCGTAGGGCTCATCTTCGTACTCGTCCTCATCGTAGACGGGAGCAGTGCGGCGGTGCCACCAGATAGCGCCACCAATACCGAAGATCAGCACCAGCACGGCGCCAAGCACCGAACCCCAACCCACGGTGTAGGCTCCCGCCACGCTACCGTCGGTCACCAGGTTCACGCTACCCTTCTTACCGGTGCGCACAACCTCCAGGGTGTCGCCGCTCTTGACCAGCAGCGCGTCGGCTTCCTTCTCAAAATCGGCGGGGATTTCGCCCACCTGAGTACCCAGGAACTCGACCTGCTCGCCGGCGGTAACCTGCTTCTTATCCTTCACATTGGATTTGAAGGTGGCGCCGTTCATGCGGTCATCCTGCGGCAGGGTACCCTTGTACACGCCCACGTATTCCTTGGTATCCAAGGAGGTGGTCATATCACTATAGGTGCCGGAGATAACCCAGCTCTTGCCGGCGTAGGGTGCGTCTTCGCTCGCCTGGGAGAGGGAACGGATACCGGTAATGCTCAGGAAGATCGCCAGGATAATGGAGAGAATGACGGCGGCGACGGAGCCCCAGTTAATGCGGGGGCGGTCTTCGAAGTCTTCTGCTTCTTCGCGCAGCTCAAAGAAACGAGCGTTCTCTTCGGTCTCGTATTCTTCGTATTCTAATTCTTCGTATTCTAGATCGCGCTCAGCCATAGCCTCTTCCGTTCTCAGTCTTACCTTCTCTAGGGTACCTGGCTAGGGCGTAAAGAGGAAATACTGCGCTGAGAATATATAGACCAAAGCCCGTTTAAGCACGTTTAGCCCAGGTATTACTGGGCTAAACGTACTTAAACGGGCTAAACGCGTAAGAGACTAGACGCGAGCGATTGCACCGTAGAGAGCAGCAGCATTAGCAACAGCTGCCTCACGAGAAGCCGACGCCTCCTCAGCGGTCAGAGTGCGATCCGGTGCACGGAAACGCAGAGCAAACGCCAGGGACTTCTTGCCCTCGTCAATACCCTTACCGCGGTAATCATCGAAGACCTGAATATGCTCCAGCAGCTCGCCGGCGCCCTCACGCAGAGCATGCGCAATATCGGCAGCCGGGATTGCCTCATCAACAATCAGCGCCACATCCTGGGTTGCCGCCGGGTAGCCGTAAATCGGGGACGCCTGGGGCACACCGGTGCGGGATGTGAAGAGAGCATCCAGATCCAGTTCGAAGGCGCACACGCGCTCGGGCAGGTTCAGGGTCTGCAGCAGCTTGGGGTGCAGCTCACCGGCGTAACCAATCAGCTCACCGGTCACGGTGCGCAAAGTTGCGGTACGACCCGGGTGGAACGCCTGATGCGCGCCCTGAGTCACCACAACCTCAACGCCCAGTGCGTAACCGACCAGACGAGCGGCATCCACCGCGTCGCGCCAGTCGTAGGGGCGCGCCTGAACATGCGGCATGGGCTCGTGCTCGGCACCTGCGAACAGACCCGAAACGTACACGGGCTGAGCGGGAATACCGGCGTTGATCTCATCCAGAACCGACTCATCCGGGGTCACGCCAAAGGCGGGAATGCTATCGCTACCCAGGCGCTCACCGGGCAGGAATACACGACCGGACTCGTAGATTGCCAGGTTCTTAAAACCGCGGGAAATATTGCGCTTGAGCACATCCACCAGACCCGGCAGCAGCGAGCGGCGCATCCAACCCTGCTCGGAAGAAATCGGGT
The DNA here is from genome assembly GCF_030540545.1 of Rothia sp. (in: high G+C Gram-positive bacteria). Lineage (GTDB taxonomy): Bacteria > Actinomycetota > Actinomycetes > Actinomycetales > Micrococcaceae > Rothia. The sequence continues at coordinate 16,850 of NZ_JAUNVZ010000011.1, read as the reverse complement.
TCTCCAGGCGAACAGAGGGAACCTGAACATCCGCATCGGGGCTAGACCAGAGGTTATTAGCGTCCGCCGACACGAAGGGGTACGCGAAGACCTCGGTCATACCGGAGGAAGCCAGGGAGTCCAGCACGCGGCGGTAAGCCACCTGCTCGGGGGTGTAGCCGCGGCCAGCCGGAGCCGAAGGCAGACGCGAAGGAATATTATCGTAGCCGTCAATACGAGCTACTTCCTCGGTCAGATCTTCCTTCGCCAGCAGATCGGTACGCCAGGAGGGCACAGTCACGCGGTAACCGGAGTCAACACGCTCAACCACGCAGCCAATTTCGCTCAGGGTCGACTGGATCTGCTCGGGGGTGTAGTCCACACCAATACGGGATGCGGTGTAGCCCTCGGGCAGGAAAATAACGGTCGGTTCATAGGGCAGCGCCACATCAGTCACGCCCTCCTCAGCGGTACCGCCAGCCAGCTCAACCAGCAGCTCCACCGCACGCTGAGCAGCCGCTGCCTGAAGCTGAGCATCCACGCCACGCTCAAAACGCTTGGACGCCTCAGAAATCAGCTTGTGACGGCGAGCGGTGCGAGCAATGGACACCTCATCAAAACGAGCGGCCTCAACCACAATATTGACGGTGGAGTCCGACACCTCGGTGGAGGCACCGCCCATCACACCAGCCAGACCAATCGGGCCGGAAGCATCCGCAATAACCAGGTCCTGCTCGGTGAGCTCACGCTCAACCTCATCCAGGGTGGTCAGCTTCTCGCCCGCCGCCGCGCGACGAGCAACCAGGGTACCGTTGAGCTTATCCGCATCGTAGAAGTGCAGGGGCTGACCGGTCTCCAGCATGACGTAGTTGGAGATATCCACCGGCAGGGAGACGGAGCGAACACCAGCAAGGCGCAGGCGCGCAGCCATCCACGGAGGAGTCGGTGCCGAAGCATTCACGCCCTTGACCAGGCGGGTCACAAAGCGAGTGGTGCCGGGCTTGCCGTTGAGCTCTACAGAATTATCCAGCTCAACCGGGTAGCCGGAGCCATTAGCCTGAGGTGCACGAGCAGCGTAATCCTCCACGAAATCGTGGAAGGGGCGCTCGGTTGCGTGGCAGAACTCGCGGGCAATACCGCGCAGGGAGAAGGCGTAACCGCGGTCGGGGGTCACGTTCACTTCAGCTGCTTCTTCGTACAGGCCCAGCAGCTCCATAGCGTCAGTGCCCAGCTCGGGATCCAGACCGATCTCCGAGAGCACCAGAATGCCGCCCTGGTCCTCGCCAATACCCAGCTCACGCACCGAGGCGATCATACCTGCAGACTTGTGACCGTAGGTCTTACGCGCGGTGATTTCAAAACCACCGGGCAGCATAGCGCCGGGCAGGGTCACTACTACCTTGTCGCCGGGCTTGAAATTGTGGGCACCGCAAATAATGCCCTGCACGCCGCTGGGCTCAATGCCCTTACCGGTCAGAGTCTGCTCCTGGCCCTCCGGAACCACGCGCACCTGGCACCAGTTCACGGTCTTGCCATTGGAGTGGGTTTCGGGCTCCATAGAGAGCACCTGACCGACCACAATGGGGCCGCGCAGCTCATCGGCGGGGCGGTGAATATCTTCTTCTTCCAGACCGACCTTGACCAGGTCAGCCATCAGTTCCTCTGCAGTTTCAGGAACGGGCGCGAACTCGCGCAACCACGAAAGGGGTACTCGCATTTTTAGATCTCCATTCCAAACTGTTCAGAGAAACGCACATCGCCTTCGACCATATCGTGCATATCGGCGACATTATTACGGAACATCAGGGTGCGTTCAATACCCATACCGAAGGCAAAGCCCGAGTACTCTTCCGGGTCAATGCCGGCTGCGCGCAGCACATTGGGGTTGACCATACCGCAGCCACCCCATTCGATCCAGCGCGGGCCGCCCTTAGCGCCCGGGTGCCACAAATCCAGCTCGGCGCTGGGCTCGGTGAAGGGGAAGAAGTTCGGGCGCAGGCGAATCTTTGCTTCTTCGCCGAACATAGCGCGTGCCATGTATTCCAGGGTGCCCTTCAAATCAGCCATGGTCAGGCCCTTATCCACTGCCAGGCCTTCAATCTGGTGGAAGACCGGGGTGTGGGTGGCGTCCAGCTCGTCGGTGCGGTACACCTGACCGGGGCAGACAATGTACAGGGGCAGATCGCGCGAGCGCATGGTGCGCATCTGCACCGGGGAGGTGTGGGTACGCAGCAGCAGGTGAGCGGCGCGAGGCTCTACGTAGAAGGTGTCCTGCATTTCGCGTGCCGGATGGTCGGGCTTAATGTTCAGCGCGTCGAAGTTGTACCATTCGGATTCCAGCTCGGGGCCGTCGGCAACTTCCCAACCCATGCCGACGAAAATATCGGTCAGCTTTTCCTTCATGAGGGAGATGGGGTGGCGGCCGCCGATGAAGCGGCGGGGGGTGGTGGCGGTGACGTCCACGGCTTCTTCTACCAGGATGCGCGCCTCGCGCTCGGCTTCAAGCTGTGCGGTGCGCTCATCCAGCAGCTTGTTTAGGTTGGCGCGTGCCTGGCCCAGGAACTTGCCGATATTCTTCTTGTGCGCGTTGTCCACTTCGCGCATCTGCTTATTAGCTAGGGAGAGCGAGCCCTTATCGCCGAAGAAATCCAGGCGGATTTCTTTGAGGCGTTCAAAGTTTTCTGCTTCGGTCTGGATTAGAGCTGCTGCGCGCTCGCTTTCCTGCTCGAAGGCTTCTCGGACAATGTCAAGACCCTCTTCGGGGTTTTCAACCAGCACCCGAGCAAGGCGCTCGAGGATACTCTTGGAGCTACCGTTATCGGGTGCTGCCGCTGCGGTTTCGGTCATTGCTACTCTCTTTTAGTCTTTGGGGTTGTAGCTTTATCTTTCGGGTCTCTTAGACCCACTCTCCTCTATTCTACCGGGTTTGCGACTATCGGTCAGGTGGGTCTTGTATGCCTGTGCCGGAGTAAGTGCGGGTGTGAGCGCAGGTACGCAAAAACCGGTGCTCTCTGTGATAAGAGAGCACCGGTTTTCGGTGTCGTCTAGGGTTTAGACCAGGTTTGCCTTGACCTCGGGGTCAAATGCTGCGCGAATCCACAGCACATTGACCACGAACCAGGGTACGTACAGGGTCAGGAAACCGAACTGCTTAGTTTCAACGGTGGATCCAATCAGCGCCAGAATCGCCACAAATGCACCGATAATCGCGAAAACCAGGCCCACGGTCAGACCGATACGCTTACCGCCCTGAATGGTGAAGTACACCAGGCCGTAGATTGCCAGGCTGACCACCAGCAGGACAATGCCGTATGCCGGTCCCAGGCTGGGCAGACCCGGCAGGGGCTTGACGGCGTCTCCGGCGAAGGTTGCGATCAGCGCGTGGATAAAGCACAGCAGCGCGGAAACGATCATGATTTCCTGAAGGCGCAGAATCTTCGGGTGCTTGCCGGGGGTGTCGAACAAACCACCCTTGGTTTTGCCGCCTTCCTGAATGTAAATCGCCTGGGTATCAGACGGGACGGACTCTGCCTGACGGTATGCGTCGAAGGCGTTGACCTCGAATGAGGGAGGGGGTTGAGTCATCTTTGTCTCCTCATATATAGCATGTGATGTTTAACTCAATACTATCGCCTGATACGGGAGTGTCAAGTTACAGCTCTCAAAGCGTCAGACTCGGCAAAAATACCCGTCTTAGGCATAAAAAGAGGGGGCGAGGGATACAGATTTATGTATCCCTCGCACCCGGTCATCTCTTGGACTGCCTCAGGCTATCCCGGCAGGCTAGAGACTACTTCTCCCACAGACCGGAGCCAATAAAATCATTAGCGTCCTTAACTCCCGGAGGCACCGCAAAGAGCGCATTACCGGTGTGACGCAGATACTCAGCCATAGCATCCGACTTGGTTATAGCAGAAAGTAGCGGCACGAAATGGGTGCGCGGATCGCACACATAGGCAATAAAGAACAGACCCGCATCCAGATGCCCCATGCCGTCAGTGCCGTCAGTGTAGTTATAGCCGCGGCGCAGCATCTGCACACCATTATTCTGATCCGGGTGCATCAGGCGCATATGGGAATCCGTCGGAATAATCGGACCCTTACGACCCTGCATACCAAAATCGGGGGTGGTGAACTCGGTGCCGCCTGATAGGGGCGCGCCCTCAATCTTGGTGCGACCCACAATATCCTCCTGCTCGCGCAGGGGTGCACGGTCCCAGGTCTCAATAATCATGCGGATACGGCGGGTTGCCAGATAGGAGCCGCCGGTCATCCATTCCTTGTGACCGGGCGAATTCTGCGCCGTTGCCCACACATGCTTGGTCAGCAGCTCCGGGTCCTCAACCTTCAAGTTATTGGTGCCGTCTTTGAAACCGAAGAGATTGCGGGCGGTCACCTGCTTCTGCGAGGTAGAGGCGGTACGACCAAAGCCCAGTTGGCTCCAGGCAATGGTTGCGGTACCGAAAGCAATGCGGGTCAGATTGCGGATGGCGTGCACCGCCACCTGCGGGTCATCCGCGCACGCCTGAATGCACAGATCACCACCGCTGCGGGCTGCCTCGAGCATATCGCCGGTCATTTTCGGGATCTCAATGAGAGCCTCAGGCATCTTGGATTTGAAGCCAAAACGATCCTTGCCCTTTTCATCCACGAAGAAGGAACGGCCAAAGCCGAAGGTCAGGGTCAGATGAGCTGCGGAGAGATCCTGAGCCTCGCCGGTGTCCTTGGGTGGTGCCTCCTGGGAGGTTACTTCGCCGATTAGTTCGCCTGCCATGAGCTTACGTGCTGCCTCAGTCCACTTCTTCAGCAGAGACTTGACCTCATCCGGGTCGGTGGTGGTCAGTTTGAAGGCGGCAAAGTGCATGCGGTCCTGTACCTCGGTGGTAATACCGGGTTGGTGCTCGCCGAAGAAAGGCACGGCGTCCTTACCGGTGAGGGAGGTGGGCGTGCTCTCTTTGTGCTCAGCAGCATTATAGGTCGCTGCGGCGCCAAAAGCTGCCAGGGCAACACCGGCTACACCGGCGCCCGCCAGGGCCGCGCGGCGGGTAGCGCTCACCGGTTCCTTGGCGTATACGCTGGGCGGGCCGGGGTTCTTTTCGTTCTCAGTCATTGGAAGTCCTCATGTGTGATGGTTGGGATTGAGGTAAATCGGTGCTATATCTAACATAACAGCACCCCGCCCATCCGGGTAAGGGAAAACCACTCGTGCGGGAAGAATCCGCGGGAATTTTCCAGCCGGGTGGGCGGGGTGTATGAGGGGTATAGGGTGGGAGCCCTATACTTTAGAGCCTCACAAGCTTAGCTCAGAACAGCATCAGCCAGCTTGGACAGGGGCTCGGAGAGAGCGTCCACAGAGTCAGACAGAGCGCGGACCTGGTCCTTGCTCAGCTCATTGTAGAACTTGTAGGTCTCGCCGGACTTGTACTTAGCCAGCTCGGTCTCAACAGCCTTGAACTTCTTGTCGAGTTCCTTAGCCAGGTCGGGGTTCTTCTTCTCCAGCAGCGGGCGGACATCCTCAAATGCCACGCGAGCGCCCTCAATATTGCCCTGGAAGTCCAGCAGGTCGGTGTGAGACCATGCCTCTTCCTCACCGGTAATCTTGGTCTTGACGACCTCATCCAGCAGGCTCTTAGAGCCGTTAGCAATAGCGGAAACGTCCAGCTTGAAGTTGTCGGCGTGAACTTCCTCGTTGAGCTTCTTAGTGTCTTCCACCAGCTTTTCAGCCAGCTTCTTACGCTCTTCCTTGGTCAGAGCCTTGTATTCCTTGCCGTCGTTCTCAGCAGCGGAAGGCTTCCACAGGTCCTTCTCCAGCTTGTGCCAGCCGGTCCATTCCTGGCCCTGCTCCAGGTCTGCCTCGCGGGCATCCAGCGCGGGGTCCAGATCGCCGAAGGACTCAGCCACGGGCTCAATGCGCTCGTAGTGCAGGCGAGCCGGTGCGTATGCCTTGCGCGCCTCTTCATCCTTGCCGTCAATAACCAGCTGAGCGAAAGCCTCGGTCTTGGTCACCAGCTGCTCGGTCTGGTCCTTCACGTACGCGGTGTACTGGGTGACAGCCTGGTCACGCAGAGCCTGCTCATCCGCTGCAATGGGCTTAGCGTCCGGGTTAGCGGTCACCTTGAAGGAGCCGCGGATACCGTCGCCCACCATGCCGGGCTTGCATGCGGTGGTGTACTCACCCTCAGCCAGCTCAACGGTCAGATCGCGCGACAGACCCGGTGCAATGTTCTCAACCTCGGAAATAATGCGCAGCCCGTCCTTAGCCAGCACGTAGAACTCGTTGACCTTGGTGCCGTTATTGGTGACCTTGAAGGTAACCTTGCCGGCCTTGACCTCGCTAGCACCCACCTTGCATTCGGTGTCGGATGCGGTCACGGTAATCGAGCCGTCGGCGGAGGTGCCGGAGGCGTTGTTCGCGGTGTTGGGGGTGCAACCGCTCAGAACCAGTGCGCTCAGGGAGAGCAGCGCGCCAGCGGAGTACAGGGACTTACGCATGTTTGTGTCCTTTATCTAGAGGGGATAAAACTTATGGATATGGATCATGGGGGCGGAGAATGCCGGAAGCTATGTCCCCGCCGATGCTCCTGCTCTGAGGGCAGAAGCTAGTTTTTGGAGGTAGGCTTGGCGGCAACAGCACTCTTAGCGGGTTTCTTACTCAGCACGCCCTGAGCCTTCAGGAAGAAGTACATGACAATAACCACGTACAGCCACCAGATAATAGCCTCAAGCCAGGTGGTCTGCGGAGACAGACCGAACATGCCGTGCAGCAGGTACATCATGAAGGAACCAAAATCGCCAAACTGGCCGAAGAAAATACCCGGCGAATAGGCGATGGATTCAATACCCGGCAGGAGCATAGCCTCCTGCAAATCGTGGATACCGTACGCCAGCACACCGGCAGCAATAAAGACCAGGAAGGCGCCGGTGTAGGTGAAGAACTTATTCAGGTTCAGCTTCATCGCGCCGCGCAACATGAGCCACACCAGCAGCACAGCCACCGCAATACCGGTAAACGCACCCGCCAAAGGCGCCCAGTTACCGGCGCCCGCACCGCGAGTCAAACTCCACAGGAACATGGTGGTTTCCAGACCCTCGCGACCCACCGAGAGAGTCGCTAGCAGAACCACAGCCAAGGAGCTGGTCTGAGCGGCGGTATCGAGCTTATCCTTCAATTCGCCGGAGAGTTGGCGGGCGTTTTCAGCCATCCAGAAAATCATCCAGGTCACGAAACCCACAGCGATAATGGACAGGCCGCCACCGATGGCTTCCTGCGCCTGCTGGGTCAGGGTCTCCGTGCCGAAAGTCAGCAGCGCACCAAACGCCAGGGAGACAATAATAGCTGCGCCTACACCCATCCAGATCTTCGGGATCAGGTGGGTGCGGTTGGTTTTGCGGATATACGCAAGGAGAATGCCGACCACTAGACCGACTTCAAGACCCTCGCGCAGACCCATGAGGGAGCTGCCTAGGAAGACGCCCCAAAATTGTTCGCTCATGTGTGTCTTTCAGGTGATTATTAATAATATCCTTATATCTAGAATAGGTGATAGTTAGTTCAGACCCGCAGGTATATTGTTGTGGTACTGAGCACATGCTAAGTGATTTTACTAGATAGACTTAGTGGCAATAATGTTTAGGCTAATAAATATACCGACAGAGTGTCTTTAACTTTTGTGCTGTCCACACATGTGGCGTGTAAATTCACTACCCTGTGTATACGATCGAGTCGGAGTCTCGATAGCAAAAGATAGCTGCTCATTCATAATGATTCTGAACTAATGCTTCTATGAGCAATCCGGCAAGGTTGCGGCTGGCTATCCGGCAAGGCTACGGCAAGCAATGAAACTTCACGGGTGCTCAAACAATGCCGGCCCCGCACATATCTAGTACGCATTTTTAGAGTTGATAGTAGTGCGGGGTTCGGCATAATTCGCGAGGAAAAATACTATTCGCGACGCGAAATGGATCTAATACTCCGCATAGGATGTTTTAGGAAGAGAGATGAGTTAGGAGTGCTCGGACAATAGGGAAATCAGCAGGGATCCAGGGCATCTCAAGGATTGCCTCAGGGTCAGATAGATCCATCCAGAGCAGCTGTGAATGATCTTCCAGTGTTTCAGCTTCACCGTCGATGATTTCAGTGCAGAATACTCGCATGGCTGCTTTGTCATTGAGTACCCAGCCTTGAGGATGATCTGTAAGCAACTCGGTACCGATTCGCACTGTCACACCAAGCTCTTCATAAAGCTCACGAGCCAGAGCCTCATGGGCAGATTCGCCGGGTTCGACTTTACCTCCGGGAAATTCCCAGAGCCCAGCCAGTGCCTCGGGCGCGCTACGCTGAGCAATGAGCAGCCGGGTGGGACTCGTCAGGGAATCGAGGATAGCTGCTCCAACAACTTGTACGGGGTATTGGGTCATTATTTGCTTTCTTCGCTAATGGTGCCGGGGATTCGGTAGCGTTTCATACTGCCGTCGCTGCGCACAATGGTCATGAGCTCGCCTTGAGAGAGTTCCACGGCGAAGGTGTCACTGCTGCGCTTGGTTCTGGCTCTGGGTTGTTTCCGGTATCTGTGTGGTGCTGTTCTATCATACGCCCGCATCGGCTTTCCGTACGGGGCTCTTGACTGTTCTGCTAATTAAGCGAGAAGGGGCGGGGAAAGAGTTATTCTTTCCCCGCCCCTTATGAGTATCTCTATTCGAGCCACTGCTTAGCGCTCGAATTCTTTAGCTTCGTCGCGCTCCGGGTCGAATACGTCCGGTTCCAGGTAGATGACGCGAGCTGCCGGGACAGCGGCGCGGATGCGCACCTCCGCCTCGTCAATTTCGCGTGCGACAGCCAGGCCGGTGGCGCTATCGGATATGCGGATTTTCGCGGCGACCAGGATTTCTTCCGGCCCCAGGTGCACGGTCTTGAGGTGAATAATTCGACCTGCATCACCGTTCTGCAAGGCTGCGCGAATCTTTGCCAAATCCTCGGTGGATGCTGCTTCACCGATGAGCAGAGATTTGATTTCTACCGCGAGGAAGCCCGCGATGGCGACCAGCAGCACACCGATTGCCATGGTACCGGCGGCATCCCAACGCCCGTCACCGGTGATCAGGGTCATGCCCACACCAATGAGCGCCAGAATCAGACCGAGCAGCGCACCGGCGTCTTCTAGCAGCAGCACGGGCAGTTCCGGATTCTTGGAGGTTCGCAGGAATCGCCACCAGGATTGGTTACCCTTGAGGGGCTTGGATTCTTTGACCGCCACGCGGAAGGAGTTGCCTTCCAGCAGGATCGAGCCGACCAACACCGCGACCGGCACCCACGCCCAGGAGTCAATCCCGTGCGGGTGCTGCCATTTTTCGATACCTTCGTACAGGGCAAAGAGGCCGCCGAGGGCGAAGATAATAATGGAGACCACGAAGGCGTAGAAGTAGCGGTTGCGGCCGTAGCCGAAGGGGTGCTCGGCGTCGGCGTCTTTTTGGGCTGCTTTACCGCCCACAAGCAGCAGCACCTGGTTGCCGGAGTCCGCCACGGAGTGAATGCCTTCAGCAAGCATGGAGGAGGAGCGGGTCAGGGCGTAGGCAATGAACTTCAGCGCCGCGATGCCCAGGTTTGCGCCCAGGGCTGCGATGATTGCGCCGCTGCCGTGGCCGTGACCGCCGTGTGCTTCGGCAGTCTGTACCTGCTCGGTGTTATCACCGGAAGGTTGATGATTGGTCATGTATCTCTTTCTTGAATATGCGGGGACGTATCGTATGAGAGTCTATCCCCGAAGTACACATGAGAGTGTAATCAGAGTCTCTGACTTGCTAGCGGATAGCCCTCGAACGAGGAGCCGTACTAGCCTCGCTGAGCCATCGCCGAAGCATACAGGCACACAGCCGCCGCCGTACCAACATTCAGCGACTCAGCAGAACCGTACACCGGCACCGCCACACGCATAGAAGCCGCTGCCTTCTCCTCAGCATTCAGGCCCTGAGCCTCATTACCGAAAAGCCACATGGTCGGCTTCGACAGGTCAAAGGAGCCCTTCACACCGGCGGGCTTCTGCGCCTCAACACCGGCACGCAGCGCCGCCGCATGAGAAACCAGCTGCTGCACATCCACGCTACCGTAACCATCAGCAGCCAGCACCGTGGTGCCCTGAGCCTTAGCGTCCTCGGCGAAATCCTCCAGCTCAATACCCTGAACAATGGGCAGGTGGAAAATCGAACCGGCGGTAGAGCGCACAGTCTTGGGGTTGTACACGTCCACCGAACCCTTGGTCAGCACCACCAGATCGGCGCCGGCGGCATCGGCAACACGCAAAATCGTACCCGCGTTGCCAGGGTCCTGCACGCGAGAAAGCACAGCGACCAGGCGCGGGTTCATCGCATTCTCACCCCAGAGAATATCCAGGCTCGAATCCACCATAAAGGACACCGCAATAATGCCCTGCGGGGTGACAGCATCCGCCATGGCAGCCAGCACTTCGTCGGTCACCACGCGCATAAACACACGGCGCCCCGGCTCGGGGGTGGGGGTACCGTGCACCTGCTCGAGCAGCTCCACAATATCCTCGTGGCGGTCATAGGCTGCCTCGGTAATGTACACGGCGTCCAGCACGGGCTTAACCAGGTGCGCCTTGAGCGCCTCGCGCACAGCCTGCGGGCCCTCTACCAGGAACTGGCCGCGTTTAGTGCGTGCCGAACGGCCGCGCAGCTTAGCAATATCGCGCACGCGGTCAGCCTGCGGGTTCGACATAATGACGGGGGAAGAAATACGATCAAAAAAACTCACCCCTTAAGCGTACCCTGTTCCCTTCAGCCGTGCACTGTTTCGGCGGGGTAGCGGGTATGCAAAAAGCGCCGCGCCCCGCATAAATGCAGTGCACGACGCCTCAAGTGCTCGTGAGCTAAAAACTCACCCTCAGCAATTAAGCCTTGGGAGCCGAGGTGTCCTCGGGCAGGTTGTTCTTAGCAATCTCAACCAGAGCGTTGAACGCAGCCGGTTCGTTCACAGCCAGCTCAGCCAGCATACGACGGTCAACCTCAACACCAGCAGCCTTCAGACCCTGGATGAAACGGTTGTAGGTCAGGCCCTGAGCGCGGGAAGCAGCGTTGATACGCTGAATCCACAGGCGACGGAAATCGCCCTTCTTCTTACGACGGTGGTCGTAGCTGTAAACGAGCGAATGGGTGACCTGCTCCTTAGCCTTACGGTACAGGCGAGAACGCTGACCGCGGTAGCCGGATGCACGATCGAGAATAGTACGGCGCTTCTTGTGCGCGTTAACCGCGCGCTTCACACGTGCCACGTGTGTCTCCTTCGTCTTATGTCCTACACAGCTGAATCACTGTGCAGGAGCGAGTCTTTAATAATGCGGGATACGCCCGCTTCTCTAGGCGAAAAAGTAAGCTAAGCTTACTTACCCAGCATCTTCTTGACAACCTTTGCCTGGCCGCCGGTAACGATCTGGTCGGAAGCCAGACGACGGGTCAGACGAGAGGACTTGTGCTCCAGGTAGTGGCGGCGGTTCGCCTGCTGGCGCTTAACCTTGCCGCTACCGGTGAGCTTGAAGCGCTTCTTAGCACCAGAGTGGGTCTTCTGCTTCGGCATAGCTGCCGTTCTCCTTACAATCAGCCCGCACCCTCACAACACCATAGAGGGCTGTCCGGGGCGAGTCACGTTTAAGGAAGGGGTACCCCTTCCCAGGACAATAGGGTTGGCACCTGACGCCGCCTTATGCAGGAGGCGTTGGGCGCGGAACCGAGGCTCTGTGCGAGCCGTTCCAGGCGGTTCCCTACTCGGCGGAAGCCTGTGCCTTCAGCTCTGCCGGCATTGCGTCGGCAAGAGAATTAGTCACGGGCTGCGCCTGGGTCGTGTCAATACGCTCGCGACCCTTGCGGCCGCCCGAGCTCTGACCACGGCGAACTTCAGCCTTGCCGCGAAGCGGAGCCAAAACCATCACCATGTTACGGCCATCCTGACGAGGACGCGACTCAACCGAGCTGACATCCTGCAGTTCTTCGGCCAAACGCTCGAGCAGGCGCACACCCATCTCGGGGCGCTGCTGTTCACGACCACGGAACTGAATCATTGCCTTGACCTTGTCACCACCGGTGAGGAAACGACGAGCGTGACCAACCTTGGTTTCGTAGTCATGGGTATCAATCTTCAGACGGAAACGGATTTCCTTCAGAACGGCGTTAACCTGCTTCTTGCGGGATTCACGAGCCTTAACTGCGGCTTCGTACTTGTACTTACCGTAGTCCATGAGCTTGCATACGGGCGGTTTCGCGTTCGGGGCAACTTCAACCAGGTCGAGTTCTGCATCCTCAGCCAGACGCAGTGCGTCAGCCAAAGGTACAACACCTACCTGCTCGCCGCCGGGGCCGACAAGTCGGACTTCTGGAACGCGGATACGATCGTTAATGCGCGGTTCGCTAATGACTAGCTCCTGATACTCTGTGGGTTTCCCCGTGAATGTTATCCGTTGCGGGCACTAAAAAAGCCCCCGCGGTATTACAAGCGAAGGCTACTAACATACAGTCCTACCCGGGCGGGATAGAACCGCATGAAAACCCGGCAACCTATCCGGTCGCAAGGTGGGATAACTCCACTTGTAAACTACCCTAGTTTAGCGCTTAAAGAAGCACAACTCAAGGACATCGCAGAAAATGGCAGAAATTTAGGAAATCCTGATACGCCATCACGAGCCCGAATATGAGATTCTATAAGCATGAGCAACAAAAACAACTTCCGCTACACCGCGAATGAAGGAACCCCCGTCCACGGACATACCGACCTGAGCCAGGCAGAAATCGACGCTGTTAACGAGCAGATGCGCGATATCGCCGAGGTGTCTGCCGTGGAAATTATTGCCTCCGCTGCAGTGCACCTGATGAGTGCAGCAGCCGTCAAGTGCGGCCTGGCTGCAGAGGATGACGCCGAAGACGTCAAGGATCTGGATGAGGCACGTAAGCTGATCACCGCACTGGCTGGTTTTGTTACCGCAGCGGCACCCGAAATCGGTTCGCACCACGCCGCTCCCCTGCGCGACGGCCTGCGCACCCTGCAGCTGGCATTCCGCGAGGCATCCGACGTTCCCGATGAGCCCGGCAAGGGCCCGGGTGAGAAGTTCACCGGTCCGGTCTACGCCTAATACTCTATTCTTTTAGATATTTTTACCAGCCCGCGTGTTTCGCTCGTGTACCGAGTGGACACGCGGGCTTTTGTATGTGCTTATAGAATCGGGTTCGCTCTAAAAACCCGCGGCCCCCAGAGCCTGCTGCAGGCTAAAGCGACCGGCATAAAGTGCCTTACCCAAGACCAGACCCTCAACATTCTCAAGCTCTCGCAGACGCTCAATCTCTTCAAGGGAGGCAACGCCACCGGAAGCCACTAGAGGCGCGCTCGTATGCTGAGCTACCGCACTGAGTAGCTCAAAGCCGGTACCGCTCAGGGCACCGTCACGGCTCACATCGGTGACAATATAGCGATGAACCTGCTGGTCATTAAGCCAGGCCATGGTCTCTTGCAGAGTTCCACCCTGCCAATCGGTGCCGCGAGCTACCGCACGATATTGTGCGATGTTCTCATCCCAGCGGGCATCCAGCCCCAGAGCCAGCAGCTTACCGTGCTCAGATAGGATGCCGCTCAACCACTCGGGGTCGGCAAGGGCAGCGCTGGTGACATTAATACGGTCAGGAGCAAGACTCAGGGCAATGTCCAGAGCCTGCTGGTTCTTAATACCACCGCTCACCTGAATCTTAACCTGCGGGTTTTGCTCACGCACGGCTCGAATAACCTCGGCAAGCACGAGGGTATTCGTGCCGCGACCGTAGGCGAGATCAAGGTCGACCAGGTGAATCCAGCGGGTACCTGCTGTGACCCAGTCCAGGGCCGCCTGTACCGGGTCCAGGCGGGCACTTTCGGGGTCGAGGTTACCCGCCACGGGGCGCACCGCATAGCCCTGCGCAATATCAACAGCGGGCAAGAGTTCAAGAGTCTTCATTGGCTTCTTCCTAACTTTTAGGTACAGGTACTTTAGATACGCCCGGTAGCGCGCACAGCACCCAACCAGGAGGTCATAAAGGCGCGGGCTGCCTCCGTTGCAACAGGGGCAGCAAAGAGGGCACTGAGCGGACCGTTTTCCACCGCCACGATTTTTATCTCCCGCCCGTTTGCTTCCTGTTCTTCCTCCTGCACTTGAACCCAGCTGACCTGCGGAGGAAGCATCGATTCGATACTCTGATCGAACTCCCAGGCAACAATAGCAAAGTTACGGCCGTAGTTATCGGGTCCGCTCACCACAGGAGCAACATACCCTTCAACTGGCATATGAGAAGAAGCATCACGTTCTTCAGCCAGGAGAGCATAGTCATCATGTACTGTCGCCAGAACAGGTTCCACAAACCCGGGCCACTCCCCCATACCGGCAACACTGATACCACCCATTCCGGGTGCATCACGATAGAGCTCGTCAAAGAAGGTATACCCTGCGTGCTGCACCCCCAGCACAGGGCGGGAACCGGCAACACGACGGCCCACAATACGCTCATAGTCCAGGGCTGTCAGACGCTCATAGCATTCCACAGGGTCGGATACACCGGCAAGAATCATCATGTCGGCGTCCAGACTCTGCTGCGGACTCGGATTATCCAGCACACGCACACCCTGCTCTTGCAAAAAGATACGCAAAGCATTGAGTGACTCGTGCGGCTCGGAGCCTTCCCTATCCAGAGAAATAAGGGCGCAGGAGGGAGATACAGACATAGAAACCTCGATCGTGGTGCTGATTCCTATACGTGCAGTTCACACAGCAGAAAAGCGCAAAAGACAGCGAGTATAGGGGTCTAACAATACCTCTAGACTACCCCATGAGTACTCTAGGGCAGAGCGCTACAGAGTCGAAGCGCAGCCGTTTAGCGAGTAATAGGCACTTCCAAACGCTGACCCGCCCGCAGATTAGATGCGGAGACATTATTCATGCGCTCAATCTGATGCACCACCTCGCGAGTATCACGCTGAGAATCCACATCACGCGCAATATCCCACAGGCTCTGACCTGCACGTACCGTAATGACGCGAGTGGTCGCCTCATGTTCGGTACCATCAGCCTGCGCGCGAGTGCTAGCGCCCAGAGCAAAACCACCAACCAATAGCAGCAGAGCAACTGCCAGAGCGGGCACGCCAAGACGGATTGCGCGGTGCGCCGCCAAATATTCGCGAGTGCGAGACCACGCGCCACGTACAGGTTTGAATGCGCAGGACAGACGAGCAGATAGTCCAGCTGCCCGAGCGGGCTTGGGCGCTACGCGCTGTGCATCCTCGCGGGCTACAGCTACCTGCTGCACGCGCTTAAAAGGCGAGGGAAGGGACGAGGCCGCAATGGGAGCGGCGGATGCGCTCTTGAGCGGCTGAGTACGCGCGGGCACAGCGGGGCGGGGAGAAACAGAAGAACGGGCGGCACGGGCAGGGCTAATAACCTGCAGACCCGCCGGGATAGTCGAGTGCTGAAGAGAATGTACCTGAGTGGTCATTATCTAGCTCCTTAATCGTGATTGAAGTCGGTGAAGTGTGTGGGCAATCCGCCGCTTCGAATGTTCTATATCGAAAGTTCTATATCGAACAATCTAGAACTTATGAGGCAGATTTGCTGGGTTTTCGTCAATGTTCGAACAGAAGCCTTGCGGGCGAGTATTCGAAGCATCTTCGAAAAAATTCAGTTATTTTTCGGGTAAATCCCGGATGGATACACCACTTTACAGGAAGTATGTACGAAAGTCTAGCACATCTGCACTAGAAACATGTTCTATTACAACTGGCGTGTCGCATCGCTTGAGCAACACGCCGAATAGAATAGATGTTTGGAATTACGCGCAGGATAGGATATGCTGAAAACAGAAGCCCTCGTAGCCGTACCCGAATCACCATTCGTTCCCGCCGCCACGACGGCGTAGCAGTAAGGAAAGAAGGCACTATGAGCACCCGACCCCCGCTAACCGGACGTCAGCAGAAAATCCTCGACGCCATCCAGCACGAAATCGAGGTCAAAGGATACCCGCCCTCCATGCGTCAGATTGGCGATTTGGTAGGCCTGGCGTCCCTCTCCTCCGTTACCCACCAGCTGGGTCGACTGGAGAAAATGGGCTATATTCGCCGCGACCCCAAGCTACCGCGCGCCATTGAAATCCTGGATGCGGATGCGCAGAGCCGCAACCCCGAGCTGCCCATTCTGCCCACCTTTGAGGTCAATGACGAAGACCTGGTACCCGTGCCCCTGGTCGGTCAGATTGCAGCAGGTGGTCCTATTACCGCTGAGCAGTCCGTAGAAGATGTGATCTCTCTGCCGCGCCAGCTGGTCGGTAGCGGCAAGGTCTTCATGCTGCGCGTCAAGGGCGATTCTATGCAAGACGCCGCCATTTGCGACGGTGACTGGGTTGTAGTGCGCGAACAGCACACTGCAGATAACGGCGATATTGTCGCTGCACTGCTTGATGATGAAGCCACCGTGAAGGTCTTCCGTCAGATTGAAGGTCACACCTGGCTGATGCCCCGCAACTCTCAGTACGAGCCGATCTTCGGTGATCACGCCTCTATTATGGGTAAGGTCGTCTCGGTACTGCGCAGTCTCTAAGAGCGCATACTACTAGTTATGGCTCCAATAGATTCCGATTTATTGGAGCCATTTACTATATCCGGGTCTATCTACATTAGGTCGCCAGACGCATCTTGTATTTGTTCGATTCAGCACTACTGCTTACCAGGTTTTCTGACTCCAACAGCGCTATAGCTAAAACATCCGCATGGGATGACCCGCAATCCGGCAAGACTACGGCCACCAATCCGGCAAGGCTACGGCCAAAACCCCACATAAGATGAACCTCAGACGACCAGG
>NZ_JAUNVZ010000002.1 GCF_030540545.1 Rothia sp. (in: high G+C Gram-positive bacteria) | reverse complement strand
GTGCGTCTGTTTCGGTTTTTTGGAACCACTGGGGAATAAAGCCGGTTAGCCAGAATCCGCCCAGCAGACCAGCAGATACGCCACCAAAGGTGAGCAGATCACGGCGGCTAAGCGGCCGGGGTCCTTCGGGGGTTTCTTTAGGTTCCTGGTGGTTCAGGTGTGAGGGGTGTTCTTCCGGGTTGAATGGGGGTAGGGACATACGGGGTGCTCCTTTGCGTGTGGTTGGGTAATTTATCGGTGTGTGTCCTAGGGTTTTGGAAGTGTGTTAGGGCACTGTTTCAGGGTAGCGGAGCTTGGCAGCGGGGTGGTATTTATGACAGATTATTACGAGATTTTTGAGTGTTTGGTGTTGTTTGCTGGTTCTGGTGTGGTTTTTGCGCATGGGGTGAGCCTTTGGGGGGTAGTGTTTCCGGGTTCGCTTGCGTGTGTTTCTTGCCTGGGCTGAAGAGGCTCATCCCATGCGGGTGTTTTTGCCGCAGCCTTGCCGGATAGCCAGCCGCAGCCTTGCCGGATTGGAATCCGCAACCTTGCCGGATTCAGCGCCGTAGCCTTGCCGGATTGGGTGAGAGGAATGTATTCAGGGGTATGATGTGAGTATGGTTCAGCACTCTCATATTCCCCATAGTGGCCACTCACTGCCGCCTGTCGAATATCGTCTTTTTATTCCGGCTCAGCTCACTCAGCCTCACCCGGCTGTCCTTCTGCATGGGTTCGCGACGACAGGTTTGCAGCTTTTTGGTGCGACGGGCTGGGTGCGTCAATATGTGCGTGCCGGGTATGCAGTGCTGCTGGTGGATTTCCCATTCCACGGTGAGTCTTTTATTAAGGATTCGGTGGAGTTTGATGCGAAGCTTCCGGCGGGTACCGCTGTACTTTCGGGGTCTGTGCCGGTGGATGAGCATGAGAATATGTTGGCTGAGTATGCTCGTGCCCTTTCTCATCTGATTGAGCAGGTCCCCGATGCAGTCGCTCATTCAGGTGGTCCGGCTGAAATGCAAATTCTTCCTGCAGCTCATGTGATGGGTTTTTCTTTTGGTGCGCGCACCGCGTGGGAGCTGTCCACTCTGTACCCTGAGCGTGTGGTATCGCTGGTGCTGGGTGGCTTGCCGGTGCATGACCATCTTTATGCTTTGGATGTGCTGCTCAATGCTAGCCCTGAGTCTCTGAGCGAGTCGCAGCTGCGCGTGCGTGATGAGGCGCAGCAGGCTTTTGAGCCGATTCTCTCGGGATCTATTCTTGAGACCCGTGCACTGGCTGATTTTGTGGCGCTGCCCTATGCTCCTCTGGCTGCGGAGTTGAGCGCGGGCCGTCTGCCTGCCGTCCCTGTGTTGTTGGTTGCTGGGGACGAGGATTCTATTGCTGCTGATACTCCCATGCTACTTCAGTCTTTGGAGGCGGCGAACCGCCCTGCTGAGTTGCTAATGCTACCGGGTCGTGATCATGTGAATGCGCTGACCAGTGGTGTGTTCCGTCGTGCGGCTTTGGCTCATGCGGCTTCTGCCGATAGCGCTGTTTAAACACGGCGCCCGTTCAACACAATAACGTTCAACGCAATAACGCTACGCCCCCAATAAACAACAGCATCCGCAAAACACGGTGCAGTATACAAAGAGATAGCTGAAGGCTCCCCGTACCGTACGGGGAGCCTTCAGCATATATACATATTAGTCTTCAGGGTCCAGCGGTTCCAGGTGCGGCTCGTAGAAAGAGCGCCAAAGGTACCCAAAAACATGACCGAGCAGCAGGTATGCGCAGGATGCCCACACGGGAACCATAAAGGCATTAGAGTGATAGGAGCTATCACCCAGATAACCGCCCCACATGGATCCTACGGGCACACCAACTGCGGTAATAAAACCGGCAAAAATGAATATCTTGGCGTGCGGTAGCACCATATCCAAACGGCTCAGGGTCTGCAGGTGACCCGCCGCTGCGATACCCAGCATCGCCCCGTACAGGCCTAAGAAGAGCGCCATCTTCATATGATCCTGGGTGGTGGGCAGCATCAGCGAAGTACCGATCAGACCCATGGCTGAGAGCACCCAGCCAACCCAGGGGGTCAGGCGCATATTGGTCAGCAGTACCGGAATTGCCGCAACCCAGGCAGCGCCGGCAATAATGAACATGAGCTGCGGGAATTCACGCACCATATTATTGGTCATGGCGTAGCTGAGCGTGCCCGAGGTAATAGCACCCAGGCAGATCCCCAGTAGACCCAGACCCAGGGAAACCACCAGGGCGAAACGCTGCGCCTGCTTCTGCATTTCCTTATCTTCCAGCAGCAGGTGCACACTCGTATCGCCCGGCATGGCACCGGAGGGTGCCTCGGACAACAGGTTCTTCTGGCTCACGATGGTACTGGAGGACAGCAGACTGCGACGGTATGCGGGCACGGTGGAGGGCGCGGAATCCGGCACCTTCGAGGGTTTAAACACTGAGGTGAGCACCATCGTCAGATCCAGCAGCAGCACGGTAATAAGACCGCCGTAAATAGCCAGGAAGTTCTGCGCGGGCACCCCGCCAACGCTCAGTGCAATCTGCTGGGCACCGTACATGGCACCAACCGCCAGGGGGTACACGGCGAGGTTCACGGAGTTCGCAATGACCGCCATACCGAAAAGCTGCCGGTCATTCATGCGGATATTGGAGGCACCGTATTTACGCTCGTGGTTCAGGGTCGCCCACACTGGGGTGCTAATACCCACGGCAATAATACTAATCGCCATCTCAAAAGTACCCACCTGGGTGGAATCCCGTTCAAGTTTGAACACCATATAGAGCAGGTAGCTGACGGCAACCATATTATTAAAGGCGCTGGAGCCCATGGCGGTTCGTGTGCCCAGCCAGCGCACCACGATCGGATCCAGGAGCACAGCCAGACCGACGGAGACCACGTAGGCGCTCACGGCGTAGCCCGCATCGTGCGCGCTGCCCAGCAGCAGGGCGTGCATCATGTACAGGGTCATGCTGATCATGATCACGGGTAGGTGCATCAGTAGCGTGCCGAGTACATTGCCAAGACCCACTGCGCGGATGGCGTGGCCGGCTTCGGGAGCGCGCTGGCGCAGCTCGTTCCAGAGTCCGCTCAGGGTTTGGCGAGTGGTTGTCCACAGGCCGATATCCAGCACGTTCTCCAGGGATAGCGGCTGGGAGACGCCGCCCTGTTCGCGCAGGGGAATGGGGCGGCGCGTCATATCCACGGTGTGGGCGCGCGGAACTTTGGTGTTATCCGGCGCGGCGGTTGCTGCGCGGCGGGTGTGTTCCGGTTCCGCCGGGTGCGGTTGCAGTACGGACATTCTTACCTTTACGAACGGGCTGTGCTTCTCCCCTATTTTACTCGCTCGCGCGCGATATGCCGGGGCGGCTGCTTGTCTTTAGCCAATGATTGTCTCTAGGGAGGAGCCACTGGGCGTTTTGGTGACAACCAGCTGAGTGTCGATGCGCTCCTTCATATTGTCCACATGGGAGATCAGACCGACCAGGCGGCCGTTATCGCGTAGATGTTCGAGCACGTCCATGACGGAGTCCAGGCTGTCCTGGTCCAGGCTGCCGAAGCCCTCGTCGATAAAGAGGGTGTCCATTTCGATGCCGCCGCTGCGCGATTGCACGACTTCTGCCAGTCCCAGGGCGAGCGCGAGGGATGCGAGGAAGGATTCGCCGCCGGAGAGGGATCGTACTTCGCGGTGCTGGTCGTTCCATTGGTCGTGCATGTCGATGCCCAGGCCGCCTTGGTGGGTGCGGCCTTCTTTGCGGTCGTGCAGCACCATACGGTAGCGGTTGTTGCTCATGCGCTGCAGGTGGTCGCTGGCTACTTCGAGCACGCGGCTAAATTCAATACCGAGTACGTAGTTGACCAGATCGCTGCGGTGGGGACCGGTGTCGCTTTCGCCGCGGACGATGGCGCGGGCAAGGTTCTCGTAGAGTTCCTCGCGGTGCAGGGCTTCTGAGCTGCTTTCGCGCAGGCGCATGTATTCTGCTCGCTGCTGCTGAATATCGTTCAGCTGGGCGTTGAGTGCGCCGAATGCTTGAGCGTAGCGGGTGCGTTGAGCGGAGTTTTCATGGCTCAGTTCTTCGAGCTGCGCCAGGGTGTTTCGGTAGCGTTCAATCGAGTAGGGATCGTTGCTATCTACCGGTGCTTCGCTCTCTAGCTGGGCGACCAGACGCTGAATATCCTCACGCTCGGCACGCGCCTGCAGTTTGTGTTCCTGTTCGGTCCAGCTGGTGACAGCACGCGTATAGTCAGCGTGAACCTGCGGCTCAAGAACCTTAGCGAGGGCATCGTCAATTTCTGCGTAGCCGCTGATCGCACGAACCTGCTCCAATTCATCCGTACGATTAGCGAACATGAAATCGGCGGGGATAATCTGCTCCTGCTGAATATCGCTAATCTGAGTCAGAGCTGCGGAGAGCATATCCAGTGCCTGAATGCGCTGGGCGATAGTGATACTCAGGCTCTGGGATTGCAGCTGAGTTTCCAACTGCTGCGCCTGCTGGGCAAGCTGCTCACCGCGACTATGAGCACCCGCGAGTGCCTGAGCAGCAGCGTGCTTCTGGACAGTTAGGCTCTGAATCAGCTCGAGGAGCTGCTGCTGGCTCTGCTGAAATTGAACCAGCTGCTGGGCGCGCACCTGCGCCTGCTGTAGAGCGTTCTGAGCCAGAGTAAATGCTTGAGCCGCGGCGGCTTCATCCAGGGGTGCTGCACGCAATGCCTCCACGGTGGTGGTTGCTGCAGCCAGCGCCTGAACAGCGCGGGAATGAGCTGCATTGGCACTCTCACTCGCTGCTCGGGCAGCTTCAAGGGTCGCCTCGGTAATCTCTTGCAGACCCGCTTCGGCATCCTGCAACTGAGCGGGAGCGGGGTGCTCGTGGGAGCCGCATACCGAGCAGGCTTCGCCGGGCTTTAGTTCCGCCGCCAGAATATAGCGGGCATAGGACATGCGCGCGGAGTAGAGCTGCGCCAGGTGAGCAGCAGCCGAGGATGCCTGTGCCAGAGCGTTGGCTTCTGTCTGCTGAGCCTGCGCGTAGCTCTGCTCAGCACCCTTCAGATCGCGAGTGTACTTTTGGGCAGCTTCCAGTGCCTGACGAGCCTGCTCATATTCGAGCTGAGTGCGGCTGAGCTCCACGGGCGCATTAGCCAGCTCAGCTATGCTCTGCTGAACCTGCAGCTGCTGAGATTCAGCCTGCGTCAGGTTCGTCGTCAGCTGTTCTTCAGTCTGCTGGTGTTGGGTCACTTCCCGATGTGCTTGGGAAAGCTGAGACTGAACATTATTCAGGTCCTGTTCCAGGGCACGCAGCTGCTGCAGGTGAGTACGCGTAACGCTCAGGGCGCTCAGCTGCTGGTGCAGAGTCTCACGAGACACATCCCTCGGAGATATACGCGCGCTATCCAACCCAGCCGCCCAGGTTATTACCCCCTGCTCGGGATGGGATTCCCTCAGCTCAGCCAGCGCGGGGTAGCCTGCCGCCTGCTGCTGAAGCGCCAGTGCTGCCGAATCGAAGTTGGCATAGGCGCCCTTTAGCTCAGCAATCGACTGCTTGACAGCCTCCGCGGCACGAGATACCGGCAGAGCGCGCTCATGCTCAGCCAGAGCCTCCGAATAGCTGCGCACGCTATCGCTCTGTGCCAGATGAGCGGCGCGTTCCTGTTCAAGCTGCGCGTATTCGGTACGCACGCGGATCTGCTCGCGGGCAGCTTGCATAGACTGGGCGTATTCGCTCTCGCGAGTATCGTAGAGGCTCTGGGTCTCCTTGAGCTGATGGGCAAGGCTGTCCAGGGTATCAAGGCGCGTATCAAGCCACGCCAGAAATTCTTCACCGTTCAGCTGTGCCGGATTGAGAGAGGGAGCCGGATTGAGGGCTTCTACTTCTTCGAGATTATCCCCGCTCTGAGCGCTACCCTCCGTCCCCTCAGGATTCATATCCCGAGCATTCTCTTCCGCGGCAGCCACGCTATCTACAGCGCGCTGCTGTAGGGTCTGCATACTCTCGCGTAGCTCACCCACCGCCTGACGCTGCTCCTTAGCGCGCGCCTCCAGCTCCTGTTGCAGCTTGGAGTAGATATCCACGGGGAAGAGCTTGGCGAGCATTGCCTGACGCTCATCGCTACGAGCCTGCAAAAATTGTGAAAACTCACCCTGGGGCAGCAGAATCACCTTCATGAATTGCTCGCGGCTGAGCTGAATCAACTCATCCAGGTAGATACCTGCATCTTTAGCTTTTGCCGCCTGCAGCTGCCAGGATTCGGGTAGATCCGGGTTGGCTCCGGGGATTAAAGAGAGCACCTCGACCTTGGAAGCGGTCGCATTTTTATTGCCCGGGCGCTGAAATTCCAGGAAACGCTCAATGCGCACACGAACACCATTAATCGTGGCGTCCAGGTACACGCGCGGCACCAGCTTCTTATTGGAAAAGTCAGCGAAAGTGGAGGCGAGCGCCTTGGGGTCGCGCTCCTGACTGCCGCTAGTAGTCTGCCCGTAGAGGGCGTAACTTAGCGCCTCGAGTACGGTGGTTTTGCCCGCGCCGGTGGGGCCCGAGAGCAGGAACATACCGCTATCGTTCAGCGCGTCGAAGTCAATGCGCTCTTCACCGGGGTAGGACATAAAAGCGGAGAATTCTAGGACATGCAGGCGCATTATGCCTCCTTTCGGGTCTCGGCGGGTTCAGCGTGCAGCACGCTATCGAGAATATCGTTCAGGATTTCTTTTTCCTCCGGCGCCAGTCTGCGCGAGCGCATATGTTCCATGAACTCTTCGCACATATCCATGGGGTCGGTGTTTTCTACCCTGCTGCGTGCCTGCACGGACCGGGGTGCGGGTGCCAGGGTGGATTCAAATCGGAAATCTGAAATCTGTTCGAATCGTTCGCGCAGCCTGTCGTAGGCGTGGGCGGGGCGTTCTTCTTGGCGTACAATCAGACGGCAGAAATAGCCGCTCTCGTACTCGGTATATTCGGGGTTGGAGAGCAGATCCTCCAGGGCGCCGGTGAGAGTTTTCAAGGGCATGCGGGTCTCCCAGAGGACATCCTGCACGTTCAGCTGTCCGTCCTCACAATCGATCAGGTAGCCGCCGTGGCTGTAGGATTCTTCGGAGAAAGAAAAGGCAATGGGTGAGCCGCTATAGCGGATGGTATCGGTTACGGCGTAGCGCTTGTGAATATGCCCCAGCGCCACATAATCGGCACCCTCAAAGACACTGGCGGGCACCATATCCACACCGCCAATGGTGATAGCCTGTTCCGAGTCCGAACGGTCGGCAGGGTCAAAGTGGCCGCTGGCGCTCACAGTGGCATGGGAGAGCACAATGCTTGGCGCCTTATCCCCGCGTTCGGCGCGCTGGGCAATGTTGGCGCGCACGCGTTCCATGACCTCGTAGAGCACCGCCTCGTGGGTGCCGACAACGTTGAGCTGGGAGGCTACATATCGCGGGCTCAGATAGGGAATCGCGTAGATTGCCACGCTCTGCTCCCCGGCGCTCAGGATTACCGGCTCCCATGCCTGAGTATGTTCGGTGCGCAGGTGTACCCCGGCGGCACTGAGCAGCTCGGAGAGGTAGCCCAGGCGCTTTGCCGAATCGTGGTTACCGGCGGAGAGCACGATGTGCGCCCCGGCGGCTCTGAGCCGGGTCAGGGCCTGTGAGAGTAGCTCCACGGTTTGGATGGAGGGGGTTGAGCTATCGTACACATCGCCGGCAACCAGCAGAATATCAACCTGTTCACGCTGACAATAGTCCACGAGCTCGGCGATGTATTGCTCGTGGTAGGTGTGCAGGCTGCTGCCGTGAAAACTTCGTCCCAGGTGCCAGTCGGAGGTGTGCAATATTCTCATAGTCTTAGTATGGCACGCACCGGCTTTGAGTGTGGCGTATGTCGTCATGATTCGAATCAGCCGTATTCACACCGCTCCCGCACTCATGGATACACCCCGTATGATGGGTATATGACTGAATGTACTTCCACTCCCCTGGCCTCTTCGCCCGCCTTTGGTCCTGCGGTTGAGTCCGCTCTGCTGGGTGCCGCTGCCGGGGATGCCGCCGGCTACCCGGTGGAGCTGCTGCCCGCTGCTGAGATTACCTCTGAGAACCTGCCTCTGAGTAACGCATCCGAGTTGATTTTTAGCGATGATACGCAGTTGCTCTGCTATACACTGGATGCTCTGACCGAGGTGCTGGAGTGGAATAATCGCGGTGTTGCTGCCGATGAGCTGGCATGCCTGTGGCTTGCGTATCTGCGCTGGGTGCGCGGCATGGGCTATGAGTTGCTGGAGAATGCACCTTTTTCTTTGGACCGTGAGATTGATTCTGCGGAGTCTCTGCATGATCGTCAGGGGCCGGGTCAGGCGACTCTTGAGGCTTTGCTCAGCGGTGAGATGCAGTCGGTGTCTAAGAATATGAACCCTGATGCTTTGGGTTCTGGTGCTCTGGTGCGTGCTGCGGCTTTGGGGTTCCTGCCGGTTGCTACTGAGCAGACGGTGGTGTTGCTGGCGGCTCGTTCTGCGGCTCTGACTCATGGGCACCCGGAGGCGCTGGCTTCGGCTGTTGCCTGCGCTCTGACGGTGCGTGAGCTTCTGGCGCAGGTCACGGGAGCCGCGTCGGGTTCTCTGCGGGATGCTGTGACTATTGCTCGTGAGCTATGTGAGCACATTGCCTCAATGGATTCCATTCCGGGGAGCGCCACCCTGAGCATTGAGGCTCTGGATAATGCCCTAAGCGATGCGTCTGCAGCTGAGCTGGCTGAACGTGCAGGTAATGATTGGCGTGCCACCACGGTATTATCTTTGGCTATTGCTTTTGCTCTAGAAGCCGAAAAATCTATGGATTCTATGCCCGCTGAGCGTGTCTTGGTGCAAGCACTCAATTCTGCCGCGAGTGTGGATTCCGATTCTGATTCCACTGCGGCGCTGACGGGTCTTTTCCTGTGCGTACGCTACCCGCAGCTGCTGGAGTCCGTCCCGGAGTCGGTTCTGACCCGCCTGCGCGGTGCTGAGGATATCCGCGCTGTGGCGCAACGCTACTTGGCTCAGCTTGTGTAGAGTTGGTGTAATACAGTTTCTTCCCTCAAGCCGGAGGCAAGAAACGAGCATCGGCGCGCAGTTTTGCGAAGCTCGCACAGCCTCCATAACTCAAGCCAGCCTCGACAACGAGCGAGCGGAGCAATGTTTGAGCACCGCGAAGTTTGTACGCCTCCGGCGTCATGAAATACCCTAATAGCCTCTGATCCACATAAAAAAACTCCCGACACTTATCTAAAAGTGTCGGGAGTTTATCTTAAGCCTCAACTCTCACAGGGAGAGCCCAGAGAACCCGATTAGTCCAGGTAGTCGCGCAGAACCTGCGAACGCGAGGGGTGGCGCAGCTTGGACATGGTCTTGGATTCAATCTGACGGATACGCTCACGGGTAACGCCGTAGACCTTGCCAATTTCGTCTAAAGTCTTAGGCTGACCGTCAGTCATACCGAAGCGCATTGCCACCACGCCGGCTTCACGCTCGGAGAGGGTGTCCAGCACGGAGTGCAGCTGTTCCTGCAGCAGGGTGAAGGAGACCGCGTCGGCGGGTACCACTGCCTCGGAGTCCTCGATCAGGTCACCGAACTCGGAGTCGCCGTCTTCACCCAGCGGGGTGTGCAGGGAGATGGGTTCACGACCGTACTTCTGTACTTCGATGACCTTCTCCGGCGGCATGTCCAGTTCCTTGCCGAGCTCTTCGGGAGTGGGTTCGCGGCCCAGATCCTGGAGCATCTGGCGCTGCACGCGGGCGAGCTTGTTAATAACTTCAACCATGTGCACGGGGATACGGATGGTACGCGCCTGGTCTGCCATTGCGCGGGTGATTGCCTGACGGATCCACCAGGTTGCGTAGGTGGAGAACTTGAAGCCCTTGGAGTAGTCGAACTTCTCCACGGCGCGAATCAGACCCAGGTTACCTTCCTGGATCAGGTCCAGGAAGAGCATGCCGCGGCCGGTGTAGCGCTTTGCCAGGGAAACGACCAGTCGGAGGTTCGCTTCGAGCAGGTGGTTCTTAGCACGCTTGCCGTCGTGGATGACCCAGCGCAGTTCCTTCTTGAGCTGGCGGTCCATATCGGGGTTTTCGGCGAGCTTGTGCTCTGCGTACAGACCTGCTTCGATACGCTGTGCCAGTTCGACTTCCTGCTGTGCGTTGAGCAGGGAGACTTTACCGATCTGCTTGAGGTAGTCCTTGACGGGGTCGGCGGTTGCGCCGGGGGTGACCACGCGCTGGGCGGGTGCATCGTCGTCGTCACTTGCGGTGAGCACGAAGCCGGAGCCCTTGGCAGCTACTTCTTCTGCTGCCTTCTTTTCTTCTTTTTTGGCTACGGTTGCTTCGTCTTCTTCAGCTTCGTCTTCGACGTCTTCACCTTCGGTGTCCAGTTCGTCGTTTTCGAGGTCGAGGTCGAATTCGTCTTCTTCGCTCTTCTTTTTACGGCCGCCCTTGCGCTTGGGGGCTGCGGTGGTGCCTGCGGTGCTCTTGCGGGTACGCTTGGGCTTTTCTTCGCTGGCTGCCGCTTCGCTTGCCTCGGTGTCGGCTGCTGCGGTCTTTGCCTTGGTGGCGGTCTTCTTTGCTGCGGTTTTGCGAGGTGCAGTCTTCTTTACGGGGGTTTCTTCGGTTGCTGCTTCGGTAGCGGCGGAGGCGGTGGTCTTCTTGGTTGCCACGCAGAACCCTTTCTTCGCTCGTGTGATGGTGTTTTGGGTGCAAAACACCTAAGACCCTGTCAAGTCTTTGGGGCGCTTAGACCGCATGAGACTCTCGGGGTCGGTGAGGGTATAACGCCTGGGCGTTGCTCTTTATTCCCGCGTTTCTGCTGTATTTCTGCGGCTATAGTCTGAGTCTATAGCCGCCTGAGGCAGAAGCTTCTGATGCGTGCGCCCGGGTGCGCGTGCCAGCGCAGACTCTCCGGGGTCATATACTATTATGCCACACGGGGTGCCTTGAGTAGACTAAGGCACCCCTTGGGCGTGTTAGCGAAGGGTAGGAGCGCTATAGAGTCTGCACCATATATTCCCCGCTGTGCCTTATGATCCCCATGTCACTTGCGGATCGTCGACGCCCACGGCACTCAGGTGCAGGTGTCCCTTATAGCGGCGGTCCCGGTCTCGTGCCACCTCGGCGCTCAATTCATTGCGCAGAATATGAGCGGTGACGCTTTCTTCCGGGCAGATGGCCGTGGAGCAGCACACCAGGGCATGAGCCAGTTGCCCGTTACCTTTGAGCCAGTTAATCCACGCCTGCGCTTGGCGCACCCCGCTCAGCGCCTCCCCCTGAACCAGAGGCAGCATGAGGGTCAGCAGCGCTTCAAACGCCTCAATGCGCTTCCACGCAGGGGCAGGTCGGCAGGAGCGACCGCTGAGTGCATACACCAGTTCCTGAGCATTATGCTCCACCGTATTCTTGGGAGAGGAGGCGGGCCGCGCGGCAATATCGGCAGCCCACTTCTGCGCGCGGCGGTGGGTGCGTGCCACCCAATCCATCCAGCGCACTCGCTGATGACCCACGGCGGGCATGGGGGCTGCCACCGCAGCGAAGGAGTGGCGGAACGTTTCGGGCATGGCTCGATCGCTGTGGCTAAGCACGCTGCCGTAGCTTACGGGTTCAATCAGGTCTAGGTCTTCTTCCCATTCGTTCCAGATATTCTCGCCGGGTGCGCGCTGTTTGAAATCGTCCAGGCGGGGTGCGTCGGCGGGAAGTTCAAGACCCGCTTGCTCATAGTCTTTGAGGGTCTCTTCGAGGGTCTGCTTGAGTCCCTGTTCCTGAGTGGTTAGATAGTCCAGGGCTGCGGGCAGGGAACGGGCCGCGGCGTACATTATCGGTTCTACCGAGGCGTAGTCCAGGGTATTGAGCAGGTAGGCGATAATTTCGGGCGGCAGAACCAGGCGCATGCTGTCTCCAAGTTCTGCGCTTAGCTCTTCCCAACGCCCCAGCACGCGATCTTTATCTTGACGATAGGGTGCGAGCAGGCGCGATACGGCTTCAATGGCTGCGTCCCAATAGCAGAGTTCGGTGGCTCGCTGGGCGCTATAGCTGCTATAGGGCACACGGCGCCCCTCGTAGACGCAAGCGTATTCCTGGGAGTAGGTCATATTCCATAAGGAGCAGGCGCTATACCAATCGCGGGTACTTTCGGGCTCGTTGCTTCGGCGTGAGTCCACTAGAATTTTATCCCAGTGGGAGGCGCTGTCATTATCGGGGGCGGGCACATCCAGCAACTGCTGCATATCGTAGCGGCTGGCTGCTATAGGCTCACTGACGGCTACTTTTCCTTCTTCGTCCAGCACGGCGTAGGCATGATCAGCAACCGCAATGCACAGAATGCACGCCAGGTCGTTGGTGACCGTGCGGTCAAAAATAGTATCGAAGAAGCTGGCGAGTTCGCGCACCTGCGAATGGTCATCGTCCAGGGCGGGCACGTACACGGGGCTGACGGGGCCAAAGTGCACCATGATAAAGGAGTTCACGATACTTCCGTCGTGGCAGCGGGTGGGTAGCATGCTGGTGGCAAGGTTCAGGTAGTCGGCGGTCGAGTCAATCTCACGACGCGGGTTCATACGCATAATCGGCCCCACCTGGTTATCGCTCATTGCCAGGAATACGGTGGAGTTTTCCGGGTAGTAGCCCAGGGTGTGTACGATCAGCTGAATGGTGTCGCTTTCGCCAACGACCGTGGTTTCCTTGTTTTTCTTTTTCTCTCCTGCCTTTTGAGAGCCAGCGACGGCGGTTTTTCGGGAGGCGCACTGACCCTTCACCTGGCTCTTCTTCTGGGTCTTCGACTCAGGATTGTGTGCAAGTTCGAGCTGATTTACCTGCTCGGTGACTGCGGCTTCGGACGGGTTTGGGTACTTCTGGTATTCAATGTTTTCCTTCATGTCTCAATGTTGGCAGGTTTATAGAGCCCTTAAAGACTATTTGAACAAATCTGTGGATAAGTGTGGCGTTTTCTATCAAATAGATAGTTATCCACAGGTAAATGTACTATTTTTAGCAGTTTTATTACGCATAATAGCGTGAATTATGACGTTTTCTGCAGCTTTATGACAAACCGACGCTCCCCTGCAAGTACCAAAACCCACGCATCCACGAAGCCTCTCCCCTTCTACGCCCCCAGCTGTTCACTGATTGCAAAGCCAGTACATAGAGCATGCGGAATTCACGCGCGATAGACTAGAGTTATAGGTTCAGGTCGTATATCCGCCCCGTACCAGATCAGCGGAATACACACAGAATCAGAAGGGAGCGACCATGTTAGACCCCAAGGGTATATACACCGCCAATGAACGCCTTCTCGACGACCCTCGAGTACACAACCTACCCCTGGTCATCGCTCTCTCCAGCCCCAACGACGCAGGCTCCACCGCCGGCCAAATGGGGCACTTCCTGCTACAAAATCTCAAGAGTATCCCCGCCGTTTCCTTCGACGTGGACCAGCTGCACAACTACCGTGAGCGCCCGCCGCGCGTCTTCTATAACAAGGATCACTACGAAGATTTGCGCCTGCCCACCCTGAAAATGCACTTGGTAGAAGACGCCCTGGACCAGCCTTTCTTCCTCTTCTCCGGTGCAGAACCGGACCTGCAATGGCGTCGATTCCGCGCGGCTGTTATGCATATTGTGGAGCGAATCCGCCCCTCCCTGGTGCTTTTCGTCTCCGCATTCCCCATGCCTGTGCCGCACACTCGTGCTTTCCCCGTCACCGCACACGGATCCCGTAAAGATTTGATGGAAGGGATTTCCATGTGGCACCCCAAGGCAGATTTGCGGGCTTCCATGGGCAGCGTGCTCGAACTTGAAATGATCGAGCGAGGCATTGGCACCGTCGGATTCGCGGTCAATATCCCCCAATATATTTCCGAGGCGGACCTGCCTCAGGGTCTGCTGACCGCCCTGGAGCACGTGAGTATCGCGGCGCATCTCTCCCTACCCACTGAGGAGGTACGTGAGGCTTCCCGCAGCGTGCATGAGCAAATCAACGCTCAGGTGCAGGCAAACCCGGAAGTCGCGCGCATGGTCACCTCCCTGGAGGAAAGCTACGACGCAAACTACCAAAGTGCCGCCGCCTCCACCATGACCCTGGCACAAAGGGACGCCGATAAGGTGCCTTCCAGGGATCAGATTGGTGTGTTCTTTGAGCAGTACCTGGATGAGCATCCCTATGACTCTCGCGCTCAGCGTCCACCGCGCTCGCAGGACCCCGGGGATTCCCCCGCCGTATAACTTTATCTCGGTGCCGCGCACCTTTGTGGTGCGCGGCACCTGTCTTTGGGTGTACAGTGGTAGTTGGAGTACATATCTGTCATATCAACGTATCAAAGGAGTACACTATGTCGCTGACTTTTGCTCTGGCACCGACTGACCTGTCTGCCCTGGAATCTGACGCTCTGATTATCGGCGTCTACTCCGGCGAGGACGGCGCAACCCTGGCACCGAATCACCTCTCCGAAGACACCGCCGAAGGTGTTAGCGAACTGCTGGAAATCCTCAACGTCACCGGTAGCGCAGACCAGCTCGTGCGTCTGCCCGGCGTAGAAGACTCCGATGCAGGCATCCTGGTACTCATCGGTCTGGGCGCGCCCGGCGAAGATGACACCGAACGCGCCGACGCCCTGCGCTACGCTGCAGGTTCGGCAGTACGCCAGCTGTCCGATCTGGAAGAAGTCACCTTCGATTTGCCCGTGACCACCGCCCGTGAGCTGGAGGCAGTAGCCTTCGGCGCAACCCTGGGTTCCTTTACCGAAGAAGGCCTGAAGGTCAAGAGCGCAGACTCCCTCAA
This sequence comes from Rothia sp. (in: high G+C Gram-positive bacteria), assembly GCF_030540545.1. Classification (GTDB taxonomy): domain Bacteria; phylum Actinomycetota; class Actinomycetes; order Actinomycetales; family Micrococcaceae; genus Rothia. The sequence goes on along the minus strand of NZ_JAUNVZ010000002.1, from coordinate 316,489 downwards.
GCCCGGCGTGCAGACCGTACTCATCGCCACCGAGCTGGAGAGTGACTCTGCTGAAGAGGCGCTGGAGCGCGGCCTGATCCTGGGCGAGGCAACCAACGGCGCCCGTACCCTAGTCAACGTACCGCCTTCGCACCTGTACCCCGAAACTTTCGCGGAAGTAGCCACCGAACTCGTTGAAGACCTGCCCGACGTATCGGCTCGCGTCTACGACTATGACCAGCTGCTCGAAGGCGGCTTCGGCGGTATCGCCGGCGTGGGTCAGGGCTCCGTGCGCAAGCCCGCGCTGGTTGTTCTGGAGTACCGCCCCGAGGGTGCACAGCATCACGTGGCATTGGTCGGTAAGGGTATCACTTTCGACACCGGCGGCAATTCTCTCAAGCCCGCAGCATCCATGACCACTATGAAGTGCGATATGGCTGGCGCTGCCTCCGTACTGCACTCCGTGCTGGCAATTGCTGAGCTCGGCCTGCCCGTAGCCGTCACCGGTTACCTGTGCCTGGCTGAAAACATGCCCGGCGGTTATGCGCTGCGCCCCGAAGATGTACTGACCATGCGCGATGGCCGCACCGTTGAGGTACTGAACACCGACGCCGAAGGCCGCCTGGTCATGGCAGACGGTATTGCTCTGGCATCCGAGTCTCAACCCGATGTGATTGTGGATATTGCAACCCTGACCGGTGCGGCAATGGCTGCCCTGGGTCTGCGCACCGCTGCTCTGATGGGTGACTCCGAGATTCGCACTCGCGTGCTGGATGCGGGCGAGGCAGCCGGTGAAGACTACTGGCCTCTGCCGCTGAAGTCCTACCTGCGCTCCTCCATGAACACTCCCGTGGCTGATATTGCCAATATGGGTGAGCGTTATGGTAGCGCAATGGTCGCCGGTCTGTTCCTGCGTGAATTCGTTGGCAAGAACGATCAGGGTGAGCGTATCCCCTGGGCACACCTGGATATTGCCGGTCCTGCGTTCAATGAGAAGGCACCCTATGGTTACACTCCGAAGGAGGGTACCGGTTTCGGTACTGCTACTCTGGTGAACTTTGTAGCATCCTACGCTGAGTAATCGATTCTAGTACTTTTCAGTACCTAGTCATTGATGGTGAGGGAGTATTGAGTCTGACGCTCAATACTCCCTCATCGTGTATCTAAGTTCGTATGCGAGTTATGTGGGTGCGTAGTTGCGGCACCGCTGCGGAGATTGACCTTCGTGGGTGTGAGAATTTCTGAAATTGGGTTCCTGTCCGAGGAAAAAGCATTCGCGCATGTCCTTCTCCCGCATCGTGCCCCAGCCTTAGAAACTTTTGCACACATTCAAGAGTTCAAACACAGCCCAAACCTCATACACTCACCCACGAAGTCACACCATAAGAGCCTGATGAGCGAAGGTTCAGACCCCTATTACGAACTTATTTACTGATTTATTCCCTTAAATCCCGATTCGATTACTCAGGAATATACATTAAGCGGTATTGTTGTAGTAAGTACCTTTCTGTCTACTCGACAGGTGCAGCGCTTGCGCTGTGCTCGCGGCAGATGGGCGGGTGCATCCAAAAGAACTCATTGCAGGGGTACAAACAGTGCCCCATAACCTATGCAAGGGAGCAACATCGTGGCTCAAGAATTTGACATCCTCATCCTCGGCGGCGGTTCCGCAGGTTACTCTGCAGCACTGCGCGCTCGCCAGCTGGGCTTCACTGTCGGCCTGGTTGAGAAGGAAAAGGTCGGCGGCACCTGCCTGCACACCGGCTGCATCCCCACCAAGGCGTACCTGCACGCAGCTGAACTGGCGGAGGAGACCCGCAACGCAGCGAAGTACGGCGTGAACGCATCTCTGCAGTCCATCGAAATGGGCAAGGTTCGCGATTACAAGGACGGCATCGTCAACGGCAAGTTCAAGGGTCTGTCCGGCCTGCTGAAGATGAAGGGCGTCGAGGTTATCGCTGGCGAGGGCAAGCTGACCGCCCCCGACACCATCACCGTAAACGGTGTTGAGTACAAGGGTAAGAACATTGTTCTGGCTTCCGGTTCCGTTTCCAAGACCTTCGGTCTGCCCATTGGTGGTCGTATCCTGACCTCCACCGAGGCTCTGCAGATGGATTACCTGCCCAAGAGCGCTATTGTGCTCGGCGGTGGCGTGATTGGTTCTGAGTTTGCTTCTATGTGGAACTCCATGGGTGTTGAGGTGACCATCATTGAGGGTCTGCCCCACCTGGTTCCGAACGAAGATCCGGCAATCATTAAGGTTCTGGAGCGCGAGTTCAAGAAGCGCGGCATTAAGTTCAACACCGGCACCCTCTTCGAGAAGGTTGAGCAGGACGCTAACGGTGTTAAGGTCACCCTGGCTGACGGCAAGGTCTTCGAGGCTGAGATCGTTCTGGTTGCTGTGGGTCGTGGCCCCAACACCGCTGGTATGGGCTACGAGGAGCAGGGCATCCCCATGGATCGCGGCTTCGTTCTGGCTAACGAGCGTCTGCACACCGGCGTGGGCAACATCTACGCTATTGGTGACATTGTTCCCGGCGTGCAGCTGGCACACCGCGGTTACCAGCAGGGTATCTTCGTTGCTGAGGAAATCGCCGGTCTGAACCCGACCGTTGTTGAGGATGTTAACATCCCCAAGGTGACCTTCTGCGAGCCCGAGATCGCATCTGTGGGCTACTCTGAGCCCAAGGCTGCTGAGAAGTTCGGCGCTGAGAACATTGAGTCCGCTGAGTACAACCTGGCTGGTAACGGTAAGTCCTCCATCCTGGGCACCGGCGGTATCGTAAAGGTTGTCCGTCAGAAGGACGGCCCCATCATTGGTGTTCACGCAATCGGTAAGCGCATGGGCGAGCAGATTGGTGAGGCTCAGATGTGGGTTGCTTGGGAAGCATTCCCCGAGGATGTTAAGAAGTTCATCCACGCTCACCCGACTCAGAACGAGTCCCTGGGCGAGGCAGCGATGCTTCTGAACGGCACCCCGCTGCACGGCTAATAGCCGCCTATACCTAGTGGTTCTAGATGTCTGAAAAGCATTGGCGAACCAGGGTGATTAAACGTGTCGCCGTGCTGCTGGCTGATGCCGGTTTTAATGGCGCGGCGGCACGTTTGAACCCCGAAATTTTTCTAGTTCAAGCATTCACAAGGAGAACGGGAAGAAATATGTCCCATACCGTAGAACTGCCCGCACTGGGCGAGTCTGTGACCGAGGGTACCGTTACCCGCTGGTTGGTTTCCGTCGGCGACACCGTTGCTATTGACGATCCGCTGGTTGAGGTTTCCACCGATAAGGTTGACACCGAGGTTCCCTCGCCCGTAGCAGGCGTTGTTGAGCAGATCCTGGTTGAAGAGGATGAGGACGTCGAGGTCGGCGCTGCTCTGGTTATCATTGGCGACGGCTCCGGCGCTGCAGCAGCTCCTGCTGCTCCCGCCGCAGCTGCAGCACCCGCACCGGCAGCTCCCGCAGCACCGGCACCGGTTGCTGAGGCTCCCGCAGCTGCACCCGCTCCCGCAGCAGGCGCAGCAGCGGGTCAGGAAGTTATCCTGCCCGCACTGGGCGAGTCCGTAACCGAGGGCACCATCACCCGCTGGCTGAAGGAAGTTGGCGAGCAGGTTGAGGTTGACGAGCCCCTGGTTGAGGTTTCCACCGATAAGGTTGACACCGAGGTTCCCTCCCCCGTAGCAGGTACCCTGCTGGAAATCCGTATTCAGGAAGATGAGGACGCAGAGGTTGGCCAGGTTCTGGCTATCATCGGCGACGCTTCCGCAGCAGCAGCACCGGCAGCTCCCGCAGCTGCACCGGCTCCCGCTGCTCCCGCAGCTCCGGCTCCCGCAGCAGCTGAGGGCGAAGCATACGTAACCCCGCTGGTTCGTAAGCTCGCTAAGGACAACGGCATCGACCTGGCAACCGTTCAGGGCACCGGTGTTGGCGGCCGTATCCGCAAGCAGGACGTCCAGGCTGCAATCGCAGCTAAGGGCGCAGCAGCACCCGCACCGGCTGCAGCAGCACCGGCAGCAGGCTCCGCAAAGGCACCTCACACCTTCGAGGTTTCCCCCAAGCGCGGCACCGTCGAGAAGACCGCACGCATCCGCCAGGTTATCGCAAAGCGTATGCGCGAGTCCCTGGACATCTCCACCCAGCTGACCCAGGTCACCGAAGTGGATATGACCCGCGTTGCAGCACTGCGCCTGAAGGCTAAGGACGGCTTCGCAGCTCGCGAGGGCGCAAAGCTGACCTTCCTGCCCTTCTTCGCACAGGCAGTGACCGAGGCTCTGCAGCAGCACCCCGCACTGAACGCAACCATGACCGAGGATCTCAAGCAGATCACCTACCCCGCAGCAGAGAACATTGCAATTGCAGTGGACACCCCCAAGGGTCTGCTCGTTCCGGTGATCAAGAACGCTTCCGATCTGGGCATTGGTGGCCTGGCAAAGGCTATTGGCGATCTGGGTGGCCGTGCACGCACCGGCGATATCGCTCCGGAAGAACTGTCCGGTTCCACCTTCACCATCACCAACATTGGTTCCTTCGGCGCTCTGTTCGATACCCCGATTATCAACCAGCCCAACGTGGCAATTCTGGGTACCGGTAACATCGTCAAGCGCCCGATGGTTGTCAAGGACATCGATGGCAACGATAGCATTGCTATCCGCTCCATGTGCTACCTGTCCCTGACCTACGATCACCGCGTGGTTGATGGTGCGGACGCTGGTCGCTTCCTGCACACCATCAAGACCCGCCTGGAGGAGGCAAACTTCGAGGCTGAGCTGGGTCTCTAATCCCATAACTCACCTTGAGGTTTGACTACCTAGGTAGCTTAAGCGCCGATGTACTCTTAATGAGTGCATCGGCGCTTTTGCTATATTATTTTTCCCAGTCAATGGCATTAATGCTGTGGATACGCCAGGAGCCGTTCTCGTAAAGCAGCACGCAATGTACTCGCTGGCGAGTCTTGCCCTCAGCGACCTGTAGCTTTTCGCGGGCAATTTCTTCATCGCTGGCGTGATAGTCCGATTCAATAATCAGCACGCTCTCAATGCGTTCTCGATTCTGCTCAATGATGGTGGTATCAGCGAGTCGAATGGTTTCTTTACCCTCCACCTGCAGCCAGCGGTTTCGTTCTTCCAAGAGTCTACGAATAATGGCTTGGCTCTGCGCTTCGCTATCTAAGCTCTGTTCGCTACCATCTGTACTCTGGGCTATGCTCTGCGGCGATAGACTCCAAGGCATGGGGACTGCCCTGGTGGATAGCACAGCGCCCGCAAGAGCAATCACCGCGACCAGGCTCAGGAGAACTGCCCACGATCCCTTCTCTGGTTTACGCCCCTTCTTCCCCTCAGACTTCAGCCTTCGGTGAGGTACGCGCTGCCCGGTTCCTACTCTCTTCTTGCCTTTCACAGCCGGTACACCGGATTCAAGAATTAGCCTCGACCGGATATCCTCAGGAGCACTACTATAGGCGTTAATGGGCGCAGGTTTCAGGCAAGAGGGCATGTGCTGCAGCAGCTGACTCAGCGCACGAATCTGCGGCTGTTCAGCATCCAGCATGGATTCCAGAATATGAGCCAGCTCAATAATAAATTCGTTTCTCTCGATCTCTCCTCTCTCACCCTGAGAATCAATATGCAGGGGTAGGGGGATGCGCTCGTGGGTTGCCCCGGGTTCTACCCCCGTGAGGGCTTTCCACAGTAGCGCTGCGCAGGCTCGTGCGTCCTCCGCCGCGCGCTGTTCCTGGACGCTGACGGGCTCCTGCTCATCGGGCGCGTAGAGGGCATGTATCAGCGCCGGCTCACCGTGCAGATTCAGCAGAACCGAATCAGCTGTGAGCCTTCCGTGTGCCGCTCCCCGAGAGTGCAGATATTCAAGGGCGCCGCTCAGAGCGAGAGCGCAATTCAGGCTTTCTTCAAGGCTCAACGCTCCACGTTGTTCAAGTACCTGCTCCAGGGTGCCAGCTAGGTGCGGGGCGTACCATAGACGTGTGTCTGCTCCGCTACGGGTCACGGCGCACAGGGTTGCCAGGCTCTCTATAGGCTCCAGGGCGCAATAAAAAGACTCGCTTTCAGGGCTCGAGACGGATGTTTGCACAAGACTATATTCTCCCGTGGGCAGGGAGATAGACACGGGTATTGCCTCATCGCTATGTTCAGACGCCAGGTGAACATTCCACAGGGTGCGCTGCGGGTTCTCATCGATGAGATTTTTAAAACTCAGATACATAGTCATAGTGTTATCTGAGCATATAGAGTCATTTACTGTCTAAATGACATGAAACTTACTGAAATATATCGTTATATATCGCTTGATAATCATAATTCATGTGGATAACTCCCCTATCCACAGGCTCGGACACGCACCGCATTCTATATGACGAACTCTGTTCACTGTGGACAAAGAGATTTTTGTAGATACAGGCTACAGGTCTAAGGTAGTAGTATGTCTGTCATCATTGAGAAGCTGGGCTTCGCGCCCACCTATGTACCCTATCTCGAGGCACTGGAGCTGCAGCGTACCATTCACGCTGAAGTTGCCGCACAAACCCGCCAGAACACCATCCTGCTATTGGAACACGAAGCCGTCATTACCGCCGGCAAGCGCACCGAAGACCACGAATACCCCACCGACGATAAAACCCCCGTGGTCAAGATCGACCGAGGCGGCAAGCTCACCTGGCACGGCCCCGGCCAGTTGGTTGGCTACCCCATTGTTCGTCTGCCCGAAGACCCCTTTGACGTGGTTGCCTACGTGCGCATTATTGAAGAGATCCTCATGAATGTGCTCGCAGATTACGGCATTAAGGGCGAGCGCGTTGAGGGTCGCAGCGGCGTGTGGGTGCTCGGCGACGGCATCACCCCGGATAAGAAGATTGCCGCTATCGGTATTCGCGTGTCCAAGCGAACCACTATGCACGGTTTCGCCCTGAACTGCTCCAATGATTTGAATCCCTTCTCGCAGTTTATTCCCTGCGGTATTACCGATGCGGGCGTGACTAGCATGAGCGAGCAGCTGGGTCGCACCATTAACCCTGCAGATGTGGTGGAACGCGTGGCTGCTGAGCTGGAGAAGTATGCCGATAAACTGGGTAAGGTTTTTGAGCCCGGCGAAGCTATTGCGGTGATTGAGGACTAAATTCTTTGTATCCAGCGTTATAGAGGGTGTGACTCTGTACTGGAGTACCCTAAGAGAACTAGCTGTTGTGTGGACTCTAACTAAGGTTGTCCTTGGGATAAAGGTTTATGCACTACCCTAGTCAGAGCCACAAAACCCGCGTACACTAGGCAACGGAACCTTGAGCAACCACGCTCTGAGCGTACCGCACGCCCTGCGCTTAATTATGACGACCGGGATAGAACCCCGGGCGTACAATAAGAGAAGCCCATGCATACCGAGGGCCCATCGAGACGAATAGGATGTTTTCATGAGTGCAAAGCCTGAAGGCCGCAAACTACTGCGCGTCGAGGCTCGCAACGCCGAAGTACCCATCGAGAAGAAGCCGCACTGGATTAAGACCAAGGCTATCGTGGGTCCGGAATACAACGAGATGCGTGAACTGGCACGTGGCCAGGGTCTGCATACCGTGTGTGAAGAAGCCGGCTGCCCCAATATTTACGAATGCTGGGAAGACCGCGAAGCAACCTACCTGATCGGTGGTTCCGAGTGTACCCGCCGCTGCGACTTCTGCAATATTGCTACCGGTAAGCCCGTTGCCGTGGATTACGCTGAGCCTTTTAAGGTCGCTAAGAACGTGAAGGTTATGGGTCTGCGCTACGCAACCGTGACCGGCGTGGCTCGTGACGATCTGGAAGACGGCGGCGCATGGCTCTACGCTGAGACCACCCGCCAGATTCACAAGATGTGCCCCAACACCGGTGTGGAGATGCTCGTACCCGACTTCAAGGGTGTTCCCGAGCATGTTCAGAAGGTGATTGACGCAAAGCCTGAGGTTTTTGCGCATAACCTGGAGACCGTGCCGCGCATCTTCCGTCAGATTCGCCCCGCGTTCCGCTATGAGCGTTCCTTGGATGTTATTACCCAGGCAAAGGAAGCTGGTCTAGTGACCAAGTCCAACCTGATTCTGGGTATGGGCGAGACCAATGATGAGATTTACGAGGCGCTGTGCGATCTGCACGATGCCGGTACCGATATCATTACCCTGACGCAGTACCTGCGCCCCGGCCCGCTCTTCCACCCCATTGAGCGTTGGGTTAAGCCTCAGGAATTCCTGGAGCTGTCTAAGCTGGCTGAGGAGATTGGCTTCGCCGGTGTTATGGCTGGCCCCATGGTTCGTTCCTCCTACCGTGCAGGTCGCCTCTGGGCTCGCGCGATGAAGAAGAACGGCTACGAGATTCCCGCTTCTCTGGCTCACATTGCTGAGGAATCCAATAGCCCGGCGATGCAGGAAGCTGCAACTCTGGTTGCTGCAGGCCTCTAAAAATTGGGCAGAGCGTCTGTCCCGGCAAAGGTCGGGACAGACGCTCTTTTTCTCCACTCCTACGCCCCTATTTTCTAGGTGAGCGGGGCATGTGTGGGTTATGATAGATAGTTGGTACCCGTGTGTGTTTTGTGCCCGGGTACCTATCCCCTGTTCATATTTGATTTCAAGGACATACCGTGGCTGAAAAGAAGCAGAAGAAGGAACGCCGTCCGGGCACTTTCTCCCAGATTAAGCAGGTCTACCGCGAGACCAAGAAGCAGGACCCGAACATTGGTTGGATTCTACTCCTGGCATCCCTGGGCACCCTGCTCGTATCCCTTGTGATTGGTGTGCTGCTGGGCAACTGGATTACCTTCCTGATTCTGGGTCTGGGCCTGGCTGCTATTGTTGCCATGCTGATTCTGGGCCGCCGCGCCCGCACCGCAGCCTACGCGCAGATTGAGGATCAGCCCGGCCGTTCCGGTGCTGTGCTGAACTCCATTCGCCGTGGCTGGATTGTGGAGGAGCAGCCCGTTGCCGCGAACCGCGCTCAGGATGTTGTGTTCCGCGCCGTGGGTAAGCCCGGTATTGTACTGGTGACCGAGGGCCCCTGGTCTCGCGTGAAGCCGCTGGTTGAGAAGGAGAAGAAGAACCTGCGCATTGTGACCCCGAATGTGCCCGTTCACGTGATTCAGACCGGTCACGATGAGGGTCAGGTGGATCTGAAGGATCTGGAGAAGACCATGAAAGGTCTGACCAAGGTCATGAAGGAGCAGGGTAAGGATATTCGCCTGACCAATGAGGAAATGCATAAGGTTTCTCAGCGTCTGCAGACCATGAACAATATGCGTAACCCCATGCGCGCTATGCCCAAGGGTATTGACCCGATGCGTGCTCGCCCGGATCGTCGCGCTATGCGAGGCCGCTAAACCTTCTAGAATTTACGTAAAGCCCCGGTGTCATCGTTGAGATGACACCGGGGCTTTGCTCTGCGCTTTTGTCTGTATGCGCACTGCAAGAGGCACCCTTAGCGCGTACGTAACACAATAGTTTGGCAGGCTCGATCGTGCACGGCGCGGGTATCTACATCCAGCACGAGCGCCGGCAGCACGCACATGGTCATGCTCGCGCGCATCACGCCATTGGCCCAGCCGGGGCGCTGACCTTGCAGGGTTTGTACTCGAATTCCTATGAGGATCGCGCCAAAGCTATGCCCGGTACTTCCTGCAATCATTTGGTACACCCAGAAGAGCAATAGGGTGGTTAGAATATCCGGAATGGGCGCGAAGAAAAGCACGAGCGTGTGGCAGAGAGCAGCATCGGCGCTAAAGCTCAGGGCACGGGAAAATGGGCTTGCAATGGAGCCCCGCCCGTGCCGGGGCAATCCCATGTATTCTCCGGGATAGCTCTGATGTCGTAGCTGTTCGCCCAGCCATGAGCCGAGCCGATGAGGGAACGCCATGGGAGCCATTATGGCAGAGAAAAACCTTCAAATCTAGAGGTCTATACCACTATTGCTAAGGATTTCCTTCCCTTAGTTTCTGGGTCTTATAGTCCTTATCTTTTCCTCGTCTTTACATTGTTGAGCAGCAGCACCGATTCCTGCTATTTGGTGTTTCTTGATGCCCACCCTAGCTATTCTTCTCTCCCGATCCCGGCGCTCATGTAAAAAAGCTTCGGGGATTTTTAACAAATCTGCAACATAAAAGCACCACGCGGCGAGAGCAAAAGCCGTAGACTAGATAGTGATACAGCGTTCATTGCTTCGCGAACGGGGCGAGCGGTGTATCCACTTTAGAATCTAACTTAGGGAGCCATCCACTATGTTTACCGCAGACACTACCGCAGCCGACGTGCTGTCCTACATCAAGGACGAAGAGGTCGTCTTTGTCGACATTCGCTTCACCGACCTTCCCGGCGTGCAGCAGCACTTCAACCTTCCCGCCAAGGCAATTGATGAGGACTTCTTCATCAACGGTCAGCTTTTCGATGGCTCCTCCATCCGCGGTTTCCAGGGCATCGCGGAATCCGATATGCAGCTGATTCCTTCCATCGAATCCGCATACATTGACCCCTTCCGTATTGAGAAGACCCTGGTCTTCATCTGCTCCATCGTCAACCCCCGCACCGGTGAGCCCTACCACCGCGACCCGCGCGGCGTGGCAGAGCGTGCCGAAGAGTACCTGGCATCCACCGGTATTGCGGACACCGCGTTCTTCGCCTCCGAGGCTGAGTTCTTCGTCTTCGAGGATGTGCGCTACCAGGTAGAGCCCAACTCCGTGTTCTACACAATCGACTCCGACGAGGCTCCCTGGAACACCGGCCGCAAGGAAGAGGGCGGCAACCTGGGTAATAAGACCCCCGTCAAGGGAGGCTACTTCCCTGTCTCCCCCGTGGATAAGCAGGCTGATTTGCGCGACGCCATGTGCGTTGAGCTGGACCGCGTGGGTCTGGAAGTTGAGCGCAGCCACCACGAGGTGGGCGCAGCCGGCCAGGCAGAAATCAACTACAAGTTCGACACCCTGACCAAGGCAGCGGATGACCTGCTGAAGTTCAAGTACGTTATTAAGGGCACCGCTGACGCCTGGGGTAAGAGCGTGACCTTCATGCCCAAGCCCGTGTTCGGCGATAACGGTTCCGGTATGCACTGCCACCAGTCCCTGTGGTCCAATGGTGAGCCCCTGTTCTACGATGAGCGCGGCTACGCAAACCTCTCCGATCTGGCGCGCTGGTACATTGGTGGTCTGATTGAGCACTCCTCTGCTGTGCTGGCATTCACCAACCCGACCGTGAACTCCTATAAGCGTCTGGTGCCCGGTTACGAGGCTCCCGTGAACATGGTGTACTCGCAGGGTAACCGCTCCGCTGGTATCCGTATCCCGATTACCGGCACCAACCCCAAGGCTAAGCGCTTGGAGTTCCGCGCGCCCGACCCCAGCGCGAACCCCTACTTCGCTTTCGCCGCTCAGCTGATGGCTGGTCTGGACGGTATCCGCAACCGCATTGAGCCGCCCGCACCGATTGATAAGGACCTGTACGAGCTGCCCGCTGAGGAAGCCAAGGACATTAAGAAGGCTCCGGCAAACCTGGAGGAGGCTCTGGAGGCTTTGGAAGCAGACCACAAGTTCCTGCTCGAAGGTGGTGTGTTCACCGAGGATCTGATCCAGGCGTGGATTGACTACAAGCGTAAGAACGAGCTGGAGCCCCTGTCTCTGGTTCCGCACCCGCTGGAATACCAGCTGTACTACGGCGTCTAATCCGTACAATAACTGCATAAAAATCGTGGGCCGTCCCTCATGAGTAGGGGCGGCCCACTATGTTTCTATTCTCTTTAGAAAAGCGTGGCGAGGCTGCGCACTATCCGCGTACCAACCGCCCTTTCATGCAGGCATCCTACCGATAAATCTATACGCTGTACGGGGAGTATAATGACCACAACTATATATCTATCCCGGATGTGGAGAGCCTCATGTCTTATTCCGAATCTGTTGACACCCGCACCTTCGAGATTTACCCCCAGATTAATGCCCGTAAGGTTCGTTTTACCAACCGTTACGGTATTGAGCTGGTGGGCGATCTTTACCTGCCAGAGGGCTTTGAACAGGCTGCTCCCGCGTCTTGCATCGCTATTGTTGTCTCGGGCGCTTTCGGTGCCGTCAAGGAACAGACCAGTGGCTTCCATGCGCAGGAGCTAGCAGCCCGCGGTTTTGTGACTCTGGCCTTTGACCCGTCCTTTACGGGCGAAAGTGGTGGGGCATCTCGAGATATTGCTTCCCCGGAAATCTTTACCGAGGATTTTAGTGCCGCTGTTGACTTTATGGGAACTCTCCCCCAAGTCAACCGCGAAGCAATCGCTGCTCTGGGTATTTGCGGTCTGAGCGGCATGGCGTTAACCGCAGCCAGCGTTGACCCACGTATTAAAGCTGTGGCAGTCACCGCTATGTACGATATGTCCCGCAGCATTGCCGACGGTTTTATGGATAGCTACAGTGATGAGCAACGCCGCCAGGTGCTTGACTACCTGGCTGCACAGCGCTGGGCGATGGTTGATTCCGGTGACGTTGCTTTTGGCCCTCACGAAATGATTTTTGATGAGTCCGGTACCATACATCCGGAGATGTTTGGTCTGCCCAAGCCTGAGCAGCTACCCGCTGAGGCTCCCGAGATGCTCAAGCGTTTTGCCTGGTACTACCGTGACGCTGCAGAGCACCCTCGTTCGGTGAATTCTACGACCGGCTGGGTGTCCACTACTCCTCTACCGTTCTTTGCATTCCCTCAGTACCGCCGTTTGGCTGCGATTTCTCCCCGTCCGGTTCTTTTTATTACCGGTGAGAATGCTCATTCCCGTTATTATTCTGAGGATGCATACGCTATGACTGCTGAACCTAAGGAACTCATTGTAGTTCCCGATGCCGATCATGTAAGCCTCTACTACGATAAGAATCTGATTCCTTTCGATACTTTGGCGTCTTTCTACCGCCGCCTGGTATGACTTTTTCCCGGGTACTATACAGAAACCCCTTGAGGGGTCTTTCCTCAAGGGGTACGGTTTCTACGTGTCGAATTCGGCCAGTGAGCTCACGCGAGAGCTTATTGAATTTATGGGTCAGCGTTTGGAACAGGCCGAGTATCGCAGCTTTTTTAGCGGCTAAATGGGTGCTGCGTGCGGGCGCTATTTTTGATCAGGCGCGCATTGGCTTGCCAGCCGGGAATGTAGAAGTATTTGAAAAAGAGCCAGATGAATAGGGCGCAGCACGCTACACCGAATCCGAATCCCATGATTCCCTGAACAAAAGCCCCGGGCGCACCCTCACCGTATTGTTTATAGTGGCTTTGAATGAATGAGCCGGGCATGGTCAGCGGTGCGAAGAGCATGGGGATCACGAAGATAGCGTAGAGTACGGCTGCCCAGTGTTTGGGCCAGGAGAAGCGGCGTTTGCGGGTGCTTTCGGCTGCTTGTACCAGGTAGGCGTAGTCTGTCTGCTGTTGGGCGGTGGCTTCGAAGAGGGAGCTGGATGCGCCGGTGAGCACACGCAGGGCGGTTTCAGCGTTTTCTTTGCTAGTGTAGATCCAGCCTTCTTTGTAGGGGCGGGCCAGGGAGCGCGCCTGTTGCAGGTCGTTATCCAGGCTGGTGGCGACGATGCTGCGGTGTACATTGCCCAGCCCGCTGTCTGCGCCGAAGAATTCTGCGCCTTTGAGTGCTTCTTTTTGGGCTTCGTCGATGCGTCCTGCAGCGTTGAGGGCTGCGGTGAGGGCGCTGATATAGCGGGGTTCGAGAGGGTCGAGGTTTTTAAGCTGGGTGTAGAGCTCAATGGCGCGGTTATTATTGCCCATCTGCTGCGCGATCTCTGCTTCGAGTTCCAGCAGGTCGGTGTTGGTGGCGTCTTTGGTGCTGGCTGCGTGCGCGTAGGTGTAGGCAGCTTCCAGCTGTCCGAGGTTTTGGTGGGCGCGTGCCAGGCCGGTGAGGGCCAGCAGGTTGCCGGGGTCGAGTTTGTTCAGGTCGGTGGCTGCGTGGTGCAGGTTGAGCCAATCGCGACTGATCAGGTGGGTGCGGATGCTGTTTTCAAGCTCGGTGATGTTCTCTGCCATGGCTTTGCCTTTCCTGAATGAGTATGTGGTTTTAGCATATCAGCGTGTTGGGTGTCCCTGCGCCCCGATTCGTCATTTCTGCTGGGGTGTATAGCGCGGTGTATATCATTGCGTGAGATAAATGCGTTTCTAGGCTATGGACGCCGGGTGCACGGGCGTACAATAAGCCTAGATTGTGCATTAGTTCAGCGCCACAAGCGCCAAGTTCAAGGAGCATGCCATGGCATACCAGCCGACCATTATGAACGGCGAAACCGTTTTCCGTAACGAAGTTTTCCAGACCGGGCTCATGTCCCAGCTGCTGGACGGCGTATATGACGGCGAAATGACTATTGGCGAGTTGCTCAGCCACGGCAACTTTGGCGTGGGTACCTTCAACGGCCTGGACGGTGAAATGGTGGTGCTGGACGGCGTGTGCTATCAGGTGCGTAGCGACGGCTCGGTATCCCTACCCGCGCTGACCGATCAGACCCCCTACGCTGTGGTTACGAACTTTGTGCCCATGATTCACCGCGAGCTGCCTCAGAATCTGCTGCGTAAGTCGGCTTCGCAGGTGCTGGATGATTTCACCGTGTCGAAGAACTATATGTACGCGGTAAAGATTTACGGTGAGTTTGAGTGGGTGCGAACCCGCACCGTGGAGAAGCAGGTCAAGCCCTACCCGAAGATGGTGGCGGCGACCGAGAATGAGGATATTGTCCAGTTCGATAATGTGACCGGTACTGTGGTGGGTTTCCGCACCCCGATTTACGAGCAGGGTATTTCGGTGCCCGGCTGCCATGCGCATTTTATTGATGATGAGCGTACTCGCGGCGGTCATGTGGTGGATTTCAAGCTCAAGTCTGCCGTGGTGGATATTTGTCCCGGCACCGGACTGCAGCTGCATCTGCCGCTGACCCCGGAGTTCTCTTCGGCAAATCTCTCCCCGGAGGATTTGGCGGAGCAGATTTCTAAGGCGGAGAAGCACTAATACTCTCTGCTCTGTCTATGGGGTGGATGCGCCGCTTGGATGCATGAAAGCCTCGGTGATGCCCGATCTGAGGGGTCGCACGGACTCTTTCGGTCGGGCATTATTACATACCAAATAGCATGTTTTTACATAGTTCCATATATCTATTAGACGTATGGTTTTTTTATACACTACGACCTTTATCTACCCTTGAAGTATCCAGCCCCCTAGAGGGAGTTCTTCAACAAGCAACCTCCTAGGTTTACTTTTCGCGCGAGATACCAGAAGTTTCAAGTAGCACAGCTCACAGTTTTTTTGACGTCACGGATCCACAATCAACACCTTTGAATAAATTTTCTTAGCTTATACAGGCTATCAAAATACGCAAAAAACCCTCTGAGTAGGGGTTTTAAGGATTTTTGGGTCAAAATTTTCTGTCCGTTTTATGAACAGAGCCTAACCTGAGATTATTTTTATGCAATTAAAGCGTAGAATTAAGGTGTGATCAGGATTGAAGCAGAGCGTAAGAAGGTAGGCCGTCCGGCGCTTGTGACCCGTGAACGGCTGGTTGATAAGGGTATCGAGATTACCCTACCCAAGCTGACCATGAAGGGCATGGCGGCTGCACTGGGCGTGAGCGAAATGTCGGTATTCCGCAATGTCGGCAACTTGGAGAACCTCTATCTCACGGTTGCCGAAGGCATTTGTGAGCGCATGGAGCTGCCCGACCCGACCGAGTTCACCACTCCCCGCGAGTACTTGCACCGACTCTCGGAGGATCTGCTGGCTCAGAACGTACGCTACCCCGGTATCGCGGCGTATCTTTCTCATCTCACCCCGCAGTCCCTCTCGGCATTTGAGCTGATGGATCGCCTCTCCTCCGCCTATGCTCAGCACTTTGGCTGGGATTTGGGCGCTGCGAGCGCGGCGGTGAATACCATTACGGGCACGGTTGTTGCTCTGAGCGCGCAGTTCGCTCCGGAGGCTTCCACCCGTTTGACTGTTCTGCAGGTGGATGAGGAACGCTTCCCGGCGCTTGTTGCGGGTTCTGTTTTCTTGAAGGCTCGTCCGGAGTACCAGGTTTCCTCCTTTAGCCTAACTATTGAGGCTCTCATGGACGGCGTGTTCTCACGCCTGGGATACTCCCCCGAGGGTCTAGCTCTCTAAAAGCATATAGCACATGGGAGGGACGGTTATGTAACCGTCCCTCCCATGTGCTATACCGTTTTCACCGTGAAAGCGTCACATCTATACCTCTTAGACATTCCTGGAAGTACCCAGCCCGGCTCTATCACTCATGTGCTCCCGCTAAGACTCTGTTGCAAAGCGGCTCCAGTTTTAGGGGCAACACGAGACAAACCTTCCAGACACTCCGCAGAATTCATGGTCCTCCCGGCTTTTCCAGACCTTCGTACAATATCGTGCATAGCCCCAAACAGCCCGGTGAGCTACAAACTAAGCCTCCGGAACGAATTCGCCGTAACCCAGCTCGCGCAGAGCATCACGCACCTTCTGTGCAGACTCATCCAGCTCTTCGGCGGTAGCATTCTTATTGGCATTAGCGGGGTTGTACTCCTCCATGCCATTAGCCGGGAAGAGGTGAATATGAGTGTGCGGCACATCGAAACCGGCAATCATCAGCGCCACGCGGTCACGGTCAAAGGCACGATCCAGTGCGCCGGAAATCTTATGGGCCACGCTAAAGAGATGAGCGGCAAGCTCAGCGGGCAGATCCGGCCAGCGGTCAATCTCAGCACGCGGAACCACCAGCAGATGGCCGGGAGAGGCGGGCATAATATCCATAAATGCCACGCATTCATCGTCTTTCCAGACGAAACGGCCGGGGATTTCACCCTCAATAATCTTGGTAAAAATGGAGCTCATTCTTCTCTCCTTCGCTCTCTAGAGCTCTACGCTCTGGCCAATGTCAAGGTGTTCAAACGCAGAACCGTACTTGGCACCAAATAGGGTCACCAGGTTCTCAATAATGGCGGTGCCGCGCTCATTAATCATGCCGTTATGAATCGGGTGCACACGCTCCGCCCCCACAGCAATCACAAAATCAATGACTTCCTGAATCTTGCCCCAGGGTGCGTGAATGGGCACCAGCACCACGGGAGCCTTAACGCCGTGAGGCACCACCAGGGAGTCGCCCGGGTGATATACCGTGCCATTAATCAGGTATCCAATATTGGCGAGCATAGGGATCAGCGGGTGAATGAGGGCGTGCTGACCGCCAAAGGTCTTAATCTCAAAACCAGGGATATTCAGCACTGAGTCAGCCTCTACGGCGGTGACCTGTGCTTCCGGCACGGCATCGGTAATTACCTGTGCAACGGCGCCAGGCGCCCAAATGCGCAACTCAGGGCGCTGAGCGATCAGGGGCAGCACACGCTCGGCGTCAAAATGGTCGGGGTGAGCGTGAGTAATCAGCAGGTACTCGGCGCCTTCTAGAGCGGCGGCGTGCTCGCCCTCGGGCGCAAAATTACCGGGGTCAATGACCAGCGCGTGACCTTCATTGTCCACGCGCACGCAGGAATGGGTGTATTTTGTCAGCTTCATATATCCATCATATCTGTCCCGCGCGCACAGGGTGTAGAGGCGCGCACGGATGTCCACAAGCGAACGGCATTTTTGCCGCCGGAGCGTAACTTCTCCCCCGGCGCGCCCCAAACTGCCGTTTAGCTTTCGCCTGGTGAGATTCATGCGACCTGGCTCTACAAAATTCGCATTTTTCGTGTAAAGTTTTCCCAAGAGATATGAACGAATACTAAGGTGGCTGCACGCCGCCCCTGCCGGAAGGTAACCCAGTGGTCGATACGAACATACCCATTCGCAAAATTGTGAAGCATGCAACGGCACGCAATACCCGTCAGCGTCGATTGATCAAGTCCACCATGGCTGAACTGGGAGATTTCATCTCGGCACAGGACCTGCACCTGAACCTGGCGCAGCGCCAGGAGTCCATCTCCCTGGCAACCACCTACCGTGTACTCCAGTCCCTGGCAACCAGCGGCGAACTGGACATGGTCAAGGGCATTGAGGGCGAGACCCTCTACCGCCATTGTCAGGCAACCACTCACCACCATCACCTGATTTGCCGTCGCTGCGGCAAGGCAGTTGAGCTGGAGGCTCCGGCTCTGGAAGAGTGGGCAACCGAAATGGGCGAAAAGTACGGCTACTCCGACCTGTCCCATATGCTGGAAGTGACCGGTCACTGCCCCGAGTGCACCGCTTACCTGCGCGAGAACGAACCGCAGATTACCTACGAATACCAGTAGGATATAGAACCTATAGATAATCCGCCCTCTCCCCTAGTGTGGGGAGAGGGCGGATTATTTCTTGTGGAGCAGCAGGCGGGGTCAAGGATGCGCCCGCTTGGCTTATCCCTCGCGACTTTAGGAGACTCGTACCACGCGCCCCGAAGCGCTATAACGGCGACGGTACCAGGCAATACCGCGGCAGACCAGATAAATCATAAAGGAAATCGTAGTCACATAGGGGCTAATCGGCAGGGAACCGGCAAGAGCCAGCAAAATACCGCCCACAATCGAAGCTTCCGCAAAAATCACCGACAGAATCAAAGCCTTCAGCGGGGAAGCCGTCACCTGTAGCGCCGCAGCGCTAGGAGTAATCAGCAAAGCCAGCACCAGCAGGGAGCCAACCACCTGCACCGACAGCGCCACCGCAATACCCAGCACCACCATAAAGGCAATGGATAGACCGCGCATGGGCACGCCCTTGGCGGCTGCCACCTCCGGATCCAGGGAAGCGAAAGAGAGCGGGCGCCACATGAGCGCCAGAGCACCAATAATCACCACGGCACCCACAATCATGGTACCTAGCTGGTCGCTATCAATGGAGACAATCTGGCCGGTCAGCAGCGAGAACTTATTGGCGCTACGGCCCTGATAGAGGGAAAGAAAGAGAATACCCAGACCCAGGCCAAAAGGCATGAGCGCACCGATGACCGAGTTCGATTCGTCCTTCTGCGCCGAGCCAATAAAAGCAATCAGCAGAGCCGAAAGAACCGATCCGACCATGGAGCCTGTGACCACGTCATAGCCCAGCAGCAGAGCCAGGGCGGCACCGGCAAAGGACATCTCGGAGATACCGTGCACCGCAAAGGCATGGTCGCGCATCATGACAAACATGCCCACAAAACCGCCGATCAAGCCCAGCACAGCACCTGCAAGAATGGAATTGCTGAGCATGGCGAGCAACTCGCCGTAGCGGTCAAAGACGAAAATACGGGAGAGTAGATCCCCCTGGGAGCCGGTGCTTGCCAGCATATGTACTGCGTTCATCGGGTCTCCTTCGGGGTCTGTACCGTACTCTGAGCGCTACCACCCTGCCCGGGAATGACCAGGCTGTGGGCGCCGTGCGTATTATAGTCGCGGCTCTCGGCGTGGCAGTGATCGCTCGGATGAGTATCGCCCACCACAATATAGCGGTCATTGGTCTCAATCACGCTAATGGGTGTGCCGTACACCGCCGAAAGGGTCCGGTCATTCATAACCTCGGGTACCGAGCCCACAGTAAAACGACCGTTCGCCAGGTACAGCACGCGATCTACATGCTCAATAATGGGGTTAATTTCGTGGGTCACGAAAACCACTGAGACCCCGCGCTCACGATTGAAACGGTGAATCAAATCGGCAACAGCGTATTGGTGGTTTAGATCCAGAGAGAGCAGAGCCTCATCGGCGAGCAGAATCTTCGGGTCATTTGCCAGAGCCTGCGCCACACGCAGGCGCTGCTGCTCACCACCGGAGAGCAGACCCACCGGAACATTGGCGTAGTCACTAGCACCCACTGCCTCCAGCAGTTCATCTACCTTGGTGCGGTAGGCTCGGGTTTGGAATCTAAAGCCCCACTTATGGCCGTCAATACCCAGTCCCACCAGATCGCGGGCACGCATGGGGGTGGAGGCAGAAATCGCTTTCTGCTGCGGAATATAGCCCACGCCGGGGTGCCCGGTGCGTGCCGGGGATCCGAGCACGGAAATCTCGCCGGAGTTCAGGCGGGTTAGACCCAGCACAACCTTCAGAAAGGTGGATTTACCGCTACCGTTCGGTCCCAGAACGGCAAAGTATTCGCCCTGGCCGACCGTCAGGTTTAGGTCCTGCCAGAGGGTGCGCTCGCCAAATGCGAGGCTACCCCCGCGAATGGAAATCGCGGGGGTATCTATCGTGTGTTCAGCGCTCACTTAGGATAGTGCCTTCTTCAGATTATTAACATTGGTCTTCATCCAGGAGACGTAGCCGATGGATTCGGGCAGGGTTTCGGTGAAGGAAACATTCGCCACGCCCGCCTTTTTGGCTTCGTTGAGGACTTCCTTGGTCTGGTTGGTGGCGGTCTGCTCGTTGTAGGCGACCAGCTGCACCTTCTTTTCGCTCACCAGATCCTTGGTTTCTTTGAGCACCAGGGCGGGTACGTCCTGCTCGGCTTCGACTGCTTCAGCGAATTCTTCCGGGGTGGCGTTTTCCGCGCCGGTTGTGCTGATGAGGTAGTCGGGCACGGGCTCGGTGCTCAGGTACTTCTTGCCGGAGGCGTTGATTGCCTTGGCGTCCTTGGAGATGGTGTCCAGCTCTTCGTCAAATTTCTTGGCGTTGGAGCGGTAGGTCTCGGCGTTGGCGGAGTCAATGGACGCCAAGTCTTCAGCGATCTTATCGGCGGTCTTCTTCATGGAGTCCATGTCGTACCAGATGTGCTCGTTGAATTCGTGGGCGTGTTCGTGACCGGCATGGTCACCGCTTTCGTGGCTGTGACCCTTGGCGTGGTCTTCGACCAGATGCTTGTAGTCGGCGTCGGAGAGCTTACCGCTTTCCTTCACTGCGTTGACGACCTTCTGGTTGGGATTGTCCTTGCCCGCCATATCTTCCAGGAAGAGGTCGTAGCCGCCACCGTTAATAACGACCAGCTGGGCGTCCTTGGTCTTGAGGCGGTCCGCGCTGGTTGCTTCGTAGGAGTGCGGATCCTGGCTGGTGGAGGCGATAATCGCGGTGACCTCTACCTTGTCGCCGCCGACCTGTTTGGCGATATCCGCGTAGACGTCGGTTGCCGCCACGATTTTAATGGTTCCGTTGGAGCCGCTGGAGCTGGTCGGTGCGGAGCAGCCGCTCAGCGCCAGGGACGCTGCGGCAAGCACGCTGAGCGCGCCGGTGAATGCTTTAATGCGCATGGGAACCACTTTTCTTTTCGCGTTTATCGGGCTTGAGTTTCCAGCATAATTCTTTTGATAATCTTTTTCAATCTGCGGGGCGAATATAAATCAGCGCTGACCGACTGATAGCGACCCACTTTCCTTGATTTTCCAAGGATTTTGGGGTACTCAACAGAATTTTTCGGGGTTGGCGTAATATATTAACACTTTGATAGGAGCTACTATTTTCTCACCCTGCCATCGCAATAAATATAAAGATATTTTTATATAAAGGATTCTTGATATTTATTTTTAGCGTACCCTTAGCCCTCCGCAGCCGTTCTCTCCCCTACCGGCACCCTGCATGGCAACACGGCCCCACAAGAAGAAATATAGAAAACCGCCCCACCACTGACCAGCAGTAGCGGGGCGGTTTCATTCAGTTCAGACCCAGAAGAAGCCTAGGCACGCGAGCGCACACGACGCTGAGTCGTATCGCGAATCTCGCCCACCAGCTCCTCAATAACGTCCTCCATAAAGACAATGCCTTCGGAAGAACCCTTTTCATCCACCACGTGCAGCAGGTGCGCACGGCGGCGCTGCATCAGGTCCAGGGCGTCATCAATATCAATGGTTTTCAGCGCACTGGGTAGCGGTCGCAGAGCGTGCCACCCAAAGGGCTTATCGGCACGCTCGGCGGGCACATTCAGAGCGTCTTTCAGGTGCAGATATCCCAGGTAGACATCGTGCTCATCCACAATAATGAATCGGGAGTAGCCGGTGCGCGCCACGGCGTGCTCCAACTGAGCGGGGGTGCAGCCAAAGGGCAGGGTCTGCACTCGATCGCGCGGCACGGTAATTTCGGCGATGTCCTTTTCGGTAAATTCCAGGGCGCCCGCCACCACTCCGGCATCATCTTCCACGGTACCTTCTGCGGTGGATTGAGCCACAATGGTTTGCAGCTCGCCCAGGGTAAAGCTGGATGCCACTTCATCCTTGGGTTCAATGCGCATCCAGCCCAGCACCATATTTGCCATACCGTTCAGCAAGGCGACTACGGGGGCAAAGACCTTGGAGACGGCAACCAGGGCGGGCACAATCCAGAGAGCTACGCCTCGTGCCGCCAGGGTCACGGCGGCATTTTTGGGCACCATTTCGCCAAAGATGACGTGCAGATAGGTCACCAGCAGCAGGGTCAGCGCAAAGGCGAGAATATCCACCACGGCGTGCGGCAGACCAATAGCTTCTAGCGGGTGACCGATCATATGGTGCAGTGCCGGTTCGGAGACATTGAGAATCAGCAGGGAGCACAGGGTAATGCCCAGCTGGCAGGTGGCGAGCATGAGCGAGACGTTTTCCAGGGCGTAGAGCACGGTGCGCGCTCGGGCTGCTCGCGGGTGTCCTTCTTCTGCCAGGGGTTCGATTTGGGCGCGGCGGGTGGACATGATCGCGAATTCACCCGCGACAAAGAATGCGTTACCCGCCAGCAGGGCAAAGAGCAGGGCGATGGCTAGCCAGTCGTTCATGCGTTCTCCTTCTGCTCTGCACCGGTCTTCGTTTCGGCAGGTTCCTCTACGGGGGTGTAGCGAATGCGCTCCACGCGGCGGCCGTCCATGCTTTCTACGCGCAGCATGCCACCGGGTACGGGCAGCTCATCACCCACTGCGGGGATGCGTCCCAGACGCTCCATCATAAAGCCGCCCAGGGTTTCATAGGAGGGGTGTTCCTCAATGGTGATTCCCTCAATGGCGCGCATAATTTCATCGGGTCGCTGCAGACCGCTAAAGCCCCATTGGCCGTTGCTATAGTGCAGGGGCTGCTCGCTACGGCGGCTATCGTGTTCATCGGCAACTTCACCCACGATTTCTTCGACCAGATCTTCCAGGGTGACAATACCGGCGGTTCCACCGTATTCATCCAGCACCACGGCTAGCTGCAGGGCACCTTCTCGCAGCTGGGTGAGTAGGTCGTCCACGTGCAGGGTTTCGGGTACGCGCAGCACTTCCTGAGCCAGGGTTCCTGCTTGTAGGGTGGGTCGAATATCTGCAGGCACACCCACGGCACTCTTAATGTGTACCACGCCCACAATATTGTCGTGGTCCCCTGCGTAGAGGGGGAATCGGGAGTGACCGCTGGTGCGCGCGAGTTCCAGGATATCGCTCACGGGTGCGCTGTCTTCGCACATGACCACGCGGCCGCGGGGCGTCATTACTTCGGAGGCGGTTAGCTCGGCAAAGCTGAGGGTGCGGTCCACGAATTCCGCGGCGTCTTCATCCAGGGTTCCCTGGTCCACGGAGCGGCGCACCATGGCTGAAAGTTCTTCGGGGGTGCGGGCGGCGGAGAGTTCTTCGGTGGCTTCCATGCCGAATCGCCCCAGGATCCAGTTGGCGGAGCCGTTCATAAAGAGCACCACGGGTTTCATAACTCGGGTGAAACCCAGCTGTACGGGGGCAAGCTGGCGCGCTACTTTATAGGGTTCGGCAATGGCGATACCCTTAGGTACCAGTTCGCCCAGCAGCATGGAGAGCAGGGTTGCGATGGTCATGGAGAGCACCATGGTCAGCACATTAGCTACCGCGGGCGCCACGCCCAGGCCGGTGATTGCTCCGGCGGTGAGGGCGTTAATGGCGTAGTCCAGGGTGTATCCGGTGAGCAAGGTGGTGATGGTAATACCCACCTGGCAGCTGGAGAGCTGGGTTGAGAGTGTTTTCAGACAGGTGAGCACGGCGTTGGCGCGCGTGTCGCCTGAGTCTTTAGCGGCGATGACGCTGGATGTTTCCAGGGCAACGAGAGAGAATTCCACGGCGACGAAGAAGCCCGTGCCGAGGATGAGCAAAAGCCCGCAGGCTAGCAGGAGTAAGTCCATAGTGTTTCTATTTTAGCGCGCTATCTTCCGGGTTTTTGAGGGTGGCACTCCATCTATTTGACACCCGCGGCGTAGTGGCGAGTATACGGGTGTTGAACTTTGGCAAATTTTTCACGCCCGCGGGGGGCGGGTTAAGTGGAAAGTGTGCCCTAGGCTTCACTACACTAGAAGAGAAATATAGCTGCGCTATGCCTTCACCGGCTCTCTTCGGGGCTTTTAGCTTGTGCACCCCGGATAGTGACGGCGCCGGTAGCGCGTGGCTGGAATAATGTGCACCGCATTCCGCCCTTCGTTGAAGTGGGTTGTGCGTATCGGGTTCACCCGGTCTGTGCACGAATACATTCACTGAAGGAAGAGGCTGAAAGTGCCACAATTGCCAGACCACCTGGTACCTGAGGAATTCGCCGGTAACGAATGGTTCGTAGAGGAACAATACGACAAGTACCGGCAGGATCCGTCGTCGGTTGACCCTTCGTGGTTGCCGATTTTCGAATCCATTGATAAGGCATTGGCCGCTGACTCTGCTGCAGCGCCCGCGCCTGCTGCTCCCGCTGCGTCTGCGCCGACCGCTGTGGCGGCTCCCGCGCAGGCTCCGGCTCCGGCAGCTGCATCCGCTGCTGTGGCAGCACCTAAGCCCGAACCCGTCCCCACTGCATCCGCACCCAAGAGCAAGGTTGAACCCGTGGAAGAAGCTGTAGATAAGATCGTTCCGCTGCGTGGCCCCGCAAAGGCTATCGCATCCAATATGGAAGAGTCCCTGACTGTTCCCACCGCTACCACCGTGCGTGCGGTTCCGGCAAAGCTGCTGATTGAGAACCGTGCCGCTATTAACTCCTACTTGGCTCGCACCCGCGGTGGCAAGGTTTCCTTCACTCACCTGATTGGTTACGCGGTTATTCGCGCCCTGGGCGAGATGCCCTCCATGAACGTCACCTACGGCCTGGATGAAAAGGGTAAGCCCGTTGCTATTCACAATGCACACGTGAACTTCGGTCTGGCTATTGACCTGCCCCGCCCCGACGGCTCCCGCTCCCTGGTGGTTCCCAATATTAAGGCTGCCGAGACCCTGAGCTTTATCCAGTTCTGGGATGCATACAATGACATTGTTAAGCGCGGTCGCGATGGCAAGCTGGGCATGCCCGACTTCACCGGCACCACCGCGTCTCTGACCAACCCCGGCGGTATCGGTACCGTTCACTCCGTACCCCGCCTGTCCAAGGGCCAGGCTGTTATTGTCGGCGTGGGTGCACTGGAGTACCCGGCTGAGTTCCGCGGTGTCTCGGACAAGGTCATTAACGACAAGGCTATTTCTAAGATCATCACCCTGACCAGCACCTACGATCACCGTGTGATTCAGGGGGCAGGTTCCGGTGAGTTCCTCAAGCTGGTGGAGCACTACCTGCTCGGTGGCGACGGCTTCTACGACGCTATCTTCTCCGATCTGCGTATCCCCTTCGAGCCGGTTCGCTGGAGCCGTGACAACCAGCTGGATACCGAGGTTGAGGTTTCCAAGGTTGCTCGCATTCAACAGCTGATTCACGCTTACCGCGTGCACGGTCACCTGGCTGCTCAGACCTCTCCCCTGGCTTCTCAGGTGCTCTCCAACCCGGATCTGCAGATTGAGAACTACGGTCTGACCCTGTGGGATCTGGACCGTGTCTGGCCCACCGGCGGTTTCGGTGGCAAGGAGCGCCTGCCCCTGCGCACCATCCTGGAGCTGCTGCGTGAGGCATACTCCGGCACCCTGGCTGTTGAGTACATGTACATTCAGGATCCCGAGGTGCGCGCTTGGTTCCAGCAGAAGCTGGAGAACGGCTACTCCAAGCCCTCTCACGATGAGCTGCTGCGCGTACTCAAGAAGCTGGTTCAGGCTGAGGCATTCGAGCACTTCCTGCAGACCAAGTACTTGGGTCAAAAGCGCTTCTCCCTGGAGGGTGGCGAGTCCCTGATCCCGCTGCTGGACGCTATTATCGGCGAGGCAGCGAATAAGGACCTGAACGGTGTTGCTATTGGTATGGCACACCGTGGCCGTCTGAACGTTCTGACCAATATTGCGGGCAAGTCCTACGGCCAGATCTTCCGCGAGTTCAACGGCACCGCTGTTCCCGGCGAGGTCGAGGGCTCGGGCGATGTGAAGTACCACCTGGGCACCGAGGGCGTGTACACCGGCGATAGCGGCAAGCAGACCCAGGTCTACCTGGCTGCTAACCCCTCACACTTGGAGACCGTCAACACCGTGCTGGAGGGTATTGTCCGCGCTAAGCAGGATACCCTGGCAAAGCAGGGCGTAACCGGTCACCCGGTTCTGCCCATCCTGGTTCACGGTGATGCTGCATTCGCAGGTCAGGGTATCGTCATGGAGACCCTGCAGATGGCGGGTCTGAAGGCATACACCACCGGTGGCACCGTACACATTGTGGTCAACAACCAGATTGGTTTCACCACCCTGCCCGATGACGGCCGTACCGCTACCTACTCCAGCGATATTGCACGTATGACCAAGGCTCCCGTGCTGCACGTAAACGGCGATGACCCGGAGGCAGTGGTTCGCGCCGGTCTGCTGGCGTTCGAGTACCGCGAGCGCTTCGGCAAGGACGTTGTTATTGACCTGGTCTGCTACCGCCGTCGCGGTCACAACGAGGCGGATGACCCCTCGATGACTCAGCCGACCATGTACCAGATCATCGACAACCTGCCCTCGACCCGCACCCAGTACGCTTCTGCTCTGGTTGGTCGCGGCGATATCACCCAGGCTGAGGCTGATGAGACCCTGAACCAGTTCCACAGCGAACTGGATGAGATGTTCACCCAGGTTCAGGCTGAGGGTGCGGCTCCGGCAGCGGCTAATATTGCCGGCCTTGAGCTGCCCGCCGCTCAGCAGAACAACCAGGTTGTTCACTCCGGTAACACCGCTATCTCCGTTGAGACCCTGCAGCACATTGCTAATGCATTCGGTCAGGCTCCCGAGGGCTTCACCGTCCATAAGAAGCTGCAGAAGCTGCTGGATCAGCGCGTTGAGATGGGCACCAAGGGCAATATCAACTGGGGTATGGGCGAACTGCTGGCATTCGGCTCCCTGCTGATGGAGGGCACCAATGTCCGTATGACCGGTCAGGATGTTCAGCGCGGTACCTTCGTTCAGCGCCACGCTGTGCTGCACGACCATGAGACCGACGCCGAGTGGTCGCCTCTGCAGCACCTGGCACCCGAGCAGGGCTCCCTGGAGATTTACAACTCCTTCCTCTCCGAGTACGGTGTGCTGGGCTTCGAGTACGGTTACTCCGTTGAGCGCCCCGAGGACCTGGTCATCTGGGAGGCACAGTTCGGTGACTTCGCCAACGGTGCTCAGACCGTGATCGATGAGTACATTTCCTCCTCCGAGCAGAAGTGGGGTCAGAACTCTTCGCTGGTCATGCTGTTGCCTCACGGTTACGAGGGTCAGGGCCCGGATCACTCCTCGGCTCGTATGGAACGCTACCTGCAGCTGTGCGCTGAGAACAATATGACCGTGGCTGTTCCCTCTACCCCGGCGAACCACTTCCACCTGCTGCGCCGTCACAGCCAGCAGCGTCCGTTCAAGCCGCTGGTGGTTATTAGCCCCAAGCAGCTGCTGCGTCTGAAAGCTGCTGCTTCCAGCGTTGAGGACTTCACTCAGGGTGGTTTCCAGAAGGTTATTGGTGACCGTTCCGGTGTGAACCCCGCGAATGTTCAGCGCGTGGTCTTCGTGTCCGGTCGCCTGTACTACGATCTGGAAGCTGAGCGCGCTAAGCGTGGCGACAGCACCACTGCGATTGTCAGCGTTGAGCAGCTCTACCCGCTGCCCGAGGCTGAGATCAAGGAGCAGCTGGCTCTGTACTCCAACGCTCGCGATATTGTGTGGGCTCAGGATGAGCCGGCTAACCAGGGTCAGTGGCCGTTCATGGCTGTGAACCTGCTGCCGCTGCTGGATCGTCCGGTGCGCCTGGCTTCCCGCCCTGCCGCTGCATCTCCCGCAGCAGGTACCGGTAAGCTGCACGCGGCTCAGGCTGCCGAGCTGATCGCTAAGGTTTTTGAGGGCTAATCCCTAGAGAGGGCTCTCTAGCCTTATGGCTCAAACCCGGGTTTTGTTTCCCTATTGGGGAGGCGAAACCCGGGTTTTTGCTATATTTTTTGGTGCTCTTTGTCTTTTTTTGGGCTAAATGGTGCGCGGGCATCTCTTTTTGGCGATATGCTAGATAGTAAGGACACCCGCGTCCGTGCTGTGGTGTGCCTTCCGAACCGGAAGGTACGAGGCGGTCGCGCACAAACTCAAGTAAGAAAGATTTCCGTGGAGCAACGCAATATTCGACTTGTCGCTGTTGGTGATGATCTGCTCGCCGGTGTGGGCGATCCGCGTACTTTGGGCTGGTTTGGTCGCGTTATGGCGCGTACCCCTCAGCACGTGGCGCAGATTTCTGCGTACAATCTGGCCGCACCCAATGAGGGCACCGAGCAGCTGAACGCTCGCTGGTTTGATGAGGCTCGTCGCCGTTTCCAGCCCGGTGCTGAGAACCGTCTGGTGATTGCGCCCTCGACCTTTGATATTGATTTGGGTCTGACGAGCGCTCGTTCTCGCCTGAACCTGGCTAATATGGTGGATATGGCGTCTCAGAACAATATTAAGGTTCTGGTTGTTGGCCCGCCCCCGAGCCTGGATGCTGAACGTAACCGCCGTATCGCTGACCTTTCGGCTGCCTACGCCGATGTGGTCACTCGCCGTAACCACGTATATGTTGATACTTTCAACCCGCTGCTGCATCACGAGCAGTGGCGCAATGATTTGGCGACGAATGACGGTCGTCCGGGTCAGTCCGGTTACGGTCTGATGGCGTGGCTAGTGTTGCACCGCGGCTGGTATTCCTGGCTGAATCTTCCCGAGCAGGCGTAAGTTTAGCGCTCTGCACGCTACTTTTTCTATGTTGAGAGGGTGGGGCTCATGAACCTCGCCCTCTTGACGTTTTAAGCTGATTCTCTATCGTTTTCCCTCTATATTCCGGTGATGGGTGGAAGGTTTTATGTCTATTCGTATTCTTGATGCCGCGCAATTTGCTGATTTGACTGCTCGCGTGAGCTCCGGCAGCTATTCTCAGAGTGAGCAGATGGTTTCGCTGCTGCTCAGCCGCGGCTATACGGTCTACCGTGCCGGTTATGAGGCTGACGGTGCCGTGCAGGTTGGCGCTGTGGTCTACACTCTGCCCATGTTTGGTGGTGAGCGTTGGGAGGTGCACACCGGTCCGCTGTACACCGATGAGCGTTACCTGGACGGTTTCTACCGCGCCCTGGCTGCTTTTGCCACGTCCAAGGGCGCCCTGGAGCTGGTTGTTCGCCCCAATACCAGCTACCGCCTCTACGATTCCAATGGTGAGCCCACCTCCGAGCCTCGCCAGGATATTATTGATCGTCTGGTGGCAGCCGGCTATGTACACGGCGGGTTGAGCACCGGTTACACCAATGGCTACGGCGACTGGCGCTATGTCAAGGATCTGAGCGGTATTGAAACCCGTGCTCAGCTGTTGAAGTCCTTCTCCAAGCGCGGTAAGCCCCTAGTGAAGAAAGCTAATACTTTCGGTATTAAGCTGCGTGCTCTGGGCCGCGATGAGCTACATATTTTCAAGCAGATTACCGAGGCAACCTCGGATCGTCGTGAGTATGAGGATAAGACTCTGGAGTACTACCAGAAGTTCTACGATGCCTTCGGCGAGGCGGCGGAGTTCATGGTCACCTCCCTGAATTTCCACGAGTACGCACAGAATCTTAAGGAGAGCCAGGCAAAGCTGGCGGAGAAGATCGCTAAGCTGGAGGAGCGTGCAGCTAAGGGTAAGAAGTCCGGTGAGCTCAATGAGCTACGCGATCAGTACAAGACCTTTGATGTGCGTCTGGAAGAAGCGCAGGAGTTTATCTCCCGCTATGGCGACCAGGATGTGATTCTTTCCGGTAGCCTCTTTGTGTACGCACCGCACGAGACCGTGTACCTCTTTAGCGGCTCCTACCCCGAGTTCAACCGCTTCTACGCCCCCGCTCTATTGCAGGAGCACGTGATGATGAAGTCCATTGAGCGCGGCGTCCCCTTCTATAACTTCCTGGGTATTACCGGTCAGTTCGACGGTTCGGACGGTGTGCTGCGTTTCAAGCAGAACTTTGACGGCTACGTGATCCAGCTGCCGGGTGCTTTCACTTACTACCCGAGCCCGCTGAAGTACCGCGTGATTTCCCTGGTGAAGAAGGTTCTGGGTCGATCCTAGGCTCTTTGCTCTCGGGCATTCACGGCTCGTATCGGGGCGGAAGGCAGAAGTATTTTCGGGCTAAGTTTAGTCAGAACCTGCTTTTAAGATGCATTCACGCCCCAGATATGAAACAATGGAAGGCGTTGCCTATACGTTTCGCGCTTTTGCGCGTGTATGGGTTTGGATAGGGGTAACCTTTCGCGGGTTACCTATCGGTTATATAAGGAGGCTCTCATGAGCAAGCGCGGTCGTAAGCGCAAGGACCGTCGTAAGGGCGGCGCAAACCACGGTAAGCGCCCCAACGCATAAGGCACCTTGCATGCTGAAGTTTAAACCCCGGTTCACTGCTTGTGAAGCGGGGTTTAAACATTCACGGGAATAATCCCCGTTGACCATTCGTTATATCCTCTGAACCGACGGCACGCGCCCCGGTTCACTAATCGACAGCCGTTTTGGCGGAAGAAGAGTGTCATGTCCCAAGAGAGTGGTGCACTATCTTCGCGTGAACTGCGCGAGGCTTTTACACGCGATGCCATGCAATACGTGGATCAGCTCTACGCTGCTGCCCTGCGGATGAGCCGCAACCCTGCCGACGCCCAGGACCTGGTGCAGGAAACCTACCTGAAGGCTTTTGCCGCCTACCACCAGTACCAGCAGGGTACGAATCTGAAGGCGTGGCTCTACCGCATTCTGACCAATACCTATATCAATGTTTACCGCAAGCGCCAGCGCGAACCGCAGCAGGCCAATACGGAGCAGGTGGAGGATTGGCAGCTTGCAGCGGCGGGCAATCATGATGCGGTGGGTCTTCGTTCCGCCGAGACCGAGGCTCTAGCGTCCATGCCCGACTCTGAGGTTAAGGATGCTTTGGAGTCCCTGCCCGAAGATTTCCGCATGGTGGTCTACTACTCCGATGTTGAGGGCTTTGCTTATAAGGACATTGCCCAGATGCTGGAGATTCCGCTGGGCACGGTCATGTCTCGGCTGCACCGCGGCCGCCGCATTCTGCGCGAGCGCCTGGCGGATTATGCGCGTGAGAACGGCTTGCGCCCCTCGACGGTGGATGCCAAGGTCGCATCCTCCCGCCGTTAGCTCACAGGCTTTTCAAGGATTTAACGATAAAAGAACGTACAACGGAAGGATATATCGTGGTTGCAGATAACCAGCAGCAGGACATTCCCCTGCTGAGCGATACGATGTCCCATGAGCACCCTGAGCATGAGGATTGCTTGGCGGCTCACCCCTGCGAGAAGACCCTGCAGCGCCTGTGGGAATACCTGGATAATGCGCTGAGCCCCGAGGATGTTGAGCAGGTACGTGAGCATTTGGCGAAGTGCTCCGAATGCGATCAGCAACGCGAGTTGGAGCAGCTGGTGCGCGATAAGGTCCGTTCTTCTTGCGCGGAGAGCGCTCCTGAGGAGCTGAAGGCTTCTTTGCTGGAGCATATTGAAAAGTTCTGCGCTGCTGCCTAAAAAGGCAACGCTATAGACGCGTGTAGAGTGCGCTCGGTGGTTTCTTTCCGCCGGGCGCGCTCTTTTTATGTGCCTGTTCTCCTCCTATGAGCGTTGACAGGCTAAAATAGGAAGGTAGTGTTCAGTGACATAAGGATATGCAATGACCGATACCCAGCCGATTGCTGAGAGTGACTGGCTCGCACCCGCCTATTCCCCTGGCGAGAATGCCGCCGCAAGTGCACTGGTGCACATTCCGGGTTCTAAGTCTCTGACGAACCGTTATCTACTGCTGGCGGCTTTGGCTGATTCTCCGTCTCTGTTGCGCTCTCCCCTGCATTCGCGCGATTCGGCGCTCATGATTGCCGCTCTGCGTGAGCTGGGCGCTGTGATTGAGGAGGTTCCGGGTGCTTCTCCTTTCGGTCCGGATCTGCGCATTACTCCCTGTGATTTTTCCTCCGATAAGCCTCTGACCGCCCGTATTGAGACCGGTCTTGCCGGTACCGTGATGCGTTTTGTGCCAGCTCTTGCGGCTCTGCTGCCGGGTACTTTTAATGTCGATGGGGATGAGCACGCTTACGCTCGCCCCATGGGTGCTCTGCTGGATGGCTTGCGTCAGTTGGGTGTAAGCTTCTCCCCCGCCGATGCCTCGTGTCTGCCCTTTGAGATGGTCTCTGCTGGTCTTGCTCTGCAGAGCGCTGATGAACCGGCGCATGTGCGTATTGATGCTTCGGCAAGCTCCCAGTTCGTTTCGGCTCTGCTTCTGGCTGCTCCGCGCCTGCCGCAGGGTATTGTGCTGGAGCATGTGGGCTCTTCGGTGCCTTCGATTCCTCATATTGAGATGAGCGTTGAGGCTCTGCGTGAGCTGGGTGTGCGTGTTGAGTCCACCATTGACCGCCAGGCGGGTGTATTCTCTTGGCGTGTGTTCCCGGGTGCTTTTGCGGGCTTTGAAAAGACCATTGAGCCGGATCTTTCCAATGCCGGTCCCTTTGTGGCGGCTGCTATGGTGACCGGTACCTCGGTGAGCGTGGCGGATTGGCCCGCTCCTGCAGCGGATGGTTCTGCCGGTACCACTCAGGTGGGCGATCATTGGCGCCAGCTGCTGCCTCTGCTGGGCGGTGAAGTATCTTTTGAGTCCCATAGCACCGATTCGTCCATTGGTGTATTGACCGTGACGGGGCCGGCGGATATTAGTGCGGTACCCGGTATTGATGTGGATGTGCGCGCCGCCGGCGAGCTGGCACCCACCCTGGCTGCTATCTGTGCCCTGGCGGCTACGGGCTCTCAGCTACGCGGTATTGAACATTTGCGCGGCCACGAGACCGACCGTCTGGCGGCGCTGACCGCTGAGATTAACCGCCTGGGCGGTAGCGCCGAAGAGACTGAGGACGGCATTCGTATTCTCTCGAGTATCCCCACCGGGCAGGCGCAGCGGGTACTGGCTCGCACCTACGCCGATCATCGTATGGCGACCTTCGCGGCAATTATTGGTTTGCGCCGCGCCAATACCGTGGTTGAAAACGTAGCAACCACCTCCAAAACTATCCCCGATTTTACGGGGCTGTGGCTGGCTCTGCTGGATCAGCTGCAGCACACTTCAACGACTAAGGATGAGGCTTAATGGGTTCTTCTCGCGTGAGCGCATACGACTATCTTGATTTTGATGAGTCAGATGTGCACGTACGCCCAAATAAAAAGGGTTCGCGCCCCCGCACCAAGGACCGCCCCGCATTTGAGCATGCGATTCGCGGTCGTGTGGTCACGGTGGATCGCGGACGCTGGTCCGTGGTGGTTGATGAGGGCACCGAGCAGGAGCGTCAGCTCATTGCTGCCCGCGCGAAGGAGCTGCGCCGTACCTCCATTGTGACCGGTGATTTCGTGGACCTGGTGGGCGATACCAGCGGCGCGAAGGATACCCTGGCGCGTATTGTGCGCTTGGGTGAGCGTAGCTCGGTGCTGCGCCGTAGCGCCGATGATACTGACCCGAGCGAGCGCGTCGTGGTTGCCAATGCCGATCAGCTGGTGATTGTGGTGGCTGCGGCGAACCCGGAGCCTCGCACCGGTTTTATTGATCGTGCGATTGTGGCGGCGCTGGATGCCGGTATTGAACCGATTCTGTGCATTACCAAGACCGATGTGAAGCAGCCGACCGAGCTGCTGGAGTACTACCGTACCTCGGGTCTAAAGATTGTGCTCTCGGGCTCTGTGGACGGTCGTGCCCCTTCTGAAGAGGGCGCTGAGGGTCTTTCCCGCGGCCCGGTGGATGAGCTTTTGGAGCAGCTGCTGGGTCATGTCTCGGTGCTGCTGGGTCATTCGGGCGTGGGTAAGTCCACCCTGGTTAATGCTCTCACGGGTGCTCAGCGTGCGACCGGTCATGTGAATGCGGTGACCGGTCGTGGCCGCCATACCTCCTCCTCGGCTCTGGCGTTGCAGCCTGTTTCTGAGGAGATTGAGATTCCCGCGGGCACCTGGATTATTGATACCCCGGGTATTCGTTCCTTTGGTCTGGCTCATGTGAGCGCTGAGCGTATTGTTGAGGCTTTTGTGGAGCTGGCTGCCGGGGCTGCGGATTGCCCCAAGGGTTGCGATCATTCCCCGGAGGCGGAGCAATGCGGTCTGAGCGCCTATGTGGCTGCCGGTCGTGCGGGGGACAGCGGCGAGGCTCGTTTGGAGTCTTTGCGTAAGCTGCTGCAGGTTTCCGGTGAGCAGGGTGATTCTGAGAAGGAATTGGGTTCTCTGCTCTAGTCTTTTATGGGCTGCGCGCTCCCAGATGCCGGGGCGCGCCGTTCTTCGTGCTTTTAGCGTTTCTACCGATAAGTGAGTGTTCATGGCTTCCCCTAACCCCTATACCGATGATTTGCGCCTGGCGCATATTCTTGCCGATAGCGCCGACCGCGTGTCCCTGCAGGCTTTCAAATCTGTCACTGCCGGGCATATGGAGGGTGTGCAGCTCAAGGAGGACGGCTCGGCGGTTACTGCCGCTGACCGTGAGGTTGAGCAGCTGATTCGTGCTCAGCTTTCCCGTGTGCGCACCCGTGACGGTATTGTGGGTGAGGAGTTCGGTTCTACCGGTACGGCTGCTCGCCAGTGGGTAATTGATCCTATTGATGGCACCGCGAATTTTATGCGCGGTGTGCCGGTGTGGGCTACTCTGATTGCTCTGTTGGATCAGGGTGAGCCGGTGGTGGGTGTGGTCTCCGCTCCGGCTCTGGGCCGCCGATGGTGGGCTGTGGCCGATGGTGGCGCTTATGCGGGCAAGTCTCTGTCTTCGGCGTCCCGCCTGAGCATTTCTTCCGTTGAGGATCTGGAGGATTCTTCCCTGACGTACGCTTCTCTGGCGGGTTGGGGCGAGCGCCGCGAGCCTTTTGTGGATTTGCTGGATTCGGTGAAGCGTTCCCGCGGTTTTGGTGAGTTTTGGGCGTATATGCTCATGGCTGAGGGCGCCGTGGATATTGCGGTGGAGCCGGGTCTGGAGATTTACGATAAGGCTGCTCTGGTGCCCATTGTGCGTGAGGCGGGCGGCGTGATTACCTCTCTGGATGGTTCTGAGCCTTTGGATTCTGACGGTCTGTTGGCGGCTGTTCCGGCGCTGCACGGCACGGTGCTGGATCGTCTGAACCCCGCTGGATAAGCCTCAGAGTTCAATGACCTATAGCAAAGGCACCGTATCTGTGATGGATACGGTGTCTTGATTGCTTTAAGCGTTGAGATGGTTTGGAAGGTTTTAGAGCTGAATAACCAGGGTCAAAACCCAGAGGGCAATGCCCAAGCCGCCGCAAATCAAACCCCAGGTGGCGTAGGTAGTGGTTTTTGCGTGGTAGGGGCTGCCGGGCGTATTGCGCTGAATGCCAAAAGTACCCAGGATGAAGGCTGCCAGAACCGGGACCAAATCGGTCAGGGTGTTCATCACCAGGTAGGTGACGGGGTATTGTGCCCAGCCGCTAATGAGCGAGTCCGAGGAGAGGGCGGTTGAATCGCCGCCTTTACCGTAGGCTGCAATCAACAGCAGGGTGAAGAGGATGTTCAGCACCAACCATCCCAGGGTAATGGCGCCGGTGAGCATGCTGGCAAAAGCATAGTTATAGCCAGGGGAACGCAGATCGCGCGGGGGTTCGCCGTAGGGGCGTCGTGCCGCTTCGGGAACACGCAGCTCGGCAGGGGTGCTTTCTTCGGCAACGGGTGCAGGGGCTTCGAGGACGGGAGCGGGCGCGCCGTAGGGTACCTGGGGGCTGTAGGGGATCTGTTCGCTCACGGTCTTTCCTTTGATTGGCGTTCTCTTCTCTTTGATACTACCAGTATCTTGGCGCTAAGGGGCATAAGCTGGCGGGTTTATCTCAGTCTATGTTCTTCTACCCCGCTGCCGGTGGTGGACGCGGGTAAAGAAAACGGTGGGTGTTCTGCCGCTCGTTACGTAACGAGGAACAGAACACCCACCGGCGTCTTCGGTTCTTCAAGGAGCGGAACCAGGGGTAATCGTGGAGATGCGGGGAATCGAACCCCGGTCCGATGTAGCCTCAACGGGGCTTCTCCGTGCGCAGTTTGTGAATGCGCTATTTTTCGGCTCCGTTGCTGGCACAAACACGTGCAACGACGAACCTATCCGTATAAGTGTCCCGTGAGCGCCTACGGCAAACGCTCACAGCAGTGGCCTTTTAAGTCGATGCCAGCTACTGAACCAAAGGCAAACTCAGGCTGACAGATTGCTTCTCGCGCTTAGGCAGCGAGAGCGAAATCAGAACGCTTAGATTCTGCATTTATATTTAGTTGCAGAGGGCGTTAACGAGATAACCCTGCAGTCCTCGGCACGCTTCACCCATCTCAACCTACATCGTCGAAACCGATCATCCCCCTATGCTTTTATCAAAAAGCCCCGTGCGTGACGTTTTCCGCGATTCACTCCTTGGCGGCGCGGGCCGTCCACAACGGTAGACAACTAGTATACCGCGGTACGATTCGCATCGCAAGTGTTTGCTCGCCGTAACTGGTTACCATGCAAAGAGGTTACCCAGGTGCATTAGACCAAAGATCCATATCAAGGGGATGGGCACATTCACCGCAATCACTGCACGCCGAGGACCATTCTCATAACGCATACTCATACAGATCACGCCGCAGACCGAGGTCACCAATGCACACAGGCTCATCCATGCAAAGTGCGGATAGCTCATCAAGTGTGGGAAAGTGTGGTTGGGTTGTATTGGCTCATACATTGAACCTATGCGCCTGCATGGGCTGCAGCTTAGAAGCTGGGGTTAATGAGTGCTCGACTGATGAGCACAATACCCATCAGTAGCCAGAACACAATCGGTGTGCTCAGCGCAATACCGCCAATGAGCAGCCCCGCTTTACGGTTTGCGGGGGCGTCTTTGACACGGATAGTGGCGTTTTCTTCACCTCCTAGGGAAGCATCGGTGTAGATGCTGGATCTATAGTGCCCGCCGGTGGTTCTGGTATGCTGCGGCATGGTTTCTCCTCATGTGTTTGGGTCGTGGCCTGTACTGCTCTTCAGCGTAGAGCAGGCTTCTGCAGATTTGGTATGTTTTTCTGAGGTTTTAGCCCGATTCCCAGCACTCTTAAAGCAAAAACCGGGAACTCTGAGAGTCTTCTCAAAGTTCCCGGTGTATGTGCTGAATGGCTCAGCGGTTCGTAGGTATGTTACTTGGTGGTAACAAGCGTGTAGCTACTCTCGCCGTTCTTTTCAACGATCACCTTCTGGCCGTTCATGGTGCAGGTGTAGGTGCCGTCGGCGTTCTTCACGGCGGTGTTATCGCATTCATGAACCATTGCCAGACCCAAGAAGAGAAGAACGATCACGATGATATTGGTAATCAGTGCCAGGGAGGACAAAACAATAGCGGTAATGCCCATACCCTTACCGGCAGCGGTGCCCTTCTTGACCTTCACCAGTGCAACAATACCCAGGATCAGACCGACCAGGGCGAGCACACCGCCCAGGAAAGGAACGAGACCGGTCAGGAAGGCGATAATGCCTACCACCAGTGCGGCAATAGCGAGACCCTTGGACAGGGAGGGCACAAAGCCACCTGCGTAGGGGTTCGGTGCTGCGGGAGCGGTGGGTGCTGCCGGTACGAACTGGGGTTCAGCGGGGGTGAATACGGGCTCTGCAGCGTTCGGTGCTTCAGTTTCGGGCTTGGAGAGGTTAATCTCGTTGGGGTTCTGAGACATTGTCGGCTCTTTCCTAGGGTCGGGACATTTCTCTTATTATACAAATGCAGTGCATAGATATAAAGACTTACCCCGCTCTATCAACATATAGATGTATATGCCCTACGGGCACCCCAGAGTTTACAACCCACCTACCACAGTTATGAAAACGGGATGGTTCCCGGAAAAGGAACCATCCCGAACGCGATGATAGTACACGGTGACACGCGTAATCTGAGCGCACCGTCGAAAACTCCCTTCCGCTGCCTCCCTCGATAAGGTGAGGTATAAGCCCCAGCCATCTGAAAAGTGGAGTGGGTAGAGGGAAAGGTCGAGCGCTATTAGCCTGGGCATTTCGCCCCAGCGAAATGGTCAGGGTCGTGCGCGAGTGCCTTTGCCTCGTACCACGACCCTGCCTCAATAACTGATGTATCACATTAGCGCATCTGGCGATAACGCATAGCTCGTGTCGCTTCAAGATTGTCTTGACGTTCACGCAATGCCTGACGCTTATCGTATTCACGCTTACCGGTTGCCAGCGCAATCTCAACCTTTGCGCGTCCCTTGGAGAAATAGAGCTTCAGGGGCACAACGGTGTATCCGCTTTCGCGCAGTTTCTGGTCGAGTTTGGCGATTTCGCTGCGGTGTAGCAGAAGTTTGCGGCGTCGGCGTGCGGCGTGGTTGGTCCAGGTGCCGTAGCCGTATTCGGCGATGTTGATGTTTTCGAGCCACATTTCGCCGTTGGTGACTTGGCAGAAGCCTTCGGTGATAGAGGCTCCGCCGTCGCGTAGGGATTTGACTTCGGTGCCTAGGAGCACGATGCCGGCTTCGTAGGTGTCAACGATATTGTAGTTGTGTCGCGCTTTTTTATTTTGCGCGATGATGGAGTTATTGGGGTCTTTGACAGCTTTCTTTTTCTTTTGTGCCATGTTCTTTCGTTTCTATTCGGCGCGTGCGGCGGCTGCACGCCAGCGGATTCCGGCGTCGATGAAGGCGTTGAGTCCACCGTCGAGTACATTGGCGGTGTTTCCTTCTTCATAGCCGGTGCGTAGGTCTTTGACCATCTGGTAGGGGTGCAGCACGTAGGAGCGCATTTGGTCGCCCCAGCTGGCTTTGATGTCGCCTGCGAGTTCTTTCTTTTTGGCGTCTTCTTGTTCTTTGCGTAGCAGCAACAGGCGCGATTGGAGCACGCGTAGTGCGGCTGCGCGGTTTTGCAGCTGGGATTTTTCGTTTTGCATGGAGACCACGATTCCGGTGGGGATGTGAGTAAGTCGCACGGCGGAGTCGGTGGTGTTCACGCTTTGTCCTCCGGGACCGGAGGAGCGGAAGACGTCAACTTTGAGTTCGCTGTCGGGGATATCGATGGAGTCGGTTTGCTCGATGAGCGGGATGACTTCTACGGCGGCGAAGGAGGTTTGTCGGCGTCCTTGGTTGTCAAAGGGGGATATGCGCACGAGGCGGTGGGTGCCGGCTTCGACGGAGAGGCGTCCGTAGGCGTAGGGTGCGTTGACTTCGAAGGTTGCGGATTTGAGTCCGGCTTCTTCTGCCCAGGAGGTGTCGAGGACTTTGGTGGGGTAGCCGTTTTTTTCGGCCCAACGCAGGTACATGCGCAGGAGCATTTCGGCGAAGTCTGCTGCATCTACGCCGCCGGCGCCGGAGCGAATGGTGACGACGGCGGAGCGTTCGTCGTATTCTCCGGAGAGTAGGACGAGCACTTCGAGTTCTTGTAGTTTTGCCCCGATGGCGGTGATTTCTTCTTCGGCGTCTGCGTAGAGTTCTGCACGGGTTGCGTCGTCTTCTGCGTCGGCGAGTTCGATCATGACTTCTACGTCGTCGATGCGGGAGGCGAGTGCACGCAGGCGGTTGAGTTCTGCCTGCTTGTGCGAGAGGGCGCTGGTGACGCGTTGTGCCTGTTCGGGGTTGTCCCAGAGGCTGGGCGCTGCGGCTGCTTCGGAGAGCTCTTTAACGGCGCGTTCAAGTGCGGCTACGTCACTGACCTCTTCGATGGCGGAGTAGGTTGTGCGTAGCTTTTTGATTTCAGCGTTAAAGTCTAGTGCAGCCATAGTATTTAACCCTACCGTGTACGGGTGCGCAATGCCAATACTGGGGGCGTGTTTGTTGTGTTGGGCTTAATACTGCGCACCGCAGCTGTAGGCTTTATTGGTCTTCTTCCAGGCGTGCGGAGCTTTGGGCGGTAATGTCGATTCCTTCGGGGATGAAGAGGCTAATAATGGGCGGGTGTACTCTGGCGCTGACCTGCAATCTCAGGGTGTCCCCTTCTAGGCTCAGGTTTTGTACGGTGTAGGAGTCGTAGCTTGCGCCGATGGGGTGTTGGGTGCTGTAGGCGTTGACTCGGCTGCGGGCGCGATTGTAGGCGGCGCCGGGGTCTTTGAGCTTACTTTCGCCTTTGTCTTCAGCTTTGGCGTAGCTTAGTTGGGCGTCGGCGTAATCGGTCAGGCGCTGGGTGTGCAGGTGCACGCTGGTAATGGCGGTCAGGGTCGCTCCAATGATGATGATGAGCAGCACGCAGCCGATAATGAGGGGGCTGATGCTGCCTTCTTCGGCGGAATGTGCGCTGTCTTTGGGCGAATCTGTACGGGGCATGGTGTGTCCTTAGTATTATGTCGGTCTAGTATGAGTCGGCATGGGAGCTAACGGGGATGACTCCGCCCAGCGCGCTTGGTAGGAGCGGCAGCCCGGCGCGGATAGTGGTGGTAACACTCACGGGTGCTCCTTTAACGCAGCCTTGAGGGCAGCTGATCTGTACCTCTATATTTTCGGGGGCTATGCCGTAGTTGTGGGCTGCGAAGGCGCCGATATTCTGGGCTTGGGCGGCGTCTATGCTGGTGCCTTCTTCTTGTGCCTGCACATATTGGGTGACCTGGGCGCTGGAGGCGTGCGCCGCCATAACGCTGCTTTGCAGGGAGAAGAAGGTGAGCAGGGCGTAGAGTACGGGGATGAGTAGAGTCAGTCCCAGGGCGAGGAATTCGACAATGGCGCTGCCTTCTTCGTGTTCCGGGTGTTCTGCTGGCTCAGTCTCTTTGCAAGCAGCAGTGTCTTTGCAGAGGAGGGCGCCTTTCCATAGGGTGGCGGCACAGCATGCGAGTGCTGTAGAGATATGAGTCGGGCGCATTATTTCTCTCCTCCTTCAGGCAGGCTACTATCGAGCTGAGGGGTAGCCGAGTTTGAGGGCGCGTTTATTGCGCTCGCGTTCTTTCCGTTCTTGCCCTGTGAATATTCGGGGTAGATGGCGTAGGTGCGCACCGTGGTGCTATCGGGTAGTCCCAAGGGGCCGAGTACGGGCAGGGGTGCGCGCACTTCCATAGCGAGCACACGCGTGCCCTGACGGTATTCCACGCTATAGCTAATATTGCTGGCGTAGGAGGCGGGTAGGGCGCCGGCAATAATGGCGCGGGTGCGTTCTGCTCCTTCGTCGGGGCTTCGATCGTAGAGGGCGCCGTAGCGTGCCCCGGCATTGGCGGCATCCAGCACAATATTGCGAGTGTACAGGGCGTAGCTAAGCTGCAGAATAATACCAACCAGGGCGATCAGTAGCACGCTGACCATGACGAAGTCGGTGCTGGCGTCGCCTCTTTCGTGATCTTCTGATGGGTAGGAGGCAGGCTGAGGTGTAGAGGGTAAAGCGAACATGACGAAATACGGGGCAGGGCTATACGGGGCAGGGCGGGGATTGAACGTAGATAGTTCAAAGCACCCGGTGTACGGAGCCGGTACCGGATAATGCCAATACGGGATAGTTGTCGGTACAGGACTATTGCGTACACCGGGCACTTATGAGCGGGGACTATACCCCTATTGAATGGGGCGGATGCGCGCCATGGCGTCATTGAACATTTTCAGCAGCGCGGGCTGAGCCACCGCCAGGATTGCGGCAACCAGAATTGCGCTCATCATGGTGATCATGACCCAACCGGGTACATCTCCCCTTTCGGGGTGCTGCTTCTCGGTACTATCTGCGGTGCTCTGCGATCGCAGGCTCAAGCCCAGAAGCCACAGGGTGACAGCTCCCAGGGCGCAGAGTGCCAGGGTACGAAGGGCGCGGAACATGATTTACTCCTTTGTCTATCGGTGATGGTGTGTAGGCTCGATAACGAACCCGTGCCGTGCGCGCTAACCGGGTGCGCGCACAGGCTATGAGCGGGAGTACCCGCCCAAATCTTTGGGGTGCTTGACCTGTAGCAGGACAATCTAGAAGTCCAGGCGCAGCAGGGCAATACCGGGGAAAATCGCAAAAAGCACGGTCAGCGGCAGAATCATAAAAACAACCGGAACCATCATGCCGATTTCCTTTTTCGCGGCGCTTTCCACCAATTCTCTCTGGGAGGCATCGCGTACATCCTGGGCTTGGGCGCGTAGCACCTCCGCCAGGGGTGTACCGCGTTCAATGGCCACGGCAATACCCTCCACAAAGCGGGAAAGAGCGGGCACCTGACTATTGAGGGCGTAGTCTCGGCAGGCGCGTTGCACGCTGGAGCCGGTGCGGATAGAGTCCAGAATCTGCTCAAATTCTTTGGCGAGCTCGCCGCGAGAAATACGGCAGATGCGCTCCAGGGCACCGATGGCTGACTCACCGGCGGTGACCGATAGCGCCATCATTTCAGCCAGGGGCGGGAACTCCGCCAGCAGCTGCGCCTCGCGTTTTTTCACGGCTCGATCCAGTGCCCAGTCACGCCCTAGAAAACCGCTCAGGGCGCTGAGGAGAATCAGAATGCACGCCAGGGGCAGGCTCATTCGGGATTGGATATAGCCCAGGGTACTGACAGCCGCTGTGCACGCGGTAGCTCCCAGAGCCCAGAGAATCTGCTCGGTGCGGTAGGCGCGAACATTGACCGGTACTCCCGCGCGGCGCATGCGCTCAGCGATTTTTGCTTCGCTTGGACCGCTCGCATTAGCAAGGCTCTCCCAGCGTTGAACCAGCGGTTCCAGCAGGCTATAGAGCAGGGCTTTACTCCCCTGCACCGGGACTGGCTCGCGGCGCGGAGTCGACGCCATATAGGCGGCGTGTAGCTGCGGGGCAATGCGGTCGCTAAAGCTACGGTAGGCGCTGGCGGTCAGCGACCAATAGCATAATCCCACGCCCGTGGCAGCTAGAGTGCCCAGAAGAGTACTCATCATGCAAACACTCTTTTCTGCTCGGGTAGCTGACCGATACGCAGCATCATGCGGTAGGCAATCACAGATATTCCCGCACCGGCAGCCATCACGCAGGCGCCAGCAAATGAGTTATAGACCGTGCGCGTTGCCGGCTGCAGAGCCATCAAAAAGAGAACAAACCAGGGTGCGAAACACGCCAGGCGCGCCGCATTAATAGTCCAGGATTGGCGGGCTTTGAGCTCGGAGCGGGTGCGCGCATTATCCCTCAAAAATTCACTCAGAGAACCGAGCAGACGACCCAGGTCGGTACCACCCACCTCGCGGGCAATCTTCAGGGATTCAATAATGGTGTCAGCTACCGGGTCGCTAAGATAGTCTTTGAGTCGCTCAATGCTCAGGCTAAAGGAGCCGCTGGCACGATAATCCCGCGCGAAGCTCTCAAAGCCGGGGCGCAGCACCTGCGGGCCGCGTTCGGCAAGCTGAGCCAGGGCTTCGGGAAGAGCCAAACCGGCGCGAATGGCTGACCGCAGATGATCCACAGCATCGGGCCAGGCGTGCAGGGTCTTCTCGTTTCGGCTGCGCACGCGCTGGCGCAACCATATGCGCGGTGCACTATAAATAGCGGCGGCAGATAGCAGAGCGAAGTTCCACAGCCCGGTACTTGCGGCAACAAATAGTCCAAGCAGCACGGCAGCCAGGCAGCGGTAAATATTAAAGCGAGTCAGAGTTAGTCCGTGCAGACCGGCGGTTCGCAGCCAGCCAGCCATCACCGGTTCTTTACGCTCGGCGAGGGTGCTCTCGC
Source organism: Rothia sp. (in: high G+C Gram-positive bacteria) (assembly GCF_030540545.1). Lineage (GTDB taxonomy): Bacteria > Actinomycetota > Actinomycetes > Actinomycetales > Micrococcaceae > Rothia. The sequence goes on along the minus strand of NZ_JAUNVZ010000002.1, from coordinate 272,778 downwards.
GGGGAGCGACTATAGCACTCAGCACCAGGAGTTCTCCGCAACATAGCAGCAGGGCATACATGCTTATCATGCAGCGCCCACCTGCTCTCGGGATAAGAGACCGTAGTGCGAAGAGTAGCTACCGTAGTCGGAGGTGTACACGCTTCTACCATTCTGTTCGACACGAGCACTCTGAATCAGATGCTCCACAGAGTAGCCGGCGCGCTCCCACGCAGCGGGGCGAGGCAGCTCCATACCGGTACACACCAGCTGCCCGTTCTGCCGGCTAAAGAGCGGAGCCATTTCAATGGTTCCTTCCTCAATTCGACCGCCCAGGGCGTAAATCTCAGTCACTCGGCGAGTACCGTCAGCGGCACGCTCACAATGCACCACCAGGTCAATACAATGAGCCACGGCGGGCACCACGAATTGGCTGGTAATATTCTCGCCCGCCAGCAGCGGCAGGGTGCACAGCTTGGTGATGGCATCGCGCGCAGAATTGGCGTGAATGGTACACATACCCGGCAGACCCGCATTGAGTGCAATAAGCATATCCAGGGCTTCAGCTTCGCGTACCTCGCCAATCAGAATACGGTCCGGGCGCATGCGCAGGGACTCTTTAACCAGACGGCGCAGGTTAATCTCGCCGGTGCCCTCCAGGTTCTGTTGGCGGCATTGCATGCCCACTACATCGCGTAGGGGCACTGACAGTTCAAAGATTTCCTCGCAGGTAATCACGCGCTCGCGGGGCGGAATGGCTGCCGCCAGGCAATTGAGCATGGTGGTTTTGCCCGCCTGGGTGGCTCCTGAGACCAGGATATTCATGCCGGAGGCAACCGCCGCCTGCAGAATCTGCGCGGCGGATCGGCTCAGGGAGCCTATGGTCACCAAATCGTTCAAGGCGCGGGCTCGCACAATGAACTTACGGATATTAATACTGATGTGCTTGCGGGTAATATCGGGGATCACCGCGTGCAGTCGGGAGCCATCCGGCAGGGATGCATCCACAAAGGGCGAGGAAATATCGATGCGGCGCCCCGAGGGTTTGAGCATCTTCTCCAGCAGGGTTTCGAGTCCCTCACGGCTATAGCGCAGGGGTGTAAGTTCACTAACTCCCCTGCGGGAGATATAGACTTCACTGGGCGAGTTGATCCAGATTTCTTCGACTTCCGGGTCGTCCAGGTACATCTGGATATCTCCGTAACCGCTGAGCTCATTGACCAGGCGCGTGTGCACTAAGGCGCTATCTGCCAGCTCTGGTGCTCCTGCGAGCAAGCGCATCTGTTCGTAGTCGCTGATAGCTGCGCTTACCAGCGGGGTGAGCTGAGCAGCTTCTGTAGGGTTAATGCCCTGCTCTCGGATTGAGACTCTGAGGTTTTCTAGAAGTTTCTGATAGTCTTCTGTGCTTATATCGCTGAAGCTATTCTTTAGTAGTGATGGAGCGTCATTGTCCACTATTACTCCCGGAAGGGGTGAAAACGGCTGGTTTATCGGTGGTGCGTAGCGTAGTGTGTGGCTACAGTCTCAATCTAACAGTGACTATCGAACGTTATCAAATTGTAATAAAAATACTCTGTAACATTTGCGAATATACACAAAAGTGCCCCCGGCTTTTGCCGGAGGCACTTTCATGAGGTGCTGTCTCTCAAAGCCTTATCGGGCTAAGAGAAGCAACCTAGGAACCACGAATAATCTTCACGGCCTCATCAATATCGCCGTCGAACTCCATGGAGCCGCGGGAAAGAACCACGCCGCGGTCACAGATCTTCGAAACCATATCCAGTTCGTGGCTGACCACAACCAGGGTCTTGCCCTGCTCGCACAGCTCCTGAATCTTAGCAATGCACTTCTTCTGGAAGGGCTCATCGCCCACCGCCAGAATCTCATCCACCAGAAAAATATCCGGGTCGGTGTGCACAGCCACGGAGAATGCCAGGCGCAGGTACATACCCGAAGAGTAGAACTTCACCTCGGTATCAATAAAGTCACCAATCTCGGAGAACTCAACAATCTCGTCAAACTTCTCTTCGATCTCAGCCTTGGTCATACCCAGGATTGCGCCATTGAGGTACACATTGTCTCGACCGGTCAGATCCGGGTGGAAACCCGCACCGACCTCAATCAGACCCGCGATCTTACCGCGGTTAAGTACCTGCCCACCATCGGGGCGCATCACGCCGGAAATCAGCTTGAGCAGAGTGGATTTACCCGAGCCGTTCAGACCCAGCAGCGCCACACGCTCACCCTGTTTAATATCCAGGCTAATGCCGTTGAGAGCATTGAACTTCTCGCTCAAATCGCCCTTGCGTCCCTTGATCAGCCAGACAAAGGCTTCCTTCATGGAACGGGTGTGGCGTAGCACGAAGCTTTTGACCAGGTTCTCCGCACGGATAACCACCGGCGCGTTCTCGGGAATCGCAGGTAGATTCATTGCTTCTAATTTCATCCGGATCAGAGCTCCTGAGCGAAGTTGCCCTCAAACTTACGGAAGAGAGCATCGCCAATAAAAATCGTCACCAGGGAAATCAGCAGAGCCATAGGAGTCCAGAAGCTAAAGAGATGCGGAATCACTTCAGCGGTAGGAAGAGCCTGCTGCTCCGGGGAGAGAGTCGCCCACCAGAAACCATAGTGGAAAAGCTCCACCGCGATAGTTAGCGGGTTGTACAGGTAGATATTCAAGACCCAGGGATAGAGCGTATCGCGCACCATGGTCCAGGAGTACAATACCGGTGCGCTCCAGGTTGCCACCATCAGCAGCATATCCACAATATTCTCCGAGTCACGGAAGAATACATTGGCAACGCCGAAAATCAGACCCAAACCGTAGGATAGGAGCATAACAATCAGCATGCCCGCCGCAATGGCAGCAATACCCAGCAGGCTCGGGTGCCAGCCCACAAAGAGGCAGGCAATGACCATAATGGCAATCTGCGGTATGAAATGGACCAGAGCGACCCAGACCGTGGATATTGAGAACAGCTCACGCGGTAGGTAAATCTTGCGGATGAGCGCACTATTGACCACCATACTGCGGGCGCCGTTACCAAAGCCTTCGGAGAAGAAATTGATGACGATCATACCCGCGAAGAGGTACACAGAGTAGTTCTGCAGACCGCGTTCCAGCCCCAGGAATAGACCCATTGCAATGTAGAACACGAGGAACTGAATTGCGGGCTTAATATAGGACCAGAAAATACCCAGGACCGAGCCGCGATAGCGCACCTGGATTTCCTTATCCACCAGCAGGCGGAGCAGATACCAGTTACGTATTGCGTCTAGGATACCGCGGCCCTTACCGGGGGCTTTAAGCGGCATCTTACTCAGATCTGTCATAGGCGCTCCTAACGCTTCAGCTCAGATTCAGTATGCTTCGTGAAGGTCTTGCCCCATTCCTCGAAAGAGGTAATCTTGCCAAAAGCTGCACGATACTGCTTGCTCAGCTCAGGCCATTGACGCATAATCTGAGCGGTCAGCTGGGTACCCTCGCTCAGGTGAGCGCGTAGCACCTCAGGACGTCGCTTGTACCAGGACACAGCGCTACCCTCAGCATTAGATACCAGCACCGAGTCATACTTTGCGGTACGCCACCAGCGGTTATCCTGATGCGGAATCTGCGCCTGAGGTGCCTGCTGCGATTCTTCCGATACCGGCTTAAGAAGCTGCTTGGCAGCAGTCTTCAAAGTCCACAGAGGAAGCTGAGCATAGGTCGGCGGGCGCAGACCCGGGCGGGGAGGCTTCACAGCGCGAGGCTGCGGGAAGGAATCAATATCCTCGTTGAACTGAGCATCTGAGAACTCCTGCAGCATCTGACGGACAACAGGCAGACGGGTTGCCAGGTGCTCATGCAACTGGTCGGGACCTGCGAGTACGTCCTTGAGGGCAAGAATACGGATAGATTCCGTGGAGTACTGCATGGAGAGCAGATGCTTGACGCTATTGAAGACAGATTCCTTCAACAGGCGGCCACCGCGCTTATAGGGTGAGTGGGAGAGCGCTGCAATAAAACGGTTACGAGCGTGGAAGTATGCCTGCCAGCCTACGGTGTCGTCCTTATCCAACCAGGACATATGCCATACGGCAGCGCCGGGGAAGGTAACGGTCGGGTAGCCGCGCAGAGTTGCACGGTAGCCGTATTCAGCGTCATCCCACTTAATGAATACGGGCAGAGGCAGACCAATCTCACGGATAACGTCCGTGGGGATAAGATCCATCCACCAACCGTTGTAGTCAACGTCTACACGGCGGTGCATCCACGGGGTAGCACGCAAATTAGAGAGGGCGAAGTTATGACCGGGTTCGATATTCTCATCGGCCTGACCCCAGAAGAAACGATAAGGATCGATCTTCTCACCCATAGTGTGCAAAGCAGCGCGGTTCTGCACATCAAACATGTGGCCGCCCACCAGGGTGGGCTTGCGGGTGTGCTCAGCGAAGGTGTGCATGCGCACGATCGAATCGGGGTCCAGAACCACGTCATCATCAAGCAGCAGGGCGTACTTGCTGCCATTAGCCACAGCCTCGTACATACCGCGGGCAAAGCCGCCAGAACCACCCAAATTGCTCTGGTTGATAATGCGGAACTTACCCTTCAGAGGAGCAACAGCCTCTTCAAAATCGGGGTGCTCCTGAACCTTCTGAGTACCCTGGTCCACCAGAAGAATCTCATCGAAGAGGTCAAGGGCCTCGGGGTTAGTGCCCAGGCTACGCAGGTTGTTGAGGCAGTAGTCCACCTTGTTCATCGTGGTGATTTCCAAGGTAATACCCTGCTTATCGGGGTTAACTACCGGTGCGTCACTCTGCCATTCAGCGCTGACCAGGGTAAAGTCACCCTTGCCACCGATCAGATCGAACCAGTACCAGCCGCCGTCACCAAAAGGCTTGAGGGGCAGGTCAATATCCAGGGTAGATTCGCCGGATACAGTGTGCATATCCAGCTGCTGGATGGTACCGCGACCGCTGGACTTGTGCAGGCTCACAATACCTTCACCCGAGGTCTCAATGTGCAGACGCACCGAGCTCAGGTTCGTCCAGCGCTTCCAATAGGATGCGGGGAAGGCATTGAAATAGGTAGCGAAGGAAATACGCTTGCCCTGAGGCACGTGGGTGGAGCGATTGCTAATGAAGTTAGAATTATCTACACGCTCGGTAGCAACCGAAGCATGGCTTTCGCTCTCAGACGCCTTCTTGGTGTCCTGTTTCAGGCTCTTTTCGGGGGTATGAATTCCGTAGAATTCACCACCGTCAACGTACAGAGCCTGAATATCCAACTGGTCAGGTCGAGGCAGAAGAACCTTCTGCAGAGTCTTAAAATCGCTCATTAAGCTTCAACACCACCGGAAACAATCTTGGCGCCGTCAGCAAAGTGCGGACGGATCTTGTTATCGAACATGGACAGTGCTGCAGCAATTGCCATGTGCATATCTAGGTACTTGTAGGTACCCAGGCGACCGCCAAAGAGCACCTGGTTCTCGCCAGCTGCCAGATCGCGGTACTTGAGCAGCATCTCGCGGTCAGCTGCGGTGTTCACCGGGTAGTAGGGCTCATCGCCCTTCTCCGCGAAGCGGGAGTACTCGCGGTGAATCACGGTTGCTTCCTTGGTGTAGTCGCGCTCCGGGTGGAAGTGACGGAACTCGTGAATGCGGGTGAAGGGGAAGGAAGCATCCGGGTAGTTCATCACGGAGCAGCCCTGGAAGTCCTCAATGGGCAGAACTTCTTCTTCCAGGTCAATGGTGCGCCAGGAGAGGTCACCCTCGGCGTAGTCGAAGTAGCGGTCCACCGGGCCGGTGTACACCACGGGAATCTGGCCAATAACCTTGGAGCGGGAGTACTCGTGACCGTCTTCGAAGAAGTCGGTGTTCAGGTGCACCTCAATATTCGGGTGTGCCGCCATGCGCTCGAGCCATGCGGTGTAGCCGTCCACCGGCAGACCCTCGTACTTATCGTTGAAGTAGCGGTTATCGTAGGTGTAGCGCACCGGCAGGCGGGAAATAATGGATGCGGGCAGATCAGCCGGGTCGGTCTGCCACTGCTTAGCGGTGTAGTGCTTAATGAATGCCTCGTACAGGGGGCGACCGATCAGGGAGATACCCTTATCGTTCAGGTTCTGGGGGTCGGTACCCGCCAGCTCGCCAGCCTGCTCAGCAATCAGTGCCTTTGCCTCTGCGGGGGTGTAGGCAGCATTGAAGAACTGATTAATGGTACCCAGGTTAATGGGCATGGGGTATACAACACCGTTGTGGGTGGTGTACACGCGGTGCACGTAGTTGGTGAAATCGGTGAATCGGTTCACGTATTCCCAGACACGCTCATTGGAGGTGTGGAAGAGGTGTGCACCGTACTGGTGAACCTCAATGCCGGTCTGCTCTTCATTCTTGCTGTAGGCGTTACCACCGATGTGGTGGCGGCGATCCAGCAGAGCCACCTTCAGGCCCAGCTCAGTTGCAGCCTGCTCAGCGATGGTCAGGCCGAAAAGACCCGCACCAACAACGACGAGATCAGCAGTCATGTTTTACTCCTGTATGTCGGGGCAATCCCCTACGAACCGCATAACGGCTCGAGAGGTTTCACCGTGATGTACTGGCGATATTGTCTTCTCTCTCGGTGAGAAAAGAAGCAGAAAATACGCCACGGACAATAGATATAGTCATATATAAAGATACCGGAAGAGCAGGCTATAACCTAGTTGGCTAGCTCTCTCCACGCCTATTTTTCACTCTACGAACAGCTCTTTTATCTTCGGATGCGAGCGCCGGGTGAACTCCTGCGAGCCTTCGATTTTATATGCCCGTGTGCCCGTGTTGTGTCCCGGTTTCTAGGCTGTGCGGCGGGCTCGGTGGGTGCCCCGGAGCACGGTAATTTCTATAGGGGTATATGCGAGCTGAGCTGATCAAAAGAGGTCATTGTTCTGTCATAAAAGTGCTAATTTACCGAAATATGACAGAGCGCAGGTCTGTGATAGGCCGCTAGAACTGTGGATAACTTTGGGTTTGATAGTTTTGAGCCCGGTTATCCACAGATACGCGTTGAGGTCATTGAGGCGGACTGTTGAGAAGCGATAGATATATGCCATGACTATTGATATTCTCTGTCCTCATCCCGAGAGCGAATACCCTGCCCTCTGCCGTCTTGAGGGAGGCACACCCGTGCAGGCGCTTATGGCCCCGGCTCTGCGCGCCAGTTTTCAGCGTGTGAGCGGATCTGATAAGCCCCTGAGCTGTTCGGGTGAACACCTGCCCATTATTTCCGCTCTATCCCCTGCGCCCGAGCAGCCACAGAGCATTAGCGTACTGAGCATTATTCGAGGCCCAGATGCGGGGCGTTCCTTTGCTCTGCACCGCGGGGATAATAGCGTGGGCAGGCACGCCGAGTTCAGCATTGACGATCCCCTGCTGGCGCCCGAGGCTTTCTGTCTCAGCGTGCAGAGTGCGGGCATTAGCTATAAAGCTCGCGGCAATCCTGCGCCCGCTTCTCTGCTCAGGGCCTCCCCTAGCCCGTTCTCTCTTGGCGATGTGCCTCAAGCCTCTGAGAGCATTCCCCTGCCCTGGGGTGTGCCTTTTAGTGTGGGAGGTAGCGAGTTTATTCTCTCCCCGCCGCAGCCCTCCAGTGCTGCCGGCACCCCGAAGGCGCATTCCCTACGTGCCGAGAGCCCCGTATCCATCTCCCCCTGCGAGCCGTTGGCTGTCTCTATGCCCGCCCAACGGCCGCTGGTGCAGATTCTGCTCATGATTTTTATGCCGCTGATTATGGGTGGTGCCATTGCCTTCATGACCGGTATGTGGTTCTTTATGATCATGGCGGTGGCGTCCAGCGCCATGATGGCGGTGCATCAGCTCAGCTCCGGCGGATCCGGCGCCAAAGAATATATTCGTACTCTTCGAGAGCAGGATCTGCAGCGTGCCCGGGCTCTGAGTTCAGCGGGCTCTATTGCTTTAGGTTCTGCTGCCTCCTCCGAGGTAATGGTGCTCGGTACCGGTCAGCGAGCCGCCTTTCTGAGCGGTATGCGTCTGCCTCAGAAAATACTCGCCCCGCATGATAATGCACCTCACTATATTCCGCGTCCCCGTGCCGACCAGGCCCATTGGGTCAGTCTGGATCCTGCTCAGTTGCGCGCTTATCTTCTTCAGCTGGTGGCGGCAGATCAGCGGGTGCACATTCTCTGCCCCGAGGATACTCCCGTTTCATTAAGCGAGCTTTTTCTGGTGCTCAGTGTGCACCCCCGAGTGCAGATGTATCGCGGTACGCCCGCCTGCCAAGAGCTATGTGATTCCCTCTCCCGTCAGAGAGAAAAAACTAGTGGTTTATTACGTAGCGCTCAGCCGCTGGAGGATATTGTGCTAACTGCCGACACTCCCCTGCTGCGCGCTCTGCTGGCTCGCCACTCTATGGAGGGTGCATTGGTGCTGTGCAGCGATCGCAAAACCTACGCGGAGCAGGCTCTCGGGGAGCTGCCCATTGCTCACTATAGGATTATCTCTTCCGGCGCCAATGGCAGCTCGATTAGCTATAGCACCCGTCATATTCCGCAGGTGGCTCTGCGTGAGAATGTTATCGGCAATCATCCACTCAATGCTCGGGGTGAATGCCTGCGCGCCGATGGTCTGAGCGTGGAGTCCCTGCTGCAGGCGCTGGAATATTGCGCCCGCGCTGAGCGCAAGCGCGCCGAGTCCCGCGCTCAGGATGCCTCCAGCGTGCATTCTGCCGCTCAACGTATGTCCCAGATGGGAGAGGCGTCCATGGGCTTTAGCGTGCAGAATGCCCCCGAACGCTGGGCGGCGCAACGCTACACCACCGATCTGCTCTTTTATCTGGGTGCTTCTACCTCTGGGGCTCTGAATATGGGGTTGAGCAGTGACGGTCCGCATTGGCTGGTGGGCGGTACCACCGGCGCCGGTAAATCCCAACTGCTGCGCTCCCTGATTCTCTCGGCTGCTCTGCGCTACGGGCCGGAGCGCTTGGGGTTCATTCTGGTGGATTTTAAGGGTTCTGCGGGTCTGGGGCCTTTAGCTCAGCTGCCGCACACTCTGAGTATGCTCAGTAATTTTGACCTTTCGGCGGTTCAGCGCGCCCTGGATTTTTTGAGAGCCGATATTAGCCGCCGCGAGCGCGATTTGCAAGCGTTGACGGTCAACTCCTATAAGGATTATTTGCGCCTGTGCGAGCGCGATCAGAGCGTGCCTAAGTACCCGGAGATTGTGATTGTGGTCGATGAGTTCCGCATGCTTATTGAGAGTATGCCCGAGGCGATGACGGAGCTAATGCGCATTGCGACCATTGGTCGTTCCCTGGGTATTCACCTGATTTTGGCGACTCAGCGCCCGCAGGGTGCTATTAGTCAGGATATTCGTGCGAATATTGCCGCCAATATTTGTTTGCGTGTTGCTAGCGAGCAGGATTCCTATAATCTGCTGGGTCATTATCAGGCGGCTGCTATTCCGGCGTCCTGCCCGGGTGCTGGTTTTGTGTCCCTGCCAGATGGCCGCAATCTGCCCTTCCGCGCTCCCCTGGTGGATGCTCTTCCGGCGTCTCATACCGAGCCCGTATTGCGGCTAAGTCTGGTGACGCCTACGGGTGAGAAACTACTGGCTGATACGACCCCTGAGGTTCAGGCTTCTGAAAGCGGCGGTTTTGAGGGTGAGGATGCGCAGGTTCTGCGCGCTATTGAGCCTCTGCTATCTTTTGCCTCCCATCCGCTGGTTCATGTGCCCAAGCTGGGGATTCGGGGGCGAGAATATTGCCCGATTCCTGAGGAACTGCAGGAGTATGTGCCCTGCGAGTATCCTGCCACAGGCTACCATCTGGGCTCTCTTGAGATTGCGCGTTATGGCATTCGCTCTTCCTATATCTGGGGTGCGTGGAATAGCTCATCTGGCGCTGAGTCTGGCACCGAACAGGGGTCCACTGCACCCGGTGTGCTCTCCGTGGTGGCTTCTACCGCTGAGCGTGCTGCCTTCCTCAATTCTCTGATTGCTCAGGGAATCCGTGCGGGAGCTCCGGTGATTATTATGACCGCCGATGCCGGATATTATCGTCAACTCTCAGCGATTGATTCTGCGCCCTGGGTGCTGGTGGGACCGGCTGAAATCCGCCATTTTTCCTTTGTGCTCTCCGCTCTGGAAGCTGGCTTTGAGTCGGATATACCGCCGCTGCTGATTCTGGACGGTTTGGATAGCTGGTTGGAGGCTATGCTGCGTGAGCAGGCGGTGGAGTCGCGCCTTTATACGGTACTGGATGCTGTGCAGCGTAGCGGCTATCGCTGCGTAGTGACCAGTTCTCAGGCTCTGCGGTCCAAGGCGGCGGCTTTGACGCACTCTATCCTGCTGACCCGCCGCGCGGTGGAGTCTGATATGCTGCGTAAAAATGCGAAGGCCTATCCTCTGCCCGCCCCTACCCATATGACGGTGGAGGGCGCTATTCTCTCATCTCTGGTGGGAGATGTTCCCCTGGAGGCGGCTCTCATGGCTCCGGTTCATCTGCCGGTTCAGGAGTTTAGCGAGCGTCTTTCCTCAATAGCCGCCGGGGCAGAATCAGCACACCGCCCTCTCTCTTCCCGCGACCGTGCGGCTCTGGATAGCCTGGGCCAATTTAGCGCCGAGCCTCTGGCGCTCTCTGAAGAGCTCGTCCTGCGTCGAGCCCTGGCCCAGTCATCTACCGTCAAGCCGGCTCAGGCTGAATCGAACCTATTACTGGGTCTAGACCGTATGGGTTCGCCGGTATCTCTGACAATTCCTGCCGGTGGCTGTGTGCCCTGTTCCGGCGCACCCGGTAGCGGTGTGAGCCATCTGCTGCGCATGCTCACGCGCTTGAACCCCGGCTATGCGGCGGTACATATTACCGGAGCCGAGTGCACCACCGAGAGCCTACAGCAGCTGCTAGATAGTGCGCACGAGCCGCAGAATACTCTGCTTCTGATCGATGATTTGCAGTATATGCCCGCCGATGTTCAGCGTCTATTGCAGAACTGCCTCAAAGATTTCCGCGCTACTATTGTGGGCTACGCGCCCTGGCAGCGTTGGATGTCTTCTCCCCTGCTCATGGCACTTTCGGGCTGCTCGCGCGCTATTTTTATGGCACCAAAAAGCCCGGCGGATACCGATATTTGCGCTATGGCTCCTCTGCCGGAGGATCGCATGAGCGCCGGTGTGCAGCCGCCGGGCCGTGCAGTGGTGGTTGATGGTTCGAGCTCTATCGCATGCCAGATTCCCTACGACGTGCTTTCTCGCTCTCCTCAATCTCGGTCATAGCGTCAATATAGTCACCGGTGGTGGGCCAGAAAATACCGCCCAGGCTCACCACCGCGGCAATCATACCGATCCACACCTGCACATGGGTGAGCAGCGGCAGCTGAAAGAGGATATTGGCAAAGTACAGGCTGTAGAGCTGAGCGCCGAAGTTCACCCCGGCAATCAGCGCAATAAAAATGGAGTAGAGGCGGGCGCGACTCTTGCCCTTATAGAAACGGTAGCCGGTCAGCACTACCAGGGAGCCAATGACCACATTAATAATGCCGTTTGCTACCAAGTTCTGGTTTCCGGAGGCTACCGTAAAAAAGGGCGCCAGGACACCGTGCAGAATCAGCGCCAGGCCGATGAGCGCGGTGGAGGCAGCGGAAATGCTCACGCTGAGCGGGATAGCGGGGAGGTCTTCTTCGGGGGTGATGGTCATGCTCTACCTTTAGCTCGTGCGATAGTTAGGGAGCCTATGAAGAGCGCCCGGTTTTATTGTACTCTGCGCACTGTGTACAGGCTGTGTACACGCTGGGTGCGCATATTGTACTGCTGATAGAAACTATGGCGTGCCTCTCGTACCCGCCAGTCTCTATCCACAGGCTCAGAACGGAGGCGATATACGCTCGGAGAAAAAGCCCGGAATCTCGCGGAATATGCGGGAATATTTATAGAGACACACTGTTGATAAAGTTAGGCTTTCCTTGAACTACAGGGATTCCTAAGTGATGGAAACCATGCATATTTTAGGGTTGAATTCACCTAAAGCCCTTGTAATGAGCCTGCAATCATGCGAAAGTAGATAAGTCGCACATGCCCCCGAGAAAAACGGGGGTTACTTTATTCGCATCACACAATTTTTCAGCGTGTATCTCGCCCGTACCGAGATGCACCCAACCGATACTAAAGGAGGTCCAGCTGTGGATTGGCGTAGCCGTGCTGCTTGCTTGGATAAGGACCCTGAACTGTTCTTCCCCGTTGGAAACACCGGACCTGCTCTGCTGCAGATTGAAGAAGCAAAGACCGTATGCCGCTCCTGCGAGGTCATCGACATTTGCCTGAAGTGGGCCATCGACACCGGCCAGGACTCCGGCGTGTGGGGTGGCACCAGCGAAGACGAGCGCCGCGCTCTGAAGCGTCGCGCAGCTCGCGCCCGCCGTGCATCCTAAGCTGCACAGCATCCTTAGCGTATAACTCAGCGCGGGATTCCTTGAGAGGAATCCCGCGCTGAGTTTCTCTACGGCGCTACGATCTAGCGGGCATTTTATCCGCACCACTCATAAGCAGCGCCCGTACAGACCAGGGATACACATAGTGCCGGGCTTCCTTATGAAGAAGCCCGGCACTATCTATAGCCTGATATTGCTCTGCTAGGAGAGCTGAGCGCTAATAATCACGCGAGTACCGGTGGGTTCATTGGGCTCCCAACGGATCGACCCGTTCAGCTCGCTCGCCACCAGGGTACGCACAATCTGCATACCTAAGCCCTCACGCTCATTACCGGGGCGGAAAGCGCTCACGCCGGATTCTTCGATTACCTTATCTCCCATGCCCTTACCGTTATCGGTAATAATTACGGTGAGAGTATCCTGCCCGTGCTCATTGCGCTCGCGCACACCCTCCAGGGTCACGGTACCGGCACCGCCCTCCAGGCCGTGTTCCACCGCATTGGCGGCAATCTCATTAATGACCAGAGCCAGGGGCGTAGCGAATTGGCTGGGCAGAGAGCCAAAGGAACCCAGAATCTTCGTATCAATACGCTGACCGGGCGAGGCAAGCTCAGCGGCCAGATGGAATTGACGCTCAATCAGCTCGTCAAACTCCACATTCTGAGTCAGGCCCTGGGAGAGAGCCTCGTGCACGGTGGCAATGGTAGCCACGCGGCGCATTGCCTGTTCCAGGCCCTGACGCGCCTCATCAGTGGTCATACGGCGCGATTGCAGGCGCAGCAGAGCGGAAACGGTCTGCAGATTATTCTTCACGCGGTGGTGAATTTCGCGAATGGTCGCGTCCTTAGTCATAAGCTCCAGCTCGCGGCGACGCAGCTCGGTCACATCGCGCAGCAGCAGCAGAGCGCCGTGACGCTCAATACCGGTGGGGGTTAGACGGCGCAGAGGAATAGAGCGCACAACCACTCGGGTCTTACCGATATGCAGCTCGGCGCGAGTGTCTTCGCGACCGCCCAGCACCAGCTGAAGGATCTCATCGGCTTCTTCTCCGGCAGGCAGCATGGCGCGGGTGGCATCCGCCAGATTCAAATCTTCCAAATAACCTTCGCGACCCATACGACCGTACATAGAGGTCGCATTGGGGGATGCGAACATAACGGTACCCTCAGCATTGAGAATAATGGTGCCGTCGGTGACGCGCGGGTTGCCGTGAGTATTGCTATCCTGCGCCAGGGAGTCGGGCCACAGGCCGGTGTGCACCATATCCAGCAGGCTCTTGCCCACCTCATAGTAGATATTCTCGCTGCGTGCGGGCTTGCGGCTGGCAAAAGGCAGGGTGTGCACGCTCAGCAGCGCCACGGTGCGGCTATTGCGCACAATGGGCACCAGCTTAATCTGCACATTGAGACCTTCAAAGGTATCTTCCACGCTAAAAGTGTGAATATGCTGGTCCGCCCAGAGCAGGCTGGCTGCCTCGCGCATGGTTTCGTCCATAGAGCTACCCACCGGGTCGTGACGGAAGAGGGTGTGCACATTGGAGGGGCGCACATGCGCAATGGCGGTAAAGGCGCTATCGGGAGCCGGACCGGAGATAGGGGCGTTCACGCCATCAGCCACCACATAGTGATCGGGGAACCACAGTACCAAATCGCTGTGGGCGACGTCGGCAATAATCTGCCATTCGCTCACAATCAGGTGAATCCATTCGGCGTCTCCGGGGCCGAAATCGCCGGTCTGCAGAATAATGTCGGTAAAAGACACGCTACTCCCTCTGGGTTAGAGTCACTTACAACCATTCTACCCGTTGGAGGGCTTTTTCTCCTTTTATGACGGTGCCCCCTCGCGCTGGACATCTTAGCGAGCGCGAGGGGGCACACCGATACCGCGAAGAGGGCTGTCTAGGAGTAATGCACCAGGGAGAGGGATTTATACATTGCCTCCATATCGCGGGCAAAGCGGCTGCGCGGGGCTGCCTGCATGACCAGCTGACCACGCTCAATAGCTTTGGAGAGCGCGCGGTGGTCGTAGCCAATAAATTGCGGTTCGGGGGCGTCCTCCCCGCTAAAGGCTGCCCAGGCGCGGCGAATCTCATCCTTGGCGGAGAAACGCGAAATATCGGCGTGCATTTTCGTCAGCCACACCGAGCACTCCACGGTGGGTGAAATATTATGCCCGGAAGAGTGCAGTCTCTGCCAGGCACGCACCGCGCGAGGTACACCAATGGGATTGGCAACTCCCAGCAGCAGTATCTGCGCCGCTTCTTCCAGAGCCACAATGGAGGCGCCATTTCTGCGCGGGGCGGGCATATCAAAGCCGTCGTCCTCGTGTTCAATACTCGGGGCGATATCCACAATAATCACCTCGTAGTACAGGCGCAGATATTCCAGCACCGCGCGGAAGGCGCTCTCTCGCACTTCATGCCAGCGTTCAGCCTGCACCACCCCGCTAATCAGGTCAAAGTGGAAGGTGTTTACAGGGATCCGCTGGGCGGCGCGGGCGAGAGCGTGTTCATCCAGCAGGCCGCGTTCGGCGGCACGGCAGAGCTGAGAGAGCCCGGCGTGTTCGTGCTCCATATAGAGCAGGGCGCTCAGGGAGGGCGCGTAGGTGTCGGCGTCAATGACGCACACGCGGTGCCCGCATTTGGCGGCGTGCGCGGCGAGATTAATCGCGACGGTGGACCTACCGGGCGCTCCCTCGGTGCCCCAGATGGTAATGACCGAGCCCTTGCCTGGGTTCTGTTCGCGGTAGTCCTCGGGGCTGGGGGCGGCGGGGCGCAGAATATCCAGACCCATATTGTGGGTCTTGGGTTTGCGGCTCGTTTTGGGCGTTTTGGAGGTGCGCTTTGAGCGCTTGGATTTCTCCGGGGTGGGGCTCTGAGCGGTACTATTTACAGGCTGAGGACCGGCAGCGCGGGGTACCGCTTGAGCTTGGATAGCGGCGGCGGGTGCTAGTGCCCGAGGTACTGCCGTCTGCGCGGGAGCCTGAATTGTGTTCGCAGGAGCCTGAACTGTGTTCACTGGAGTCTGAACTGTACGCGCGGGTGGGGGTAGATTGGGAACGCCGGTGGCGCTCTGAACCGTGATCTTCGGGTTTAGGTTTGGAGCGGGTGTACCTGCGGGTAGTTTAATGGGCGCGGTCATCACTAGAGGCGCGTTCGAAGCAGCTGAGGGCGCCGGCGCTGCCGATGGTGACGGTACCGTGGCGCGAGTCGCCGGAGCGCCCTGTGCTAGGGGGTTGGGCTGGCTCTGAGTAGGAACACTCTGTGCAGAAGTATTCTGTACGGAAATATTCTGCACTGGCTGAGAATGCGCAGGCGCAGCAGATATAGGAGCGCTCGAAGCGTTCATTGTCCGGCGTGCAGCAGCCTGAGTTTGAGCCCTAACCTGAGCAGAACCCCGGACAGAGCCTTGCGCAGAATCGGCAAGATCAAAGCCATAGCCTCCTGCCGCGGGAGCATAAGCAGCGGCGGAAACACTTAGGCGTTCAGGTGCTGGAGCCAGTACCTCCGGGCGGGCAATAATAGTTTCAATCTCTTCCAGCATGCGCGCTATATCGGTGCTTGGAGTAATACGCCATAGTCCAGGAATTGCTGCGTACCCTCCGCTGGCAGCAATGGTTTTTACCCCGGAGGCAGCTAGCGAGGAGCAGACGCTCGCCGTAATAGCTCGGTCTTCAACGCAGAGAATCAGGGCGCGGGCAATGCCGGTGTGTGCAGCACCCAGCGCCTCGGAGAGTTCTTCGGCGTGTCGCGCCACGCTCAGAGCGCCGTGCTTGCGCTCAATGGCGTTGAGCAGGGTGCCGTCGTCTCGATAAAGAATAACCGCTGTATTACTCACTCTTAGTTCCCTTTCGCGCTCGGGGCGGCCCCTGCAGGCTGTGCCGGAACCATGCGCACAATATCCTTGCCGTTGGTTGCGGCAACCACATTGGTCAATTCTTCTTGACTGACCAGCACCTGCACGCTGGCTTTGCCGGTGGAGCCCAGTACGTTTTCTTCGCTATTAATGGAGACTATTTCGGCGTTATGGGCAATGGGCGCTGCTCCCTGTGTTTGCCCGTCGGCGCCGGTTTTGGAGGCGTTTTCGCCAATTACCCAAATGTCCACGCTATCGCCCGCGTGCAGGTGGGCAATGGTGTTTTTATCCATGGCAACGCTTACGGCGCGTCGATTTTGGGAGTACTCTGCGCTCACGGAGTCTTTGGAGATCAGGTTGCCGGCTGCCATATGGCGGTTTGCGTAACCGGTGGGCTTCTGGTCGGCAGCATAGTAGGAGCCTGCGCTATCGCCCAGGTTCATGGGGCGGGTTTGGAAGGCGCTCTCATCCAGTTTTTCGCCAATATGTATTTCGCGTGTAGCGACGTAGTAGTTCTGGGTGCTGTTGCTGCCTTGAGCGTAGCTTTGCACGCCGATAAAGGAGGCGGCGCAGAGTAGGAGGCCCAGCAGCATGCGGGGGTCGCGCAAGCGGGATGCATTCCGTCCTGCGGTGGACGGTTTAATCTCGGGCGCGCGGTACACGGTGGTTGGTTGTGTCACGCGGTGACCTTTCGGAAGAGCTCGCCGGTGTGCGAGCGGTGGTTGGTGTGTCGGAATTGATATATCGGTGCTCTCAATTCCGTTCATAGGCTAGCACGCGTCTGTGGAGAATACGATATATGAAGCAAATGTTACAAACACCAAATGAGATAATTCTGTAGATTCTATTGGTCAGAATGTGCGGTCTGAGTCACCAGGGGTGTATGATGGTCAAGGTCGTTCACTCCCAGAGAGCGTTTCTGTGGTCAAATCATGCATTTGATGCCATTTAATTCCCACTTGATGACGAATGACCGTGTTTCACTCTGCTAATCTGAAGTTTTGGAATATTTTATCTAAAACCCTTCATCTTCCAGCGTGGAGCTTCACATAAGGTGTATACTGATAGTACAGAGGGACATTACCCTCTCAGCAAGAATCAACGAGTTTGTTCCCTTCCGGAGCACCCATAGTCAGGAGTTTAAGTATGAATGCACCTCGTTTCTTGACTTTGAATGACGTCGCAGAAGAGCTGCAGGTGTCACTGAGCCAGGTTCGTGCTTTGGTGCGCAGCGGCGAACTGCCCGCAATTCAGATTGGCGGTCGTAACCAGTGGCGCATTGAGCGCACCCGCTTTGAGGAGTACATCGAAGATCGCCACTCCCAGACCCGCCAGGCTATTTCTGCACAGAAGAGCTCTAAGCGTTCCAAGGCCAAGGCAGAGGCATAACTCGCACGCCTACTACAGGTAGAGCCGGGAAAGAGTATTACTCTTTCCCGGCTCTACCTGTATTTTCGTAGCCCCTGATCGGCTATTTCAGCGCATTATGAGAGCCCCACCCCCTAGAGAGCACTTGAGCTCACAATAGCCGCAATGCCACCCAGGGGAATAATGCGCACGCTCCTGCGTGAAGCGCGGGATGACCCATAGAGTTCGGCTCCGGCGGGTTGCACCGGCAGCAGCTCCAGAAAATCGGCACCCACGCGCGCAATATAGCCGCTCATTTCCGCCACCTGAGCCCCAGGGGTGCCATATAAACTCAGGGTCACCACCTGACGGCTTGCACTATAGGCGCGCAGCATGACGGAAAAGCCCATACGATAACGCCCGACTCGCACATCGCTACGCCCCACATCCTCACTGCTTTCCCACCAGAGTATGGAGTGTGCGGGCACGACCGCACTATAGCTCTCCCCCAGCACCTGCAGCCAGCCATTACCCAGGGCGGCAAGCTGCCCGTGATAGTGTTGCCCATCGGCGGCGCAGAGAAGAACCCGTTCCCCCAGCAGTGGCGCCAGACGTTCTTGGAGGCTAATGCGGGAGTATTCAGCGCGTGCCGCTTCGCGCGTTTCGGCTTCCAGGGCCAGGCGCTGCTCGGCGTCAAAACGCAGTTCAAGATCGCGGAGATAGTGTTCCAGGTTCATAGTTTGAGGGTATAACTAAAGCTCAAGTTCTCCGAATGTTACGGACAGATACCTCATAAATGTGTGTTTTGGTGCCATTTGATACTTTATTTTCGTAATATTTGCTGATTTTGGCGTGTTGGCTTTACAAGACAGTGATACATGCGACAGTATATGAGTATCAAATTATCTCAAACGACATAGTTGAACGCTTTGAGGAGTCACCGATGAATACCAAAAGCACTCTCGGAGCATTGACGCTCAGCCTGATCTTTCCGGCAGCACTGGGTATTATGCTCTACCAGCTTCTGCAGCTCTATAGGCGCAGCAGCCTCTACGGTCAGCCCGTAGAACAGGCTCTACTACTGGGCGCTATGCTCTTCTGCGCCTTAAGTATCCTGTGGTGGGCTTTCAGCTGCCTAAGGTTCCAACGCTATACGCACCGCCTGCGCGAACTCTACCGTTCCCATCAGCTCGCCTCGGCTCTAGAGCAGCTCGAGCAGGGCTCGATTTTCCTACCGCGCTGGATGCGCCAGCTGGCTCTGAGTATGAGCGGCCTCAGCTTGAGCGCGGTCAGTACCTTCAGCGCTATTCCTGCTGCCCAAGCTCAAGGCACAGGGGCTCAGGAAACAGGAGTTCAGGAGGTCATCCTTCAGCAGGCATGGCAGATACACGAACATTCCTCGACACTGATAATGCATTCTAGCTCCGCATCGCCTTTCTTCCCGGCGACGCCGGACCCGCACGGCTTGCCAGAGAGTCACAGCCAGCATACGCCTCAGGAATACACCGTAGTGTGCGGGGATAATCTCTGGGATATTGCCCGCACAACCCTGGGGCCGGGAGCAACAAACGCTCAGATTATGGAGTACACCCTGCAGATTCACCGTCAGAATCAGCCTCCGTTGAGTTCCAATCCGCACCTGATTTATCCGGGAACCCGCTTGATTCTTCCGGCATATTAGAGCCTACAACGGGTCGAGCGAATCCCCTCCCACGCTATATCACCGATGATAAAAATCTTAAGGAGTTATGATGACATCCTTTATGCCCAATAACCCGGCACCGCAGCCGCAGAACCCCTACTACGCCCGCAAGCGCATGCCCAGTGCCCACACCGGTCGGCAGGCACGCACAGAGGCGGGACTGACCCTTACTCCCCTGCACCGTTATCGCCGTCAGCGCGCAGAGCAATACGCGCAGCAGGCTGCAGATAGCACCGATGTACAGAGCCCGCAGAGCGCACCCTCACCGGTGGCACCGAACGCTAAGCCCGCTCTGATCCCCTCACCCTTAGGATTGCGTGCACCCCGTGAGCATCTACGCCCCGGTGCCTCAGGTGCCAAAAAGCTCGCTTCGGTACGTGCCCGCCATGCCAAAGCGGCGCAGGCAAAAGCTCAGTCAGCGTCCCAGTCAGCGCAGCCGGCACCCATAACCCCGCGCTTTTCAAGCTCCGCACCGGATACTCAATCCCAGCAGATTCAGCGGATACAAACCCTCTGCTCGGGTCTGAGCGTGGCATTCTTTGAGTATTTGCAGGGCTCGCGTGCTTTTACTCATCTTGCTTCCTGGTGCACTCCCGAGTGCGGTGAGCAGATGCGCCGTTACCGTAGCCGTTCTGAGCACAGCATTGATTCGCGCGGGGCGGTACGAGTGCACCGCATTCACGTCTGCCGCGCCGCCGGAGCCCGCTTTGAGGTGCTGCTCTGGGTCACCGTGGGTACCCGCGCGATCATGGTGGCTATGCAGATGACCCGCCAGAATCACCGTATGGTCATTAGCGCTTTTGAATACGCCTAAACCCTCAGTGAAGACAGCACAATATACCGCACAGGGAGGTACCCCGTTACGGGGTACCTCCCTGTGCCGTGCTTTAGAAAAGCTTAGGATTCGCGGCTGGTAACCTCTACCTCGCCGTCCTCATTGGGTGCGGAGTACTGCAGGAACTTCGGGCGAGAAGGCGCCGCCAGCTGCACGCTGGACGCCTGAGTACGCTGCTTGGACAGGTCCAGGTTGAACAGGTAGGTCACGGTTTCCTCACGGATCGCGCCAATCATATCCTGGTACATGGTGTAGCCCTCGCGCTGGTATTCCACCAGCGGGTCACGCTGTGCCATGGCGCGCAGACCGATACCTTCCTTCAGGTAATCCATCTCGTAGAGGTGCTCGGGCCAGCGCTGACCGATAACCGAGAGCATCACGCGACGCTCAATCTCGCGCATAGCCTCTTCACCCACGGACTCCTCGCGCTCATCGTAGACAATGTGCGCATCCGCCAGGATTTCCTTAACCAGCAGCTCACGATCAATCTTCGCCTTGGAGCCGGCTTCTTCCGCCAGGTCATCCACACTCAAGTTGATCGGGTAGACGGTCTTGAGCGCATCCCAGAGCTCGTCAAAGTCCCAGTCCTCCGCGTGGCCTTCGGCAACGCGAGCATCAATGGTGCTGGTTAGGGTCTCGTCAATAAAGCTCTGGATCTGGTCCTTGAGGTCATCGCCCTGCAGGATCGCGGTGCGGTCCTTGTAGATCGCTTCACGCTGACGGTTGAGCACATCGTCATACTTGAGCACGTTCTTCCGCTGCTCAGCATTACGACCCTCAACATTCGCCTGGGCGTTAGCAATAGCGCGGGAGACCAGCTTGGATTCAATGGGGGCGTCCTCCGGGGCAACAGCCATCAGGCGGGTTGCCATGCCGGTATTGAACAGGCGCATCAAATCATCAGCCAGGGAGAGGTAGAATCGGGACTCGCCCGGGTCGCCCTGACGGCCGGAACGACCGCGCAGCTGGTTATCAATACGGCGCGATTCGTGACGTTCGGTACCCAGCACGTACAGGCCACCCAGTTCCTTGACTTCCTCATGCTCAGCCTTAGCGGCTTCTTCGCAATCGGCAAGGACATCCGGCCAGCGCTTCTCGTACTCTTCCGGGTTGGTGTTCGGATCCAGACCCAGCTGAGTCATCTTCTCAACGGCTTCGAATTCGGGGTTGCCGCCGAGCATAATATCGGTACCGCGACCGGCCATATTGGTTGCCACGGTGACAGCACCCTTGTGGCCCGCCTGCGCCACAATATGTGCCTCACGCGCATTGTTCTTCGCGTTGAGCACCTCGTGGCGAATACCGGCAGCGGTTAGCTGCTTGGAGAGGTACTCGGAGTTCTGCACGCTGGCAGTACCCACCAGCACCGGCTGGCCCTTTTCGTGGCGTTCTTTAATATCCTCGACAACCGCCTTGAACTTGGCAATCTCGTCGCGGTACACCTTATCGGGCTGATCCTTACGGTGCACGCCCTTATTGGTCGGGATGGCAACAACACCCAGCTCGTAGGTGTTCATGAACTCTGCCGCTTCGGTTTCAGCGGTACCGGTCATGCCCGAGAGCTTATCGTACATGCGGAAGTAATTCTGCAGGGTTACAGTCGCCATGGTCTGGTTCTCAGGCTTAATCTCGACGCCTTCCTTCGCCTCGATAGCCTGGTGGATACCGTCATTGTAGCGGCGGCCGGGCAGAATACGACCGGTGTGCTCGTCAACAATGAGCACCTCACCGTTGAGAACCACATAATCCTTATTATTGTGGAACAGCTCCTTAGCCTTAATGGCGTTGTTCAGGAAGCCAATCAGCGGGGTGTTCTTAGATTCGTAGAGGTTCTTAACACCCAGGTGATCCTCGACCTTATCAATACCGGGTTCAAGGATGCCCACGGTGCGCTTCTTCTCGTCCGCTTCGTAGTCTTCGCCCAGCTTGAGCTGCTCGCGAGCAATGCGCGCAAATTCGGCGTACCAGCGGTTTGCCTCGCCCGCTGCGGGACCGGAAATAATCAGAGGGGTACGTGCCTCATCAATCAGAATGGAGTCAACCTCGTCAATAATGGCGAAGTTGTGACCGCGCTGCACCTGCTCCTCGACGGTCCAGGCCATATTATCGCGCAGGTAGTCGAAGCCGAACTCATTATTGGTGCCGTAGGTAATATCAGCTTCGTACTGCTTGCGACGCTCGCTCGGATCCATATTGGACAGGATCACGCCGCACTCCATACCCAGGAAACGGAATACGCGACCCATCAGGTTCGCCTGGTATTCCGCCAGGTAGTCGTTCACGGTCACAATGTGCACGCCCTTGCCGGTCAGGGCGTTCAAGTATGCGGGCAGGGTTGCAACCAGGGTCTTACCTTCACCGGTCTTCATTTCAGCGATATTGCCCAGGTGCAGGGCAGCACCGCCCATAATCTGCACATCGTAGTGGCGCTTGCCCAGGGTTCGCTTGGAGGCTTCGCGCACCACAGCGAAGGCTTCGGGCAGCAGAACATCCAGGGACTCGCCATCTTCCACGCGCTTGCGGAATTCGTCGGTTTGCGAGCGCAGCTCTTCATCGCTCATCTCGGCGAAGGTGTCTTCCAGAGAGTTCACCAGCTCGGTGTACTTCTTCAGCTGGTTTAGAACCTTCTTATCACCGGTACGGAGGATTTTCTCAAGCAGAGATGCCACGTTACCCTGTGCTCCTTTTCTGTACGTTCCTTCACGGCGGGCGAGGAAGGGCGCGCGCCGTTTTGAGGCTTTCCTAACCCATTGTATGTTAGGGAGCCTGTTTCTACCTAAGTTCTACGCCAAGAGCGCGAGAATATTTTACTTTTCGGCTCTCTCACGCTATAGAGCGCTATCTGCGGCGTGGTCGTTGCGCTATTCCTAGATACAGCGCTACGGCACAATAACCCCCGCTGTGTCTATCCGATAGATATATACAGCGGGGGTTTCAAAGGAATGTACCGATGCTTTGCAGTACACGTATTCAGACTCTAGAGACTAGAGCGGGCTGAGCGTTTAGGACTGCCCATCCAGGGTGATACTGCCGTAGCTCCAGCCCTTACGGCGGTATGCCGCGGCGGGGGCGCCGGTTTCTGCATCAATATACAGGTAGAAGTCGTGACCGACCAGCTCCATGCGGTCCACTGCCTCGGCGGGGGTCAGGCGCTCACCGGCGAAGCTCTTACGGCGAATCTCGATCGGGGATGCTGCCTCGTCTTCCAGGGAGACCTCGGTGTCAAAGGCGGCTTCTTCAGCGGGAACATCCGAGAGCAGAATCTCGGTCAGGGCGATACCGTTATCGCCCACCACGGGAATGGAGCCGGTTGCATCGGCTACAGAGACGGGGTGCTTGCCGCCGTGCTTTTGCAGCTTACGACGGTCGCGTGCGCGGCGCAGGCGCTCGAGCAGTTTAACGTAGGTTTCATCGAAGACAGAGAACTTATCGTGCCCCTGACCTTCGGCGCGCAGTACCGGGCCGCGACCGCCTACGGTAATTTCAACGCGAATGGACTCGCCGCCCAGATGACCTTCCTTGGTGAACTTCACGTCAATGGTTTCCACACGGTCACCGAGCTGTTCAAACTTCTGGACCTTCTCTTCCACATGCTCCTGCAGGCGTTCAGAGATCTTGATGTTGCGGCCGTAGATGTTGACTTCCACGATTTCCCTCCAGTGGTGGTGGGTTTGCACCCCTGCCGGTTGACGGGGGTACCAGGAGCGCCTTCCTTGTGCGTCTCCTTGTCACCATTCTAGCGTGAATATGGTCTATGTCACTGAATATTACAGATTATGACAAAGGCTTTCTTCCTGAGCCAAACCCCTTGATTCCCACACTGCGCGCGGGATACACTGATATTTTGTGAGCATTTATGCATAAAGATGTGCTGATATACGCACCGCTCTCTACACATACCCTTTACTCAGGGACACGAACATAGCGCGCATCCAACACCTGCTGCTTATCCGGCACGCGCGCCAAAGTCACCGCGCCCACAGCAATAGCACCGGCAGCGTGCACGCATTCTAAAGCTGCCCTCATGGTCGCGCCCGAGGTGAACACATCATCAAAAACCAAGCAGGGACGCTGATAAAGGCGCGAAGCCCAGCCTTGAGCCACAGCAAAACGAGGCGCATTCCTATAGCGTTGCGCCATATTCAGGGACTTCTGCTCCCCCGCCGCCCCGTCACGAGAGCCCTGCCCTGAGAGCGAAGAGATCCCCAGAGCGCCCAGTAGCCGAGCACTAAAATTCTCCGAACAAAGAGAAAGAGCCGGTGCCGGCTGCAGCTCGATCTGAAATTCCCGCAACAGGGCACTACCCGGATGCTCACCGGAGTTCAAACGACGGCATGCATCCTCAATTAGCAGCTGGGCGGGATTATATCCGCGAGCGCGCAGGCTCGAGGCACGCGAGGGCGGATAAAGCACCGCAAGCTTCTGCCCCGGGTGAATACCAGCTAAGCTGTCGGTGGCGGAAAGTGCCCGCCCCATAGAAATCAGCAGAGCATCGGCGCAGGCACTAGAAAGCAGAGGCAGCGCATCGGTACGCCCGCCATTCTTAAACCCTAGCAACAGGGCGGGCACAATACCGGCATACCAGGCAGCAGAATCAACCGGGACATTGAGCGGAAACAATTGGCTGCCGTGCACCCAATACTGCGGAAAAGCCGTGAGCTGCACCCGCGCATAATCCACGCACACCGGGCACAGTCCACCCTCGCTGGCGCTTGATACCAGGGCGCGGGCGCACATAATGCACTGCGCGGGCGAAAAAAGTTCAGCGGCGGCACGCATACTCAAGAATCCTAGGAAGCGTAGCTAATATAGCGCAGGGTAGCATCCAGCTGCTCCCAAGAACGCTCCGTTAGACGGTAGGAGGTACCATCGGAGGTCTGGGCGTAGATACGCTGCTCATCGGCGGCTGAGCAGTGCACCACCTGCGGCAGACGATCCAGCTTGGTCTCATCACCGCTGAGAGTGGTCACCACAATTTCGCCGCTCTCGGCATTGGACACCACCAGGGTCTGCTCTCCCGCCCAGTGCACGGTCGAGGGAGTAATAGAGCTACTCACACGCACCGAATCGGTCAGGCGCAAGGGCTTGCCGGCAGCATCGCGCACAATGCCGGAAATCAGCGCCGCCTGCACACCATCGCGAGCACCCACCATGGCAATACGAGCGCTATCGCACGCAACGGAAATACTGCTAAAGCTCAGGGAACGGCGCCAAGAGATTGCAATCTCAACGCCCTTGGTACGCTCCTCCTCATTGTTTGAGGAGGGCTTGTAGGCACGCAGGGCATCGGTACCGGCTGCGCTCCACACCCAGCCGTAACTATCCACGCAGGGCGCGGCAAGGTTTTGCCCCTCGCGCACCAGCTGGGGGCGATCATCGACAATCGTATACAGCTGGGTGCGCTGCTGAGCCAGGGTCGCCACGGTGAGCACCGGCGCGTCATCCTTGCTAAAGGCGGGCATGAGCGCGCCGGACACGCGGGCTTTAATATCGTATTCGCTGCTCTCGTCCTCGGGGCTATCGCGCAGTACCAGCATGCCGTCGTTGAGAGCAATCACCCTATTATTAGCGGTCAGGTTCATCTGAGCGGGCACAAATTCACCCGGCACCTGCACGCTACGTTCGTTATAGCGCACCTGCACATCGCGCAGATGGCTGAAATTGCGCATAACAAATTGCACCTGCTGGCGCAGGCGCGCCTGGGTGAGGGTATTGAGTTCCGTACCTTGAATCCACAGTGTAATTTCCGCACTATTTTCTGGATTGTAGTCAATGCTGCTCAGGTTCATTTCCGCCTGGGCAGTATTAATGACAGCGCCCTGCAGATACTTTGCAGGGCCCGCGCACAGGGTCGTAAATAGCGTCTGAACAATGCTGGGCACATCTTCGCGGCGCACAAACCAGCGGATATCGGGCACCACGGCTTTATAGGCGGGGTCGTAGAAGTACAGGCGGTAGGGGCTGACCAGGGCGTTGAATTCCTGGGCGTCCACCCACAGGCCGTTAGGGCAGGCGCTAATACGCCACTGTCCCTCCACCTGCACCAGGGTCATTTCATAATGCTCGGGTACGGGTGAAGGCACGGATTGGATAATGCCGCGCGCATCCAGGGTTGCGTTTTGAATCACGCTCATACGATAAATATCGCTATTTTCCTGACCCACAACACTCGCGGTTTTATCGTATAGGCGCGTAATTTCTTCCGGGCGCCAGCGGGCGGCACACTCGGCGGTCAAAAACTCGCGGGCAATCTCAAAATTACCGATCGGATCAGCACCGGCACGAATAAAACCCTCAATAATATCAGCGGGCTTAGCGTCCGCCTGAGGACCCACGGCGCGCGAGACGCTAGCATCTCCATTAGAAGGAGCAGAACGCTGATAGCGTTCCACCCCCTTAGAGAGCGGAATACCCGCGCAAGCGCTCAGAGACAGGCCACCGGCAATCAGGGCAGAGAGCGCCAGAAACTCACGGCGAGAGCAATGCTTATTCATACTCTCCCCTACTTTCCGCCCGTAGAATCGGTAATTCCATAGGAACTAGAGCTCTGAGCCGCCGACTGCGCAGATTCCTGCGCTGCGGTGGAGCTCTCCTGGGAGGCACGAGGCACCTGGCGGGTTGCGCGCGCACCGGTAGCCGCCTTGGCAGCACCGGCAATACCGGTACCGTCTACCGGCATACCCGGCTCCACATCGCCGGTAATCAGCACCGGGGAAGCACCCATGGGCTGATTCTGGTGCAGGGGCACATTCACGGTAAAGCAGGCACCGCGGTCGGGCTGACCCCAGGCGGTAACCGTACCGTTGTGCAGGCGCACATCCTCGGCGGTAATGGACAGACCCAAACCGGTACCGCCCAGGGTGCGCTTACGCGAAGTATCGGCACGCCAGAAACGGTTAAAGACCTGAGCTGCCTGTTCCTCGGTCAGACCCACACCGTGATCGCGCACCGCAATACCTAGGGTATTACGGCTGGTTGCCATGTACACGTCAATGGGTCGAGATTCGCTGTGCTCAATGGCGTTAAAGAGCAGATTACGCAGCACGCGTTCCATACGCACACGATCCACATCAGCCATAATGCGCGGGGCGCTGGCGTGAATACGCACCTTGGTATTAGTGCGCTCCAGATGAGGCAGAGCCTGCTGCATAACATCCTGCAGAATCTGCAACACATCCTCGGTCTGAGGGTTCAGGGTTGCACTACCGGCGTCAAAACGCGAGATTTCCAGCAGATCTTTAAGCATGGAATCAAAACGATCCACCTGCTTATAGAGCAGCTCCACACCGCGCACCTGAGCCGCCGGCAGGGAATCGCGGCGACAGTAAAGCATCTCGGAGCTAAGCTGAATGGTGGTCAACGGGGTACGCAGCTCATGGGACACATCGGAGACGAAGCGCTGCTGCAGAGTCGAGAGCTGTTCCAGCTGTTCAATCTGCTCCTGCAGGCTATCTGCCATCTTATTGAAGGAAATACCCAAACGCGCCGCCTGGTGCTTACCGCGCACGCGCACACGCTGGCTCAGATCGCCCTCGGAAAGACGCTCAGCAGTAATCGCAGTGACCGTAATCGGGCGCACCACCATACGGGTTACCAACCACACAATGGTCAACACGACTACCAGCAGCACGGAAAAACCGGTCACCAGCACGTAGTTAATGCGGGTAATGGTCGTGGAGGTTTCGCTCATATCGTAGATGACGAAAGCACCGTAGTAGGGGTTCTGCGGAATGCTCAGGCGCTTACCGACAATCATCATCGGCTTGGTTTCATAGCGGCCATTATCATTGCGCACTTCCACCTGAACGGTCTGGTAGTACACGCCATCATCTACCAGCACCTGCTTTTTCAGGCTCTCGGGAATAATGGAGCCATCCAGAGTGCGGTTACTCTGCTGTTCGGGAATAAAGCCGCGCGCACCCTGGCCGTCCAGCTGGGTCAGCGCCCAGTTGCGGCTCTTGCTATTCGTATCGGGTTTGAGCACAGTCAGAGCGCGACCCACATCTCGAGTCAGCTCATTATCGCTGCGGGAGGTGCGCGAATCAATCACGCTTTGAACATTGCTAAAACCACCGCTGGCTTCACTCAGAGCCTGGTCACGCTGATTCTCAAAAAGACCCGTAGCAATCTGATTAGAAATCGACGTACCCACCAACATAAAGGCGAGAATCATCAGCGCGCCCGAAGAGGTCAGGGCGCGAAACTGCAGGGATTGGGACCAGGCGCGGCGCAGCAGAGAACCCCAGCGGAAGAAACGGGAGCGTTTCTTCTCCTCGCTGGGGGTCTCGGCAGCGGGTACGGGCACGGTTTGTGCCTCCACCAGCGGAGAATCCACCGGGGAGGATGCGCTCTGCGGCCCAGGCTCAGAGGAAAGCAGCGGCTGGGAGCTCACGCCTAGCGTTCCGCTCCGCCCGCGGCACCAATTGCCTCACTGGGAATCTTATAGCCAATACCGCGCACGGTCTGGATCACGGCGGGGGCACCCACCTCGTCAAACTTGGCGCGTAGGCGCTGCATATGAACACTGACCAGCGGGTCGTTGGGCTCATCATAACCCCACACGCTGTGCAGCAGCTCGGAGCGGCTAATGGCCTGACCGGGACGGCGCAATAGTGCCACCAGCAGATCAAATTCGGTGGGGGTCATCATAATTTCGGTGTCGCCGTAGTGCACGGTGCGACCGTCCATATCCACCACGGCATCTCCAACGCGCACTACCAGCTGACGGCTTTCGCGCGGGCGCAGGCGGGTGCGGATACGTGCAAAGAGCTCCTCGAATTTGAAGGGTTTTGCCATATAGTCATCGGCGCCCACCTCGAGACCGCGCACAACATCTTTGGTTTCGGTCTTGGCGGTGAGCATAATAATCGGAACATCGGATGCCGCGCGGATTTCCTGGCAGACTTCAATGCCGTCTTTATCGGGCAGCATAATGTCCAGCAGTACCAGATCCGGGGTATGCCTCATGAACTCGTCAAATGCACGACCGCCATTTTCGCAGGTCACGGTGTTATAACCTTCCTGCGCGAGCAGGATGCTCAACATTTCCGAGAGCTCGTCGTTATCTTCCACGAGCAGGATCGTAGGGCTTTCGTGGGTGGAGGACATAGGGTATCCCTTTCTTCAGGCTCGCGCGGGCAAGCGTTCCTCTCATAATCCTAGCGTGTCTTGAGCTAATTCGACACTTTCGGCGCGCAAATGCTCATGCCGGGTATTGTTTATGCCTCTGCCGCTATCTCGGTGAGCACCCGTGCGAACTCCACCGAGCGTGCCAGGGTCGCGGTGGCGTCCTGAATGCTCAGCTCGGTCATAGTAGCGGAGTTTTCCTCGCTCACACTGATGCGGGAGAGTAACGCGGGGTCAGCTCCCACGGCATTGAGCATGGAGTAGAGGGCTCGGGCGCGCTGAGGAATGGAGGCGGGTTTGTGCTTATCTCGGATATGATCGACCACTGGCAGACGCAGGCGTGCCCCGGCTTCTAGCAGAGCCACGGCGGATTCCCAGCGGCGCGCGTCGCTCAGGGGTGCGGCGCTCATTCTGCTGGTGGAGGCGCGATCCGGGGAGAAAATCATCTCGGGTGCTTCTACTCCCCTGTCCTCAGATTCAGCATTGGGTAAAGAATCGACGGTAGGCGCAGCTTCGGCAGTAGCCACAGCGCCACTCATGGCTCGGTACAGTGCCATGGCATCCAGACCGGGCTTAGCCAAGGCGCTATCAGAAGGACCGATCACAGCATTGCCGTCCACATTCAGGCTCAGAGACACCCCGTGTTCCGCCGCGATCAAGGCGTAGCGCGCGTAGAGTTCTTCCAGCTCAGGCATGGGTACAGAACGCACCCGGCTGTAGCCGCTAGAACTACGTATAGAACCCAAATGAGCCGCCAGCAGATCGGGTTCAATCAGCTCCAGGTTGAGGGGCACGTGCGCAGCATCCAATGCCTCTCGCAGCCGAGCAAAAACACTCGGCAGGCAGTAGAGCATAGAGTCCACGGTATCCCGCCAGGCGCCGCGATCGGAGAGCACTGCCTCGCCGCGCGGCAGATGCATCCGAGCCCCCAGGCTCACCGGACCCAGCAGCGCCAGGTTCAGCGACCCTTGCCAGGGAACACCGGCACGCTCAGAGAGACGACCGGCGGCATCGGCAAGCATATTAATATCGGAGTCCCAGCTCAGGCGCGCTAGATGAGCATCTTTAGAACGCACCGAGGAGCCGCCAAAACTGAGGCGCCAACCGGATTCGCCAATATCATAATCCATGCCTTCCAATTGAG
Organism: Rothia sp. (in: high G+C Gram-positive bacteria); assembly: GCF_030540545.1. Taxonomy (GTDB): domain Bacteria; phylum Actinomycetota; class Actinomycetes; order Actinomycetales; family Micrococcaceae; genus Rothia. The sequence continues at coordinate 242,400 of NZ_JAUNVZ010000002.1, read as the reverse complement.
CCACGGTACGGCTGAGCAGGCTATAGCGCCAGCCGCGCGCAGGCAGCAGAGCCAATGCCGGAATATTCGGGGCGCCCAGCTCACCCAGCATGCGATATTGGGCCTCTCTCTGAGAGTCCCCGGGAAAGAAACCGCTGGTGGTGGCGTGGACCGTGGGCGTGCCTTCAATAAGGCGCGAAAGAATCTCTTCTTCCTCGGGCGCGCGGTATTCACCCGGCAGGCTCAAACGTGCAGGGGTATTCGGTGCCCCATCAGCATGCTGGGGGTTCCCGCTGAGATTGCGGGTTGAAAAGGCAGCGGGCATGAGCTCTAAGCTGTCTTTTCAGAGCTACTGACAGCGTCTTCTAGCGTTTCCGGAGCTTCAGAGAGGTGATGGGCAGCAATATGCTCATGGTGACGAATCACCTCGGAAATAATGAAATTCAGGAACTTCTCGGCAAACTCCGGGTCGAGGTTCGCCTCCTTAGCCATGGAGCGCAGGCGCGCAATCTGTGCCTCTTCTCGGCCGGGGTCGCCCGCGGGCAGATTGTGCTGAGCCTTGAGCACACCCACACGCTGAGTCGCTCGGAAACGCTCGGCGAGAATATGCACCAGTGCCGCATCGAAATTATCAATGGAGGCGCGCATAGCAAAGAGCTCTTCGTATACTTCCGGCGCGACTTCATCTCCCATAGAGGTGGCGTGCGGGTCGAAGGTCATGGTGTTCTCCTTGATCGGGGTCTTTGGCTCTAGCCTAAAACCTCACAGAGCTATAAGGCTTCAGAGGCGCGCTTATCTCAGCGCGCCGGCTCTCATAGCGTGGGTCTAAGCGTTAATATCCTCGCGTGCCAGGGAATAGGCTCGGGAAATGGTGGACTGGCCCAGCACGCGGGTGCCCTGGTAGAGCACCATGGTCTGACCGGGTGCCACACCCGAGAGGGGACCTTGCAGACGCACCACGGTCTCCAGGCGCAGCTGGCCTTCCTGACCGGCGTCCTGATTCTCAGCCCACTCCATATGAGCAATACCGGGCACGGGGTCGGCGTGAGCGCGCACCTGAGAGGTCACCTCGAACTCGGCGCTGCGGGCACCCAGCTCGGGCTCGCGCGCCAAAAATTCGGCTGCCTCTGCCACTGGAACGCCCGCCCAGGTGGCACGAATACCGCGGATTTCATCTACCGCCAGCAGTTCGCGGGATCCAACGATCACTTCGTTTTCCTTGGGGCGCACTTCCAGCACGAAACGGGGCTTGCCGTCCGGTGCGGGGCGTCCCAGAGCCAGGCCCTTACGCTGGCCGACGGTATATGCCTGGGAGCCGGGGTGCTCACCGAGCACATTGCCGGCGGTGTCCTTAATCAGACCCGGGCGCAGCTGAATATGATCGCCCAGCCAGGCGCGGGTATCGCCCTCGGGAATAAAGCAAATATCGTAGGAGTCGGGCTTCTTAGCCACGGAGAAACCGCGCTCGGCTGCCTCGGCACGCACCTCATCCTTAGAGGGGGTATCCGCCAGGGGGAACCAGGCGTGCTTGAGCTGCTCGTGGGTAAGCACGCCGAGCACATACGACTGGTCCTTAGCCCAGGTCGCGGCGCGGTGCAGCTCGCGATTGCCGTCTTCATTGGTAATCACGCGGGCGTAGTGGCCGGTCACCACAGCGTCAAAGCCCAGCTGCACGGCACGCTCGAGCAGGGCAGCGAACTTAATCTTTTCATTGCAGCGCATGCAGGGGTTGGGGGTTCGACCGGCTTCATATTCGCTAATGAAGTCGTCCACCACATCTTCCTTGAAACGCTCGGAGAAGTCCCAGACGAAGAAGGGGATGCCCAACTGGGAACAGACACGGCGGGCGTCCATGGAGTCTTCCAGGGTGCAGCAGCCGCGGGAGCCGGTGCGCAGGGTTCCGGGCATGCGGGAGAGCGCCAGGTGTACGCCCACCACCTCGTGGCCGGCGTCTACGGCGCGGGCTGCCGCCACGGCGGAGTCTACGCCGCCGCTCATTGCAGCAAGAATCTTCATGGAGTGTCCTTTATCTAGGTGCCCGCTTTTCGGCTATCTGCGAGCGTTCGGCTTTCTATTGTACGTGCGAGGCGCGCGAGGCAATAGTTAGGCGGTGCCTAGAAGCCGTGAAGTTCGCTCGGGGCTATGCCGGGGATAGGTACTATTTAGCCGTACCAGCGGGAGGCATCCGGCAGCTGGGAGGAAAGCCCCGCCTTGGCTGCCTGGGTGTAGGCGCCCGGTAGTGCCGCTAGCAGGGTTGCGATATCTTCGGCGGTGCTGCTGTGCCCCAGGGTAAAACGCTGTGCGCTGCGGGCGGTGTCTTCATCCATACCCATGGCAATTAGCACATGGGAGGGTCGGGTGACCCCGGCATTGCACGCCGAGCCGGTGGAAGTTGCAATACCCTGCATATCCAGAAGGAAAAGCAGAGTGTCGCCCTCGGCGTTTTCAAAGGTAAAGTGCGCATTGGAGGGCAGGCGCTTTTGCCCCGGGTATTCCTCATCCAGGGGGTTCGGGCCGGAAAGATGAGCCTGGGGAATGGTTGCCTGCACCGCTGCCACCAGCTCATTACGCAGGGCGGCAATACGGCGAGATTCTTCCTCCAGGTGCGCAATCACGTGCTCAGCTGCCTCACCAAAACCGGCAATAGCCGGGGCGTCAATGGTTCCTGAGCGCACGGCTCGTTCCTGACCGCCACCGTGCAGCACGGGGGTCATATCGGCGCTGCGGGTAGCGATCAGTGCGCCCACACCCATGGGGCCGCCGATCTTGTGGGCGGAAATCGCCATGGTAGTAACACCGGATTTGCGGAAATTAATGGGTACGGCACCAAATGCCTGCACAGCGTCGGTGTGTACGGGAATACCGTATTCTGCGGCAATGGCGGCAATCTGCGCCACGGGCTGAATAGTTCCCACCTCATTATTGGCCCACATAACGGTTACCAGGGCAACGTCCGCAGGGTTGCGCTCAATCAGCTCGCGCACCGTTTCGGGGTTGACCGTGCCGGTGTTATCTACCGGAATCCAGTCCAGCTGTGCGCCCTGTTCCTTGTGCAGCCATTCGGCGGTTTCTTCCACCGCATGGTGTTCAATGGAGGAAACAATCAGGCGGGTACGCGCCGGGTCTGCGGCGCGGCGCTTGAAGTACATGCCCTTAATCGCCTGGTTATCGGCCTCGGTACCTCCGGAGGTAAAGATCACCTCGGCGGCATCGCAGCCAATGGCTCGGGCTATGCGTTCGCGTGCGTACTCGACCGTGGCTCGTGCATCTCGTCCCGCGCTGTGCAGGGAGGAGGGGTTTCCACCGGCGCGCATCTGTTCCACCATGGTCTGTAGGGCAGCGGGCAGAATATCGGTGGTTGCGGCATGGTCTAGGTATACACGGCTCATAGCTTCATTGTATCGCGCTCTTTAAGCTCTATGCCGCGAGCGCAGAAGCTCAGGGAGTACACTGAAGGGGTGTTTAAAATTTTGTTCTATACCCCTGAAATTCCGGGCAATACCGGTAATGCTATCCGTTTGGCTGCTGTGACCGGTGCCGAGCTGCACCTGGTGGAGCCCCTGGGTTTTAATTTTGAGAATGCTCATCTGCGCCGTGCGGGTTTGGATTACCATGACCTGGCGGTGGTCACGGTTCATAAGACTCTAGAGGATGCTTGGGAGGCTCTGGCGCCTGCCCGCGTGTTCGCTTTTACTACCACGGCTAAGACCTCCTATGCGGATATCCAATATCGTCCCGGGGATGTGCTCATGTTCGGTCCCGAGTCGGTGGGGCTGCCGCAGGATGTTCAGAACGATCCCCATATTACCCAGCGTGTAAAGATTCCCATGGCGCCGGGCCGCCGCTCTCTGAATCTTGCCAATGCTGCCGCTCTTGCCACCTATGAGGCGTGGCGTCAGAACAGTTTTGAGGGAGGCGCCATCTAGTGGCTTCTCTCTTTGTTCCGCCCACGGTCACTGAGCTGCCTACCCCGCCCTTCTGGTCCGAGGTTAAGGCTGACCCCGCCAATGTGCAGTTCACCGCGCAGGGTTGGGAGCCTATTTATACCGCCTCTCCCACCGCCACGCTGGTGATTATTGGTCAGGCACCGGGTATTAAAGCGCAAGAGTCTCAGGTGGCGTGGAATGATGCCAGCGGCAAGAATCTGCGTTCTTGGTTAGGTATTGAGGAGAGTGTTTTTTACGATCCGGCTCAGGTTGCTCTGCTGCCGATGGATTTCTATTTCCCGGGTAAGGGCAAGAGTGGGGATAAGCCTCCGCGTAAGGATTTCGCGCCAACCTGGCACCCGCGCATTCTGGAGCAGATGCCCAATGTTCAGCTGACTCTTCTGATTGGTCAGTACGCTCAGAAGCATTATTTAGGCAAGAGCGCTCAGAAGAATCTGACCGAGACGGTGCGTGCTTTTGCGGACTACGGCCCGGAGTTTATGCCGCTGGTGCATCCTTCTCCCCTGAATTTCCGTTGGCAGAAGGCGAACCCCTGGTTTGAGGAACAGGTTATTCCGGCTCTGCGCGAGCGCGTGGCACAGGTTTTAGCCTAGTCTCTGGCTGGATATAGCGTGAAAGGAAGGGGGGCTGAGTAAGATATGAATCTTACTCAGCCCCCTGTGCGTTATTGAGGGTGTATACCTCTCGGCTGGTTTTTAGGAGTCGGCGGTACCCATGGTCACGGTAACTTCCTTGACCTCATTACCATTGCGGATCTTAAACTTCATCTGCTGATTCGGAGCGGAGGCACGTACTGCCGCGTTGAGGTATTCAGCACTATCAATGCGGTGACCGTCTACCTCAACGACCACGTCGCCGTCCTTCAAGCCGGCATTTGCTGCCGGGGATCCGCTAGAGATGCTGCCCAGCTTCGCTCCGCCCTTGATGATCTTTGCGGTACCGCTTTCAGTCTGTGCGTTAGCATCCTCAACGCTAGCGCCCAGCTTACCGTGGCTTGCCTTGCCGTTCTTAATAATCTCATCGGCAATACGCTTGGCGTAGTTTCCGGGAATAGCGTAGCTAATACCCGCTGCCTGTCCCTGGGTGTTGTTATTAATTTCGATTTGGGCGTTTACGCCGATCTGCTCGCCCTTAATATTGACCAGCGGGCCGCCGGAGTTACCGTGGCTCAGAGCGGAGTCGGTCTGCAGCATGGGGATATAGCTCTTGCCGTCCATAGGCTTACCCAGACGCCAGGTATTGGAGATAATACCGGTGGTCACGGTATTTTCCAGGCCCAGGGGTGATCCCAGGGTCAGAACTTCATCACCGGTAACAGTTTTCGAGGAATCGCCAAAAGGCATGGGCGTAAGGTCCAAACCGGTGGTGTCTACCTTGACTACGGCGATATCTGCGGTCAAATCTTTACCAACCAGCTTAGCGCTGCGCACGGTACCGTCGGTAAAACGAACCTCGAAAATATCGAGGTTGCTCTCTTTCGAGGAGCCGGAAACCACGTGAGCATTGGTCATAATATGGCCTTCTTTATCCATAATGGAGCCGGTACCTCGGCCTACGGTGCTCGCAGAATTATTGGCACCATATACGGTCACGGTCGACTGCAAAGCTTTCTTAGAGGTTTCAGTAATCTGAGTGGGGTTCTGGGAGGTGGGCAGGTTGGAATTATTAGATACAGCCACGCTGCTTGCCGAGGAGTTGGGGGTACCGTGGCCGACTAGCGCACCGGTTCCTGCGCCAACACCGGCGCCGACCAGGGCGGCTAGCAGGGCACTGGTGGCGACAATGCCCGCGCCGTACTTCTTCTGGGGTGCAGGCTGTACGGGAGCCATCGGGCGGGGGCCGTTAAAGCCGGGCTGGGGGCCGTAACCGGGGCGTGCCTGCTGCTGATATCCGGGGGCGCTCTGGCTGGGTACGTTCTGACCGGGGTAGGGCTGGGAGGATTGTCCAGAAATAATATTGGGGTTGGACTGCTGATTGGACCAATTGGGCTGGCTCATGATTCTCCTTCGTGCACGAGGCTCTATCGGTGATATTGCTACGGGTAGTTCTTTACCCTACTACTTTACGCAATCTTTGGTAGCTTTATACCCTCTTTAGTACAGATTGCGCCGGGGAGTTTACCCAAAATTTCCTGAGTGTTTCCTGCAAGAGCGTGAATCTATACACTGAATATATGGCGTCCTTTTCTCCCCGTTCCTTCTTCTCGTCGCCCTTCTCCCCCGCTTCTTTCGGTGCGCGTTGGGAGTGCGAGGGCGATGCTCTTGTGATTGATATGGTGCCGAGTAAAGTTTCTGAGCGTGCCTTAGAGCCGGGGCTAATCAATTGGTGGAGTGCCGCAGAGGATGAGCAGCGTGAGGTCTGCGCACGCTATCTTGATATGGCTCAACGCGCCTGCGAGCTAGTGCTCCTTTGGCGTACCGGGGCGCACCGTTTGGGTGCCGCCCGCTCGCCGTTTAAGGGGGTTCCTCAGGATGTGCACGCTCTGCTGATTCCCCTGCTTGATTCTGCCCGAACCACTTATTTTTCTCTCCTCACGGCTGAGGAGCAGCGGCTGAAAGAAGAGCTTGCCCAGCTGGTTTTGGGGCGCTGTTTAATGGTGCTGCTCTATGCTTCGCGTATTGAAATTAGCTCAGATTTCTATCGTTTTGGTATTGCCTCTCCCTTGCCATCCAGCGTGGATTCTCAACTGCGCACGCTGGATAATTTGCTGGTAAACGTAGATCAGGCTCTGGATTCTTTAGCTCCGGCGGAGAATGGGCACGGTGCCTTTAGCGTAGCCCGCGCGCTCTATAGCGCTCTTGACTCTCTTGTGCGCCAGTTGGACTCGTTTGAACCGGATCTGCGTTTTTGTGTACATACTCTAGTCCAGGCGGGACTAAATTCTCTGGTGACGTGGGCTCGGCTCGCCCGTGATCATCCCGCGTCTCTTCATCTCTCTGTACCTGTCCTGAAAGTGGAGTGTATAGATTGGGACAATCTCTGCTCCACCACTATGGACAATCTTGATCTAAGAACTCAGGATATTGTCGATTCTGCTGAGTACTTCCACGCCTATTCGGCCGCTCTTGAAAGCGCGATTATCGCCAGTGTTTCCCTCACCTGGGATGACATACGAAGCGATGCATGTGCGACGCTAGCTGCTCTAAGCGCCGATATCCTCACCTATGACAAGCTCAATAATCCTACTCTGTCCCACTATTGGGCGTTCGAGTATCAGGATTTGGAGAGTCGAGCCCCCGAGAGCGAATTTTCTGATAGCGCTCATACAATGCCCAATCGCCTCTACGCCGCCGAGCCTTGGAGGCTGGATTTACGTCAAGATTCCCGTACCCAGCGGCAGCTCTCCTGTACCCTACGTGTGCATTCCAGGCTCAAAGACTTACCTCCCTTTATACCCGCGCCGCAGACTCTACGCGGGTCTTTTATTGGCTCTACTCTGAGCTAAATATCCCGTCATAGTCTCGTTTTCTCTTAGGTTGTCAGGGGGTGGCACGTACAATAAAAGGGAGGTATTCTGTGCCCGCTGCTCTCCCGGTGCTCTCGAGGCTCTCCTGAGAGTTCTTCGAAAATAGCCGCGCGCTCGGGCACCACCACACCGCTTTAGGCTTTACCGGAAAGGTCACTATGTCCCAGCCACGCCGTTCTTTCTCCGCCATTGTGCCCCACCGCGCGCGCTCTCTGCGTGCCCTTGGAGCCGGTAGCCTCGCTCTGGGCTTGAGCCTAGCGCCCATTGCCTTCACCTCGAGCATGCCCGCAGCCTATGCGGCAACCCCGGCGGCATTTAGCAATAGCCTGGTGGATCAGAGCAATGTGCTCTCCAATGCTTCCAGCCTGCGCACGGATCTCACATCCCTTGCCAATGACAAGGGCGTCTACCTGCACGTGGTCATTGTGGATACCTTTGACTCCCCCTCCAATAACGCCGAGTGGACCAAGGAACTGGCAAAGAAAAACGGGTGGGGTTCTGCCGATGTGGTGCTGGCTATTGCTTCCAAGAGCCGCCAATTCTATTTCTACGCGCTGAGCTCCAAGCATCTGTCCTCTTCTCAGGTGCAGACCATTACCCAGGAAAAGATTCGCCCCAAGCTCGCCTCCAATGATTGGGATGGCGCGGTCAAGGCAGCTATTGACGGGGTACGTTCGGCAAAGAACGGTTCCCTGAAGACCAGCTCCTCCGGTGTTGTTGCCGGTGCTCTGGCGGTTGGTGCCCTGGGTGTTGCCGGCGGTGCGGGCTACTACCTATACACTCGCCGCCGCAAGGATAAGCAGCACAATGCCCCCTATAACCGCTACGGCTACGCCAACCCCGGCTACAGTGTGCCTCAGGTGTCCATTACTCAGCTGAAGACCCAGGCGGGTTCAGCTCTGGTCACTGCAGATAATACTATGCTGCGCGCCCAGCAGGAGCTGGAATTTGCGCGCGCCATGTACGGGGATGCGGCGGTTGCCGAGTTCTCCGCTCAGCTGCAGCGTGCCCAGGAGCTGATGAACGCCTCCTTCCACCGTCAGCGTCTGCTCGAGGATGATGTGCCCGATACCGAGGCAGAGCAGCGCGCATGGTACACCGAGATTATTGAAAACTCTCAGAAGATCGCTGAGATCTCTGCTGAGCAGGATCAGAAGCTGGGTGTTCTGCGCAATCTGGAGCAGGACGCCCCGGCTCTACTGGATCGTCTGGAATCCCAGCTGCCGGAACTCACTACGCTGATTCACAATGCCAAGAGCCAGTACCAGCAGCTGGGTTCCCTCTACACTTCCTCGGCGCTGGCTCCGGTGGCTCATACCCCCGAACTGCTGGATTCCAACTACTCCCTAACCGGTGAGGAGATTAAGACGGCGCGTAGCCTGCTGCCCGTCTCTCGTTCGGAGGCTGTGACTCATTTGCGTACGGCTGAAGAGGCCGCTCAGCAGGTACGTTCTCTCTCACAGAGCCTGATTGATTTTGCACGCACTCAGGAAGAGGCACAGCAGAATCTGGAGACCGCTGTGCTGGCTCTGCGCCGCGATATTGCTCAGGCTCAGGCGCTGGGAGATACGGATCGTCAGCTGGCGGCGCGTGCTGCCGGTATGGGTGCTGTGGTGGATCAGATTCAGCAGCAGGCGTCTCAGCGCCCCAATGACCCGGTGACTCTGATTGCACAGCTGTCTAAGCTCAGCGAGGATTTGAATGAGTCCCTGGCTGCTCAGCGTAGCCAGCAGGATCGCGAGCGCGCCGCGGCTGCAGATGTTGATAAGGTGCTGCAGCAGGCGCGTATTCAGGTGGAAAGTGCCCGCACTTTTATTAATAATCGTCGCGGTTCGGTGGGTGCTCGTGCCCGCACGGCTCTTTCCGAGGCGGAGCAGCATCTTGCCAGTGCTCAGCGTCAGGTGAGCTCTAATCCTCTGGGCGCTCACCAATCGGCTGAGCGCGCGATTAATATGGCGATTGAGGCTCAGAATTCCGCCTCGGATGATGTCACCGGCTACTATCAGCAGCACTCGAATAATTCCGGCGGTAGCGATTTCTTTGGCGGGGATAATTTCGCCAAGGGTATGCTGCTGGGTACTCTACTCAACTGGGGTTCTTCCTCTAGCGCCTGGGGTTCGAGTCACTCCGGCTCCTCCGGTTGGAGTTCCTCGGATTCAATCTGGAGCTCCTCGGGCTCCGATTGGGGCGGAGGCGGCGGCTGGGGTGGTGACTCCGGCGGTTCCGGCGACGGCGGCTCCTTCTAAATTTTTTCGGCAAGTATTGCGTTTTTCCTCTAGAGTGTCAGAAGCCGGTCATATATTATTTTCACAACGAAGCGGCGTATTGCTCCCAGCAAATACGCAGCTAACTATCAGATACTAAAGGTATAGAGCGTACGGCGCGAACATCAGGGTTCGCTCTCGGCTCTGAAGAAAGGTATAACAATGGCTAAGCAGTCTATTTTCGGTCGTATCGCCCAGCTGGCAAAGGCAAATATCAACGCTCTGCTGGACGCCGCTGAAGACCCCCAGAAGATGCTCGACCAGATGGTTCGCGACTACACCGACAATATTCGCGAAGCTGAGGCAGCAATCGCCCAGACCATCGGCAACCTGCGCCTGCTCGAGCAGGACCACGCCGAAGACGTCAAGGAAGCAGCTGAATGGGGCACCAAGGCCCTGGCTGCCTCCAATAAGGCAGATGAGTTCCGCGCAGCTGGTGACATTGCCAACGCCGATAAGTTCGACAACCTGGCAAAGATCGCCCTTGGCAAGCAGATGCAGTCCGAGAAGGAAGCCAAGGCAGCTGAGCCCCAGATTGCCGCTCAGACTCAGGTCGTGGCTCAGCTCAAGGACGGTCTGTCCAAGATGCACGCTAAGCTTGATGAACTCAAGACCAAGCGCGATGAGCTCAACGCTCGCCAGAAGACCGTTCAGGCTCAGGCTCAGGTAGCGGATGCTCTGAAGGCATTCGACGTTATGGATCCCACCAGCGAAGTTGCTCGCTTCGAAGAGAAGGTTCGCCGCGAGGAGGCTCGCGTAATGGGTCAGCAGGAGCTGGCTGCTTCTTCTATCGACGCTCAGTTCAACGATCTGGAAGAGCTGGGTCGCCAGAGCGAGCTGGATGCCCGTCTGGCAGCTCTGAAGGCTCAGAACTCCTAATCTCCCGCGCATTGTATAGCGCATAGGATAATGCCCCGGCAGGAAAACCTGCCGGGGCATCATCGTTCACATCATTGGTTCTTGGAATAATCCAAGCCTATAGGGGTATTCTGCGCCCGCGGGCACCGGTCATAGCCGTATCCTGTGCCCAGGTGTAAGAATAGTGCGCAAGAATACCGAGGCAGGTACCCGCCGGATGCGTCGGCGAATCCCAAGCCCCACGCAAAGGCAGCGGTGCGCTCAGGGCATCCGCTACCTTCATTCTGTGTGTACAGAAGATTAGAGCAGACCCTGAACCGTGTTGAAACGGTAAAGGAATGCTGCCATGGCATCACGGTGGGTGGTCTCGCCGGGGCGGAAAGTGCCATCAGCCCAACCGGTGGTAATACCCTGCTGAGCGAACCAGGAGATTTCCTTGTAGAAGGGGTTGGATGCGTTCACGTCGCTAAAGTGCTGGCTTGCGGCATGTGCGGGCGAGCCGGCAAAGCGGTAGAAGAACGCTGCCATTGCTTCGCGGCTAATACCCTCGTGCGGACGGAAGGTACCGTCGGACCAGCCGGTGGTAATACCCTGCTGGTGCATCCACACGATTTCCTTGTACGCCGGGTGGGTGGTGGGCACATCCGAGAAGGGGGAGGTCGCCGGCAGGGAGACAGCGGGAGAACCGGCCATACGGTAGAGGTAGGATGCAACCTGCGCACGGTTCACATTCGCCAGGGGACGGAAGGTGCGATCGGCGAAACCGGTCATCACGCGCTTATCGGAGTTCCAGCTGATCTCGGAGTAGAAGGCGTTGCCCGCAACATCGCTGTAGCCTGCTGCGAAGCGCTTACCGGCAGTATCCAGGGACTGGGCGAGGATATGGGGCAGATCGTAGTCTGCGTGAGACAGGCCGGGGATGAGCTTGAGCTGGGTGTTGAAGCCCGCCGCTGCATACTGACGCTGACCGCTTTCGCTGGCTGCGCGTGCACTCCAGGTGGGCGGGTTGGTGCCGGAAACGTCCTTATCACCGACCCACCAGTACATGGGAGCCTGCTTGATGTTCTGGGGTGCTACGGTCTGCTGGCCGTTGGTTTCGCCGCCGGCCACCAGAATGGAACCGCCGCCGCTGCGCCAGGTACCCTGGCGGTCTGCATTGACCTCAAAGCCGATGAACTCAGCGCCGCCGGAGTAACCCATGGTCCATGCCTGGGAGGGGTCAATACCGTAGGACTGGATAAAGTTCTGAGCGAAGGCGCGGAAGAAGTCGCCATTGCCGTCCAGATCTTCCCACCAGGTAATACCGTCGCCACCGGCGTTCTTGTCCGGGGAGATGACGGGCACAAAGACCATATTGCGCGCATTGGCAATACGACCCATTGCAGGCAGCATGCCTTCATTCGGAGAGTGAATCTTGGACTGGTCATTGGACCAGTAGTCACCGTCGAAGTAGAAGACAACACCGACCGGGCGGGACCAGTCAATACCGTTTGCGTAAACGTGGTACTGGCTGCTGTAGCCATTGGGTGCGGTGAAGTTCTGATAGGTTGCGCTACCTACGGATGCGTGCGCTGCGGGAGCAGTGAAGGTTCCGCCAACAACTGCGGGTACGGCGAGGGCTGCGAGGGTGCCTGCACGCCAAGTGGTCTTGGTGGCCATGATGTGAAAATCCTTTGATGTGAATAAGGAGGTGTTTCTACCAACGAGTCTGTTTGAAGTGAGTGAATGATGATTTCTATATCCCCGCGCCTACCGGGTGTACGGGAAGAGATATCGGTGATGGCAAGAAACATCTGTATCCAAAAGTAACAGGTGTTTTAGGCTCTCCCAACCATTTTTTACATTTCCCCAGAAATACTACCCTAAAGTATTGGTTAAGGGTTAAAGTTATCAAAGCTTAGAGTATAGATTTAACGTTAAGGTTTAAGCAAGTTCTCAGATCTGAAAGATAGTTGAATTTACAAGGTCTTTGGTGGTTCGCATGTAAATTTTTACCCTCTTATTAGACACTTATAGGTTGAAGGTTTAGATTTACTACATGATTTATTTTAGTGACTATCATCACACTCTAGGGATTCATGCAGTGTCATCTATATTAGATTAATAGTGATTTATATATAATCTTATCATTTGATGTATTTTAATATGTTTACACGCATGAAAAACGGGCTCATTTTAGCCCTTCCGACATAATATAGCCAGACATATATACCGATATCCGAGTGACACAGCCTATGATTGCAAGATTCAGAGCCTCAGCAGAGAAAAGTTTTGCGCCACTACTTACCCTCATGTGCGTGCCACCAAGCACAGATGCAGAACACTAGCTAAAATGGAACTATGACTGAAGAAAAGAACACTCAGAGCACTGAAGCTCCTAAGGACACTGACCACCGAGACACCCCGAAGGCAAGCGCCTTTAAGGAATTCATGGGCGCCAACTGGGCACCCATGGACGACTCTCACTACGAGCGTGAAGCTGTCGCCGACTACGCCGCAGCACGCCGCGCGAAGATCTCCCAGCTCTTCCCCGGCGAGCGCCTGGTCATCCCCGCAGGCCCCCTGAAGGTCCGCTCCAATGACTGCGACTACCGCTTCCGTCCCCACTCGGCATTCGCGCACCAGACCGGTCTGGGACTGGATCACGAACCCGACGCTGTACTGGTCTACGAGCCCGTTGAACCCGGCGCCGGTGACAACGGTTCCAACCACGAGGTCACTCTCTACTTCCGTCCTCTGGCAGGTCGCGATACCGACCAGTTCTACGCGGATGCACGCTACGGTGAATTCTGGGTTGGCCCGCGCCCGACCCTGAACGAATTCGCACAGCGTTTCGGCCTGCGCACCAAGAACCTCTCCGAACTGGAAGTAGCCATCACCAAGAACGCGGGCACCACCGCACTGGGCGGCGTGAACATCCGCCTGGTACGCGATGTTGACCTCTCCGTAGATGCCCTGGTGGACACCTCCCGCTACAACACCGGTGTGGCGCTGGAAGAAGCAGATAAGCTGGACTCCGAGCTGGCAGTTGCCCTCTCTGAGGCGCGCATTATTAAGGACGCCATCGAGATTGAGAACCTGCAGCGCTCGGTCGATATGACCGTCAAGGGCTTCGAAGAGGTTGTGCGCAACCTGCCCAAGGCTGTGGCACACCGCCGCGGCGAGCGCGTGGTGGAGGGATCCTTCTTCACCGTGGCACGCGCCGAGGGTAACGACCTGGGCTACGACACCATTGCTGCCTGCGGTAATAACGCAACCGTGCTGCATTGGATCCGCAATAACGGCACCGTGGACGAGGGCAAGCTGCTGCTGCTGGACGCAGGTGTTGAGGACGATACTCTCTACACCGCAGACGTCACCCGCACCATGCCCGTGAACGGCAAGTTCTCCCCCATCCAGGCAAAGCTCTACCAGGCTGTTCTGGACGCTGCCGATGCTGCTTTCAAGGTAGCTGTGCCGGGTCGTAAGTTCCACGAGATTCACACCGCCGCTATGGAAGTGCTGGCTGCACGTCTGGAAGAGTGGGGTCTGCTGCCGGTGTCCGCTGAAGTTTCCCTGAGCGTTGAGGGCGGTCAGCACCGCCGCTGGATGCCTCACGGTACCAGCCACCACCTGGGTCTGGATGTTCACGACTGCGCTAAGGCAAAGGCTGAGCTGTACACCGGCGCAACCCTGGAGCCGGGCATGGTCTTCACCATTGAGCCGGGTCTGTACTTCAAGGAAGAGGACACCTCCATCCCCGAGGAGTACCGCGGTATCGGTATCCGTCTGGAAGACGATGTGCTCTGCACCGAGGACGGCAATGTGAATATGTCTGCCGCTCTGCCGCGCACCATTGAGGAAATCGAGTCCTGGATGGAGCGCGTGCAGAACTCCTAAGTGAGTTCCGCTAGCGCATTGGCGCTCTAGAGTAAAAGCCCCCGAGATAATTCTCGGGGGCTTTTACTCTATCCGGTATAGCGTACGTTGTAGCGAATCTAGTCCGCTGGGTAGCTAGTCTCGCTACAGATCTAGTCTCGCTTGGGTGCCCGGCGAATGGTCTTGGCGTATTCTTCCGGGTCGTCAATGCGCAGACCGTAACGCTGAGCCGGCTTGGACTCTTCTGCCGGTGCACTCTGAGTTGCAGAAGCTGTCTGTGCTTCGGGGACGTCCTCCGCAACAGATGCTACAGCCGGTGCCTGCACGAGAGCCGGTTCCTGTGCGGGGGCTGCAGTCTGGGACTGAACTATAAACTGAGATACCGGAGCCGCGGGAGCTGCAGGCGCGGGTGCAGAGCTAGAAGCAGAACCCGCATTCACCAGGTGCGAGCGCAGAGGTGAGGAACCCAGAATAGAACGGGCGGGGCCAGCATGACCGCGCAGAGCATAGAGGTGCACGCGGCTGGGAATATTCTCTGCAACCATATGAATACTACCGCTGCCCTGGCGGCGGGTTGCCATACGCAGGGAGAGCAGAGCCCAGGCGAAGAAAATCACCACGGCAAGACCCACATTCTTAATCAGGGTCAGCATAATATCTCCGCTCAAATCCCCCAGCAGGGTATAAATACAACCAATGACCGCGCCCATGACCACATTGGAGATAATCACGCGGCTATAGGGTCTCGGCGCGGGGTACTCAACCTGCTGAATACCCTCATTAATCACGTAAAGAGCCGAGACGGGGTAGCCCTGAGCGTTAAGATACTCCAGCGCCTCACGGGTTTTCTGGCGGCTACCAAAGCTTGCGATGAGCTCGCCATCGGGCAGAGGCTTGCCCGCAGCTTGCGCCTGGCGGGCGGCAAAAAGCGAGGAGGGAGCGGGGTTTTCGGGAGTGTATACCGGCTGATTTGTCATGTGTTCTATTGTACGCGGAGCCTTCCTGCCTGTCCCGGCGGGTGAGGGTGTTCTTCTATGAGCTGTGAGCTGAGGCGAAAAAGTGCAGTTTTTGCCCCCGAGGCGTACTCTTTAAAGGTGAGTAATTCCAAGTCAAGTGCCCCCAGCAAAATTTATATTGCCCGTCTGCTCGGTCTGGACGTTTTCGACCCCTTTGGTGATCGTCTAGGTCGTTTGCGTGATGTTGTTGTGCTTAAACGTGGTTTCACCCGCGGTCCGGAAGCCAACCGCCGCGGCAATGAGCCCATTGTCGTCGGTATTATTATCGAGGTTCTGGGCAAGAAACGCGTCTTTATGCCCATGACCCGCGTGCGCAGTATTGACGCCTCACAGATTATTTCCACCGGCCTGGTAAACCTGCGCCGTTTTGAACAGCGTAACTCTGAGGCGCTCATCGTCGCCGAAATTTTCGACCGCCGTGTACGTCTGCTCGACGGCTCGGGCGACGCTATTATTGAAGACGTCGCCATTGAACAGCGCCGCAATGGCGACTGGGGCGTCACCGAGCTCTTCGTGGCTCGCGATAATGGTGCATCCAGCTCCTGGCGCCGCCGCTCCAAGGAAACCCTGATCGTCGACTGGCACGAGGCGGTCCTGGCCACCGAACTGGAGCCTCAGGCGGCAACCGCCTTTGTGGCAAGCCACGAAAACGCTAAGCCCGCCGACCTGGCGGACGCCATCCACGAGATGAGCGATAAGCGCATGCTCGAAATCGCGCGCGAATTGCAGGATGAGCGCCTGGCAGACGTGCTGCAGGAGCTACCCGAAGAAGACCAGGTACAGATCCTCTCCCACCTGGAAGATGAACGCGCGGCGCAGGTTCTGGAAGAAATGGAACCGGACGACGCCGCCGACCTGCTGATCGAGCTGCCCGATGCTCAGCGTGAAAAGCTGCTGCAAATGATGGAGCCCGATGAAGCGGAGGATGTGCGCCGACTGCTCGAATACGATGAGGGTACCGCCGGTTCGCTCATGAACCCCGTACCCATTATTCTCTCCCCCGAAGCCACGGTTGCCGAAGCGCTGGCGCATATTCGCGCTGAAGAGATTTCCCCCGCGATGGCGGCGGCGGTGCTGGTCACCCGCCCGCCCCTGGAGACCCCCACGGGTCGATACCTGGGCATGGTGCATATGCAGCAGCTGCTGCGCGTGCCGCCCAGCGAATCCATCGGTCATATTCTGGACACCGACACTGAACCGGTCTCTGATCAGGCGAGCCTGGAAGAGCTGGCGCGCGTGCTTGCGACCTATGACCTGACCATTATCCCCATTGTTAATGACTCGCACCGCCTGGTGGGCGCAGTGACCATTGACGATGTGCTCGATGCGCTACTTCCCGAAGACTGGCGCACAAATGACGACGGAACCCCGGTACGAAAGGTAGGACGACGCTTTGGCTGAGCAGAATAACCGTACCACCCCCGCCCAGCGCGGCGAAGAAAACGCACGCGGCGACCGTACCGATAAGGCGCGCATCCTCAAAGACCGTCTGGAGAAGAAGTACGCCGAGCGCCGCGAGCGCGATAACCGCTCCCGTACCGATTCTCAGCTGGCAACCCCGACCGGTCGTCGCTCCCGCAAGTTCTTTAGCTACAACCCGAACCCGGATGCTTTCGGCCGTATGACCGAGGGTTTCGCCCGCTATATGGGTACCCCGCAGTTCTTGATGTGGATGACCATTTTCTGTGGTGTGTGGCTGGCGTGGAACTCCCTGGCGCCCGAGGAGATGCAATTCGACCCGCGCAGCCTGAACTTTACCCTGCTGACCCTCATGCTCTCCCTGCAGGCATCCTACGCAGCTCCCCTGCTGCTGCTGGCGCAGAACCGTCAGGATGACCGCGACCGCGTGGTGGCTGCCGAAGACCGCAAGCGCGATCAGCAGAACCTGGAGGAGACCCAGTATCTGACCCGCGAGATTGCCTCCCTGCGTATTGCGTTGCGCGAGGTTGCGACCCGTGACTTTGTGCGTAGCGAGCTGCGCGATATTCTCGAGGAGCTGCAGAGCATTAGCCAGGAGCAGGAGCGCCATTCCGAACAACTGCAGGATATTAGTGAGGATATTGAGGAGCTGGAAGAGGCCATTGACGAGGTAGCCGAGGCTGCCGAGGGCGCCGATTCCGAGGAGAGCACCGCGGTGGATCCGGCGGAGTATGTGGAGCACCGCGATTCCGCTGCTGCCGATACCGCCGAGGCTGATCATGCTGCACTGTCCACCCCGAAGCCTCGGGAGGCGTAAGTGACTGATTCTCAGGCTCTGCTGCGCGCTCTGGATGCTGTGATCGATCCGGAGCTACGCCGACCCATTACCGAACTGAATATGGTTGAGCGCGCCGAGATTATTGGATCTAGAGCCCATATTTCGGTGCTGCTGACCATTGAGGGCTGCCCTCTGAAAAACACCATTGAGCAGCAGGTGCGCGATGCCGCCCTGGGCGTTGAGGGTGTTGAACAGGTTGAGATCGCTGTGGGCGCCATGAACGCCCAGCAGCGCACCGCGCTCAAGGACCAGCTCAAGCCTGCCCGCGTGAACCCCTTTGTGCAGCCCGGCTCTCTAACCCGTGTTTTTGCAGTGGTCTCGGGCAAGGGCGGCGTGGGCAAGTCCTCCATGACCGCGAATTTAGCGGCAGCTTTTGCCTCCCGCGGTCTGTCGGTGGGCATTATTGATGCCGATGTACACGGCTTTTCCATTCCGGGTCTGCTGGGTATTAAGGAAGCGCCCACGCGCCTGGAGGATCTCATTCTGCCTCCCACGGTGGATATTCCCGCCACGGCGTTGGAGGCCGGGGCGAACCCCGCGGGCTTTATTCGCGTGATTTCCATTGGCATGTTCTTGAAGGGCAATGAGCCGGTGGCGTGGCGCGGCCCCATGCTGCACCGCGCCCTGGAACAGTTCATTATGGATGTGCATTTTGGCGCCCTGGATGTGCTGCTGCTGGATCTGCCTCCCGGTACCGGTGATATTGCAATTTCTATGGCTCAGCTGCTGCCCAACGCTGAGCTGGTGTTGGTTTCTACCCCGCAGCTGGCGGCGGTGGATGTTGCCGAGCGCGCCGGTACCCTGAGTCTGCAGACCGAGCAGAAGGTTGCCGGTGTGGTGGAGAATATGGCGGCTATGACTCTGCCCGATGGTACCGTTATGGAGCTTTTCGGTTCCGGTGGCGGTCAGATGCTCTCTGAGCGTTTGAGCGCGGCTTTGGAGTATGAGGTGCCTCTGCTGGGTTCTGTACCCCTGGATATGGCTCTACGCTCTGGAGGCGATGCGGGTGTGCCGGTGGTCTGGGCGGCTCCTTCCTCCCCCACCTCGCAGGCTATTGTCTCCATTGCCGATATGCTCTGGCGCTCCGGTCCGTCCCGTGCCGGTAGGCTGCTTAATATCAATCTCTAAATATCACCCTTTAAAGGTTGAAAACTCAAAGGCTCCCCGAAAGATTTCGGGGAGCCTTTGATATGACCTCAACGAGTTTAGGGAGTTAGCCAGTCGCTCTCATAATTGCGATGCCACAGCCAACCAACCCACACCAGCTGTGAGTAGAGGCCAAAACCCAGCAGAGCCAAGCGCCATGTACGAGAAGCACTATAGGAGACCAAGAGCAAAGCCAGGGGGAAGAGCGGCAACAGAATACGGAACGTGGAGGTGTGCGGGTACCAGAAAATCGCCAGATAGCCCGCGTAGACCGCACACCACAGGATCAGCAGCGGGTGCAGGGCGTAGCGCGTGCTCGGATGAGCCAGCCACAGGGCGTAACCAATAAAGAGCGCAATAACCAGCACAGGGCCGGCGACACCTGCATACTCCCAGCCCTGGTGAAACCACTGTACGAAAATATCCAGCCCGGAGTCTGCCGGTCGGTCAGTCCACGCCATTTCCGTCTCGGCGTAGGCGCGCGGGCGGCCGGTCACCACGGCTGCGGCAATGGGCTGAATAAAGGCAAAGGAGCAAATCAGCAGAGCCGACACTAGCTGAGAGATGCGGGAGAGTAGAGCGGGTATCCATACGCGGCTCTGCCCGGCGTCCAGACGCAGGGCGCGCTCACGCAACACGCAATACACCCACCAGAGCCCGGCAAGAGCGCCCAGGGGCACACCAATCGGGCGGGAAGTCGCTGCAGCAAGAGCTACGGGAACCGCCAGCCAATAGCGGTCGTGTGCCAGCAGCAGACACACTCCCAGCAGAGCCGCGATGGTGAAGCTTTCGGCGTAGCCGGTATTGAAAATGGGCGAGGTAGCGCAGGTACCGTAAATAACTACTGTCCACAGGGCGGTGCGATGGTGCGCATCCTGTGTGTCGGCGCGGGTATCAAAGACACCATCGGAGCGGTAGCGTAGAGAGCCCAGGCTGATTTTATAGAGCAGCCACGCCAGCACAAAGCTCGAGATCAGGCTAATAATAATCGCGCAGGCCTCGTACATGAGCCCGGTGATTGACGAGAGCCCGCCGGACATCCAGGAATACAGCGGGTAAAAAGCCCAGGCATTATGTTTCGCCACGCCCTCGGGGGTGAATTCAATAACGCTCGGGTAGCCCTGCTGCCAAACCTTACGGTACCATTCGGCGTCCCACCAGCTCAGGTAGTCAAAGCCGGTGGTTCCGGGGTTGACGGTGCGCTGTTGAATGCTCACCCACTGGAAAATCACCTGGGCAATAATACGAGTCACAGCCCAAAGAATGAGCACCTGAGCCAGCGCGCTTTTAGATAGCAGCCAGGTTTTGGCGCGATGGCCAATATTCCAGGCGAGCAGGCTGGTGCGAGCGCTCGCGCGTTCCAACATTGAGGTGCGCTCCGGCTGAGAACCGGGGTCGTGGCTAAGCTCGCGCGGGTTATAGAGCGCGTTGCGTGCGGGTTTTGGGGTGGTTTCGGGTACACCGGTGGAGGTTGATGCCATGACTATGATTTTACCGTGTGTGCCGAGCGCGCGGGTGCTGTCCCTCTTCTATCCCCCCAGCCCGATAAGAGATAGGGCATAGAAAAACTCCCCGGCATGTACACCGGGGAGTCTTATCAAAGATTTAGGTGGCTTCGCTATCAAAGGGGGCGTAGGCGCCTGCCGGAAGCTTACGGCGTGCTGCGCGTTCTGCTTCTTCCTTTGCCTTGCGTTCTGCCTCTTCAGCTTCGCGGGCGCGTTCGGCATCGTCTTCATCAAATGCCTGCTTGACGATGACGCGAGGGTCATACTGGCGAGGGTCATACTGACGCCAGTTAATGTCTTGCATGCCGGTATCGCCCAGGGCGTCTTTGAATTCATCCTTGGCGTCGAATGCCATACGACGCAGGGTTTTAATCCATTCGCGTGCCTGTCGGGCGTAAATGGGCATGCGTTCGGGGCCAATCACGAAGAACGTGATGACCGCAAGGATAAGGAACTCCATACCGCTAATACCAAACACAAAATCTAGAGTATCAGCATTTACCCTCTGTGCGTGAACCGAGAGGGAATTTTTTAGCTAATTCTCAGAGAGCAAACACGCGCGCCCCACCCGATTCGGGCGAGGCGCGCGTGCACTATTGTATGCTGTGTGGACCCGGGTTTAGGGCGGATAGTCGCCGCCGGTGGGCAGCTGCTTCCAATGCCAGAGCCAGCCAACCCAGCCTGCTCCCGCGGCGGCTCCAAAGAGTACCAGAGCCATCCTATAGGCGCGGGAGGCACTGAGCGCCATCACCGGCAGCGCCATGACAAAGAGAGGCAGCAGCAGGCGAAAGGTGGAGCTCTGCGGGTTCAAAAAAATCAGCAGATAGAGCACATAGCAGCCGGCGAAGAGGTTAAGCACCGGGTGCAGCACCGAGCGCACAACGGGGCTGAACGACCAGATAGCATAGCCAATCACCAGGGCAATGAGCAGAGGCAGTCCCCACTCCCCCAGGTAGGCGCGGGATTGGTGGATCCAGGGTTCAAAGGGCGCCAGGTGCTTACCTCGCCAGGCGGTTTCCGTGGCGGTGTAGGCGTCGACACGCCCGGTGCGTATCCATGCGATCGCGGGCCAGAGCAGTGCCGCAGCGCATATACCCAGAGCCGAGAGCAGCTGGGGCAGGCTGGAGGCAATCACCGCTCCGGTCTTTTTCCGCTGTGCGGTTTCTACGCGAGCATTGGCGCGGAGCTTCAGCCATAGAGATAGTGCCCACCACAGCCCGGCAGCGGCGCCCAGGGGCACACCGATCGGGCGGGAAAGGCATGCAATAATAGCCCAGAGCACGGCTCGTCCGTAGGCGCCTCGCACCAATGCCAACAGGGTGGCGGCCAAAAAGAGTAGACCGGTCGCCTCGGCATAGGGAACCTGCAGCACCGGGGCAATGGGTAGGAAAGCAACCAGCGCAACACCCCAAAGGGCTAGGGTTCGGGCGTGCTGGGCGCTCTCTTCGCGAGCGCTCTGTATTTTCTTCTCTGTGCTCGGCTCTTTAGAACTCTTAGCCGAGTGTTCACGTGCATGTGATAGGAGCAGCACAGAGCTTTCAAAGAGATAATAAATCACCACAGCTGCTACAAAACCACTACCCAAAGCCACGAGCGAAGCAGCAGGGTAATAGCTCAGCCCCGTCACGCGACTGAGCGTATCCGCAAGATAGGGAAAGACCGGGTAAAAAGCCCAGGGGTTCTCCATGACCGCGCCGCTATAGTCCACCGGCAGCACATCCGGGTAGCCGGTGCGGGCAATCTGTTCATACCAGCCGGCGTCCCAGGTGGAAATAAAATCCTGGTAGCCCAGCGGCCCTCCCCAAGGGCCGGCAAGCTGCTGTTTACCCACGGCGCTAAAGACCGCGAAATCCCAGAGGCGACTTGCGCTGTAGATTGCTAGAACGAGTATCCAGGCGGGCAGATTCAAAAATTCATGCGCTCTATCCCGCACCCAGACATAGGTGCGGGTATAGAAAGAATCGAGCATTAGCTCTTATCCCCCGCTTCCTGCGGGTTTTCAGCTACATCTTCAGAATCACTGTCCTCAGAGGCAGCTTCTTCAGAGCTATCCTTAGCCTCAGCTACAAGAGTTTGGGGCTTGGCATCATCAGCAATACCGGTACCGTCGGCGGCAATGTATTCCAGTACGGGGCGGAAGGGCACCAGACGATCGCTACTCACAGCAATCCACGCCAGGGCGGCACCCAACAGCAGGATGACGGCAATCAGAGTAAAAATCAGGCTCATTTAGTCCTCCTCATCGTTATCGCTCAGCAGCCAGGAACGAAGATCGGCGTGGCAGCGGGTCAATTCGCTAAAGCTTACGTGCTCATTATCGGTGTGCGCCAGCAGAGCATCTCCAGGGCCGAAATTCACAGCGGGAATACCGATTTCGGATAGGCGCGCCACATCGGTCCAGCCGTATTTGGGTTTGGGTTCCTGACCGACCGAGGCAATGAGGGAGGCAGCCAGGGGCGTATCCAGGCCGGGGCGTGCCGCCGGGGAAAGATCCACAAAGTCCAGGTCGTAGCCGGCAAAGAGCTCTTCCATATGGGCGCACGCCACCTCCAGGCTCTTAGAGGGTGCAAAACGGTAGTTCACATGCAGGCTGGCGCTATCGGGAATCACATTGCCCGCCACGCCGCCGAATGCCTGCACAGCGTTTAGGCCCTCGCGGTAGACCAGTCCCTCCACCTCGTGACTTGCCGGCTCGTATTCGGAGAGAATACGCAGTGCCTCGGCGAGCTTGTGAATTGCGTTCTCGCCCCTCCAAGCGCGTGCCGAGTGCGCCGCCAGGCCGGTGGTGCGGATATAAAAACGCATGGTGCCATTGCAGCCGCCTTCAATGGTGCCGTCGGTGGGTTCGAGCAGCACGCCGAAAGAAGCGTCCTTAATCTTCTCGGGGTGGTTGCGGATCAACCGGCCCAGGCCGGACTTTTCGCTGGCAACCTCTTCGTTATCGTAGAAGATATAGGTCAGGTTGTAGTCGGTGTCGCGTTCGGTCAGCTCAGCGGCAAGTTTAAGCTGCACCGCCACGCCGCCCTTCATATCGGTGGCGCCCCGACCGTACAGAATGGTACCTTCTTCTTCCTCGCGCACGGTGGCGGGCACGGTACCCAGGGAGCCGGGGACAGTGGGCAGGGGTACGGTGTCCAGGTGTCCTGCAAGAATAATACGGGTGCGTTCCTGACCGTTGACGGGGCCGAATTCGGTGCGGGCGATCAGGGAGTCGCCATCGCGGGTTAGGTGCAGGTGAGGGTAGGCGCTCAGTGCCTGCTCTACGGCATCGGCGAGGTTCTTTTCATTGCCGCTGACGGATTCAATGTCCAGCAGGGCGCGGGTCAGTTCAGGCATGGAGACGCGAAGGTCAAGGCTGCTCATGCGTTCTTTCTCTCTATCGGGCATACTCCCTTTAACTTTATCCCATTCTCGCCGGCGTATCCGGGTGTATCACGGTACACTAGTAGCATGTCTGAAAATACCGTACGTTACGCCTCGGGCGTTGCTCTTGTGAATATTGTGGCTGCCGGTGAACACGCCGGTACCGTGTTGGACGCATGGTTCCCCGCTCCGGCGCTGAGCTACCACCCCGATCTGTCCATTGCCGACGATCTGGAAGACCTTGTTGCTTCCTACCCGGAGCGCAATGCACGCACCGAGGTGCGCTCGGTGGTTATCGACCTGGATAAGGCACCTGAGGATGCATTGGACGCATACCTGCGCCTGCATCTGCTCTCCCACACCCTGGTTCGCCCCAATGATCTGAATCTTGAGGGTCTGTTCGGTCAGCTCGCTAATGTTGCATGGACCAACCGTGGCCCGGTGCTGGCTGCCGAGTTCAACCGCCTGGCAATCGGTCTGCGCAAGCTGGGTCATGTGAGCGTCTCCCACGTGGATAAGTTCCCGCGCATGGTGGATTATGTGGTCCCCGCTGGCGTGCGTATTGGTGACGGCGATCGCCTGCGCCTGGGCGCTCACCTGGCGTCCGGTACCACCGTGATGCACGAGGGTTTCGTGAACTTCAATGCCGGTACCCTGGGCGCTTCCATGGTGGAGGGTCGTATTTCTCAGGGTGTTATTGTGGGCGACGGATCCGATATTGGTGGTGGCGCGTCCACCATGGGCACTCTCTCCGGTGGCGGTACCGAGCGTGTGGCTATTGGCGAGCGTTCCCTGCTGGGTGCTGAGTCCGGTATTGGTATTGCTATTGGTGATGACTGCGTGGTTGAGGCTGGTCTGTACGTGACCGCTGGTTCCCGAGTGAGCGTGCTGCTGCCCGGCGAGGAGCCGCGCGTGGTCAAGGCTGCTGAGCTTTCGGGCGTGTCGAACCTGCTCTTCCGCCGTCATTCGGTGTCTGGCGCTATTGAGGTTCTGCCTCGCGCGACCAATACTGTGGAGCTGAACGAGGCTCTTCACGCTAACTAAGTTTTTCTCCTCCGCCGCGCTATTGTTCATGCGGTGCGACAGGGAGCTATTGTCCTTCACGAGAATTATCGTCTTCCGGCGATGGATTAGGAGTTGATATGAAGATTTTGGTGACCGGCGGTGCCGGTTATATTGGTTCACACACCGTGCTGCAGCTGCTTGAGGCTGGTCACGATGTTGTTGTGATGGATAACCTGGCGAACTCTTCCGAGATCGCTCTGGAGCGCGTGGCTGAGCTTGCCGGTCGCGCCCCGGAGTTCCACAAGGTGGATTTGCTGGATGCTGAGGGCATGAAGGAGCTTTTCCGTCAGGTTCGTCCCGAGGCTGTGATTCATTTTGCGGGTCTGAAGGCTGTGGGCGAGTCCGCGGAGAAGCCCTTATGGTACTACCAGACGAACGTTGCCGGTACTCTGAACCTGCTCTACGCGATGGACGAGGTAGATTGCCGCACGATCGTCTTCTCTTCCTCCGCTACCGTGTACGGCGAGCCCGAGTCCATGCCTCTGGTTGAGAAGATCAATATGGACGCTCAGTCTTGCTATGGCCGCACCAAGGAGCATATTGAGGATATGCTCGTTGACCTGGCTGCATCCGATTCGCGCTGGAATATTGCTCTGCTGCGTTACTTCAATCCGGTGGGCGCTCACGAGTCCGGTCGTATTGGTGAGGATCCGGCGGGTATCCCGAACAACCTGGTGCCCTTCATTGCGCAGGTTGCTGTGGGTCGCCGCGAGCACCTGAATGTCTTCGGTAATGATTACCCGACCGTTGACGGCACCGGCGTGCGCGATTACATTCACGTGGTTGACCTGGCGGATGGTCACCTGAAGGCTCTGGATTTCATTGCCTCCAAGGGTGGTCTGCACACCTGGAACCTGGGTACCGGTAATGGCTACTCCGTGCTGGAGGTGCTGCACGCTTTTGAGCGCGCTGCCGGTAAGGAACTGCCCTATCAGATTGTGGCTCGTCGCCCCGGTGACGTTGCGGTCTCTTATGCTGATCCTTCCGCTGCTCTGGCTGATCTGGGGTGGAGCGCTACCCGCGATATTGACACCATGGTGCGCGATCACTGGAATTGGCAGAAGTCCAACCCCAATGGTTACAACGGCTAATAGCTAGCACATAGACTAAAGAATCCGGCGGTCTTGAACGATAGGTTCAAGACCGCCGGATTCTTCTATAGTCGGCTCAGCCACCAGGCAGCTACTTGCGGTGTCCGGGCAGAACGAACATCTGCATGGTCGGCGGGTTCGGATCATCCACCTCACCGGGCAGATGGTGCAGCTTCTTCTTCGGGGCGCTGGTGCGCGAAGACATGAAGGTAGACAGCCATCCTGCAAGGGAGGTCAGCGAGAAGTTCACAATAATAAAGACGATCGCAGCCAACAGCAGGGTCTGCAGCACATTACCGTCACCGGAACCAATACGACGAGCCGATGCCAGCAGCTCCGGGTAGGAGATAATGTAGCCTAGAGCGGTGTCTTTGAGGATCACCACGAACTGGCTCAGCAGAGCGGGCATCATGGCGTTCATTGCCTGCGGAATCAAAATGGAACGCAGGGTCTGGCCGGGGGTTAGGCCGATTGCAAGACCCGCCTCGCCCTGACCGCGGGGCAGCTGCTTAACACCCGAGCGCAGCAGCTCGGCAATCACCGAACCGTTGTACAGGGTTAGACCGGCAACTACAGCGATAAAGGGCAACTGGCTGGGGCTAAAGGCACTGAATTTGCCCAGGAAGAGCCAGAAGAAAATCATCATCATCAGCACGGGTACGGCGCGGAAGAATTCCACGACCACGGTGCCGAACCAGCGGATAATCTTCGATTGAGCCAGTCGAGCCATACCGAAAATCGTACCGAAAATAATGGAGGTAATCACCGAGATGGCTGCCGCGCTCAGGGTGGAGACCAGACCGGGCAGGTAGTAGGCGCTCCAGGCTTTGGCAGTGAATAGGTCGGTCCATTTCTCCGCCTCAAGCTGGCCCTTGGCGCCCATGACCGAGAGGACATAGACCATAAAGAGTGCCAGCAGGGCGATAGCGCCCAGGTTGAACCAGCGGGTCAGTGCGCGGGTGCGCGGGCCGGGTGCATCAAAGAGCACGCTGGTGCTGGTATCGGATGAGGCTGTGAAGAGTTTCATCGTTTCACCGCCAATTTACGGGAGAATCGGGTGGTTGCTACGCCCAGGGGCACCACAATAATCACAAAGCCCATGGCGAAGATAAAGAAGATCGCCAGAACCATATTCGGGTCGAACTCAATCATGGATTTCATCAGACCGGAGGACTCCGCCACGGAGGCTACGGTTGCCACAGTCGTGTTCTTTGCCAGTGCGATCAGGGTGTTACCCAGCGGGGTAATGGAGCCGCGCAGTGCCTGGGGGAAGATAATCAGGCGGGCGCTGGCGAAGAAGCCCAGACCGATAGCGCGGGCAGCTTCTGCCTGGCCGACGGGTACGGTGTTCACGCCGCTTCGAATTGCCTCGCAGACAAAGGCCGCGTGATAGAAAGCGAGCACGAAGACCGCGTAGACAAAGAAGTTCGTCTCGAAATTGGTTGAGAAGGAGAGCTGGAATTGGGTCCAGACACCCAGAATTGCCAGGGTCATCAGAATGGTCAGCGGGGTGTTACGCACGGTGTGCACATAGGCAGTGCCCACAAATCGTAGGGAGGGCACGGGGCTAATGCGCATGAGCGCCAGCACGGAGCCGAGCACAAAGGCGCCAAGTCCCGCCCAGAAGGTCAGCTGAATATTGACCCAGAACGCGCCGAGCACATCGTATTTGGTAAAGAGCGCACCGAGTTGGTCAAAGAAGTTCATTATGTTCTCCTTTTCTAGGCGCAGCCGCCGGTGGGCTTGGGCGGGTTCTTGGAGGCATCGTAGCTGTAGCCGGTGCCGGCGGTGTTTTTCTCCACGAGTTTCTGCCAGGTGCCGTCTTCTACCATCTCGTTAATGGCTTTGTTAATGGCTTCGCATTTATCGCTTCCCTT
Source organism: Rothia sp. (in: high G+C Gram-positive bacteria) (assembly GCF_030540545.1). Classification (GTDB taxonomy): domain Bacteria; phylum Actinomycetota; class Actinomycetes; order Actinomycetales; family Micrococcaceae; genus Rothia. Next base: position 214,708 of record NZ_JAUNVZ010000002.1, on the reverse strand, counting down.
GGGCAGACCCACACCGTATTTTTCGGTGGTGAAGGTTTTACCAACCAGCTTGAGCTTGCCACGATTGGCTTTGGTGGAGGCAAGACCGGCGAGAATAATATCGTCGGTGGTGACTGCATCTACCACGCCACCGTTGAGGGCGACCACGCAATCGGAGTAGCTATTTTGATTGACCAGGTTCACCTGCTTGGCGAATTTATCCTGAATCTTTTTGGCGCTGGTGGAGCCGGTGACCGAGCAAAGGTTCTTGCCGTTGAGGGTGTCGGGGCCGGTGATATCTTTTTCATCGGCGCGCACCAGCAGATCCTGGCCGGCTACATAGTAGGGTCCGGCAAAGTCAATGGTCTTTTTGCGGCTATCGGTAATGGAGTAGGTCGCAAAGATCATGTCTACCTGGCCGTTGGCGAGCATGTTCTCGCGGTTGGCGCTGGGAGATTCGACGAATTCGATTTGGTTTTCGGAGTATCCGAGTTTCTTGGCGACGTAGCGGGCTACGTCCACGTCGAATCCGGTGAATTCTTTGCCGTCTTGGTATCCCATGCCGGGCTGGTCGTATTTAATGCCGATGCGGATTTTATGTCCGCTATCGCTGCTGGAGCAGCCGGTCAGGGACAGGCTCAGTCCCAGGCAGGCGATGAGCGGTAGGCTCAGGGCGCGGCGCATCCTATGCGATGTGCCTGCGCGGCGTGTGAAGAGTTTCATCCTTGTATCTCTTTTCTGCCGGTATGGGTTAGTGGTCGAGGATCTTGGCGAGGAAGTCCTTGGCACGTGCGCTTTGGGGCGAGGTGAAGAAGGTTTCGGGGTCGGTTTCTTCAACGATTTCCCCGTCGGCGAGGAAGACGATGCGGTCGGCTGCCTTGCGAGCGAAGCCCATTTCGTGGGTCACGACGATCATGGTCATGCCTTCCTTAGCGAGAGAGACCATGGTGTCAAGCACTTCGTTAACCATTTCGGGGTCCAGTGCACTGGTGGGTTCGTCAAAAAGCAGCACCTTGGGCTTCATGGCGAGCGCACGGGCGATGGCTACGCGCTGCTGCTGACCGCCCGAGAGCTGAGCGGGCATTTTGTGGGCTTGGGAGTCCACGCCAACTTTGCGCAGCAGCGCCATGGCTTCTTCTTCAGCCTGGGATTTGGACAGTCCGCGAACTTTGCGCGGTCCGAGGGTCACATTGTCCAGGATGGAGCGGTGGGCGAAGAGGTTGAAGGATTGGAAGACCATGCCGACTTCGGCGCGCAGGCGGGCGAGTTCTTTGCCTTCTTGGGGTAGTTCTTTGCCGTCGATGGTGATGGATCCGCTGGAGATGGTTTCCAGGCGGTTGATGGTGCGGCAGAGGGTTGATTTTCCGGATCCGGAGGGGCCGAGCAGGATAATGACTTCGCCGGCTCCGACGGAGAGGTTGATGTTTTTGAGCACGTGGTGCTCGCCGAAGAATTTGTTGACATCGCGCAGCTGCACGAGTGCGGAAGTGCTCATGGTGTTCTCCTTCGTTGGGTGTAGTACCGTGTAGCGTGCTCTGTATCTGGGCGCGTACCGCCGTGGATACGCGTGCCTACACAGAGCCAGCCCATATGATGTACATCTATGAACTAGGTAACACTATACACCCAATATGCACCCGCAAGGGAAAATATGTCAAAGAATCCCCAAAATATTACAGAAACATACCCATCACTTGCATTGCTATACATGTCATGCAATACTAGAAACAGTGTCTCATATCACTTACCGACCGAGGTTTGTCACAGGAATGAGTATCGCAGGTACTGCCCGACTCCCAGGCTCTCTCTCTCTCTCTCTCTCTCTCTCTCTCTCCCCCCCCCTTGCTACACTAGAGGTTGAAATAACCTACGCAAGGAGAACCATGACTTTAGATATCAACCGGGACAACCTGACGATTATGGGTGTGCCTTTTAAGTCTCCGTCGACTTTTCAGAGCGTGTGGTATGTGGTCAGCAGCAGCATGATTGAGGGCTGGCAGCCCACTCCGGAGGACATCCTCGAACTCCGCTCATTCGCTGAAGATATTGGCGTATAGATCATGTCACAAAACCACTACGCTACATATAACTATGAGGATCCCGACTTCCGATACACATATCCCCATAGTGAGACCTTGCGTAATATGTTTGAGGAGCACGATAGCACCAAACTCTCGCTTCTTGAAAACAGAGCTTTCAACAGGCAAGCTCTCTTACTGCTCAAAACTCCTATTATTGTGCATACTATGGATGATGTTCGAGCAATCCACCGTTTCCTCTTCTATGGTGTTTATCCATGGGCAGGTGAATATAGGAATGTTAATATCTCCAAGAACAACGACGTTTTTATGCTTTACCAGGCTTTTGAGCGAGGTGAGTCCTATATGAATTCGCTCTTCGATGCTTATCATTCTTCCGCTCTGTCCACCGCTGAGGTCATTTCCCATCTGGCACGCATCCTGGATTCCCTGAATTATTTCCATCCCTTCCGAGAGGGAAATGGCAGAACTCAGCGCGAAGTGTTGAGAGTACTCGCTCTCGCTAAAGGCTATGACTGCACCATTCGGCTTGATGTTGATTCCAGCAGCTATGATCTCTACATGCAGGGAACTATCAATAGCGATATTGTAAAGCTTGAAGAGCTTATCCGACTATTCTTAACTCCCCTCGACAGAGAGGACTGAGCATAAAACTGGGGTGGTGTTTTTCTGAATTTCAGATAAAACACCACCCCATTATTAGTTACAGAGAGTCGCCTCCGATTACGCAGCGCTAGCGTGCAGGCGGGAGGCAGCCGCATCAATCGCCTCATCGGTGGCGGTAATAGCCAGGCGCACATAACCCTCGCCAGCCTCACCGTAGAATACGCCGGGGCCGCAAATAATACCCAGCTTCGCCAGGCGCTCCACAGACTCCCAGGTGCTCTCACCGAAGCTCGTCCACAGGTACAGACCCGCCTCAGAGCCCTCAATACGACCACCGGCAGCCTGGATTGCAGCAACCAGCTTTTCGCGGCGCGCACGGTACAGATCCTTCTGCACCTGCACATGCTCATCATCACCCAGAGCCACGCGCAGAGCGTTCTGCACGGGGAAAGGCACAATCATACCGGCATGCTTGCGGGAGTTCACCAGATTCTTCATAATCTGAGCATCGCCCGCGATAAAGGAAGCGCGGTAACCGGCAAGATTCGACTGCTTGGACAGGGAGTAGACCGCCAGCACCTTATCGAAGCTATCGCCACACACGCGAGCATCCAGAATCGACGGCACGGGCTTACCGCCCTGAGCTTCATCCCAGTCACCCCAGCCGAGCTCTGCATAGCATTCATCGCTTGCCACCACGGCACCCAGGGAGCGAGCATCCGCCACCAGAGCGGCGAGTTCCTCAACATCGCGCACAATACCGTTCGGGTTTGCCGGGGAGTTCACCCACACCAGGCGCACACGCGAGCGAACATCCTCGCTCAGCTCCGCCAGAGAGTCAGCGGCCACGAAATCAGCACCGGCAAGACGCGCACCGATCTCATAGGTCGGGTAGGCAATTGTGGGGTAGACAACCACATCGCCGGCACGCAGCCCCAGCAGGAAGGGCAGCCACGCCACGAGCTCCTTGGAGCCCACGGTGGGCATCACCTGGGCTACGTCCAGGCCGTGCACATTGCGGCGGCGTGCAAACCAGTCAACAATTGCCTGGCGCAATTCCACGGTGCCGTGAGTGAGCGGGTAGCCGTGAGCGTCAGAGGCTTCCGCCAGGGCGTCACGAATGAGCTGCGGGGTGGGGTCAACGGGGGTGCCGATGGATAAATCGGCCACGCCTCCGGGGTGCTCAGCGGCGAGCTTGCGGTAGGGTGCCAGGGTATCCCAGGGGTAGTCGGGCAGATCGAGGCCATATTCGTGCATTGTGTTCCTCCGTGTGTCTATGCCGTATCTTTGGGCGCGACCGAGCTAGTAGTACTCCCCCATTGTACCCGGCGTGCATTCCCCACCCTCGAGCCGACTACACATCCCCGCGCGCTAAAAGCCTTATACGCCGAAAACCTCATAGACCGAGCATAAAAGCAAACACCCCGCATAAAAGGGTGCGGGGTGTTTGGCGAGCAGGCTCGCGAAGTATTTCAGAAAATGCGTAACGTATTAGCCGCGCGGGGGCAGTGCCTCAATAAAGGGAACATCCTTGCCGGTCGGGCCGAGCTTAGCGGCGCCACCGGGGGAGCCCAGATCATCGAAGAAGTCAGCATTGGCGCTAATGTATTCGCTCCACTCTTCGGGAACGTCATCTTCATAGTAGATAGCTTCAACGGGGCAGACCGGTTCGCAGGCGCCGCAGTCAACGCATTCATCGGGGTGAATGTACAGGGTGCGGTCGCCCTCGTAGATGCAGTCAACGGGGCATTCTTCAACGCATGCGCGATCCTTGACGTCTACACAGGGCAGAGCGATGACGTAGGTCATGAGCTTGTAGCTACCTTTCTGAAAAATTTCCTGACGCGCGCACCGGGTGGGTGCTGAATGCGGTGCCGCTTGTGGCGTGTGCGCCCGCTGTTCATCATGCGTCAGATGTTTAAGCCAGGTTCCATTTTATCCCCGGAATGAGCGAAGAGAATATTATAGTGACCTAAGAAATACTGTCACCACTGTGGGTTCGGGGCGATTTTTAGGCAAGACTATCCTGTTTTATAAAAGCATTTTCCCTAGTCAGAGAGTTTTTCTTTGAGTCTTAGCTACCTAAAATGAGCTTTGTCACAGAACGGGGCGTTCAGTGACAATCCGTCACCAAACGCCCCATTTACGAGATAAGCTCAGATTTTTATCCGCTATATACAGCTACTTACGACCCCGACGAGCACGCTCATGCATGGCCCTGGGACCGTAAAACTCTGCATCCTTCGGCGCCCGACGACGAGCCCACAGATAAGCAACCAGCGCAGACATAGGAGCCAGGAAATACCACCAGGTACCCACCTGACCGATATACACATCCGGGTTCACCAACACAAAGGGCGAATCCGCGCGGCCATAAGCAAGCCAGTGCACCGTAGCCGCCGCAATACCACCGGTCACCAGAGCACCAAAGGGACGATGATGAGATAAAGCAGTCCACAAGCTGGCGCTGAGCACAGTCAGCACGCCCAATGCCAGACCCACAGGAATCGGAGTATCCCCCGCATAGATAACCCAGGCATGATAGATAGAACCAGCAACACCGGCAAGCACACCCAGAATCACACCCACCAGGCTCGTGCTAATCCAGCCAGCAGGTTCCGGGGCGCTAGGCACCAGACGGCGCGCATCCCCGGTAAGTACACGATAGGTCTCAACAGCCGAGATTTTCTGAGGAACCTTATTGGAGTACTCAAAGCTCTTCGGACCGGTAATAACCAGCTGGGTGGCGTGGGCGCGCATCGCCTCACGCTTAGCGGCGCCATCCCCGTAGACCGCCGCCTGGGTACGGGTATCTTTCTCAGGCTCGGCGGAGCTATCCAATCCCCAGACCAGCACGGGTTCAGCCGGGGTGCCCTGCAGCAACTGCACGGCGCGCATAACGATGTCGTGCACGCGGCGGTGATCGGGGTGGCCGTAACCGCCGTCGGCGTCATAGGTGATAACCGCATCGGGGCGAATAGCCTCAATAGCGGCAGCCACGGCAGCAGCCTGAGGTTCCAGAGGCTGGGCAGTCAGAGAATCAGCAGCGGCACGCTCATTGGGCACGGGAGTACCAGCAGGACCCCACGCCATACCGGAGTCGCGGTATACGCTCAGGGCACCGGGAGCCACGGCAGGTTCCTGCCCCAGGAAGAATTGCTGCTTGACGCCCAACACCCGGCAGGCAGCCGCCAGTTCCTTTTCACGGTAGGCGCCCAGCGCCTCGCCATTATCGGTATTGCCGGGCTTGCCCACCTCCAGATGCTGCAGCTCTTCGGGGATAACCTCACCCATTTCGCCGCGGGTTGCAGTCAGCAGATACACTTCCGCACCCGCGGAGGCGTAGTAGGCCATAGCGGCACCGGTAGAGGAAGATTCGTCATCGGGATGCGCGTGCACAAAAAGCAGGCGCGCACCCTTGGGGCTATACCCATTGGGCAGCAGCTCGCGCAGAGAATCGCGCGCAATATATTCGCCCTGGCTCGGGTAGGTGGGCGTGGATTCGGACATGCTGCACCGCCTGTACTTGATTGGGGATGGGTACTCTTCTTATCTTACATGGCGTGAGCTTATAAAGGTGCACCCCGTGCGGGTGCCGTTCACACAGCACCCGCACGGGGTATATATGTTGCCAACTTTAGGGAGCTATCGAGGCGCCCGGGAAAAGACGCAAGAACGCAGGAGCGGCATACCACAGGCAGTAAAGCCACACCGCCTGAGAGACAACGCCCAAAGCAATGGTTCCCCAGAGCAGCAGATGCGACTTCCTAACAGCTAGAGCAAAGAGCAGCGCCAGTGGGAAGAGAGGCAGCAGAATACGAATCGTGGAACTCTGCGGGTACCAGAAAATCAGCAGGTACGCGGCGTAGCACCAGCACCAGATCAGCAACACCGGGTGCAGTTTCGCGCGCACAGCACGGCGACTCAGCCACCAGAAGAAGAGTGCAAAGACGAGCAGGGCGGCAGCCAGGTAGAGCGTCTCCGGGAGGGGACGGGCAATACTCTTATGTAGTCCTTGACCCCATTGCACTATATAGTGGTGGCCATCAGCTACATTGCGTCCGCTCCACGCCAGCTCTGTTGCGAGATAGGCGTCGGTACGTCCGGTTTTCAGCGCCGCGTGCAGCGGGTGGATAAAAGCAAAGGAGCAGACCAGAAGAGCAGAGGCTAGCTGTCCCCAGCGCTGCTTGAGCGATGCTCCGAAAGAAGAAATACTCATTCCGCGTTCATCGGTGTGCATATCATTGATGGTGCAGACCACCCACCAGATACCCACCCAGGCACCAATAGGCACGCCCACCGGGCGAGTCAGGGATGCCAGCAAAGCCACAGGAAGCAGCAGCATATAGCGCTCGGCCATGAGACACCAGGCAACCAGCACAATCAGCAGGACGGTCAGAGCCTCGGAGTAGCCGGTGTTGAAAATCGGGGATGCAGCGTAGAGACCATAGAGCAGCACCGTAATCAGGGCAATCCTGTGAGTGCTACGCTCGCCAAGATTCAAATAGCCGCGCTGGGCGCTCGCATTGAGGGACAGACGGAAAACTTTATACATAGCGCAGGCCATGAGCGCGCTAAAGATCAGAGAGCAGATCACCGCCACGGGGAAATAACTCATCCCCGTAACAGAAGAAAGCCACGAGACGATACTCGGGAAGACCGGCATAAAAGCCCAGGTGCTCTCCCCCACCGAATTAGCGTAGAGAACATTATCCGGCAGCACGCTCGGGTAGCCCTCCTGAGCAAGGCGGTAGTACCAATAGCTATCCCACCAGTTCAAGTAGCTCCACAGGCTCGAGTCATACATGCTCGAGTCCCTGCCTAAACCCTCCAGAGTACGCTGATAGCGGCCCATATCCTGGCGAGTCCATATGAAGACAAACATGGCAAAACCGAGCAGGCGGGTAGCAAGCCACACGCCCAGCACCTGAGCATAGGCGCGGGCAGCGGGCTCAGGAGCAGAATTATTGTCACAACGCGCAAGCGCGTCCAGATTATCCCCGGTATCCCGGGGTTCGGTGCGGGTCATAGTATCCCTTGAGTGTATGTGAGTGAGCATGGTAGAAAAGCCGCGGCTCAGCGTAGCACCCGGCTGCTTCTATATAAAATCTTACCCTCGCAAGAATATCCACACCATAGAACACGCCCCATCCCTCCCATATTCTGCATGCTTCAGGGTATACAGGCATAGCAAAACCCCGGGCGGGTGCCGTTTTCACAGCACCCGCCCGGGGTTTCATCACGCTTTAGTTATATTAGTCGTTTGCACGAGCGCGACGGCGGAATTCACGCACACGCTCATTCGAATCCAGGATCACCTTACGAATACGAATAGCCTCCGGGGTCACCTCAACGCACTCGTCCTCGCGAGCGAACTCCAGGCATTCCTCCAGGGTCAGCTTCTTCGGCGGGGTCAGGTTCTCGAAGTTATCCGCGGTGGAAGAACGCATATTGGTCAGCTTCTTCTCCTTGGTGATATTCACTTCCATGTCGTCCGCACGGGAGTTCATACCAACAACCATACCCTCGTACACCTCGCTGGTAGGCTCCACGAAGAAGGTACCGCGCTCCTGCAGGTTAATCATTGCGTAGGGGGTCACCACGCCGGCACGGTCAGCAATCATCGAGCCGTTGGTGCGGTACTCAATATCGCCTGCCCAGGGCTCGGGATCAATCGAGTAGGAGGAAGAGATACCGGCGCCGCGGGTCTCAGTCAGGAACTGAGTGCGGAAACCAATCAGACCACGTGCGGGCACAGCGAATTCCATACGAACCCAGCCGGTGCCGTGGTTTGCCATGTTCTCCATACGACCCTTACGTGCAGCCATCAGCTGAGTGACAGCGCCCAGGTGCTCTTCGGGTACGTCAATGATCATGTGCTCCATGGGCTCGTAGACCTTACCGTCGATGGTCTGAGTAACCACCTGGGGCTTGCCCACGGTCAGCTCGAAGCCTTCGCGGCGCATCTGCTCCACGAGGATTGCCAGTGCCAGCTCGCCACGACCCTGAACTTCCCATGCGTCCGGACGCTGGGTGGGCAGAACCTTAATGGACACGTTACCAATCAGCTCGCGGTCCAGACGATCCTTCACCTGGCGTGCGGTAACCTTCGCACCCTTCACACGGCCTGCCAGCGGGGAGGTGTTAATACCGATGGTCATGGAGATCGCGGGGTCGTCCACCTTAATCAGCGGCAGCGGCTTGGGGTTCTCCAGGTCGGTCAGGGTTTCACCAATGGTGATGTCCTCAATACCTGCCACTGCAACAATCTCGCCGGGGCCTGCCTCTTCAGCGGGTACGCGCTCCAGGCCCTTGGTTGCCAGCAGCTCGGAGATACGAACGCTCTTAATGTCGCCGTCCTGGCGTGCCCATGCGACGGTCTGGCCCTTCTTCAGGGTGCCGTTGAAGATACGCACCAGTGCCAGACGACCCAGGAACGGGGAGGAGTCCAGGTTGGTCACGTGTGCCTGCAACACTTCGTCGGGGTTGTAGGTGGGGGCGGGCACGCGCTCGATAATGGTCTGGAACAGGGGCTCCAGGTCGTCATTGTCGGGCAGTGCGCCGTCAGCAGGCTGGTTCAGGGAGGCTGCGCCTGCCTTGCCGGATGCGTATACCACGGGCACGTCCAGCACTGCGTCCATGTCCAGATCGGGTACTTCGTCAGCCAAATCGGATGCCAAGCCCAGCAGCAGATCCATGGACTCGCCAACGACCTCGTCGATACGAGCGTCGGGGCGGTCCACCTTGTTCACCACCAGGATCACGGGCAGCTTAGCAGCCAGTGCCTTACCCAGCACGAAGCGGGTCTGAGGCAGGGGACCTTCGGAGGCGTCCACGAGCAGCACAACGCCGTCAACCATGGACAGGCCGCGCTCAACCTCGCCACCAAAGTCAGCGTGGCCGGGGGTGTCAATAACGTTAATGGTGATGGTTTCACCGTTGGCGTGCGGACCGTCGTAGAACACGGTGGTGTTCTTCGCCAGGATGGTAATGCCCTTTTCCTTTTCCAGGTCGCCGGAGTCCATGACGCGGTCTTCCACGTCTGCGTGTGCCGAGAAGGCGTTGGTCTGCTTGAGCATCGCGTCAACGATGGTGGTCTTGCCGTGGTCAACGTGTGCCACGATTGCCACGTTACGCAGATCGGGGCGCGATACAGTGTTTTCAGACATGCGGTATTTTTCTCGCTTAGTTCTAGGGGATGGGAGTGCCCTGCGGTCACCCCGGCGCCACGATAGTCAAGGATGCGCGCAGCCTATAGCGGCGTGGTATCCGGGCGCCCGGTGTGAGAACTCTTCTCGGGCACGTCAAACGCACCCGGCTTCAAGGGCTAACTACCAGTGTACCACCTGGGACCATGACGAGGAATAGCCCGGGGACGGTGGCATAGGTATTCTGCTCCGGTGCCCACCCAGGAGACAACGGACGACGGCGGACAGCAAAGCGGCAGCAGGCCAACACCCGCTACCGCTTCACTCTAAGATTTAGCGCTTAAAGCCCTTAAAAAGACCGGCTACACCGTTCACTACACCATTCAGAGCACCCATGTCTGGCTCATGCTCAATACAGAACGATTCACCGTTAGGAGGGATTCGTTTTTCGCATCCTGGCATCATGCACTTTTGAAGCTTCTTAGATTTAAAGACTTTTTCTGCTTCTTCGTACTCCTGCTGCTTTTCCTCATACACAGCTTGAGCATCATCTCGGAAGGTTGAATACTTCTTACGAAATTCAGCAATACTATCACGTAGCATCTCAATTTCGGCCAGCGCAGAGTTTAGCTCATTTACGATGTCTGCAGAATCATTCTCTTTAGCTTCCTCTAGATTACGCTCTGCTAATTCCTTCAGATCATTCAAGGTCAATTCAACAATAGAAGTCTTATCTACGTACTTCCGGAATCGCTTAACACGAACTTTTGCAACCTCACGATTCTTTTCAGCGGCTTCCAACGCTTCGAGTGCTTCTGCCTCTTCTTTTTCGTCATCCCACATATTACGCCTCCACACTCGCTACATTAGTCTTAGTCATCTGCGATTCAAGAGCTGGGTTCTGCAAAGCGCCGTCAATCGATTCGATAATATTAAAAGCCAGCGAAGACCAGACACGTGAATTCGAAGATTCGGCATTATCTAGGTATCGCGCCAAGCTCCAACCTTGGATCTCACGATCGATAAACACTTGCTTGAAAAATTCCTGGTGATTCTTCAGTACCGCAACGACAGCGGGCGCTTCACCCATAGCGATATAAGCAGAAGCGATCAGCTGAGCGCTAGCGTTCAGATAACCAATCGACTTTTCCAAAAGGTCCCTGCGGTTATCGCGTTCTTTACCGCGAGGCTTTTCCACCATTAAGTAGTTGGCATCAGTATAAATAGCAAACTGGAGCTGAGCAGTGGAATCATTGGCAGTCTTAATAGCATTAATGAGCAGTTCTTGACGGATCTGCGGGTCTGATACACGCATAGCCTCCGCCATCTGCTGGCGCGCACTCAAAAAGCCAGCAAAGCGGTCATTGTATTGGCCAATTTCAATACGTGCCAGGGCTTTAGAAACTTCTTCAATTTTCTGGTTGATTTCTTTAAGAGCAAGTTGCACGGTCACCAAAGCAGCCATAACATAGGGGTTTGATTTGGGCGCGGTCAGAACCATCTCTTTAAGATTTACCTTAGCAGCTATGCCACCACCTTGGGCATTCACCAACGTACCCATAAGTTCACCGCTGTCTCGCTGCATGAGCTTCCAGGTTCCTTGAGCCATTTTTTGTGCTTGCTCAGGGGTGAAATCTGCAACGAGATGTTTACCCACAACTTCCTTGGACAGGACCCCCGCTACGCTAGCACCGATACCCAGGTAAGTCAGCATATTTTTCTTCAGCTCGCCAAGCATAATCTTCTCGGCATTATCGTCTACACCCATCAGATTATAGGGGTTAAAAGAGTAATCGAAGCTCAGAGAAGAAGCGGGCGCAATCTGCAGTTCCGCATCACTAGGAATCGTTATGATTTCCTGCTCTTCGCCCCCCCCCTGAAGGCTGAATATCAGTCATGGGTTCCATCCATTTCGTGAGTAGTGAGAGTAGTGTGAATGCATCATTATTGGTGCACGTAGCTTGAGTATAGCACCGAGATAGGATCTTACGCCGGCAATCTGTCATGACTCTTTTCGGCAGCGTTACAAGGCACAAAAATACCCCTGCGAGCTCCCATCAGAAGGAGCCCACAGGGGTATTAACCACGCCATCTACCGGGCGCTAGTTCTGAGTCTGTAGCCACCACTCGAGCATGCGGCGAGCCACTGCATTCGTACCCGGCAGCTCAAGCTTCGACACCTCCCCAGACGCACCGGCATCCACCGGTTCCTCCGCCAGGGCAGCGCGCAACTGCGCAGCATCAAACCAGCGAGCATTCGCAATCTCACCATCCGGGTACGTCAACTCCTGGGTTTCATCAGCAAACACCTGAAAACACACCATCAGCGAGCGCGGGAACGGCCACACATCACTCATACGGTACTCCACCCGCTCAGCCTGCTGGCCAAGCTCCTCATACACCTCGCGAATCGCGGCGTGTTCCAGGTTCTCACCCGGATCCACAAAACCGGCAATCAGGGCGTAGCGATTACTATGCCACTGACGGTTATTGGCAAGCAGCACGCGCGTATTATCCAGGTTCGTCACCAGTGCCATCACCGCGGGCTCAATACGCGGGAAGACCATCTCCCCCGCCTCCGAAACACGAATACCCTTAGAGTTCAGGGGCACAGCATCGCCGCTGTAGGCGCTATAGCCCATCTCAATACGGTAGTCGCGGGCCGCGAGCGCCTTCGCATAGTGTGCGCGGCCGACCGGGTCAGTGGTTCCCGGGTAGAAGCGGAATCCGGAGCTACTGGGTTCAAGCGTTGCACCCTGCTCGCGCAGTTCTTCGGCAACTCGGTTCAGCGCGTCATCTTCGCAGTAGAGGATGGTGATGTCCTGCTCGTATCCGCCGGCGGGCTCAATTTTCTCGCGTGGGGTATATTCATCCAGCAGCTCAACGCTCAAAGCGGCGCGTTCTGCAGGGCTCAGATAGTAGAGGGTTCCGTTTTTACTGTCAGCCTCGGAGGCATGTAGCAGTGTTTCGCCGGATCGGGAGATGCAAATATAACGTGCGGTACTCATAGAACCAGTCTACCGCCCTGCACCTCTGTTCCCATTACACGCCCGCCCCACCATCCAGCACATAAATTCCGCCTCCTGATAGTGGCAGAGCGAGAAGAAAAAAGAGAGAATAGAAGCATGACTACCATTGACCCCACGACCACCAGCGCGTGGTCGGCTCTGAATGAACTGTCCAAGAACCAGAAGCGCGACCTGCGCGCATGGTTCGCCGCTGATCCTCAGCGTGCCGAGAAGTTCAGCTTTAACGCAGCCGACCTGCACGTGGATCTATCCAAGAATCTCATCACCTCTGAAACTCTCGAACTGCTGCTTGAACTGGCTGAGGAAGTAAACCTCGAGTCCCGCCGCGACGCCATGTTCTCCGGCGAGCACATTAACGTCACCGAGGACCGCGCCGTACTGCACACCGCTCTGCGCCGCCCCAAGGGCTACTCCCCCGCGCTGAGCGTTGACGGCCAGGACGTTGACTCCGATGTACACGCTGTGCTGGAGAAGATTTACGCTTTCGCTGAGCGTGTGCGCTCGGGCGAGTGGACCGGCGTGACCGGCAAGCGCATTAAGACCGTGGTCAACATTGGTATTGGCGGCTCCGACCTGGGCCCGGTCATGGTGTATGAGGCACTCAAGCCCTACGCAGACGCCGGTATCAGCGCACGCTTCATCTCCAATATTGATCCAACCGACGCTGCTGAGAAGGTTGCCGATCTGGATCCGGAAACCACCCTGTTCATCGTGGCGTCCAAGACTTTCGGCACCCTGGAAACCCTGACCAATGCGCGCGTATGCCGCACCTGGCTGCTGGACTCCCTGCGTGCCGCTGGCGCCCTGGATAATGCCTCCGATGAGCAGGCTGTGGCCCAGCATTTCGTGGCTGTTTCTACCGCTCTGGATAAGGTTGCTGCTTTCGGCATTGACCCCGAGAACGCTTTCGGTTTCTGGGATTGGGTTGGCGGCCGCTACTCGGTGGATTCCGCTATCGGTACCGTGCTGGCTATTGTGCTCGGCCCGAAGGTTTTCGAGGAGTTCCTGGCTGGCTTCCACGCCATGGATGAGCATTTCCGCGCCGCTCCCCTGGCGCAGAACGTTCCGGCTCTGATGGGTCTGCTGAACATTTGGAATGTGAATTTCCTGGGTGCGGCTTCTCACGCGGTCCTGCCCTATGACCAGTACCTGCACCGCTTCCCGGCGTACCTGCAGCAGCTGACCATGGAGTCCAACGGCAAGTCTGTGCGCGCTGATGGTTCCTTCGTGAATTACTCCACCGGTGAGGTTTTCTGGGGCGAGCCCGGCACTAACGGCCAGCATGCTTTCTACCAGCTGATTCACCAGGGTACCCAGCTGATTCCGGCTGATTTCATTGCTTTTGCTAACCCGGTTCATGCGACTCGCGACGGCGAGCAGGATGTGCACGAGCTGTTCTTGGCGAACTTCTTTGCGCAGTCTCAGGCTCTGGCATTCGGCAAGACCGAGGAGGAGGTGCGTGCTGAGGGCACCGCTGAGGAGATTGTGACCGCGCGTATTTTCAGCGGCAACCGTCCCTCCACCTCGATCATGGCAAGCCGTTTGACCCCTTCGGTTCTGGGTCAGCTGATCGCCCTGTACGAGCACATTACCTTTGTTCAGGGTATTGTGTGGGGTATTGATTCCTTCGACCAGTGGGGTGTTGAGCTGGGTAAGAAGCTCGCCCTGGATCTGGTGCCCGCTATTGAGGGTGACCAGGAGGTTCTGGCGAAGCAGGATTCTTCTACCGCGTCTCTGATTAGCTACTACCTGGCGAACCGTCAGAAGTAGTTACTGAGCTAAGCAGCATAAAAGCCCGCCCGGTGTATTGACCGGGCGGGCTTTTCTGTGCCGTTTTAGATTGCGGGTTTTAGACGCTCGACGCGAGCTCTCGAATCATATGCGCGAGAGCGTTGACCACGGTTCGCTCGGGCAGTGTGGGAATGGTGTGTCCTTCTACTCCTCCGGCATCTCGGTGGGCAGTCATAGATTCGACCTTGTTGCCCTCATCAGAGCTAGCAAAATCAACCGCCGGGATATGAATAAACCCGGCCGGTATCTGCGCACCCGATTCCGCCAGCAGGTGCTGCACCGTGTACATCACGTGGTTACACACATAGGTTCCGGCGGTATCGGAAATCTCCACCGGGTACCCGGCAGCGCGCGCCGACTCATAGAGCGCACGCACCGGCAGGGTCGAAAAATAGGCGGCGGGGCCACCGGGCGCTATGGGTGCATCGTGCAGGCGTACGCCGTCGTTATCCTCGATCCGCGCGTCGTCTAGGTTAATGGCGACGCGTTCAATGCCGATGCGTGAGCGCCCGACCGCCACGCCCAGGCTGAGCACGGCATCGTAGGTTTCTGCGGCAAGCTCAGACTCAAGGGCGGCGCTGGAACCTGCGTAGCTGACGGGTAGTTCACGCAGCGTTATGTTCGCTTCTTCCCCCAGCACGGCAACCAGAGCCGCAGCAATACGCTGGGTGGGGTTGACCGGCACGCCCGGGAAGGGACCGAAGCAGGTGAGCAGCAGGCGCATTATCGGCCCAGTTTTTCCAGCAGCTCTTCGGGGGTTTGCGCCACGATCAGGCGCTCCAGGTAGGAGGGTTTCAGCAGCCCGGTGGTAGACATGTATTCCATGGCTTCGATCAGTTTGTCCCAGTAGCCGTTCACATTGAGCAGCGCCACCGGCTTGGAGTGAATTTCCAGGAATTGCCAGCTGAACACCTCGAAGAATTCTTCCAGTGTGCCGGGACCTCCGGGCATGGCAACGAACGCGTCGGCTTTGTCGATCATGAGCGCTTTGCGTTCGTGCATGGTGTCGACAATGTCGATGGTGGTTTGGCCGGGGTAGACGCCTTCCATACCGACCAGCTGGTGGGTGACCACGCCGTAAACTTTACCGCCGGCGTTCAGGGCTGCTCCGGCGACGGTGCCCATCAGACCGTTCTGGCCGCCGCCGTAGACCACACCGATTCCGCGTTGTGCGCACAGGGTGCCCAGTTCGCGGGCTCGGGTGGCAAAGAGCGGGTCGTTGCCCATATTGGCGCCGCAGTAGACGGCCAGGTTGAAGCGTTCGCTCATGATGTTTCCTCCAAATATTCTGTGCTGGTACCGGCTAAGGGTATGTATAGTAGCCTACACTATTGGGCGCGCAATGAGGTGCTCACCACGCTTAGCGCTGTGCCAGAAGGGCCGGGAAAATACAGTCAATGTTCAGGGGTGCCTGCTCGCGCGTGTCGGTGGCGGGGTCAACCCAACGCATTTCAGCGATCTCTGCGCGCGGTGCGTTCTGCTTCAGGTGTGCTTCTTCTGCCTGCGTGGGTCGGTATTCAAAGCTATCGGCAATCACCGTGAACCCATTTTCGTTCAGAGCAGGGGCGCTGAAGGTGCCCAAAAAGTGCAGGCGGGCAGGGTCGGGGGCGAAGCCGAGCTCTTCGGTGACTTCGCGTACGGCTGCGTCCAGGGCGTCTTCGCCAGGGTCGGGTTTGCCGCCGGGCATCATGAACCCGTCGGTGCCGTTCTTACGTACGGTCAGCACCAGTCCGGCGGAGTCACGAATCGCTACGGCTGAGACCCGTATTTCACGGCGGGTCGTGTCAATGGCTTGGTGGGTGTAGTCGGGAGTGTAGTCTGTGGTGTTGGGTGTAGAGCTCATCTCTCCAGTGTACTCGCTCTACGGGAAGACCCCCGCCCGGTATTGAACACTGAACAGAGCCCGCCCGGTATCACTCTACCGGACGGGCTCTGATTGGTGCCGTGATGCACGCAAAGGTTAGCGATCGCCCAGGTTCAGCTCGTAGCGGCTAATAAATGCAGCCATCGCCTGGCGTTCCACCGGCTGCCACGGGCGGTAGGTGTTATCCTCCCAGCCGGTAGAAATACCCTGCTTACGCATCCACATAATTTCGGTGTGGAACTGCGTGGTCGGTGAAACATCCGCAAATTCCTGATCAATGGGGAGCACATCCCCGCTCACATGCGAGAACTTCTGCGCATAACGGTAGAAGAACGCCGCCATTGCGTCACGATTGACCGCATCGTGCGGGCGGAAGGTACCGTCCTTCCAGCCGGTGGTAATGCCCTGCTGATGCATCCACACGATCTCCTTGTAGAACGGGAAATCGGGCGCCACATCCCTAAAGGGCGAAGTAGCCGGCAGGCTCACCTCGGGCGAACCCGCCAGGCGGTAAAAGTAGGCGGCCATAGCGGCGCGCTCCACATGATCGAGCGGGCGGAACGTGCCGTCAGCGTACCCGGTGGTAATTCCGGTGGCGGCCAGCCACTCAATATTGATGTAGAAGCGGTTGTTCTCGTCCACATCGCTAAAGGTGCGCTTGAGTTCCCATTCGCCCTTGGGCAGCTGATGCTCCACCGGGGCGGTGCCGGGGTGCTCACCGTACACGGGCACCTTCACATCCCCCACGCCGAAGGGTTCGCTGGTGACTACAGAGCCTTCTTCGTAGCCGTTGCCGTCAGCGGCCGGGAGCATGGTCTGCACTTTTGCAATGTACACGCCGGCGTCTGCGTCATCAAAAATATGCTCGCGGTCGCTGCTCTTCCACTTATCGGCGGAGCGTTCCGTGTTGAATTTCGCGGCGCATTGCTCCAGGCATTCAATACCCACACGCCATTCCATGCCCTCAATATTTTCGGGGTAGTCCCAGTTGACGGTCACATTACGGCGGGAGTCCACCTGGGCGCGCACATTAGTGGGTACGGGCACCTCACGCACGGCTTTCTTCTCGGGCATGGTGATGGTGATGCCGCGGTCAAAGTAGCGTTCGGTCAGCACCAGACCGTGGGCTGCGGCGGCACCAATGGAGTAGGATTTTCCGGACTTGAAGGTATCACCGGGTACGGTAATGGTGCGTTCAAATTTGCCATCTTTAATCAGGTGGGCGGGGATCCAATCAGCGATGAGCGCATCGCCATCGCCCTTCATATCGCTGCACTGGCCGATCTTCCACACATCGGTGGTGGTGATCATAATGTATACGCCGTTGCGGGCGGCGGGTTCGCTCTCATCGTAGCCTTCGCCGCGCAGGGTGAAGGTCATGGGCTGGGTGGGGTCGAGCTTTTCGGGTGCTTCGACCGTGAGTTTCACATTGGAGTGGCGAGTGTCGGGGGTACCCGGTTCGCAGCCACTGTTCACGCTCACGTGTGCGGGCGCGGTGGGTGCGGCAAAACTTGCCGGTACGCTGCTGAAACTCAGCAGCAGGCTTGCTCCCAGGGCAAGAGCGGGGCGGGTCTTAATCATCTCTGATGCCTTCCGTTGAAGTAGGTGATATATGGGTGACCGGTCGTTATTGTCCGGTCCTTTTCACCCTACCATGTTTACCCTTAGGCCAGCCTTAACATTTCGCATTTTCTATAAATATGACACGCCTGCGAAGAGTTCGGGCATATAAAAGGTGGGGCGGTTCCTCATCAAAGAACCGCCCCACCGTATGAAGCACTATGCTACTTGGCCGTTACATCCAGACCGGAGACATCAACCTGCTCCAGAGGAATAATACGGTCCTTCTTCACCGCACGATGACCCAGCCACACGGCAATAAACACCGGCAGGCCAATGTAGGCGCTGGCAATACCGACCCAGTCGCCGCCGACCACCGCATCATAGCCCTGACCGGCAATGACCAGCACGCACATCAGGAATGCAATCATCGGGCCGATGGGGAAGAACGGCGCCACATAGGGCAGTTCGCTCAGGGAGTGGCCCTGAGCCACAAATGCGCGGCGGAAACGCCAATGAGCCACGGCAATACCCACCCAGGTAATGAAACCGGCAAGACCGGACACGTTCACCAGCCACAGGTACGCACCATTGGGGGAAATCAGCGAGGCGATAAAACCAAACGCACCGATCGCGGCGGTTGCCAGCAGAGCGGGCAGAGGCACGCCGTTCTTGGAGACACGAGCGAAAATAGCCGGCGCCTTCTTCTCCTGCGCCAGGGAGAAGAGCATACGGGCCGAAACGTACAGGCCGGAGTTACCCGCAGAGAGCACGGCGGTCAGAATCACGGCGTTCATAGCGGCTGCGGCGAAGGCAATACCGGCACGCTCGAAGATAAGGGTGAACGGGGAGATGCTAATATCGCCGTCTGCTGCAGTGAGCAGGTTCGGGTCTGCGTAGCTAATGAGGGTACCGATCACCAGGATTGCACCAATGTAGAAGAGCATAATACGCCAGAATACGCTGGTGAGTGCACGGGGCACATCACGGCGAGGGTTAGCGGATTCACCAGCTGCCACACCGATCATTTCGGTGCCCTGGAAGGAGAAGCCGGCGACCATAAAGATCGCGAACACAGCCATGGGGCCGCCCACGAAGGGTGCCTCGCCTTCGGTCCAGTGGCTCACGCCGGGGCTTGCGCCACCAATAATACCGAAGATCATGGCAACGCCGGCGACCAGGAAAATAATCACGGTGGCGACCTTAATAAACGCCAGCCAGAATTCGCTTTCGCCGTAGGCTTTAGCGGAGAGGGCGTTAATAGCGGTCAGCAGCACCAGGAAGCCACCCGCCCACACGGCGGGGTGTACATCCGGCAGCCAATATTTCATCACTTCGCCCACAGCCACCAGTTCGGCAGCCACAGTAATTGCCCAGTTGAACCAGTAGTTCCAGCCCATGGCGAAGCCGAAGGAATCGGAGACGTAACGGGTGGCGTAGGTTTGGAAGGAGCCGGGCACCGGCAGGTGCGCTGCCATTTCACCCAGGGATTGCATGAGGAAGAGCACCATAATACCAATCAGGCCGTAGGCGAGAATCGCGCCGCCGGGGCCTGCGGTGGAGATGGTCTTACCGGAGGCAACGAACAGGCCGGTGCCGATCGCGCCGCCGATTGCAATCATCTGCATATGGCGGGCGGTCAGGCCGCGCTTGAGTTCCTGCTGTTCCCCTGCGGTAGAGGTTTCGGTCTGTGACATTGTGTTTCTTTCGTGGATGCCCGTTGGCAATCGTTGGCTGAGGTTCTAGCTGGGGCGCTGTGCGCGGCCCGGTAACCTTCTTTATATTTTCTTGGGGTGACCGGCCAACATAAGTTTCTCTTATGCACCCTAAGCTCAGCTTATCTTGTACCGTTCTATACTACGGTTTCACGCCTTTAAGTACCACCCCCAGGGCTTGTTTTTTGGGTAGTATCACCCCGGATTTTAGATATCTTTTACTCCCCCACCTAGCTGCAGCGCTTCATATCAACGCAAAAAGCCCGCCCGGATCTATACCCGGGCGGGCTTTGAGGTAGGATGTCGCGGTTTTAGCCGTTGATATTACGGAAAGTCACGTGGGTTGCGTGCTCCACGGTGCGGGATACGGTGCAATCCTTCTCCGCGCTGCGGGCAATCATACGATCCACCTTCGAGGCAGCCTTGGCGCCTTCTTCGCTGGAGTCAAAGGCGACGTCAAAGTCCACCTCAATATCATCCAGGCGCACGGCGCCGTCCTCGTGCTGCTTAATACCGGAGGAGAGTACCTTGAATACTTCGGGTTCAATCTTGCGGGTGGTGACCATATCCACATCCACAGCGGAGCAGCCTGCAATCGCTGCCAGCAGCAGTTCTACGGGGTTGAGCAGCCCTTCGCCCAGGCCGAAGTCCAGGGTCGCGCCGTCCTTATTGGTCGCACGGTAGTGGGTGGGACCAATACGTTCAACACTTACGGCGCGGTAGTCTTCATTCGCCACGCGCTCGGGGTTGTTTGCGGGGCCGTGCTCAATATGTAGTTTCTGGCTCATACTCTCTCCATTTCGCTCTCTTAAAGCTTTTTCTTTCTCTGCCTACTATAACCGGCTGTACCGTGCATTATTCCCAACGGCTTTATTCCCGATGGCTTTGTTCTCAGCTCCCCCCCGTGTGGCCGTGCGGCCGGTGGATGAGCAGCCGGGCAGAGCCCCTAGGTGCGCGGGCGGCCAGCACGTACAATAAAACGGTACACACGCAGAGCATAAAACCTAGCGAAAGCTTATGAACCCCGATACTTCATCTTTATCCATTCAGCCCATCCAAGCCCAGGAACAACCCAGCGCGCCCGTCACCAAACCTACCGACACTCCCTTCAACGGGCTCAAAGAAGCCTTTAAAGTTGCCGGCCCGGTCTTTGGCGGCATGGCGGTGCTCGGTGTGGGTTTCGGTGTACTGGTCAATTCTTACCACCTGCCACTGTGGGTGGTGCCTATGCTCACCGGTATTGTTTTTGCCGGCTCGGTGGAGTTTTTGATTGCCTCCATGCTCACGGTCGGCGCACCTTTAGGGTCCATTGCCCTGACCACGCTGCTGGTCAATGCCCGCCATCTGCTCTACGGTATCTCCTACCCGCTAGAGCGTGTGCGTGGACCGCTGTCGAAATTCTTCGCTATTTACACACTCTGCGATGAGGCGTATGTGCTCAATAGCGGCCCGGACCGCCACCGTCTGGGCATGTGGCGTATCTTGTGGATTCACGCTATTTTGTACGGCGGCTGGATTCTTTCAGCGGTGACCGGCTACCTAGTGGGGTCCAGTTTCTTGAGTTCGCTCAAGGGCCTGGATTTTGTGATGACTGCATTGTTTTTGGTGATGGCGGTGGATACCTTCCGCGCGAACCCCGATAAACTCTTGGCAGCGTTCGCGTTGGGTTCGGCGGCTCTGGCTCTGCTGCTGGTACCGGGGTCGATGCTGCTGGTGTCGATGTGCCTGTACACGGTGCTGCTGTTGGCACGCTATGTGGTAGCGCGTTCTCGCGGCACTCTGCCCGCCACCCATGTGATTGATCAGGAGGCGCAGATTAATGATTAATGGTTCTTTGGACACCGGCTATATTATTGCGGCTGTGCTGATTGCGGCAGCCATTACCTTCACGCTGCGCCTGGTACCTTTTGGGGTGAAGAAGGCGCTGGCCGGATCCACCCTAATGGAAGCGCTCAGCCAGTGGCTGCCCTTGGGCGCGGTGGGTTTGTTGGCTATTTACGCGCTCAGCCATATGCATTTTGATGCGCCCGGCGCGTGGGTTCCGCAGGCCGCCGGTGCTGTGGCGACGGTTGCGGTGCACCTGTGGCGTAAGAATATTATTTATAGTATGGTTGCCGGTACCGCGGTGTGTGTGCTGCTGGCTAACCTGGTATTTTAGCCGGTTTTTCTCGTTATCTTATAGAAAAAGTGGGGCTCCCTGTAGATTGGGAGCCCCACTTTTGCAGGTTATAAGGAATGCTTAGGCGATTGCTGCCTTTGCTGCTTCGTAGTTCGGCTCGTTGGTCAGCTCGGAGACCAGCTCTGCATGTACTACCTCACCGGCGGGGTTAATAACCACCACGGCGCGCGCCAGCAGTGCTGCCAGCGGGCCGTCTTCCATGAGCACGCCGTAGTCTGCACCGAAGGAGGAGCGGAATGCGGAGGAGGTCACGACATTCTCAATGCCCTCGGCACCGCAGAAGCGGCTCAGGGCGAAGGGCAGGTCGTTGGAAACGCACAGCACGACGGTGTTCTCCAGGGCGGCTGCCTCCTTGTTGAAGGTGCGCACGCTGGTTGCGCATACGCCGGTGTCGATGGAGGGGAAGATGTTCAGAATCAGGTTCTTACCCGCGAAATCGGAGAGGCTAATGGGTGCCAAATCAGAGCCCAGTACCTCAAATGCGGGTGCGGATGCGCCCACTGCGGGCAGTTCGCCGTTGGTGTGGACGGTGGTTTCGTTGTGGAAAGTAATTTCAGCCATGCTTCTATTGTGCGCGCACGCTATCTTTCTTTGCAAGATATTGGCGATTCGGCGCGTCATATACGCGTTGGGTGAATCTACCCGGTTTCCTCATCCGTGAGGTATTGAATCAGGTAGGCGCGGCGTGCCTCGGCTATGCGTGCGGTAATGCGTGTAAAGATCTTCAGGCTCAGTGCACCGTAGACCCACATGGTCAGGGCAAAGACCAGAGGGCGGTAGGGGCTGTGGCTGGGTTTGTTGCCCTCAGCAGCAGCGACAGGTGGCAGTATCCAGTCGCTAATGGCAAGGGCGGGGTACATGAGTGCCAGCAGCACGGAGACCAGCACCAGCCCGGGGCCAAAGCAGAGCACAGCCCAGCGCACATTCATACGGACTTTATGGCGGCGTTCCCAACGCCAGGCGGCGCCTCGCAGCTGGTAGGGAAAGAGAATGCCGATAATGGAGCCCAGGGATAGGGTAATCGCCGGGATGACAAAGAACGCGGTGAAGGTCATGGCGCTATGCCTCAGATCGCCGTGCCCGAGCAGGTTCAGCACGAGTGCCACGGCGCAGCCGGTTAGTCCAGTGAGGATTCCGATGGCGGCAGCTTTGACGTAGATAAAGCGGCGAATGGCGTTGCGGTTGGGGCTCTTGAGTGCTTTGAGCGCCTGAGAGGGGTCGTGACCAAAGATATTGGTGGAGGTAACATCGGCGACCATATATCCAACCACGACCATGGCGAATCCTGCCGGGCCGTAGAGGTTGCCGAAGAACCAGGTGCGCCAATCGGCGGGCAGAATCGCCCACCATAAAAACGCCAAAATGGCGTTACAGATCAGGGTTTGGGTTTCTACCGGCAGGGGTCGGGAGAGCAGACGTTTGAGTTCGCCTCGCACGGTGGGGTTATAGCTGGTATCGTCTCTGTCGATCAGTAGCTGCCCGGCGAGGTATTCGGTGTAGAGTCTATCCCTGGTTTGCGCCGGATGCGCCAGCGCGGCGGCGGTGGAGCGTGCGTTGCGTGCGGTGTCTTTGACGGCTTCTTTGGCTTCTGCACGCACAATATCGCGGGCGTTGGCGGCACTTTCTTTGACGAGGGCGCTGCTGGGCATGCGTAGAGCACGGATACGGTCTAGCCAGGTGGGTTGCCGGCCGGTGTCTGTGTGTTTTTCTGTGCTCATATCTGTAGTGTATAGCCCGGGTGCGTGCTTCTTCTACTTGGGGACGTTGATTGGAATGCACTGCGCTGGGCGCGGGCTAGGAGGGTGCACAAAACCCCGGGCGTTTCCTCGTCGTGGGGATACGCTCCGGGGTTCAGGCTAAAAGGGTCTTATGCCAGCTTCTTGCGCACTACAACAACAGCGGCAACGATAGCTGCGATAACCAGAAGCTTCTTCATAGGGTGATTCCTTTCGGTTGGCGGCGTAGTCGCCGCATTGGAGCACGCCGGATGCGTATTCCTGTATACATTAGCGTACCCTACACGGGGCGGGTTTCTAAATATTTGAGAGAAAATTCCATATTGTGTTCATCGTTCAAAGAACATAGTTCAAACAGTGCAGCTCAAACTGCACAGCCAGAATACGACACTCGGCACTCCCCTCGGCCCGATACCCTATGCAGTCTTGGATTGCTCGGGAGTCTTATCGTACACCGGGCGCGGGTCGATCAGTCCCTTATGCTGAGCGAGCATCAGCAGAGCCTTTTGCCAACCGCCGCAGCGCTCCAGCACGGTGGTTAGGGAGGTTCGTCCTTCTTCGCGTGCCCAACGGCGATATTCTTCAGACTTCCAGCGCTGGGCGATGGCGGCGTAGGCTACCAAATCTTCTAGGATCTTTTCGTGGCTAATGCCTTCGCCTCCGCGGGTGCCGGTGGTGGCTCCTGCGGCGGCGACCAGTTCGCTCCATTTCTTACCCGTGGTGTGGGTTAGGGTGGTGGCGCGCGGCTCTCCGTGCATCCTGGACCAGCGGTCGTAGGCGGCGGCAACGATTTTACGTGCCCCGGTATCTTCCAGGTAGTGGCTCAGTGCCGCGTAGGCGGTGGTTTCGTGGTCGCGTTGGGAGGGCTTTGCTTTGGTGGGGTTGATGAGCTCCCACACGCGCGGTCGCATCACGTCTGCTACCCATTCGGGTTCACGCCCGGTGTAGGTTCCGGCGATAATGCTCTTGGCGTCTTCCAGTAGGGCACTCCAGCTCATGCCGACCCGGCGGCGCAGCGAGGCAGCGGAGGGCATTCCGGCGTGCTGGCTGCAATAGCGGGCGAATCCCTTGTAGCTATAGCTCAGCTGGGTGCTGCGCAAGTACTCAATGAGTGCTGCCCACAGATCTTCTTCGCGGTAGCGCGGGTAGTAGCGGTAGCTGCTGGAGCCATTGGTCAGACCGGCTTTTTCCAGAGCTGCCGACCATTTACCGAAGCGCAGGGCGACGGTTTGGGCGGTGGGGCCGCCTCGTTCTGCGCTCCAGCGGCTAAAGGAGGAGCCGGAGTGTATTTCTTCTTGAGACCACCAGGAGCAGAGCATGCTCATGATTTCTTTATCGCTCCAGCGCTGCATATTTTGCGGGTTGTGGCGTGCTAAGCTGTAGTGCATTTTGGCGCGGTTATCCAGTAGGTGCAGCATGCGCTGTTTATCGATGCCGAAGATACGCTCGGCTTCTTCGCCGGGGCGCCCGGGGTTGTGGTAGGACCAGTTGAGCACGGCACGTTCGAGCAGCTGGTTTTCTTCTGCAGCGATGGCGTGGCGGGCTGCGCGAATGCGGGTGATATTCACATTCGGGTGGGAGCGGGCGATGTAGTTTCGGGTAGTTTCGTAGCTGGATCCCAGTTCTCGTCCCAGCTGGCTTAGGCTTCTGCCGTGTACAAAGTGGGCGGCGCTGTACCATTCGGCGAGGGGTTCGGCGCCGGCTTCGTAGATGTCGATGATCAGCTTGAGGTATTCCTGGGCTTGGGCGGCGGTGAATTCGTCGCTTGTATATCTTTCCAGGCGGTGCAGCAGCTCGTCGACTGCGTTTTCGCGCTGGGTGGCTACGGGTTCCAGCACGTTAATGTAATCGTAGGGGACGTGGACCATCTCTTAACACCTTCGCTATCGAGTGGGTTCCCCGCGGGCGTGTGGTTCTTTCCATGCGCAAGGTGGGCGTGTGGGGGCGTGCGCCTGGTCCTTTAGGTGTCGGTGATTTGCGCCTGTATCTTGAGGGTGTATCTCTGCGAGGTATATCCGTGCGGATGCGGGCGTCGACTGGGGGATGCGGGCGTGTTGCGCCGTGCGGGGTATCTAATTTTCGGGTGTGATGTGCTTGTACCCGGGTCCCTTTGAAACGTGCTCTACGCACCCGTCCGGTGGGTGTTCCACGCTGTAGATTGCGTTTCCCTTGTCTATGTTGATGCAAGACGTATCACTATGTTGTGTTATTTAAACCCTAGCAATTTTTGCAAGATTATGCACCAATATGCCGGAATATTACGTAATATACATTTCCACCTTATCCATCGCCTTAACAAGCCCGAGATACCGCACCGAAAGCTAGCTTGGCAGCGCCTAATAGCACAACTGCAAAAACGTGATTCACATCCCTTTATTCACAAAAAACTTGCAGTGTAAAGTTTTCTCGCGTAGGGTTGTGACCCATGGATAAATTGATTAAGACCGCTAACTCTTCGACCTTCACTTCTTTCGGCCTGCTGCTTTTCCGCGTGGTGCTGGGTATTGTTTTCATTAACCACGGCTCCCAGAAGTTCTTTGAATGGACTCTGGCAGGCACCGCTGCATCTTTTGAGCAGATGGGTGTTCCGGCTCCGGCAATGTCGGCTGCTGTGGTGGCAAGCGTTGAGCTCTTCGGCGGTATCCTGCTGATTCTGGGTCTGGCTACCCGCATTGTTGCAGCGCTGCAGGCTGGCGCAATGACTGGCGCTATGATCATGGTTCACCTGCCTCAGGGCTTCTCCGCTTCTAACGGTGGTTACGAGTACGTGCTGGTTCTGGCTGCCGGTGCCGCTCTATTCATCTTCACCGGTGCGGGCAAGCACTCCATTGACCGCTTCTTCGTGCGCAAGCGCCTGGCTGCTTAGTCTTTAGCTCTCTAGAGCACAACGGGCTGAATGGGATTGAATCCATTCAGCCCGTTTTTCTATACCCTTTGGCGGGTAGCTAGTGTATTGACCGCGATTCGAGGCGCGACTAAGATAGACCTAAGTTATCTCCCCTATTACAAGGATTCCCATGTCAGAGTCTATTCGCGTGTCCATTCTACTCGGCAGCTATAGCACCAGTGCATACTCCCGCAAGATTGCCGATTACCTGATCGCCAATATCCCTGCACCCTATGAACTGCAGGTTCTCGATATCTCGGATCTGCCGCTATATAACCGTGATCTGGATCAGCTGGACCCGCAGCCCGAGGCCTACACTCGCCTGCGTGACAACGTAGCTAAGAGTGACGCGATTATTTACGTCACCCCCGAGCACAATGCGGGTATCCCCGCGGTGCTCAAGAATGCGATTGACGTGTGCACTCGCCCCGCTGGGACGAACCTCTGGGAGGGTAAGCCCACCGGCATTATTACCCTGGGCGCGGCGATGGCGGGCGGTCAGCGCGTGGGCGATCACCTGCGCAATATGTGCACCGCTTTTGGTGCGCCCGTACTGCCGTTACAGACTCCCCTCTCGCAGATTTTCCGTGCTTTTGATGAGGATGGGCAGCTGAGCTCCCCCTCGGTGGCTAAGCGTTTGGATTCCTTTATCCAGTCTTTTGTGGACTTCGTTCCGCGCCATCACGGTGCATAATACCCACTGACATATACTTCAAAGCCCCGGACTATTAGAGTCCGGGGCTTTACCTTTTACCGGGGCTATCTAGGAGAGGTGTTCAGCCTCGTAGGCGTCAATCTCCAGAACCTTTTGACCGTAAGCGCTCGCCGGGTCGTGGCGCGCATCCAACCACTGATCAATCAGTGCAATAGCAGCCGGGGGTGCAATCACAGCCTGCCCCATGCACAGAATCTGCGCATTGTAATTCTCCACGGCACCGCGCACACTAAAAAGATCGTGGGCGGTGGCTGCACGAACCCCGCGCACCTTGGAGGCGACAATCGCGGTGCCAATGCCGGTGCCGCATATCAGGATGCCGCGTTCTGCGCTGCCGTCGGCAATCATGCGGGCAGCTTCCAGGGAGACAGCCGGGTAGGTTTTGGTGTCTTCGCTCAGGTCGATTACTTCGCTCACGCGGGAATCTGCCTGCAGGTAGGTTTTAATGGCGTCTTTGAGTACCACGCCATTGTTGGGTGCTCCAATAACAATTTTCATGTCTCTACCCTATCAAGCGGCACGCACCCGGTTCAAGGGTACGCGCCGCTGCTTTCTGCCCTTTTGCCTCCTATCCGAGGTCGTTTGCTAGCCAGGCTATAGTCTCTTCGGCAGAGGTATACGGCGCATTTTTCCAGCCGGTTCCAGCCCACAGGTGCATGCGTTCCCAGTCCTGCGCACGTGTTGCCGCGGCGCGTAGGGGCTTGGTCAGATAGTGCAGGGCGGGGTATCCGTCATGCCCGGAGTATGTACTCACAAAGCTGTTTTTGAGTGCTCGCGCGTAGCGTCCGGTGAAGGCGCGAGTCATCACGGTGGAGTCCCAATCGCGGCTAAAAATCTGGCGGTAGGCGCCCGAGGTGCCCGCTTCATCACTGGTCAGCAGCAGGGTGCC
The DNA here is from genome assembly GCF_030540545.1 of Rothia sp. (in: high G+C Gram-positive bacteria). Classification (GTDB taxonomy): domain Bacteria; phylum Actinomycetota; class Actinomycetes; order Actinomycetales; family Micrococcaceae; genus Rothia. The sequence continues at coordinate 186,571 of NZ_JAUNVZ010000002.1, read as the reverse complement.
GATGGCTACGGCTTCGGCACCGGCATCTATGTGCTCGCGGACTGTTTGCGGGGAGTCAATGCCTCCGGCTGCAATGACCGGGATGTCTACAGCGGCGAGTATCTCGCTGAGCAACTGGAGGGTGTCTTTGTCTTCAATCTCGCGCAGGGAATTATAGGTGGCGCTGTGGCCGCCTGCGCGGGGACCTTGAGCAATGAGCGCATCCACTCCGGCGTTGTGTGCTAAGAGTGCTTCTTCCACGGTGGTAATAGTTGCTATGACGCGGCTTCCGCGCTCGTGCAGGGCCCGAATATCCTCTACAGCGGGTAGCCCAAAGGTGAAGGATACATAGGGTACGGGGTGTGCCAGCAGGTACTCCAGTTTCTCGGCCCAGCTATCGGTATCTTCTGCACGATAGGGTGCGTCTAGGGTGATTCCCAAGGCATGCGCTTCGGGTGCAAGTTCGTGTCTGTACTCTTCGTAGAGTCGTTGCTGTTGTTTGTGTTCCTCAAGGCGTTCGTTTTCGCTCAGCGAGCGCGGAGGTAGGGCGGAAGAACCGAGTGCAAAAAGGTTCACACCGAAGTGTTCAACCTGTTCGCGTAGGGTTTCTATTTCTGCCGCCATGGTGTCTACGTTTTTGTAGCCTGCGGCAAGGAAGGGAAAGGCACCGGCGCGGGAGGCGGCGAGCGCCAGTTCTACGGTGGTGGCGCCTCCCGCCATGGGCGCGGCGACCAGGGGTAGTTTAGTGGGTAGAAATCTCATACTTCTACCCTACCAATATTCGCCCTCTCCGTGACGAACCCGCATGCTTTTCCCCGATTTCTCTCCCTATATGCATAGCAAAAGGGCGGGTGCAGTCGCTATGACTGCACCCGCCCGTTCCGCTTGACAGAGTCGTATTAGACGTTGAAACGGAATTCGACCACGTCGCCATCTTCCATGACGTAGTCCTTACCTTCCATACGCACCTTGCCGCGGTTCTTCGCCTCAAGCATGGAACCAGCCTCATCCAGGTCAGCGAAGGAGACAACCTCAGCCTTAATGAAGCCGCGCTCAAAGTCGGAGTGAATCACACCTGCAGCCTGAGGCGCAGTATCGCCCTTGGTGATGGTCCATGCGCGGGATTCCTTGGGGCCTGCGGTCAGGTAGGTCTGCAGACCCAGGGTGGAGAAGCCCACGCGTGCCAGCTTGTCCAGACCGGACTCGTCCTGGCCGCTCATTTCCAGCATTTCGCGTGCTTCTTCTTCGCTCAGCTCGACCATATCGGCTTCAAGCTTCGCATCCAGGAATACTGCCTCAGCCGGTGCCACCAACTCGCGCAGCTCCTGCTGCTTCTCCTCGGATGCCAGCACGCCCTCATCGGAGTTGAACACGTAAATGAAGGGCTTTGCGGTCAGCAGGTTCAGTTCCTTCAGGTGAGCCATGTCCAGCTTGGCGTCTGCCGCGCGGGAGATAATGGTCTCGCCTTCTTCCAGGATTGCCTGTGCCTGCTTGTAGGTCTCCAGCTGAGCTGCGTCGCTCTTCTTAATCTTCACTGCCTTTTCCAGGCGCGGGATTGCGTTTTCCAGGGTCTGCAAATCAGCCAGGATCAGCTCGGTGTTAATGGTCTCCATATCGGAGGCGGGGTCAACCTTGCCGTCCACGTGGATCACATCGGGGTCGTCAAAGGCACGCACGACCTGCGCAATCGCGTGAGCCTCGCGAATATTTGCCAGGAACTTATTGCCCAGGCCTTCACCCTCGGATGCGCCCTTCACAATACCCGCGATATCCACGAAGGAGACGGTTGCGGGCAGGATGCGCTCGGAGCCGAAGATCTCAGCCAGGCGGTTCAGGCGCGGGTCGGGCAGGTTCACAATACCCAGGTTCGGTTCGATGGTTGCGAAGGGGTAGTTTGCTGCCAGCACGGTGTTGCGGGTCAGTGCGTTGAAGAGGGTGGATTTGCCGACGTTGGGCAGGCCAACAATGCCGATGGTCAGAGCCACGTGTTTGTCCTTTGGTCGCGGATTATGTGGGTGCCGCCGGCGTGAGCGCCATGTGCGGGCACAGTTACTATTATTTTACCGCGTTCGCGCTCTCGCGGCATGTTACGGTGCGCTAGAGAACAGCTCTAGAGCGTAATCCACCCGTTATCGCGAGCAATTCGAACCGCCTCCACCCTATTATGGGCGTTCAATTTAGCCATCGCGGAGGAAATATGGTTACGCACCGTGCCCGCCGATAGGTAGAGCTGCTGCCCAATCTCCCGTGCGTTCGCACCGCCGGCACTGGCGGCAAGCACCTGCGCTTCACGCTCAGTTAGCGGTGAGGCACCGCTGCTCAGAGAGGCAGCCGCCAAATCGGAATCGACCACCCGCAAACCGTGATGAATTTTGCGGATAGTTTCCGCCAGCTGTTTGGAATCAATATCTTTGGTCACGAACCCGCTCGCACCGGCCTGCAGGGCACGCTGCAGATATCCGGGACGGGCGTAAGCGGTCAGCATCAGAATACGCACGGTTTTATTACTGCCGCGGTAGTGCTCATTAATCGCGTGGGCGCAGGCAATACCGTCACCCGTGCTGCCGGGCATTTCAATATCGAGCAGCACCACATCGGGGTCGTGCTCAATCACAGCAGCTAGGGCTTCATCACTGGTGGAGGCTTGGGCTATCACCTCAATATCTTCTTCCAGGCTCAAAAGGGCGCTCAGAGCTTCGCACAGAAGCTGCTGGTCATCGGCAATGATGACACGAATCATGGGGGTGTCCTTTCTACCCGCGGCCGGTGCATCGTCCTCTGCACTGTACCCCCGAAAGGATACTGCCCTTATCCTACCGGTAGGTTATCTCTACTCTCGTTCTACCTATGCTTGTTCTATCTACTCTAGCGCTTTTTCGGGTCACTCCCGTCCATACTCACCAGAATGCGTGTGCCTTCTCCGCCCGGGTGCTCAGCCAACCAGAGCGGGTCGGCTGCCTCAAAGATGAGAGTGCCGCCCGCATTGTGCACGCGTTCAGCCATGCCTTTGAGCCCGTTACCGCGCACGGTACCCAACCCCACCCCGTTATCCATCAAATCCAGAGTGGTTTCGGTAATACGGTAGCGTGTGGCTTGCGCCTGCGCATGACGCATCGTGTTCGTGGTGGCTTCACGCAACACCCAGCTAAAGAGCGCCGCGTTAATGGTGGGTGCTTCTTCTACCTCAATATCGACGTCAACACCGGCTACCCGCAGGGCATCTGCGCTGGCGGCAACCTGCTGCTCGATTGTGGGAGCGCGCAACTGCGTGACGGTCACGCGTGTTTCAGCCAGGGCTGCGCGGGATAGTTTCTTCACCTCTTGGATTTCTTTCAGCGCGCGCTCAATGGATTCTGGACTCCCGTTTTCAAGCAGCCGCTGCGCCAAATCGGTTTTCATGCTGATAACGGTCAGGGAGTGGCCGAGAATATCGTGCACATCGCGGGCGATACGTTCGCGTTCACGCATCATGTCCATCTCGGTTTGAGCGTGTGCATCTTGCTTTTCGCGCTCTCCACGGTAGGTAATGATGATCATGCCTGCTGCGGGGAAGGAGAGCGCAGGCAGCAGAGCCCACAGGTACCCGTCGTAGTCCAGAAGGAAAGCGCTCACCGCGAAAAGCGCGGAGAGGGTCAGCACCATGCCGATACCCACCCGGTAGCGTAGTGCGGCGTCCATATCGCGGTAGGTGAGCCAGAGCATCAGGTAGTACAGCAGCAGGCTGTAACATTGCACGGGCCAATAGTAGGGTGCTTCTTGGGTGAGCATGCCCGCCACCGGTAGGCTCAGTAGCGCAGTCCAGGCTAGCGGTACCGGTATATTCCACCGGTTGTTCACCAGCCAGGGTGCCACATAGCTGGTGCAGTATAGGAGACTAAAGAGCATATAGCAGCAGCTGAGGATGAGGGCGTTCTGTTCGGTTAGGGCGTTGAGGTAGGGGAAGAACAGGAAGACGAGCCAGGGCGCACTGGCTGTGAGCCCATGCCAATGGTAGGTGCGGTCTGCGGTGCCCGCGCTCGTGGCGGGTGCGGTGTGTGCGGTTTTCATGGCGTTACCTCGGTGGCTTCTTTATCTTCTTGTATTCTATCGCTGCGTGCCGCTGGCTGCGATACCGCCGGGTGTGGGTATCGCAGCCAGTTTTGGGGCGTGTTCTTGGCGCTGTGCTGTATTGAGCGCGCTGTGCTGTATTGGAGCGCTTGCGGTATGAGCGCCATGCTGTATTTAGCGACGCACGGTGGCGCGGCGTCGCCAGAGCAGCGCCAGCAGCACGGTGAAGATCAGCAGCCATGCGCCGTAATTTGCCAGGGCAGCCCCCAGACTTTCGGTCATGTAGCGGAACCCTTCATCATTCTGGTAGATAATATCCCCGTTGGTGAAGGGTCGGCGTGCCAGCTGCGCCATACCGTAGAGCGGGGTGTAGCGTGCCCAGGGCATGAGCGTTTCGGGCAGCGGAACAAAGAGAGTGCCGAACATGGCGAACATAACCACCAGGCCGATAGCGATCGATACGGCGTTCTCGCCGGGGATAATCAGGGCCGCGACCATGCCGTAGAGCACGAAGAGCAGCGAGGAGAAAATAATGACGGCGGCGCATCCTAGTAGCTGCGGTGGCGGGATTTTAGTGCCGGTGCATACGCCCACCCCGAAGACTGCGGTGACCGAGAGGGTGGCTGCGCACAGGGCTGTGATAATTTTGCTGGCCAGGTAGTGACTAAAACGTAGGGGTGTGAGTCCCAGGGTGCGCGCCCATCCGCTCTGTAACTCGGTGACCATATTTCCGCTCAGGGCGGTGGCGGAGAGTACAGCCCCGTAGATTGCCATGCCGATCATAACGTAGGTGCCCACTGTTCCGTCATGCATGGGGAATGAGGAGCTGCTTTGCATGGCGCCAAAGAGCAGGTAGAAGGCGACCGGCATGAGAATGAAGCTAAAGAGTGCGCTTTTGTTCAAGACGGTGCGCAGAATTTCGTAGTAGGTGTAGCGAAGCATGATGTTTCCTTAGCGTGCGATACGGCGATGGGATTTAGCCTGTGTGAAACCGGCCTATTTGGAAGCTGTGCGATTGGAGTCAGCGCGGTTGGATTCTGCCACCAGATACGTGAAGGTTTCGTCCAGGGTGGGTTTAATAATTTCCAGGTCGCTGATGCGGTGCTCGGCCAGTAGAGCGGGCAGGATTTTTTCCACCTCGGTGCTGGTGAGCTTGTGGCGGTATCCGGCGCCTTCGGGGATGATTTCTACCTGCGGTAGGGCTATGGTGTCGCTGGCGTAGAAGCTCATATGTTTTGCTCCGGCCAGGGATCGCAGGTCTTCGGGGCTGCCGTCGGCGATGATTGTGCCACGGTTGAGCATCACGATACGTTGGGCGAAGTTTTGGGCTTCTTCCAGGTAGTGCGTGGCGAAGATAATGGTGATTCCGCTGGCGGCTACGCGTTCCATGCTGGCCCAGAAGGCTTGGCGGGCGTTGACGTCCATGGCTGCAGTGGGTTCGTCAAGGATAAGCAGTTGCGGCTGGTGCATGGTGGCTAGGGCGTAGCGCAGGCGCTGCTGTTCGCCGCCGGAGAGGGCACCTACTTTGTGCTTGCGTAGCTTGGTCAGCTGCGCTTGCTCGATGACGGCTGCTGTGTCGATGGGGCGCGGGTAGAGGGCTGCCAGGGAGAGCACGGTTTGTTCGACGGTGCTGTCTTTGAGCAGTCCTCCTTCTTGGAAGATGGCGCCGATGTAGCCGGCTCGTGCCTGGGTAGCGGGGCTTTTGCCGTTGATGAGCACGGTGCCTTCGGCGGGTGTGGCAAGCCCCAGGATCATGTCGATGAGGGTGGTTTTGCCGGCGCCATTGGGTCCCAACAGCGCAATGATTTCGCCGTGCTGGGCGGTGAAGCTTATGCCGTCGATGGCGGTAATGCTGCTGTGCTGCGTGGTGAAACGCTGGTAGACGTTGCGGATGTCGATGACCGGGGGAAGTACTGTTGTTTTCATAGTTCTAGTACATCAGATGCGCCCTCGCGGCAGAAGGGCAGAGTGTCATCACTTGGCCATGACAGATGTCATGACTGCGAGCACGGCAAAGGGCGGGTGGATTAGTATCCACCCGCCCTTTGTCCTTATGAGAGTCTCAAGGAAGAACCCTTAGATCAGGCCGCCGGAGCCGCCACTACGAGAGCTGCCGCCCTCAGCATTGGGGATTTCCTTACCGGAACCCATACGTACCATCTTGAAACCGTCCCCATCTTCAATGGTATCGATGTCAATAATATTGAAGTCGAAATCTGCGGTCGAGCTTTCCTCCTTCATGCGAACGCTCATATGCAGTTTGCCGGAGTATACCGACCAGGTGCAGAATGCCTCCAGATTATCAATGGTCTTTTCAGTACCGCCGCTCTTACCCGAGGCAGCCACACTGCACTTTGCGCCAGACTCAAACTTGAAAATCATCGTCAAATCCTGAGTGGTTTCTGAAGGAATACGTACAGCGAAACGAGAGGAAGTAAAGTCCGAGGAGGTGTATCGGCTAGCGCTCGAAGAGCTGGGTGCCGGGGATTGGCTGTACGGTGCGCTGCTGGAGGTCGAGGAGTGCGCTATCGGGGTGCTCGAAGAAGAAGCCACCGCAAATACACCGGTCATAAAGAACACCAGCAGAATAACCAGCACCAGGCCAACGCCTCCGCCGACCAGACCAAGAATCAGACCGGTATTGGAACGGCGAGGAGCGGGGTAGCCGGGAGCGCCGTAGGCTGCGCCGGGTGCTGCATAGGCTGCCGGCTGCGCGGGTGCCTGCTGGTATGCGGTCTGTGCCGGTGCTACAGGTGCTGCCTGTACGGGCTGTGCCGGCTGGGCGGGCTGAGAAGTTGCCTGTGCGCTGGACTCGCGGGAAAGCACCTGGCCGAGGGCAAGAGCGCCCTGGTATTCAGCTTCGCTGGGTGCACGGCCGTAGGTGCGGGTAAATTCGTTGTACCATTCGGCGTAGCTCTTGGCGCCACCAGAAGAGTTGGGGTAGTTGCTCATCGTAGTATCCAATGCATGTCGTGGGATGCGGGTATGACCCGCTGAAACTCTCAGGTATTTACTGTACGGGATAAAGCTTATAGATAGCTGAAAACTACCCCGCTTTTCCTGCAAACTCGCTGAGAGATAAGGCTGATTATTCCGGGCGGTTGTGTAACGGTGATTGTGTGGGGACCATAGCCATGATCTAGCAAAGATCGCTTCTTCTTGATCCGCTGCACAGCTGCCCTCTCAGCTCGCTCTCACCATACACTCCCCCATACAAAAGCAGCGGGGCGGATACTCATGTATCCGCCCCGCTGCTCTGAACTGAGGGCTATGCGCCGTACTTATCCGCGTACCTCGTCAATACGCTTGTACTCTATATTGGGGTTCTCCTTATTCTTCAGGGTGTCCTTATCGACAATGGTCAAACGCTCAACAAATGGTTTAGCGGTGCCGCTACCATCGGACTGCCAGCGACCGCTAACGAAAATGTAATCGCTGATGAAGGACCAGTCGCAGGTTGCCAGCACATCCATATTGTGGACCTGAGCGCCGTTACGTTCGCTGTGCATATCCAGGGAGCAGGTGCCATCCGCCTTGAGGTGGAAGACAATAGCTACTTTCTCACCGTTATTGAGAGTACCCACAGCGGCAAAAGTACCCGCCATCGTTGCCTTATCCTTGGTGGAGCCGCCGGGCGCTGCCGCGCTGGTGGTGGTGCGCTGAGGTGCAGGCGAGCTGGTGGTGCGGCTCGGGCTCGGGGTGGAGCGTGGTGCGGGTGGCTCACTATTTTCGGTTGGTCGCGCCTCCGGGGAGGTAGTCGCCGGAGCGGGTGCTTGGGTGTAGGCGGGCGCCGCGCTCGTAGTGCTCTGCTGTGCCGCCGGAGTATTTGAGGAGGGGCGGCTGCTGACTGCAAAAACCACAATCAGCACGATGACTAGCAGCAGTGCCGCGCCGCCTCCGGCGATACCTAGGATTAGACCGGTATTGTTCTTCTGCGCTGCAGGGGCACCGTATGGTGGCTGGCCGCCATAACCTGGTGCGTTATAGGGTGCATTGGAATAGCCGGGTGCGCCATATCCGGTGTTCGCAGGTTGGGAGTATCCGCCGCTATAGGGGGAGGGGCTGGCTGCGGGAGCCGGTGATACTGCGGGCTGCGCCGGTTGGCTCTGGGTAAAAGCCGCGGGTGCATTCGGGTCTCGTACTTCACCGGCGGCAATGGCGGCGTTGTAGTCCTCGGCGGTGGGCTGACGGTTGTGCAGACCGTAGAAGCGGTCAGCCCATTCTTGAGGTTCTAGGGGGCTGGGGCCGAAGGGGCTCTGGCTCATGGGATTCTCCTGTATGTTGGGGTGTGATGAGCGCGCACAATTGCGCGGGTATCTGTTTTCTACAGTAGGCGCCCGGGCTGGAGGCTTCCTGGTGTTTAGCTTGGCTTTTGATGAATACGAGCTGGGAGTTTCCTCAAAGCGATTCGCAGCGCGTCTCTCCCCTGCCCTTCGGCGTCTTAGGCGATCTTCAGAGCGTACTAAAGCGGTGGGGTGGATACTCACGTATCCACCCCACCGCTTATGGTTCCAATCAGCCGTACCGTTAAGAGTTCATTCGCTTCATCTCGAGCTTCTTCTCCGAGGTGCTACTTACGCCGTTCGTTTTCTCAGTCTTTGTACCGTCAAGAGTCAGGGTTTTACCGTCGTTAGAGAGAGTCGCATGACCCTCCTTAGAGGAAGAATCCCAGCCCTTGAGAGTGATATTGTTGCCGTTCTGTTCCCAGGAGCAGCCATCGCTCACTTTAGTCTTCTGAGCAGAGCCCAGACTCATCTCTACCTCGCAGCTCTTATCTTCTTTGAGTTCCAGAGTGATATAGACGTCATCGGTATTGATCGAGCTCGGAGGAGCCGACCCATCACCAAATGCCTTCTCCATCTGCGCATAATCTGCCTTGTACTTACCGGCTGCGCTCTTCGGCTGAGAAAACATACCAATAACCGCCAAAGCAATAACCACCAGAAGGATCAAACCAACGGTAGCAGCCGAAGACCAGAGCAGCACCTTCGCGTTCTTCTTCTGCTCGGGGGTTTGGGGCGCCGGCTGCGGAGCCGGAGCAACACCCGCCGGGACAGCGCTCTGCGGAATAACTACCTGACCGGCAGCAAGAGCAGCCTGGTACTCCTCAGCGCTAGGCTGACGGTTATGGGCTGCGTAAAACTGATTCGCCCAGGACTGCGGATCCAAGGGCGCAGGATTCTGACTCATAGCTCTCCTCATATGCTATGGCGCGCCTAGAATGCAGCGCGCAGTGTCCATGGTTGGCTCTACTCTAGCGCCTCAACTATAAAGAAGGCTGAAAGACACTGCCTCCCTCAGCCCGTTACCCGCATACAGCAAGATATAGTGAGCAGGCGAGCGCTGCATCCTTCTCTCTTGAGTACTCCAATAAACAGAAAGCGGGTAGATCCTCGAAGAATCTACCCGCTCACGCCCATGAGGCTATTACACGCGTTTGAAGGTCACGCTAGTACCGGTGGGGCCGTCATCCGAATCGTCACCAGCCCAGAGAACAAAGTCCTTGCCATCATCGGAAAGACGAGCCTGAATCTCATCGGATTCTCCCTCAATCTTAAAGGAGTAGAGGTGTTCGTCGGTCTTCTGCCAGGTGCAATCAGCGCTATTCTCGCGGTGGGAACCCAGCTTAGCAACCAGGGTGCAGGTGTTATTTTCCTTGATGTCCATGCGCATATAGGACTGCGCCACGGCATCGGAATTAATCTCGGATTCGCTCGCACCACTCTGCTGCGCCAGCTGCTTCATATCCACCTCGTATTTACCGGCCGGTCCCTTGGGCGCAAATACACCGCTGACCGCCAGGATAATAACCAGCAGAATAATGGCTATACCACCACCGCCCAGTGCGTACCACAGGGTCTTCTTGGAGGCGGGCGCCGCGGGTTCCGGAACGGTGCCGGGTGCAGACATACCGGGCTGAGCTGCCTGTGCGGGCTGTGCGGGCGGGATATTGGAAGGCTGGGGAATATTCTCAGTCATGGGTTACCCTCTATCTATCATTGGCTGTGTATTGTATGTGTTTGGGGATTCCCCCGTTGCTATTAGAGGAAACAAAACACTCAACCTATGGTATAGGGTTACATGTATCTTGCGATACGAGTCGCACTCACATCTCAGAGTAAAGACCTATAAACGCGAAAGCATAAAACACCGGGTAGGAAAGGAGAATAATCCAATCCTACCCGGTGTATACACGCTATATATTAGCCAGAGATCTCTAGCGAGAGCTTAGGAAACGCGCTTGAATTCAACAGAAGAGCCCATTGTCAAAGAGCTATCCTTGCTCTTGGCATTCAGGCTCTTACCATCTTCGCTCAGCTCAACATCGACAGAAGACTCACTGCTAGAATCAGATGTCGAAGACTTAGCGGTCAGAGTAACCTTACGGCCGTCCTGGCTCCAGGTGCAGTCCTTGGTGACTTCCATATTTACAGGCCCAGCTGCCATCGACATGGAGCAGGTCTTATCGCTCTTGAGGTCCAAAGTCACCTTGACACTAGCACCGGCAGGAAGGCTTAGGCTGCTACCACTAGTGGACTTAAAGTAGTCAGTCATATCCGCTTCATACTTACCTGCAGCGCTCTTGGTGCCACCAAAAACGCCGAAGACAAAGAGCAGCACAACCACCAAAATAATGGCAAGCGCGCCACCACCCAGGCCAAGCCACAGGCCCAGATTAGACTTCTTCGCCACGGGCTGCTGAGGATAGCCAGGCTGAGCATAACCGGGCTGCGCGCCCTGTGCGTAGGCAGCCGCATCCTGAGCAGGCTGCTGCGGAGCTACCGGCTGAGCGGGCTGTGCGGGGGCGTTGGGATTAACAACCTGGCCGGCTGCAATAGCTGCCTGGTAATCATCAGCGTTAGGCTGGCGGTTGTAGGTCGCGTAGAACTGGTTAGCCCAATCCTGCGCCGAGAGGGGACCCTGAGGGTACTGAGACACGATGCTCCTCTATTAACGGTTTTGTGTAGTGCCCCTCTACCCTATCACGCACCGCCGTACAGAAAAAGCCCGCTTATGCACGTTTAGCCCGGGTAAACCTGGGCTAAACGTGCATAAACGGGCTTTTTCTACGCTGCGTCAGAAACTAGCGGGTCGGCTTCGCGCCTCGACCGCCCAACTGGCGGCCCGCGTTCTCGTCATTCTTCAGAGCGGCACGCAGCTCCTTAGGCAGGGAGAAGAGAATATCTTCCTTAGCGGTCTCAACCTCTTCAATGGTGCTATAACCGTACTCAGCCAGCAGCTGCAGTACCTCCTGCACCAATACCTCGGGCACCGACGCACCGGAGGTCAAACCAACGGTCGCCACTCCCTCAAACCAGGACTCATCCACCTGGTGAGCGAAGTCCACACGCTCGGCACGCTTAGCGCCGTATTCCTCGGCCACTTCCTTCAGACGCACAGAGTTCGACGAGTTCGCAGAACCAACCACAATCACCAAATCAGCCTGAGGAGCGATCTCCTTAATGGCGCCCTGGCGGTTAGAGGTCGCGTAGCAAATATCATCCGACGGCGGATCCTGCAGAGAAGGGAAACGCTCGCGCAGGCGCGCCACAGTTTCCAGGGTCTCGTCCACCGACAGGGTGGTCTGAGAAATCCACACGACCTTATCGGGGTTGCGTACGGTCACCTGATCGACCTCGTCAGGAGAGTTCACGATCTGAATATGGTCGGGGGCCTCGCCGGCGGTACCCTCGACTTCTTCGTGACCGGTGTGACCGATCAGCAGAATATCGTAGTCTTGCTTAGCGAATCGCACAGCCTCGCGGTGCACCTTGTTCACCAGGGGGCAGGTTGCGTCAATAGTGTTCAGTTCGCGCTCACCGGCGGCTGCGACTACAGCCGGGGAGACACCGTGAGCGGAGAAAACGGTCACCGAACCCTCGGGTACTTCATCGACTTCGTCCACGAAAATCGCACCCTGCTTTTCCAGGGTCTCCACCACGTGGCGGTTGTGCACAATCTGCTTGCGCACGTACACGGGCGCACCGTAGTGTTCCAGTGCCTTTTCCACGGCGATCACGGCGCGATCCACGCCCGCGCAATAACCGCGGGGGGTTGCCAGCAGGACTTTCTTCTCGCCGGTAACGGGCGCTGCTGCTTCGATATCTTCGCGGGTGCGGCGTACTCGAGGTACGACGGGCAGACCGAGGGAGATGGTTTCAGTGGACATGAACTCTATCCTACGTGGTTATGGCGCGGTGCGTGAAGTGCCTGTGCGCTGGGTCGCAGGCGCTTTCCGCGCGTCAAGCTTCAGCCTTTAAAGGTACCGTGTTCACTGCCCTGCGGCACTATAGTCTCACCTCAGTTTCACCTTAAGCGTTGCGCCTGTGCCCGTTTGGTGCACACTTTTGGTTTTTATAGGTCACAATAGAGATATGAGTATCCCTGCCACGATGACACCCTCCGGCCAGCTGGTGGTGCCTGCGCTCTCGGAGCGTCAGCTGCCGCCGAAGGCAAATATGACCGAGGCGACCAACCCATGGCCGCTGGCGCTTCTGGCGACCAATACCCGCGATTATTTGGCGAAGATCCCGCAGACCTGGGTTGAGGCTCAGGTGGTTTCTATCCGACACCGCGGTACCACTGTTTATATCGACATTAAGGATCTTGAGCAGGACTATTCCTTCTCAATATCCCTTTTTGGTCGTGCCGCTGCCACTCTTCCGCAGAATATTCAGCCGGGTTCGCGCATTGTTGCCGCGGTCAAGCCCAGCCTGTGGAAAAACGGTAGCCTGATGCTCAATACTCAGCAGATCTACGCGGTGGGTACCGGTAATCTGCACGAGCAATTGCAGCAGCTGCGCGAGAAGCTGCAGGCTGAGGGTCTGTTCAACCCGGCTCTGCGTAAGCCTCTGCCTTATCTGCCGCATCGTGTGGGTCTGATTACCGGCCGTAATTCGGATGCTGAAAAAGACGTGATTCGCAATGCTTCGGCGCGCTGGCCGCAGGTGGCTTTTGAGGTGCGCACCGTCAAGGTTCAGGGAGCTGATTCTCCGCGTGAGGTCATTGCCGCACTGCGTGAGCTGGACGCTCACCCCGAGGTGGATGTGATTGTTATTGCCCGTGGCGGCGGTTCCTTTGAGGATCTGCTGGGCTTCTCCGATGAGGCTCTGATCCGTGCCGTGGCGGCCGCTCAGACTCCCGTGGTCTCGGCTATTGGTCACGAGGCGGATCAGCCCCTGCTGGATCTGGTGGCTGATTTCCGCGCCTCCACCCCCACGGATGCCGGTAAGAATATCGTGCCGGATCTGAGCGAAGAGATGGCGGTCATTCAGGATTCGCGCATGCGCATGAAGGCAGCCGTTACGCGCTTCTTGGATATGCAGCACCAGGGGCTGCAGGCGATTCGTAGCCGCCCGTCCATGTCTCAGCCCGAGACCGATTTGAATTGGCGCACCGATGAGCTTTACCGTCTGCGTGAGCGTGCCAGTCGCGCGGTGGAGCAGCGCATCCGCCGTGAATCCGACGCAATCGGTCATACCCTGGCGCGTGTGAGGGCTCTTTCTCCCCTGCAGATTCTATCGCGCGGTTATTCGATTGTGCAGCGCGCTGACGGTTCACTGGTGCGCGATACTTCTCTGCTAACCTCCGGCGAGCCCCTGGTGATTCACGCTGAGCAGGGCACCGCCGATGTTCGCGTGGTCTAGTCTTTCAACCCGATATAACGCTTGATACAAGGAGTATAAATGTCTGAAAATATTGTCTTCTCTTCCGAGGCCATGGGTGCCCCGGTGGATACCCTCAGCTATGAGCAGGCTCGTGCTGAGCTGGATGCGGTCGTCCGCCAGCTTGAGAGCGGTCAGAGCAATCTGGAGCAGTCCATTGCCCTCTGGGAGCGCGGTGAGGCTCTGGCTAAGCGCTGCGAGGCGTGGCTTGAGGGTGCCCGCGAGCGCCTGGCTCAGGCGCAGCAGGCTCAGCAGCACTAGCAGCGCCTCCTGCGTGCGGTGCGGCGTACTTCACCCCCTCGCCTGGCTCCCCAAAAAAAGAAAATGCGCATACAGAATCCCGGCACCGCCTCCTAGAAGGCAGTGCCGGGATTCTTTGTATTCTCGCGTGTATATCCGCTGATATATCAGCGTCTACAGCCAGTCTTACTTCTGCTTATAATCAGCCATAAAGTTACCCAGACGTTCCAGCGCACTGGTCAGGGTCTGCACATCGGGCAGGAAGACCAGACGGAAATGGTCGGGCTTATGCCAGTTAAACGCCGAGCCGTGGCTAAAGAGAATCTTCTGTTCCTTCAGCAGATCCAGCACGAACTTCTCATCGTCGCGAATATCGAACTTTTCAATATCGATCTTCGGGAAGAGGTAAAGCGCACCGGGTGCGGGCTTACACGTAATGCCGTCAATCTGGTTGAGCATAGTGTGTGCCAGCTTGTTCTGCTCGTATAGGCGGCCCTGGGGCAGAATCAGTTCGTTAATGGACTGGTAGCCGCCCAGAGCGGTCTGAATAGCGTGCTGTGCGGGCACATTGGAGCATAGGCGCATGGATGCCAACAGGTTAATACCCTCAATGTAGCTGGTGGCGTCCTGCTTGGGGCCGGTGATTGCCATCCAGCCGGCGCGGTAACCGCAGACTCGGTATGCCTTGGACAGACCGGAGAAGGTCAGGCAGAGCACGTCATCTTTGGTCACGGTTGCCATATTGATTGCTACGGCGCCGTCGTAGGTGATCTTTTCGTAGATTTCGTCGGCGAAGACCACCAGGTTGTGCTCGCGGGCAATGTCGGCGATACCTTCAAGAATATGGCGCGGGTATACGGCACCGGTGGGGTTATTGGGGTTGATAACCACAATGCCGCGGGTGCGTTCGGTGATCTTGGAGCGAATATCCTCCAGATCGGGGTACCAGTCGTTCTCTTCATCGCACAGGTAGTGCACGGGCTTGCCGCCTGCCAGCGCGGTGGATGCTGTCCACAGCGGGTAGTCGGGCATGGGGATCAGAATCTCGTCGCCGATTTCGCACAGTGCTTGCAGCGCCATGGGGATCAGTTCGGAGACACCGTTACCCAGGTACACGTCGTCGGTGTCCAGGGAGAGGATTCCGCGGGTTTGGTAGTACTGCACAATGGCGGTGCGTGCCGAGTACAGGCCGCGGGAGTCAGAGTAGCCCTGGGTTTCGGGCAGGTGACGGATAATGTCCATCATAATGGCGTCCGGCGCTTCAAAACCGAAGGGGGCGGGGTTGCCAATGTTCAGCTTGAGGATGCGGTGGCCGCGCGCTTCCATGCGCTGGGCCTCTTCTAGAATGGGTCCGCGAATGTCATAGAGAACATTATTCAGTTTTGAGGATTGACGGTAGGTTGCCATGTTATTTCCTAGGGTGTTCTAACCAAAATTTCGCTGCGTCTTCAGTGGAGACGGGGTTAGCGCCGCCGGTCAGGCGTAGCAGGAAAGTTATGTTGTTGTTATCTAGCGTAGCCGATACTTTCGCGATTGTCTCACGTGCACTGGCGGGCAGCTGCGCTCGGGTTAGAGGCAGCAGCTGTTGCCGCATCTGGATATTCTGCGGGTCTGCTAAGGTCACTAGTAGATTATCACTGATTGCAGGGTCTACAGAGCGCAGCTGGGCGATCTGGGCGCTTCCGCTAATAATGGCGGCGACGCGATCTGCCGGGTTGGAATCGTTGACTACGCTTCCAACGGTGAATTTATAGGCTTTGGTGATTGCGTCCATGCCGTAGCTGCTGGTTGCGTATGAGCTGGAGAGCTCGTAGCGCAGCCCGGCGGCTTGAGGGTAGTCGGCAATCTGAGCCAGGGAATTAATGCCACTCACGGTGCTAAAGGCGCTGGTTACGGTGAGCACCTCGTCAAAGTCGGCGTTGAGTGCATCCTGCACGCTAATGTTTTCGGGCAGCACGCGTTTAATGGCGTTGATAATATCACTGCTGCTCATGGCGCGAATATTGAAAGCGCTACTGGAGCTGGGCGAGGCGCTGGGGGTGGGCCCCGTGCTTACGCTGGGGCTGGGTTTGAGGGTGACTCCGGCGGCTTCTGCGCTGGCGCTTGCACTGGCTGCGGCGCGTTCGCTGGCGATGGATGCGGGCGAGAGTTTCGCGTCTTGTGTGCTTTCTAGCAGCAGGTCGTGGGATAGGTCCAGCACGATATCCAGGCTGGCGCCTTCGGTATTGGTTTCTTCGCTATTTTGCAGGGCGCGAGTGTATTCTTCGCGGCTATAGGTGCCGGTGTGAATAATGACTTCGTAGCCCACAGCAATAAGCGCCTGCGCGTACACGGCGGCGATAATGGGCATGTCTTCGACCCCGTGCAGGTGCAGGTTTAGGGGGCGGTACGCGCTGGCGGAGGGGTCGGGGGTGTAGCTGGGTTTGGTTTCTGCGCAGGCCGATAGGAGCGCGCCCATACCAAGAAGCGCGCCGGCGCCCAGCAGAGTGCGGCGCTGCAGGGTTCGGTGCTGCATGGTTCGGCGGCTAATATCGCAGCGGTTTACGCAGGTTTTATGCGGGTGATTGCTGACCATTAGGAGAGCTTTCGTGCGTTTTCGTCATCTAAGAATTCGCGGTATTCGCGTGCCCAGCTGGCTGCATTGGGGTAGCCCATCATGGATGCTACCTCGTCAATCAGGCTGCCGGTGCGCAGGCTATCCAGCTCGGAGATCGGTACCCAGCGGGCAATATCGGAGGAGCCGTTCTCTTCATGGCGTAGCTCGCCGGTGACAATGTGGGCGCGGTAGACAATGCGCAGGGCGCAGAAGGGCAGCTTGGAGCCGTACATGCCGGTGCGCGCGGGGAAATGGCCGGCGTGTACTCCGAGGATGTCTTCAATGGCAATGGAGTAGCCGGTTTCTTCGAGGGCTTCGCGCAGGGCGGTTTCGTCGGCTTGTTCTCCGGGTTCCATTCCGCCGCCGGGCAGGGACCACATGGGTGCCATGCTGGGGTCTTCGGGGACCCAGCGCGTCATCAGAATTTTGCCTTGTTCGATGATCAGCGCATAGGCTGCGGGTCGGGTTTCCATTGAAAGTGCCATAGTTTCTAGTGTATCGCTTTCCCCGTGTGCTTCTGACCGTCCGGGTGCATAAGAGCCTGAGAATCCCCTGGTAGTTGAGGGTATTCCCAGGCTCTTATACGTGAACTTTTAGCCTTCCACGTTTAGGAGGCGCGCTTTTTGGCTTTGCGTGCCTTCTTGTCGGCGGCGCGGCGTGCCTGCGCATTGGCTGCGGATTGGCGCGCGTGCTGGCGGGCATTACCGTTCTTACGGGCGTTGGCTGCCTTGCGGTCATTGGCTTCGCGGCGCGCATTGGCGGCGCGCTTTTTAGCTTTTTCGCATGCTTTTTCGGCGGCGATGCGTTCGGCGCGTGCCTGTTTGGTTTCGCTGCCTCGGTCGCTGGTGGCGGTGCGGCCGCGCACAATGCCGATGAAGTCCTGAATAATGGTTTCTTCTGCTTCGGTGCGCGGGTCTTCCTTGGGGCGGCGCTTCCACACGAGGTTCACCGGGTAGGTGTCCAGGCCGGTCACGGGTCGGTAGGTTAGGTCCTTGCGATGGTAGTAGCGTGCAATGGACATGGGCACAATGTACAGGCCCACGCCTGCGGCGACCAGTTCAATGGCGTCTTTATCGTGGCGGTATTCGGGCACGCGGCGCGGGTTGGCGGCACGGTATTCTGCGGAGAGTTCAGCCCATGCGGGGAAGTCTTCAGGCTCGTGCATGAGGAATTCTTCGGCGAGCTCTTCGACGGGCACTTCATCGAGTACGGTGAGCACGTGGTCTTTGGGCAACACGACCACGGGCAGCTCTTCGTAGAGGCGAATGGAGTGGTAGCGTTCCTTATCCTGGCTTTCGGGTTCTTTATCCGGGCGCAGGATGCACATGTGCATGAGCGGTTCGGCGGCGCGTGCCTCATCGCCCAGTCCCAGGGGCTTATCGAGCATTGCCAGACCGCTATCAGTGTTTAGCGGCATTTCTGCAAGCTGCACGCGGTCGCCGTAGCGTTCATGCCAGCGGGTGAACCATTTGCCGGGCATAATGGCGGGTACGTAGCCGATGCGCAGCTGGGATCGTTCGAAGACGGGGAATGGCAGTGCCTTGGGGTGCTGAATAACCTCCAGCAGGTAGGCGGGCAGGGTGGGCAGCAGGGCGGCGAGGCGCTCTTCGGCGCTGAGTTCTTCTGCGGTGCTGTGGTTTTCAGTCATTCTTCTATCATGTCATAGTTGCGCGGCGAGCGCCTGTTTAGGGATATTGAGCACTAGAAAAACGACCCGAGATAGCTCTCGGGTCGTTTTAGTGTAGAGTCAGCGGCAGACGCTTATGCCTGCGGAGTGCCTTCGGTGGTACCCGGTGCGGGCTGCTGAACCTGCTGATTCTGCTGAACCGGCTGAACCGGTGCAACGGTCTGAACGGGCTGAACCTGCTGGATGGGCTGAATCGGCAGTACCGACTGATTCTTCGGGCTAAACTTGAGCAACATCAGAATACCGGCAACAGTCATAATCAGACCGGTAAGCGCCAGTACAGGGAAGCTCGGACCGATCGACATCAACGCGCCGTAGCTACTGGAAGACTTAGAGTTCGACAGAGCCATCCACATGAGCACGCCAAAGCCCATATGGCATAGACCCCAGACGATCGCAATAATACCGGTGGTTATACGCATCGCGGTGTTGCGCAGAGCCACGAAAAGAATCACGAAAAGCAGCAGCACGGTATTGAAGACATACGTCACCATTGCCATCGGCGTATAAGGATTCGACTCATCCAGAGACGAAGTATCGGTAAACCAGTTCAACGAGACGTTTACGCCGAACAGGCCTCCCGAGGCAATGGGCAGAACCGGCACAATATACACCAGCAGAATAGCCAGACCAATCAGACCCGCCATAATATAGTGCGCGGTCGCCGGAGGGGTCTTCTGCTTGGGTGCGTTCGCGTCGAACTGAGTGCCCTGCAGCGCGTAAGGGTTGGGGATGAAGGTACCGGTGGGCTGCTCTACCGTCAGCGGTGCGCTGGGCTGCTCGGTGTAGGCGGGAGCAGGCTGAGGCTGCGCCGGCTGCGGGGTTGCATTCTGCGCTGCTGCATTCGCTGGAGCGGGAGTCAGGGGTGCAGATACGCTCTCCACGGGAGAGACCTGCACAGGCTGCTGAGCCTGCTGTACGGGCTGTGCGGGTGCGGGCAGCTGCGGTGCGGCGCTATCGTAGCCGTAACCCTGGTTGGGGTTCTGAGTCATAGTATTCTTTCTCATCATCAACTAATGCCTTACTCAGTATAGAGAATCTTCAGGGGTTATAACTCTTTTCTCGTCACCGCCCAGTTTCAAGACTCTACTCCCCTGCTCGGTTCCCCTCTATGCTTCCCTCCCAGACCCATAGCTCGTAGGTACACTAAGGCGGTGGTACATCCGTAGATGTACCACCGCCTTAGACGCTCCTATCAGGTGAACAGCCATGCTGAAGGTGAGCGTTGGCCGCCGCCATTTAGAAGAGATAACCGGCGAACACACTGTCCTCAGCTTATCCAGCGCTGACCTTTATAGCTACTAACCAGAGCCCGGGCCCAGGGCAGCTATCTCTTCATCAGTCACGGTGGAGCTAACCTTCGCATAGTGGTGGGTGGTGGTCTCACCCTGGTAGGTCATACTCAGGGTCAGGGTGCTACCCTCAATCTCGCCGTTAAACTTCAGGGTCGAGGTTTTGAGCGTAATCGCCACATTCTTACCCGTCATTTTCCACTCGCAGGGGTATTCGATACGCTCCGCCTGCTCGCTATAGGTGACCATGGTGCAGCTATTATTGGCGCGCATCACCAGGTGAATAGCGCGCTTCTTATCCGTGAACTCGCTGGTGGGCACGGAGTAAATACCCTGGATTTCTTCACCGCTGACCGCCGGGGGACGCTCGGAGGTAGCGGTCGGGCTGGGCGCGGCGCTCGTGGTCGTTGCTGCCGGGGTGGGGGTAGCACTCGGGGTTGCGCTTGCACTCATACTCGCACTGGCAGAAGCGCTCGCCGAGCCAGTCGTAATGGGTCCCGCTGGCTGATCCTGAGCGCCCGTAGTACGGGTACTCACACCCCAAAGAATCAGAGCCAGCAGCACAATCAGTACGCTCAATGAAATAGTCAGGGTGAGCATGAGCGGCTTACGCGAGGTCGGCTGGTTATAGCTCAGGGTGCCGGTCTGATCAGGAGGCAGAGGGCCTGTGGTATGGGGAGGAAGCGCTCCCCCACCTGCCCCTGCTGCACCAGCGCCTGCAGAAGAGGCAGAGCTACCCCAGCCTTCGGGTGCGGAACGACCGGTACGATTGGCGAACTGCGCGCGGTTAAATTCGCTAAATTCATCCTCGCCCAGCAGCACGGTGCTTTCTTCATCCACATAGAAGTCCGTGCTTTCCTCATAGTGGGTGCGTACCGGCGGCTGCGCGGGGTCGACAGCGGTAACCTCGCCCGCCTCATAGGCGGCACGGTACTCGCCGTTGGTGGGGCGGCGTCCGTGGGCGAAATAGAATTTTCGTGCCCATGCGGCGGGAGTCAGGGGGTTACTCATAGTCGTTCTCGGTCGGTGAATCGGTTACTAAATACGGGCGGGGGCGCTAGCGACTTGGAGTTGCATTCGATCCCGGGCTAATCGCCAGCGAGGGGGCAGCGGCGGGCGTGCCCTCCTTGCTCGGGCGGGCGTAGGGGCTGCTGCCCGGCGCCAGAGCGGTTCCTACACGATAGTAGGGGTTCTGGTTACTATTGACGCTGTGCAAACGATCGCGGCTTTTAATTTCAAAAATATCATAGCCGTTGTCTTTATCCCCGGAAAAGACCGTGGTGACATAAATACGCGCGCTGGAGGAGTTCAGCACCCATTTGCAGCTGCTAAACGCGTCGCGATTATGGTATTCGGTATTGGCGGTGTGCAGCACATTGCTGATGGTGCAGGTATTATCCGCATTGAATTTCAGGTAGGTGTCCAGGCGGTGACCGTCAACTTCATTGGTCATAATATATTCCTGCCCGATGAAATCTTCGGCGCTATATTTTACGCGTGAGGGGCTTTCGCCGTCTTCGGTGTGTACCGGATGGTTCTGCTGTGCCTGTGCCTCTACCGTAGCGGAGGTGGGGGCACTGGCGGAGGGGCTTCGTTCCGGCCCGCTCTTGGGCTGAGTCATGGTGTACACGCCCGCCGCAGCCCCAAGGGTGAGGGCAATAGCGCCCGCGCCCAGGCCGATACTTGCGATTTTGCTCTTGCGGTTGCTCTTCTCGGTGTCTTCTTCGGGTTCGCTCTCTGGCTCTTCGAGTTGCTCTTCTGTTTCGTGCAGCTGCTCCAGATAGGGGACGTTAAAGTCCTGGCTAATATAGGTGGCTGCGGTTTCGTCCCAGATGAAGGTGCCGAAGTCTTCGTTCTGGGCATCGCTGGCTTTATCAGTGCGGTCGGTGGAGCTCTGAGCGGTGTTTGTCTCGGCGACGGGTACCTGTGCTTGGGGTACCTGCAGCTCCTGCGTGCTCTCAGGGGTTCCGCTGGCCTCCTCGGGCGTGCGGGAGTTATCGGAAGGGGAAGTATTCAAAGGGTTCTCGGTGGTCATTGGCTCTATGGTCTCGTAGGGTCACATATTCGCCGAGTGAAATGGGTGGTTGGGAAATGGTCGGTGCGCTCCCGCCCTGTAGCTCCTGTGCGGGAAGCTACGGCGCGAAGAACGCACCGACCGCATGCAGCCGTGCATAGCAAGCTGCATTCACAGGTGTTTAGACGCGAGTATAACGTTCCTGAGTAGACATAATATTCTGCAGCGTGTCTTTATCCTCAATGCGGAACATACCGCGAGTCTTGGTACCTTCCAGGTTGGTTGCCTGAAGGGTTACATGAGTACCCGAACTGCTAATGCTCCAGGTGCATTCGGTAGTTGCTTCATCAACAGTTACGGACTGGCCGTCAAGAGTAGTAGTGAAACCCATACCGCAGGTACCGTCAGCCTTCAAACGCAGCGTGAAATCGGCGTTAACACCATTGACCGGGTAACTCGTAGTGTAATTACCGGCAATCTGATCCACGGTGTACTTAGCCGCTGCACTGGTGCTGGTTGAAGGGCTTGCGGAGGGAGTTGCCGAGGCACTACGGCTCGCGCTTGCCGAGGCGCTGGCAGAGCTGCTGCTTGCACTCGGGCTGGGGCTTGCACTGGAAGAGCTTGCAGATGCGCTCGGGGACTGGCTGGCAGAGACCGACTGGCTAGCGGTAGCCGAAGCGTCTGCCGAGCTATTATGCGCCCCGCGAGGCACCACAAAAATCAGAATCAGCGCAACAACAACCAGCAGTGCCACCACGCCGCCACCAATGCCCAGAATCAGGGGGCAGCGCAGACTTCTTCTGCGGCGCGGGGTAACCAGCGTAGGCGGCACCCTGCTGATCATAGGCGTACTGGGACTGCTGCGCGTAGGGATCCTGTGCGTAGCCACCCTGGTTATAACCGGGCTGGTCATAGCCGGGTTGTGCATAACCGGGCTGGGCGGGCGCTGCATCCACGGGCTGCACCTGGCCTGCGGCGAGCGCCTGCTCATAATCCGCCTGGGTCGGGGTGCGACCGGTACGTGCCGCGAACTGGTTCGCCCAATCCTGCGGGGACAGGGGGTAAGAATAAGGAGGTTCAGACATGTTTTCTCCGATATCGGTGACGTAGTTCTTCCACCCTAACATAGCCCCCTATCACTTCAATAGTTGTACACGGTGATTCGAGGTTAGATGGTCAGGGTGCGCTCAATATAGCGCGAATATTACAGGTGTTGCTAGCCCTAGCAGAGTCTAACTCTGAGCAATCACACCGTCCGGGCCGATCACAAAAGCGTTATAGGCACTCGAGCACTGCACGGTCGAATCGCTGGTCGCCTTGCAGCTGACGTTATAAAGAGTGATCGTCTCGCCTGCGTACAGCTTCTCACCATTAGCGCCCGAAAGCACACTGGAAGAATCCGAAGCCATGAGCGTGGCATTGCTAGACACGCTCGAGCCGGTGCCCAGGGACACCTGGGCCACCGGGTTGCCGCGCTGGCCGTCCCAGCCGCTGGGCGAAGAGTTCAAATGGGACTGGCAGGTAATATCCGCCGAGGCATTATTGAACACGCACACGGTCGCGCCATTAGCGGTGCTAAAGGTGGTGGTCTTAAAGTTGGTCTGCGGGGTACCGGAGAGGAAGGGCACGCTGGTCAGCACCAGGGCGTAACCGTCCTTGGAGCACACGTGGCTGTAGCCGAAACGGCGAGTGTTTTCGGCATTATTTGCCTCGCAGGTGTAGCCCTTCATATCGCGGTTCGACGAAGAGTATGCGTAGTTGGAGAAGATGCTCTGAGCCTCGGAACAAGAGATACCGGTCTGAGCCTTCATAATGTAGATCTTGGAGTCCTTATCCCCCAGACTCGACGGGCCGGTTCCGCAGAAAGTACCCGCGCCCACCGGCGAGGTATCGGTGGACTTATTCTCGGGGGCGCGGTTTTCAGAGCGCAGTTCACGCACGGTTACCCAGCTCTTGGAGTTCGCGGCGCTTGCCGTCGAGGGGCTGGCGCTCGCACTGGGAGTGATACTTGCGCTCGTGGAGGTTGCAGAAGCGCTAACGCTGGGCGTTGTACTGCTTGCCCGAGTACTTGCGCTGGGGACAGCGGAACTTGAACCTTGTACACTAGCCTGTGCCGAAGCACTGGCGGCAGTATTTTGCTGCTGACCGAAACCCAGCTGCTGGAAAGCGAAGAAACCACCGAGCATAGCAATCAGTACCACCAGCAGAGCGGCAATCACACCCAGCAGGGGGCTGCGACGCTTCTCGGTGCGCTCGCGACGGGGATAGGTGCTGTCCGTACCGCCGGTAGAGGGTGCGGGCACAAAAGCTGCGGGTTTGGGGGCTCGTTCAGCTTCAATAGATTCGGGAGCAGTCTGCGCTGCAGGTGCAGCCGATGCCACGGCGGGCTGTATAGCGGTCGGCGCAGGAATAGAGTTGGGCGCAGGTACGCTATTGGGCGCGGGCATGGCCGTGGCGGTAGCGGGTGCGGGCAAGCTGTCAATAATCTGGGTTTCGTCCAGAATGGTGGTCTCTTCAGCGGCGGGGGCAGGCGGTACGGGAGTGTAGCTGGGCGCCTGCGCGGATGCTGCCAGGGAGTTTGCGCCCGACTGGAAGGTAAACTCTACGCCCAGGGCAGCTTTAATATCCTGCTCGCCGGGTGCGCTGCCGGTGCGCGCCATAAAGTCGGTTTTCCACTGGTCAAAGCTGGGAAGCACAGCTTGTCCTTTCTCTACTAGCTCTACCTATCTATCCTAAACTAAACACCGCTCGATATCAGGGTCGGGCTCAAGAAATCTCATGTGCGCGCCCACCCCGGTGCAGGATTCAATAGGTAGGTTACTCCCCCCTTATATTTGGGCGGGTATTTCGCGAGGGTTAAATACAGAACACCCCGGAATATTGACGGGACAATATTCCGGGGTGATCCCTATGCGCTACAGGCTAGTAGCTAAGATATTAGGCGCTGGGCTGCTGGCCGGGCTGTTCAGGCTGAGCCGGAGCTGCCGGTGCCTGCTGCATGGGAGCTTGCTGGGGTGCAGCCTGGTAGCCTTGCGGAGCCTGCTGGTACTGTTGAGCGGGCTGAGCTGCAGCATTCTGCGAGGAGTTAGACTGTACCTTGGCAATCAGCTGCTTAATATCATTGAGGGAAACCAATACAGCGGCTGCAATGAGCACCAGGCTCATCATCAGCATGAGGTACACGCCGAAGCCTGCACTCACCTTTGCATAACCTGCGGCGAACTCACCTGCTTTGCCGATAACGTTAATAGTGTCGAACAGGACAATCAGACCGGTCACCAGGGATACACCCGCGAAGGTGTAACGTGCCCATGATTTCTCGACGAACAGGTAAGCAATACCCAATCCAAGAATCGCAAGACCCAGGATTAGAATGAAAGGACCGTCAAGGTCACGCTCGTACCAGTTAATGCTCCTACTTGCACTCACGCCAAAACCGGAAACACTTGCGGTCAGCGCGGGCATGAAGCTTGCAATAATGGTCAGCAGTGCTGCGCCCAGTGCGCTCAGGTGAGCGATGGTGCCGAGCTTATTCTCTGCCATGCGCTTGGTGATAATGTTCTGTGCGTTTTTGGTGGCGCCCTGTGCGAATTGTGCGGCACCGACTGCGATCTGCTGTGCACCTGCTGCTGCCTGCGCTAGGCCTTCGGTGCTCTGAGCTGCGGGCTGGGTTGCGGCAGACTGTGCCGGAGCGGTCTGTTCAGCGGCGGGGACAGACGGTGCGGGTTGAGCGGGTACGGGCTGAGCGTCGCTAATGTGGCCGATCTGTGCGGCTGCCTGGTATTCGGCGTCGGTTGCTGCGCGGCCGTTCTTTGTCTGGAATTCGGCGTGCCATTGTGCGGCGGGCATGGGGCCGATGGGCCATTGAACGTTCATACGTTCTTTGTCCTCTCTATTTTATCGTTGTTGGTCTTTCCCAGGGTATCGTTTATGCGCGTCAGGGCGCAATGCGAATCGGCACAATACAAACAGTAAACAGCCCTTTCCCCCGGTCAGGGCATAAAGCTGTGGGGTGTGCGGGCACAAAACCCACACACCCCACACCACGTATTAGCAGTTTAGACAGTCAGCGACTACTGACCAGCCGGTGCAGCTACCTGCGCTTGTGCTACTACCGGGCGCTTAGCCGGAATCAACGCAACCACAATGCATACCAGAACCACAACACCCACCACGCACAGCAGAGTCGGTGCAATAGAGGCATCCACGTGCACAGCATCCGGGTATACACGATGCCACTCAGGGTTATTCATAGTGTGCATACTATCCAGACGCGTATTGAAGTACTCAATACTACGACCCAGGGTACGGGGCAGAGTGATGAGGATGAAGGGGATACCCAAGGACAGGATAGCTGCGGTGATACGCAGCCAGCCCTTACGCAGCCATAGTGCCAGGGCGGTGAAGATGAAGGGCAGTACAGCTAGTACGGCGTAGGCGTATACGTACATGGTGATGCTGAACATGCCGGAGGATCCTCGGCTTAGGTCCAGTACGCTTAGGTCGCCTCCGCTGGTTGCTTCGGGGCTGTAGCCGTTGAAGGTGTAGGTTTTTCCTGCCATGGTTGCGGTGATCATGGGCAGCAGGAAGATGAGGAAGGTCAGCGGGATGCTGATCAGGATGGTTGCTAGCGCGGTGGTTTGGCGCTTGCTGTATGGTTTCGCCGGTTTTTTGGGTGCCATTTGGGCGGGTAGAGTAGTCATTATTTTCTCCTGATAGGAATTGTAAATCTAATATGTGTATAGGGAATATGGTCTGATATGGGGTGCAGATAGATAGGTAGTTCCTACGCATCCATACCAAATACTTATAATTACAACATGCCTATTTATTGCCCTTCACCTGAGGACTCAATGGGAATAGGCACATACCCCTGATACTCGAAAGAACCAATGTTACGCAATTCTCCTCGCATTGCGTATTCTCGGACTATGTCGAGCTCCTCTTCGCTTTCAGCCCACTTCTTATGATCTAACGCAAACCTGATTTGAGCCGTAATCCAAGGACAATTATACCAGCGCATGCTTAGTAATAATCCGCCTTTTGCAGTTTTAAGAATCAACGTCTCATCATTTAGTTTAAACTTTTTAATATCGCTATATTTTATTTTTCGATTCCATAAAATGGAACGTCGAACCATATAGGTTTCTGAAAGATAAAGCATCTGCACACACCAATAACTCAGAGTCATTGCCGTTAAAGAAAGAAATACGCAACCAATAATAAAGGCATCTTTCTCGCTATAGTTGAGATAGCCTAGGCGGATTCGAATCCATATACCTACTGGGTATAGGGTGAAGAGGAGCATAATGAGGCCGCAGTATAGAATGATATAGCTCGGCTTCTGCTTCTTATGTAGCGCATGGTTTTCAAAGTCGTTTGCTATAAATATTTTTTCTATAAATTTCATATATAGCAAATCCTTCTATAAGGTTTCTATCAACTTACACATTTCTATATTAGCTACTACTTCCAGAGTTGGAGTTCTCTAACTTCTCAATCTTTTTATATTCAGAGTTATATTCATTAAACTTAGAATAGTAACTCTTCACCCCACCCTTAGTCATCTTAAGAGCAGCCTTAGAACGAGCCGCCGTCACCATTGGATTCATTAGCGGCACGCTCACACTCTAAACGACGTTCTTCTTCTCGTTCTCTGTCTCGACGTTCCGCTTCCAATCGATCTCTTTCTTGGCGCTCACGCTCCATTTCCTCACGCCGCCTACGCTCTTCTTCTTTATATTCTTCAACCTGATGGCGTCGACTATCTGTTAGAGCAGATTGCCAATCACCACTATTTACCACAGCATAGATATCATCAAAGGAACGCTCTGAGCCTTCAGCCTGATAATCCCGATAGATGAGGACACTCAGAAGATACGCAAGCTTCTTCTGCCCAGTTTCGAATGCAAAACTCCCACCGGAATAATAGACAGTAGACATACCGCGATATTCCCACCTCGAGATATCGCCATATTCAACAGCTCTAGTTTTAAAGAGATTATTAACAATAATCTTATCTTCGAAAACTCTATATTTTTGGAGAGACAATACATACGAAAGACAAACTCCCAGAACAACAACTAGGAACACCTCTTTCGCATCTTTAAATCTCCACAAAAATTGAAAGTGAAGAAATAGTCCCACCAGGATACTCAGAGGAAGTAAGCCCAGGACGAAGATCGTACCATTACTCCCCATACATTCACTGAGGGGCTCTTCTCTATTCTCCATAGTGCTCCCTCTCATTGCAGGGGAATCTAAACAGGGAGAGATTGGGGACAGTAGGTTGGCGGAAGGTTGGTTTATCGGTCATAACCGTAGCCTAGCAGTTTCGCCCCCCATTCAAGCATGTCAGGGGTGCGACACGAGCCCACATTCATAGAATCTGCCGGTATGATAAAACCAGACACATATCCGCCACCCCGCACCCTCCGTACAAGGACACCAGCAATGAGCAGTCACCCCACGCCTAAAGACCCCAACCACAGTACAGACCCGCAAAGCTTTAACTACGGCTACTACGTTGATACCCTCCCCTCCGGCCAGCGAGTCAACGCACCCAAGAGCACCCCGGCGGTACAGGACCAGGCTAACAA
Organism: Rothia sp. (in: high G+C Gram-positive bacteria); assembly: GCF_030540545.1. Taxonomy (GTDB): domain Bacteria; phylum Actinomycetota; class Actinomycetes; order Actinomycetales; family Micrococcaceae; genus Rothia. Next base: position 158,452 of record NZ_JAUNVZ010000002.1, on the reverse strand, counting down.
ACCGGCACAGACTATGCCCTCCGCAGAGCATACTCCCAACATTCCGGAACCCACCCAGGTGCCCCAACAGCACAATACAACTTCGCGCCCCACCGACCCCTCGAATCCCTACAGCTCAATCAAAATCCACCCCACCGTGGAGTCCTCCCCCGAGCACATCCAAATCCCCAGCCCAGCCAATACACAAGCTGCGCTTCCTGAATACAGCACACCCGCACTCCCCGCTAAGCCCCGCCCCATCTGGCCATGGATAGCCGCCGCATCTACTCTGCTCTCCCTGCTCCTCGTATTTATCCTGGTTCTTGTACTCGGTGGCGTGTTACAGCCTGCCTCCTCACAAGCACAGGCAGATTCTACCGAAACCGCAGCGTCCCAGCCCTCTACATCCGCAGCGCCTAAGAGCACCGATAGGGTGAAAATTATTGCCACGGTAAAGGTCAACGGTGAAGCAAAGGTCAGCTACGGCAATCCCTCAGCCACTACTCGTGAGGACATTAAACAGAATTGGACTCATGAGACTGAGATTCAGCGCAAAGACGGATTCTCTCTAATCGTCGATGCCGGGTACACTACTGCCACGGCGGCTCAGGAAATGAGCTGCTCGCTCACGATCGATGGTGTGGAATATATGAGTTATACGGCGACCGGCGGCACCATGTCTTCGGTGCGCTGTGTGCTTCCTATGACCTTTAAGTATCCCGAAACGACTAAGAAGTCTGATCTGGAGCGTGCGGAAAAGAAGTCTAAGGTATCTGCTGCCGTGCATGTGAATGGTAAAGCGACGGCGCTGTACGGTGATTACACCGCTAAAAATGTTATGACTATCGAGCATGATTGGAATAACGTACAGGAAGTCGAAGGTCGCCATTTGAGTAGCTACAACATATATATTTCAAGCCCTTCCGAAGGCGGTGCTTCCGAGATTTCCTGTGTGGTGAGTGTGGATGGCGTGGAGAAGGTCAAGCAGTCTGCCACCGGCGCGGGTTCTCAAGTCTCCTGTCACCTACCCTCAGATATATCGTAATCTTCTCTAGCATGTGACGCATGCAGGCATAGTACATGAGCCTTTGAATCGGGTAGATTCCCGATTCAAAGGCTCATTTATTGTCTAATCTATTATCTTTTCTTGGCACGACGAGCAGAGATCATAACTGCCATCATTACCAGGCTAGTAATCAGCAGGATGACTGACACCAGCACCATAGTGGTCATGCCGATGCCTGCAGATTTATGGTAGATGCCTGCTAAGGTATCACCGCGTTCATGCAGATGTTCCTCATACCAGGCAGAGAATTCATTCTGATTGTGTTCCATTCGAAGAATCGCGATAGATAGCATCAAAATAGACCCTGAACTAACCACTAAAACAGTAGTAGCAGTAGAACGCAGAAATCTCAGGCGTTTAGTACAAGACAGTACTAGCAGTACAACACACAGAATAAACAGAATCAGGATAATATATCCGTCATAGGAATAGTTAGCCTGGGCGGCTTTGGTTCCTGCTTCTAAATCATCAGGCTCAATATACTCTATAAGCCCCAACCATGAATAGCGGGTGTCTTCCGTACGCTTTAAGATTTCTCCTTGCAACTCATAGTGTATATGTAGACGCTCTTGAAATAGTGCCCAGATACCCACCGCGATAGACGCCAGGCTCAAAATAGAACACCATAGATAGGTGCGGTTGCGCCAGCTTCTTTCCTTCTTGGGCAGGGGCGCCAGCAAAGGCATGGATGATGCTTGTAGGGGTTGAGAAGCAGGCTGTGGTGTTTGAGATAGCGGTGCAGGCTGTTCAGGATGATTCTGAGATGCTTGAGTGTTTTCCGTTTGTGCCGGCACAAGCTGTGCATTACTAATATGTCCGCGCTGGCTTGCTGCTCTATATTCTTCAGCAGTGGGCATGCGGTGGTTGAGTATCTGGAATTGATCCACCCACTGGTCCGATGTCATGGGGCCTATAGGCCATGAGGGAAGCTGACTCATACGTTCCTCCTCTTGTGTCGTAGTTCTAGATGCTTATCGTTATACCACTATACCGATAGCTCTTTGTCGTGCGAGTCATCTAAACAATAGAAGCGGTGGTATGCTGTGGCTATGACAACCACATACTCTACAGGCACCAACGCCCCTGTAGCTTCCGGAATAACGATTTACCTATGGTCGCCATGTGCACGTCAGACTGCCCAAAATCAGATTTCTGGTGTGTCTGTGTGTTGGGACTACAACCCCGCCGGCGCCATCACCCACGAACACACCACCACCCAAAACGGCACACACGCCATCACTACCTACCACTACGATAACGCCCACCAACTGCGCGTGTTGGCAACCTACACCAACACCCCCGCAGAAGCAGCATCAGACGTGGTAGATAACGGTCAGCAGGTAGATAACACTACAGACACCGGGCACCGTGCAAACGGCACCAACCATAAACCCTCCAGCATAAACGCCCTGGAGACCTTCATGCACGCCCATGCACACACCCACGGCACCTATCTGAATACCCTACCCCGTGTGGTAGAGACTCTACCTCTGACTCAGGTACGCCTTTACACCTATACCCCCACCGGACACCGTGCCAACGAATACGTCAGTGACGGCAGCGTCAGTGTGCTTGGTTGGGATGCTCTGGGGTACCTATCCTCGATTACTCGAGGACACACCACCACTGCCAATGGTGGTGTGGGTGTTGCTTCGGCTGTTTCTGCTGCTGATAGCATTCGTGCTCATAGTGTTAGTGGTGTACCTGTACTACATTCCCTGGAGCGTGTTCGTATGAGTTGTGATACGGCTGGTTCTATGGTGCGTGCTACCGGTGGTGATGGTGTGTCGGTGCCTGTGGTGTGGGATGAGTGTGCTGTTGTGCCTTCGTTGCTGGGTGTAGGTGTTTTGCCTGTTTCTGGTGTGGGGCGTTATACCCATGCTGACTCTGCCGCTGGTTCTGTGCCTGCTGGTGCTTCTGCTGCTGGTGTACCCTCCAGCGCTGCTTCTGCCCGTTCGGGTCATGGTGGTGGTGTGGTGCCTGGTTTGGGTACGGGTGCTGGTTTGGTTGATCCGTATGCTGTGTTTGAGGCGGTTGGTTCTGGCGCTGCTGCTGTTTATGGTGGTGGTGGTGTTTCTGCTGCCGTAGCCTCTACCTCTGCTTCTGCTTCCGTAAGCTCCGCTCCCGTAACTTCTGCATCTGGTTCTGTTTCTGGGGTTGGTGTGTTGCCTGCTGGTGTGCCTAGTGTGTTGGGTGCTTTTGGTCTGGTGGGGTTCTTCTGTTGCGGGTGTGTCTGTTGCTGGTTTTTCGGTGGTGGGTGTGCGTGTGGTGGATCCTGTGGTGCGTTCGTTTGTGTCGTTGGATCCTTTGCCTGGTGTTGTTGGTTCTGGGTGGTTTGGTTCTGGTTTTGTGTTGGTGGGGTCTGATCCTGTGGGTTTGGTTGACCCGTGGGGTTTGTCGCCGGTGTCTGTTGCTGAGATGCGTGAGTATCGGTATCAGAATAGTGCTGCTAAATGGCTCGACGACCACAAAGGAATTATCAAAGGCGGTCTACTCTTCGTTGGTGGAGCTGCCGCATTCGCCGGCGTCCTTTTAACCGGCCCAGTTGGTATTATGGCAGCCGGCGCCCTCGCTGGTGCCGCCTTTAGTGGGTACTCCACCATCGATTCCGCCCAGGATAAAGAAACCGGTCGTGTTAACTGGGGTAAGGTAGGCGGCTCGATGGCTGTCGGTGCAGCGTTGGGTGCTGTTGGCGGTCTTGCTGGTAAGGGCGCCGAACTTGCAGTCCGTGGAGGCAAGCTTACTGCCCAAACGGTGCAGGTAACTCGTACTGTTAAGGGCTTTCCGGTCCCTAAGCTGGTGGATAATCCTGCTGCTACCGGTTGGATGTATCGTGAGCTTCCTGGTGTGTTCACCAAGGGTACTACTGCAGGTAAGTTTGCTGGGTGGACTATAGGCGGTAGCGTGGATGGCGCTATTAATGGCTTGTCTGCTACCTATACGTCGGGTGTGCATCCTGTTCAGGCTATGATGACCGGTGGTGCTGCGGGGTATTTGGGTGGTTTGGCTCGTGCTGGTACTTCACGTGTTGCTACTCATCCAGTGTTGGGTTCTTTTGGTTCTTTCAATGAGAAGTGGGGTGTTGAGGCTTTTAGCGCTGAGATGTCTAAGGGTACGGTGAAGGATTTCGTGACGACTATGGCTACTCCTGTGGCTCATGATGATTCTGTGGCGGCTCGTTGGCAGAAGTATCAGGATACGTTCTGGGACAAGTCGTTGAAGAATGCGGTATCTGGTTTGGGTAAGGGCGCGGGTACTGGCGCAAAGGATTTTGTGACTGGTCCTGCAGATTCTAGTGCTTCTAATGAGGAGTGATGTTTGGAATGAGTCTTCCATTTAAATCTCGGTATAAGTTGTTTTTGGGTTTGAGCAGCATAATAAGGTATGGGTCTATTTAGCATCTGGCACTACCGCTGCATTATTTATCAACCCCTTCTCTTTAATAAAGTTGGGGACACCGATCAGTACCACCCTTTTAGCGATTCCCTAATGATTGCTATTATCTCTGCTGGCTTATGTGCTATTATTTTCCTTCTTCCATCCTGGTTGATTTATAAGAGTACATCTATGACGATTAATACATTCGACTTCTCGTACCCCAATAATTTACCCGAAAATACCTATAAGTATTCTGAAATTCAAGGTTTCTGGGTGATGGATACGTCGGAGACTCCCGGATTGCGGTTGAGTGTCAAGAATAAATACGGTGCATCTACTTTTAATTTCAATACTAATCTGTATCATATGCGTTACCTTCTTGCTCAGTTGGCTTTCGCATGTGAGTATAGACATTGGTGCGAGGAGTCTGAACTTGCTCTGCTGGAGACGTATGTGAATATGGAGAATCTTTATAAGTTCTTAGCACAAAATTATAATCATATTAATTTCGATTTTATTGATGATGAAGGTTCCGACGCACCTGGTGCCGCGAAGTAGCTACTAGTATTTCAATAGGTTGTGGGTGTGAGGGTTTATACCCGCACACCCCACAACCTTATGCACTGTCGCTGAATAAACTCTACCACTGGAATAATCTGAGAAAACATATGGCTGTGGGGCATACGGTATCAATACACCGTATACCCCACAGCCATATAAAAACCCGCGAACGCTGTAACGGCAAACGCGAACGGGCCTAGCTCTTCTTCCTCGTGAGCGTAGAGACCATAATACCCAGCATGATCAGACTCAACACCAGCAGAGCCCCGGAGCTCAACAGCATCGCTGTGGTGCCCGTACCAATCTCCCCAGTAGTCATATGAATAAGCGTGCTACCCCGCCTCTTCTCATCGTCAACATACCAACGCGCGTACTCATTCACCCGCTGCGTATTAGTAATCGTTAGTACGCTAAACGCCACAATAACCGCAGAACTCACCGCACTCACGCTCGCCGCAATGGGGCGCAACGGGCACATAGACCGCACACAGGATAGAACCAGCAGAATAAAACACAGTACCAGCAAGCCCAGCATCACATACCCCTGATAAGAATAGCTAGCCTGAGCCGCCTTTATCCCCTGCTCCATCTTATCCGCATAAGCCCCGGTGCGTGTATGCTCAATCAGACCCATCCATGAAAAACTGGTATCGTGCACATTCTTGATGCCCTCTTGACCCGTCAGCTCATAATGCTCATGCCAACGCTCCTGAAATAACGCCCACACACTCACCGCAATAGCTACCACGCCCAGCAGAGCGCACCACACATAGGTGCGCCTGCGCCAGCTCGCTTCCCTCTTCGGCAGGGGATCCAGCAGAGGCATAGACACACTCGCTTCTACAGGTGCCGACGGCGCCGCGCCCCTATGGTGCGGTATGCGTTGCGATGCAGACTCGGGCATATAGGCGCTAGAGCCCGCAGAAGCGGTTCTGCCGGTCATATTCCCCGTAGAATCCCCCGAGAGCGCACCGGCGCCCCCAACAGGCACAGCGGCGCTCTGGGGGTTACTAATATGTCCACGCTGGCTCGCCGCCTTATATTCCTCAGCGGTGGGTAGACGGTGATTGAGCATCTGGAATTGTTCCATCCACTGATCCGAGGTCATCGGCCCCAGCGGCCAGGCAGGGTACTGGCTCATCGCAATCCTTATCATCCGGAAGCTGAAACTATCTATGGTTAACAATATATCCCGCCTCGTAGACACGAGACGGGACATACAAGACTAAGTGCTCTCAGTGGGTGCTAAAGCACAGTACCTATGCTCTAGAGCCTATGCCTGGGGGAACTGGCCGGGCTGCTGGTATGCCTGAGGCTGAGCCGCGGGAGCAGCCTGGGTCTCAGCTGCCGGAGCGAAAGCCACCGGTGCAGAGGGAGCCACAGGAGCAGCAGGAGCCGCCACAGCCTGAGCGGGACGAGCACCCTTGAACAGGGGCAGCAGAACCAGCACAGCAGCAGCAATAAAGAGCAGAGCCACGATAATCATCAGGTATGCACCGAAAGCGGCACCACCGTTGACCAGTTCGCTCACCTTGCTGGGCAGACCGCCCTCCTCAGCAAGGTAAGAGTATGCCTTCTTCACATCGCCTGCGTGACCAATAGCGGAGAAGCTCAGGAACAGAACCAGCAGACCGCTAAAGCCCAGAGCCTCACCCAGCACCAGACGAGCGTTCTTAAAGTCCTTGAACCATGCCAGAACCGACAGGGCGATCAGCACCAGGAAGATCAGCAGCAGGGGCAGACCCAGGGAGAATGCCGCGGGTGCAAAGAGGTTACGAATAAGCTCTTCATAACGGCTACTGCCCTTCAGAGCAGATTCAAAAGCAGAGCTAAGGTTCAGGGAACCGAACCAGTTCGAGCTCATCAGGCCTTCACCGCTAGCGCTCACGTTCCACACGGGCAGGAACAGAGCGATAAAGCCCAACAGAGATGCCACCACGGTACCAATCAGGGAACCCATGTACAGCTTGTCCTTGGCAACGTGTTCCTTAATCAGCTGGCTGGGAGCCTTGGGAGCAGCCGGTGCGAAACCGGGCTGTGCGGGTGCAAAGCCGGGCTGATCAGCCTGCGGTGCGAACTGCTGCTGAGCAAAGTCAGCCTGAGGTGCAGCCTGGGGCGCAAACTCCTGAGCAGGCGCTGCAAAAGCCTGCTGCTCGGGGGCAGCAAAGGCGGGCTGAGCCTCAAAAGCGTTCTCCTGAGCGGGAGCTTCCTGCGCCGGAACCTGAGCCTTGGGTGCTTCAAAAGCGGCGGGTGCTTCAAAAGCAGCGGGAGCCTCAAAAGCCTCGGGGGCAGCGGCGGGCTCGGGGTCTACCGGGTTCTGCAGCTGAGCTGCCAGATCGCTCTGGGGGTTCAGAATTTCGGTCGGTGCGTATGCGTCAACCTCGTCGACCGCAACATCGTTCTGAGCGGGTGCAGCGTTTTCCTGGGGGATCTCCAATGCCACAAATTCAATAATATGGCCGATGCCACCGGCTGCATTGTACTCAGCTGCGGTTGCTTCACGACCGTTCATCAGCACAAACTGGGTGTTCCAGTCGGCAGCGGACATCGGGCCGATCGGCCACTGAACATTAGCGCTCATAAATGAGGACTCCTCGTATTGTATGTGCCCGCACGAAACTACCGGAAGGGATACATGCGGGTTTTCTCCATCTACTAGGGTATCGAATGATAGCCCCGGTATCACATTTTCAGGGCGTTCTTAGAGGAAATTCCCAGGAAAAGCGGTGCGGAAGAGCTTTTACTGAGCTTCAGGGCTTTTGGTGGAAGCGCGCGCAGCACTCAGGCGCTCCCTCACACGAGAAATCAGGATGCTGATTGCCACAATAACCACCAGCGCCAGGGGCAGCGCCCAGGGTTCCAGACCCAGGGCAGCAAGAATAGCAAAACCAATGGAGGCATAAATCAGCGCCCAGATAAAGGTGCCCAGCAGCATTGCCGGGATCCAGCGGCGCAGGGGCATGCGCGTAAAGCCGGTCGCGAGAATCACCACGGTTTGAAAACCCACGGTCAAAAAGCACAGGGGCACGGCGAATACACCCCAGCGGTTCACAAACGCCTGCGCTTTGAGGTAGTTCGGGGTGGACATGAGCTGGTGCACACGCTGCAGGCGGTGGCCGCCGGCGGATGCCAGGTAGCCGAGTATGAAAACCATGGTGGTGCGCACAATGCCCACCACCCAGAGAAAAGCTACCGCCACTTCGGGCGAGAGGGACTCTACAAGTTCTCGCATAATTTTATTTTCTCATGGGGTTAGGAGCTAAGCGTGAGGTACACAGGTTTATGTCATACTATGGTCAATTTGAGATACACCTGAGATTGAGAGTGAATGTTGCGGGGTGTGTCGAAAAATTTTTTAACTTTTTTCAGAGTGTATTGCGGGTGTTCTTCCGCGAGATTCCGGGGTTTTTACTTAGGGTTACCTATATTTGAAAACAGGGTGTCACTATCTACCCCTTGGCATAGCCTTGGAATTAGGTTATATTTTTATTACCAAATGGTGAGCGATTCTGTGGGAAGGTCGCCGCCGGACGGTTACGAAGACTTTTCTTCCTGTGTGTGATGCAAGCGGGGGTTGAGCGAAGCCAAATCGCTCAACCCCCGCTTTTCTGTGCGCTCTCTGCATGTACACTCAAAGCCTCAGGAACCAGAACAGGGCGGGTAGATAGCTCTACCCGCCCTGCACTCTACGCTTTAGCCCTTCTTCGGAAGGTTATAAATAGGAGTCGGCAGCTTGACCGGATCCCAGGTATTCGAAACAGCCTCAAAGCTGGCACCGGTACCCGGAACACGCGGCAGCTTCTGCACCGGAGCGCTAGAAGACGCCGGGATATTCGACAACTCCTGAGAAGAATCAAAACCCGCCAGATCAAGGTCAGCGAAATCATCCTCAATATCCACCGGTACGGGAGTATCGCTGCTGAACTTCTGCACCTGCTCGGGGGTCGGAGTGACAGCCACCGCCGCGGAAATCGGGCGCGAGGGGCTTAGAGCCGGTGCAGGCTCAGAGCGCTCATACTCAGACTCCAGAACAGCCACACCATCGCGAATAGCCACGCGAGGGCTCGGCTCGCTCTCAAAGAACGTATCAATAACCTCAGCGGGCAGCTCGGGTAGGGCAGGCTCAGGCTGTGCGCTTTGAGACAGAGGCTGAGGTGCACCCTGAGGCGGGGTCGACTGTGCAAAAGTAGGCTCAGCTGCAGAAGGCGCACCTACAGAAGGCGCAGGCTGTTCAAAAATAATGGACTCGAAAGCTTCAGGCTCGGCAACAGCGGGCTCGTACGCTACCGGGGTTTCTGCCAGAACAGGCTCAAAACCAACGGGCTCTACAGCAGCGTCACGAACAATATCTTCGGGAGCAACAATATCAGTCGGAGCAGACTCGGGCAGCTCAAATTGATCGAAGAGGACCGGCTCACGGTGAGCCTCAAAACGCAGGCTCTCACGCGCAGACTGAACAGGCTGCGAAACCTGAACAAGCTCAATATCCTCGGGTTCAGATGCTGCGCTATCCTCGGGCGCAGTCTGCCGCACACGCACGCCAGGCTGCACGGGGTCAGAAATCTGAACCGGAGCCTCCTCAGCAGCCACAGGCTCCGATAGCACGCGCACCTGATGATAAGGAGCAGAGCGCTCCGAAGGGGTAGCTTCCTGCGCCGAAGAGTCACCGGAAGCAGGCTTCTTCTGCTCATGCTTTGCCATATAGTGCAGGCCACCGCCCACAGTCAGCGCAACCAGAGCGCCGGCAATAGGCCAGAACCAGCTGCCGCCTGCAATAAGCACAATCAGGGTGCCAATCACAGCAATCAGAGCACCAATAACGCCCACACCCAAAATAACCATGCGATCCAGACGCCAACTCTCACCCTGCGGCAAATAAGCGGTGGAGAAATCACGGGGCACAGTCTGAGGGTCGCTCACCGAAACGGTCTCCAGGGTACCGGTCATGGGGCTATTAACCTCGGAGGTACCGCGAACACTCGCCAACTTCAGCGGAGAGGAACTATCGCTCTGGGGCAGAGCGTGCTCATTCTGAGAGGGGGAAGAAACCTCGCGCAACACAATAGCCGAGGTGGTCAGAATATCCTCGGCGGTGCGCTCGGCACTAAAGACAGCGGTTTCGTTCTCGGTCACAGGGGCACGACGTAGCGAGCGCGGAATAAACCACAGCAGCAAAACAACAGCAAGAGCTACCAAAATACCTGATGTACTCAGCCAGGTCATGCTTTATCCTCTCAATGAACCTTAAAACCTATCTTATAAATATAACCCGATATATAGTGCCTGGTCATCTCAAAAACACCGTATCTAGGAAATAGGGCTAAAAATTTTTACACGCGTGTAATTTACCCGCGCTCATGCAACTCTATCCGGGTACCCTCCGGGGCAGACAAGCCCAGTCGGGGTCTAGCGCAGGCATAGTATTGGGGAGGGAACCTCGTAGGATTCCCTCCCCAATACTTGGTATATATCAGAGCCTGAACCGGCTGTAACTAGCAGGAAGTCTGTGCGAATTCCTTGAGCCACTCGCGCAGATCCGGACCGAGGTCCTCACGCTCAGACGCAAGAATAATATTAGCCTTCAGGTAAGAGAGCTTATCACCGGTGTCGAAACGACGACCGGTAAAGACCACGCCGTACACGCCTTCGCCCTCGCCGTCACCCTGTGCCAGGGTCTGCAGAGCATCGGTCAGCTGAATCTCATTGCCGCGACCGGGGGCGGTGTTCTCCAGGGTCTCAAAGACCTTGGGGCTCAGCACGTAGCGGCCAATCACCGCGTAGTTCGAGGGAGCCTCATCAGCAGCGGGCTTCTCAACCAGGCCGGTGACCTTGACGAAACCATCTTCGCCCTCAACAGCCTCAATAGCTGCTGCACCGTAGGCGGAAATAGCTTCGCGAGGAACCTCCATGAGAGCCACGACAGAACCGCCGGTGCGCTCCTGAACCTCTACCATGCGAGAGAGCAGGTCGTCCTTCTCATCGATCAGGTCGTCACCCAGCAGCACGGCGAAGGGGGCATCGCCCACGTGAGTCTTAGCGCACAGAACCGCGTGACCCAAACCCTTGGGGTCGCCCTGACGGACGTAGTGGATACCGGCGAGGAAGTTGGATTCTTCCACAGCCGCCAGCAGTGCATCCTTACCCTGCTCAGCCAGCTGGCTTTCCAGAACGGGAACACGGTCAAAGTGGTCTTCTAGAGCGCGCTTATTACGACCGGTAATCATCAAAACATCGTTGAGGCCTGCGCGCTTGGCCTCCTCTACCACGTACTGAATTGCCGGGCGATCCACCACGGGAAGCATTTCCTTAGGGGTTGCCTTAGTCGCGGGAAGGAAGCGGGTACCCAGACCAGCAGCCGGAATAACAGCCTTGGTAACAGACTTAATTTCAATAGCCATGCTCTTAGCATACCGCATAAATCCTTCAAGGAATGCTTGAACGGTTAAAAATATATTCTTGAGGGCTCTGCACGCCTATTTATGACGAATGCGGACATAATCGGCACAGAATATGCTAGATATAGAAGATAAAGAAAATCGTCCAAAGGATAGTTATGAGCACCTACCCTCCCGGAGCAAGCACCGAAGATATCGCCCTGGATAAGCAGGTTCTGCGCTCTCAGATTCGCCCCCAGCGCCTGATCGCCCGCAGCCAGCGCGGACCTGCCGGCAATGCGGCTATAACCCGGGCTTTTAGCGATCACTTGGCGGATCTTTTTGCGCGCTACTCCCCCAGCTCTAGCGCCGAGGATCTGCAGGGCGTAACCATTGCCGCCTACCTACCCACCCCCGCTGAGCCGCCCATCACCCCGGCTCTTGAGGCAGCGCATCGTGCCGGGGCGCGTATTCTGGTGCCGGTGGTCAAGCCCGGTCGTAAGCTCGCCTGGACTGTATGGGATCCGGAGGTTGACCATCCGCTCAACGGTATGGGTATTGCCGAACCCGAGGGTGAACAGTACGGACCGGAGGCTTTTACTGCCGCTGATCTGCGTCTGGTTCCCGCTCTTGCCTATTCGCGTGCGGGTCGTCGCTTAGGTCAGGGCGGCGGCTACTATGACCGTCTGCTGCCGCAGCTGAGCGAAACTGCCATGCTGGAACATAGCGTAGGTATTATTTTTGCCGAGGAAATTCTGGACGAAATTCCCTACGATAGCTGGGATGCGCGTCTGGAGCGTGTGCTCAGCCAGGAGGGTATTCGTACTAGCGATTCCTAAAGCTTGTAGCTTCTAGCCCCGTATCACTGAGGATTCAAGTGGCGGGCGGGCAGGGAGTACAATACTTAGGTTAGGCAGTATCGACAGAAAGAAATACCATGCCGGTCTATGTGTACCAGTGCAAAAACTGCGGTCATGTATTTGAGCAGCACCAGTCCTTTAGCGAGGACGCACTGAAAACCTGCCCCTCCTGCGGCGAAGACACCCTGCGTAAGAAGTTCAATAGCGTGGGCGTTGTATTCAAGGGCTCCGGTTTCTATAGCAACGATAAGAATAGCTAAAGCCTGCTAGTGGGCATGCACAAGCCCGGGTACTATATCGAGTACCCGGGCTTTTGCGTGTCCTTTTAGGGTGCAGTGAAGGCGCTTCGAAAGGACTCTCCCAACGCCTTAGACCAAATTATTGCCCCAGTGCGGAGGACGCTCCTGCTTCATCTGTTCCAGGTGCGCTGCCTCTTCAGCGCTAAGTTTCTGTGCAGCAGAAGAGGAGCCAGAAGGCACAGCGCGGCGCGAAATAGCGGGCGCATTAAGCCCCGGCAGCTTCGGCTCAGCATCGGCGGGCACATGCCCTCCGGAAGCACGACGATTACCCTTCCTGGGCTTGGGAACGGCAGAATAGGCCATTAGTCCATCCCCAAATACTTACGAATACGAGCCTGCACGCTCTGAGGATCAGAGAAGACCTCCAGAGTGCCCAGAGTCAGATAATTCCAGCCGGTACGGCTCAAACGCTCCGGTAGCAGGCGGGTACGTTCACGCACACTCGCCGCTGCGTAATTCTCTTCGGCATCCGAGCACGCCACCAGGGGCATGGTCTCGGCAGGGTTCTCGCTCTGAACCGAAGCGGGAGCGTGAGCAATCAGCGCAATATCACCGCTGCCCAAAGAGACCTCAATACCATCCGATGCCAGGCGCGCCGCCAAGTCGTTCAGAAGCCAGTTACCCAGATCCGGAACACTCTGCTCAACGGTGTTCAAGAAGGCGTTCGGGGGCAGGGTCGCTGGGGTGATTGCATCCAGATTCTCGGCTTCCTTCACGCGCTGCTGCTGCTCAAAAGCAATCAGCAAACGGTAGAAATCCACCGCGCCATAGTGCAGCTTAGACTCATCCAAATCCACCGGATTAATGCAGCTGACCACATGAGTCGCGCGGCGAGCACGAGTCATTGCGCGCACAAAGCCCTCACGGCCGCGCTCCTCCGAAAGCTGACCCAGTTCATAGGACGCCTGGCCCCAGCGGGAACCGGCAACGCCCAGGGAGAAAATCACGGTATCGCGCTCCACGCTATCGGCACGGCTCAAATCCACCACGCGGAAAGGCTCATCCCCAGGCTGGAAGAAGCCCGCCAGCTGCGGGTACTGAGCCAGAGAACGGCGAATGGACTCCGCCACGCGCTGAGCGTGCTTGGGGCTGGCAGTCACCACAGCCAGAGAACGCTCCGGGTGGCGGTACGCGTGCTCAAGCACCAGGCGAGTTACACGCTCAACCTCCACACCGGGAGAATCAAGATTCGCATTATCCGAGAGCTTGCCGCGCGTATCAATATACTCAACGCTCAGGCTCGGCTCCGGCAGAGCCGAGGCGGCAGAAACCGGGCTGGAATGCAGACTCGAAGCGTAGAACTCACGATTCACATACTCAAAGACATTGCGATCCATACCGCGGTGCAGCAGCACCAGCTCGGTACCCGGCAGCACCTGAGACAGAGCCTCAAAAGTACTCTCCAGACGCTGAGCCGAAGGATTCGGAGCACCCACAGTCGGAGCGGACACCACAAAGGGAGCCGGGTAACCCGAGTGCGGATCGCCCAGAGCAATCACCTGATCAACACGAGTAATCGCAGTCAGGCTTGCCGCCAGCGGAGTGGACTCACTATCGAGCAGAATCGCCGTATCAAAGCGCACGCCCTTAGGCAGCTTGCGTGCCAGAGCAAAGGGCGAGGCTGTCCACAACGGCAGCAGGCAGGTCGCCAAATCCCCCGCGTGGGTTAGCAAATCCTCGAGCACGAACTCGTGGCCACGCAGCTGACTCTTCACATAGGCAGCCTGTTCAGGGTGCTCAGTGACAGATTCATCCCAGCGGGTGCGTACAGCAGCCAGCACACGGGAAGAAGCAGAAGCCATATGGGCGTAATCGGCGCGGCGGAAACGAGACTCGGCATCGCGCAGGGCGGTGCCCTCCAGCAACTTACCGGCGTGAACGGTGAGCAAATAATCCAGGGCGGATTGCCACCACGCCAAATCAAATTCGGCGGTTACCAGGCTTGCGGGCACCTCGCGGGCGTAGAAATCATCCAGCAGCTCACCCAGACCGTAGGAGCGCATCTCCTGCTGCAGAGCCTCGCGCTCGGGCAGGCTCATCAGCAGCACACGATCAGCCAGCAGGGCATCCAGGCGCGCCTCCAGCTGATCAATATCGGTGTGCACAAAATCGGTACCCGCCGGGCTATTGGCAAGCACAATACCCAGACCGGCAAATTCGGTTACCAAGACATTGAGGGTATTGACCAGGCTATCAAGATTATCGGGGATGGCGGGGGTGCGGGGCGCCTCGATATGGCGGATCCACTCGGCACGCTCAGCTTGAACAATTTTCAACTGCTCGTGTACATCACCAATATTCACACCGGGCAGGATGTACTCCTTAGCGGCGCGGCGCAGACGCGAACGCTGCATGGTGCTCATATCAATACCGTGCTCACGGCGCCAAGCACCCGAAGCGGTCGCCGCAATCAAATCGGTGACCGGGCGGTCGTACACATCGGCACGGAAACGCTTAAGGGTCTCGCGAATACGCTGCAGAATCAGCAGCTGAGATTCCCATTGAGCAATGGTTCGCCCCTGACGCAAACCCAGAGCGGCATTCATACGCGCCATGGATTCGCGGAACGACAGCAGAGAGGACTTCAGGGTCAGCGCCAGCGCATAGGCGTCGGCAGTCTCTTCGTCATTGTGCAGATTCGCACCAAACCAGGGGGAATTGCCCGCCGCACGGGTGAAGGCACCCAGCTCTGCAAGGCGCACAATCTTGGTTGCCTTCTGCTCGCGGTAGAGCAGGGCGTCCAACTGGGTACGGTCAAAACGCACGCGGGTGGTCGGCGCCGGGTTCGCAGCGGTCAGAGCAGCCAGGGTCTGTAGAGTCTGGGCAATGGAAATACGCCAAATACTATCCTTGGCGGCAAGGGCAGCAGTGTGCTCGGCAAGAGCTGCGCGGGTTACACCCAGCTCAGCGCTGAGGGCATCGGCAATAGCATCCGGGGTGTTTTCATTGCGAATAATCGCGCGAATAAACTCGGTGCGTGCACCCTCGGAGTCACGCTCAGCCAGCAGATCATAGCGCAGCTCGGACACCCCGGTGCGCTCGAGCAGATTCGAAAATTCAGCCAGGGTGGTGCGCTTCTCCCCCACCACCAGTACGGACTTACCCTGCCCGATCAGAGTGGAGGCGATATTGACCGCGGTACGCAGGGGCTCGGTGCCGGGAGCTGCGGTCACGGTAAAGGACTCGCCGCTGGCAGCGTAGTCAATAATCTCCTGGGCGCGGGCATCAGCGTCCAGCAGCAGCATTTCTTCGCTGAGTTCACGCTCATCCAGGGGCGGCTGGGTGTTAGTCAGCTCGTGGATTTCGGGCGTCACGCCGGGGGTCTTCAGAGCCGCAATATCGCGCACTAGCGGGGTGTAGGAGGTCTCGGGTAGCTCGCCCAGGCTCTCCTTCACATCGGCAAAAGTGGAGATAAAGTAGGTGGACTCAATCATCATGCCCGGCACCTTGGATGCCGAGGCGCGCATACGCTCAATCACCGGTTCCGGATCCAGGCGCGACATGGAGTTCGCCAGCTGAGCCACATCCATAGTGGATAGGTCAATGCCGTACTCCTGCTTGAGCTGGCGCACCATCGCCGGGTTCAGGCGTGCAGCACCGGCAAGACGCAGCTCAAAATCATCGCCCTTAGGATGCGGAGTGATCGCCAGGGGCGCCATCAAAATAGGCGCAATAAAGCGTTTCTCCGCCTGAGGAGAATCAATGACAGCGCGCGAAAGCCAGGAGGCAGTACCCGCCACAAAATAGCCCGAGTCCAGGCCGTGGTCGCTTGCCAGCTCGTAGATTTTGGTGCGTAGGGTGCGAGCGGCGCGCATGCCGTTCTCCAGCTGCGCCTTATCGCGAAGGATGGTGGAGAGGCGGGTTTTACGACCGGCAAGCAGCTGCGCCAGACCCGAGGGATTGGCATCGGCAAGGTCAATGTGCACATAGTCGACGTGGTTAAAGTCGAGCATGGCGTCCGGACCGGTGTAAATGTCCATTTGGGCTGCCCAGCGTGCCAGGCCCGGCGCCGGGTCAAAGGCGGGGTGGGCAGGGTTGAGCTCATCCGCGAGCGGCTCAGCGGTACTTTCTGCCGAAGTATGGGGTTCAGTCACTTAACGCGTTCCTTGGGTGAGTAATCGTGCTGGGCGTATGCCCGGGGTACATGCTAAAGCCGGGGAGCATCCTCATGCTCCCCGTGGCTTTATCGCTGGTGTAACGCCGTTGATAGTTGCTTATAGTTCTATCTTAGGCGAAAAGGCTAATATTTGCTGTCAGAATCATGCCGGCAACCAGGAGCATAAAGACCATGGCACCGATCAGAACCCAACGGTACTTGGGCGCAAATTCTTCACGTTCGGCAAAGCGCAGGCTGCGGAACAGGAAGAAGCTCAAGCTTGCACCAATAATATTGCCGGTAATCAACTCCATGATCAGGGCATAGAGGGCAAAGGTGCGCTCGGTGCTTTCATTCTCGGTTCCAGCCAGCTTGAGCAGGCCCGCCATGAGCAGGGTCCAGCAGGCGTGCAAAAATGCGACTGCGAAGAAGGGGTTATTGAGGGTTCCGCGCAGATCGGTTCCGGCGTTGCCCGCGCCCATCATAATCCAGGCGAAGATAGCTGCGGGGGCAAAAATCCAGTACCAGAAGAGGTACTTGCGCATTTTCTCGCTATCATCGATCAGCTGCAGCAGGGAGATAAGCATTAAACGTCCTTGATTCGGCGGGTTCCAGGAATTTGCGTGCGGGCCCGGGCGAGCACCTCACCCAAGTCTCCCTCAGCCTCGGGAATATAGCCGCTGTCATAGGCGGCCTCTGCCACCACGGCATCCAGTCCGGCGCGCTGCTGGGTCTCAATATAGTCAATGTAGCGGCGCACAATATAGTCCAGCAGCACCGACAGAGCCACAAAGGAGTTGAAGGGCTTGCGCTGAGTGCTCAGCTGGGTGGGGGTGGACTGGTAGTGCAGGGAGAAGTCCGCGTGCGAGGACATATAGTTCACGCCAATAGCGGTAATGGCGATCATGGGGATCTTGCGCAGCTGCAGCATTTTAATGTGCTCGCGCATATTCTCGGTCTGTCCGGAGAAGGACACAATCACCACAATATCGTCCTGGCTCATAATATTCATGGCGCTTTCGAACTCGTTGCGCGCGGGAATAATATGGCAGAACTTGCCACAAATCTGCATGGATTTGGCGAACTCTTGCACGGCGTTACGCTGGGCGTAGCCGGTGCCGTAGCAGTAAACAGTGCGGGCGGTGAAGATGCGCTTGAGCATGGATCCCAGGTCCATGTGCTCCAGGTAGTCATAGGTGCGCAGGATATCTTCCCGGCCGCTTTCAATAAAGCGCGGGTTGTAGGGTTCGGTGTTAGAGAGTGATGACTTAATAAAGTACTTCAGCTCGGCAAAGCCTGAGAAGTTCAGCTTCTTGGTCAGGCGGATAATGGAGCTGGTTGAGGTGTAGGTTTTGTGGGCGAGCGAGTTGATAGTTGCTTCCGCCACGAATTCTTCATTTTCGAGCATGAATGCCAGAATCTCGCGCTCGGTTTCGCTAAACCGATGCTGATTAGCATTCACTACATCTTGTAAATCCACTCAGGGCTCCTGAATCAAAGACGGCAATACTGTCAATTGTAACGCGTCTTTGGCTCAGGAGCCCTGTTCAGCTATACCGTGTCAGTTACGGCACATAATGTTAGCTAGTGGTTTTTACTTCTCATTAACCATGGTTTCGAAGCGCTCACGCACCTGCGGAACGTCCATACCCACGATCACCTGGAAAGCGGTGCCCTTACGGACAATGCCCAGTGCGCCAGCTTCCTTGAATGCTGCGTCGGAGGTGTCAACCTTGTCAGCGTCAGCCACGGAAACACGCAGGCGGGTTGCGCAGTTGTTCACGGTAGTGATGTTCTCTGCGCCGCCCAGCAGCTCCAGGAATGCGGTTGCGCGAGGTGCGTACAGGTCGCCGTCCTCAGCTGCATCAGCTGCTGCGCCACCGTTCTTCTCAGCTGCCTTAGCAGCCTTGTAGTCAGCCTTGGAGTAGAGCTTGGTCTCGCCGCCGTCTGCCTCGCGACCGGGGGTCTTGAAGTCGAACTTCAGGATCAGGAAGCGGAAGAGCACGAAGTAGATAACGGTGAACGCCAGACCGATACCGATCTGAGCCAGGTAGGTGCCACCCTGGTACTTCCACAGGGGGATCCAGTTCTGGAACAGGAAGTTATCGAGCAGACCGCCACCCATGTTACCGCGCACGCCCACCAGGTACATCGCGGCTGCCATGGTTGCTGCCAGCACTGCGTGAACAGCGAACAGCGGGGGTGCAACGAACAGGAAGGTGAATTCCAGGGGCTCAGTAATACCGATCAGCATTGCGGTCAGGGAGACGGGCAGCAGCAGTGCCACAACTTCCTTACGCTTTTCGGGGCGAGCGGTGGACCAGAATGCCAGAGCAATACCTGCGGGCGCGAAGACCTTGGAGTTACCGTGCAGTGCAAAACCGCCGCCGGGGAACAGCTCAGAGAGAGGCTTATCGGACTTGGAGAACTCTGCCAGGTTTGCTGCCCAGTCCTTGGTGATACCGTTGGGGGTCACCACGTTACCGAACATGAACGGGGAGTAAATGAAGTGGTGCAGACCGGTCGGGATCAGGAAGCGCTCCAGGAAGGTGTATACCCACACACCCACTGCACCGGAGGCAATGAAGAAGCCCTGCAGGCTGGAGATACCCTGCTGAGCGAAGGGCCACAGCCATGCGAAGAGGAAGCCGATGGGCAGCATGATAAAGAAGCCCAGAGCGTAGACGAACTGGGTGCCCTGGAAGATACCGAGGACATCGGGCAGCTTCTTGTCGAAGTACTTATTGTGCAGCCACACCACGATTGCCGAGATGATGATTGCACCGAAAATACCGGTGTCCAGGGTCTTAATACCGGCAATGGTCTTCAGACCGGTACCTGCAGCACTCTTAGTAATGTCGGTGCTGAAGTCGATCTGGAAGAAGTCGGCACCAGCGGTACCATTCTTACCCCAGAGCTCGAGCATCTTACCCACGAAGTACAGGAAGGTCAGGTAGACCATACCTGCTTCGAGCACTGCACGTGCGTTAGCAGTCTTAGCCAGTGCAATGGGCAGACCCAGAGCAAAGAGCAGTTCCATCTGGGTAAAGACGGTCCACGAACCGGCTTCCCATACAGACCAGAAGTTATTCCATGCCGAACCCTTTACTGCGAAGGGCAGCAGCTGATCGTTCTGAGCGATAATCGCCAGACCAACAGCCAGACCGGCAAAAGCGAAGAGCAGCACGGGGGCGAGCATCGCCGAACCGAAGCGCTGTACTTTTTCCATCATGAGGCGTTGGAGCCTTTCGTTCCATACAAAAAGCGCCTGCGCTCGATCAAACAGCTGTGTTGAGTGAGTCAGTGGTTGATGACCGCGGACGCGAATGCCATGTGTTTACGCCCCTTATCATGCCATTAGTTAAGCCAAAATGCCGTATATTTTTCATCAATTGGAAGAGTTTTCACAACCCGGCAGGACTATCAGAACCCGGCAAAACTATTAGGCACCTGTGGGCTTCTTTTTATATACTGTGGGATTTTTCAGGCGTAGGATATGGATATAGCCCCAAACCTGCAGGCTCACAGAGCTAAGCCATCTCGCCTGCGCGAGAGATTTCCCGATATACCGGGCTTGTGAGAAGAAAAGACGGCAATCTTATCTTTCATATATGCTCTGTGTGTTTTGCAGGCTTGAGGCTGTTTATAGCGTGGGTTTAGCCCGCCACACTGTGGGTTTTCCACCCGCACCTATACAACAAAAATCATTGAAATATTGCGAAGAATCCATGAAATTTCTGAGTCTGAACACACATAGCTGGATGGAAGAATCTCAGCGCGAGAAAATCTCCGCCCTGGCGCGTTTCATTCACGAGCACGACGTGGACATTATTGCCCTACAAGAAGTCAGTCAGGATCGCTCCGCAGCGGTTATTTCTTCTCCCCTGAATTTCGATTCTCGTTCTACTTCTTTGCCCGTGCGAGCCGATAATTATGCCCTGCTGCTCATCGAGAATTTACAGGCGCTGGGCGCGCACTACAGCTGGGTTTTTGCCGAGGCACATATTGGATGGGACCGCTACGACGAAGGCGTAGCAATTTTAACCAAGCACCCCGTGGAGCAGGTGCAGGCGTTGGAACTCTCCCCCGAGTACAGCTACGAGCAGGTTCAGCGCCGCCGAGCCATCGCCGCACTGGTTGATAGTCCCGAAGGTCCCGTGTGGATTGCCAGCACCCATATGTCCTGGTGGAATCGCGATAATCTACCTCTTTTCGCGGAAGAATACACGAATCTGCACCGCGCTTTGACTGAATGCGCCGCGAGCGCCCCTGCGCCGGTGCTGCTGGCGGGCGACTTCAACTCCCCCGCTCATATTCGCTCCGAGGGGTACGATATGGTTCTTAGCTCCGGTATGTATGACACCCGCGAGCTGGCGTTGGCTGCAGCCGAGAGTAATCCTCAGGTGGTTATTGAGGGTGAGCATACGGTCCATCATGAGATTGCCGGTTGGGAAGGCCACTCCGGCGGACACCGTATTGATTTTATCTTTGCTTCCCAAGCGTTAGAGATGCTCAGTCACCGCGTGGTGCTGGGGGATAATACCCCGCAGGCTCTTTCCGATCATTCCGCTCTGCTGATTGCGTGTCAGCTACCCCGCGTCTAAATTCATTATCAGCCCATTAGTAGTTTCTAGGAGGTTCCCATGAGCTCAGCCGATACTCCCACCGAAATCCAGCCCTATCAGCAGTCTGTGGTGTACCAGATTTACCCTCGCTCTTTTGCCGATTCTAATGGTGACGGTGTGGGCGATCTGCCGGGTATTACCTCCCGCCTGCCCTATGTGGCGAAACTGGGCGTGGATACTATCTGGCTCTCCCCTATTTTTGCTTCCCCCAATGACGATAATGGCTACGATATTAGCGATTACCGCGCAATCATGCCCGAGTTTGGCACCATGGAGGATTTTGAGCAGCTGCTCGAGACCGCTCATTCTCTGGGGCTGAAGATTATGCTAGATCTGGTCGTGAACCATTCTTCGGACGAGCACGAATGGTTTAAGCAGGCGCGTTCTTCCCGCGAGAACCCCTACCGCGACTACTATATTTGGCGTGATCCTGCCGGTTTTGCCGAGGACGGCACTCCCCTGCCTCCCAATAATTGGATTTCTTTCTTCTCCCCTTCGGTCTGGGAATGGGATGAGCACACCCAGCAGTTCTACCTGCACTATTTCTCCGTCAAGCAGCCGGATCTGAATTGGGAGAATCCGCGCGTGCGCGAAGAAGTCTACGATATTATGCGCTTCTGGCTGGATAAGGGTGTGGATGGCTTCCGCATGGATGTTATTAACCTGATTTCCAAACCCGAGGACTTCGGCGATGACCCCGCCATTGCCGCCGGTTCTACCACCGTACCCCTGGAGCGTATTGCCAATGGCCCGCGCATCCACGAATTTTTGCAGGAGATGAACCGTGAGGTTCTCTCCCACTACCCGGGTGTGATGACCGTGGGCGAGACTCCGGGCGTGAGCACCGCCGATGCGGCACTGTACACCGGTTTTGACCGTCATGAAGTGCAGATGGTCTTCCAATTCGAGCATATGGATGTGGATGCTTCGAAGGAAGGTCACGGCCGTTGGAGTGAGGATCGTTTCTCCCTGGTGGAGCTTAAGTCTATTCTCTCCCGCTGGCAGCATGATTTGCAGGGTCGCGGTTGGAATTCCCTGTACTGGAATAATCACGATCAGCCGCGCGCGGTCTCTCGCTTTGGCAATGATTCGGCGCAGTACCGCGTCAAGAGCGCCAAGCTGCTGGCAAGCGTGCTGCACGGCATGCAGGGCACCCCCTATATCTATCAGGGTGAAGAGCTGGGCATGACCAATGTCTTCTTTGACGATATTGCCCGCTATAACGACCTGGAAATTCACGACGCCTGGCGTAAGTATGTTGATTCGGGTGAGATTGATCCGGAGACCATGCTGCGTTATATTAGCGCCTCGGGTCGCGATAATGCGCGCACTCCGGTGCAATGGGATGCGAGCGCTCACGCTGGTTTTACCACCGGTACGCCCTGGCTTGAGGTTAATCCCCGATTTAGCGAGATTAATGCGCAGGCTGCCCTGGAGGATAGCGATTCAGTCTTCTATTCCTACCGCGATGTGATTGCTGCGCGTAAGGCTCACCCGATTTTTGCCACCGGTGCTTATGCCCAGCTGCCGGGTACCGAAGAGGATCCCGCTCTCTTTGCTTATGTGCGCATGAATTCTGAGGCTGATGCGGCTGCTAGCGGCGAGCGTGCCCTGCTGGTGCTGGCGAATTTCAGCGATGAGCCCTATGAATTTGCTGCAGCTGAGGGTAATCTGAGCTCCTATGCGCAGTATGCCGGTTTGAAGAACCCGCAGCTTCTGCTGGCTAACTACCCGGAGGCTGAGCGCACCGAGGGCGTGCTGGCGCCCTGGGAGTCCCGCCTTTACCTGTACAGTCTGTAATTTTCTGGTTATTCTCTACTAGACGTTTTCGATATGAAAGGCTTTTATGTCTGAGATTTCTACCCCCTCCTATGCTGGCAAGCAGTGGTGGAAGGAAGCCGTGGTGTACCAGGTGTACCCGCGTTCTTTTGCCGATGCTAATGGTGACGGTATTGGTGATTTGAAGGGTATTACCGCTAAGCTGCCGTACCTGCAGAAGCTGGGTATTAATGTTATTTGGCTTTCCCCGGTGTTTGATTCGCCGAATGTGGATAATGGCTACGATATTAGCGATTATTTCGCGATTATGGGCGATTTTGGCACTATGGAAGATTTCGATGAGCTGCTTGAAACCGCGCATAACCACGGTATTAAGATTCTGATGGATTTGGTGGCGAACCATACTTCCGATCAGCATCCCTGGTTTGTGCAGTCTAAGTCTTCCCGTGAGAATCCCTACCGCGATTACTATATCTGGAAGGATCCGAAGGGCTTTGAAGAGGACGGTACCCCGATTCCCCCCAATAACTGGGCCTCTGAGTTTGGTGGATCTGCGTGGGAGTGGGATGAGAACACCCAGCAGTTCTATCTGCATATTTTCTTCAAGGAGCAGCCGGATCTGAATTGGGAGAACCCGCGCGTGCGTGAGGATCTCTATTCTATGGTGCGCTGGTGGCTGGATAAGGGCGTGGACGGTTTCCGTCTGGACGCGATTAATATTATTTCCAAGCCCGAGGGTTACCCGGATGATCCGGATACCGATTTTGAGAAGCACACCTCCTCGATTCCTTTTGTGATTGCTCATGGCACCATGGTTCACCCGTGGATGAAGGAACTGAATGCTCAGAGCTTCGGTCGTTATGATGTGATGACCGTGGGTGAGACCTCTCAGACTTCTCCCGAGGATGCCAAGCTCTGGGCTGGTTATGATGCCGGTGAGCTGCAGATGATTTTCCACTTTGACCATATGGGTGTGGACACCGACCCCGAGGGCAGCCTGGGCGGTAAGTGGTCCTACGCTCCCTATAAACTCAGCGAGCTAAAGCGTATTTTGAACGCTTGGCAGACTGAGCTGGAGGGTAATGCCTGGGGTTCGCTCTATTGGAATAATCATGATCAGCCGCGCGTGGTGTCGCGTTTTGGTAATGATTCTCCTCAGTGGCGTGTGAAGAGCGCTAAGCAGCTGGCGACCACTCTGCACTTTATGCAGGGCACTCCCTATATTTATCAGGGTGAAGAGCTGGGCATGACCAATGTTCGTTTCGAGTCGATTGATGAGTACCGCGATGGTGATTCGATTCGTTTCTACCAGGATATGCATGTGGAGCGCGGCAATTTGAGCCATGAGGATGCTATGCGCGCGATCTATATTAAGGGTCGCGATAATGCGCGTACCCCCATGCACTGGGATGCGAGCGCTCACGCCGGTTTCTCTTTCGGTAAGGATGTTCAGCCGTGGATTTCTGTGAACCCGAATTTTGCTGAAATTAATGCGGATGCTGCTCTGGCGGATGAGAATTCGATTTTCTATCACTACCAGCAGTTGGTGTCTTTGCGTCGCGGTGAGCTCAAGGATCTGATGGTTTATGGTTCTTTCAAGCCGCTGGATGTTGAGGATGAGCAGGTCTACGCCTATGAGCGTGTGGGTGGTGCTGAGGGTACCGATGCTTCTCAGTCTCTGCTGGTAATCTCGAACTTTAGCGAGCAGGAGCTGGAGCGTCACTATGAGGCGCTGGAGCAGGCTCGCGAAGCGGGTGCTTCGGTGGAGCTGGTGCATTCGAATTATGCTGATGATCAGGGTGCTACCTTGCGCCCCTATGAGGCGAAGGTTTACCGCATTTCGCGCTAGTACTCGCACTCTATAGCACGGTGGGGAGGGTCTTTCGGCCCTCCCCACCGCTGTATCCGCCACTTCTAAATGCTCTATCTGAAACCTCTTTTACTTATTTCACGTATCTGTATGAAGCACTCAATAAGTTGCATGCTTTTAAAGAAAAGTACGGGCTCGACTCAACCCCAGATTCACAGGATTCTTTCAGGATTTATGCAGGATTCTTTACATTTGGATTTCTAAGCTGAGAGTACCTGAACACTCCAGTGCCCAGGTCGCCGCTTCGACGAACGAAGCACCTAGACAGGAGCTTGCGATGACGCACCCTATGATTACTCGCCACCCCGATTCCGGCGGTTCTGCCCACACCCGGGCGCCGCACAGCACCGCCTACCTCGTGGGCTATTCCTCATTCCTGCTGCTTAGCGCCGGGGGTCTTTCCCTCGTGGGTCTGATTGCCGCTGAATACGGCAGGCAGGGCATGCGCATCCTTGAGGGGATCAGTGTTTTTGCCGTTCCCTTTGTTCTGGGTCTGGGTATTTTCTTTTTGGTGCTGGGTGCGGAATGCTTTAGGCTTTTTACCGCTCAGTATGGCAAACGCTACACGTTACTGCGTCTGATGGGTTGCTCCAAGGCATATATTGCAACCGGCATGTTTGCCAGGGCCTGGTGTGCTGCTCTGGTTCCTTGGTTGGTTCCGCTCTATATTTTCAGCCGTGAACTTGTGCTTCAGAACCATGCTATCGATTGTTACTTTATCTGTGGCACGCTGATTGTTCTGATGCTCTCAAGCGTTGCCCTGGTTCGTCATTTCAAGATCAGTACCCGTTAGCTTTTATAACTGCTGAAGTCATACCTTGTAGATACAGCGGTGCCCGGTGAACACTCTTCACCGGGCACCGCTTCTTGCATGCCATCTCAAGACCCGCAAGCGTTTAGCGGAAGATGAGAGCCAGAGAGTGGCTAAGCATATCTCGATAATTCTCGGATTCCGCCTTACCCAGCACGCCACCTCGACCGAGTACCGTAACACCGTGCACCAGCGACCATAGGGTCCAGGTGAGTACCTGCGGATCCACCTCGGGAGCCAGACGCATATTATGCTCGGCAAGATAGTCAAAGAACTCGCGGGAAATAGAGGCGCTCTCCTCATCCAGAGTGCAATCATAGCGACCCATCAGATCAAAAAGATGAGGATGCGCCTGAGCGAAATTCACATAACATAAACCGAATTCCAGAGCCTGTTCCCGAGCAGAATCACGCTCAGACAGGGCACGAAATTCATCCAGCAGCATACTATAACCTCGAGCACTCACCGCATTTTCTAGCGCGGTTTTATCTGCGAAATGGCGGTAGACCGCGGTAGGCGAGACTCCAACATGCTTTGCCAGGGCACGCAGGGAGAAGGAGCTATCCGTGGCAAAAAGCTCCAGGGAAGCATCAATGAGCGCTCGGCGCAGATCGCCATGGTGATAGCTATTGGAATCTTGCGAGACAGCCTTTCCCACATTAGATGTTGACACTGTAAACTTTTCTCCCTACACTGAATGTTATCAATGTAAACATACCATGAAAGGCGAAGCAATGACCACCATTTTCACCCCCTTCACCACCGTCAGCGGTGTAACCCTCCCCAACCGTCTGGTCAAGGCAGCTATGGCAGAAGATATGGCGGGCGGGCGTATGCTCCCCACCAATGACATCATTACCCTCTACCGTGCCTGGGCAGAAGGCGGCACCGGCCTGCTCATTACCGGCCACATTATGGTCGACCCGGCGGCACTCTCCGACCCCTCCGATATTGCCATTGTGGGTCAGAAGAACCTGACTCCCTTCAAGCTCTGGGCAGATGCAGTACACGCCGGTGGCGCCAAGCTCATGGCTCAGATCAACCACCCGGGCCGCCAGGTACAGTCCAATATGCCCGGCGAGCCCATCGCACCCTCCGCTATTGCGGTGCAGCTGGGCAGTCGCCGCGGCCTATTCTCCACCCCGCGCCCCATGACCGACAATGATATTGAGCGCACCATCGAGAATTTTGCGGACACCGCCTCCCTGCTGGCTCAGAGTGGTTTTGACGGTGTGGAAATCCACGCGGCTCACGGCTACCTGCTCTCTCAATTCCTCTCCCCCCTGACCAATCAGCGTGCCGATCGCTGGGGCGGTTCCCTGGAGAATCGTGCGCGCATGCTGGTGGAGATTGTGCGCCGTGTGCGCGAGCGCGTACCGGAGCAGTTCATGGTGGCGGTCAAGCTTAACTCCGCTGATTTCCAGCGCGGCGGCTTTGAGCCCGAGGACGCGAAGAAGGTTATTGAAATGCTCGCTCCCCTGGGCGTGGATTTTGTGGAGCTTTCGGGCGGTAGCTACGAAAGTCCCGCGACCACCGGTCGCTCTGCCGATGAGCGCACTATGGCTCGCGAGGCGTACTTCCTGGAGATGGTTGCCGATATGGTGCAGACTTCTCCCCTGCCGCTTATGCTCACCGGAGGTGTGCGCCGCATGCCCGTGGCTCAGCAGGTGATTGATAGCGGTATTGCCCTGGTGGGTATGGCTACCGCCCTGGGTGCCGTACCGGATCTGCCCAAGCATTGGGCTCGAGGCGAAGAGAATGCCGTGGCAAGCATGCCGGAGATTAAGATCAAGTCCAAGCTGGTGGCCTCCCTGGCATCTCTGGCTCGTGTGCGTTTCCAGTTCAAGCGTATTGCTCGCGCCAAGAAGACCATACCGGGTGTGCCTCCGCTGTTGGCTGTGGCTCGTGAGCAGGCGCTGTACGCTCTGGCTCTGCGCCGTTACTCCGCCTGGTACCGCAAGAATGTACGCTAAATCTT
The DNA here is from genome assembly GCF_030540545.1 of Rothia sp. (in: high G+C Gram-positive bacteria). GTDB lineage: Bacteria > Actinomycetota > Actinomycetes > Actinomycetales > Micrococcaceae > Rothia. The sequence continues at coordinate 130,776 of NZ_JAUNVZ010000002.1, read as the reverse complement.
GCTGCTTAGGCTAGATATATAGAGTTGTGCCCCGGTGATACCCACCGGGGCACAACTCTATCCGTCTATTGATACCCCGGCTCTGCTGCGAATAGCACCCATGGATATTCCCAGCGTTTATTCAGGGTTTATCCATGAAACTCCCAGCTAGCATTTTTAGGCTGAAAGTAGTCCGGCACACAGGGTGGCGGATCTTCGACCAAGGAGTCAACGATGACCAACTCAGTACATACGCGCATCCCCGTATCCGGAGTCCCCGACCCGGATGTATCACCCAGCGTGCCGGTCGGCTACGCGGGACTCACTCTCGCAGCTCTTCCCGTATCCTTCTGGCTCTGGAATTTGGGCGCTGAAATCATACCGGCTCTTACATCCAATACCCCGCAGACCATTTCCCTGAGCTATCCTCTGATTTCCGGAGTCGCCTGGGCTATTGCCTTCTTTGGTGTGGGCGTTTATATCTTCTTCGCTCACCACCGCGGGGCACGCTATACCGCACTCAAGGAGCAGAAGGTAACCGCGGGGCATATTGTCACCGGCCTCTTCTTCCGCTCAGCCCTCGTCTTCTGGCTCTGGGCATGCGTTTATGCGTCCTTCTTCGCGGTGGATTCCTACCAGGCAATGACTTCCCATATATACGGTAGTGCCTCCTATGCTCATGCAGCTTTTGGTGCTCTCACCGCCGTGATTACTCTCTCCGGTGTGCTCATGAGCTGGTACCTGGCATGCAAGTTCCCCCTGAAACTCTAAAACCTATTGGCATCACACACAAAGAATCCCCGCACCGGTGAACGGTACGGGGATTCTTTATCGCTCAATGACAGCGAACCTTAGGAGATTACTCCCATTCAATGGTTCCCGGCGGCTTGGAGGTTACGTCCAGAACCACGCGGTTAACATCCTTCACCTCGTTGGTGATACGGTTCGAAATCTTAGCCAACAGGTCATAGGGCAGACGCGACCAGTCAGCGGTCATAGCGTCTTCCGAAGAGACCGGGCGCAGAACAATCGGGTGGCCGTAGGTACGACCATCACCCTGAACACCCACGGAGCGAACGCCAGCCAGCAGAACCACGGGGCACTGCCAGATGTGCTCGTCCTGGCCAGCTGCGGTCAGCTCTTCACGCACAATGGCGTCTGCTGCGCGCAGGGTTTCCAGGTTCTCGAAGGTTACTTCACCAACAATGCGGATACCCAAGCCGGGGCCGGGGAAGGGCTGACGTGCCACGATCTTCTCGGGAACGCCCAGCTCGCGACCAATGGCGCGAACCTCATCCTTGAACAGGGTGCGCAGGGGCTCCACCAGTTCGAAGGTCAGGTCCTCAGGCAGGCCGCCCACATTGTGGTGGCTCTTAATATTCGCGGTACCTTCGCCACCACCGGACTCAACGACGTCCGGGTAGAGGGTGCCCTGCACCAGGAACTTAATGTCTGCACCTTCTTCGCCCGCTTCGGCAATCAGCTGACGCTGTGCCTCTTCGAAGGAGCGAATGAATTCGCGGCCAATGATCTTACGCTTAGTTTCAGGGTCGGTCACGCCCTCCAGAGCCGAGAGGAAACGCTGCGACTCATCAATGGTAATGACCTTAATACCCATGGTGGAGGCGTAGTCCTGCTCCACCTGCTCGCGCTCGCCGGCACGCAGCAGACCGTGATCAATAAAGAAGCAGGTCAGCTGATCGCCAACAGCCTTATGTACCAGGGCTGCTGCTACGGAGGAGTCAACGCCGCCGGAGAGTGCGCAGATCACGCGGTCGCTACCGACCTGCTCGCGAATCTTTGCTACCTGGTCTTCAATAATATTGCCGGTGGACCAGGTCGGGGTCAGACCTGCGACGTTGTAGAGGAAGTTCTCCAGTGCCTTCTGGCCGTAGTTGGAGTGCTTGACCTCGGGGTGCCACTGCACGCCGCCGAGCTTACGCTCACGGTCCACGAATGCTGCCACGGAAGCGCCGGGGGTCGTTGCCAGAACCTCGAAGCCTTCTGGGGCTTCGGTCACGGAATCGCCGTGGGACATCCACACGTTCTGCACCTCGGGGGTACCTGCCAGGAAGGAGGGATCATCCAGCACGCACAGGGTTGCGTCGGTTGCGCCGTATTCGCGCAGACCGGTCTGGGCAACGGTGCCACCCAGGGTCTGTGCCATCACCTGGAAGCCGTAGCAGATGCCGAAGGTGGGCACGCCAGCTTCGAAGAGTGCGCGTTCACCCTTGGGGGCGCCTTCCGCGTATACGGAGGAGGGGCCACCGGAGAGGATAATGGCTGCAGGGTTCTTGGAGAGCATCTTTTCGGCGCTCATGGAATGGGGGACGATTTCGGAGTAGAAACCGGCTTCACGCACGCGGCGAGCAATGAGCTGCGCGTACTGTGCACCGTAATCTACGACCAGAACCGGGCGCTCTACCAGCGCCGGGCTTTGAGTATCAGTCACGGATTTACCTTAACTCTTGGACGGGCGCGCACGCGGGTGCGCGTTCTTGATTCTATTCTACCGTGTTCAGTTCCCCAGGAACACCCACGCTCTGGTGGAAAGCGAGAACCTTTCGAATAATATCCTCTTACCCCTGAGCGTGCTTCCCAAAGCCCTGTATCCGACTCAGGAAGACCTGCGCGAAGCCCTCCGGGAAGTCGGTCTAGAAGGCCGCGAGAAATCGAAGGTTTATCAGCTCTCCGGCCATGAGCGAATACACCGGCACCTAAAAGCTCATACGCATATAAAGGGGGGCGTTTCCTGTAGTCAGGAAACGCCCCCCCTTCTATTTATGCTTAGTGAAGCTCTTAGCCGCGGTGCTCAGGCACCAGAGTAATCTCAGCCTTCTGGAACTTCTTCAGCTCCAAATAGCCACAGGTAGCCATAGCGCGCTTCAACGCACCCACAATATTACTGGTACCGTCCACATGGTGCGAGGGGCCATAGAGAACCTCTTCCAGGCTGCCCACGGTGCCCAGGTGGGTACGCACGCCGCGCGGGAAGTCCAAAGAATGCGCCTCATTGCCCCAGTACAGACCCTGACCGGGAGCCTCGGTAGCACGAGCCAGAGGAGCGCCCACCATCACAGCGTCTGCACCCAAAGCCAGAGCCTTCACCATATCGCCGCTACGACCCAAGGAACCGTCAGCAATCACATGCACATAGCGGCCACCGGACTCATCCAGGTAGTCCGAACGAGCCGCAGCAACATCGGCAATAGCGGTAGCCATCGGAGCAGAAATACCCAGACCCTGGCGAGTCGTCTGAGCGGAACCGCCGCCAAAACCAACCAGCACACCGGCAGCACCGGTACGCATCAGGTGCTTAGCCTGAGAGTAACCAGCCACGCCACCAACCATCACCGGAACATCCAACTCGTAAATGAACTTCTTCAAATTCAGCGGCTCGTGGGAGGACGAAATATGCTCAGCAGAGACGGAAGCACCGCGAATCACAAAGAGATCCACACCAGCCTTGACCACGGTCTCGTAGTGCTCCTGGGTATTCTGCGGGGTCAGCGCACCGGCAACAATCACACCGGCATCACGAATCTGCTCCAGACGAGCGGTAATCAGCTCGGGCTTGATCGGCTCAGCGTAAATCTGCTGCATACGGGTGGTCGCAGAAGCGGGGTCTGCTTCGGGCAGCTCCACAATCTCCTCCAGCAGCGGCTGAGGATCCTCGTAGCGGGTCCACAGACCCTCCAGGTTCAGCACGCCCAGACCGCCCAGCTTGCCCAGAGCAATAGCGGTCTCCGGGGACATCACCGAGTCCATGGGAGCACCAATAATGGGGGTATCGAACTTAAACGCATCAATCTGCCAGGAAGTATCGACATCGCGACGATCGCGGGTACGGCGAGTGGGCACCAGTGCCACATCGTCCAGGGAGTAGGTGGGACGTGCCCGCTTGGACAGGCCAATCTGAATCTCGGACATCTTATCAATCCTATCGTTTCATGCTGCCGGTGCAGCGCATACGCGGGAAAGCCCGCTCTATCTAAGCATACCGCCCAACCAATATCTTCAGGACGGTAAACGCGCCAAATCCGGCACCCCCTTCTCCCGCTCACAGCGGGGAAGGGAATACCGGAATATGGGGCTTATGACCTCTTAGCCGCGGTAGTTCGGAGCCTCAACGGTCATCATAATGTCGTGCGGGTGAGATTCGCGCAGACCCGCCGGGGTAATGCGAACGAACTGACCCTTGTTCTTGAGCTCATCAATGGTGTGAGCACCCACGTAGAACATGGTCTGGCGCAGACCACCCTCGAGCTGGTGAATCACAGCGGAGAGAGGACCGCGGAAGGGCACCTGACCCTCAATACCCTCGGGGATCAGCTTCTCTTCGGAGGAAACATCAGCCTGGAAGTAACGGTCCTTGGAGTAGGACTTGTTCTTACCGCGGGTCTGCATTGCGCCCAGGGAGCCCATGCCGCGGTATGCCTTGAACTGCTTGCCGTCCATGAAGATCAGCTCGCCGGGGGACTCGGTGGTGCCTGCCAGCAGGGAACCGAGCATCACGGAGTCAGCGCCGGCAACCAGTGCCTTGCCGATCTCACCGGAGTGCTGCATGCCACCGTCAGCAATCAGGGGCACGCCCGCGGGGATTGCTGCCTTTGCGGACTCGTTGATAGCGCTAATCTGGGGTACGCCCACGCCTGCAATAATGCGGGTGGTGCAGATGGAGCCCGGGCCAACGCCGACCTTCACACCGTCAGCGCCGGCGTCAATAATAGCCTGTGCGCCCAGACGGGTTGCTGCCTGACCACCGATCACATCAACATGTGCTGCTGCGGGATCCTTCTTCAGGCGGGCGATAATGTCCAGCACGCCCTGGGAGTGACCGTTTGCGGTGTCCACGAAGAGAGCGTCCACGCCAGCCTCGACCAGGTTCATTGCGCGCTCGTAGCCATCGCCGAAGAAGCCAACAGCTGCACCCACGCGCAGGCGACCGTCTTCGTCCTTGGTGGAGCGGGGGTACTGCTCGGTCTTGACGAAGTCCTTGAGGGTAATCAGACCGACCAGCTTGCCGGAGTCGTCCACCAGGGGCAGACGCTCAATGCGGTTCTCGCTCATCAGGCGGAATGCCTCGTCCTTGGAGACGCCTTCCTTAGCGGTAACCAGGGGCATTGCGGTCATAATATCGCGCACCTTGGTTGCGGGGAAGTCCACGCGTGCCAGGTAGCGGATATCGCGGTTGGTAATAATGCCTTCCAGCACGCCCTCTTCGGAGACCACGGGCAGACCGGAGACACGGTAGTAGCCGCAAATCTGGTCGTACTCTGCGATGGTTGCGTCAGCGTTGATGGTCACGGGGTTGGTAATCATGCCGGATTCGCTGCGCTTAACGCGGTCAACATGTGCAGCCTGGTCCTCGATGGAGAGGTTGCGGTGAATAACGCCCAGACCGCCCAGACGTGCCATAGCGATTGCCATTTCCGAGTCGGTCACGGTGTCCATTGCAGCCGAGATAATCGGAGAGTTCAGGGTAATGCGCTTGGAGAGCTTGGTGGAGGTGTCTGCCTCGCTGGGGATGACGTCGGTGTTGCCGGGCAGCAGCAGCACATCGTCGTAGGTCAGGCCGGTGAAGCCGAAGGGATCTTCCTGCAGGGCGGTGGGGAGGGTCATTGCCGCATACCTTTCAGAGCCGTGTTTTCGCGGAATTCGATGAGCACCCGCGAAGGATATAGTTGTTAATTCTAGTGTAACCCTTTTTGTCGAACTCTAATATCTCGACCTATCGGGTTAATCTGATGGATTAATAATAACAACAAATACTTTACATGTAAAGTTATTGCTGTTTGGGAGCCTCTCCCCACTCCTGCGGCATACACAGCACCGGAATACAGGGGGCGAGAGCGGGGAAGAACACGGCGCGGGAACACACGCCAAGCGTGCGCCTCCCGCGCCGTATCATCACATATTAGTCCTGGTCTTCTTCCTCAGGCTTTTCAACAACCAAAGCCTCGGTAGTCAGAACCAGAGCCGCAATAGAAGCAGCATTCTCCAGAGCCGAACGAGTCACCTTCACCGGGTCAATCACACCGGCAGCAACCAGATCCTCATACTCGCCGCTCTTAGCGTTGAAACCGTGACCAACGGGCATCTCAGCAACCTTAGAAGCCACCACATACCCATCCTGGCCCGCGTTTTCAGCAATCCAGCGCAGAGGCTGAACCAGAGCGCGGCGCACAATCTGCACACCAACAGCAGCCTCACCCTCAAGCTCAAGAGAATCCAGAGCCTTCAGAGCGTGAACCAGAGCCGAACCGCCACCTGACACAATGCCCTCTTCCAGAGCCGCACGGGTGGAGGAGACAGCGTCCTCAATGCGGTGCTTGCGCTCCTTAGCCTCAACCTCGGTAGCAGCACCCACCTTAATAACGCCCACGCCACCGGCAAGCTTAGCCAGGCGCTCCTTGAGCTTCTCGCGATCCCATTCGGAATCCACACGCTCAATCTCGGAGCGCAGCTGCTGCACGCGGTCCTCAATAGCAGCCGGGTCGCCCCCGCCATCCACAATGGTGGTGTGAGACTTGGTCACGGTCACGCGACGAGCCGAACCCAGGTGCTCCAGAGTCACCTGAGGCAGATCCAGACCCAGCTCACCGGTAATGACGGTACCGCCGGTCAGAATCGCCAGATCCTGCATGATTGCCTTGCGACGATCGCCAAAACCGGGAGCCTTCAGAGCCACAGCGCTAATGGTGCCGCGCAGCTTATTCACAACCAGAGCGGAAAGAGCCTCGCCGTCAACATCCTCAGCAATAATGGTCAGCGGACGCTTAGCCTGAACAACCTTCTCCAGCAGGGGCATGGTCTCAGCCAGAGTGGAAACCTTGCCCTGGTAGAGCAGAATCAGGCTATTATCCAGCACAGCCTCGCCGCGCTCGGGATCGGTTACGAAAGAGGGCGAGAGATAGCCCTTATCGAACTGCATACCCTCGGTAATGTCCAGCTCGATCTCGGTGGAAGAGCCGTCCTCAATGGTGATCACACCGTCCTGGCCGACCTTCTCAAAAGCCGAAGCCAGCAGCTGACCAATCTGCTCAGACTGAGCGGAAATAGCGGCAACATGAGCCACCTCAGCACCCTCAACCGGGCGGGCGTTCTCCAGCAGGCGAGCGGAAACAGCCTCAACAGCAGCCTGAATACCGCGCTTAATCTCCGAAGGAGCAGCACCGCTAGTCACATTGCGCAGACCCTCATTCACCAGAGCCTGAGCCAGCACAGTTGCGGTGGTGGTGCCGTCACCGGCAACATCATTAGTCTTGGTGGCAACTTCCTTAGCCAGCTGAGCGCCCAGATTCTCGTACGGGTCATCCAGCTCAATCTCGCGAGCAATGGAGACACCATCATTGGTAATAATGGGGGCGCCCCAGCTCTTATCCAGCACAACATTGCGGCCGCGCGGACCCAGAGTCACCTTAACAGCATTAGCCAGCTTATCCACGCCAGCCTGCAGGGAGGCGCGAGCTGCATCATTAAATTCCAGCTGCTTAGCCATAAATTTTTCTCCTGAAATATAGAATGCGCGCTAGTGCAGCACGTGAGCACACAGAGGCAATATGCGCGCAATGCGCCGGAACGTTCCTCAACGCCCGGCGCATTAACAGCCGTTATTAGTCAACAATCGCAAGGATATCGCGAGCCGAGAGAATCAGGTACTCCTCGCCCTGGTACTTCACCTCGGTGCCACCGTAGCGGGAGAAGACCACAACATCGCCCTCAGCAATATCAACGGGGATGCGGTTGCCCTTATCGTCCACGCGACCCGGACCCACAGCTACAACGCGAGCCTCCTGCGGCTTTTCCTTAGCAGTCTCGGGGATAACCAGACCGGAAGCGGTGGTCTGCTCAACCTGCTCGATCTTAATGACAACGCGGTCTTCCAGGGGCTTAATAGCCATGGTGCTTTTCTCCTTGAAATAGCGATAAATATTCTGTGCTTAACTTTAGAGAGCTGCGGGCATTCGGTCAAGAAAAACACCGCCACCGCACGCCCGTTTCGCACTCAGGGGAACTGGTCTCTAGCGCAGAGGCGCAGTGCGAGTTTGAGCTGCACAATCCAGGGCGATTTCAGGCAGGGAAGCGCCGGATTCAGCCAGTTGGCGAGCACGATGCGCCGCATTACCGCGCTCAAGAATGCTCAGCACATGGTTCAGTTCAATCTCACAATCCAGCTCGAGCGCGGTCGGGCGCAGCTGCTCAACGAGATTACGCAGATCTTCACGCAGGGAAATCTGCTGGGGAGCCGTGCCATTAGAAACAATAATCTGCGCATCCAAGCCGAAGCGGGCAGCACGCCACTTATTCTCCTGAGCGTGCCAAGGCGCCAAAGGCTCAAAACTCTCCCCGCTCTTCAGACGCTGCACACGCTCATGCACCAGGCACTGAGTCAGAGCCACCACAGCAGAAATATCCGGCAGGGACGCCATACCATCGCAATAGCGCATCTCAATAGTTCCATAGCGCGGCACGGGGCGCACATCCCAGCGGTCCTCGCTGGAATCAGAAATCACACCGGTCGCCACCAGAGACTCCAGATAATCGCTGTACTCATCCCAGCTACCAAAGTGGAAGGGCAGACCATTAGTGGGTAGCTGCTGATAAATCATAGTGCGCTGAGAATCATAGCCGGTATCGGTGCCTTCCCAGAAAGGGGAAGAAGCCGACAGCGCAATAAAATGCGGGCAATAATTCGTGAAAATATCGATCAGAGGCAGCACATGCTCACGCTGAGCCACACCCACATGCACGTGCACGCCGTAAATAATCATCTGCTGACCCCAGTACTGGGAACGATCGAGTACACGGTAGTAACGTTCCTTATCGGTCAGCGGCTGATCCTTCGCCAGGGAGAAGGGATGGGTTCCGGCTGCGTAAAGCTCAACGCCCATATCCTCAATCATGGGTTCAATCACCGAGATAATATCGCGCAGCTGAGCCATAGCCTGAGCCACCGTGGTGCATACGCCCGTGACCACCTCAAGAGTATTCTGCAAATACTCACCCGTCAGGTGAGCACGCTCCGAAGAGGCCACCAATAAATCCGGGTGCTCACGCTCCACGCGCTTCAGCAACTCCGGGGCGCGCTGAACCAGCTCGCCCGTCTGCGCATCGATCAGAGCGATCTCCCACTCAACGCCCAACGTAGACTGAGCCGAAGCAGCAAAAGAAACCAAAATATACTCCTTGAGTCTGTATGCTCTTATATTCTACGCGGTCAAGCTCACACTCAAAGTATTGCCTACCTAAATCAAAGCAGAATACGGGCAAAATTAGCCAAAAGACCCTCAGATTCACAATAACGCTAGCGCAAAACGCCACTGGGGAAGGCCGAAGAAGGCTGGCGCGGCATCTGTATACGCCCTATCCCAGCCGAGCACGCGCAGAGCGCTAATGCTCCAATGGCTCAACCCACCAGCCATAGCGTTGAGCCGCAGAGCCCTGCCCCACACGCGTAAAAATCAGGGTTGCATGCTTGTGCTCTTTCTTCTTTTTGGAGCCGGCAAGCAGCTGAGCACGCAGTTTCTCGGGCACAATATCAACCCCGCGCTTCTTAATGGTCAGAGCTGTAAAGCCCCGAGCTTTAACCCATTTCTTGAGTGCCTTATCTTGAACGGGAATCTGTTCCAGCACGCGGTATCCCTTAGCGAAGGGAGTGGGTGTGTAACTCTCAGCGCGCAGGTAGGCAATATTCGGGTCAATAAACTCGGCGTTAATCTGCTCGGCAAGAGTGGTCACCAAATGCGAGCGCACCGCCGCAGCACCGGGTTCATAAATAATATCGCCGGGTGCGGGAAGAACAGTTTTGGGGAGGGAATGCTCCTGTTCTTCCAGGGGGCTCTCCTGGATCAGATCATCCGGAATGCCGGAAAGGCGCTGTATCTCAAGATTGTGACCGGCAGCCGTATCGCCGGAAATAATGAGGGCGCTATAGTTTGCGCCCTCCTGCGGGCTATCGGAGGCGGCAGGCGAGCAATTGAACCAGAGCACCAGCTCCACCAAATCTCCCCCGTGCTGCACCCACTGAGCCTGCACGCTCGGGTGCGGATTACGCTCAGAGACCAGCTCTTCGGGGGAAGGAATCGCCTCGTGGGGCGCTCCCGGTCCCATTTTCACGCCCATGGGCAGACCCAAACGAGCCAGCTTAAGCACAAAGGAAAAGGGTGGGGAATAGGCTTCCGGGTCAAAAATACGCTCGGTGCGCGCACCCTGAGTCCCGCTCAATTCACGGCGTGCCGGGTCCAGCCACAGGGCGTTTACGGCTTCTCCGGAGGTATTGGTGAGCGCACCCTGAGCCAGCAGATCATAGGCTGCAGTACCATCGCCCACCAGCACCTGCGATTGCGGCGAAAAACGAAGATTCTGCGCGGTATAGCTGGCGGTGTCGGGGTCCATCTCAATGGACACGGTGTTCAGACCGTTACGGGCAAAGCCCATAGAATCAGCGCCAATTCCACAGCCTATATCGGCAATTACGCTCGCCCCGGCAGCCCGAAGAAACTCCGCATGATAGCGGGCAATCACCGGGCGGCTCGCCTGCTCCACACCGTGCTCAGTAAGCATGAGCTCCCGCGCATACTCCCCAAATTTCGCCTCGCCCTTAGTGCGTGCCTGCACCAGGGAAAGGATGCGCGCGCTCTCCTCCTGGCTAAAGCGCTCGCGTAAACGGCTCACAGCCTGTAGCGCGCTATCGGGGGTGTAGGGGTAAAGCTGCGCGGCTGCCTGCAGCATATCATCGCTGAGGTTCAGCTCGGGTGCGGGCTCAAAGGGAGCGGGAATAGTCATAGTGTTAGTCTATCGAGCCGGATAGAAAAAAGCCCGTTTAAGCACGTTTAGCCCAGGTTTAACCGGGCTAAACGTGCCTAAACGGGCTAAAGACTCTAGAAGCACACGGTGGTCACCGGCAGCGAAGAATCCGTGGTGAAATCAATACCCGAGGGTTCACGGCCCGCCTGCACCAAACGAGAGCCCAGAGCCGCAACCATAGCGCCATTATCGGTACACAGGGTGAACTTGGGGATAATCAAGCGAATACCCGCCGAAGCGCAACGCGAGGTCAGCAGCTGGCGCAGACGCGAATTAGCCGCCACACCACCGCCGAGCAGCAGAGTGTTCATACCCTGCTCACGGCACGCCAGCACAGCCTTTTTGGTGATAACATCTACCACCGCTTCCTGGAAAGAGGCGGCAATATCGGCAATGGGCAGCTCCTCGCCGCGGGCAGTATAGCCCTCCACCACGCGAGCCACCGCGGTCTTTAAACCAGAGAAGGAAAAATCGTAGCGGTGCGCACCCGGCTCCTCAGCTGTACCCATAAACTTACGATTGGACAGACCACGCGGGAAAGCAAAAGCCTTGGGGTCTCCCTCAGCTGCGGCGCGGTCAATCGCCGGGCCACCCGGGTAATCCAGACCCAGCAGACGGGCTACCTTATCGTACGCTTCACCGGCGGCATCATCCAGGGTTGCACCCAGCAGACGCACATCGGAGCTAATATCGCGCACCTGCAAAATCTCAGTGTGACCGCCGGAGACCAACAGGGCACCCAGACCACCCTCGCGGGCATTTTCCAGCAGGGCGGCACCCTCATCGGTACCATTATCATCCAGCAGACCCACACCCACATGAGCCACCAGGTGGTTAATACCGTACAGCGGTTTGGAGGTAGCGATAGCCAGAGCCTTGGCGGCAGACACACCAACCATCAGGGCACCGGCAAGACCCGGGCCTGCGGTGACGGCAATGGCGTCAATATCCTCCAGGCTTACCTGCGCCTCATCCAGCGCCGCTTGCAGGGCGGGAATCATGGCGTCCAGGTGAGCGCGGGAGGCAATCTCAGGAATCACACCGCCAAAACGCACATGCTCCTGCATGGAAGAGGAGACCGTATTGGTCAGCAGGGTTGAACCTCGGACAATGCCGATACCGGTCTCATCGCAGGAGGATTCAATGCCCAGAATCAGGGGTTCGGTGTTCTTAGTAGACATGGGATTCTCCTCGGTGCAGGTATTGGGCGGCGTAGGGATTCGTTTCGTAGCTATCCTGTGCTGTGTGCTGCTCGGCGGGGGCGAATTCGTGCATCATAATCAGCGCATCTTGGCCGTCCTCGTAGTAGCCGCGACGCAGGTGAATTTGCGTGTATCCATTGCGCAGATAGAGCTGCTGGGCGCGCGGATTATCGGCGCGTACCTCCAGCAGAATGCGCTCGGCGCCTTGGGTCTGCGCCAGCTGGTGCAGGGTGTTCAGCAGCAGGCGGCCGTAGCCCCTGCCCTCACGTTTAGGGATAACGGCAATTGTTTGCACATCAGCGGTATCTGCAACGACCATCACTCCGGCGTAGCCAATAATGCTCTCCCCCTCGCGCAGCACACAATAGGTGCGGGTTTCGTGCTGGATCTCTTCCAGGAACATATCAATGCTCCAGGGCTCCTCGGGAAAGAGCGCCAGTTCCAGCTCGTGGATAGCTTGAAGATCGTGCAGGGTAGCGTAATCCAGAATGACCGGTGTATTACCCTCTGCACCAATCTTGCGCGGAATTACGGGGTGCTCACTATTATTCACTCGAAGCGCCTGCCTTCTGAGAGCTTAGCTTGTGGGAGCCTGCTGCCTGGGCTCGGGCGAGCATGGAGGCGGGTACCTTTGCGTCAGATTCACGCAGGTACAGGGCGCTCGTATTGTTGCTCAAGGCATTCAGGCTCTCATCAAAACCGTTCGAGAAGGCAATACGCGCGGCAGCACGCAGCAAATCTTCCGCATTGGGGTGCAGGGCGCTATAGCTGCCCTTCTCCCCTGCCTGCACGCGAGCGCCGATCTCGCTCAGCGCCTGCTCGTAGAGTCCGGCACCGTATCCGTAGATATCCACGGCGGGTGCTTGAGCTGCGGGGTGCACACTCGGGCCGGAAATACAAGAATATCCGTTCTCGGTAATGCTAAAGAGAGCGGTGTAGATTTCGCGGCGGCGAGCATCGCTGGCGACCATAAATTCATGCCCCGCTGCCTGCTGGTTCAGCTCAGAGTCGGCATAAACATGCTCAGCCAGGGCGTACAGGCTCATCAGGCCGAATAGCGGCTTGGACCATGCGAAGCTAAGGGTACGGGCAGTCATAATACCCGCGCGCAAACCGGTAAAGGGACCCGGTCCCGTGCCGGTGAGAATCGCATCCAGCTCTTCCGGGCGCACCTGCGCCTGCTGCAGCACTTCGCTCACAAAAGGAGCCATGAGCTCAGCGTGGGAGCGGGTGTCTTCGCTTTCGCGACTGGCAAGAATCTCAACCCGGTACCCGGTATGTTCATCGGGGCTCAGGCGTGCCAGAGCAACAGAGGCGGTGGAGGAAGAATCTAGAGCAAGAAGAAGCATTCTTTTATTCTAGCGCGCCCGGGCTAACTATAGAGCTCAAGCCATCTCTGAGGGTGAACCATAGCTCCCCACCCTTCTCTAGCCCTGAACCGCACCTAAAGTATGCGCCAGCTGCTCAAAGCTCTGTTGCCAGCGCGGGCCAAAAGCCTGAATGCGCAGCAGGCGAGGCTCGGGCACATCGGTTAGCTCCGAGTCTCCCTCTTCTTCCTCATCGTCATCCCAGCTGAACTCTTCTCCCCCGGCGTAGAGACTATCGGCATCTTCTCCGCTCAGACGAGTAAAGTCCAGCTCCAGGCGGGAATCGCTCAGGTGCTCAGCCTTGTTATGGCCCCACTCAATCACGGTCACCGAGGAATCCATAGAGAATTCCAAATCCAGATCGTCCAGTTCCTCGGCGCTGGAGAGGCGGTAAGCATCCACATGCACCAAATCGGGACCGCCCGGGCGCGGACCATCGGGCAGATTGGGGTGCACACGCGAGAGCACAAAGGTCGGGGAAATAACACCTTCGCGCACGCCCAGCCCCTCACCCAGGGAGCGGGTGAAGGTGGTTTTGCCCGCGCCAAGTTCCCCCGAGAGCAGCAGCAAATCGCCGGCGTGCAGTGCCGGGGCGAGGGCCAGAGCCAGGGCGCGGGTATGCTCGGGGCCGCTAATATCCAGGGAAAGAACGGGAGAAATATAGCTCATGGTAATCCTTGAGTCAGGGGCTAGGCGTTCGAGGTGGAATCGGTATCGCTATCGGAAATATTGTCGTCCTGTTGCCACTCCAACCAAGCGGCTAGGAATTCTTCATTAATAGGAGACTCATCCTGAATGGGGTCATAGAGAAGCTCCTCAGAGTGCTCAGAACCACCGGTGTACACGCGTTCAACTCGGGAAGAAATACGAGTCACAATCTCGTAGTTAATGGTGCCGGCAGCATCCGCCCATTCCTCCACCGCGGGGTCTTCTCCGGCACCAAAAAGCACCGCACGAGCACCCAAATAGCCGTAGGACGGGTCACTCAGACCGGGCTCGCCCAAATCAACCACCATCTGATCCATAGCAATGCGACCCACCACGCGCACGGTACGCGCAGGAGCCCCGGAAGGGTACAGACGCACGGGCGCATTTTCTGCCACGCGCGGCACACCGTCAGCATAGCCCATGGGAATTAGCGCCAGAGTGGTCGGCTCCTCGGTCTGATAGCGCAGACCGTACGAGACACCCTGACCTGCAGGAACCTCTTTAACTGCGCTAACAAAGGTACCCACAGTCATAGCGGGCTTCAGACCCAATTCCTCGGCACTGTGGCGCGGGTAGAAGGGGGACAGACCGTAGAGTGCCAAACCGCAGCGTACGGCATCTTCCAGAGCCAGATCCCCATAGTGGGAGGGAATCGAGGCAGCAAGAGTTGCCGGGGAATTCGCCAGGTGCACCATCAGCGACTCCCTATCCAGCCCGAGTTCTTCGGCATCGCGCACAGCCTCAAGCAGGCGCGCAATCTGCACGGTGGTTTCGGCATTCCAGGGCTCATCAGCAACCGCCAGGTGGCTAAAAATACCTTCTACGGCAATCAATCCAGCTTCCTGGTATTTCAGGGCGCGCTGGACCAGCTTGGGCCATTCCTCCAGGGTGGAGCCATTGCGTCCCAGACCGGTATCGAGCTTGAGGTGTACGCGCGCTCGCATTCCGACACTGTGAGCGGCACGGGCAATAGCGTCCAGATCCCAACCGGAGGCGCCCAAAGCAATATCCCTGAGGATAGCTCGCATAAAGTCGGTGTGCGGGGTGTGCAGCCAGGCAATCATCTGCGCATCAATACCCCAGTCACGCAATTCAATTGCTTCTGCGGCGTGCACCAGTCCGAGCATATCGGCACCCGCTGCCAGAGCGGCGCGCGCAATCTGGGGAGCGCCGTGACCGTAGGCATCCGCCTTGATAATGGCAATCAGGCTGCGGTCACCAATCAGGCTTTTAATATGGCGCACATTGGATTCCACGGCGTCCAAATCAATCAGGGCATAGCGTTCGGGCTCGAAGGGGTTAAGCTCGGGCAGATAGATTTCGTCAATGCCGGTCATGGTGCGCCTTTCTCGGGATTTCTACCCCTATTGTACGCTCTTGGGTATAGCGTGCAGGGTGGACTATGTCCTCTGGTAGCACTTCGCGCCAGAGCAGAAACGGTAGAGTGTATATATGTCTTCCTCTCATCTCACCCTGCATATTATCTCTATGCACACCGATCCCTTCGCGCAGCCGGGCAATGGTAGCGCGGGCGGTATGAATGTGTATATTGCCCGTTCACTGGCGGCAATGATGGCGCTGGATGATTCTCTGCAGGTGGAGGTCTTTACCCTGGCTTTGGGCGAGCCATCTCCCCTGCCTGCGGCTCTGGCACCCTACGCTGAGCGTATTGCTACCCACCGCATTGAGTGCCCAGGTTTTGAGACGGCGAGCCGAGATGAGCAGCACCTCTTTGTTACTGATTTCGCGCGCGGATGCTTGCAGGCTGCACGGCAAACCCCCGATATTATTCACGCTCACTATTGGCTCTCGGCGCTGACTGCCCTGGAGATAAGCCGTAGTTATAGCGCGCAGGGTCAGAGCGAGATTCCGGTGATTTTCACCCCGCACACCACCGCCGCGACCAAGGATGCGCGCCGCGGCGAGCACGAACCTGCCGAGCCCGCCTATCGTTATGAGGGTGAAGAAAAGATTCTCCGTTCCGTGGCGCTGAGCATTGTTAATACCCCGCTGGAGGCGGCAGATATTAGCCGCTACTACAGCGTGCCGGTAAAGAATCTGGCAGTTGTTGCTCCCGGTGTGGATATTTCGATTTTCCGCCCCGAACCCTCAATTCAGCGAGATCACGCCGGCAGTTCCACTACATCCAGCCTGTATTTTGCCGGTCGTGCCGCTCCGCTCAAGGGCGCGCACCTGCTGGTTGAGGCTCTGCCGTACCTTCCAGCAGATATTAGCGTGGATCTACATATGATGAGCGATATTGACTCGGACTATATGCGCGCCCTGGGCCGACGAGCCGAAGAGCTGGGTTTGGGAGAGCGCGTGTACCTGCGCCCTTCGGCGCCTCCGCATAAGCTGGCAGAGTATTTTCAGCACGCCGATATTGTTGCCTGCCCCTCTTCCTCCGAGACCTTCGGTCTGGTGGCTCTGGAATCACAGGCATGCGGTGCCGCCGTGCTTGCCAGCGATGCGGACGGCCTGCGCTACGCGGTGGAAAATAACGTCAGCGGCATGCTGGTTGCTGAGCGCACTGCATCTGCCTGGGCAGCTGCCATTGAGTACCTGGTACGCAATCCGAGCTTACGCGAGCAGCTGGGTAAGCGGGCAGCACAGCGCGCCCGCCGCTTTTCCTGGGAGGCGACCGCCTCCTCCCTGCTGGAATACTACCGGCAGTTTGCGGTTGCAGAGTCCGGCGAGCGCTAAGCTTAAGCTATGACTTTTTCAATGAGCGATCAGGAATTCGCGCAGTACCTGGATTCAGCACGAATTACAGGTAATGTTGCGACCCCGCGCGAGAATAATCTGGACCATATTCAGGGTTTTTTGGATCACAATGAGCACCTGGAATTTGGCGTGCAACGTGCGCGTGAGTACAGCTGGGATGAGGTGTTCGAGATTATGGTGCGCCGCGCCGGTCTGAACCCCGACCGTTCTCACACTCACGGCCAGGACACTATCGGATCCGCCCAGTGCATTGAGCAGCTGCGCGAGTACGCCCGTATTTTTGGGCAGGCGGTGCGCGAGCGCAAGCGTATTCTTTTTGCGACCGGCCATCCGGCGGGTCTTTTCCCGATCTATGCAGAGATGGCGCGTGTGGCTCGTGCCGCCGGTGCCAGCGTGCTGGAGATTGAGCAGGGAGAGCATTTCTTGGATGGCGATGTGCGCCAGATTTTCTCTGTGGTCATGTTTGAGCAGTACGGGAATTTGCAGCATACTCATTTTCCCGGTCCGATGAAGATTGCGCTGGATCAATTGCGTGAGCGCGCTCAGCTGCCTGAGCTGGTGGTTTCTGATCACGGTATGGCAGGTTACGCCGCATCGACCGAGGGATTGCTGACCATTGGTATTGCCGATTGTAATGATCCGGGTCTTTTTGTTGCCGCTGAGCAGGGCGATCTGCCGGTGTGCGTGCCCATGGATGATAATGTGCCGCCGAATCGTTACGAGCCGGTGATTGACTTTATTATTACCGAGGCGGGTCTGGAGCAGTACCGCTAGGGTGGCCTATACCGCACGAGCGGATAAAATGCGTACGGCGGGCGGGGCGTGTGCCTCGCCCGCTTTTGTGTACCTTCAACTTGCCTCTGCCTGCCCTATCTCAAGCTTTCTTCAAGTGGTGCTTGAGTGTTCTCAGGGTCATAGTCCCCTTTTTAAATTTTTTGACCGAATATCGCGCCCATCTGCATAAACACGGTTTAGAATAGGTGATACAGAGTGTACTTTTAGACATTCTGCCAATCGTTGAACTCCGCTCAGTCATTGTCCTGACCATTCCGGCGGGCGGTGCTCAATGACTCACTCATACACAAACGACATAGAACGTATTCCTCGTCATGCCGGGCGCTTTTCACCGAGGCGCCAAGCATACGGTTCATACTTTCGGATTCCATATGTGCAGGAGATTGAACCTTTGAAGGCTCAAGAAAGACTTCAAAACATGTGGGGTGCCAACTACACGCCTAAGCGCAGCTGGCATCCCAAGATTTTGCGCGCCCTCTACCTGGGCGATTTCGCGGTCATTACTCTGACCATGGTCATCTCGCACCTCATTCGCTTCGGCAATGAGAGCGCTGACCTGCCCCCAGTCAATATTTGGCCCCTGAACCTACTCGGCCACGCTTACGCAACCCTGGATTACTTCTTCGTGGGTCTGGGCATTACCATCGGCTGGTGGTTTGTACTCCAGTTCAACGGCTCGCGTAATATTCGCGTGCTCGGCTTGGGTTTGGAAGAGTACCGTCTGGTTACTCGCGGCAGCACCTACTTCTTCTGCCTGCTGATTATTTTTGCGTTCTTTACCCAGATCAGCATTACCCGCATGTACATGCTGATTTCCTACCCCCTGGGTATTAGCTTGCTGCTACTTTGGCGCTGGCTGCTGCGCCAGCAGCTGGTGCGTCAGCGTATGCGCGGCCGCGGTCTAACTCGTGTACTGCTCATTGCTGATCTGCCCACCGGTGAGCACCTCTATAAGACTCTTAAGGGTGCAATTTCTTCGGGACTGTCTCCCGAGGCTCTCTACCTGCCCGGCATTAAGCCCGGTTCCACGGTGGATAACGCCCCGATTCCCGTACTGGGTTATAGCACTGACCCCTCTGAGATTATGCGCGTGATTGCCGAGAATAATATTCATATGGTGGCGGTCTCGAACGGTCATATGCTTTCCCCGGAGCAGCTGCGTCTGCTGGGTTGGAAGCTTGCCGATGCCCATATTTCCCTGATTATGGCTCCCGCAACCACCGATATTGCCGGCCCGCGCATGCACATTCAGCCGCTGAACGGCGTACCTCTGGTGCATGTGTCCACCCCGCGTATTACCGGTCTGTCTGCCTTTATGAAGCGCACCCTGGATGTGGTGGCTTCGGGTCTGGGCCTGCTGCTTCTTTCTCCCCTCTTCCTGGTGGTTGGTCTGCTGATTAAGCGCGATGGCGGCCCGGCATTCTTCTTCCAGGAGCGTGTTGGTCTGAACGGTTCTTCTTTCCGCATGGTCAAGTTCCGTTCTATGCGCACCGATGCTGAAGAGGTTAAGAAGCAGCTGATGAGCCAGAATGAGGGTAACGGTGTGCTCTTTAAGATGGCTAATGACCCGCGTATTACGCCCATTGGTCGTTTTATCCGCAAGTACTCCATTGATGAGCTGCCCCAGCTGTGGAATGTTTTTGTGGGCGATATGTCCCTGGTGGGTCCGCGCCCGCCGCTGCCCGAAGAGGTGGATCAGTACGAGGATATTGTCTACCGTCGTCTGCTGGTCAAGCCCGGTATTACCGGTCTGTGGCAGGTCTCCGGCCGTAGTGACCTCTCCTGGGAAGAGTCCGTTCGCTTGGATCTGTACTATGTGGAGAACTGGTCGCTTACCGGCGATATTGTGATTCTGCTGCGTACTGTGCGTGCGGTCTTCGCTAAGGATGGCGCGTACTAAGCTCCTCAATCCTCTGCGTGTTTTATATACTCCTGTAGATAAAGGTGTGGGTGGGATACTTATGTATCCCACCCACACCTTTATTTCTAGGCTCTAGTGCTTGAAGACTTTATCAGCCAACCACGCTGTGCTTGCGGGCAGTTCCTCAGCCAGTTCAGCAATAGCCTGAGGCAGAGCCTCCGTCACGCGCGTTGCCGGTACCGGGCCGAGCATCCAGGGAATGGATTCCAGTGCCGCCTGTCCGTGCAGGTATACCGCCAGAGCGGCAATACGTGAGGGCAGGGAGGGCGAATAGTTCAGCGCGCGGGAGAAGGACTCCACTTCGGCGGCAACCTGCGCCAGCAGGGCGCCCAGAATACCCGAGAGGGTATCCCCGCTTCCGGCGGTCGCCAGCCAGGGGGTTGCACCGGGTACACTGACCACCGGCAGAATGGTCAGTTCTTGCACGCGTGCCGGGTCGTAAATATTGGCTTGCGGGCCGGTGGCAATCAGGCTCGTACCACCCTTGAGCATCACGGTTGCACCGCTGACCCAGGCTGCGGCGCGCACCCAATAGTAGGGTTCTGCTTCAATATCTTCCCTACTGGGCATGGTAGCGCCGGCACGCAGGGGGTTGTGCATCAGGCCGCTTGCGTGCAGGGCGTTCCACCGGGTGGGGTTCTCCGAAGCGAAAATATTGAAGAATCGAGCCAGTTCCCCGGCGTGCGGGGTCAGGATTTTCTCAATACCCAGCGGTGCGCTGCTATGCGCTAAATAGGCAGCCACCAGATCCAGGGCGCCGGCGTCCAGTACGGCGGGGGTATCTGATTCGAGTACGTCCTGCAGCATGCGCAGGGTGGCGTTGCTAAAGTTCACTCCGCTACCAATGGTGCAGGCGTCCACATGTTGCACGGGAATATGTCCGCGGCTTTCGGAGGCATCAAAGGTGACCGCTTCGGGGCAGGAGGCGAGCACCAGGGAGCGCACCTCGCGGCTGGGGTATCCATAGCGCACCATGCCCACACCGGTATTGATTGCCGCGCGCGTGGTCAGCACGGCTGCCCCCGGGTATTCATCGCTTCCGGCGAGCACTCCCAGCACTCCGCGAGTGTATTTATGGGAGTTCTCATTGGGCAGGCTGAGCACCTGAGCGTGGTCCTGGCGTTCGGGTACGATTAGCGCGGGGAAGAAGTCATTGAGGGCTTCGGGAATGCCCAGATCGTGGAGTTTAATCTCACCGCAAGCCGCCTCCAGAGCGGTTCCTGCAGGTAGTTTACGTCCAATAAAGGTGACGGTGCGTTCAGCACGCAGACAGGGTTCGTGCAGGGTGCCGCTATGCGCGTCAATGCCGGTGGGCATATCGCATGCAATCACCGGGGGCAGCATATCCTGGATTTGCAGGGCACGCAGCTTTTCCAGCAGGCGACCGGCAACTCCGCGGGCTGCTCCCCTGGCGCCGGTGCCCAGCACACCGTCAATAATCAGCTGGTAGTGTTGCAGCGCTTCGCAGCTAAAGGCTTGTTCCCATTCGGCGCCAATAATGCGCGTGCCGTCCATGCTTTCAGCTGCCGCCAGGGTCAGATTCTGTCCGTCCGGGTCGGTGAGTAGCAGGTCAATGCGGTAGCCTTTTCTCGCCAGGCGTTTACCCGCCCAGATGGTGTCGGCGCCGTTATTTCCGGGGCCAACCAGTAGCAGCAGGTGAGTGTTTTCGGGTGCGCGATGCTTATAGCGCTTTTTGAGGTAGGCGCGGGTTTCTTTGGCGAGCGCTTTGGCGGCGCGCGCCATCAGGTAGCCGTTATAGCCCGGGACGTTAATATAGGGGGCTTCGGCGGTGCGAATATCTTCGGCGGTGTAAATATCCAGCATTCTATCTCCTGTGAATTATGCGGGGAAAGGGCTATGGTACGTGCCCTTAGAGGCTAAAGACCGGTTCGTTATCTTCATCCGGCAGCACAGTCAGCTCATAGGATTCGGGGTTAAAGGTGCGCAGGTGTTCCAGTTCGCTCTGGCTCAAATATTCTGCGGTGGCAATGGCTATAGCCATGGGTTCGTCGTGGGTCAGGCTCAGGTGGATGCGGTTAATCCCCAGGGCGCGGGCGCGGGCTGCAATGGTGCCTCGCACGCGCACATAGGGGGCTCCGGCGTCGGTGCTTGCTACTTCGCAATCTTGCCAGTTGAGCCCTGCGGGTGCGCCCAGTACTTTGGCGATGGCTTCTTTGGCGGCGAATCGTACCGCCAGGGAGCGGGTGTTGCGGGTGCGTTCTGAGGGGGTGAAGACCCGGCGGACAAAGGCGGGGGTTTCTTCGGTAATGCGCGCGAAGCGTTCAATATTGACGGTATCTACGCCGACTCCGATAATCATGGGGCTCCTTGGGGTACTGCGCCCGGCTCTCTCCGGACGGTATTGAGCGTGTATTTTTAGTGTACCCTTATCTGTCTTCTCTATCTAGGATTTTATGCTGAAGAACCTCTTTATGACGTAGAAAAGCACCCCGCCGCACGCGCTTTGAGAAGCGAGTACAGCGGGGTGCTTTATAGGCTTGAGCCGGGTAGAGATTACTCCACGGTCACAGACTTTGCCAGGTTACGCGGCTGGTCAACGTCCAGGCCCTTAGCTTCTGCCAGGGCGCATGCGAAGATCTGCAGCGGCACGGTTGCCAGCAGAGGCTGCAGCAGGGAGGGAGCTGCCGGTACGGTAATCAGGCGGTCTGCGTAGTCCTTGACTGCCTCATCGCCCTCTTCTGCGATCACGATGGTGTAGGCACCGCGTGCGCGCACTTCCTGAATATTGGAAACGACCTTGCCGTGCAGCGAGTCGCGACCGTTCGGGGAGGGAACCACGATAATTACGGGCTGGCCCTCGTCGATCAGAGCGATCGGGCCGTGCTTGAGCTCGCCTGCCGCGAAGCCTTCAGCGTGGATGTAGGTGATTTCCTTCAGCTTCAGGGCGCCTTCCATAGCTACGGGGTAGCCAACGTGGCGGCCCAGGAAGATCACGGAGGATGCGTCCTTCATCTCTACGCCCAGTGCCTTCACAGCTTCGTCATTGTCGATAACGCGCTGGATCTTTTCGGGCATCTTCTGCAGCTCGGCGAGAATTGCAGCGATTTCGTCCTTGTACTTATTGCCGCGCAGCTGTGCCAGGTACAGGCCCAGCAGGTATGCTGCGGTGATCTGTGCAAGGAATGCCTTGGTAGATGCCACTGCGATTTCCGGGCCGGCGTGGGTGTACAGCGCTGCGTCGGATTCGCGGGGCAGGGTCGAGCCATTGGTGTTGCAGATGGAGATGACCTTTGCGCCCTGTTCGCGTGCGTGGCGCACAGCCATCAGGGTGTCCATGGTCTCGCCGGACTGGGAGAGAGCCACGATCAGGGTCTTCTCGTTCACGATCGGGTCACGGTAGCGGAACTCGTGTGCCAGCTCAACCTCGGTGGGGATACGGCACCAGTGCTCGATGGCGTAGCGTGCCACCTGGCCAGCGTATGCTGCGGTACCGCAAGCAACCACGATGATCTTGTCGATGGAGCGCAGTACCGAGTCGTCGATGTTCAGCTCGTCCAGAGTCAGGTTGCCGTTTTCGTCCATACGACCCATGAGGGTCTGCTCAACGGCTGCGGGCTGCTCGTGGATTTCCTTTTCCATGAAGGAGTTGTAGCCGCCCTTTTCAGCTGCTGCTGCGTCCCATTCAATGTGGAAGGGCTTGCCCTCGGCGGGGTTGCCGTCGAAGTCAATAATCTCGTAGCCATTGGAGGTAATAGTCACGATCTGATCCTGACCCATTTCCACTGCTTCCTTGGTGTAGTCAATGAAAGCAGAGACGTCAGAGCCCAGGAAGTTTTCGTTCTCGCCCAGGCCGATGACCAGGGGGGAGTTACGGCGGGTTGCTACCACACGGTCGGGGCAATCGCGGTGGATTGCCAGAATGGTGAAGGCACCTTCCATGCGGTTGGATGCCTGGCGGACAGCCTCGGTCAGGTCCTTGGTCTCAAGCTTGTCGTAGATGCTTGCGATCAGGGCGCCGGCTACCTCGGTGTCGGTCTGAGAGAGGAACTCGAAGCCTTCTGCCTGCAGCTCAGCGCGCAGTTCTGCGAAGTTTTCGACGATACCGTTGTGCACAACAGCGAGCTTGCCGCCGTCAACAACGTGGGGGTGAGCGTTAGCGTCGGTGGGACCACCGTGGGTAGCCCAGCGGGTGTGGCCGATACCGATAAAGGATTCGTCCAGGGGGCGTGCTTCGACCTCGTTTTCGAGCTCGATCAGCTTACCCTTCTTCTTACGGAATTCGATTCCGTCGGGGCAGATGAGTGCAACACCTGCAGAGTCGTAGCCGCGGTATTCCTGGCGGCGCAGACCTTCAATCACAACGTCGTATGCGTTGTGGTCGAACTTCTTATTGTCCGGGGTGGTACCCAGACCTACATATCCAACAATTCCACACATAGTGCTAATTTTATCCTATTCTGACTCTAGCTCGGGTGTTTTCTTCTCCGTGCTGCGGTGTTTCTGCTAACTGTCTAATACAACCATCCGAGTAGCCCCTCTATTCCCTCACGTGCTTTTCGGCAAAAGTGCCGATCTAGCCCGTCATTTTTCGGTAGTTTTTGCAAGGTGTGTCATATGCCGGGGATAAAAGCGGTGCCGGGTAGAAAACGCTACACTTGGATAAATGAGCTCCCATTCTTCTGCCACTGCCGCCTCGCGCTTTACCACCATTGACCGCGAGCGCTGGGCGCATCTGGGCACCGAAATTCAGATGCCTCTTTCGGAGGCTGAGCTGCAGGCTCTGCGCGGCCTGGGCGAAACCACGGATCTGGCGGAGGTTCAGCAGATTTACCTGCCGATTTCTCGCCTGCTTAATCTCTACGTTAATGCGGCCTCTTCGTTGAATCATATGACCAATGATTTTTTGGGCACGTCTCAGCGCAAGGTGCCTTTTATTATTGGTGTCGCAGGTTCGGTAGCGGTGGGCAAGTCCACTACCGCGCGCCTATTGCAAGCTCTGCTGCAGCGCTGGCCCTCGACCCCTAAGGTTCAGTTGGTGACCACCGATGGTTTCCTCTACCCCAATGAGGAGCTCAAGCGTCGCGGTATTATGCACCGCAAGGGTTTCCCCGAGTCCTATAATCGTCGCGCCCTGCTGGAGTTTGTCTCGGCGATTAAGTCCGGTCAGCCGCAGGTTTTTGCCCCCAAGTACTCTCATTTGTATTACGATATTTTGCCCGATGAGCGTATTGAGGTCACCGCCCCGGATGTGCTGATTCTTGAGGGCCTGAATGTTCTAGCCCCAGCAGGGGCCGAGGGCCCGGAAACTTCGGATCTGACCCTGAGCGATTTTTTTGATTTCTCTATTTATGTGGATGCGCGCACCGAGGATATTCAGTCCTGGTATGTCGATCGTTTCCTCTCTCTGCGCTCTTCTGCCTTTACGAACCCGGATTCTCATTTCCGCCGCTATGCTGAGCTGACCGATGAGCAGGCTATTGAGGTGGCTACCGGTATTTGGAAGAGCGTGAATGAGGTCAATCTGGTGGAGAATGTTCTGCCAACGCGTGCCCGTGCCCACCTGATTTTGGAAAAGGGCTCCGACCATAGCGTGCAGCGCGTGTTCCTGCGTAAAAACTAAGCCAATCACCGAATCTACTAAGGAGTTTAGATGTCTTCTGTGAATCGTCGTTCCGCTATCTCTGCCGGAGTTATGCTCTCGGGCGCGGCTCTGCTTTCTGCCTGCTCTTCTTCGGGCGAGTCTTCTTCCGCTTCTTCGAGCAGTGCAGCGGGCTCTGCAGCCTCTTCGACGCAGGCTTCTGTGGCTTCTAGCGCCTCTGCCGCAAGTTCTGTGTCTCTTCCTTCGGCTTCTGCCAGCACTGAGTCTAGCCCCTCCTCTCTGCTGATGATTGTTAATAAGCGTCGCCCTTTTGCATCTAAGACCTGGGCGCCGAACGATCTGGTGCCTTTTGCGGGCCATCAGCTGCGTAAGGAGGCGGCTGCAGCGGCTACCGCCATGATGCAGGCTGCGCAGGCTGCGGGCGTCACCGTGACCGTGACTAGCGCCTACCGTTCCTATGATGATCAGGTAACCACCTATAACCACTGGGTGAGCCAGAACGGCAAGGCAGGTGCCGATGATGTGTCGGCGCGCCCGGGCTATTCGGAGCATCAGAGCGGTCTGGCGGTGGATTTTGCCTCCCCCGAGGGTTGCCTGCTGCAGGAGTGCTATGAGGACACCTCCGCCGGAGTGTGGCTGGCGAAGAATGCCCACACCTACGGTTTTATTCTGCGTTTCCCCAAGGATTTGAAGCCCGTGACCGGTTACGCCTATGAGCCCTGGCATTTCCGCTACATTGGTCGCGAGAATGCCGCAAAGTATGTCTCCAGCGGCGCAAAGACCTTTGAGGAGTTCACCCAGACCGGTGCAGCTCCCAACTATTTGGGCGAGGACTAAGCCGAATCTGCACGCTGTGAGCGGTTCAGCCCACCCATAGACTAAGCCCCCGTGGATCGTCACGGGGGCTTAGTCTATGGGTGGGTTTGTAGAGTTTAGGGTTCAGACGGCTAGAGGGTATTGCAAATGAGAATGATAGCTTATACATTCACACCCGATTTTGTGCCCCGTTTTTCTTCTGAGTTTTTCAAGAATAAGAGCGAATATTTTGCAGATAACTGCAAAGAAATTCATGGCGCCACACCCAGCAATCCCACCAAAAAATTGACTGATCCACACCAACCACAAACACATCCTCCACCCCGCACCCATGACGCACACTCCCCCGCCATTACGGGAAAGATGCCACACTTCAGGTATGGATAACCTTATTTTATCTATGTTCAAATTCCCTGAACAATCCCTCAACGTTACCTGAAAGTTTCATGTGAATAAAAACACGTGGTTTACGGGTAAAATTTTGGCCATTTTTGACGCACCAGCACCCCAAAAGGCGCTATTCTTGATTTCATGCTTAAAGGTTTTAAAGATTTCTTGATGCGCGGCAACGTCATTGACCTTGCCGTCGGTATGATCATGGGTACCGCGTTCACCACCGTTGTGACCGCACTGGTCAGCTCCGTGCTGATGCCCGCAATTTCCGCATTGATTGGTTCCCCCAACTTCGACTCCTTCCTGGCAGTCGGCCCGGGCGAGCAGATCAAGATCGGCGTCTTCCTGACCGCTGTTGTTAACTTCCTGCTGATTGCTTCCGCTGTGTACTTCTGCATCGTTGTTCCGATTCAGAAGCTCACCGAGATTGCAACCCGCAACAAGGTTGAAGAGGAAGAAGAAGAGGAAGAGACCGAGCTGCAGCTCCTGAAGGAGATCCGCGACTCTCTCGCTCAGAAGTAATCTTTCTATTACTCCTTGAGATTTTCAGAGCATAATCTCCTATAATCCTTTCATGCTCTGAGGTTCTTTCTCACATCTCTAAGGGCTCTCACTGATCCAGTGAGAGCCCTTTCTTCATGCCCATTTCTCCCCTATCTCAATCCGGCAAGGCTACGGCCACCAATCCGGCAAGGCTGTGGCTGAGTGTCTACTTTCCGGGCTTCGCCGAGGCTGTATGGAAACTTCGCTGCGCTTCAGACAATGCTCCGCTCGCTTTTTTCTGAGGCCGGCTAGAGTTTCAGAGAATGTGCGAGCTTCGCATAACTCAGCGCGTACGCCTCGTTTCCTGCCTGCCTCGGCTTGGTGCGCGTGCTCGAGTCCCTGAGGGGGGTGGCGAATGGGGTTTTCGAGTGATCACCTTCCACACGCGTCTCACCGTATACTTTGCTCGCGTTCGGGGTGGTAGCGTTTTGAGGTTCTTCGCTTTTTCTTGGACTCGCATACGCCACACCCCGCATGGGATGATGCTCTTCAGATCCGGGAGGGCTGGAAAGCAAGCGAGCTCTGGAAGTCTCTCCCTTGGCATCGTCCCATGCGCAATGTATTAGAGTCTCCTAAGGATGTAGAGTGAGAGGGAAAGAAAGGTGTATTCATGTCTTTGAACCCGCAGCAGCGTGCAGAAACCGCTGAAGATTTTACCCGCGCCATTAAAGCAGCATCCGTCAGTGTCGACGAGATTGAGCAAGAATGCGGTCTGTGTCCAGCTGATTTCCAGTCTGCCTTTACCCTGACCGGGCATGTGAACCCGGTACATGTGTGGCTGGTACGCGATGTAATTGAGAGTGAGGCCAAGGCCCGCGGCTATCAGGCTACCTTCCGCCATCTGCCTGAGCATATGCGTTCTGCAGCACGCATGTGGTTCGGCGTTGAAGACAACCGCTACTAGAGTTCAAATCCAGCGAGTTCGAGTTCAGAAAACGCGAGAAGCCTCAGAAACGCTACCGTCCCGAACCCGGGGTCAAAATATCGTAAGACGCGTGCATAACGCAAGCACTCGAAAACCCCATTCGCCATCCCCTCAGGGACAGACGGATACAAGCCCCCAGCAATCTCGGAAACGCAAGATACGGGCACAAGCCGCAAGGAGAAGAAACGAGCGTCAGCGCGCAGTTTTGCGAAGGAAGTATGAAAAACCAACCCGAATCCGCCTCGGAAAGGTGATACTTCCGGAGCAATGTTTGAGCACCCGCGAAGTTTCAATCTCCGCAGCGGCGCCGCACCTAAGCGCCCAATCAGGTGCACGAACACTCATCTCAGACAGCAATCATGTCTCAGGAACCCAGATATGGCTAAAGGCTCCATACTCAATCAGTACGGAGCCTTTAGATTCAGATATGTATTAGAGCGCTAGCTCAGTAGCTACGACCTCAGCCAGCTGGGCTGCAATACGATCAGCATCGTCCTGAGTAGCTGCTTCGACCATAACGCGAACCAGTGGCTCGGTACCGGATGCTCGCAGCAGCACGCGTCCGCTCTCACCCAGGGTAGTCTCAGCGGCGGCGATAGCCTCAGCCAGTGCAGTATTGGTCTTGACGGCTGCTCGGTCTACGCCCTTGACGTTAATGAGCTTCTGCGGGGTGGGCTGCATACGGGATGCCAGCTCAGAGAGGCTCTGACCGCTAGATGCTACTTCTACGGCCAGCTGCAGGCCGGTGAGCACGCCGTCGCCGGTAGTTGCGTAGTCGCTCATGATCACATGGCCGGACTGTTCGCCACCGAGGTTGTAGCCGTGTTCACGCATGGATTCGAGCACATAGCGGTCGCCAACGGCGGTGCGTACAAGGTTGATTCCGTGCTCGCGCAGGTAGAGCTCGAGACCCAGGCTGCTCATAACGGTTGCTACGAGGGTATCGGCTGCGAGCTTACCCTGTGCCTTGGCGGCAAGGGCGAGGATTGCCATGATCTGGTCGCCGTCGACGAGCTTGCCGTTTTCGTCCACTGCCTGGCAGCGGTCGGAGTCGCCGTCGTGTGCGATGCCGAGGTCGGCGCCGTGGGAGATGACTGCTTCCTGCAGTTTCTCGGGGTGGGTGGAGCCTACGCCGTCGTTAATATTGGTGCCATTGGGTTCTACGGCGAGGGCGATGACTTCTGCACCGAGTGCTTCGAAGGCTGCGGGGGATGCTGCGTAGGCTGCACCGTTGGCGCAGTCGAGCACGATTTTCTTACCTGCAAGGGGCTTGCCGGCGGGCACGGTGGAGATAAGGTGCTCCACATATGCTTCGGTGCCGTTCTCGAGAGCGCGTGCGGTGCCTACTTCGCCGCCAACGGGGTAGCGGAATTCTTTGGCTCGGTATACGCGTTCGATGGCGTCTTCGATGGCGTCGTCGAGTTTCTGACCGCCGCGTGCGAGGAATTTAATGCCGTTATCTGCCGCGGGGTTGTGGGATGCGGAGATCATGACACCGAAGTCTGCGTCGGTGTGTGCCACGAGGTATGCTGCGGCGGGGGTGGGTACGATACCCGCGTTAAGCACGTCTACACCGGAGGCGGTCAGGCCTGCGGTGATGGCTGCACTGATGAAGTCTGCGGAGGCGCGGGAGTCGTTGGCAATGACAGCTACGGGGCGTTTGCCGGGTGCTGCTTGTTCGTAGCCGAGGACTACTGCTGCTGCCTGCGCGAGTTCAAGCGCGAGGGCGGGGGTAATTACGTCGTTTGCTAGACCGCGTACACCGTCGGTTCCAAAAAGTCGTTCAGTCACTCTTCTATTCTACGTGCTTGATGTGTGTTCTGTGCCCGTTGGGTGGCTTTTTGTGGTGAATTTGGCGTAAATACCGCACCCCGTTTCTTCAGCCCTGCTGAAGAGGACCGAGGAAACGGGGTGCGCGGGCGCTATGCGTTTATCACGCCTTGTCAGGGCAATTCATAGCTTTCAGGAAAACCATTATTGAATGACGGGGAAGTCCGGGTCCTCGACCGCATTGTCACCGTCAAAGATTGCCGAGGCGGGCCCAACAATGAGCGGGTCTACGGTACCGACCACCTCTTCGTCCTTGGCGGTGTAGTCGAACTGGCTGAGCACATAGCGCATGCATTCCAGGCGGGCGCGCTTCTTGTCGTTGGATTTGATGACAGTCCAGGGCGCGTCACCAGTATCGGTGTAGAAGAACATGGCTTCCTTCGCCGCGGTGTAGTCGTCCCACTTATCCAGGGATGCCAAATCGGTGGGCGAGAGCTTCCACTGGCGTACCGGGTCGGTACGGCGGGAGTTGAAGCGTGCCAGCTGTTCTTCGCGGGTGACGGAGAACCAGAACTTAATGAGCTTAATGCCGGAGTTGACGAGCATGCGTTCCAGTTCGGGGGCTTCTCGCATGAATTCGAAGTATTGTGCCTGGGTGCAATAGCCCATGACGCGTTCCACGCCGGCGCGGTTGTACCATGAGCGGTCCATCATAACGATTTCGCCGCCGGAGGGCAGGTGCTTAATATAGCGCTGGAAGTACCACTGGGTCTGTTCGGCGTCGGTAGGCTTTTCCAGGGCGACCACGCGGGATCCGCGGGGGTTCATATGCTCGGTGAAGCGCTTAATGGAGCCGCCTTTACCGGCTGCGTCGCGGCCTTCGAAAATGATCAGGATTTTCTGTCCGGTGGCTTTTGCCCAGAGCTGGAGTTTGAGCAGCTCGATTTGCAGGGCACGCTTTTCCTTTTCGTAGGCTTTGCGGCTGAGCTTAGTGTCGTAGGGGTAGCCGATCTTCCAGGCGTCGGACTTGTCTTTATTGCCGTTCAGAGCTGCGGTCAGGGATGCCATTTCGTCCAGTTCGGCGGAGTAGTCTTCAACCACGGAGGTGCGGCGTGCTTGGGGCTTGAGCGCCTGCTTAATAACGCTCATGCGCGTGGTGACCGGGGCGGGTTCTACTGCCTCGGTGTTTTCGGTGTGCAACGGTGCGGGGGTCTGCTCTACC
The DNA here is from genome assembly GCF_030540545.1 of Rothia sp. (in: high G+C Gram-positive bacteria). Classification (GTDB taxonomy): domain Bacteria; phylum Actinomycetota; class Actinomycetes; order Actinomycetales; family Micrococcaceae; genus Rothia. The sequence goes on along the minus strand of NZ_JAUNVZ010000002.1, from coordinate 100,042 downwards.
ATGAGTTCACTCTTTTCGTTGAGTTTCTTGACTCTTTAAGCATAGCGAGGGCGAGTAATTATGACAAACATTACAGTTATTTTCACTCTAACTCTTATCCCCTGCGCCCCTACCCCGTGTGCTGCACTCTAAAACCCAAAGGGAAGTTAAAAGGCGAACCCCGCCCGGATTCGTAGTGAATCCGTGCGGGGTTGCGAGCAATAAGCCCAGCGATTAACGCTTGGAGAACTGCGAAGCCTTGCGTGCCTTCTTAAGACCAGCCTTCTTACGCTCGATAACACGTGCGTCACGAGTCAGGTAGCCAGCCTTCTTCAGTGCGGGGCGGTTGTTCTCGCGGTCGATCTCGTTCAGTGCACGAGCGATACCCAGGCGCAGTGCGCCTGCCTGACCGGAGGGGCCACCACCGTTGATGCGAGCAATCACGTCGTATGCGCCTTCGAGCTCAAGCAGCTTGAAGGGTTCGTTGACGTCCTGCTGGTGCAGCTTGTTGGGGAAGTAGTTCTCCAGGGTGCGACCGTTGATGGTCCAGTTGCCGGAGCCGGGCACAACGCGAACGCGTGCTACTGCTTCCTTACGGCGACCAACTGCTGCGCCTGCAACGGTCAGTGCCGGACGTGCTGCCTTTGCAGCTGCGGGAGCTGCGGATTCAGAGGTGTAGCTGGTCAGCTCTTCCTCTACTACAATCTGCTCTTCGTTCTGAGCCACGATTTCTCCTAAAGTTTCTTCGTAGGCCCGAATTACTGGGCGACCTGGTTGAATTCGAAGGTCTTGGGCTGCTGTGCCGCGTGCGGGTGCTCGGGACCAGCGTAAACCTTCAGCTTCTTCAGCTGCTGAGCTGCCAGCTTGTTCTTGGGCAGCATGCCCTTAACAGCCTTCTCAACCGCGCGAACGGGGTTGGTTTCCAGCAGTTCTGCGTAATTAACGGACTTCAGACCGCCGGGGTAACCTGAGTGACGGTATGCACGCTTCTGCTCGAGCTTTGCACCGGTCAGGGCGACCTTGTCAGCGTTCACGATGATAACGAAGTCACCGGTGTCAACGTGCGGTGCGAAAGTGGGCTTGTGCTTACCGCGCAGCAGGATAGCGGTCTGGCTTGCGAGGCGACCGAGAACAACGTCAGCAGCGTCAATGACGTGCCACTGGCGCTCTACTTCGCCGGGCTTAGGAGTATAAGTGCGCAAAATTTGGCCTTTGTCTCGAAATGTACATACGGCGCTAGTTGGGTATCACGCCTATTACTTACGTGCATGACGAGCTGCGGGTGAGGACCGCTCGCACGCCCGTTCTGCCCGTACGATCCGGCACCTAACGTCCTGCAACTTAGACAGCGCCGGTTCGCGTGATTCGGGTAGAACACGCACAACATAGCAAGACTATACCCTAGTTAAGTCACTTAATCCAGTCTGAGGGGCTTAAAAACGGGCTTTTTCGGATTTAAATTTCATCCGTGTAATTTACCCCTCCACCGGGGGCGCTATTAAGCCTGCTCCAGACTGCGCTTACGGCGTGTCCTTGATGCTTGCGCCGCGTATTCCTCCTGCGCCGGGTAGTGGATCGCGCTCAGAGAGAGCCCCTGGGCAGGAGCCAGCAGTACCGAGGAATCTCGTGCGGGCTTCTCCAAGCGCTCCAACAGCCAGGCTTCATCCTTTTGGCCCGTGCCGTAGCGAACCAGGGCACCCACCAGGGAGCGCACCATATGGTGACAGAAGGCATCGGCAGAAATATGTACCGTTACCAGCTGCCCTTCTCTCTCCCAGCGGACTTCGCGCAGCTCGCGCACGGTGGTGGCGTCTTCTCGGGGTTTGCAGAAGGAGAGGAAATCGTGCAGACCCAGTAGAGATGCCGAGATGCGGTTCAAATCCTCAATATCTAGTTTCTCTCCTATGCCCCAGCTAAAGCCGCGGTAGAGCGGGTCGGCTCCGGCATGCGAGCCGTCATAGATACGGTAGATATAGCTGCGCCCGGTAGCGGAAAAGCGGGCGTCAAAATCGGCGGGTACGGCGCTCACACTATAGAGGACAATGGCTCCCTGCAGGCTTCCTCGCAGGGGCGCGGGCAGTCCCAAGTCTTCTTCAGCCAGGGCTAGGGAGCGTTTGAGGGCACCGCGCAGCTTACGCGCCATGATCTCTTCCGGCGTCCCCTGCCCATCACGACCGCGCATAGCCTCCCAGCGGGAGAGCTCAATATCCAGGTGTGCGCTTTGGTGTTGGGCGTGGACCCCGGCATCGGTACGTCCGGCAACGGTGAGACGCACGGGCTTGCGCAGAATCAGCTCCAGGGCGTTTTCTAGAATTCCCTGCACGGTAACTCTTCCAGGCTGTGCAGCCCAGCCGGAGAAGGGCGCGCCGTCATAGCTAAAGTCCAGGCGGATGCGCTGATAGTTTCTACGGGCTATATCCGCAGAGCCCTTGGCCAGCAGGTCATCCCCGCAGTCCAGAATAATCTGCGGGTTCTGCTCCCCTATATGCTCAGTGCTCACTACCATTGCTACCTGCCTTTCTATTGTCTTTAGTCTACCTTCTTCCCCGTCCACAGGCTCTTAGCCAAGAGAGAGGGCTTGAGAGGTTAAAGCAATCCGCCGCCCACCCTTGTGCAGGGTAGACGGCGGATTCTTAGCTACAAGCTAGAGAGGGAAACCGAATTACTCGGAAACCTTCTGAGCTGCTTCGCCACCGGCAGGTGCGTAACCTGCAGCCTTAGCCGACTCAGCGGAGTCGAACCAAATCTCAGCCTTGGTGGAGGAGTACCAGCGAGAACCGGGTACGTGGTACTTCATCGAGTCAGCGTTGCCCTTGACCTCGAAGCCCTCGGGAGCTTCGCCGGATTCCAGGGGTGCGTGTGCACCTGCGGGCAGGTCGGATGCCTCAGCCTTGGGAGCTTCAGCCTTGGGAGCCTCTGCAGCCTTCTCAGCAACCTTGGTTGCTTCTGCTACAGCACCCTTGGATGCAACGGGCTCCATCACGAGCTCGATGACAGCCATGGGAGCGTTGTCGCCCTTGCGGTTACCGATCTTGATGATACGGGTGTAGCCACCGGGACGCTCAGCCATTGCGGGAGCAATGACGGTGAACAGCTCGTGGACGATACCCTTATCGGTGATCGAACGCAGAACGCGACGACGAGCAGCCAGATCGCCCTTCTTACCGAAGGTGATGAAGCGCTCTGCCACCGGACGCAGGCGCTTTGCCTTGGTCAGGGTGGTGGTGATGCGCTTGTGCTGGAACAGCTGAGCCGACAGGTTGTTGAGCATCAGACGCTCATGGGTCGGGGAACCGCCGAGGCGGGGACCCTTAGTGGGAGTAGGCATAGTTAATTCTCCATGGTTTACGTTCCGTTGCCCCAGCAGCGGAGCTTAGGAACCAAGTTTGACTGATCCCGGGGGAAACCCGGTGAAAGATTTCGAGACGAAATCCGCGTGCGGATTATTCGCCGGAACCGTCCTCGTCATCGCCGCGTGCTGCGGGGTCGAAACCGAGGGGCGAGTCCTTCAGAGCCAGGCCCAGCTCCTGGAGCTTTGCCTTGACTTCGTCGATGGACTTTGCACCGAAGTTACGGATATCCATGAGGTCAGCTTCACTGCGGGTCACGAGTTCAGCCACGGTGTGGATGCCCTCGCGCTTGAGGCAGTTGTAGGAGCGGACGGTCATGTTCAGATCTTCAATGGGCAATGCCAGATCTGCCGCCATGGACTCGTCTGCGGGAGACGGGCCAACTTCAATACCCTCTGCAGCAATGTTCAGTTCGCGTGCCAGGCCGAAGAGCTCGACCAGGGTGCTACCTGCGGATGCAACAGCATCACGGGGAGCGATGGCTTCCTTGGTTTCGACGTCCAGGGTCAGGCTGTCGAAGTCGGTACGCTGCTCAACACGAGTTGCGTTCACGCTGAAGGTAACCTTCAGAACCGGGGAGTAGATGGAGTCAATCGGAATACGACCGATTTCAGCATCGCCGGTCTTGTTCTGTGCTGCCGAAACGTAGCCGCGGCCACGCTCGATGATCAGCTCAGCACTGAAGTTAGCCGACGCGTTCAGGGTTGCGATGTGCAGCTCGGGGTTGTGGATTTCAACACCGGCGGGCACCTCGATATCGCCTGCGGTCAGCTCGCCTTCGCCCTGCTTGCGCAGGTACGCTACGACGGGTTCGTCCACCTCGGAGGAGATGGAGAGCTTCTTGATGTTCAAGATCAGCTCGGTGACATCCTCGGTTACGCCCGGCACGGTGCTGAACTCGTGCAGCACACCATCAATGCGCACGCTGGTAACAGCAGCGCCAGGGATGGAGGAGAGCAGGGTGCGACGCAGGGAGTTACCCATGGTGTAGCCGAAGCCCGGTTCGAGGGGCTCGAGGGTGAAGCGCGAACGGTTGGGCGCTACAACTTCTTCAGTCAGAGTGGGTCGCTGTGCAATAAGCACTTTGTTTCCTTTCGGTGGACTCCGCTATATGAGTCCACAGGTCTAGGGAAAACAGTTTCTAAGGAAGCAGACGGGTGTCTATCGCTTTTCGGGCACTTAGCTCGTGTGAAAAGCACCCGTGTGCGGTAGTGAGGTCTAAGACCTCATTAGACACGGCGGCGCTTCGGGGGACGGCAGCCGTTGAATGCAACGGGGGTGACGTCCTGAATCGAGCCGACCTCCAGGCCTGCAGCCTGCAGGGAGCGGATTGCGGTTTCGCGACCGGAACCGGGGCCCTTGACGAACACGTCAACCTTGCGGACGCCGTGCTCCTTGGCGCGGTTTGCAGCAGCTTCTGCAGCCAGCTGAGCAGCGTAGGGGGTGGACTTACGAGAGCCCTTGAAGCCCATATCGCCAGCGCTGGACCAGGAAATCACTGCACCGGTGGGATCGGTGATGGAGACGATGGTGTTGTTGAAGGTCGACTTGATGTGAGCCTGACCTGCAACGATGTTCTTGCTAACCTTGCGGCGGTTGGTCTTACGAGCTGCCGCAGAGCGAGTCTTGGGAGGCATTTTTGATTCTCCTACAAAGGTTTACTAGTACGTTGGTTGAAAGCGATGTTCCAACAGAGCAACGTAGATTACTTCTTCTTACCTGCGACGGTACGCTTCGGGCCCTTACGGGTACGTGCGTTGGTCTTGGTGCGCTGACCGTGAACCGGCAGGCCGCGACGGTGACGCAGACCCTGGTAGCTACCGATTTCTACCTTGCGGCGGATGTCGGCTGCAACCTCGCGGCGAAGATCACCTTCAACCTTGTAGTTGCCTTCGATGAAGTCACGAAGAGCCACGAGCTCCTGGTCGGTCAGGTCCTTGACACGGGTGTCAGGGTTGACGCCGGTAGCAGCGAGGGTTTCGTGTGCACGGGTCTTGCCCACGCCGTAGATGTAAGTGAGAGCAACTTCCACGCGCTTTTCGCGGGGAATATCAACTCCAGCGAGACGTGCCATACTTTGGCTTCTCCTTGTTGTATTCCAGAGGTCTATAGCATCACTGCCCGAGCTGATGCCCGGTCCCCGGCCTCTGAGTCCGGAGGTATCCAGCCCCTAAGGGCTTGGAGCGGTGCCTATTACTATTGCCCGCCCGTGTGGCGGGGTTCAGACGCTAGGGATTAGCCCTGGCGCTGCTTGTGGCGCGGGTTTTCGCAGATCACCATGACCACACCGTGACGGCGGATCACCTTGCACTTATCGCAGATCGGCTTAACGCTCGGCTTAACCTTCATCGCATTCCTTTTGATTGCAACTTGATAACTGGTGGGATAAGAGGTTCCCCGATCAGGGAGCACATTACCCCGTGATAAGCGTTGGCAGCCGCGGGTGCGACTACCGGCGCTTTTTACTTGTAACGGTAGACAATACGACCACGGGAGAGGTCGTAGGGGCTCAGTTCCACTACCACGCGATCCTCAGGCAGGATGCGAATGTAGTGCTGACGCATCTTGCCAGAGATATGCGCGAGAACCTTGTGACCGTTATCCAGCTCAACACGGAACATCGCGTTGGGCAGGGCTTCAACCACTGAGCCCTCAATCTCGATGACGCCGTCTTTCTTTGCCATATCCTCCGCTTACGTTAATGTCGGGCGTGCGCCCGACGGCTTATATAACCGGTGGTTTCCAGCATTCCGGAGCCGGCTCAAAAAGAGCGCACTAAGCACCGGTAGAAACTACCAACTGTTAACTCTACGCTAAACACCCCGCTTAACACAAGAAAATATTTCTATTGCGTTCATCACAGAGTGTGGACAGAGTAGAAGAAGACCGGTAGAGGTTCTCCCCTACCGGCCTTCTAGCATAGGTCAGCGCACTAAAGAGCTAGTCTTCCTTCGCCGCCAGCTGACCGCATGCACCGTCAATATCGCTACCGCGAGTATCACGAATAGTGGTCGGAATACCGTGCGCGCGCAAACGCTCCACGAAGTTCTGTTCCACGCCCTTGCGGGAAGCGGTCCACTTCGAACCCGGAGTGGGGTTGAGCGGAATGGGGTTCACATGCACCCAGCCACGGCCGCGCTGAGCCAGCTTCTTACCCAAAAGATCCGCACGCCAACCCTGGTCATTAATATCGCGAATCAGAGCGTACTCAATGGAAACACGACGACCGGTTGCGCGGTAGTAATCGTAAGCGGCATCCAGAGTCTCGTCCACCTTCCAACGCTGGTTGATCGGAATCAGCTCATCGCGCAGCTCATCATCCGGTGCGTGCAGGGACAGCGCCAGGGTAACCGGCAACTTCTCCAACTCGAACTTACGGATACCGGGCACCAGACCCACAGTGGACATGGTCAGACCGCGAGCGGAAATACCCAAGCCCTCGGGGGAGGCGTCAATCAGGCGGTGCACAGCACCCATGGTGGACTTATAGTTCGCCAGAGCCTCACCCATACCCATAAACACAATATTGGATACGCGCAGCGGGCGGGTGTCCTCGGCGCCGCCTTCAGCCTGCTCCAAGCCCTTCATCTGCTTCAGGTAGCGAGCGCCCGCCACAACCTGCTCCACGATCTCGGCGGTGGAGAGGTTACGGGTCAAGCCCTGCTGACCGGTTGCGCAGAAGGGGCAGTTCATACCGCAGCCGGCCTGGGAAGAGATGCACATGGTCACGCGGTTGTCATAGCGCATAATCACGGATTCAATGAGAGCACCGTCAAAGAGGCGGTGCACGACCTTGAGGGTATCTCCCCCGTCAGCTTCTAGGGTACGGACCGGGGTCAACAGGGTGGGCATTGCCTTAGCGACCATTTCTTCACGCTGAGCTGCGGGAAGGTCAGTCATTTCTGCCGGGTCGGTCACCAGACGCTCAAAATAGTGCTTGGAGAGCTGGGAAGCGCGGAATGCCGGGTAGCCCAATTCCTTCAAGAATTCGCGGCGACCGGCCATATCGAAGTCAGCAATATGCTTCGGGGGCTTGGTGCGGCGGGGTGCCTTGAGGGCAATCTGACCGGGCGCAGGGCGCACGCTGGAGATTTCCACGGGCACCTTGGTGCTCTTCTGGCCGGAGGGAGAGGCGCCGCATCCGCCGGCGGGATGCTCTACGGGCTGAATAATATCGCTATGGGGCAGCGCATCGCTGCTACGGGGTGCCGGAGCGCTAGTTTCGGGCGCAGCTGTCTCGGGGGCAACGCTCTCAGGGTCAAGGGTAGCGATGGTCTCGCTCATACTATAGGTTCTTCCTGTGTGTTAAGGCGCCTGAACGTTTCTACCGCATATACGGACAGAGTGCGCCAGGCCTTTGGGCGCACCCGGTGCTGTGATGCAGACAGGCTCTTGGCTGTGCACCGGGCGCTTGCTCGAAGGGGATCGAGAAGTGTAGATATCGCGGCGCGAAAATATACGTGTGGGAAGTATTTTCGCGAGCGCGATGACTAGAGATAAAGCTTATGCTTCGGGAATGGGCTTGACGGTCACACCCAGCTTGCTCAGCTCGGAGGCGCCGCCGTCTTCTGCGGTCAGCACCCAAATGCCCTCGCTGTGCACAGCCACGGAGTGTTCCCACTGGCAGGCGTCCGATCCGTCCACGGTTACCACGGTCCAGTCATCGGCAAGCACCTTGGTTTCAATGGAGCCGGTGACCAGCATGGGTTCAATGGCAAAAGCCATACCGGGCTTAATCTTCGGGCCCAGGTCGCGTACGGCGTAGTTGAGCACATCCGGTGCCATGTGCATGGCGGTACCGATACCGTGACCAACATAGTCTTCAATAATGCCGTACTTATCCCCCGCCTCTTCACGCACAAAGGCTTCAACGGCAAGACCGACCTCGCCCACCTTCTTAGCGTGTGCTAGGGCTGCAATACCGTGCCAGAGGGCTGCGCGAGTAATCTCGGAGAGTTCGCGGCGGGATTCGGGTACATTGGAGCCAACCAGCACGGTGCGTGCCGAGTCGCCGTGCCACTGACGGTTGGTGGCGGGGTCAATGACATAGGCGCCACCATCAATGGAGATAATATCTCCGTCCTTGAGCACATAGTCGCCGGGGATGCCGTGGACGACCTCGCTATTGACCGAGGTGCAGATGGTTGCCGGGTAGTCGTAGTAGCCGTAGAAGTTGGAGGTGCCGCCCAGCTCATCCAGGGTTGCGGCGAAGGCGCGGTCCAGGTCCTTGGTGGTGGCGCCGGGTACCGCTGCGGCCACAGCTGCATCCAGGGCGCGGCTGGTGATAACACCCGCGCGCTTCATCTGCTGCAGCTGCTTATTGGTTTTGATTTCTACGCGTGCCATGTGTCCTCCGTCTGTGTTTGCCCTGCGCTCTAGAATGTTAGGACGCGGGTCTTAATACCAGCTCTCTACTTTACAGGTCTTCTCTACCGCTTTACAAGGTACGCTTCGAGAGCCGTGAGCAAGCCTGCCCTGAGTTCTATGACTCGCATCATGGTGTACATAGAGAGGAATACACGGCAGGAATAATCAGCAGAGAAAATACAAGCGCGCCCCGTTGATTCAACGGGGCGCGCTTATTTAAGAAGCTTCTGAAGCCTACTTCAGGGCATCCAGCAGACGTTCGGTCACCTCAGCGATTTCGCCCAGGCCGTCGATCTCCTTAACGATGCCGCGTTCGCGGTAGAGCTCCAGCAGGGGTGCGGTCTCTTCTGCGTACACGTTCAGGCGGTGACGAATGACCTCTTCATTGTCATCGGTACGACCCTGCTCAGCAGCGCGGTTGAGCAGACGAGCAACCAGCTCATCGTTATCTGCAACCAGCAGCAGCACGCGCTCAACCTTCTCACCCTTATCTGCCAGGATAGCGTCCAGCTCGTGCACCTGAGCGGTGTTGCGGGGGTAGCCGTCCAGCAGGAAGCCGTTTGCGGTGTCTTCCTCGGACAGACGTGCGCGCACCATATTATTGGTCACGGAGTCGGGAACCAGGTTGCCGGAGTCAATGTACGACTTAGCTTCCTTACCCAGTTCGGTCTCTTCCTTAATGTTCTTGCGGAAGATATCGCCGGTGGAGATAGCGGGGATGGACAGTGCCTCGGCAATCTTTACTGCCTGGGTACCTTTACCCGCGCCGGGCGGGCCGATGATCAGCAGACGGTTCATTTCAGAAGTCCTTCGTAGTTTCGTTGGGATAGCTGTGCGCCAATTTGCTTGAGGGTATCAAGGCCAACACCGACCACAATCAGCAGCGAAGCACCGCCGAAGGGGAAGTTCTGGTTAGCGTTGAAGAGCACCAGTGCCACGAGCGGAATCATGGACACAATTGCCAGGTAGAGTGAACCGGGCAGAGTGATGCGGTTGAGCACATAGCTGAGGTAACGCTCGGTGGGTTTGCCGGCGCGAACACCGGGGATAAAGCCACCGTACTTCTTCATATTATCGGCAACTTCGACCGGGTCGAAAGTAACCGATACATAAAAGTAAGTGAAGCCTAGGATAAGCAGGAAGTAGGTGACCATGTAGACCGGGTGGTCGCCTCGCACCAGGTAGATATTAATCCACTCAACCCACTGCGGGGGTGCGGAGCCATCATTGGGAGTATTGAACTGCGCAACGATACCCGGCAGAGCCAGCAGGGAGGATGCAAAGATCAGCGGAATCACACCCGCCATATTGACCTTCAGGGGGATATAGGTGGAGCTACCGCCAATGGTACGGCGACCAATCATGCGCTTTGCGTACTGCACGGGCACACGACGCACGGACTGCTCAACGTAGACCACGGCGATCATCACAACCATACCCACGGCGCACACAGCGGCGAAAACGCCCCAACCCTGGGTGCGGGCAATGGCGCCCAGCGCGCTCGGGAAGGAGGAAGCAATGGAGGTGAAGATCAGCAGGGACATGCCGTTACCCACACCGCGCTCGGTAATCTGCTCACCCATCCACATAATAATGCCGGTACCTGCCACCAGAGCCAGGATAATCACCAGGATAATAGGCAGGGATTCATTGGGAATAATACCGGGGCAGTAACCGATCAGCGCGCCGGAACGTGCCATGGTCACAATGGTGGTTGCGTTCAGCAGAGCCAGGCCGATGGTCAGGTAGCGGGTGTACTGGGTCAGCTTAGTCTGTCCCTGTGCACCCTCTTCATGCAGAGCCTGGAAGTGCGGGATAACAACGCGCAGCAGCTGGATAATAATACTTGCCGTAATATAGGGCATCACACCCAGAGCAAAAATGGAAAGCTGCAGAAGCGCGCCGCCGCTAAATAGGTTCACGACATCGTAGATGCCGCCACCGGTCTGGTTTTGCGCCAGACATTGCTGAACGTTGCCGTAGGAAATACCGGGGGCGGGAATAAAGGTGCCCAGTCGGTACAGTACGATCATGCCCAGGGTAAACAGCAGCTTACGTCGCAGATCGGCGGTTTTGAGAACTCGCCCGAATGCGCTCAGCACATGTCCTCCTTGTGGGGTTGGGGTTGTCCGCGCTTAGGTAGCACTGAGCACGGATTTAACACATACCTTCCAGTCTAGCCTGTAAATGCCTATTCTCAATAATATTGCGGGCATTTGGGCATAAAATATCCCCCGCAAGCGAACTTACGGGGGATATTTTAGGGTAATCTCTAGAGATTACTTAACGGTAACGGAACCGCCTGCAGCCTCAATCTTTTCGATTGCGGATGCCGATGCCTTGTCAACGGTGATGTTCACCTTGACAGAGATCTCGCCGTTGCCCAGAACCTTCACGAGCTCGTTCTTGCGAACTGCGCCCGCTGCCACCAGGTCAGCAACAGTGATGTCGCCACCGGCGGGGAAGAGTTCCTGGATGCGGTCCAGGTTAACAACCTGGTACTCGGTACGGAAGGGGTTCTTGAAGCCACGCAGCTTGGGCAGACGCATGTACAGGGGCAGCTGACCACCCTCGAAACCTGCGCGAACCTGGTAACGTGCCTTGGTACCCTTGGTACCGCGACCTGCAGTCTTACCCTTGGAGCCTTCACCGCGGCCAACGCGGGTCTTTGCCTTGTGGGCACCCGGTGCCGGGCGCAGATCGTGAATCTTGATAGCTTCTGCCATCTTACTTGACCTCCTCAACCTTCACCAGGTGAGCAACGGTGTTAACCATGCCACAGGTGACGGGGTCAGCAGTGCGAACAACCTTGTTACCCGGCTTCTTCAGGCCGAGGGAACGCAGGGTGTCGCGCATGTTCTGCTTCTGACCAACATAGGACTTAACCTGGGTAATCTCCAGCTTTGCGTCGCTGGGCTGAATACGCTTTCCGGCCATTATTACGCACCTGCCTTCGGGGTGTTGCGCAGGTAAGCGGGGATGACCTCATCTGCGGGCAGGCCACGGCGAGCTGCAACAGACTTGGGGTCTTCCAGCTGCTTGAGAGCTGCAACGGTTGCGTGAACGATGTTGATCTGGTTCGAAGAACCCAGGGACTTGGAGAGCACATCGTGGATGCCAGCGCACTCGAGCACTGCACGCACGGGGCCACCAGCGATCACACCGGTACCAGCGGTTGCGGGGCGCAGCATAACAACGCCTGCAGCTGCCTCACCCTGCACGCGGTGCGGGATGGTGCGCTCGTCGATGCGGGGAACGCGGAAGAAGTTCTTCTTTGCTTCCTCAACACCCTTAGCGATAGCTGCGGGAACTTCCTTAGCCTTGCCGTAGCCAACGCCGACCATACCGTTGCCGTCACCGACAACTACCAGAGCGGTGAAGCTGAAGCGACGACCACCCTTGACGACCTTGGACACGCGGTTGATGGTTACAACGCGCTCGACAAACTTGTCCTTTTCCTCCTCGCGAGCGCGGTTGTTACGGCGCTCGTTGCGACGACGGTCACCGCGGTTGTTGCGGCGCTCCTCGCGCTGGTTGGAGGTCTCAGCGGTTTCAGCTACTACTGCTTCGCTCACCTGAGTTTCCTTTACATTCTGCTCGCTCATTAGAGTGCAAGACCCCCTTCGCGTGCGCCTTCAGCAACTGCTGCAACACGGCCGTGGTACTTGTTACCACCGCGGTCGAAGACAACTGCCTCAACGCCAGCAGCCTTAGCGCGCTCTGCTACGAGCTCGCCAACGCGCTTTGCCTTAGCGGTCTTGTCCAGGTCAGAAGCTGCACGCAGCTCTGCTTCCATGGTGGAAGCCGATGCCAGGGTCAGGCCCTTAACATCGTCAATCACCTGAACGAACATGTGACGGGCGGAACGGGTTACGCACAGGCGCGGACGCGCAGCGGTACCCGAAACGTACTTGCGAATGCGAGCGTGACGACGTGCACGCTGCGCTGCCTTAGACTTGATAGCCATTTATTACTTACCAGCCTTTCCGACCTTGCGGCGGATGTGCTCGCCTGCGTAACGAACACCCTTGCCCTTGTAGGGATCGGGCTTACGCAGACCACGAATGTTTGCTGCAACCTGACCAACCAGCTGCTTGTCGATGCCCGACACGGTCAGCTTGTTAGCACCCTCCACGGTGAAGGTAATACCTTCGGGAGCGGAGATGTTGATCGGGTGGGAGTAACCCAGAGCGAACTCCAGGTCGTTGCCCTTCGCGGTAACGCGGTAACCGGTACCAACGATTTCCAGCTTCTTCTCGAAGCCTGCGGTCACGCCCAGGATCAGGTTCTGAATCAGGGTACGAGTCAGACCGTGCAGGGAGCGGGACAGACGCTCATCGTTGGGACGGGAAACGGTGATTTCGTTTTCGTTCAGAACCACGGTGATGGGAGCTGCAACAGCGTGCTGCAGTTCGCCCTTGGGGCCCTTAACGGTTACGAGGTTGCCATCAACCTTTACCTCAACGCCGGCGGGAACCGAGATGGGGAGACGTCCAATACGCGACATTATTCTCTTCCTTTCTCTAACCGACTACCAGATGTAAGCGATGACTTCGCCGCCCACGCCCTTCTTCGCAGCCTGCTTATCAGTGAGCAGACCGGAGGAGGTGGACAGAATTGCGATGCCGAGGCCGCCCAGAACCTGGGGCAGGTTGGTGGACTTTGCGTAGGTACGCAGACCGGGCTTGGAGATACGGCGCACGCCAGCGATGGAACGCTCGCGAGAGGGGCCGTACTTCAGGACGAGGGTCAGGGTCTTGCCGACCTTTGCTTCCTCTTCCTTCACGTCAGCGATGTAGCCTTCTTCCTTCAGAATAGCTGCAATGCGAGCCTTCAGCTTGGAGTAGGGCATAGATACGGTGTCGTGGTATGCAGCGTTTGCGTTGCGCAAACGGGTCAGCATATCTGCGACCGGATCAGTCATAGTCATAGTGGGCTGTAGCCCTTCCTCGTTGTGGTTTCCATCCCCCGTGATTCGGGTTCGGACCTACAACGTAGTCGTTAGTTGGTCTTGAACGGGAAGCCCAGTGCCTTCAGAATTGCACGGCCTTCATCGTCGGTCTTTGCGCTGGTCACAACGGTGATGTCCATACCGCGCACGCGATCGATCTTATCCTGGTCGATTTCGTGGAACATGGACTGCTCGGTCAGACCGAAGGTGTAGTTACCGTTGCCGTCGAACTGGCGGTCGGAGAGACCACGGAAGTCGCGGATACGGGGCAGCGCCAGGGTCACGAGGCGGTCCAGGAATTCCCACATGCGGTCGCCACGCAGGGTGACGTGTGCGCCAATGGGCATACCTTCGCGCAGCTTGAACTGTGCGATGGACTTCTTTGCACGGGTAACAATCGGCTTCTGACCGGTAATTGCGGTCAGGTCGCGGATTGCACCGTCCATGAGCTTAGCGTCGCGTGCAGCTTCGCCAACACCCATGTTTACAACGACCTTAACGATCTTCGGGGTCTGCATGACGTTCTCGTACTTGAACTCTTCCTGCAGAGCCGGAACGACGACCTCAGCGTACTTGGTCTTGAAGCGGGGGGTAATCTTGGTCTCGGTCATTAGATGTCCTTACCCGAACGCTTAGCAACGCGCACGCGAACGGTACGCTGCTTGCCATCACGCTCTACAGTCTCGAGGCGGAAACCAACGCGGGTGGGCTTGCCGGTCTCGGGGTCAACGATTGCAACGTTAGAAACGTGGATCGGAGCCTCAACCTTCTGAATGCCACCTGCAGCGCCGGTTACGGGGTTAGCCTTGGTGTGCTTGGTGACGACCTTAACGCCCTCAACAATCACGCGGTTTTCCTTGGGGATAACCTTCAGGACCTTACCCTGCTTGCCCTTGTCTGCACCGGAAATAACCTGTACCAGGTCGCCCGACTTAATCTTAGCCATGAGTTAGAGCACCTCCGGAGCCAGCGAAACGATCTTCATGAACTTCTTATCGCGAAGTTCGCGGCCCACAGGGCCGAAGATACGGGTACCACGGGGATCACCGTCAGTGTTCTTCAGAATCACTGCTGCGTTCTCGTCGAACTTGATGTAGGAGCCGTCGGGACGACGGGTTTCCTTCTTGGTGCGGACGACAACTGCCTTAACAACGTCGCCCTTCTTTACGGTACCGCCGGGGATTGCATCCTTGACGGTTGCGACAATGATGTCGCCAATGCCTGCGTAGCGACGGGAAGAACCGCCGAGAACACGGATGGTCAGGATTTCCTTCGCACCAGTGTTGTCAGCAACCTTCAGTCGCGACTCCTGCTGAATCATATTTCTCCTGTCGTCTCGCTGGTTCCGACATGTCTCTATACATGCCAGCCTGGCGGAACATTTTTACGGGATGGGTTGACGCCCCGGGCCCTCAATGATACTCATTGCTGGTTAGCGGGAACGCCTGGGGTTTGCGCATGCCAGCAGCATTTGGACCCGCGTGGTGCGGGCGCATCCACCCGATTAGTAGCGGCATTATGCTCTGGCACGAGAAAACCCGTGGTTGTGTGTATCCTATAGCCCACTTGGGTATAGATATAGCCACACAAGTTAAAGACTATACCGGATATATGCACACGGCGCAATACTTCAGCTCCTATGAGCTCCAGCACCCCCCAAGACACTGTGGTTGAGAGACTCCAGACCGTTCAAGAACACCCCGATCCAGGATGGCCAAGACCCTCCGCGAGGCCGAAAAGAAACTCTCCATGCACCCCTCTAGCGCCTTCTAGATTGAGTGCATCAGATGCAATTCTTATTTGACACTCTTGCGCAGGTTTAAGAGTCCTAGAGCACTTAAAACCCGAGATTCTGCCAAATATGACGTAATATTTCGGTAAATAAGGCGATTTTTTGGCTTTTTTGTCAAATAAGGGTGCCAGAAGATGCGCCGGGCGCTCGAATGTAGCATAATTAAGGAGATGCCTCGGTGTCACCTCATGAGGTTCGGTTCTTATCCGTCAGATTTCTTGGGTCCCTTATTTCCTCGCTAATCCGTCTCGTAAGTTCCGAACCTTATGTTGTATTTTGTGGAATATTCAGCCCGGCAGGCATGCCTGCCGGGCTGTTTTACTCCACGAGAGTGCTCAGCCAGCATCCGTTTGCCCGTAGACTTCTGGTGGTTCTGCGGTCTACGCGGTGCGGCGGATGCGAGCGCTCTTCACGGGCGGGTGCCTCTCCTAGGAGAAGTACCCGCCCGTGATCTTTAAAGCCTTTACGCGCCCCGGTGCAGAGTTACCGGTACGTATATGCCAAGAGCCCGTTTCCCTGATGTCAGGGAAACGGGCTCTGTGACTATTAGGGAGCTAGATAGCTTCTATCCCCTATGCCTTACGGCGACGTGCAACCAGTACAGCACCACCCAGTACTGCCAGGGCGCCGATAGCAGCAGCAATCAGCACACCATTAGCACCGGTGGAAGCCAGCTTCTTGGAGGAAGAAGTAGCTGCGGTAGATGCCTTGGTACCGTTGGAGGCAGCAGACTTCTCGGAAGAAGTGGTCTTTGCATTCACATTGGTACCGTCGTTCTTGACCACATTGCCATTAGCATCGCGGATCACGAACTCGTACTCGGCAGCCTTACCGCCGCGAGTATTGTCGCCGTCCTTCAGGGAGCCGGTCAGCAGGTAGAAGGAGATCTTATCGCCGTCCTGGATTTCCTGCTTCAGATCGGAGTTCGCCACGGTGGGGAATGCGATCTTTACGGTGAAGGAGCCGTCCTTCTCAGCCTGGATGTAGGTGTAGATACCGCCGCTATTGGGCTCAACGCCTGCCGGAGCTGCGGGAGCTTCCTTGGGGTTGATGAAGGTCTTGCCGTTGAGCTTGAGCTTCAGAGCCGCGATAGAGCCAGCCAGCTTGTCCTTAGTGGTGAAGCCTTCACCGCGCAGGGTCAGCTCATCGCCAACCTTCCATTCCTTGGGTACGTAGAGCTTTGCACCGTCGGAGTAGACGTGGACGTTCTCGGTTGCGCTATACTCGTAGGTACCTGCACTCTGGCTTGCGCTGGGGCTTGCGCTAGCGCTGGGGGAAGCCGATGCGCTTGCAGATGCGGATGCCGAGGGGCTGGGCTTTGCAGACTCGCTCGGAGTCGGCTTAGCAGTCTCGGTGGGAGTGGGCTTAGCGGTCTCAGTGGGAGTGGGCTGAGGCTTGGGGGTCTCAGGCAGACCCACCTTAGAGTCAACCACGGTACCGTAACCCTTGAACTCAGTCTTGGTCGGAGTGACCTCGGTAGCCTCGGTGACAACTTCCTTCTGGTGTTCCTTAACAACCTTCAGCTTCAGACCCGCACCACGGGTGGGATCACCTTCCTGCAGGGAACCGGAAAGGAAGTTAACAGCCAGCTCGGTATCCACCGCGGTGTTTGCCGGAATGGTGTAGGTCACCGAGAAAGTGCCATCAGCATTAGCGGTGAAAGCGGAGAAGCCTTCAGCTTCCTTGCGGTTCACCTTAGGCTGGATCTGTACACCCTTGCCATCCTCACGGGTCCAGCCAGCACCGGTAAAGGTGATGGTCTCACCGGGAACTACCTCGGTAGGAGCGGTAACGGTTGCACCCTTATCTTGGTTAGCGGAGACAGTCTGGGTGGGGATAATATCCTTGGTGCTGGTGTTTGCAGCACCCGGTACCACGGTCAGCTTAGTCAGGGAGTTAGCGTTGATCGGGCTAGTGGGAGAAGTGACGTTGCCGTCCTTATCCTTGATTTCCTTAGCCTCGGTTGCGGAGGTGAGGAACGCGCCGGTCTTCGGGTCGATGGTGAAGGGAACCTCAACGTTTTCTGCGAAGGTTGCCTTATCCACGGAGACTGCACCATTGGGCAGTGCCACCACGTCGTTTGCGCCACGTTCGCCGCTCTTGACGGTGGAGATGACCTTGCTGTTCTTTGCGTCAATAACGGTCACGGTGCCGGCCGCGAAGTCGGTTGCGTAGAGCAGATCGCGTGCCTGGTCATTATCCAGTGCCAGGGGCTGGGTACCGAAGGAGATGGAGCGCTTGTATTCGCCGGTGCTGCGGTCGTAGACGGTCACGCCGGAGTTTACGCCCTTGGTTCCCTGTGCGGTCACGTAGATTTCGTTCAGGGACTCATCGAATGCCACGTCGGATGCGCGCAGTGCTACGGATGCGTCCTCCTTGTGCAGCTTGATGGTCTTGGTGACTTCCTGGGTCTTGGTGCTGATGAAGTGCAGTTCATCGCTGCCCAGCTGCGGTACGTAGAGTACGCCCGCTGCGGAGTCTACAGCCATGTTCATGGTCATAGAAGCATCGGTGCTTGCCAGATCGATCTTCTTGACCAGTGCGCGGGTCGCGGTGTCGAAGACCCACACAGCATTGGAGCCGGATACAAATGCCTTACCTGCTGCGGCATCCACCTTAACTTCGCGCGGGTGCGCAATGGCGTTTGCTTCGCCCAGTTCAGCATTGGAGCTGGTCCACAGGTGCTTGAGGCTTGCCTGGTCGAAAACGGAGATGGAGTTGGTGCGGGTATTGGTCACCCAAATGGTGCCAGTGGTGTCGTCCACGTCGATACCGTAGGGGGTCACCAGCTGCTTGCCACTGGGCTCGGTTGCGCCGCGCGGGGTGAAGTCTGCGGTGGGCAGCTGCAGTACTGCCTCAACCTGCAGAGTGTCGGGGTTGACCACTGCCAGGGTACCGGTCAGTACGGGCGGGCGGCCGTTGGAGCCGGTCACGTAGAGCTTATTGGACTTTGCGGAGTATGCAACCTGGTACTGACCGGGCAGACCCTGGGTCTGGGTTGCGCTCACGCTATAGGAAGTAGCGGGGGATTCAGCTGCGAAGGCTGCGGGAACTGCCGCGAAGGATGCGGCAACCAGGCTGAAAGAGCCTGCTGCTGCCAGTGCCTTGTGCAGGCGGCTGTACTGAGGAGAAGTCATGTTCTGAACCTCGTCTATACGGTGGTGTATTACTGATGGAGTATGCGTTATGTCTGCACAGTCCGGATTCTTAGAGTGTCCATCTTTAGCGACATCGTGTCGCTATATTTAGGGTCGCCTAATAATCGCTATAGATGATAGTAGATAACTTTTTTAGCCTTCTCAAGCCTTCGGGCTATTTTTACAGATTTATGTCATAAATCGTCATGTATTTCGTCCTCTGACACGCCTGGTAACACCGTCAAGAATCTATCGAGCATTATTCTCTTTAGCTCCTGCACAAGCTGGCGAGCACTACCCAGCTTCTCTCCCCTATACGCACAAACGGTGCCCGTCCCTGAATCAGGGACGGGCACCGTTATATCAGCGGATAATCTCTAGAGGAGAGCTATACCTTATGCCTTGCGGCGGCGTGCAACCAGCACAGCACCGGCAATAACAGCCAGAGCGCCAATACCGGAAGCAATCAGCACACCGTTAGCACCGGTGGAAGCCAGCTTCTTGGAAGAAGAAGTGGAGGCCTTGGTGCTGGACTTAGCGGTGGTTTCGCACGCTACGCCATCATTGTCAGCATCCATTGCGGGGTTAACATCCGGGTGGGGAACCTTGATGTTCTCCAGGCCGTCTGCCTTTGCCTCTTCACAAGTATTGTACTTGTAGGTCTTCTTAGCGGGCTCTTGTGCCTTATCCTCGCGAGGTACAGCGTTACCGTTGGAATCCTTGATAGTGAAGGTGTACTCCAGCGCCATGCCACCGCGGGATGCGTCGCCATCCTTGAGGGAACCGGTCAGGAGGTAGAAGCTCAGCTTGTCGCCGGTCTGAATGTTCTGCTTCAGGCTGGAGTTCTCGGTGATGGGGTACTCGATCTCTGCGGTAAAGGTACCGTCAGCGTTTGCGACCAGGTAAGTCCACATGCCACCGCTATTGGGGGTTACGCCTGCCGGAGCTACCGGTGCGACCTTGGGGGTTACGTAGTCCTTGCCGTTGAGGCGGATCTTCAGGGCACCGATAGAACCGGATGCCTTATCCAGGGTGGTGAAGCCTTCACCGCGCAGGACCAGCTTGGTGCCGTTCTCCCAGGTCTTGGGGTAGTACAGCTTTGCGCCATCCTGGTATACGCGAACCATTTCGGTTGCGCTGAACTCGTACACGCCGGGCTTGGAGAGATCCGGAGTGACATTGTCGTTCTTGGGGGGCTCAGGGGTGGACAGACCGGTCTTGTAGTCTGCTACCTGACCGTAACCCTGGAATGCGAGGGAGTCGGGGTTTACGGTGGTTGCCTCTGCGGAGACAACTTCCTTCTGGTGTTCCTTAACAACCTTCAGCTTCAGACCCGCACCACGGGTGGGATCACCTTCCTGCAGGGAACCGGAAAGGAAGTTAACAGCCAGCTCGGTATCCACCGCGGTGTTTGCCGGAATGGTGTAGGTCACCGAGAAAGTGCCATCAGCATTAGCGGTGAAAGCGGAGAAGCCTTCAGCTTCCTTGCGGTTCACCTTAGGCTGGATCTGTACACCCTTGCCATCCTCACGGGTCCAGCCAGCACCGGTAAAGGTGATGGTCTCACCGGGAACTACCTCGGTAGGAGCGGTAACGGTTGCACCCTTATCTTGGTTAGCGGAGACAGTCTGGGTGGGGATAATATCCTTGGTGCTGTTGGCAGCGCCTGCAGTCACGTTAATCTTGGTGATACCGCCGGCGTTAATAGCCGTATCTGCACCGTTTTCACCCTTGGGCTCAACGTTGGACTTCTTGTATTCACCGGTTGCGGGGTCAATGGTGAAAGGAACCTCAGCCTGAGCCACGGTTGCCTCGTCCAGTGCAATGGCGGTGCCGTTGGGCAGAACCTCAACGTCGTTCACGAAGCCCTGGCCACCGGTTACCACGGTGGAAACGACCTTGCTGGTCTTGGCATCAATAACGGTGACGGTGCCAGCCTTAAAGTCGGTTGCGTAGAGCAGATCGCGTGCTTCGTCATTGTCGATAGCCAGGATCTGGGTACCGAAAGCGATGGAGCGCTTGTACTCACCGGTGGTCTTGTCGTACACGGTGATACCTGCGTTAACGCCCTTTGTGCCCTGTGCGGTCACATAGATTTCGTTCAGGGACTCATCGAATGCCACGTCGGAGGGTGCCAGTGCAGCGGAAGCGTCATCCTTGTGCAGATCGATGACCTGCTTGATGGTAAAGGACTTGGTGTCCACAACATTCAGCTTTTCGCTTGCCAGCTGGGGCACGTACAGCAGGCCAGCCTTGGAGTCCAGTGCCATGTTCATGGTCACTGCACGGCCGGTTGCCTCGGGCTGCACGTCAATCTTCTTGATAGCGTGGCTGGTCAGGTCAACTGCCCACAGTGCCTTGGAGCCGGAGACGATTGCCTGGTTGTTTGCGTTGTCGATAATGACTTCGCGCGGGTGGTCAATAGCGTTAGCCTCGGATGCCCAGACCTGCTTCATGGTGGTCTGGTCGTATACGGAGACCATGTTGGTGCGGGTGTTGGTAACCCACACGGTGTTGTTCACATCGTCAACCTCTACACCGTAGGGGGAAACGATCTGCTTGCCAACCTTGTTACCGTCCTTGTCGGTGCGGTCAACGGTGGGCAGCTGCAGAACAGCTTCGATCTGCAGGGTATCGGGGTTAACGCGTGCCAGGGTACCGGTCAGGATCGGCGGGCGACCATTGGAACCGGTGATCCACAGCTTGTTGTTCTTTGCCGAGTGTGCAACCTGATACTGACCGGGCAGACCCTGGGTGCGCTGTGCACTCACGGAGTAGCCGGTAGATGCGTTGTCAGCGGCGAATGCAGCCGGAACTGCTACGAAAGAGCCTGCAACCATGCTCAGGGCGCCAGCAGTTGCCAGTACCTTGCGCAGTGCGCTGTGCTTAGCAGAAGTCATGTATGTGAACCTCATCTAGTGTGGTGGGGCCGCGCCATACTCTATACGCGGCAGAAGATGTGTTTCGATATATCAACCCTCAGCTGTGTTATTCCTGAGGAAAACCTAAGAAACACTGTGATTAATAGTAGATAACTTTGGATAGGAAAGCTAATATTTCTTGACACTTATGGGATACTTTATTCCCGTTTCGGACTCATTACACCGTATTTTTGACTTCGATTCGCACTTTGAGCACTGTATCTCTAGCGATAGTTGAATTATCTTTACTGCCCTACCCCAGACTTTGCCCGCTGACATTACCAGAACAAAGGGGCTCGCATTCCTTAGGATTGCGAGCCCCAGCCCATTAGAGCCAAGCCGCTCTAGAGCTTATTGTCTTATGCCTTGCGACGGCGTGCCACAACCAGGGCGCCGCCCAACAGAGCTGCACCACCGAGCAGGCTCAGTGCCAGCACACCATTAGCACCGGTGGATGCCAGAGTGCTCTTAGAGGAGCTGCCATTGGAAGTGGTAGCGCTAGAGCCATTGGAGGAGTCCTTCACGACTGCTGCATTAGAGGCGGATGCGCTTGCCGATGCCTTGGAGCTTGCAGAAGCGCTAGCCGAAGCAGAAGCGCTGGAGCTTGCAGAGGCAGAGCTGGATGCGGATGCACTCGCAGGTGCAGAAGCACTGGAGCTTGCAGAAGCGCTAGCGGATGCGCTTGCCGAAGCAGATGCGCTCGGGCTTGCGGTGGGAGTGACGGTGGGTTCGGGGGTAATACCGGTTGCGGTATCAACCACCTGGCCGTAGCCAGCGAAGGATGCCTGCTTGGAGGGAGTCACGGTGGAGTTCTCTGCGCAGGTGTTGGATACAGCGTCCTTGACCTCAATACGGGTAATACCATTGGCGTCGATCTGGGTGGGGGTAATGGTGATATTACCTTCCTTATCCTTACCCGCCTTGTATTCGGTATTGGAAGTGCGGTAGGTGCCGGAGTAGAAGTCCATGGTGAAGGGAACAGTGACCTTCTCCGCGTACACGGCCTTATCCACGGCAATCACGGAACCGTCGGGCAGCACCTTCACATCATTAGCTGCCTTCTCGGCAATCTTGACGGTGGAGACAATACGGTCGGTGGTCGGGTCGATAATGCGCACACTACCGTCGATCACATCGGTTACATAGAGCAGGTGACGCTTGGAGTCAATATCCAGGCTCAGGGTCAGGGCGCCGAAGGGAATGGAGCGTTTAAACGCGCCGGTGTTCAGATCATAGACGGTAATACCGGAGTTACCTTCGGTCTTTGCCTCGGGACGGTTTGCCTTGCCCTGGGATGCCACGTAGATTTCACCCAGTTCAACATCGTAGGCAACATCGCTTGCACCCAGGAACAGGCTCTCATTGTCCTTGTGCAGGGAGATGCTCTTTTCAATCTCCAGGCTCTGGGTGTTGATCACGGTCAGAGCATTATCTGCATCAGAGCTATTAGGTACGTACAGGCGGTGGTTGGCGGCATCCACGCTCATATTCATATTGCTTGCGCTGCCCTTTTCGCCATTGTGGGGAATGTCGATCTTCTTGACCAGCTTGTAGTCGGAGAGGTTGAAGACCCATACGGACTTAAAGCCGGAGACATAGGCGTAGCCGTGCTGGGTATCAACGCGTACTTCGCGGGGGTGCTGAACTTCATCCTCTGCGCCCAGGTGCGCATCGTCCATAACGACCAGGTTCTTCATGGTCTTCTGGTCGATCACGGAGACTGCGTACAGGCGGGTGTTGGTGACCCAGATGGTGTCGTTAACATCGTCAACATCTACACCGTAGGGGGAGAGTACCTGGCGGCCTGCCTGGGTGCCATCATTGTAGTTGTAGGTGTAGGAGGGCAGCTGCAGGCTGGCTTCGATTTCCAGGGTGTGGGGGTTGACTCGTGCCAGGGTGCCGGTGGCAATGGGAGAGCGACCCACGGAGCTGGTGACCCAGAGCTTGTCATTCTTTGCGGAGTAGCCGATCTGGTACTGACCGGGCAGACCCTGCGCGCTGGTTGCGGAGACATTGAAGCAGCGTGCCGTGGCGGTGCTGGATGCGCTAGAGCTTACGGAAGCGGACGGGGTTGCCTCTGCTGCGAAGGAAGCGGGTACTACAGTACCGCCGGCGAGCAGCGCCAGGGATGCGGAGACGGAGAGCAGACGCTTGGAAGCGGAAATCGACATATCTATACCTCGATGCGTGTTGTATGTGTTGGTATCTAAAGCCGCCGCGCTCTATAGAGCACATAAGTAGCTATAGACAGATAAACCTAATAAATGACACTCTGTCATCAAACTTTAATCTTAGGCTTGCCTACTTATAGTAACTCTTATAACTCGTGTCACCAAGACATAACGCTATATTAGGCACAGATTTTATATCTCTCCCTCGTTCTCTGCTACCTCTTATTCCCCTAGAGCGCCCAGTTAAACAAAATATCCCCCGGTTTCCCGGGGGATATTTTGTTCTCGCGGCTTCCTAGATTTCTCGAGGAGAGCTACTAGAGATGTTTCCGTAAAAGGAACGCTCCGTGCAGAGCATCTAGAAGTCTAAATTACTTAGCCTTCTCGATGATCTCCACCACGCGCCAGTGCTTGGAAGCAGACAGCGGGCGGGTCTCTGCGATCAGAACGAGGTCACCAATGCCGCAGCTGTTCTGCTCATCGTGTGCCTTGATCTTGGAGCTACGGCGCATAACCTTGCCGTACAGTGCGTGCTTGACGCGGTCTTCAACCTCGACGACAACAGTCTTGTCCATCTTGTCGGAGACAACGTAGCCGCGGCGGGTCTTACGGTAGCCGCGCTCTTCGTTCTTTACTTCACTCACTTGGACTCACCTTCGGTTCGAATACCGAGCTCGCGCTCGCGCAGCACGGTGTAGATACGTGCAATGTCACGCTTGATGGTGCGGCGACGACCTGCGCTTGCCTGACCGGTGACTTCCTGGAAACGGATGTTGAAGAGTTCCTTCTTGGACTCGCTCAGCTGAGTTGCCAACTGCTCGTTGGTCATCTCTGCGAGCTTGTCAATGCTCAGATCCTTGGAACCTACTGCCATCTCGCTTATTCACCACCTTCGCGGCGACGCACAACACGTGCCTTCATCGGGAGCTTGTGGATTGCCAGGCGCATTGCCTCGCGAGCCACTTCTTCGGACACACCGGAGAGTTCAAACATGACTCGACCGGGCTTGACATTTGCGACCCACCATTCAGGCGAACCCTTACCGGAACCCATACGGGTTTCAGCGGGCTTCTTGGTCAGCGGACGGTCGGGATAAATGTTGATCCAGACCTTACCGCCACGCTTGATGTGACGGGTCATTGCGATACGAGCAGCCTCGATCTGGCGGTTGGTAACGTATGCCGGGCTCAGAGCCTGGATACCCCACTCACCGAAGGTAACCTCGGTGCCGCCCTTTGCCAAGCCGTTACGCTTGGGGTGGTGCTGCTTGCGGTACTTTACTCGACGGGGAATTAGCATTTATGCCTCACCGTTCTCTGCAGTCTTGGCTTCAGCGTTTGCCGAAGCGTTCTCGTTGCGGCGCTCACGGCGGGGACCACGGTTGCCACCGCGACGGCGCTCACCGTCACGACGGTTGCCGCGGCGGTTGTTAGCTGCCTGCTGAGCTGCCAGTTCCTTATCGGTCAGATCGCCCTTGTAGATCCAAACCTTCACACCAATGCGGCCGAAGGTGGTCTTAGCCTCGAAGAAACCGTAGTCGATGTTCGCACGCAGGGTGTGCAGGGGCACGCGACCTTCGCGGTAGAACTCGGAACGGGACATTTCAGCGCCACCCAGGCGGCCGGAGCACTGGATACGAATACCCTTTGCGCCTGCACGCTGTGCGGACTGGATTGCCTTCTTCATGGCACGGCGGAAAGCAACACGGGATGCGAGCTGCTCTGCAATGCTCTGTGCAACCAGCTGAGCGGAGAGGTCGGGGTTAGCAACCTCGAGGATGTTCAGCTGAATCTGCTTACCGGTGAGCTTCTCCAGCTCGCCGCGGATGCGGTCTGCTTCTGCGCCGCGACGGCCGATCACGATACCGGGACGAGCGGTGTGGATATCCACACGCACGCGGTCACGGGTACGCTCGATCTCAACCTTTGCAACGCCTGCGCGCTCCAGGTTCTTTGCCAGCAGCTCGCGGATCTTTACATCCTCGCGGACGTAGTCTGCGTAACGCTCGCCGGGCTTGTTGGAATCAGCGAACCACTTGGAGACGTGCTCGGTGGTGATGCCCAGTCGGAAACCGTTCGGGTGAATTTTCTGACCCATTTAGCGGTCCTCCTCCTTCTCCGGGGTAGCAACTACCACGGTGATGTGGCTGGTGCGCTTGTTGATTCGGTATGCGCGACCCTGAGCGCGGGGCTGAATGCGCTTCATGGTCGGGCCTTCGTTCACGAATGCTTCGCTAATGAACAGCTCCTCCTCGCGGAAAGCGACACCCTCCTGGGCTGCCTTCTGACGAGCATTTGCTACTGCCGAAGCAACGATCTTGTAAACCGGCTCCGAAGCTGCCTGGGGGGCGAACTTCAGAATCGCCAGAGCCTCTTCCGCCTGCTTACCACGGATCAGGTTGACGACACGGCGGGCCTTCATAGGCGTAACGCGCACAAAACGCGCAGATGCCTTGGCTTCCATTGCCTATCTCTCTTTCGTCTATTGCCGAAAGACAAACATAGCTATCGGTATATACCGATTAGCGACGCTTGCCCTTACGGTCGTCCTTCACGTGGCTGCGGAAAGTACGGGTCGGTGCAAACTCGCCGAGCTTGTGGCCGACCATCGACTCGGTGATGAACACCGGCACGTGCTTACGTCCGTCGTACACTGCGATGGTGTGTCCCAGCATATCGGGGATAATCATCGAGCGGCGGGACCAAGTCTTAATAACATTCTTGGTGCCCTTCTCGTTCTGAGCTGCAACCTTCAGGAAAAGGTGCTGATCAACGAAAGGGCCCTTCTTCAAACTACGAGGCATGTTTCAGGCTCCTTAGCGCTTCTTGCCAGTACGACGGCGACGAACGATGAGCTTGTCGCTTTCCTTCTTGTGACGACGGGTACGACCCTCGGGCTTACCGTTGGGGTTAACCGGGTGACGACCACCGGAGGTCTTACCTTCACCACCACCGTGCGGGTGGTCAACCGGGTTCATAACCACACCACGAACGGTCGGGCGGATGCCCTTCCAGCGGTTGCGGCCTGCCTTACCCCAGTTGATGTTGGACTGCTCGGCGTTGCCGACCTCGCCCACGGTTGCACGGCAGCGAACATCCACGTTGCGGATTTCGCCGGAGGGCAGACGGAGCTGGCCGTACTTGCCTTCCTTTGCAACCAGCTGAACCGAAGCACCTGCAGAACGAGCCAGCTTAGCGCCGCCACCGGGGCGCAGCTCGACGCAGTGAATCACGGTACCAACGGGGATATTACGCAGCGGCAGGTTGTTGCCGGGCTTAATATCAGCTGCGGGACCGGACTCAACGATGTCGCCCTGAGAGAGCTTGTTCGGAGCGATGATGTAACGCTTGGAACCATCGAAGTAGTGCAGCAGTGCGATGCGTGCGGTACGGTTGGGATCGTACTCGATGTGTGCAACGCGTGCGTTGACGCCATCCTTGTCGTGACGACGGAAGTCGATCAGACGGTACTGGCGCTTGTGGCCACCACCCTTGTGGCGAGTGGTGATACGACCGGTGTTGTTACGGCCGCCGGTCTTGTGAAGCGGACGAAGCAGGGACTTCTCCGGGGTGGAGCGGGTGATTTCAGCGAAATCGGAAACGCTCGAACCGCGGCGACCCGGGGTCGTCGGCTTGTACTTACGAATACCCATTTAGATATTTCTTTCCTTCGTTAAAGTGGTCTCCGCGAGACTTATGCCTGCGGACCGCCGAAGATGTCGATGGTGCCTTCCTTCAGGGTCACAATCGCACGCTTGGTGTTCTTGCGAGCGCCCCAACCGAAACGGGTGCGCTTGCGCTTGCCCTGACGGTTTGCGGTGTTGACGGAAGCTACCTTGACGTCAAAGATCTTCTCGATTGCCTGCTTGATCTCGAGCTTGTTGGACTCGGGAGCAACCAGGAAGGTGTACTTACCTTCATCGAGCTGACCGTAGCTCTTCTCAGACACGACGGGAGCAATGATCACGTCGTATACAGACTTGGTGGAAACGCTCATTACTTAGCGCCCTCCTTCTTCGAAGCAGCAGCAACGAAAGCATCGAATGCTGCCTTGGTGAAGACCACGTCGTCGGAAACCAGAACATCGTAGGTGTTGATCTGGTCTGCGAACAGGATGTGGACGTTCTCCAGGTTACGTGCGGACAGAGCCACAACGTCCTCTGCGCGGCCAATGACCAGCAGAACGTTCTTACGCTCGGTAATTGCTGCCAGCGATGCCTTTGCTGCCTTGGTCGAGGGGGTCTCACCCTCGATGAAGGACTCGACAACGTGGACGCGACCGTTGCGTGCGCGATCGGAGAGAGCGCCGCGCAGTGCTGCAGCGATCATCTTCTTGGGGGTGCGCTGTGCGTAGGAACGGGGGGTGGGGCCGTGTACGACGCCACCGCCGGTCATGTGCGGTGCACGGATGGAGCCCTGACGAGCGTTACCGGTACCCTTCTGCTTGAAGGGCTTGCGACCTGCACCGGACACCTCGCCGCGGTTCTTGGTCTTGTGGGTACCCTGACGAGCAGCAGCCAGCTGTGCAACAACTACCTGGTGCAGCAGGGGAATAGATGCCTGTGCGTCAAAAAGATCAGCAGGCAGTTCTACGTTAAGGGTCTTAACAGCCATGTTGATTAGGCTCCCTTCACAGCGGTACGAACCAGAACAACGCCGCCCTTAGGACCGGGGATAGCACCCTTGATCAGCAGGACATTGTTCTCTGCGTCCACACCCTGGATGGTCAGGTTCAGAGTGGTGTGGCGAGCTGCGCCCATACGGCCAGCCATGCGCATACCCTTGAACACGCGTGCGGGGTAGGATGCACCACCGATGGAACCGGGCTTACGGTGGTTCTTGTGCTGACCGTGAGACGCGCCAACACCCTTGAAGCCGTGACGCTTCATAACACCAGCAAAGCCCTTACCCTTGGTCTTGCCAACTACGTCAACCTTCTGACCTGCTTCGAAGAGCTCAACGGTCAGGTCCTGACCGAGGGAATACTCAGCAGCGTCTGCGGTGCGCAGTTCGACGAGGTGACGGCGGGGGGTAACACCGGCCTTCTCGAAGTGACCAGCCAGCGGCTTGGTTACCTTGCGAGAATCGATGGGACCGTAACCGATCTGGATAGCCTGGTAGCCATCGGTCTCCTGGTTACGGATCTGAGTGATTACGTTGGAATCAGCCTTGACGACGGTGACGGGGATGAACTTACCGTTCTCATCCCAGACCTGGGTCATGCCGAGCTTGGTGCCCAGCAGGCCCTTCACCTGGCGATCATACTTATTGCTCATTAGATGCGATCCTCTACAGCTTGATCTCGATGTTCACGTCTGCCGGCAGGTCAAGACGCATGAGGGCATCAACAGCCTTGGGGGTCGGATCAACAACGTCGATCAGACGCTTGTGCGTACGCATCTCGAAGTGCTCGCGGCTGTCCTTGTACTTGTGGGGAGAACGGATAACTACGTAAACGTTCTTCTCGGTCGGCAGGGGTACGGGACCCACTACGGTGGCGCCAGCCTGCTTGACCGTTTCGACGATTTTCCGTGCCGAAGAATCGATGACCTCGTGATCATAGGACTTCAGACGGATGCGGATTTTCTGTCCCGCCATCTGTCGGACTCTCTTTCTTGATGTATTCCCTGTATCGGAGCTTGTGCCCCTTTTTATGGCGCTTAAGGAACGCGATATATTCATCACGTGCGCCGCCTAGAACAGACTGAATCCTTCGCTTGATTCAAGCGACGGGTTCCTCACCCTGTCTAAGCACCGACCCACGAACTCGGGCGTGTCGCGTTTTCTATAATAAAAAACGCTGTAAACACGTGACCTTATTCTCTAGACCGGGTCATATGTGGGTACACTCCGTGCGGAGCATACACTTTTACAACGTCTTCTATTGTGACAGAGATAGAGTACAAACGCAAGCACTCCCCCATTAAGTGCTTAAACACACTTAAGACTTTCTTAAAGACCCCGATTCCTCACCCTGAACAGCTTTAATACCCCGCTGAGAAAATTATCAGGATTCTCCAAGACTCTCTTCAGGCTTTTCTCATACTCTATGCACTGAGTATCCAGATAGCCTTTCTAGAGTGGACATCAAGCATACATTTTGTCCAAGGAGTTACTATGTCCACCCCCGTTGGAGGTTTTATCCCTCCCGAGCAGATTCCTGGAACTCAGGCAGCAATGCAGCCGCCCGCTCATGGTTCCCAGGCTCCCATCCCACCTCATATACAAACAGTTATGCCCGCCCCTTCTGCTCCCGTATCCCGTTTTAGCCGCGAGGATATTTTCCTCAATATTGCGCTCTACGTGGGCTCCCTCTTTTTGATTGGTTCAGCGGCTCTCTTTGTCTCCACTATGTCCAGTGCTATTCAGGCAATTATGTTGGGCCTGGGTGCCCTGCTGTGCTATAGCGCGGGTCTGATCTGCTATAGCTTTGTCCCCCGCCTGCGCCTGGCGTCCTATTCCTTTACCGCCACCGGTTTGGCGCTACTACCTCTGAGCTCTGTAGCCATCTACACCTTTAAGCTCTGGGATAATGGCGGAATGCTCTGGCTGCTCACCTCCTTGGTGGGTACCGCAGCGGTGGTTCTTGCCTCGAGCCTGATGCGCAATCGCCTCATGGGCTATGTGCTCATTTCCTTTATTGTCTCCGATGCTCTCTCGGCAACCAAGGTCGCCGGCGCGCCCTTTGTCTGGTATTTCCTTTCCCTGACCATCCTGGCAATGCTGCTGAGTCTGCTGCTGCGCTATGCGCCCACTCTGGTTCCTACCGGTCTGCGCACCGGTATTGTGGATGCCTCCCGTATCTTTGTGCCCGGCACTGCCGCCGCCATGGTCTTCTTTACCGAGGCCATGAGCCATAAGGATATGGCTGTGGTTCTGGGTGTGATGAGCCTCTATGCTCTGCTCTTTACCCTGTTGGAGACCCGCGGTGAGGATTATCTGCAGCTGCGCCTATACCCGGTGTTTGCCACCGCACTGGCGCTACACGAAGAAGCCTCTATTACCATCTGGACCGCCACCGCTCTGGTGATTCTACTCAGCTGCGCCCTGGCATCCCTGCTCTTCCCGTATCTGAGCCGCGCGGCAGCGAGAGCACCCAAGGAATACCCGGTTCGCTTCTACTCCTCTAAGGTAGATGCCTATATCTCCGCTGTCGCAGGTGCGATAACTCTCTTCAGCTCCTATGTGTCTATTGCTGTGCTTCAGCCTCCCATGCACTCTTCTGCCCCCGGGCTTATTGAGGCGCTGGCTCCCCATCACTTTGACCATAGTGCCCCCTATTTCTCCCCCTGGGTACTCTCTCTGGTATACCTGGGCATGCTGCTGGCAATGGCTCGTTATCTGGATAACCCTGGGGCTCTGCTTGCCTACTCTGCTGTTCTGCTGCTGAGCCTCATCACCCTTAATGTATGCGGCGGTCTTTTCCTGCTGTGCATGATCTACGCTGCGTTCCTGATTCTGGCTCGTGTGCTGGGGCACCTCAACCATCTGCAGGCTGTTCCGGCAGCTCAGTGTCTGCTACTGGTGTCCGCTCTGGATCTGTACTACCTGCTCATTGATGAACCCGTTGCGGGCGACTTTATTGCTCTGGCAGCTGTGGGTCTGTGCATGTTTGCAGCTATTAGCCTGGTACGTATGCCTAAGCATCTGGTCCAGTACCAGCCGGCGCCGCGAGCTGGGCATCCGAACCTGCTCGTTCAGCCGATGAGCACTCCCACCATCGAGATGCATTTCTATATGTCTCTTGCCTGCATTGCCCTCTTTTTCCGTCTCTTTATTCCCTTTGGTATGGATACTGCAGGCAAAGCCGTGATGGGTGTCGGTTTGGTTCTGCTCTGTTCTCTGATGCTCAGCGCTATGAGTGCCGCCAGCACTAAGATTCTTGCAGCTCAGGCTGAGCGCCATGCAGAGTTTATTAGCTACCCGGTTATCTCCGCTTCCCTTCTGGTAGTCCTCCTGGGGTTCCTGGTGGATGAGGCTCTGCCCAGCACCCTCCTTACGCTACTGTACGTGGTATGTATGAGTGCTTTCGCCTTTGTGCTGGTGCCCGATTCCATTATGCGTAGCGTGCTGCTGGTTATTGCGCGCCTATCCCCCATCGCTATCGTTATTCAGCTGATGCGCCAGGAGAATATCCGTATTGACGGTGCGTTGCTTCTGCTTGGTGGTTTCGCGGCTATTCAGGCGGCAGTATCCTGGCTGATTGCTATGCGGGGTTCCTCCTCTGCAAAGCGCAACTTTGAGATCAAGGTCTTCAACGCGGCGTTCTATGCTCTGGCTCTTCTTGCCGTCAGTGCTTGCTTGTTCTCTTACTCTATGTTTGTCTCAGTAGATAGGGTATATATGAGCGCCCTGGTGCTCCCGGCTCTGACCGTTCTATTCGCCCTCGGTGCTGAGTTCTTCCCCGTATCCTTCGACCGTTCCGCTTCCCGCCTTATTCTGGGCGCCGCTCTACCGCTGAGCTTTATGGTGGCCCTAAACCGCCTGCATATCTTCGGTTACGATCTTGGGCTGCTGAGCGAAGAGAGCGTATACCGCTACTTCATGGGTGCTTTCCTGTCGCTGGTTATTATTCTGGTGCTCAAGGCAGCTCTCAAGCAGCAGGTTCGCGGCCAGGTGCAGATTCGCCCTCGCCTGATGGTTACTCTGCCCGGCGCCTCCACCGCTATTGCGATACCGGTTGAGGGCCCCCTACTCTCTGCAACCGCCTATATGCGTGCCTTGCAGGGAAGCTTTACCCAGCGTGTGTTCTCCTCCGCCAATCGTGAGATGCTCTACCCCCTGAGCTTTATCCTGCCCTTCCTGGGGCTGCTCACTCTTGGCTCCGCCAATAACTTTGCGAGTGCATGTAGCCTGGCTCTGGCAGCTACGGTCATTGCTCTGATTACTGCCCCGCAGTTCAGGCATATAGCTGCTGCAGCTATTCCGGTGGTCTTCTTCTCCCGCCTGATTTTTGCAGACGGTTTCTACCCCGTAGAATTTGCCCTGCTGATTATGCTGACCGTTATCTACACCATGACCATCAAGTACCCCTTGACCTCTCAGGCTATGCCCGCAAGCCAGCGAGCCCAGGCGCGAAAGCTCAGCTATATCACTCTGGGTATTATGAGCACCCTGACCCTGTGCTATCTCTTCCTGTTTAGGGATATGCAGATGGGCAGTACCCGCGGTGTCACTCTGGTGGCTCTGGCAGCGCTGATGGTCGGTGCGGCAGCCCTGTATCTGTCGACCATTTGGACCGGTATTGCGGCGGCTCTGGTCGCAGCCAATGTTGCTCTGGCTCTGAACCAGCTCAACGCTCTGGCTCTCTTTATTGCCTCGCTCATGATTATTGGTGGCGTGATTTGGCGTCTGCTCTCCCGCGAGCAGGGCTCCGATTCGGCTCAGTCGTTCTCTGTTCAGGGCGCTCAAGCTCAGACGATGCCCTATCAGCCGATGCCCTATCAACCGGTGCAGACCCAACAGATCGGCTATCCTCAGCAGCCGGATTACCCTCAGGGTTCCTAGGGGACTTCTGTAGTGCTTAGCTTCTGGCCTAGTATGTAGCTAAAAGCCTGCGGGATATAGATTGGATCTATATCTCGCAGGCTTTTACTCTGTCTTTTTCAGCTAGGGTTCTAACTCTGTTCTGACTGGTTTATATGTTTTAGCCCAGGGAGTTCAGAAGCTCCAGCACGCTAGAAGCCCAGGCAGTGTAGCTATAGCGTTCGGCGCTATCTTTGAGAGCCCAAGCACTGGCTTCATTAATCTGTGCTGGGCTTAGCTCCAGCATATGCTTTGCCATTTTCGCCTCGGTCATCTCCGGCAGGTAGAGCCATCCGCTGCGATCTCGACGGGGCAGGCTCGCAATATCCTCGTGCCTCTGGCCCACCACGGGCACACCACAGGCAAGAGCGTAGAGAACCAGCTCTTTCTCCCCCGCTCCATCGGGCACCAGCAGCAGATCCTGGGCGATCAGCAGAGCGGTGCTTTCCTCACTACCCAGCTGCACGGCGCTATCTTCAATCCAGGTGACGGAACTCGAGGAGCCAAGAGGCGGCACGGGCGTTGCATGCATACTCTCAGGGGCAGCAATACTCAGCTCGATAGTACGCTTCTGTGATGCCTCCTCTACCGCTCGCAGAGCCATAGCCAGAGCCTTAGGCTTTGATTCGCGAGCCACCAGTAGAACGTGCAGAGTCTTATCGGAGAGATCTCGGGGTGCGCGGGTGCGGCTCGGGCTCTGAGAGAGGGGCGCGGGAATAATCTGAATGCTCTCGCTCGGATAGGGGCAGGCTGCCAGCAGCTTATCTTTGGCTGCTCGGGAGGGCACAATAATGCGCGCCAGCTTGGAAACATTCGCCCTTGTGAGAGCGCCAAAGGCTCCAAAATCTTCAGCCCCCTCCGCCAGGTATACGATCGGGGTGTGGGTATCCACCGAGAGAGTTGTGTCCAGGGGCAGCAGGCTCAAAGCAGCACGGGAAGCATCTAGATCCTTAGAGTGCAGACGCGGCTGAGCAGAACCGCCAGAGAGAAGCGAGGAGAGGGCGCCCAGCAGACCGCCCGAAGCGCCTTCGCTCAATACCGGATAGTTCAGGCTGCTATTCTTTTCTGCCACTGCTTGCTCTAGGGCTGCGCGGGAGGCAGCGGGTAGGTGAGATTCCTGGTCAAGGATACTGAAAGTAGCGCTCATGCTCTTCTCCTCGTAGATGGGATATTGGCTCTGCTTTCTTCTAGGTTAACAAAGAATCCCCGTCTATTGATTGCTCAATAGACGGGGATTCCTAGAGATCCGCTAGATCAGCGAATTATCGAGGACTCGATAATTACTTGATGATCTTGGTAACGCGACCCGAACCAACGGTGCGGCCACCCTCGCGGATTGCGAAGCCGAGGCCCTCTTCCATTGCGATGGGCTGGATCAGCTCAACGGTCATCTCGGTGTTGTCACCGGGCATAACCATTTCGGTACCCTCGGGCAGGGTGATAACGCCGGTCACGTCAGTGGTACGGAAGTAGAACTGAGGACGGTAGTTGGAGTAGAACGGGTTGTGGCGGCCGCCCTCATCCTTGGACAGGATGTAGACGTTTGCCTCGAACTCGGTGTGGGGGGTGATGGAGCCCGGCTCCACGACAACCTGACCACGCTCAACGTCGTCACGCTTCAGACCGCGCAGCAGCAGACCACAGTTCTCGCCTGCCCATGCTTCGTCGAGCTGCTTGTGGAACATCTCGATACCGGTAACGGTGGTCTTCTGGATCGGACGGATACCGACGATCTCGACCTCGGAGTTGATCTTCAGGGTACCGCGCTCTGCACGACCGGTCACAACGGTGCCACGACCGGTAATGGTGAAGACGTCCTCGATGGGCATGAGGAAGGGCTTGTCCTTCTCACGCACGGGGTCCGGAATGTAGGTATCAACAGCGTCCATGAGCTCCTCAACCTTAGCAACCCACTCAGCGTCGCCTTCCAGAGCCTTCAGAGCGGACACGCGAACAACGGGAGCGTTGTCGCCGTCGAACTCCTGCGAGGACAGGAGGTCACGGACCTCCATCTCGACGAGGTCCAGCAGTTCCTCATCCTCAACCATGTCGGACTTGTTCAGTGCGACCAGCAGGGTGGGAACGCCAACCTGGCGAGCGAGCAGAACGTGCTCGCGGGTCTGTGCCATGGGGCCGTCGGTAGCTGCAACCACGAGGATTGCGCCGTCCATCTGAGCCGCACCGGTGATCATGTTCTTCACGTAGTCAGCGTGGCCGGGAGCGTCAACGTGTGCGTAGTGGCGCTTCTCGGTCTCGTACTCGATGTGCGCGATGTTAATGGTAATACCGCGCTGGCGCTCCTCGGGAGCGCTGTCGATCATGCCGAAGTCCTTCTTCTCGTTCAGATCCGGGTACTTGTCAGCCAGAACCTTGGAGATTGCTGCGGTCAGGGTGGTCTTACCGTGGTCAACGTGACCAATGGTACCGACGTTAACGTGAGGCTTGGAGCGCTCGAACTTAGCCTTAGCCAAGAGTGTTCCTCCTAGAACGTATCGAAAACATGCACCCGAATATGTTCTTCGGCGCATCCCGTTTATTCAAACGGTCTAGCGTCTAGAATAGCGGATTAACTCCACATACTACAAGTGACGCATATTTTCGATGATGGATTTGATAATAAAATTTTAGGTGCACGGCGCGGGCTTTTTCAAACCCGCGCCGTACGGGGTGAGCTGTGGCTCGAGTAAATTACTCGCCGCGGCTCTTCTGGATGATCTCGTCAGCGACGTTCTTGGGAACCTCACCGTAGCTATCGAAGGTCATCGAGAACACTGCACGACCCTGGGTCTTGCCACGCAGGTCGCCAATGTAACCGAACATTTCGGTCAGCGGGACCAGTGCCTTGATGATCTTAACGCCGGATGCATCCTCCATGGAACGCACCTGACCACGACGAGAGTTCAGGTCGCCGATAACGTCGCCCATGTACTCCTCGGGGGTACGAACCTCAACGTCCATCAGCGGCTCAAGCAGGACGGGGTTAGCGCGCTTAGCGCCTTCCTTGAAGACCATGGAGCCAGCGATCTTGAACGCCATTTCGGAGGAGTCGACGTCGTGGTAAGCACCGTCGATCAGGGTTGCCTTCACGCCCACCATGGGGTAGCCAGCCAGAACACCAAACTTCATAGCGTCCTGAATACCAGCATCCACCGAGGGGATGTACTCGCGAGGCACGCGACCGCCGGTAACCTTGTCCTCAAACTCGTAGAGCTCTTCGCCATCCAGGGGCAGGGGCTCGAAGGAAACCTGCACCTTTGCGAACTGACCGGAACCACCCGTCTGCTTCTTGTGGGTGTAGTCGACCTTCTCGACTGCCTTCTTGATGGTCTCGCGGTATGCAACCTGAGGCTTACCAACGTTAGCCTCAACCTTGAACTCGCGCTTCATACGGTCCACGATGATGTCCAGGTGCAGCTCACCCATACCACCGATTTCGGTCTGACCGGTCTCTTCGTTCAGCGAAACGGTGAAGGTGGGGTCCTCAGCGGAGAGCTTCTGGATAGCGGTGGACATCTTCTCCTGGTCACCCTTGGTCTTGGGCTCAATAGCCACGAAGATCACGGGATCGGGGAAGGTCATGGACTCCAGAACGATCGGGTGTGCGGGATCGCACAGGGTATCACCGGTGGTGGTATCCTTCAGACCAATCGCTGCGTAAATGTGACCTGCGGTAATCTCCTCAACCGGGTTCTCCTTGTTGGAGTGCATCTGGAAGAGCTTACCGATGCGCTCCTTCTTACCCTTGGTGGAGTTCAGAACCTGCTGGCCCTGAGCTGCAGTACCGGAGTACACGCGGGTGTAGGTCAGCTGACCGTAGAAGGGGTGTGCTGCGACCTTGAACGCCAGAGCTGCGAAGGGCTCCTCAGCGGATGCCTTACGGGTCAGCTTCTCTTCCTCATCAGAGGGGTTGGAGCCGACAACGTCCGGAACGTCCAGCGGGGAGGGCAGGTAGTCGATCACAGCGTCCAGCATGGGCTGAACACCGCGGTTCTTGAATGCAGAACCACACAGAACGGGGAATGCCTCGCCCTCGATGACCAGCTTGCGGATACCGCTCTTGATCTCGGGGATGGACAGCTCGCCCTCTTCCAGGTACTTCTCCATGAGCTCTTCGCTGGACTCAGCAACAGCCTCAACCAGCTCAGCGCGGTACTGCTCTGCCTTCTCGACCAGGTCAGCGGGGATGTCCTGAATCTCGTAAGAAGCACCCATGGTCACGTCGCCCTTAGCGTCGCCGGGCCATACGTATGCCTTCATTTCGAGCAGGTCAACAACGCCAATGAAGTCGCTCTCAGCGCCGATGGGCAGCTGCAGCGGCAGGGGGCGTGCGCCCAGGCGGTCAATAATGGTCTGAACGGTGAAGTAGAAGTCTGCACCCATCTTGTCCATCTTGTTGACGAAGCAAATACGGGGGACATCGTACTTATCAGCCTGACGCCACACGGTCTCAGACTGGGGCTCCACGCCTTCCTTGCCGTCGAAGACAGCTACGGCGCCGTCGAGCACGCGCAGAGAGCGCTCCACCTCAACGGTGAAGTCCACGTGACCGGGGGTGTCGATGATGTTGATCTGGTTGTCCTTCCAGAAGCAAGTGGTTGCTGCGGAAGTAATAGTAATACCGCGCTCCTGCTCCTGAGCCATCCAGTCCATGGTCGAAGCGCCATCGTGGGTCTCACCGATCTTGTGGTTAATACCGGTGTAGAACAGGATGCGTTCGGTAGTGGTGGTCTTACCGGCG
The DNA here is from genome assembly GCF_030540545.1 of Rothia sp. (in: high G+C Gram-positive bacteria). Classification (GTDB taxonomy): domain Bacteria; phylum Actinomycetota; class Actinomycetes; order Actinomycetales; family Micrococcaceae; genus Rothia. Next base: position 62,112 of record NZ_JAUNVZ010000002.1, on the reverse strand, counting down.
TCAATATGCGCCATAATACCGATGTTGCGGACCTTGTTAAGGTCGGTGAACACGTCAAGTGCCACGTTTTTCTCCCTAAATGAGATACTCCGAAAGCCTGCCGGGCAGGATCACTGCCCGAGCAGGCCACAAACGGAGAATTACCAGCGGTAGTGAGCGAAGGCCTTGTTGGACTCCGCCATCTTGTGAGTGTCTTCGCGACGCTTCACAGCGGCACCGAGACCGTTGGATGCATCCAGGATCTCGTTCATCAGACGCTCGGTCATGGTCTTTTCGCGACGCTGCTTGGAGAAGCCAACCAGCCAGCGCAGAGCCAGAGCGGTGGAACGGCCGGGGCGAACCTCAACCGGAACCTGGTAGGTTGCACCACCGACGCGGCGGGAACGAACCTCAAGCGCGGGCTTGATGTTGTCCATAGCCTTCTTGAGGGTAGCTACCGGATCTTCGCCGGTCTTCTTCTGTACACCCTCCAGTGCACCGTAAACGATGCGTTCTGCAACGGACTTCTTACCGTCCATCAGAACCTTGTTGATCAGCTGAGTGACCAGTGCGGAACCGTAAACAGGATCGTTTACGAGGGGACGCTTGGGAGCGGGACCCTTACGAGGCATTACTTCTTCTCCTTCTTAGCGCCGTAGCGGGAGCGAGCCTGGCCGCGACCCTTAACACCCTGGGTATCCAGAGCGCCACGAACGATCTTGTAACGAACACCGGGGAGGTCCTTCACACGACCACCGCGAACGAGCACAATCGAGTGCTCCTGCAGGTTGTGACCCTCACCGGGAATGTATGCGGTAACCTCGACGCCGCCGTTGAGCTTGACACGAGCGACCTTACGCAGTGCCGAGTTCGGCTTCTTCGGGGTGGTGGTGTACACACGGGTGCACACGCCACGCTTCATGGGGTTGCCCTTCAGTGCGGGCGCCTTGGTCTTTACGACCTTGGGAGTCCGGCCCTTACGGACCAGCTGCTGAATAGTAGGCACAGTTTCTCCGTTGCTTGAATCGGGCTTATCTGTGTTCAAGCCCGATATAACGTACTGGCTTCCGCTGTCTGTACAGCCCAGCGGACGCTCTCGGTTGCTAGAAGCCCCGAGGATCGGGGTGTAGCGTACAGTAGCCGGTTTCCCGGGTGAATTTGTTTCTGGACACGCCAAAAAATGGCATTTAGACCCCAGCAAAAAATGCAGAGTCAAAGGACTGTATCCATACTGCCATTGATTCTTACTGACCCTGTGCATGCTGTGCATACACGGGTGCTACAAACTTCGAGTTAAGACTATACAGGTTAAATCCGGCTTAATCCACTCTTAAGCTCAAAAAGAGCAAAAAACTTTTAAACGCGGAGGTAGGAAGGCTCTTAAACCCCTATGCTTCTGCCCTACTCAAAGACCCAATATAAAAGCCCCGTATAAAAGCTCAGCGCCCGGGAAGAAACGAATCTCCCCGGGCACTGAACTATCTACACTCTCGCAACACTCTCACGCAGACTATCGGCGCATAATCTGGAAGGGACGAGTCACGCCCTCAAAAGAAGTCATTGTTGAGGCACTGACCTTAGCGTCTCCCATATACCGAATACGGAAACGACCCGGCTGCACATCCTTGGTAGGCGCCCAACGCACCGTCACCTTAGAACCGGCAACACCGCTACGCTGCCACTCAAAGAAAGTATCCGGGTGATTATCTCCCGCGAAATACTCCCAACGGCCGCCATTATACTTTTCAATCACAAAATAGCTGGAGTCGAGGTGCATATTATTATTCGGATGCGCACCCACAAACTCAGCGCTCACCTCCTGAACCCCAGCATAAGCGTCCTGAGGCTGCACCGTCACCTGGCCGTATTTCAGGCCAAAAACAGGCTTATCGTATACGACCTTACCCTGCAGGCTGGTCACCGGATGCGGATCCCAAGGCTTAGTACCCAGCGGCAAAGACTCGTTCTGCTTCAGCGCCGTACCCACCTTCGACAACGCCTGACGGTACGCCGCCATAGTATAGGGGCCGTACAGGGTCACGCCGCCCTCATATTGCTGACTCTGATACTCCTCGACAGTAGTCACATAGTGGGTGTACGCATTGGTATAGCCCTGCACAATAATATGCGAAGGATCCACACCGAAAAGCTGGGCAGCATCCAGACGATATTGAGCACCCACAGCCCCGGTCATCTCACCCGGCAAACCCAAAATATAGTAGGTACCAAAACGCATAATCTGCACCGGCACCACCGTCTGCATGAGCTTACCGTTCATATCGGCAACCATCAGGCCCTTCGGCGACTGGCAGGCGCGCTGAGCATTCGTCGGCGCAAAAATAATACGGCCCAAGAAAGACTGAGTCGTCTGACCCTCATGGAAAATCGGCAAACCGCCACCACCATCTTCCTCGCTACCGCGAGCAAAAGGAACACCTAAGAAGGCGCTACAGGTGCGCTCAGCCTTGCCTGTACCCGTAAAGCGAGCATCCACCTCCTGATTGACCATATCCACATAGGTAATACGACCATCCAGGCCGGAACCCACCGGAGTACCGGAAGAGCGCAACTGGGCGCGCACAGCGTTTGCCTGCTTAGCACCCTGAATCTTCACATTCTGAAACTGGTCATCAGTCGGACCCGAACCGGCACGTAAATTCGTATTCGGAGTAACATCACCCGCATTAGAATTCGCAAAAGCCGCAATAAAACCGTCCCCGCTACCGGCACGATTACGATCCACACCGTGATCATCATGCTCCAGCAGATACTCTGCATAACCCTTATTATCGCTAGAGACAAGGGTATTCTGCGTGGTCAGCGAGGTTGGATGAATAGCAAACCAATTAATCACCGCGCGAGTTTTACCATTACGTTCCAAACGCAGGGTCATATCCGTCGGGTCCACGCCATTAACCAGCTGCTTACGCAGCTCCGCACGATTACCCGTATACGCCGCCATAGAACGATTACGCCCCACCTGAGTGAGCGAAGAACGCGACACCGTCACATTACCTGGAGCCAAATCCTTCATCGCAGCATCCAGAGCCTTCATCGAGCCCTCAACCTGAGCATTGAAAGTATCAGGATGGAAACCCAAAGTCGTCACATTAAAAAGCATATGGTGAGAAATACCACCCGGAGTGGCGTGCGTATGGCTGGCGGTCACCATAATATTCTCCTCACCAAACTGACCCGGGTAGGCAGCCTGAATGCGACGAACCAGCTCATCACGCAGGCTCTGCCACGCAGAAAGAGCGTCCAGAACAATCACCACATTGCGCTTAGAGGTAGCAGGATCCACTACCAAGAACACGCGCGCATACTGGCGCGTATGAATGCCACTACCCTTCTGGGAACTATCGCCATAACCCATAAAACCAACCTCGGCGGGCTCACCGGTAATATCGGCAGCTCCCGCACCGACCAGGTACGGGTTATCGGCGGCGTGAGCTGCCGTATCAGGAAGAGCAATAGCAATAGGGGCGAGTGCGGTAGCAGCTGCGATACTCAATGCTGCTGCGGGGCGCGAAAAGAGTGCGTGCATGCATGAGCGTACATGCTGCATGAGGGAATATTTGTGCATGGATTCTACTCTATCAGCTTCATCGAGAATGATTATTCAGCTTAAAACAAATAGAATGATTGTTCTTATATTGTGTGATTGGGATTGATATTTCACTGTATTTGAGTTTGGATTCATATAAGTATTTGAGTGTATTGGCTGAGCGCGTTAATGGATGCGCCGCTGCGGAGCTTCAATCTCCGCAGCGGCGCCGTACCCACGCACTCATCAGACACTTAGCCACAGCCTTGCCGGATTGAACAGCTAAGACAGGAGTGAAAATAAAAACCCGTTCTATATCACTGTATTCACATACAGATGATATAGAACGGGTCTATCTATGAGCTATAGACTCACGCTATGCAGCTAATGTATTAGGAATAAATCCTAGTACAGGTTGCCGTACTCCTCCAGGGAGACAGCCTTGAAACCGTTAGCGTTGCTGTAGCCGCCGAAGGTGTCCTCGGTCTGGAACACGCTGCCGGAGAAGCCGAAGCTATTCTCCAGTGCAGCCAGGCGCTCCTCGCGTGCCTTCTCGCTGGGCTCAACCTCAATATCGTTGTAGCGTGCCAAACCGGTACCGGCCGGGACAAGCTTACCAATAATGACGTTTTCCTTCAGGCCCAGCAGCGGATCGGTCTTAGCTTCCATTGCAGCCTGAGTCAGGACACGAGTGGTCTCCTGGAAGGATGCAGCGGACAGCCAGGAATCGGTTGCCAAGGAGGCCTTGGTAATACCCATCATCTCAGGGCGGCCAGCTGCGGGCTTCTTACCTTCTGCCAGTGCCTTGCGGTTTGCCTGCTGGAAGACAATGTTATCTACCAGCTCGCCGGGCAGCAGGTCGGTGTCACCGGATTCGATGACGGTCACGCGACGCAGCATCTGGCGGACAATAACCTCAACGTGCTTATCGTGGATCTCCACACCCTGGGACTTGTACACGCCCTGAACCTCGGAGACCAGGTGCTTCTGTGCCTCGCGAGGACCGCGGATACGCAGAACTTCCTTGGGGTCTACCGAACCGGTTGCGAGCTGATCGCCGACCTGTACATAGTCGCCGTTCTGCAGCTTAGAAGCTGCGCGGCGCAGCACGGTGTAGGCGTGCGGCTCGTCGCCGTTATCCGGGGTGACAATGACCTTGTAGGACTTGTCGGTGCTTTCGATGCTGACGCGACCGGATACCTCGGAGATCGGTGCAACGCCCTTGGGGGTACGTGCTTCGAAGAGCTCCTGAATACGGGGCAGACCCTGAGTAATATCGTCTGCCGATGCGACACCACCGGTGTGGAAGGTACGCATGGTCAGCTGGGTACCGGGCTCACCAATGGACTGTGCAGCGATAATACCCACTGCTTCACCAATATCCACCAGGACGTTGGATGCCATGGAGCGGCCGTAGCACAGTGCGCAGACACCGATGCTGGACTCACAGGTCAGCACGGAGCGAACGCGAACCTCGGCCACGCCTGCCTTGTACATGGTCTCGATGAGCTCATCGGAGACGTCTGCACCTGCGTTGGCGATAACTTCACCGGCGGGGTTCTTCACGTCGGTTGCCAGGGTACGACCGTGGATGGAGGTCTCAACGTCCGGGTGCAGTGCGCCTTCAGCGTCAACCAGGGGCAGCATCAGGCCGCGGCGAGTGCCACAGTCGTGCTCGCGCACGATGACATCCTGGGAGACGTCCACCAGACGACGAGTCAGGTAACCGGAGTTTGCGGTACGCAGTGCAGTATCCGCCAGACCCTTACGTGCACCGTGGGTTGCGATGAAGTACTCCAGAACCGACAGGCCTTCACGGTAGGAAGACTTGATCGGACGGGGCATAATTTCACCCTTGGGGTTGGACACCAGACCACGGATACCCGCAATCTGACGAACCTGCATCCAGTTACCACGTGCACCGGAGGTGACCATACGGTAAATGGTGTTCAGACCGCCATTTGCGGAGAGGTTCTCGCGCATGACCTCTGCGACCTCGTCGGTTGCGTCGGTCCAGATCTTAATCAGTGCTTCACGGCGCTCGTCGTCGCCGATTGCACCCATCTCGAACTCGCCCTGAATGTCAGCTGCCTGCTTCTCGTAGTTCTCCATAATGCCGCGCTTTGCGGGAGGAGTTGCGATATCGGAGACAGCAACGGTCACGCCGGAGCGGGATGCCCAGTAGAAACCTGCGTTCTTGAGGTTATCCAGGGTGCGTGCAACAACGTCCATGGGGTACTTCTCGGCAAGGTCGTTAATGAGCTTGCCCAGACCCTTCTTATCAGCCACGCCATCGAACCAGGGGTAGTCCTTAGGCAGAGCCTGGTTGAACAGAATCTGGCCAACGGAGCAATCCAGCAGGATCGGGTCGCCAGCCTGGTAGCCTTCGGGCAGCTCGAAGCCTTCGGGGGCTACGAACTCGTCGCCGGAGAGCTGGATCTTGATCTTGGTGTACAGCTCAATATCGTGACGATCCATCGCCATAAGAGCTTCCGCGATCGAGGAGTATGCGTGACCCTCGTTCGGCTGACCATCACGCGGGGTGGTCAGGTGGTACAGACCAATAATCATATCCTGCGAAGGCACAGCAACGGGGCGACCGTCAGAGGGCTTGAGGATGTTGTTGGAGGAGAGCATCAGGATGCGAGCTTCTGCCTGCGCTTCGGGGCTCAGAGGCAGGTGAACTGCCATCTGGTCACCGTCGAAGTCCGCGTTGAATGCGGAGCAGACCAGCGGGTGCAGCTGAATAGCCTTACCCTCAACCAGCTTAGGCTCGAATGCCTGAATACCCAGGCGGTGCAGGGTAGGTGCACGGTTGAGCAGCACGGGGTGCTCGGTAATGACCTCTTCCAGCACGTCCCAAACCTCGGGACGGAAACGCTCAACCATACGCTTTGCGCTCTTGATGTTCTGGGCGTGACCCAGCTCCACCAGGCGCTTCATCACGAAGGGCTTGAACAGTTCCAGAGCCATCTGCTTGGGCAGACCACACTGGTGCATCTGCAGCTGCGGACCCACCACGATCACGGAACGACCGGAGTAGTCAACGCGCTTACCCAGCAGGTTCTGACGGAAACGACCCTGCTTACCCTTGAGCATATCGGACAGGGACTTGAGCGGACGGTTACCCGGACCGGTCACGGGGCGGCCACGGCGGCCGTTGTCGAAGAGCGAGTCCACAGCTTCCTGCAGCATGCGCTTTTCGTTGTTGACGATGATCTCGGGTGCACCCAGCTCCAGCAGACGCTTGAGGCGGTTATTACGGTTAATAACACGGCGGTACAGATCGTTCAGGTCGCTGGTTGCGAAGCGGCCACCGTCCAGCTGCACCATGGGGCGCAGATCCGGCGGGATGACCGGAACAACGTCCAGGACCATGCCCAGCGGGGAGTTATCGGTGGTCAGGAATGCGTTGACAACCTTCAGACGCTTCAGAGCGCGGGTCTTCTTCTGGCCCTTGCCGGTCTGGATGATCTCGCGCAGCAGCTCAGCTTCTGCTTCCAGATCGAAGTTCTCCAGGCGCTTCTTAATGGCCTCTGCACCCATAGCACCTTCGAAGTACAGACCGTACTTATCGACCATGGTGCGGTACAGTGCCTCGTCACCTTCCAGGTCAGCGACCTTCAGGTTCTTGAATCGATCCCAGACGCGATCCAGGTGCTCAACCTCGCGCTCAAAACGCTTGCGTACGCCAGCCAGCTGCTTCTCAGCCTGGTCGCGCAGCTTGCGCTTCTCAGCTGCCTTGCCGCCCTCAGCCTCAATACGAGCCAGTTCTTCTTCGGTCTCGCGGCTAATAGCAGCAATATCAGCGTTCAGGTCAGCCTGCAGCTGTGCCTTCTCGCGGTCGTGTGCAGCCTGCAGCATGGGCAAATCGTCGTGACGAGCTTCCTCATCAACGCTGGTGATCATGTAGGCAGCGAAGTAGATAACCTTCTCCAGGTCCTTCGGTGCCAGATCCAGCAGGTAGCCCAGGCGGGAGGGAACACCCTTGAAGTACCAAATGTGGGTCACGGGGGCAGCCAGCTCAATGTGGCCCATACGCTCGCGACGCACCTTGGAACGGGTCACCTCAACGCCACAGCGCTCACAGATAATACCCTTGAAGCGCACGCGCTTGTACTTACCGCAGTAGCATTCCCAGTCCTTAGTGGGGCCGAAGATGCGCTCATCGAAGAGGCCTTCCTTCTCCGGCTTGAGGGTACGGTAGTTGATGGTCTCGGGCTTCTTAACCTCGCCGTAGCTCCAGCGACGAATATCGTCAGCGGTGGCAAGGCCAATTCGCATCAAACCAAGCGAAGATTCCTTGGACATATCGGTCCTAATCTCTTTTCTGTAGTTCTATGAAGACTTTCGAAAACCCACGGCGCGGGCGGAACGGTTTCTGAATGAACCGCCCGCACCGATGGGTGAATGAAGAAGCGAGTGTTTAGAACTCGTCCACGGAGCTGGGCTCGTCGCGGGTCAGGTTCACACCCATATCTTCAGCAGCGCGGAAGCCTTCATCTTCCGAGTCGCTCATCTCAATGATCTGACCGTCGGTGGAGAGCACCTCAACGTTCAGACACAGGGACTGCATTTCCTTAATAAGAACCTTGAAGGATTCGGGGATACCGGGCTCAGGGATGTTATTACCCTTAACGATAGCCTCGTAGACCTTCACACGACCTGCCACGTCATCGGACTTGACGGTCAAAATTTCCTGCAGGGTGTATGCGGCGCCGTATGCTTCCAGCGCCCACACTTCCATCTCACCGAAGCGCTGGCCACCGAACTGTGCCTTACCACCCAGGGGCTGCTGGGTAATCATGGAGTACGGACCGGTGGAACGAGCGTGAATCTTATCGTCCACCAGGTGGTGCAGCTTCAGGATGTACTGGTAACCCACAGAGATCGGTTCCGGGAAGGGCTCACCGCTACGGCCGTCAATCAGACGTGCCTTACCGGAACGGTTGATCAGGCGGTCGCCATCACGGTTCGGGTTGGAGTGGTCCATCAGGTCGAAGAGCTCATCCTCATGAGCGCCGTCGAATACCGGGGTTGCCAGGCGGGTGGGGCCGGATTCCTTCGGGAAGTTCGGCATGGACTTCAGCCATGCCGGGTCGCCCTCAATCTTCCAACCCTGCTTTGCCAGCCAACCGGTGTGAACCTCGAGCACCTGACCAATGTTCATACGGCCGGGCACGCCCAGGGGGTTCAGGATCACGTCAACGGGGGTACCGTCTTCCAGGAAGGGCATATCCTCGATCGGCAGGATCTTGGAAATAACACCCTTATTACCGTGACGACCCGCCAGCTTATCGCCGTCGGTGATCTTACGCTTCTGAGCCACGTACACGCGGACCAGCTGGTTCACGCCCGGGGGCAGATCATCGTCGTCGCCGTTTGCGCGGTCGAAGATACGAACGCCAATAACGGTACCGGACTCACCGTGGGGCACCTTCAGGGAGGTGTCGCGAACCTCGCGGGACTTCTCACCGAAGATAGCGCGCAGCAGGCGCTCTTCGGGGGTCAGCTCGGTCTCACCCTTAGGGGTAACCTTACCGACCAGGATGTCGCCAGCCTCAACCTCAGCACCGATGTGGATAATACCGCGCTCATCCAGTGCCGAGAGAACGTCCTCGGACACATTGGGGATATCGCGGGTGATTTCCTCGGCACCCAGCTTGGTGTCGCGAGCATCGATTTCGTGCTCTTCGATGTGGATCGAGGTCAGCACGTCCTCGGAAACCATGCGCTGGGAGAGGATGATCGCATCCTCGTAGTTCAGGCCTTCCCACGGCATGTAGGCGATCAGCAGGTTCTTACCCAGTGCCAGCTCGCCACCATCGGTGGAGGGGCCGTCAGCCAGAACATCGCGGTACTCCACGCGCTGGCCTTCCTTAACAACCACACGCTGGTTGTAGCAGTTGCCCGGGTTGGAGCGGGAGAACTTCATGATCGGGTAGGAGCTGACGGTACCGTCATCATTACGCACGGTCACGTTCTTAGCGTCCACGGAGGAGACAACGCCCGGCTTCTTAGCCAATACGGAGTCACCGGAGTCCAGTGCCGCGTACTTCTCCATACCGGTACCCACCAGCGGAGCCTCAGACTCCAGCAGGGGCACAGCCTGACGCTGCATGTTAGCACCCATCAGTGCTCGGTTAGCGTCGTCGTGCTCCAGGTAGGGAATCAGGGCGGTTGCCACGGACACCATCTGGCGCGGGGAAACGTCCATGAACTGCACAGCGCCGGGGGCAACCAGAACAGCTTCACCGGAACCATCGCCCGCACGGCACAGAACCTCAGCCTCAGCGAAGGTACGGTCCTCGTTCAGGGGTGCGTTTGCCTGTGCAATCACGACGTTCTTCTCGTCGTCAGCAGTCAGGTAACGAACCTCATCGGTCACGCGACCGTCGGTTACCACACGGTAGGGGGTCTCAATGAAACCGAAGGAGTTAATACGACCGTAGGTTGCCAGCGAACCAATCAGACCAATGTTGGGGCCTTCAGGGGTTTCAATGGGGCACATACGACCGTAGTGCGAGGGGTGCACGTCTCGCACTTCCATGCCCGCGCGGTCACGGGACAGACCGCCGGGGCCCAGTGCGGACAGACGACGCTTGTGGGTCAGACCAGCCAGCGGGTTGTTCTGATCCATAAACTGGGACAGCTGCGAGGTACCGAAGAATTCCTTAATAGCGGCAACCACGGGGCGGATGTTCACCAGGGTCTGCGGGGTAATGGAATCCGGATCCTGGGTGGTCATACGCTCGCGAACCACGCGCTCCATACGGGACAGACCGGTACGAATCTGGTTCTCAATCAGCTCGCCCACGGTGCGGATACGGCGGTTACCGAAGTGGTCGATATCGTCCACATCAACGGGAACCTGAATGTCCTCGCCGTCGCGCTTGCCGGGGATAGAGGGCTGACCTGCGTGCAGTGCGCACAGGTAGTGCAGCAGCTGGATAATGTCCTCAACGTTCAGCACGGATGCCTGCGGGGAGTCCAGGGGAACCTCAACGCCCAGCTTGCGGTTGATCTTGTAGCGACCAACCTTCGCCAGATCGTAGCGGCGCGGGGTGAAGTACATATTGTCCAGCAGGGACTGTGCAGCTTCAACCGTGGGCGGTTCGCCCGGGCGCAGCTTGCGGTAGATGTCCAGCAGAGCCTCGTCGCGGTCGTGGACGGAGTCCTTCTCCAGGGTTGCACGAATGGAATCGTACTGGCCGAACTCTTCCAGGATCTTCGCCTCGGTCCAGCCCAGTGCCTTCAGTAGCACGGTGACGGACTGCTTGCGGCGGCGGTCCAGACGCACGCCAACCTGGTCGCGCTTATCGATTTCCAGCTCGAACCATGCACCGCGGGAGGGAATCACGCGTGCCGAGTAGATGTCCTTATCGGAGGTACGATCCGGGGTCTTCTCGAAGTAAGCACCAGGCGAGCGCACCAGCTGGGAGACAACCACACGCTCGGTACCGTTAATAACGAAGGTACCGGCTTCGGTCATCAGGGGGAATTCACCCATGAACAGGGTCTGCTGCTTCAGCTCACCGGTGTTAAGGTTCATGTATTCAGCCTTAACGTACAGCGGTGCCGAGTAGGTAGCATCGCGATCCTTGCACTCTTCCACAGAGTACTTGGGTTCAGCGAACTCCGGCTCGGAGAAGGAGAGCTGCATGGTGCCCTGGAAGTCCTTGATCGGCGAGATTTCAGCGAAAATCTCAGCCAAACCGGAGGTAGTGGGAACCGACATATCGCCCTTGGCCTGAGCATCTTCCAGGCGTGCAAGCCAGTGCTCATTACCGACCAGGCGGTCGAAGCTATCGGTCTGAATAGCCAGAAGGTTCGGGACCTTCAGCGGCTCGTTAATCTTTGCAAATGAAATACGACGGTCGGAGTTATTCTCCGCGCCATTAGCGGCATTAGAGGTGCTCGAAGCGACCAAGATGGGGGATCCTTCCACAGACGGTCTTAGCATTCAGCCTCCCGGCAACATTACCGGCTTTACCGCGCTCAAAACCCGTGCGGTGTTCTCTCAACACAAGCCAGGTTATCGATAGTGCAAAGCCGATAGATATTACCTTCAAGCCCGTGCCCACCGCTATATGAAGGCACTAAGGATAGGGAAAGCGTAAATACTAACGATACAGGAAATTTCCCCGTTTGTCTAGCACTCTACGACATTAACCGCAAGTCCACCCATAGAGGTTTCCTTATAACGGTGCGACATATCCATACCGGTCTGACGCATCGTCTCAATCACCTGATCCAGGGAGACACGGTGAATACCATCGCCGCGCAAAGCCATACGCGCCGCAGTCACAGCGTTAGAAGCCGCCATAGCGTTACGCTCAATGCAGGGAATCTGCACCAGACCGCCCACCGGGTCACAGGTCAGACCCAGGTTATGCTCCATAGCAATCTCCGCTGCGTTTTCAATCTGCTCATTGGTGCCGCCCAGCACCTGAGCCAAACCGGCAGCAGCCATAGAGGAGGCGGTACCCACCTCACCCTGACAGCCCACCTCAGCACCAGAAATGGAAGCACGCTTCTTATAGAGCGCACCGATAGAGGCGGCAGCCAAGAAGAACTCCACCACCTTATCCTCGCGCGCCTTAGCACCGCAATGACGAATATTGGGGGTGTAATTCATGGCGTAATGCAACACTGCCGGAATAATACCGGAGGCACCATTGGTCGGAGCAGTCACCACACGACCACCAAAGGCGTTTTCCTCATTGACTGCCAGAGCCATCAGGTTCACCCAGTCAATGGCGTATTCGGGAGACTTGTTCGGATCCTCCACCATCAAATCACGGTGCCAGGCGCCGGCACGGCAGCGCACCTTGAGCGGGCCGGGCAGATAACCCACGCGGGACAGCGAGGAACCAATGCATTCCTTCATGACACGGTAAATATGCAGAATACCCTCGCGGATCTCCTGCTCGCTGCGGATGCTCAGCTCATTGGCCATCTTCAAACCCGCAATGCTCAAACCCGCCTCATTAGCCATGGACAGCAGCTCAGCACCGGAACCAAAAGGATAAGGCGGGTGCGCCAGGGAGACGCCACCGGCGGCCTCCTCATCACCCTCGACAATAAAACCGCCGCCAATGGAGAAGTAGGTGCGCTCCAGCAGTACCTCTTCGGCGCCATTACGCTCGGTAAAGGCGGTGACCTTCATACCGTTGGTGTGGCGCGGCAGCACCGTCAGCGGGCGCAGAGTCATATCAGTTTCTTTATAGTGCAGTACCGGTCCGTAGACCTTGCCCTCTTCTCCCCCGGGCGCCTGGGCGCTGAACATGGACGAGGGGTAACCCGCCAGGGGCAGAGTGCCGTCCACGCTATTGCGTTCCATCATGGCTTCGGCGTCGGCAATGCTAATGGTTTCGGGCACAAAACCGCACAGACCCTTCAGCGCCGCACTCATGGTACCGTGACCGGCACCGGTTGCCGCCAGAGAGCCGTAGAGATCAATGTGAATACGGCTAATATCTGCCAGCAGGTTATTATCAATCAGCTCGGCAATAAAACGATTGCTTGCGCGCATGGGGCCCACGGTGTGGGAGGAAGAAGGACCGATACCGATGCTGAAAAGCTCAAAAACACTAATATCGTATTCCAGCTCCTCCGCCTTACGCTGAACGGAGCTGGGGATTTCAGTATCGAGAGCCACGATTATCTTTCCTTTGAGTTATACGCGAGGTGTGCGCCCGTATGCGAGCGCCTCTAGCCTGTGGTGAATACGCACGGTTCGCGCCTCTACGCACAAGAACCAGCACTTCATCATATCCCTCCGGGACGGATGCGGTAAATTGAGGCTCTCCTGTGCCGGAACTTAAGGACTATCGCACTCCCCTGTCCCTGAGATGCTTAACCCACCCTGCGAGTGCGCCAGAAAGCAGAAAACGGGCGCCCCGTATCTCTCAAGATACGGGGCGCCCGCTTAGCTATTCTGCGCTCAGAGATTACTTCTCGCGCTTGTAGAACGGCAGAGGAACAATATCGAAGGGAGCGCGCTTACCGCGGATATCCACCTCAATAGTGCTGCCCAGCTCGGAGTAGGGGCGCTGGACCAGAGCCATAGCTACCGGGTAGCCCAAAGTCGGGGAAGGAATACCGGAGGTAACCTCACCGACAACCTCGCCAGCTTCGTTGACCAGGGTAGCGTGCGCACGAGCGGGACGCTTAGCCTGAGCCTTCAGACCCACCAGAATACGCGGGGAAGCTTCCTTAGCCAGCTCGCTCAGAGCCTCGCGGCCCACGAAGTTCGCTGCCTTCTTCTCCAGGGCGATCTCTACCAGGCGACCCAGACCGGACTCGAAGGGGGTGATATCCAGACCCAGCTCATTGCCGTACAGGGGCATGCCTGCCTCCAGGCGCAGGGAATCACGGGATGCCAGACCGCAGGGCTGCAGACCGAAGGGCTCACCCGCTGCTTCCAGCTTCTCCCAGAGCTCAATAGCCTTGTCGTTGGGAACGAAGAGCTCGAAGCCGTCCTCACCGGTGTAACCGGTGCGAGCCAGCAGAACCTCAACGCCAGCAATGGTGTTCGGAACCCACGCGTAGTAGCCTACCTCGCGCACGGCTGCCTCATCGGAGGCACCTGCAGCCAGCAGAATCTCTTCAGCCTTCGGGCCCTGAACAGCAATCAGGGAGGTGTCATTGGACTCGTTGACGAAAGTGACGTCAAAATCGCCCAGGCGCTCGCTCATAGCGGCGAAGTCCTTGTCGATATTTGCCGCGTTGGGAACAACCAGGAACTCGTTCTCGCCCAGACGGTAGGTGATCAGATCGTCAATCACGCCGCCTTCAGCATTGACCAGAATCGAGTACTTTGCCTTGCCAACCTTCAGGATGGACATATTGGAGACCAGCGCGTAGTCCAGGAATGCTGCGGCGTCCGGACCGGTTACGCGGAACTCGCCCATGTGGGAGAGGTCGAAAATACCCGCTGCGGTACGAACAGCATTGTGCTCAGCCACATCGTTAGCGTACTTCAGGGGCATATCCCAGCCGCCGAAGTCAGTAAAGGATGCGCCCAGCTTCTCGTGCACCGGGTAGAGTGCGGTCTTCTTGGGGGACATGAATTTACTCCTTTGACAAATTCTTACTTGTACTCGATGTCGAATGCTTCCATCGGCGGGCAATCGCACACGAAGTTGCGGTCGCCACCCACGCCGTCAATACGACCCACGGAGGTGAAGTACTTGTGAGCGTGCAGGCTGGGAACCGGGTACGCTGCCTTCTGGCGGCTGTAGGGGCGGTTCCACTCATCGGAGGAAACAGCTTCGACGGTGTGCGGTGCATTGCGCAGCACGGACTCCTCAGCGGAGACCTTACCCTCGGCAACTTCCAGAATCTCGTCGTAGATGACCTCCATCGCCTCGATGAAGCGATCGAGCTCTTCCTTAGACTCGGATTCGGTGGGCTCAACCATCAGAGTACCGGGAACCGGGAACGCCAGGGTCGGAGCGTGGAAGCCGAAGTCCATCAGACGCTTGCAGACATCCTCTGCGGTAATGTGGCTGCGGTCGGTCAGCTCGCGCAGATCCAGGATGCACTCGTGAGCAACCAGGGAGTCCGGGCCGGTGTACAGAACCGGGTACTTCTCGGTCAGCTTGCGTGCAATGTAGTTAGCGTTCAGGATTGCGTACTCGCTGGAGGACTTCAGACCCGCAGCACCGCTCATGGCAATGTACATCCAGCTAATGGGCAGCACGCCAGCGGAACCAAACATGGACTGAGAGATCGGCAGTGCAGCCTCTTCGGGCAGCCTACCCTCGGCATCTGCCAGGTATGCGTCGCCCGGCAGGTACTTCGCCAGGTGCTCGCGCACAGCCACGGGGCCAACACCGGGGCCACCGCCACCGTGCGGGATAGCGAAAGTCTTGTGCAGGTTCAGGTGGGAGACGTCGCCACCGAACTTGCCCGGCTGAGCCAGACCCATCTGAGCGTTCAGGTTTGCGCCGTCAACGTACACCTGGCCGCCAGCCTCGTGCACCAGCTCGCAGACCTCAACAACCTGCTCCTCGAACACACCGTGAGTGGAGGGGTAGGTGATCATGATGGCAGCAACATTATCGCGGTGCTTCTCGATCTTAGCCTTCAGGTCCTCAACATCAATGGAGCCGTCAGCTGCGGTAGCAACACCGGCAACCTTCATACCCGCCAGAGCCGCGGATGCTGCGTTGGTGCCGTGTGCGGACATGGGAATCAGCACGGTATCGCGCTGGTTCTCGCCGCGTGCCTCGTGGTAAGCGCGGATTGCGCGCAGACCGGCGTACTCACCGGATGCACCGGAGTTAGGCTGCAGGGAGACAGCGTCGTAACCGGTAATGGAGACCAGCCACTCGGAGAGCTCACGAATCAATTCATGCCAGCCGGCAGCCTGATCGGCCGGTGCCAGGGGGTGAATATTCGCGAACTCGGGCCAGGAGATGGGTTCCATCTCGGCAGCTGCGTTGAGCTTCATGGTGCAGGAGCCCAGGGGGATCATGGTGCGATCCAGTGCCAGGTCCTTATCGGAGAGGTTGCGCAGGTAGCGCATCATCTCGGTCTCAGAGCGGTACTTGTGGAAGATCGGGTGCTGCATGTACTCATCGGTGCGCAGTAGCTCAGCGGGGATCTCGAACTTAGCGGCAGGCTCAGCCACCAGCTCGCCGCCCAGGGCGGTGACCAGGCGAGAGAGCACCTCATCGCTGTGGGACTCGCCTACGGAGATACCCACAACATCCTCGTTAATGCGACGGATGTTAATGCCTGCTTCCAGAGCCTTAGCAACCAGCTCGTCAGCGCGACCCTCGGCACGGATTGCCACGGTATCGAAGAATGCGGTGTGCACGGACTGGTAGCCTGCGTTCTCCAGAGAGGTTGCTACGCATGCTGCGTTGACGTGCAGGCGCTGGGCAATGGCGCGCAGACCCTCGGGGCCGTGGTACAGGGCGTAAGCGCCCGCCACAATAGCCAACAGAGCCTGAGCGGTACAAATATTGGAGGTAGCCTTCTCGCGGCGGATGTGCTGCTCACGAGTCTGCAGAGCCAGGCGGTATGCGGGCTTGCCGGCTGCATCGGTGGAAACGCCCACCAAGCGGCCCGGCATAGTGCGCTCCATACCCTTGTGCACAGCCATGTACGCAGCGTGGGGGCCACCGTAGAAGAAGGGCAGACCGAAACGCTGGGTGCTACCCACAGCAATATCTGCGCCCAGCTCACCCGGGGACTTCAGCAGGGTCAGAGCCAGCAGGTCAGCGTTCACGGTGACCAGAACATTGCGAGCCTTTGCCTCTTCAATGATCGGTGCCAGATCGCGAATACCGCCGCAATGTGCCGGCTGAGCCAGAATAATACCGTAGAGGTCGCCCTCGGGCAGGCCCTCGGAGAAGTCGGTAATGACAAAGGGAATACCCAGCATCTCTGCGCGGCCACGGGTCACGGAAATAACCTGGGGCAGGCAGCGAGAGTCAATAGCGAAGAAGCCGTTCTTGACCTTGCGGTTTGCGCGGTGCATCATTACGGCTGCCTCGGCAACAGCGGTTGCCTCATCCAGCAGGGATGCGTTTGCGATTTCCAGACCGGTCAGTTCCATGACGGTGTTCTGGAAGTTCAGCAGAGCCTCCAGACGACCCTGGGAAATTTCAGGCTGGTAGGGGGTGTAGGAGGTGTACCAGCCCGGGTTCTCCAGGATATTGCGACGCAGCACGGCGGGAGTGATGGAATCGTAGTAGCCGGCGCCAATCATCTGGTCGTAAACCTTGTTCTTTGCAGCGTAGCCAGCCAGCTTAGCCTGTGCCTGCTCCTCGCTCAGCGCTTCGGGCAGGTTCAGCTCCTCACCCATGCGGATCTGCGCGGGAACAACGGCGTCCATAAGAGCCCCCAGGGAGTCAAACCCGAGGTACTCCAGCATCTGCTGGGTATCTGCAGGGCGGGGACCGATGTGGCGGTCAGTGAAGGACATTTCTTCTCCTTGACTCTCGCACCGAAGAGACTTCGAGTGCGGTGTGTTTTAACTCTTTTAGTGTCGCACATCTCGGCTAAAACTTCTAGGAGGCGCGCCCTGACTCGGGTGGCCGCACAGAAAAATCAGCCAAATATCAAGAGATGTTCAAAAATAAATTTTTACGCTCACATGCCTTCTCTCCCCGCGCCGCCAACACCGAACACTCGACATCAGCACGCGGACAGAAAAAGCACACGTAAAAAGCCCGCACTCATCCCCCTATAGGAGGATGAATACGGGCTTTGAAGCATCAGAGAACCTTAGTGCTGCGGCTTCTCACCGTGCTTGACCACAAAGGCCAGCAGGAAGGCAAGACCTGCAGTAATAGCCAGCAGGGTCAGACCAATCATGTAGTTCTTGTGATCGGCATTGTAGGTTGCGCCCATGACCAGCGGCGGGAAGAAGCCACCGAGCGCACCGGCAGCAGCAATCACACCGGAGGTTGCACCCACATTGTTCGGATCAGCCGCGCGGCCCACCCAACCGAAGACCGAGCCGGAGCCCAGACCCAGCAGACCAGCCATAGCGATGAAGATCGGGCCGTAAACGTGCTCACCCTCGGGGTTGACGAATGCCAGCACCAGAGCCAGCAGGGTCACGCCGCCCAGAGCAAAGAGGGTCACAATCTTCGGGCCGAACTTATCAGCCAGCACACCACCGAAGGGGCGGGTAATCACAGCAGCCACCGCGAAGCCCGCAGCCATCACACCAGCGTCAGCAATAGCCTTGTCGTAGACGTTGACCAGGTAGGTGGGCAGGTAGTTGGAGAATGCCACGAATGCACCGAAGAGCACAGCGTAGAGGAAGCACAGCTGCCAGGTGGAAATCTGCTTGAACGCCAGCTTAATACCGGGCAGCAGGGGCTTGGGCTCGCGACCCTTGGTTGCGGGCGAATCACGCAGGAAAAGCAGGCAGAGAACAGCCAGGACAACGCACAGTACCGCCACGAAAATGTGGGTCGGGAAGTAGCCGATGCTTTCCTTCAGACGGGGAGTGAAGAAAGCCGAAACCGCGGTACCGACCATGCCAGCACCGAACACACCGGTAGCGAAGCCCTTCTTCGAAGCGTCATACCAAGCGGAGGAGAAGGGAATACCGATAGCAAAAACAGTACCGGCAATACCCAGGAAGAACGCCACGATCAGCATCATGGTGAAGGACTTAGCCGCACCGGCAACGCCCACCAGCAGAACCAGCGGTGCTGCAATGAACAGCACGGCGCTCATCATAATGCGACCACCGAAGCGGTCAGTCAGACCACCGGCGGGAATACGGCCAATTGCGCCAATGAAAATGGGCATAGCGACCAGCAAACTGGTCTGGCTTGCGTCCAGGTTCATCTGCTCGGGGCTAGCGTAGAACTTAGCTAGAGGACCGATAATGGTCCATGCCCAGAAACCAACAGCAGATGCGAAGGTGATCAACAGAAGGTTGAACAGCTGACCTTTCTTCAGGTCATAGCTCGGTGCCGAGCTCGCAACGTTAGTGCTCATTATCCCTCGTTAGGTTAAGGTAATTAGGAATTTAAGTGTGCGTATATGGGTGAAGAGGAAGCGGGTTCGAGGTGCGCACAGCGCAGAATCATCGAACCCACCTCCTCTTCAAAGTAGTATCTAAAATACCGTATTTACTTATTGTATCTTAGCTGAACGACTTGTGCTTGTGGATAGTCTGGTCGTTATCGTCACCAATCAGGGACTTGTTAACCCACACCTGATCCCAACCACGACGGGTGTTCACGCGCTCGCCACGGCGAGAACGGTACACGGTGTAGGGGCGGAACAGGTAGTGCAGCGGCAGAGAAAGCGCGTGCACCAGGCGGGTAAAGGGCCAGATAATGAACAGGCACAGTGCCGATACAATGTGAATCTTGAAGGAGAGCGGAACCTCAACCATGTACGCCACCTCGGGGTGGAAGTAGAACAGGGAACGGAACCAAATCGAAATAGACTCACGGTAGTTGAATTCCTCACCGGTGGTATGGAATTCAGAAGGTGCAACAGCGGACAGAACGGTCGCTGCGGTACCCGCCAGAAGCACAAAGATCAGCACAATGTACATGAACTTATCGTTCTGAGTGGTAGCCGCCCACACATTGGGAACCTTCAGTCGGCGCCACACCAGCGCAACCAGACCGGCCAACACAGCACATGCTGCAACGGACCCGGCGCTGAGCGCCATAATGTGATAGAAGTGATCGGTAATCACAAAGTCAGTCAGGAATTTAGGAACAAGCAGACCGACAACGTGACCGCCGAAAACACCCACCATACCATAGTGGAATGCCGGCGAAGCCCACTTCAAAATCTTGGATTCGTAAATCTGGGAAGAACGGGTGGTCCAGCCGAACTGGTCCACACGGTAACGCCAGATAGTGCCACCGATAAAGACGAACATTGCTACATAGGGCAGTGCGCCCCAGAGGAAAATGTCGATAATATCGGGGGTAATAGTCGGGACATACGGCGCGGGCTCGTGATGTCCATGGTCACTGGCAAGGTACATCAGGTGCTCCTTTAGCTCTAAATATCTTTCGGGACAGCCGCTTGCATAGCTTGCTGCACACGCGGATCATCATAACCGGGCAGGCCCACAGTCTCCGTCGGCGGACCGTACGCAGCCATCTTCTGCACCTGCTCCTGAGTATCGGGAGAGGCACCGGGCAGCGTATCGCAAATCGCCTGCATTAGACCGTAATGCGGCAGCTTATCATCGCGCATAGCCAGGCGAGTCAGCTCCAAAGAGGGGCGGTATGCCTGAAGGGCAGCGCGGCCGGCGCGGCGATCGACCAAAGCCGCAAACTCCAGCACCAGGGGCAGATAGTCCGGCAGTTCGCCGTCCAAATCCGTCACCATACCGGAATCGCGGTACATCTGCTTGAAACGTACCAGCGCCATACCGCGACGGCGAGTATCGCCATCGGTCCAATAGGACAGGTGCAGGGAATGACGACGGGAAAGGTCGTACTCCTGAACATAGCTGGACTGAATATTCTCCAAATCATCGGAGTGCATCCAATCCGCCACGGTCTGCACAGCCGCAATGAACTGCTCATTACCGGTGGAGGCAGCAATCTGCTGCAGCTCCGGTAGGGAGTCAAAAAGCTCCTGGCTGGGGTAGCCCAGCAGCATGCCCGAAATCTGATAGATCACGGAGTCTGCGTCGGTACCCGGACCGTAGTCAAAATCAAAGGGGTCGCCACTAGGGGCGCGGCCCGCCTCCTGCTCTGCAGCAGAGGAAGAGGCGGAACCGCGACCCATCAGCTTGGAAAAGAAACCTGCCACGGTTTATTACTTCTTTCCGGAGGTATCGGGGAAGAGACCATCCGGACGAGAGGTACCATCCCAGCTAAAGAGGCTGACCTTGTTATTGGTTGCGTACACGCCACCAGCAACGGGAACCGGACGATCGGTCATATCGTTGAAGGCGTCGGTGTACATCATGCCCGGGCCACCATCAACGTTCAGGGAGCAGCCCATTTCCTCCAGGTTGTGGGCGTCTTCCATATGAGCCTTAGGAATCACATAACGCTCATTGTACTTAGCGATAGCCATCAGGCGGTACATTTCGTACATTTCCTGACCGGTCATGCCAACAGCATTAGCGATCTCTTCCTTACCCACACCACCGAGCGAAATATCGCGCATGTAGGAGCGCATTGCAGCCAGGCGCTTGAGCACGCGGGTAATCACTTCGGTGTCACCTGCGGTCAGCAGCTCTGCCAGGTACTCCACGGGGATACGCAGTGCGTCAATCGCGCCGAAGAGGTTACCCTGGTTCTCCGCGTCGTGGCCCTGCTCCTGGAGCAGGTCAACAATCGGAGACAGCGGCGGCACGTACCAAACCATGGGCATGGTGCGGTACTCGGGGTGCAGGGGCAGAGCCACCTTCCATTCCTTCGCCAGCTTGTACACGGGCGACTTCTGAGCGGCCTTAACCCACTCATCGGGAATGTTTGCCTTGCGAGCCTCGCGAATAACCTCGGGGTCGTGCGGGTCGAGCATCAGGGAGAGCTGAGCCTCGTAGAGGTCCTTCTCATCCGGAACGGATGCTGCCTCGGTCACGCGGTCAGCATCGTAGAGGAAGATGCCGATGTAGCGCATACGACCCACGCAGGTCTCGGAGCAGACGGTCGGGATACCGGCCTCAATACGGGGGTAGCAGAAAGTACACTTTTCAGCCTTACCCGTCTTGTGGTTGAAGTACACCTTCTTGTAGGGGCAACCGGTCACGCACTGGCGCCAACCGCGGCAGCGGTCCTGGTCAACCAGCACGATGCCGTCTTCCTCGCGCTTGTAGATAGCGCCGGAGGGGCAGGATGCCATGCAGGAGGGGTTCAGGCAGTGCTCACAAATACGGGGCAGGTAGAACATGAAGGTCTGCTCGAACTCGAACTTAATCTTGTCCTCAGACTTCTTGCGTACCTTCTCAACCAGCGGGTCGAGGTGACCGTACTCGGGTGCGCCACCGAGGTTATCATCCCAGTTCACACCCCATTTGATCTTTGCATCCTGACCGGTGATGGAGGAAACCGGCTTTGCAACCGGGAAGTCATCACCCAGGGGAGCCTCGATCAGCTGGTTGTACTCGTAGGTCCAGGGCTCGTAGTAATCCGAGAGGGTCGGCTGAACCGGGGAACCGAAGATGGTGAACAGCTTCTTGAAGCGGTTACCGCTCTTGAGCTCCAGACGACCGCGCTTGTTCAGCGTCCAGCCGCCCTTCCACTTCTCCTGATCCTCATAACGGCGGGGGTAGCCCTGACCCGGACGGGTCTCAACGTTGTTGAACCAGATGTATTCGGTACCGCTACGGTTGGTCCATGCCTGCTTACAGGTCACGGAGCAGGTGTGGCAGCCGATGCACTTATCGAGTGCCATCACCATTGCAACTTGTGCCATGACACGCATTAGTAGGTAACCTCCTGAGAGCGGCGGCGGACATAGGAAACAATGTCACGCTGGTTGCCGGTAGGACCGAGATAGTTGAAGGCGTATGCCAGGTGTGCGTAGCCACCGATCAGGTGGGTCGGCTTGACCAGGATACGAGTCATCGAGTTGTGGATACCGCCACGCTTGCCGGTGGTTTCGGACTTAGGAGTACCGACCACACGCTCCTGAGCGTGGTAGACGTACATGACGCCCTCGGGCATACGGTGGGTCACAATAGCGCGACCGACAAAGACACCGTTCATGTTCACACACTCGATCCACTCGCCGTCCTTGACGCCAATCTTCTCGGCGTCCTGGGGGCTCATCCAGGCTTCCTGACCACCGCGGTGCAGGGAGAGCACGTGCTGGTTGTCGAAGTACTGGGAGTGGATGGACCACTTGTTGTGGGGGGTCACGTAGCGCACAGCCACGGACAGGCCCTTGCCGTTATCCTCAACGGTGCCGATTTCCGGCTCGTTGTACAGGCTCGCCATATCCAGCGGCGGGCGGTAAATCGGCATAGCCTCGCCCATTTCGTGCATCCAGTCGTGATCCAGGAAGTAGTGCATACGACCGGTCAGAGTGTGGAAGGGCTTCAGACGCTCAATGTTCACGGTGAACGGAGCGTAACGGCGGCCGCCGGTTTCAGAACCGGACCACTCGGGGCTGGTCATAACGGGCACGGGTGCTGCCTGGGTCATGGGGAAGGTAATACGCTTTTCTTCGTTACCCTCAGCCAGGTCGATCAGGTGCACGCCGGTGGTCTTCTCCAGCTCCTTGAAGCCCTTCAGAGCAACCTCACCATTGGAGGTACCGGAGATGCACAGAATTGCTTCTGCGATCTTGGTGTCGGTATCCAGGGCGGGGCGTCCTGCAGCGTGACCGGAATCCATCACGCCGAACTCTTCAGCCAGCTTGGTGATTTCGTGGTTAATATCCACGGTCACGTACTTGATGGTGGTACCCAGCTTATCCAGCAGCGGACCCACGGTGGTGTACATATCGTAGATAGCACCGTAGTTACGCTCAACGGTCATGAAGTTGGGCATGTTCTTACCGGGAACACCCACCATGTTCGGATCCAGCTTCCAGTCCGGTGCGTGACCGCCGGGCTGCTGAATCTGCTGCGGGGTGTCGTGGTGCAGAGCCAGGGAGACAATGTCCTTACGAGTACCCAGGTGGGTCTTTGCCAGACGCGAGAATGCGTATGCCAGAGCCTTGAAGGTCTCGTGGTCAGTCTTAGCTTCCCACGGCGGGTCGATTGCCGGGGAGAAGGCATGCACGAAGGGGTGCATATCGGTGGTCGAGATATCGTGCTTCTCGTACCAGGTAGCAGCCGGCAGAACCACGTCGGAGAGCAGGGTGGAGCTGGTCATGCGGAAGTCCGCGGTAACCAGCAGGTCCAACTTGCCCTGGGGTGCCTCGTCGTGCCACTTAACTTCCTTGGGCGGGTAGTCCTTGTGGTCTGCGCCCTGGACGTTGTCCATGGTGCCCAGCAGGTGCTTAATGAAGTAGCTTTCGCCCTTTGCGGAGGAACCGAAGAGGTTCGAACGCCACAGCACCAGGGTACGGGGCCAGTTGACGGGGTTGTCCACGTCTTCCACGGAGAAGGACAGGTCGCCGGA
The DNA here is from genome assembly GCF_030540545.1 of Rothia sp. (in: high G+C Gram-positive bacteria). GTDB lineage: Bacteria > Actinomycetota > Actinomycetes > Actinomycetales > Micrococcaceae > Rothia. The sequence continues at coordinate 38,049 of NZ_JAUNVZ010000002.1, read as the reverse complement.
GTTCAGGCGCTGTGCAACGTAATCAGCGTGGCTGGTTGCGGTGCCTGCCTGGACTGCTGCCTCTGCCTTATCCGCCAGATCCAGAGAGCTCTCGGGGAACTGGGGGAAGAAGGGCATCCAGCCCATACGCACCGAACGAGCCACCACATCGGCGGTGTGCACATTGCGCAGCTCGCCCTTACCCAGCGGAGACTGGATGTAATCGGTGGAGTGACCGTCCTGACGGAACTGGTCGGTGTGCATGTACCAGAAGGAGGTACCGGGCTGGGTGCGCGGGGGGCGAATCCAGTCCAGAGCGTTTGCGAGGTGGAACCAACCGGTAATGGGGCGAGCCTTTTCCTGGCCCACGTAGTGAGCCCAACCGCCGCCGTTACGGCCCTGGCAACCGGTCAGGTTCAGCAGGGAGAGAATCGCACGGTAGGTGGTGTCAGCGTGGTACCACTGGCAGATACCAGCACCAAAGATGATCATGGAGCGACCGTGAGAGTCGATACCGTTCTGTGCGAACTCGCGTGCCACGCGAATAGCAGCTTCGGGAACCACGGAGGTGATTTCTTCCTGCCATGCGGGGGTGTTCTGCACGGATGCATCGTCGTAGCCGGTGGGCCATACGCCGGGGATGCCGGGGCGGCCAACGCTGTGCTGAGCCAGAATCACGTCGAAGACGGTGGTAACTTCCATACCTTCGATGTAGGTTACGGGCACACCGCGGGTGACCACGTCACCATTGCCCTTGGGGTTATCGAAGGTGGGCAGCTTGATTTCAACTGCCTTTGCCTCGCCCTGGGGCAGGTCACGGATAGAGAGAATGGGCTTACGGCCGTCCAGCTTGAGGTTCCACTTGCCCTGATCGGACTCGGAGTAGCGGTGGCCGATGGTGCCATTGGGTACGAAGACCTGACCGTCTGCACGGTCCATGAGCACCGGCTTCCACTCTGCGTTTTCCTGGTTCTTCTCGCCAGCAAGCATTGCTGCGGTGACGAACTTTGCGGGAACCTTGGTGCCGTCGGGGCGGGTTTCCAGGGTCACCAGGAAGGGAAGGTCGGTGTAGGTCAGGGAGAAGTCCTCGAAGAACTCCACGCGCTTATCAACGTAGAATTCCTTCAGGATCACGTGGGTCATTGCCATTGCAAGAGCCGCGTCGGTACCTGCCTGTGCGTGCAGCCACTCATCGGCGAACTTGGTGTTGTCCGCGTAGTCGGGGCTGACAGCAACAACCTTGGTACCGCGGTAGCGGACCTCAGCCATCCAGTGCGCGTCAGGGGTACGGGTCACGGGGATGTTAGAACCCCACATGATCAGGTAGCGTGCGTCCCACCAGTCGCCGGACTCGGGCACGTCGGTCTGGTCACCGAAGACCTGGGGGGATGCCACGGGAAGGTCAGCGTACCAGTCGTAGAAACTGGTCATAACGCCACCGATCATCTGGATGAATCGGTTACCTGCGGTGTGGGAGACCATGGACATTGCCGGAATCGGGGAGAAGCCGATGCAGCGGTCCGGGCCGTATTCCTTAATGGTGTGCACGTGCGCTGCTGCAACGAGCTCAATAGCTTCGTTCCAGGTAGAGCGCACCAGACCACCCTTACCGCGGGCGGTGATGTAGCTATTGCGCACTGCCGGGTCGGATACCACAGCGTGGAATGCGTCCACGGGGTCCGGATGGATAGCGCGAGCGGCACGGTATGCCTCGAGCAGCTTACCGCGGACGTAGGGGTACTTAATACGGGTGGGAGAGTAGGTGTACCACGAGAAGGATGCACCACGGGGGCAGCCGCGGGGCTCGTACTCGGGGCGATCGGGGCCTACCGAGGGGTAGTCAGTCTGCTGTGCTTCCCAGGTGATAATGCCGTCCTTGACATACACCTTCCAGGAGCAAGAACCGGTGCAGTTAACGCCGTGAGTGGAGCGCACTTCTTTATCGTGGCTCCAGCGATCGCGGTAGAAGGAATCAGCCTTACGACCGCCCTGGCGGAAGACCGCACGGCCGTCCTCGGTCTGATCCCATTTAGTGAAGAACCGACCAAATTTAATGAGCTGATCGGTCAGCGGACCATCCGGTCCTTTAACCTGAGGGTTGTCCAAACCCTTAATCTGTGCTGCTTGTTCCATACCGCTAATATATCGGAAATTCCGCCTAAAAAATACAATATAAAAGTGTGTTCTAATCGAGCACAGCTTAAGGGTTATTTAAACCGTAAGCCAGGCAGCAACTCCACCCCGCAAAATATATAGGGGAGCCTTAGTATAAGGCTCAAGTTCCCTTGCTGCAGGGATAGTACGAGTGAAACCGGTGCAATATAACACGAGAGCATGAGAATTTTTGCTGACACTTTGGCGGAATATCGCGCCCAGGGTGCCATTTTTTGCCGCTTCCATAATTTCGGTCAGCGGAAGATTAACCGCCCCGGGCAGAGCGAAGGCTTGGAACTCCACGCGTTCACGCACATCGATAAGGTCTATTTGACCTTCTTTCAGCAGTATTTTCAGTTCCTGCGGGGAAATTTCCCTTAGCTTATGTCGCGAGTTTTTCGTGACTAAATTCACACCACTTTCCACTGTTTTTTCAGTGGTGCGGCTCTCTTTTCCTCCCTCATTCTCTTTTTCAAAAGTCACGGGAAGGTCATCATTAGTATTACCTTGCTCGACACTCTTAAAGACCGAACTAGCTGTTAATGATGCATAAGTACTCGCTTGAGAGGGCAGGTCACTTTTTTCGCTCTCCCCCGCCTGCACAGAGCCTGAGACGCTCAGAGCGCTCGGCGCCACCGGCTCCCCCAGAGCAAGGGGCACATACTCCCACTGACCGCTCAAACCAGAGAAGCTCGCCAGGGATCCCAACAGAGTCTCTCCACTACCGGTGAGCAGCTTAATAGCCTCCAGAGCCATGGAGGTACCCACAATACCCGCGAGCGCACCCATCACTCCCGCAGTGCTGCACGAAGGTACCGAACCCTCAGCCGGAGCAGCCGGGTACAGGCTCTCATAGCGCACGCCGCGCGCCGCCCAGAAGACACTCATCTGAGCATCAAAACCCAAAATCGCCGCCCACACATGGGGAATACCCAGGGCAGCGCAGGCCTCAGAGAGAGCATAGCGTGCAGGAAAGTTATCGCTGCCATCGAGCACCAGGTGGTAGCCGGAAAGCAGATCCAGGGCGTTGGAGGCATCCAGGCGAACTTTAGCCACGCTCACCGAAATATGCGGGTTGAGTTCGCGCAGGCTCTGGGCGGCAGAATCTGCCTTGGAAGTGCCCACTCGGGAGGCAGAGTGAATCACCTGGCGGTGCAAATTGGAGGTCTCTACCGCATCATCGTCAATAATGAGGATTTGCCCCACCCCGGCACCCGCCAAGTACAGCAGCGCGGGGGCGCCCAGCCCACCGGCGCCCAGAACCGCCACGCGGGAGGCTTTGAGCGCACGCTGTCCATCCATACCGATCTCGGGCAGCAGAATCTGACGCGAATAGTAGCGCTGTTCAGCCTCGCTCAGCTGAACATTCGCTGCCGGGCTCACCGGGCAGGGAAGCTGAAAATCCTGGGACATAAAACCCTCTCACTCGCTAGTTTGGCGTCCCCTCTATCCGGGGTGCAGGGTGAATTAAAGAGAAGAGGACGGGTGCACCTGCAGTACACCCGCCATCCTTATCTTTAGCTGGGGTTGGTATCGATACCGACCCATTCAATGGAGCCATCGTGCAGCTTTTGTTCCTTCCAAATAGGAACCTGAGCCTTAATGCGATCGGCAACCATTTCGCAGGCGTCAAAGGCGCGACCGCGATGAGCGGCTGCTGCCATAACGGTCAGAGCGGATTCGCCAATGGCAATGGGACCCACACGGTGTACCGCCCACAGGCGCACGCCGTCCAACTCAGCAGCCACGGAGGCAACCGTCTCGGCCATAAATTCCTTAGCCTGCGGGTGAGCGCTATAGCTCAAACCGTTGACCGCCGAACCGTGGTCGTGGTTGCGTACAATGCCGTCAAAGATCACCAGGGCGCCCATGGCATCAGTCATGACCTGCTCTTTAGCAGCTGCGTAGAGCTCTTCTAGGGGTTGCTCGGTAATATCGCTGAAGACCACCAGGGAGCCGGTGGGCTCTCCGGAGGTAAAGCCTTCGTGATTAATCGTGGTCATGGTAGTCCTCCAGCTGACGCAGAATATGTTCCAGAAGCGGCTCTAGGGTGGTGCAGCCATCCTTAACTCCACCGCGCGAGCCGGGCAGGGTCATAACAAAGCTGCGGTCAATCACACCGGCCACACCGCGAGAGAGCACCGCCGAGGGGGTGTTCTTTAGACCTTGAGTCCAGAAGGCGTGCATGACGCCCGGAACTTCCTTATCCAGGTGCGGAAGCACTGCCTCCACGGTCTGGTCATCGCTATTGAGACCCGTGCCGCCGCTGGTGAGGATCACGGTGGGCAGAGAATCATTGGCCTTACCCTCGCGCACCAGCTTGTCAAAGGTCTCGCCAATGGCGCGGTCCTCAACCACAATAGCGTCGGGGGTTTCAAAGCCCTGTTCGCGCAGCCAGGAAACGGCAATGGGACCCGAACGATCCTCGTAGATGCCGCGGGCTGCGCGGGTGGAAGCGACAATCACCACGGCGGTGAGGGGACGGGAGAATTCAAAAGGTTCTTTAGACATGCTCTTTCCTTGAAGTATCGGCTTTAGCGCTCTACCGACCAGTCGCCGGACTTACCGCCGGACTTTTCCAGTACGCGAATACCCTCAATGACAGCGTACTTATCCACTGCCTTAATCATGTCGAAAACGGTGAGCGCAGCAGAGGATACGGCGGTCAGTGCCTCCATTTCCACACCGGTGACACCGCGGGTCTTGACCGAGACCTCAATACGCACAAAGTCCTCACCGCGTTCAAAATCAACCGTGATTTTACCCAGGGGCAGCGGGTGGCACAGGGGGATGATCTCGGGAGTGCGCTTGGCACCCATAATACCCGCCACGCGCGCTACCGGCAGGGCGTCGCCCTTGGGCAGATTGGCGTCAAAAATTTTCTCAATCACGTCCGCTCGGGTGCGGACAAAACCCTCGGCAATAGCGGTGCGGGTGGTGATATTCTTCTCGGTTACATCCACCATATGAGCAGAGCCATCGGCGCGCACATGGGTGAGGTTTTGGGGCTGTTCGTCAGTGCTCATACTGTTCTTTCTGCGCGGGGTGTAGTGAAGGGCATATACAGGCGCGAATTACGCTTCATGCCGTATATATAAGCTTAGTCGGTGCGGGCGCTCAAAGCACCTTTGCACCGACTAAGCATAGGTTTTAGACCGCGGGATAGCGCAGCGGATAGTAGCGCACCACTTCCCCACCGGTATAGGTGGTATTGGGTTCCATCTCAATGAGAATATCCGCCTCCGCCGCGCGATGCAGCAGATGCGAGCCCGCGTGCAAATCCGGCTGGGCTTCGTGACGGTACACGCCCGGCTCCACTTCAACACTCTTGAGGGTACCGCGCATAAACTGGGTCTTCGCCGCGGGAGTTCCGTGTACACGGTCCACCTCAGGCAGATGAGTCAGGGATAGTACAGCTCGGCGCGCCTGATGCTCGGAAGTCTTGACCCCGTGCAGCAGCTCATTGCGCAGCACCGGGCGCACCAGCATAACATAGGAAATGAGGGTGCTCACCGGGTTACCGGGAACCGAAATAATCGGAATCAGCTGGCCCTTGGTGCCGGTGGCGCGCAGGGGGCGCAATTCGGTGGTGTGCAGGTCAATATCCAGCACGCTCACGCCTTGAGGGCCGCCCGGCTGCTGACTGACGTGCCCAAACCAATTGGTAATAACGGGCAGACCCAGAGCGGGGGCGCTCTTGGTTAATGCCAGGCGCATGACCTCGTACTTGCCGTGGCTAATACCGCCGGAGGTAAGCACAATATCGGGCTTGAAATCCACGCATTCGCGGCGCAGGCGCTCCACCAGGGCATCCGGGTTATCACCAATGGCAATGCGGTGCACGGTAGCGCCGTCTTCCTGTAGCAGGGCAGCAAGCATGGGACCGTTAGCATCATAAATCTGACCGGGTTCCAGTTCCTCACGTACCTGGGGGTTATCCAGTTCGGAGCGAATCTCATCGCCACCGGTGCACACCAGCACGCGCGGGCCAGCATTGACGGGCACATGGGAGTATCCCTGAGCCGCCAGGGTGCCCACCAGGGCGGGGGTAATGCGCTCGCCGCGACGAGCCAGCAGCTGACCTGCCTGCACATCCTCGCCCTTGCGGCGCACGAACTGACCAACCGTACCGGTAGCAAGCTTAATGGTCTCGGAAGGACGGCCGTAGGATTCGGGTAGATCCGGGTACTCAATACGTTCGGATTGCTCCACGGGGATCACCAGGTCGTAGCCCTTGGGGATGGGCGCGCCGGTCATAATCGGGTAGGTCAAATCGTCGCTGGCGCGCGAGCGCAGCAGGGGCTTACCGGCGGGGATTTCGCGACCCACGGTAAAGAGGCGGTTTTCGCGCTCTGCGGCTCCTGCGGTCAGGGCGTAGCCGTCCATTTGGGAGTTATCGAAGCTGGGTACGTCCATGCGGGCGCTAATATCCTGGGCAAGAATACGACCGTTTGCTTCGGAGAGGGGCACGCGATCGGTGCGCGCCACAAAGAGGGTGTTCAGCAGCAGGGATAGATATTCGCGGTATTCGTGCGGTGTGGGCACGCCCTCAAATGCGGGGGCGGGTAGACCCGGTGCAATCAATGTAGAGACCATGATTCCTCGATGTATCTGTGGCTGGTGACGTTTGTACGCCGTTATATCCATAGTAACGCCGATAAGCTTTTATCCGGCAGTCATTATCGTCTAAAAATACTTCTTCTGAACCTGTGCCTAGCGGCGAGAGGCAGCGCTGCGCATATGCTTAACGAACCGGAATAGACCGATCAGGCCAAAGACGCACAGGTACAGGCTAATGAGCATGAGCGCACTACCCAGGGCTGAGCTCATAGTGCCGCCACTAATGGCTAGGTCAATATTGAGCGGGATGGTTTCGGTTTTGCCCTTCACATTGCCTGCGAAGGTAACGGTGGCGCCGAATTCTCCCAGGGCGCGGGCAAAGGAAAGCAGGAAGCCGGTAAAGATACCGGGAGCTGCCAGAGGCAGCAGGACTTTATAGGTGATTTCGCCTGGGCTCGCCCCCTCCACGCGGGCAATCTCCTCGTATTCTTTGGGGATTGCCTGCAGGGTGGTCACGGCGCTGGCGACAAAGAAGGGTAGAGCCACAAAGACCTGGGCAATAATCACCGCGGTGGTAGTAAAGGTAATGCGTACGCCCTGTTCATAAAGCCAGGCACCGATCATGCCCTTACGACCCCAGAAGAAGAGCAGACCCAGGCCAGAGACCACGGGAGAGAAAATAATGGGGGTGTAGATGACCGCGTAGAGCACATTACCCACGGCTTTAACGCGCGAGCGGTCAATAACCTTGGAGAGTAGCAGAGCCAGGGGCGCGCCGAGCACACCGCAAATCAGCGTTGAGATGGAGGCGGTGTATAGGGATAGGCGGGTAGCGCCCAGCACCTCTTCGTCAATAATGCTATCGAGTTTGGCGAAGGGCATATTGACCAGCAGCGCCACCAGGGGTCCGAGAATAAAGAGGAAGCCAATGGCTGCGGGAATCATAAAATAGCGCGGAACAATGCTAAAGGGGCCCGCGTAGAGGGCTTTGCGGTGTTCGCGGTTAATGCTTTCTGCCGATGTGTGACTCACTGTTTTTCTCATTCTGAGGGGGTGCTGATGTGTGATAGGGAACGGTGCATAGGCTAACGGGGAGGCACGCCGGGGTAACCGGTATGAACCGGCGCTCTAGCGTACCTCCCCGTTAGCTTGAGCCAGAGTGTGCTCTGACTATGGCTTACTTGCCAGCCTCGAAACCGTAGTCCTTGAGGATCTTCTTAGCTTCCTCGGACTCGAGCCACTTGTAGAATTCCTTCGCTGCATCGGAGGAGGAGCCGTGCTTGGTCAGAGCTGCGGGGTACTCGTTCTTCTCGATGTCGGTCAGCTCGACGGAGCCCAGGTTCTTGCCGTCCTTCTTAGCGGATGCCAGGTCGGTGGTGTAGATGAAGCCTGCATCTGCTGCGCCGGTGGTGACCTTGGTGGTCACTGCGCCCACGTTTGCTTCGGTGGAAGCGCTCTTGAGCTCGATGCCGTGTTCCTTGAGTTCCTTGTGTGCCAGGGTACCGCAGGGAACGTCTTCCTTGCAGATTGCCACGGTGCCTTCGGTGGTCTTCAGGTCATCCAGGGAGTTGATCTTGCCGGGGTTGTTCTCGGCGGTGACCAGAACCAGCTTATTGGTTGCGATCACGGAGGGGGTTGCGCCCTCGAACTCGCTCAGGGCGGTTGCCTTCTTCATGTTCTTCTGGTCAGCGGTGATCAGCAGGTCTGCTTCTTCGCCCTGCTCGATCTTCTGAACCAGTTTGGAGGAACCCTCGTAGCTGAAGGTGATGTTTACATTGGGGTGGGACTGCTTGAATGCCTTGGACAGGTCCTCGCCCGCGTGGCGCAGGGATGCTGCTGCGAAGACCTTGATCTCGCCGGAAACTGCTGCTGCGGAGGAAGAGGAGGATGCAGTAGCGGTGGAGGAGGAGTTGTTGGCGGGTGCACCGCAGCCGGTCATTGCCAGGGATGCGAACAGAGCTGCACCAACACCGGCAGCCTTGAAAGTGTTCTTCATGAAGATATTTCCTTTAATATCGCCAAATTTAAGGGACAGAACGCTAGAGCATGAGTGTCTAACTAATCTGTATTCTACGATTCAGTTCATTGCTTTAATGCTATTTACACATTTATGACAGGGGGCATTCATCACAGAGGCTAACCTCAGTAAAAACTCACCCTATCTTCTGTGTCTAAGCTCGCTCGCTTCTGGGAGCGAACTTATGTGTAACATACCTACGCAAAGCCGTAAATCGTGGAATAATCGTATTATCGTCTCTTCGATGCGAAATTTCTATGAAGGTTGCTATGGCATACACCCCTAGCTCGGGCACCTCGCAACTGATTGCAGGGCCTACGTTACGTACCTTATCTTCTGCGGAAGATAACATGGGCGGATTCATTGCGCCCGAAAACCAGTCGAAGCCCCAAAAACAGGCTCCTTTCCCGGTCAAACTCAAAAACTCCGGACCCCTCTTAGATAATTCGGGACGCATCGCCACCGACCTGCGCATCAGCTTGACCGATAAATGTAATCTTCGTTGCATTTATTGCATGCCCGCCGAAGGACTGCAATGGCTGCCCAAAGACAACCTGCTCTCCGCCGAAGAAATCATTCGTCTGGCAGATGTAGCCATTAGCGAGCTGGGCGTTGAAGAAATCCGCTTTACCGGTGGCGAACCCCTGGTACGCGCCGATCTGGTCGATATTATTGCCGGCATCCACGCTCTACACCCCGAAGTGCCCCTGGCAATGACCACCAATGGTATCGGCCTAGAAAAGCGCGCCCAAGCACTGGTCGATGCTGGCATGACCCGTATTAATGTCTCCCTGGATACCATCTGCCCCGAAACCTTCGCCAAGCTCACCCGCAGGGATAAGCTCGCCTCAGTGCTGCGAGGAGTAGAAGGCGCCGCAGCAGCGGGACTCTCCCCCGTGAAAATCAATGCGGTGCTCATGCCGGGAGTCAACGATACCCAGGCACCCGAGCTGCTGGATTGGGCGCTACAGGGCGGCTACCAGTTGCGCTTTATTGAGCAGATGCCACTGGACGCGGATAATAATTGGACCCGCGAAGGCACCATTACCGCTGCCCAGATTCGTGCGCTGCTCTCCGAGCGTTTCGTACTGGGCGCCACCAGTATTGAACGAGGCGACTCCCCCGCCCAGCTCTGGGAAGTCTACCCCCTGGGTACCGAACTGGACGCAGACGGCTTCCCCGTTGACGGTCGCGAATCCCTGGGACAGGTAGGCATTATTGCCTCCGTGACCGAACCCTTCTGCGGCGCCTGCACCCGCACGCGACTAACCGCAGACGGCAAAATTCGCTCCTGCCTCTTCTCACAAACCGAAACGGACCTTATGGAACTGATTCGTTCCGGCGCGAGCGATGAAGAGCTGGCATTGCGCTGGCGTGAAGGCATGTGGTTCAAGCCCCGAGCCCACGGTAAGAATAGCGATAGCTTTACTATTGAAGAATTCGCCAAGGCAAGCCGCTCCATGAGCGCCATTGGCGGCTAATACTCAAGGACTCTCATGCAGGTTTATTTCTTTGCCGCAGCACGCGCCGCAGCCGGCACCGCACAGGCTGCCGTCGAGCTGGAGGCACTGCCCGAAGCTACCCTCCAGGCTCTCATTGATCACCTGGGGCAGCACTACACCGGCACCACCCCCTCGGGGCTGACCCTGGCTCAGGTAATGGAGCAGTGCTCCTTTTTGATCAACGGTCAGCGCTCCGAAGCCAACGCTACCCTGACAGATAATAGTCTGCGCGTGGATGTACTCCCGCCCTTTGCCGGTGGATAAGCACGCCTTTAGCCGCGCACAGAGGATAAAGTCACAGAGCCCCTATGCAGATACGGGGCTCCTGGGCTTTAATAAGGGCTATGAACTTTAGCGCGCTCATCCTCGCCGGTGGCAAATCATCCCGCCTGGAGCACACCCCCAAAGCGGGCCTCTCCAATGGAGAAAACACCCTGCTCGACTGCGCCCTGGCAGCAAGTTCCGCCGCCCGCGCCCGCGTGGTCGTAGGCCCAGGCAGCCTGCCCGTACCGGCTGATACTCTGCACACGCGCGAAGACCCGCCCTTTAGCGGCCCGGCAGCCGGCATTCACGCCGGGCTCGAAGCACTGGCAGCCCACTATGAAACTACCGGTGAAGAGCCGGCGCCCTGGTGTCTGATTCTGGGGGTGGACACTCCCCTGGTGGCTCCGGCTGTACAGCTGCTGCTTGAGCACGCAGAGAGCGCACCGGCTAAGTTGAACGGCTTCTGGGGTATCTCCGAAGGCGTCTACCAGCCTCTGATTGGAATCTACCGTTTTGAGCCCCTGCGCGTCTGCTTTGCTCGCGGTACGACCGACGCCTCCGTACGTCGATTCCTGCGCAAACTAGAGCCGCAGGCGCTGGAACTACCCGCAGGCTCCACCCGCGATGTGGACACCTGGGAGCAGGCCCACGAGCTCGGCTTCACCCAGCCCGCCTGGACCGAATACCTCTAAACTCCCTCCTACCTACCCACGCACAAGAAAACAGCTATGTCTTACGATCATCCCCCGGCGCTAAGCTGGAACGACGCGCGCGAAACCCTCTATAGCGCCGGCCAGCGCCTGTACAGCCAGCCCATCCGACATCTACCGCTGCGCCGCGCCATCGGCAGCACCCTGGCAAAGAACCTACGCGCCATGCTGCCCATCCCCCACTATGACTCCTCCGCCATGGACGGCTACGCTATCGCAGGTCCCGCTCCCTGGCGCCTGATCGTGCCCGAATACCCGGATGATTCCCGCGCCAATATTCACCGCGTGACCCTACCGCTAACCTCCGGTCAAGCAACCCCCATTTACACCGGGGGTCTGCTGCCCGCAGGCGCCGAAGCCATTGTGCGCACCGAACACTCCACCTCCTACACCCAAGGCGCAGATACCTATATCACCATGGCGGATAACCGCCCCGTGCCCGCCCCCGGCGCTGATATGCGCTACGCTGGCAGTGAGCTAGCCACCGGTGATTTACTGGCTGAACGAGGCACCCTCATTACCGCGCGCATGGCGGCATTCTTAAGCGTTAATGGCTTTGATGAACTGCCCGTCTTTACCCGCCCCACCGTACAATTCGCTTTCACCGGTAATGAGGTGATCACCAGCGGTCTGCCCGGCCCCGGCCAGGTGCGCGATGCCTTCGGCTCCTATATGGAATCCATGGTCGAATCCGCCGGATTCACCGCCCTAGATGCTGTACGTCTACCCGACGACCCGCACCGAGTGGACGAATTCCTCGCCACCTCCTACGCCGATATTATGATCTTCACCGGCGGCTCCTCCACCAGCGGAGTAGACCAGGTGCGCACCGCCCTGGCACGAGCCAACGCCAGCTACCTCTTTGAATCCGTGGATATCCGCCCAGGTCACCCCGCCCTCGCCGCGGTCCTGCCGGCACCCGCCAATAACCTGGGTACCGGTCACGGAGGTGTAGTGCTCGGCCTGCCCGGTAACCCCCTGGCTGCCTACACGGCCCTCTGCTCCTACCTGCCACCGCTCCTTGCCGGTATCTACGGTAAAACCATGCCGCAGCTAGAAACCATGCCGCTCTCCACACCCATTGCGCCCTTCAGGAAGGCAAAAGCGCATACCTTCCAACGCTTGGTGCCCGTAGCAGCTAGTGGTGGGGCTGTGGGAGCGCTGCCCAAACATGCCTCCCATATGCTCTCATCCTTCGCGCGCAGCACCCACCTGGCTCTGCTTGGACCGGAAGAGTACTCCCCCGGTCAGAGCGTGCCGGTGCTACCTGTACTCTAAAGAGCACACAGCGGGGGCTGCGTATCGCTTCGATACACAGCCCCCGCTTTTATGACAGCTGAGATAATTAGTGCTTGGTGCTACGCTTGGGCATAGCTGCCGGGTAAAACATCGCCGTACCCGGGAACCTCTTGCCAAAACCGCCCACCGGCACAAAGCCCTGACGAGCATAGAGTGCCGCGCTATCGGGGGTGGAAGATTCCAGGTACGCCGCCACACCGTCCAGACGCGCAATACCGTGCTCCAGTAGAGCAGTACCCACGTCCAGGCCACGAGCCGAGGTGGACACACCAATCATATTCAAATACCAGTGCTCAAATTTCGGGTGATAGTGCAGCAGGGTCAGCTCCTGAATAACGCCGCGAATAAAACGGCGCGGGCCCAGCATACGCATAAAAGTCCCAATATTTTTCAGATCCTCAGCCAGGCTACCCGGTCGATTCGGAGCCTCCCACAGGGCAACACCCAGAATCTCGCCGTGAGTATTCACCGCCAGGTCAATAGCGCCATTATCGCCGCTATTGAGTTCAAGTTGCATGCTGATATAGGCGTTGAGAGTATCCTCAGCGTTTTTGAAAACATATTGAAGCATAGGGTCGTTCTTAAACGCTTCAGTTAGAACAGCTGCGGTTGCTCTCTTATCAGCGGGGGTGTATGAGCGAATAATGATGTCAGTCATGTCTTCTATTCTACGTCTCGACCTGACACTATACGACCTATTTCTGAGCTCTTCCCAAACATTCACGTGCTTAAAGCCGCAAGGCGGCACCGTGTACGGTGCCGCCTTGGCGGAAAGAATCGAGAAGAAGTCGATTACTTGAGGGTAACGGTTGCGCCTGCGCCCTCGAGCTGCTCCTTAGCCTTCTCTGCGTCTTCCTTGGAAACGCCCTCGAGGATCGGCTTGGGTGCGCCGTCAACCAGGTCCTTAGCTTCCTTCAGACCCAGGGAGGTCAGGGCACGAACTTCCTTGATCACTGCGATCTTCTTGTCGCCAGCGGACTCGAGGATAACGTCGAACTCGGACTTCTCTTCTGCAGCTTCACCTGCAGCGCCGCCTGCTACAACAGCAACCGGAGCAGCTGCGGTAACGTCGAATTCTTCCTCGAAAGCCTTGACGAACTCGGAAACCTCAACCAGGGAGAGTTCCTTGAAAGCATCAATCAGTTCTGCGATGGACAGCTTAGCCATTTGTGGCTCCTTACATGTCAGTGCGGAAAACCCGCGTTCTGGTTTTGTAGAACTCGCGTTATGGAACGTGAGCCAAAATTATGGGGTGTACCGTATGGTACGCGCTGATGAGCGGAGAGAAGCTTATGCTTCTTCGGTCTCCTCGGCAGCAGCGGGTGCGCCTTCCTGCTCTTCCAGCTTGATGCGCAGGGCGTCGACTGCACGTGCAACCTTTGCGATTGCACCCTTTGCGCCGCCTGCAACCTTGGACAGCAGAACCTCGCGGGATTCCAGGTCAGCGTAACGCTTGACGTCGTCCTCGGACAGAGCAGCACCTTCGTAGTAACCGCTCTTAACGATCAGCTGGGGGTTAGCCTTGGCAAAGTCACGCAGACCCTTTGCAGCATCGATCATGTCACCCTTGATGAATGCCAATGCGCTGGGACCCTGGAGCTGGCCTTCGAATGCGTCGATGCCGGACTCCTTAGCTGCGATTGCAGCCAGCGTGTTCTTCACCACGGCGTATTCGGTCTCTGCACCGAGTGCACGACGCAGCTCCTTGAGCTGTGCAACAGTGAGACCGCGGTATTCGGTCAGGATGACTGCGTTCGAAGCTTCGAAGAGTTCCTTCAGCTCCGCTACTGCAGCGATTTTTTCCTGAGTCGCCATGGTATTCCTTCTTCCGATTCTTGTAAGTCGCCGGTACCGCGAGGCATAAAAAATGCCTCTGCACGTAAGTGAAGAGGCACGGGATAACGTACTGCGCGCATAACGGGCAGTGGTTATTCAGTTTCTTATTCACCTACGCGGGTGGTGATTTCTTCCTGGGAAGTATTCACTCTTATCAGAACTGCGCCTGCAGAGTATCTGTAGACATAGTTCTAGACCGGCGGTCTTTGGTCTAATCATCATCCCATGCTTTAGCCCCCTTTAGCAAGTTAAAGGGGGCTTAAGCGCGGTTAATCACTTAAATTCCTGCACCACACGGATTTAAGCGTTATCGGGCGTGCGGTTCAGATAGGCACGGCGGTGCCCTGAGCCGTCAAAAATAAAGCAATCGTGCGGGGCTACGCTGACTTTGACCTGCTGACCGGTTTCGTACATGACCGGCTCGTAGGCACTGGGCTCATAGACTTGCAGGCGCTGGGCGGACAGGGTGATCTCTTCTCCGCTGTCGATGGTGAGTTTCTGCCCTGCCGATAGTTCCACCTCGTAGAGCATGCCGCCAATGCGCGCGGTGGCTTCCTGCACGCGACCGGTGAGCACATTCTCCCCTGCTTCTGCCGCACGTTGGAAGGCGGTGGCGCGAATTGCCAGCGTGTGTTCACTGCCTTCCATGCGCAATTCGTTCAATGCCGGGGCTGCGGTTAAACGCGCTGCCTGAATGCTAGCGGGGTTGGCGAGGATTTCACGCGGGGTGTCCACCTGAATCACCACGCCGGCGTCCATCACCGCCACACGGTGACCGAGCTGAAGCGCCTCATTCTGATCGTGGGTCACATACAACGCCGTAAAACCAAATTCGCGGTGCAGACGCACAATATCGGCGCGAATGCTGGCACTCATTTCTTCATCCACGCTCGCCAGGGGCTCGTCAAAGAGCACCAACGGGGTTTTGCGGATCAGGGCGCGAGCAATACCCACACGCTGCTGCTGACCGCCCGAAAGCTCAGCGGGTTTGCGTTCTTCCAGCCCGGTGAGCTTGAGGATATCCAGCAGCTGGGCAAGGTACTCTTCGTCCACTTCGCCCTCGAAGCCTTTCAGGCGCACGGGGAAGAGAATATTATCGCGCACACTCAAATGAGGGTAGAGAATTGCCTTTTGGAAGACGAACCCCACCTGACCGGGGCGCAGCAGCTTTCCGTCGTAGCGAATGGTTCCCGCAGTGGGTGCATCCAAGGCTGCGATAAGACGCAACAGGGTGGACTTGCCGGTGCCGGAGGTGCCCATAATGGTGATGAGTTCGCCGGGTGCTGTGTGTAGGTCAATATCGCGCAACACGGTGGTAGCTTTACCGAAGGTTTTGGCAACGCCGCGGATCCACAGACCTTCTGCTTCGCTGTGCTTAGTGAGGGACAAAGTGCTCATACGCCCTATTATGACCTACAAAGCGGGCACTATTGGACACGAAAGATAAGGGCGGCTTGCGAGAGTATAAACCCCTCTCTACGGGGAAGAACATGAGAGGCGCAAAAGATAAGAGCCCTCTCTAACCTTTAACCAGCAGCCGCCCGCGCACAGCCAGTACGGCAACACCACCCCACAGCACAGCCAGCAGAGCGGTAGAAAGAACAACCAGGCCCCAGCCCAAAGCCGGCACAACCCCCGCATGAATCAGATGCCAGCCCACCGACACGCTCGCACCCAGGCCGAAGGAATAACCCCACAGGCTCATGGTGTACCCGGCCTGTAGAGTCCACGGCAGCAAGCGCGCCAGGAAAAGAAATTGCAGGGCACCGTAGCCGGTCAGAATCAGGAATAAGGTATCCGCCTCTCCCCCATTGGCAAGAATATAGGCGTTACCTCCCACAAAAGGCGGGGCAAGCAGAATACCCCACACACCGCGCATAGGTGCCGGCAGTGACCCCAAAGTGCGCATACGGCTTAGAACCGCAGCCTCCAGACTGATCCAGGAGAAAAGGCCCGCACCGAAAAAGAGCATGCCCCAATCCCTCCAGCCAGCGCTAGCAAGAGCCGCCGAGGAGGCAAAATTAGCCGCCACGGTAGGCAGGTACAGCACCGCGGTGGTCGCCTCCATAGTGTGCTTTCCTCGCCAAAGCCCCGGCACGCGGTACATGGCAAAGGCGAGCTGAGCAATGACCGCAGCAATAATCACCGTCTGAGCCAGCATACGCGCATAGGGCAGCAAAGCCACGCCCAGCTCAATAGTGGTAATGGGAATCAGGGAAAGGAAACAGCACAGCACAGGGTCAGCAAGCTCGGCACGGACAGCGTCCGGGCGTTTAAACACTTTGAGCCCAAAGACCACCACAAGCACCAGCCACAGCAAAGACGCCACGCCAAGGATACCCTCCCCCACCCACGCCGGAGTGTTAGAGACCGAGAAGGCGTAACGCCAGGAAAGACCCAGAGCAAAAGTACCCAGCACCACCGAAAAATAAGAGGTGGGAATCATCCAGGGGCGCGCGGGTGCCGCAGAGGATTCGGCTAACGGGAGTGCTGAACTCATGGGCGATCCATCTTTCATAACAGGCTAAGCGTACAACGGGCTTTATACAGCTAAGAATATCAACCCGGCGCCCCGGAATTCATTCCCGCACCTGCCACATCACAGATAGCACCAAGGCATATACAAAGAACCTCCCGCACGGTACACCGTACGGGAGGTTCTTATAAGCTATTCGCGCTTTAAGCTACTGATTATGCAGCAACGTCAGCCGGGTCCACAGCAATGCCGGGGCCGAAGGTGGTAGCAACGGTAGCCTTGGAAATGTAGCGACCCTTCGAAGAAGAGGGCTTGAGGCGGTTAACCTCTTCCAGAGCTGCGTTGAAGTTCTCCACCAGAGCTTCCTGAGAGAAGGAAGCCTTACCGATGATGAAGTGCAGGTTGGAGTGCTTGTCAACGCGGAAGTCAATCTTACCGCCCTTGATGTCAGCAACAGCCTTTGCAACATCCATGGTCACGGTGCCGGTCTTGGGGTTCGGCATCAGGTTACGGGGACCCAGGATCTTACCCAGGCGGCCAACCTTACCCATCATGTCGGGGGTAGCCACTGCTGCGTCGAAGTCGGTCCAACCGCCAGCGATCTTAGCGATCAGCTCATCGGAACCAACGAAGTCCGCGCCAGCTGCCTCAGCTGCTGCAGCCTTATCGCCTGCAGCAATAACAACCACGCGAGCGGTCTTACCGGTGCCGTTGGGCAGGTTCACGGTACCGCGAACCATCTGGTCAGCCTTACGGGGGTCAACGGACAGACGCAGTGCAACCTCAACGGTTGCGTCGGTCTTGGTGGAAGAGGTTTCCTTCGCCAGGGCAATTGCCTCTGCGGGGGTGTAGAGCTTACCCTCTTCAATCTTGGCTACAGCTGCCTTGTACGCCTTGCTGCGCTTTGCCATCTGCTTATCTCCTTGTGCAGTTGTGGTCTATGAGCCGCGCTTGACTCTGCCACATCCCACGATTATCACCGTGGGCATTTACATGTCTTGGTGCGGAATTCACCGCGTGAGGTTACCCTCGAGAACCGAAAACGGTATTACTCGACGGTGATACCCATGGAACGAGCGGTACCAGCAATAATCTTTGCTGCTGCCTCGATGTCGTTCGCGTTCAGGTCGGGCATCTTGGTCTCTGCGATCTCACGAACCTGAGCCTCGGTCAGGGAGCCAACCTTGGTGGTGTGAGGAACAGCGGAACCCTTAGCAACGCCAGCAGCCTTCTTGATCAGCTCAGCAGCCGGAGGGGTCTTGGTGATGAAGGTGAAGGAACGATCCTCGTAAACGGTAATCTCAACGGGGATCACGTTACCGCGCTGCGACTCGGTTGCAGCGTTGTACGCCTTGCAGAACTCCATGATGTTCACACCGTGCGAACCCAGTGCGGGGCCGACGGGGGGAGCCGGGTTAGCGGCGCCTGCCTGGATCTGCAGCTTAATAAGGCCGGTGACCTTCTTCTTGGGAGCCAATGTTAGGTCCTTTTCTTAGCTGGGAACCGACGCACAGGAGCGTGACGTCGGCGGGTGGTAGTCGTGGCGCGACTACCCGTGTCACACACGAAAGCGTGTCGTGCGTACACACAAACAAACATTCTAGCGTTAATACTCGTCTTAATCCACTATGTGGGTCTTTAAGTGTTTAACGCTTCGTGCAGCGGAGGCATAGATACTGAAGTATTGAGGCAGATGCACACTGCGCGCAAAAGAAAGTCCGGTAGGGTGCGTTCGAGATAAAGGCGTTCGCCAGCTCGTCCCGTCCTTCCGGCGCTAGGGCGCCTCCAGTCCTCTTTTAGGCTGGCTCAACCTTTATCTCTTCCGCTCATTCTATCTGAATACACGGAAGAACGGATAGCACACCATGCGACAGCTGTGGGAGGGTATAAAAATATCCGCCCCGGAAAGCCGAGACGGATATTTTTAAGTAACAGTCTTAGATCTTCTCAATCTGAGAGAACTCAAGAGTCACAGGGGTGTCGCGCTCAAAGACGGAAATCAGGGTGACAACCTGGCGAGATTCAGACTTAATCTCGGAAATGGTTGCATCCATACCCTCAAACGGACCGGACTTCACACGGACATTCTCGCCCACCTGATAATCGGACTCAACCACGGGCTGAGCAACAGGCAGACCCTGCTTCTGACGCTCTTCTTCGTAGACCGGCAGCAGCATATCGTAGACTTCCTCCATGCGCAGAGGAACCGGGTTGTAGGCATCCTGACCCACGAAACCGGTCACGCCGGGGGTGTGGCGCACAACGCCCCAGGAGCGGTCGGTCATTTCCATACGAACCAGAACGTAACCGGGCACGCGCACGCGGCGGAAAGTCTTTTCCTTCTGATCCTTGTACTCGGTCACAGTTTCGGTCGGAACCTGAACCTCGTAAATCTCGTCGTCAGCTTCGAGGTTGACCATACGGGTTTCAATACCAGTCTTGACCTTGTTTTCGTAACCGGAGTAGGTGTGTACCACGTACCAGTCACCGATCTGACGGCGCAGCTTGGACTTGAACTCCTCCAGGGGATCCAATTCCTCCACAGCTTCCTCGACTGCTTCTTCAGCCTCAGTCTCTTCTGCGGATTCTTCTTCGTTCAGCTCGAAGATGTCTTCATCAAGCTCAACCTGCTCGGCGCCGGGGAGGGCCTCGGCCTCGAGTTCTTCAATTTCGGTTGCCAGTTCCTGCTCGGACACAATGCACCTACTTTCTAATCGTTACCGTAGAACCTCCCGCTGCGGGAGACTCGAACTTAGCCTTCAAGAGTGCCGTTGCCAAAGATCCAGAACGCGCCCTGACCGAACACATAATCCAGACCGGAAATTAGCAGCAGCATAAAAATCACAAACACCAGAACGCCCACGAAGTACGCGACAAGCTCTTTGCCGGTGGGAGCGGTGACTTTCTTCAGCTCCGCGACTACCTGACGCAGGTAAAGCATAATGCGGGCGAAGAAACCCAGGTCTTTGGAGCCCTGGCCTTCTGCGGCTTCAAGGGCACCAGTATCAACAGTAGTCGCCTTGGCCATCAGCCTAGCTCCTTCCCTGTAATCCGATGTACACATGTACACACTCAAAGTTCGCTATACAACATACGCCCCGATAGAACCGGGGCGTATGGCGCTTCATTGAGGCTAAAAGCAGGGCGGACAGGACTCGAACCTGCAACCTGCGGTTTTGGAGACCGCTGCTCTACCAATTGAGCCACCACCCTATGGAAATTGCTTTCCGTGGCGTTTACACCGTTGCCAGTGCAAACTAAAACACCCTAGCGGGTGCATACACAACTCTAGCGCATATAAAAGAGCATTTGCAAGCCGATGCAGTAAAAAAGTTAAAAATTTTTTAGATACCCTCCCGCGAGCGCACCGCCTCGTTTCTCGCTTCACCCCGCCTCGGAGAGACAATGTGAGAAATTCCCCTGATAAAAAGAGTCTAAAAAGCACTCCTACGCTTTTCTAAACACCCTTAAGCGGGCTAGACTTAAAAGACGGCTTGAAGCCACACGCACCCCGAACCACCAGTTGAAAGCGAGTGCACCATGACTCGAATCTCCCGCCGCATCGGCGCCATCGCCCCCTCCGCGACCCTGATTGTGGACGCCAAAGCGAAGGCACTCAAGGCTGAAGGAAAGCCCGTTATTGGCTTCGGCGCGGGCGAGCCGGACTTCGCAACCCCCGACTATATTGTCGAAGCGGCACGCGAAGCACTCAACGACCCCAGCAACTTCCGCTACACCCCCGCATCCGGCCTGCTGCCCCTGAAGCAGGCTATTGCAGCAAAGACTCTGCGCGACTCCGGTGTAGAAATCGACCCCTCCCAGATACTTATTACTAATGGCGGCAAGCAGGCAGTGTACGAAGCCTTTGCCACCGTCATTGATGAGGGCGATGATGTACTGCTGCCCGCACCCTATTGGACCACCTACCCCGAGGCAATTCGCCTGGCGGGCGGTAACCCCGTTGAGGTTTTTGCCGGCAGCGAGCAGGACTATAAGGTCACCGTAGAGCAGCTGGAGGCTGCCTACACCCCCGCCACCAAGGCACTGATTTTCGTCTCCCCCTCTAACCCCACCGGCGCTGTCTACAGCCCGGAGGAGACCGAAGCTATCGGTCAGTGGGCTCTGTCCAAGGGTATTTTTGTCATTACCGACGAAATCTACGAGCACCTGACCTATGACGGTGTTCCCTTCACCTCCATTCTGAAGGCTGTGCCGGCTCTGGCCGATACCTGCGTGGTACTTAACGGCGTGGCGAAGACCTACGCAATGACCGGTTGGCGTGTGGGTTGGATGTTTGGTCCTAAGGACGTTATTGCTGCCGCCTCGAACCTGCAGTCTCACCTGTCCTCGAATGTGAACAATATTGCTCAGCGCGCCGCTATTGCCGCTGTTGCAGGCGATCTGTCCGCGGTGGAAGAAATGCACACTGCCTTTGACCGCCGCCGCAAGGCTATTGTTGAGGGCCTGAACGCTATTGAGGGCGTGCACTGCCCCACCCCTAAGGGTGCCTTCTATGTGTACGCGGATGTGCGTGAGCTGCTGGGTAAGGAAATTGCCGGTAAGCGCCCCGAGACCAGCGCGGAGCTGGCATCCGTTATTTTGGATGAGGCTCTGGTTGCTGTTGTTCCCGGTGAGGCTTTTGGCCCCAGCGGTTATATGCGCCTGTCCTACGCCCTGGGCGATGAGGATTTGGCGGAGGGTGTTGCTCGTCTGCAGAAGCTGCTCGGTAGCGCCCGCTAAATAACTCTTAGATTCGGTAACACGGGGTCGGTTTTCCGGCCCCGTGTTTCTATACCCGCTTCCTTAGGCTGTAGCGCCCTCTTTTCCCTCTGTCTAGCGCGGCTAAGGGTCTGCGCTGAAGGAAAACAGGTAGAACTAACCCTATCGTTTATGCTTCAAAAGCGATAAAATAGAAATAACGAGAAAGGCCTCCGCCGTTCCCACCGCATAGCATCACCGCATCAGGGAATGAGTGGAGGCATAACTATATCTACGCTCCGGTGCCCTAATGCCCCGGGCGCGACAACACAACAGATAGGGATAGCATGTCTAAGAAGATTGGTCTGCTCACTTCCGGTGGAGACTGCCCCGGCCTGAACGCCGTGATTCGAGGCGCCGTGCTCAACGGCGTTAAGAAGTACGGCTACGAATTTGTCGGCTTCCGCGACGGCTGGCGCGGCGTGGTCGAGGGCGATTATATGGATCTGCCCCGCCAGAAGGTCCGCGGCCTGGCATCCCAGGGCGGCACCATTATCGGCACCTCCCGCACCAATCCCTTCGACGGTCCCAAGGGCGGCGCTGAGAATATTGAGCTCATGCTCGAGCGTCACGGCATTGACGCAATTATTGCTATTGGCGGTGAAGGCACCCTGGCGGGCGCTAAGCGCCTGGCTGATGCTGGTCTGCCCGTGATCGGCGTGCCCAAGACCATTGATAATGACCTGCGCGCAACCGACTACACCTTCGGTTTCGACACCGCGGTTTCCATTGCTACCGAGGCTATGGATCGTATTCGCACCACCGGCGAGTCTCATCACCGTTGCATGGTGGCTGAGGTTATGGGTCGCCACGTGGGTTGGATTGCGCTGCACTCCGGTATGGCTGCCGGTGCCCACGCTATTCTGATTCCCGAGGTGAAGGTCTCCATGGAGCAGGTTGCGCAATGGGTTAAGGAAGTACACGATCGCGGTCGTTCTCCCCTGGTGGTTGTGGCTGAGGGCTTTATCCCCGAGGGCTTTGAGGACGTTATGGCAAATAAGGGTACCGAGGCTGACGGCCGTCCCCGACTGGGCGGTATTGGCGACTACGTGACTCACGAGATTGAGCGCCTGACCGGTATTGAAACCCGTAACACCATTCTGGGTCATATTCAGCGCGGTGGCGCTCCCACCGGTTTTGACCGTGTGCTGGCAACCCGCCTGGGCATGGGTGCTGTGGATATGGTGGCTCAGAAGGAATGGGGCAAGATGGTCTCCGTTCAGGGCACCAAGGTCCGCTACGTCCCCCTGGAAGAGGCACTGGACGGTTTGAAGACCGTGCCTCTGGATCGTTGGGAAGAGGCAGCTGTTCTCTTCGGCCGCTAAGCTGTAGATAGCTCTTCAGATAGCTTTGTAGAGCAAAGACCGCGGGTCTTTCGGAAGGTTCCGAAAGACCCGCGGTCTTTTATATTCTGTGCTAGCTTTTATGCTCTTCAGCAGTACTATCTCTTCAGCTTATTTAGCGTTTGAGGAAGTCCTTACCCACAAAGGATTTACGGGCAATTTCACCCGAATCGGGATCCACAATCACCGTCTGAGAGACCGCATATTCGGTGCTCACGGCATTGCCTTCGCTATCGCTATCTCCCGTATCGATTGCTCGCAGGGTAGTGTCCGGGTCGATCGCACGCTTAATGACAGCCAGGGCAATGGGGCCGGCCTCGTGGTGCAAAGCAACCGAGGTAATACGGCCCACCGGGCGGGACTTACCCTCCACAAAGAGCTCCGTGCCCTCGGCGGGCAGGGTGTGCTCGGAGCCGTCAATATCCAAAAAGACCAGGCGGCGCGGCGGGTGACCCAGATTGTGCACTCGAGCCACGGTCTCCTGACCCTTATAGCAGCCCTTATTAAAGTGCACGGCGGTACGGGTGAAATCCAGCTCCTGAGGGATACTCTTATCGTCCACCTCGGTACCAGCGCGCGGGCGCCAAGCGTCAATACGCAGAGCTTCAGCAGCCCACACACCGGCCAGGGCGTGGTGCTCAGCCAGCTGCTCCAGGCGCTCGCGCGGCACAATGCTCAAATAGCGGGTGTAGGACTCGCCCGGGTGGCTCACGCCCTCGCGGGTGTAGGCATAACCGCCCGTTGCAACGCGCTGCCAGGGATCACGCCATACCAACGTATTTTCAAAGACGGGCGAGGTGTCGCGCGGGTCGCGCATGGTTTCCAGCACCGCGTAAGATTCGCTTTCATCGCTAATTTCCACGCGCAGCATGAACTTCATGCGGTTCAGGTACTCGCTCAGAGGCTGAGCCTGCTCACCCTCAACAATCAGCCACAGGGCCTGCTCATCGGCAATAACCGCCGGGGCGTATTCAATACGGCCCTGGGGGGAGAGCAGCAGCATTTCGCGGCTTTCACCCGCATCCATACCGTCCACAATCTGGGAGGCAATGGAGGTTAGCCAAGAACCGCGATCGGGGCCGGCAACACGCACAATACCCAGATTGGAGCGGTCAACCACCACGGGCGCACCGCTACCGTCACGATCACGATCATAGGCGCGCTGCTCGGCCAGAGGGTCGCCGTAATGCGCCACCACACCGGCATTAATACCGGCTGCGGCGAACGCTCCGGGGCGCGAAAGTAGGGGGTTTGCGGACATTATTCTGCCGAATCCTCGGAAGCGCCTTCTTCGGGAGCCTCGTCCTCGAAGGAGCCGAACATGCCCGGGCCCAGGGAGTCGCCGGACATGGAGGAGGTCTTGCGCAGCTCAGCCGAAGCATGGGTGCTCATCTTGCCCTCGGAGTCAGCAATTTCCCAATGCCACATGAGGTTGCCATTCACCAGACCCCACAGGCGCACGGAGCCATTGTAATCGTGGCTATTATCGTCGCGCAGCAGGTTTGCGGTCTGCATGCGGATCTGCGGGCCCTTAATCATGCCGACATAGTTTTCGGTAATGCCGCCCGGGTGAGCGAAGGATGCCAGCAGGTTAAAGCCATCGTCGCCATTGCGCAGGGTTTCCACTGCCTCGGCGTCTGCGTAGGCGGGAACAATATCGTGGGGTACCAGACCGAAGCCGCCGTCAGCGTCGGTCATGGCACGGTCCAGCTGCCAGAAGCCGGTCTCAACGGTTAGCGGGCGCAGCTTCTGACCGTTATCGTCCAGCAGGAAGGACTCTGCGCGGTATTCGATATAGGGCAGGCCTTCCTGGGAGAAGGTAATGATCTGGCCGAAGGTCTGCTCTTCGCTGCCTTCGTACCACATGGTGCCGGTACCTTCCCAGGTGCCCAGCAGCCAGGCGAAAGGTACGAGTTCGGGGGTTAGATTGGTGGGAATTTCAATAGCCATTCTTCTATTTTAGGCTTTTGGCTCTTCTAAAGATAGGCTGGGTTCTTCTGCCCGCTGTGGGCTTAAGAGAGCGGCTCTTCTCTGTTCTTCTCGCGCTACTGCGAAGATTCTGCAGGCATGCGCATAGCGCCAGATGAAGCATGAATGCTTCAATACATTCATGATTCATCTGGCGCTATATCTAATTCTTATATAACCGGTTCACCCGGTAGCTTTGTCGTCAGGGGCGAACCCTCAAACAGCTTACTTCTGGCCGGAGAAGAGGCCGAAGAGCACACGCAGGGCGCCCAGACCGATAGCGAGACCGGCGAGAACCAGCAGGCAGACAAAGAAAATTTCGAGAGCAACAATGTTATCCATGGCTTTAAGATAGCACGCTCACATAAACTTGTCCGCCCAGCAACACCTTAAAAGAGGGGAATTGTGGATGAAATTTTTACCAGATTTATGTATCTTTGGCTTCCCACAGCGAGTACCATAAGAAGAGAGAACAAGAAGGAGGCGCATGTACCGTATCGTACTACTCACCGATGACCCGCACGCCTCCACCCTCCCCGCTTTTGAACGCTTCCCCCACCAGCTGCATATCCAGGGGCGAACCCTACCCGTTGCCGTACCTCAGGATGCCCCCGAAGCCTATATTATTGACGCCCGCACTGATCTCATGGATGCCAAGGCGCTGTGCCAAAGACTCAAAGAACTCGCTCCCCATAGTGTGCTTCTTGTACTGATTTCTGAGGAGTCCGCGAGCGCTCTGGGTGCCGTCTGGCAGATTGATGATTTTTTCACTCCCGAAACCAGCGCTTCTCTTTTTCAGGCGCGTCTGCGTATTCGCCTGGGCGATGAGCAGAACAATACGACGGAGAGTATTATTCGTGCCGGTGCCCTGGTCATTGATCCTCGTTCCTATTCGGTGTACCTGAATTCTCACGCTTTGAATCTGACCTTTAAGGAGTTTGAGCTGCTGAAGTTTATGGCTCAGCACCCCGGTCGTGCCTTTAGCCGCGCCCAGCTTCTCTCTGAGGTGTGGGGCTATGATTCTTTCTACGGCGGTACTCGCACGGTGGATGTGCATGTGCGTCGTCTGCGTTCCAAGCTCGGTAGCGAGTATGAGCATCTGATTTCTACGGTGCGCAATGTGGGCTATAGTTTCGCTTCTCGTTAGGCGCTGTACTCGGCGCCTGCGGGGCCCGAATGTTCGCATTCTGTCATAATACGTTTCACACTCCCTGATTCCTGGTTTTAAGAGATACAGTTAAGAGAGAACCTGGAGATTTGGGAGGATTCATCGATGACGCATCACTATACCTACAGCATTCTGCCGCTGGATGCCGATCATCTGCAGCGCTTTGAAGCTTTTGCTCGCGCGGTTCATTCCCACGATGGCGTTCCGGCATTTTCTGAGCAGACTCTCATTGAGCTGGCAAAGGCGAGCGCTTCGGCTAATAGCTCTGCTGAAGAACCTCGCGTGTATGTACACGCAGCTCTGAGCGCGACCGAGAGCGACTCCACTATTCTTGCAGCGCTCGTGGAGATCCTTCCCAGCGAAAGCGAGCCGGGTCTGCTGGAGGCGGCGGTTGCCCCGGCCTCTCGCGGTGAGCATTTGGGCCATGAATTTTTTGAATCGGTCTTATCTTCTCTACATGCCCCGGTTGAGCGTTACACCCTGTGGGTGCACGGTAGCGCCACCGATACGGGTATTATTTCCCCCGCTGATTCCCTTGTGCGCGAGTATTCTTTTGCCCCGGTGCGCACGCTTTTTAAGATGGTTCTTCCCCTGGATTCTGCCGCTCGCGAGTCCTTGGCTGAGGCAGCCGACGCGCGTACTCTGCCCGAGACTCTTCTCTCTCGTACCTTCGAGGTGCAGAACTACCTGCAGGCTGACGGTCCGGCGTGGATTGAAGCTAATGCGGCGGCTTTTGCGCACCATCCGGAGCAGGGCAAGCTGGTACTTGAGGATCTGGTACAGAGGGTTGAGTCCGAGTGGTTCCGCCCCGAGGGTTTCTTTATTGCTGAAGACTCGAGTGCGGCTAAGCCCTCTATTGCCGCCTATGTGTGGACGAAAATCCCGGTCGGTCAGTCTGCGGGCGAGTACTCCCCCGCCGGTGAGATTTATGTGGTGGGTATCCATCCGAATGCTCAGGGAGGCGGTTTGGGTCGCACCCTGACGTTGAAGGCTCTGGCGTATTTGGCTCTGGCTCAGGATGAGCAGGGTCGTAATTTGCGTGCCATTGAGCTCTATGTGGATGAGGATAATACCCCGGCACTCACACTCTATGAGTCCCTGGGCTTTGGGGTGCACACCATTGATCGCATGTACGCTCCGGCACAGCCCTAATCTTTAAGCAGACATAAGCTCTTCCCCGCTAATACTGGGAAGAGAGAGCATTTATAGAACTTTTATTCTTGATTCGCTGATGAAAGGAATACAGCATGGCAGCACAACGCAGCCCCGAACCGGCACCTCTGACCGGTGTCATTCATATCGGCGGTGATATCGCCAAAATTGAGCCGGCTAAGACGCGCGGCGACCGCATTGAAAAGAGTGAAAAAATCACCCTGCCTCAGCTGGATGGCGAATTCGGCCCCGAGCGTTTCCTCGACCGCGAAAGCAGCTGGCTGGACTTTAACACCCGCGTGCTGGAACTGGCAGAAGACCCCGATCTTTTCCTGCTGGAGCGTCTGAACTTCCTGTCCATTGTTGCCTCCAACCTAGACGAGTTCTTTATGGTGCGCGTGGCGGGTCTCAAGCGCCGCATTGCTACCGGCTTGGCTGTTCCCTCGGCTGCGGGTCTAAGCCCCGAAGAGCAGATGGAGGCCATTGCCGAGGCTGCTCACCGTCTGCAGAAGCGCCACGCCATGGTCTTCCACGAGCAGGTACTGCCGGCGCTGGCCGAACACAATATTCAGGTGGTTGGTTGGAATGATCTGGAACCTGCCGCTAAGGCTCGTCTGCGCGAGGAGTTCTTCCGCGATATTTTCCCGATTCTCACTCCCCTGGCGGTAGATCCCGCGCACCCCTTCCCCTATATTTCGGGTCTTTCCCTGAACCTGGCGGTGCTGGTGCGCAATCCGCAGAGCGGCAAGGAGCTCTTTGCGCGCGTGAAGGTACCCGATCAGCTTGACCGCATGGTCTCGGTGGACGGTGCTCGCGCCGCCAATACCTCCGGCGCCCCGGCTCGTTTTATCCCTCTAGAAACCATTATTGCCGAGCACCTGGATTCCCTCTTCCCCGGTATGGAGGTTGTGGAGCACCACGCCTTCCGAGTGACCCGTAATGAGGACCTTGAGGTGGAAGAAGACGACGCGGAGAATCTGCTTAAGGCTCTGGAGAAGGAGCTGCTGCGCCGTCGTTTCGGCCCGCCCGTGCGCCTTGAGGTGGAGGATTCCATTAACCCGGCTGTGCTGGAGCTGCTGGTATCCGAGCTGCAGATTGATGAGTCCGAGGTGTATAAGCTGCCCGCTCCCCTGGATTTGCGCGGTGTGGGTGCCATTGTGCGCGCCAACCGTCCGGCGCTGCACTACCCCAAGCATGTGGCTCATACCTCCCGCTGGCTCAATACTGCAGAGACCGCTAAGGAAGCCGATGTTTTTGCGGCTGCCCGCGATCACGATGTTCTGCTGCATCACCCCTACGATTCCTTCGCAACCAGTGTGCAGGCATTCCTCGCACAGGCTGCCGCCGACCCGCGCGTGCAGGCGATTAAGCAGACCCTGTACCGCACCAGTGGCGATTCGCCCATTATTGACGCCCTGATTGACGCCGCCGAGGCGGGCAAGCAGGTTGTGGCTCTGGTGGAAATTAAAGCTCGCTTTGATGAAGAAGCCAATATTTCCTGGGCTCGCAAGCTTGAGCGCGCCGGCGTGCACGTGGTCTACGGCATTGTGGGTCTGAAGACTCATTGCAAGCTTTCCCTGGTGGTGCGCCGTGAGGGTAATACTCTGCGCCGTTACGCTCATATTGGTACCGGTAACTACCACCCCTCCACGGCTCGTTTCTATGAGGATTTGGGTATTGTTACCTGCGATGAGCAGATTTGTGAGGATGTTTCCCGTCTGTTCAATCAGCTCTCGGGGTACGCTCCAAAGACCAATTACAAGTCTCTGCTGGTGGCTCCTCGAACCCTGCGTAGCGGGCTGATTGAGCATATTGACCGCGAGATTGAAAACCACAAGGCGGGTAAACAAGCGCGCATTCAGTTCAAGTGCAATTCCATGGTGGATGAGGACATTATTGATTCCCTCTACCGTGCCTCCCAGGCGGGTGTGCCCGTGGATGTGGTGGTGCGCGGTATTTGTGCCCTGCGCCCGGGCGTGCCGGGGCTGAGCGAGAATATTCGCGTGCGTAGCGTGCTGGGCCGTTTCCTGGAGCACTCGCGTGTCTTCGCTTTTGCCAATGCCGGTGAGCCTAAGGTCTTTATTGGTAGTGCTGATATGATGCACCGCAATTTGGATCGCCGTATTGAGGCTCTGGTTCCGGTCAAGGATCCTCGCCATATTGAGTACCTGCTGAATATGTTCACGATCTATATGAGCGATGAGTCCAATACCTGGCATTTGGATTCCGACGGCCTGTGGGAACGCCACGCGAAGAATGCTGATGGCGAGCCTCTGCGCGATGTGCAGTCCTATTATTTGGCATCGCGCTCGCGTAAGAAGAGCCGTTCCCTGGCATAGGCTCTGCATTCGCTAGCATTCACGCCGGGAATAAGGAATAATCGTTCTTTATTCCCGGCGTGAGATGCGCCCGACACCTGCCCCACTCTTCTACCGCTCACCCGTTACAATAGAGTTCGCGTTTAACCCATTAGCAGAGGATTTTTGTGGCTAAGGAAACCCCCTACTACACCGCTCGACTGCACGACAATAGCCTGAGCATTACCCGCACCCCCAGTACCACCGCACAGGTAGTTGCCGCCGGTGCCCTGATTTGGCGCCTGGATGAGCAGGGCGAGATTGAGCTGCTGCTCATTCACCGACCTCGCTATGATGATTGGTCCTGGCCCAAGGGTAAGCAGGATCCGGGTGAATCCCTGCCTGAAACCGCTCTGCGCGAGATCCGCGAAGAGGTGTCCCTCAATGTGCGCTTGGGTGTGCCCCTGGCGGTTACCTCCTACCCGGTGCACGGCAAGAGCAAGGATGTCTTCTACTGGGCGGCTAAAGCCCCGGCATACCAGGTGCCCGCAGCGGATGAGGGTGAAGTGGACCAGCTGCGCTGGGTCAGCATTGATCGGGCGCGTGAACTGCTGAGCAATGAGAGCGATCAGCTGCCTCTGGATGCTCTGGCTGCGCACGTTGCCGCAGGTACCCTGGATACCGTGCCCTCTCTGCTGGTTCGTCACGCCCACGCGCACGCCCGCGAGAACTGGTCGGCAGCCGATGAGCTGCGCCCCTTAGATGAGCTGGGTGAGCGTCAGGCAAAGGCTCTGGTTCCCATGCTGGCTGCCTGGGCACCCACCCGCATTTATTCTTCCCCCTGGGTGCGTTGCGAGCGCACCGTCAAGCCTCTGCTGAAGTCCCTGGATAAGAAGGGCGTTGAGGTGACCTATAAGGAGAAGAAGTCTCTCTCCGAGGCAGGGGCAGCCGAGAAGCCCAAGCGTTGCGCTAAGGCGGTGCGTTCCCTGCTGGATCGTCCCGAGTCCACTCTGCTATGCGGTCACCGTCCGGTTTTCCCGCAGATACTGGAGGCTGTGCGCGAGTATTTGCTGGCTCCGGGTCAGTGGGATCAGTTGCCGCTTGCAGACCCGCACCTGGAGACCGCCGATGTGCTGATTTTGCAGCTGAGCACCGGGGATAATCCGCGTGTGGTATCCATTGAAACCTCCCGCCCCACGGTCTAAATCGCGCTCTGCAGCTCTGCTCTATGCATGTATCCCGCCCCGTAGTCTTCATACGAGGGCGGGATTTTTATACCCTTGCGCGCTCTCATAAGCGCTGCCTCTTTACCACCGGCGAAATCGGCGCCCGCCACCGAGCGCAAGCTATGCGCACCCCGTAGAATTGTGTACAGTACACCCATTTCGCGAAAGGTAAGCGCATGTCCGCTATCCCCACCCCCTATGAAGATTTGCTGCGCGATATTCTCGAGCACGGCGAGGAACGCGGCGACCGCACCGGCACCGGCACCATCGGTGTTTTCGGCCGTCAAATGCGTTTTAACCTGCGCGATTCCTTCCCCATGATTACCACCAAGCGCGTGCATTTCAAGTCCGTGGCTATTGAGCTACTCTGGTTCCTCCGCGGCTCCTCCAATGTGCGCTGGCTGCAGGAGCGCGGCGTGACCATTTGGGATGAATGGGCCGATGAGAATGGTGATTTGGGTCCTGTCTACGGTGTGCAGTGGCGCTCCTGGCCCACTCCCGGCGGTGAGAGCCTGGATCAGATTGCTAAGGTGATCGATTCTATTAAGAACAACCCGGATTCTCGCCGTCATATTGTCTCGGCGTGGAATCCCGCTGAGGTGGACGATATGGCTCTGCCTCCCTGCCACGCCATGTTCCAGTTCTATGTGAGCACCCGTAAGGACGGCACGAAGGAGCTCTCCTGCCAGCTGTACCAGCGCAGTGCCGATATGTTCCTGGGTGTGCCCTTCAATATTGCTTCCTATGCCCTGCTGACCTATCTGATTGCCCAGGAGGTGGGTATGGAACCGGGCGAGTTCGTGTGGACCGGCGGCGATTGCCATATTTATCTGAACCATCTGGAGCAGGTCAAGAAGCAGCTGGGTATTGGCGAGGATGAGAACGGCGTGCCTAACCCGCCCCGTGAGCCCTACCCCTACCCGCAGCTGGTCATTAAAACGAAGAAGCCTTCTATTTTTGATTACGAATACGAAGACTTTGAACTGGTCAATTACAAGCACCACCCGGGTATTGCAGCCCCCATCGCCGTCTAAGATTTCAAGGATCACTATGGATACCACTCAGATTCCCGCTCACGGCTCCGCCGAATACGAGCAGGCACTGGAGCAGATCGCGACCACCTCCCTGGATCGCCAGGAGCTCTACGCAAAGAGCGATATTACCTGCTACAACATTTATATTCCCGCCTGGACGAACACCGTGATTCGACTCAAGGCACTCATGTACGGTGAAGAACCCACCGTGGACTCCGAAGACACCCTCTACGCAGATAAGTCCTTCTGCCGCGACCTCTATGACAAGGAACGCGAAAAAGGCGTAAACGTCATTTGGGAACCGCAGGGTGCCTCCCCCTCGGCACTGGATAAGATTCTCGGACCGCTGATCGCAAACTCCACAAAAAACGCCGCCGATGTGCTCGAATCCACCGGCCGCGTGCTCGAATCGCACT
The DNA here is from genome assembly GCF_030540545.1 of Rothia sp. (in: high G+C Gram-positive bacteria). Lineage (GTDB taxonomy): Bacteria > Actinomycetota > Actinomycetes > Actinomycetales > Micrococcaceae > Rothia. Next base: position 5,890 of record NZ_JAUNVZ010000002.1, on the reverse strand, counting down.
ATCAGGTGGACCGCGCCGCGGGCACCGCAACCCTGCGCTACCTGGTACCCAAGCGCGAGGAAGAAATGAGCGATGAGGAACGCGCCCAGCTGGCAGAAGGCAATGTCACCTTCGATACCCTGCGCGAAATCCCCAATGTGCAGCTCTTCCGCGCCTGGTTGGCACACCGCGCCGACACTCTTGCCAATATGGGCTCCTATTGGGATGAAGGAAAATAATGGCTGAACTGACCGAAAAAGACCGCGCACGCATTCAATCCTTGGCTCTGGAGGCATTCTCTAAGCAGCAGGGCGCCGGTGAAGATATTCGCTACCGCATTATCTATATCCCCGCTTGGAGCGGCGCGGTCATCCGCCTGCGCCTGCGCGATGAAGGCAATCTGCTCACCGGCAAGCACACCCAGCTGGACTCGGGCGCGACCCTTGCCGCCTCCGAGGCGTTCTGCGCCAAGCTGCACGAAGCGGAGCAGGAACTCGGCGTGGACTCCTCCTGGAAGGACCGCGCCTCCAAGGTATTCCTGAACTATCTAACCGCCTCGGCAAAGCCCAGTATTGAGCGTATGAAGGCAGCCACTCTAGAGCAGACCGGCTCTCTGCCCCTGGTGGAGTACACCGTATCCCTGGTCAAGGAAAATGCGGATGTACGCCTGTACACCGAGGTTGCCGATGAGGAACTCACCGAAGAGCAGCGAGCACTCAAGAACGAAAAGCAGCTGATCACCCGTGAGCTCATGCACGAGCAGAAGGGCGTGAAGATTCTGGACGCCTGGATTGGTCATCAGGCTGATCAGCAGGTGGGCATTTTCTCCATCTGGCATGAGTCCTAGAAACCGCACTCTTTAGAAAATAGCCTCCCACCTATTGGGAGGCTATTTTCATATCCAGCTGTGTATTTTCATATCCCCCGCGCGCTCGCTACCCTAGATATAGGAGTATTTCTTCTCCGCCCTCTCAACCATTGGATACAGCATGAGCACACCACGTCTAGGCGCTATTTGGGCGCAAACCGATGCCGGAGTTATTGGGCGCAATGGCGATATGCCCTGGCATGTGCCCGAAGACCTCGCCTATTTTAAGAAAACCACCCTGGGCGCACCCGTGATTATGGGTCGTAAGACCTGGGAGTCTTTCCCGCCGCGTTTCCGCCCCCTGCCCAGGCGCGTGAATATTGTGATTTCTTCCTCCGTGACCGAGCCGGTAGAGCGCGACGGTGCTTTTTGGATGCCTTCTCTGCAGACCGCTTGCTCTTTTGCCGCTTCCTTACCGGTTCCCGAGGAGCACCCCGAGGACGCCCCCACCGCCTGGATTATTGGAGGCGGCTCCCTCTATCAGCAGGCGCTAGAGACTGAAAACCTGCCCGGTTTCGGCCCGCTCTCACGCTGTGTGATAACGCGCTTCTACTGCCAGGAAGGCAATGAGATTAGCGGGGATACTTACGCCCCGGATATTGAATCCCGCGGCGATTTTCAGCTGGTGAGCGAAAGCCCCTGGGAGAAGAGCGATAACGGCTACCTGCTGGATGAGTCCGGCGGGAAAAACCCGGTCTACTATTGCATGCAAATTTTTGACCGTTTATAAACATTCGTTAGCTGTTCATTAGCGATACGCAGGATACGCTAAGACCCAATTTAAGGGAGTAAACTAGTAACCATGAACTTTAATACCGGTGACTCTGTAGCCTTTGTTGGCTGGCGCGGCATGGTTGGCTCCGTGCTCATGAAGCGCATGCTCGAAGAAAACGACTTCGAGGGCATTACCCCCGTCTTCTTCACCACCTCCAATGTTGGTGGCGAAGCCCCTACCTTCGACGGTGTCCTCTCCCCCTCCACTCTGAAGGATGCCTACGATATTGACGAGCTGCGCAAGCACAAGATTATCGTTACCGCCCAGGGCGGCAGCTACACCGAGGCTGTACACTCCAAGCTGCGTGAAAGCGGCTGGGACGGTCTGTGGATTGACGCAGCTTCCACCCTGCGTATGAACGATGATGCGATTATCGTTCTGGATCCCATCAACCGTCACGTCATTGATCAGGGTCTGGAAAACGGCATTAAGGACTTCGTCGGCGGCAACTGCACCGTCTCCTGCCTGCTGATGGGTCTGGGCGGTCTGTTCAAGAACGGCCTGGTCGAGTGGACCACCTCCATGACCTACCAGGCAGCATCCGGCGGCGGCGCACGCCATATGCGCGAGGTGCTCAAGCAGTTCCGCGATCTGGGCAATAACGTCTCCGCTGAGCTGGACGATCCCGCATCCGCAATCCTGGACATCGACCGTAAGGTGCTCGAGCAGCAGCGCTCCGGCGAGCTGGACACCACTCAGTTCGGTGTGCCCCTTTCCGGTTCCCTGATTCCCTGGATTGACTCCGATCTGGGCAACGGCCAGTCCCGCGAAGAGTGGAAGGCCGATGTAGAAACCAATAAGATCCTGGGTCTGAACGGCGATGACCGCGTGATCATGGACGGTTTGTGCGTGCGTATTGCAACCATGCGCTCCCATTCCCAGGCGCTGACCATTAAGCTGACCAAGGACCTGCCCGTTGAGGAAATCGAGCGTATTATCGCTGAGGACAACCCCTGGGCAAAGGTTATCCCCAACACCCGTGAAGACTCCATGGTGGATCTGACCCCCGTGGCTGCTTCCGGTTCCCTGGAGATTCCCGTGGGTCGTATCCGTAAGCTGGCAATGGGTCCGGAGTACATTAGCGCGTTCACCGTTGGTGACCAGCTGCTCTGGGGTGCTGCAGAGCCCATCCGCCGTATGCTGCAGATTGCTATCGGCAAGCTCTAAAGACCGCTTATCTTAAACGATAAAACGCCTGTGCCCCGCACTTTTTGGTGCGGGGCACAGGCGTTTTCTCATGCTTCTACCTCGAGATTTTATACGAGATACGAAACACTACGCTTGAGAGATTAGGCAACCTTCTCCAGCAGAGCCTCAACAGCCATCTTGCCCAGAGCGTTGGATGCCAGGGGGCTGTCACCGGTCAGCAGGTTACGGTCGCGGTGGGTTGCGCCGCTCATGGTGTCGTTAACAATCTCGATACCCTGAGCCTTCAGAGCCTCGCCCAGTGCCCACGGCATCTTGCCGGGCAGGTAGCCGATCTCAATGTTTGCGCCAGCGTCCAGGGAATCGGGGAAGACGCACATCTTGTAGCCTGCCAGGGGGTTGCTCTCGCGCTCGTAGCCTGCAGCCAGGAATGCTGCCGGGCCGTGGCACAGGGAGATCATCAGCTTGTCGTTGTTCAGAGCCCAGTCCAGAACAGCCTGAACGTCCTTGCTTTCGGGCAGGTTCAGCATAGCGCCGTGACCGCCGGGGATCAGCACGCCCAGGTAGTCGTCGTTCAGTTCAATATCTGCCAGGCGCTTGGGAGCCTTCATCTGCTCCTCCAGCTTTGCCCATGCGCTGGTTACTGCCTCATCCTCGTGCGGGAATGCCCACCACTCGAACTTCACGGGAGCGCCGGTGAGGGTCGCAACCTCAATCTCGAAGCCAGCTTCCAGGATGTGGTGCATGGGCAGCAGGGACTCAACCGGGTGGTTACCGGTGGAGAAGAACTTGCCGTTCTGCATGAGCATGTAGCGCTCTTCGGTGCCGATGACCAGCACCTTCTTATCGCCCTTGTATGCGTCCTTAGCAATAACGCCGTCGAAGTCAGTCTTCGGTGCGGTGTACTGGCTCAGGGAGTAGGGCGAGGGGAAGAAAGCGTTGTTCTCTGCCGGGTCAATGCTCGGGTTACGATCTTCAGTAGTCATAAAACCTTTTCCTTTGAGGAGAGGGTGAAACCACACCTGCGCAATAACAGCTCAGTGCGGATAAGTACCTTTAAAGTGTAGGGCGAAAAAGGTAGAAACTCAACGTATTTTTTACTCTAACCTCAGAGCATAATAGGAACAAAAAGCCCGTAAAATTGGCATAGACCGGGCGAAATAGATTAGAGTGTATCTCAACCAATAGATTCTCTACCCCACCTATTATGAGCACACACTACGCACCCGAGCCCTGCGACTTCGGCTGGTCACTAACCGTACTGGCACAGCGCTACGAAAAACTCACCGTCGATATTTTCGCTGCCCTCCCCAAAGGCATGCGCGGCTACCATGTGCTCTACACCGTGGTATCTCGAGAGCCCGAAACCCAGCAGGAAATCTCCGAATACCTCGGGCTGGATCGTGCAGCCCTAGTGCAGGTCATTCACGCCCTGGAAGAACAGGGACTGATTTACCGCGAAGTAGACCCACAGGATAAGCGTATTCGTATTATCAAGCCCACCCCCGCCGGGACCGAACTGCTCGCACAGATTCAGCAGCAGCTATCCCAGGCAGAAACCCGTCTCTTTGACGGGCTCAGCCTGAGTGAAAGCCATATTCTGCGGCTACTGACCAGTGATATAGCCAATGCATGGAAGAACCGCTAAAACCGACAAACTCCCCCGAAGTACATCACGTCAATAGGGCATACGCACTAATAGCAAGGAAGCCACGGCGCCAACGCACGCACCTGCTCAGGGATATCACCACCCAGCGCGGGTGAATCAAAAATCGGTTTGCGGCGCTGCGGCTTATACTCCCAAAACGCCAGATCCGGCACGCGCTGCTCTACCGGCATATCGGGGTCAAACACCCAGCGGAGATTACCGAAAATATTAGAGCCCGGCAGTACACAATTCGCATAATAGCCGCGCACACGGCCGCGGTTATCGCGCTTCGCCTCCACAATCAAGGCGCGGGCAACACCCCTATCGGTCCCCACGTGGATAGTCATACCCGGGTTATTCTCCCGGGTACGATACTCCCTATCGGTACGTTGACAGCACCCCGGTCGAAGCAGCGGCGTGTCCTCAGCATTGAGCGAGAGCATAATGCCCCGCGCCACAGCCCGGAAATACTCCTGCTGAGGTTCAACCTCCGACTCCCGTAACCACGTGCAAACCCACGCATCGGGGGATGAAGGCTCCGCGGCTACACGCAGCACAGCCCGAGCAATAGGCGCACTGCCCTGCCAAAAACTCAAGGGCTCAAAAACTATCTCATAGCAGCCCCGAGAATCATCAAAACTCACACGGCACAGACAATCCTGCGCAAAACCATTCTTAAAACGCTCACGCACACGGGTACGACCCCTGACGGGCTCAACCCCGCGAGCAGCATTCGCAGCATTCCACTCAATATAAAGCACAGTACGCGCACCATCACGCTCCAGGCACAGCAGACCCGGCAGAAACTGCGCATCCACATCACCGCGAGAACGTTTAAAACCATAATGGACACTCACCGGCCACGGCTCAAAAACAACCTCATAGGACATGACACCATTATCGAACCACGCGCAGAGAAAACAAAGAAATAACACAGCAAAAACCGGTACACTAGAACACGGCAGCCCCCGCGCAGACGAAAGAAGGTGAACATGAGCACCCTAGAAGACGAAGTCACCCACAGCAACGACAGCTGGGTCCACCGCAAAATGGAGCGCATGAAAGAAAAAATGCACGCGCACCCCGTCATGAAGCACCTCTACAAGCCCCTCGTGATCGGAGTCGGAGCCCTCTGCCTCATTGCCGGCCTGATCATGCTCGTCACCCCCGGCCCCGGATGGCTATTCATCTTCATCGGTCTGAGCATCTGGGCCACCGAATTCGTGTGGGCGCACAAACTCTACAACCGCATGATGAAGATCGTGCTCACCTGCTGGCATAAGATTCAAGACTGGAATAACCAGCGCAAAGCTAAGCGAGAAGCACGCAAAGCATCTAAAAACTAACTCATTGCGTAGACACTGCTAAGACTACGTAGAGACTATAAAAGGTTCGTATCTTTTTGAGATACGAACCTTTTATAGTCTCTGCCCCAATCCGGCAAGGCTGCGGCCACCAATCCGGCAAGGCTGCG